>CAWGPL010000003.1:0-560578 GCA_963824465.1 uncultured Alphaproteobacteria bacterium
CAAGGTAGGCATTCCGTCCTTCATGACGACGCTCGGGACCCAGTTCTTCTGGGCCGGGATGGCGACGGTCCTGTCGGGCGGCAAGTCTTATGCGCTGCGCGGCGCCGAGGAGAGTTCGGTCTGGCAGTGGATCGTCGGTCGCCCCTTCGCTTCGATGACGAGCGTTCCCTGGCTGCAGGAAGTGTCGATCCAGGGGCTGTGGACGGTGATCATCGTCGGCTTCCTCTGGCTTATCCTCACGCGCCACCGCTTCGGCGAGCACACCTTGTTCATCGGCGACTCGAACGACGTGTCACGGGTGGTCGGCATTGACGTCGACCGCGAGAAGATCAAGATCTTCACCCTGATGGGCTTTCTCGCCGGCTGCGCCGCCGTCATCCTGACGCTCGAGAACAAGAACTACTTCGGCAACCAGGGCCAGGGATATCTTTTGACCGCCATCGCTTCGGTCCTGATCGGGGGCACCTCGATCTTCGGCGGGCGCGCAACGATCCTCGGCACGCTGTTCGGCTGCCTGATCATCGGCATGATCGAGGCTGGCCTAGTCGCCGCGGGCCTGACCGGGGCCTGGGTGCGCACAGTGCAGGGGCTCATCTTTCTCACTGCGATCATCTTCTACATGTACGTCGATGAACCCCACCGTCGGCAGGCGTTTCTTGCCCGGTTGGGGTCGTTCAGGAGATTCGGCAGCGCACGCGCTGCCGAATGAAGAACGGGCCGTCGAGGGAGGCGGACCCGAAACTCTAGGGAGAGACAGAATGCGTTTGTCCAATATACTTCTGATCGGCGGCGCGGCGGCGGCGGTTGCCGCGATTGCGGCTCCGGCCTCGGCCGATCCGATCGGCAAGGGCGTGGTGATGTACATGCAGATGGGCGGCAACCCCGGCGACGGCGCGACGCTCGCCCGTCAGACCGGGGCGAAGGAAGCCGCCGAAGCCTTCGGCGTAGACCTCAAGTCGCAGTTCTCGGCCTGGGCCCCGGAAACCATGATCAATCAGTTCAAGGAGGCGATGGCCGCCAAGCCGAGCTGCATCGAGATCATGGGCCACCCGGGTTCGACGGCGTTTCACGACCTAGTCAAGCAGGCGACGGATCAGGGCATCGTCGTCACGGTCGGCAATTCGCCGATGACCGACCTGCAGAAGGAGTTCGGAACCAAGGGTCTCGGCTACGCCGGGGTTGACCTCTATGCGGGCGGCGCGCTGACAGCTAACGCCATGCTGGCTCAGGGCCTGAAATCGGGCGACGAGGCAATGGTTTACGGCGTTTTCAGCCAGGCCGAGCGCGGCCAGTCCGAAAAGGGCCTCGCCGATACGCTGGAGAAGGCGGGTCTGAAGGTTGACCGCCTCGAGATTACCCAAGAGGTCAACAGCGACACCTCACTAGGCGTGCCGGTCCTCGCCGCCTATATCGGCGCGCATCCGAACCTGAAGGCGATCGGCACGCAGCACGGCGGCGTGACTAGCGTCATGGATCAGGTGTTGAAGAAGGCCGGCAAGAAGCCCGGCGACATCGTAGTCGGCGGCATCGACCTTGCGCCCGGGACGATCGGCGCGCTGAAGTCAGGCTACGTGAGCGCGACGCTCGACCAACTGCTGTACCTGCAAGGCTTCATGCCGGTCGTGCAGTGCGTCATGACCGCAAAATACAAGATGCCGGGCCTTTCGTTGAACACCGGCGCGGGCGTCGTGACGCCGAAGACGATCGACGCGCTGACCAAGCTGATCGACGCGGGCATCCGCTGAACGTCCACATCGACTGCAAGGGGCGCCGGCGGCCAGCCGCCGGCGCATTCGCATGCGAGCGTGAGCCGATACTCGGGCTCCTGTTTGATCGCCGGGTGCTTCCATCTCCTCCGGATCCGCTAGACTAGTCGGATGACAGCTGTCCACGCCCGAGTTCCCGAGCAAGTTTGCCTACGCGAGATCGAACTCAGGTTTTCCATTGCTTGATGCGGCCGCATAAACGCGGCAAGCGCCCCAGTGTTCCGCCAGTTGCCGCCTGAGCAAAGCGGCTGATCCTCGCTGGCGCAACGGTCCTTCATGTCTCCAGCGCCGGAAACGGGTCAGCGCCCTCCTGCTTGCGAGTCCTTGTCGAAACGGCGCTCGATCTCAGAGACAATGGATCCGAGCATGGCGTTGATTTCGAAATCCTTGGGAGTGTAAACCGCCGCAACTCCAGCTACGCGAAGTCGATCGGCGTCGGCAGTTGGAATAATGCCGCCCACGACCAAAGGTACACGCTCAAGCCCCGCCTCACGCAAGAGTCTGAGCACCTCTTCGGTAAGGGCGATGTGCGATCCAGACAGGATCGACAGGCCGACGCAGTGGACGCCCGACTTGGCGGCGTCGACGATCTCGGCCGGAGTGAGCCGAATACCGTCGTAGACCACATCCATGCCCGCGTCGATGGCGCGTACGGCGATCTGCTCGGCACCGTTGGAGTGGCCGTCCAGGCCCGGCTTGCCGATCAGGAACTTGATCCGGCGGCCGAGTTTAAGGGAAACGCGCTCGACCTCACCGCGCAGCGGATCGAGGCCCGCCGCTTCCTGACGGGCGCGTGGCGAAACACCGGTCGGGGCGCGGAAGACGCCGAACTCCGCCCTCAGCGCATCGCCCCATTCGCCCGTCGTGGCGCCAGCCTTCGCTGCGTCGATCGACACCGGCATGATGTTGGCCCCGCTGACGGCAGCCGCGCGCAGCGCTCGAAGCGCTTCGCGCACGCGCGCCGCGTCGCGCTCTTTTCGCCAGGCCTTGAGCCGCGCGACCTGCTCGGCTTCGGCTTCGGCAGACGGAACCATGATTGCGTTTTCGCCCGCTGTCAGCGGCGACGGCTCGGAGTTGGTGAACGCGTTGACGCCGACGACGATTTGCTCGCCGCGCTCGATCGCCTCAAGACGGCGAGTGTTGGACTCAACGAGTTTCGCCTTCAACACTCCGCTTTCGATCGCCTTGACCGCCCCGCCCATAGCGTCAATGGCGGCGATCTCGGCCAGCGCCTCTTCCTTGAGCTTCGCGACCATCGCCTCGACTTCATTGCTGCCGTCGAAAATGTCGCCGAATTCGAGCAGGTCCGTCTCATACGCCAAAATCTGCTGCAGGCGCAGCGACCATTGCTGGTCAAACAGCCGGGGCAGACCAAGCGCCTCGTTCCACGCGGGCAACTGAACGGCTCGGGCGCGCGCCTTCTTCGACAACACCACCGACAGCATCTCGATCAAGATCCGATAGGCGTTGTTCTCTGGCTGCTGCTCGGTCAGACCCAGCGAATTGACTTGGACTCCGTATCGGAACCGCCGCTTGGAGGGATCCCTCACACCGAAAAGGTCCCGCGTGATTTCATCCCATAATTCGACAAACGCCCGCATCTTCGCGAGTTCTGTGACGAAGCGCATGCCGGCATTGACGAAAAACGAAATCCGCCCGACGACCTCGCCGAAGCCTTTCTCGTCAACCTCGCCTGACTGACGCACCCGATCCAGAACGGCAATCGCCGTCGCCAAAGCGTAGCTCAGCTCCTGCACGGGCGTCGCACCCGCCTCCTGCAGATGATACGAGCAAACGTTCATCGGATTCCATTTCGGCGTCTCTCGGGTGCCGAACAGGATCATATCCTTGGTCAGCCTGAGAGAAGCGTCGGGCGGGAAGACATAGGAGCCACGCGCCAGATATTCCTTGATGATGTCGTTCTGGGTCGTGCCCTGAAGCTCCCTGCGCCGTGCGCCTTGCTCGTCGGCCACCGCGATGTACAGCGCCATCAGCCACGGCGCAGTGGCGTTGATGGTCATCGAAGTGTTCATCGAGGAGAGGGGGATTTCCTCGAATAGGGCCCGCATGTCGCCAATATGCGATATGGCCACGCCAACCTTGCCTACCTCGCCCCGCGCCAGAATGTGGTCGCTGTCGAATCCGGTCTGGGTCGGCAGGTCGAATGCAATGGAAAGCCCCGTCTGCCCCTTGGACAGGTTCTGGCGGTACAGCCGGTTCAATTCCCTCGCTGTCGAATGGCCCGCGTAGGTACGGAAGATCCAAGGTTTGTCCCGACGCGCCCCGAGCGCCAGCCCATCTGCTTCCGCCATGCCTATCCTCTTGCTCGGTACTGACGAGCGATTCCCGGATCTTGCTCCAAGACCATTTTTGTGCGGGGCACAATCGCAGAAACCGGCCGCGCGCGCCATACTGAATCTGTGCGCTACGCCAGACTGAAGAACGCGGCAGATCTCAAAGCATACTTTAGTCTAACCGGCACTTGGGCCGCGTAACCAGGGGAGCGCTTGGGAAAACTGGGATTGATTTTCTGCCGCCAAAGCGCGATGATTCATGCTGCGGCGCAATATACGAACTGTCCAGAGCACGGTTGGTAGCGCGCCAAGTTTCGAGGAACCCAATGAACACTCGCCCTGCCGGCAAGAATCTGTCGGTCGATGCGCCGGTCAAGGATCTGTATGAAATCGGCGAGGTCCCGCCGTTGGGTCACGTTCCAAAGTCGATGTATGCATGGGTCGTCCGAAAGGAGAGACACGGTCCCCCCGAAGAATCGATGCAGGTCGAAGTCGTGCCCACATGGAGCCTCGACAGTCACGACGTCCTCGTGCTCGTGATGGCGGCGGGCGTTAATTACAATGGAGTTTGGGCGGCGCTCGGGGAACCCGTCTCCGTACTCGACGTCCACAAGAATCCATATCACATTGCGGGGTCCGATGCCTCTGGAGTCGTCTGGGCGGTCGGCTCCAAGGTCAAGCGCTGGAAAGTCGGCGATGAGGTCGTCGTCCATTGCAACCAGGACGACGGCGATGACGAGGAATGCAACGGAGGCGACCCAATGTTCTCCGCTTCGCAGCGCATTTGGGGCTATGAGACGCCAGACGGCTCGTTCGCCCAGTTCTGTCGCGTGCAGGATCGCCAGCTGATGACAAGACCCAAGCACCTGACCTGGGAAGAGTCGGCCTCGTATACCCTGACGCTCGCCACGGCTTACCGTATGCTGTTCGGGCACGAGCCCCACCGGTTGCGTCCCGGGGACAATGTTCTGGTTTGGGGCGCTTCTGGCGGGTTGGGGGTATTCGGCGTCCAACTCTGCGCAGCGGCCGGCGCAAACGCGATCGGAGTCATATCCGACGAAACGAAGAGAGACTACGTGATGTCGCTGGGCGCAAAGGGCGTCATCAATCGCAAGAACTTCAATTGCTGGGGTCAGTTGCCAAAGGTAAACACAGCCGAATACAGCGCGTACATGGCCGAGGCTCGCAAGTTCGGCAAGGCGATCTGGGATATCACAGGCAAGAAAGATGTCGATGTGGTCTTCGAGCACCCGGGTGAACAGACATTTCCGGCCTCATGCTTTGTCGTCAAGCGGGGCGGGATGGTTGTGTTCTGTGCGGGCACGACGGGATTCAATCTGACCTTCGATGCCCGATTCGTCTGGATGCGGCAGAAGCGAATCCAGGGTTCGCACTTCGCCAACCTGAAGCAGGCATCGGCGGCCAACAAGTTCGTGATCGAACGGCGGATCGATCCTTGCCTGTCAGAGGTGTTCCCGTGGGCGCAAATTCCTATGGCGCACACGAAGATGTGGAAGAACCTGCATGCGCCGGGCAATATGGCGGTTCTCGTTAATGCGCCGACCACCGGACTGCGAAGTTTCGAGGATGTAGTCGCGGCAGCGCCAAAATAGGCTTCGAATCCCCATTTGCCTTGGCCCTCATGAGCCGCTAAAGCGACCTCGACTCCTCGCTTCGGAGGCGCGCGACATCGCAGTCGGATCCCCCGATCCGTGCTCCTCGTCGGTTTGAGGGCTTCAGAAGGTCGGGAAAGGCCAGTGGACGGCAGGCGATGACCGCAACCGCGCATAGCGATCGGCAGAAGCAGGAGGCGGCGCGGCGCGCGATCGAGCTCATTGAGCCGGGGATGCGGCTAGGTCTCGGCACGGGCTCAACTGCGCGACATTTCGTGGATCTCGTCGGAGAGAAGGTAGCCGCTGAACTCGACGTCCGCTGCGTGGCCACATCGGAGGCGACGGCTGCCCAAGCGAAAGCGTTGGGCATTCCGCTGGCGACGTTGGAGGAGATTCCAGAGCTCGATCTGGTAGTGGATGGCGCGGACGAGATCGATCACGAATTCAGGCTGATCAAGGGTGGCGGAGGCGCCTTGCTGCGGGAGAAGATCGTCGCCGCGGCCGCCGCACGGATGGCCGTAATCGCCGACGCTACCAAGCTCGTCGCTTGCCTCGGCGCGTTTCCGTTGCCGGTAGAGGTCGTACCGTTCGGTTTCACGGCCACCCGTCGCCACGTGGAACAAGCCGCCGCCGAACTTGGACTGACGGGCCCAATCCATCTGCGGGGCGCAGCAAAACCGTTTGTCACCGATGGTGGACACTACATCCTTGACTGTTCGTTTGGCGCGATAACCGATGCCGAGCGCTTTGCCGAGGCCCTCTCGCGGATACCTGGCGTCGTGGAACATGGACTGTTTATCGGTTACGCGCGGACCGCAATCATCGCGCGCGCCGACGGTGTCGAAGTGCTCCGCCGCGACGGCTGAAATCCCATCATCCAGAGGAGTCTTCGCTTTGTTCGTAATACGAAACGCAAGAGTGTTGCTTCTGGGCGCTGTCCTGCTTGCCAGTGTAGGCGCTTTCGCCGCGGACTCACCGACGCCGGCCGCCGCGACCCCTCCCTCTCCCGCCGCGATCACCTCCGCCGACGCGATACTCGGCGAACTCGGGATCAAGCAGTCGATCGCCCTCATTGTCCCGGGCCTTATGACCCAGCTCGAGCGCACCGTGACCAATACACGGCCCGAGATCAGGGACAGCCTCCGCGAGACGTTGCGCGCGATCCAGCCGGAGTTCGACAAGAGCGCCCAGCAGATATATGCGCAGGCCGCTGCTCTTCTCGCTTCCCAGATGTCCGAGAAGGAACTCCAGGACGTCGCTGCTTTCTTCGACAGCCCAACGGGCAAGAAGTACCTGACAGTTGAGCCGGTCTTCCTCCAGAGGTTCAGCGCGGTTGCGGGGCCTTGGCGCGAGCAGCTGTCCACAGATATCATGGCGCGGGCGCGTGAGGAGATGAAGAAGAAGGGCATCGAGTTCTAGCCGGACGTTTGACCTCCTGGGAAGCATTGGCGCGATGGCGTTCGACGTCGATTTTTTCGTCATAGGCGCCGGATCAGGCGGGGTGCGGGCTGCGCGGGTCGCCGCCGGTCATGGGGCAAGGACGGTCGTCGCCGAAGAGAGTCGCGTCGGGGGGACTTGCGTCGTCCGCGGCTGCGTGCCGAAGAAGCTCTATGTCTACGCCAGTCGCTTCGCCGACGATTTCGCCAACGCCGCAGCTTACGGCTGGCGCCTCGGCGACATTTCTTTCGACTGGCCGCGCCTCGTCGCCGCCAAGGAAAAGGAAATCACTCGCCTTTCAGCCGCCTATCGGGACAATCTCGCGGCGTCAGGCGCGGAGCTAATCGAAGAGCGCGCGACGGTCGTCGGGCCGCAGCGGATTCGGTTATCCAGCGGGAACGAGATGACCGCGCGCCATATTCTGGTTTCGGTGGGATCGCGGCCCACGCTTCTACCGGAGGTCGAAGGGCTCGAGCACGCGATCACCTCCAACGAGGCGTTTGATCTCGCCGTCTTCCCTCGCCGTCTGCTCGTGGTGGGCGGCGGCTACATCGCGGTCGAATTCGCCTCTCTCTTTCAGAGGCTGGGCGCGGAGGTGACGCAGATCAT
Organism: uncultured Alphaproteobacteria bacterium; assembly: GCA_963824465.1. GTDB lineage: Bacteria > Pseudomonadota > Alphaproteobacteria > Rhizobiales > Beijerinckiaceae > Roseiarcus. The sequence continues at coordinate 7,720 of CAWGPL010000003.1, forward strand.
GCGCGCCCCGAACGTGCTGCGCGGCTTCGATGAAGACATGAGCAAAGGCGTGCGCGATGCGATCGCGCGTTCGGGCGTGACGCTTCGCTTCCGCTGCTTGCCCGCCCGCATCGAGAAGCGGGCCGACGGCGCGTTTTGCGTCGACCTCACCGACGGAGGCACGATCGAGGTCGATCAGGTGCTGATCGCGACGGGTCGACTACCCAATACGAGTGGGCTCGGACTCGAGGCCGCAGGGGTGACCTTGAGTGCCCACGGCGCAGTCAAGGTCGACGAGCATCTGACAAGCGCCGTGCCGTCGATCCACGCGGTCGGTGACGTGACGCACCGCGTCAACCTGACGCCGGTGGCGATCCGCGAGGGCCAAACGCTGGCCGACCGGCTATTCGGCCCCGGCGCCAACCCAATTCGCTACGACACGATCGCCCATGTGGTGTTCGGGACGCCGGAACTTGGGGCTGTGGGACTTACCGAAGCCGAGGCAGTCGAGCGATTTTCCGGAGTCGAGGTCTACAAGACGGATTTCCGGCCGATGAAGGCGACGCTTTCGGGCGCCGCCGAACGGACGATCATGAAGCTCATTGTCGACGCGGCGTCGCAGAGACTTGTCGGCGCGCATGTCCTGGCTCACGACGCCGGAGAGATGATCCAGCTTCTCGCTGTGGCGATGACGATGGGCGCAACGAAATCTGATCTCGACGCGACCATGGCCGTGCATCCAACAGCCGCCGAAGAGCTGGTGACGATGCGGGGCCCCGCCATCCGCTATGAGCGCGGCACGCGCGTCGCCTGATCGGTGGCTCCGCCAAAGAGAGAACCGAAGCGGTCCTAGCCCTCGTTGCGGCCGATGCGCCCCTCCAGCCGTTCGAACAGCGGGTTGCGGGCGTCGTAGACCTGCTCGAGCCCAGCGACACAGACGCGATCGGCGCCTCGCGCCAGCAGCCAGTTGGCGAGTTCCGGCGCGGCTGCTTTGGCGCAATGCAGGGCGACAATGTGCGGATTGGCATCGTCGCCAGCGGCCGGGACGGCTTCGAAAGCTTCGCGGGCGGCCTTCACGATCGCCTCCGCCGACCCGGGCAGCCGGCACCGGACCTCGCTGGTCCGGCGGGCTTTCTCGCTCGCCGCGATCCTGTCGAGGATCGCCCTGGCGCTCGCGCGCGCGGCTGGCCCCCACTGCGCCGACATCGATGCGACCAATGTCGCCTGCGACCGCAGGATGACGCCGTCGTCAAGAGTTTTCAGGGCATTGGCCGCGAGCGTAGCGCCAGACGTGGTGATGTCGACGATCAGTTCGGCCGAGCCCGCCGCCGGCGCGCCCTCTGTCGCCCCCAGGCTTTCGACGATGCGATAATCGGCGACGCCGTGGCCTGCGAAAAAAAGCCGGGTGAGATTGACGTATTTCGTCGCCACCCGTATTCGCTCGCCTCGCTTGGCTCGATAGGCCGAGGCGACGTCCTCGAGATCGGCCATGGTGCGCACGTCGATCCAGGCCTGCGGTGCCGCGACGACCACATTGGCGCGGCCGAAACCGAGCGGGGCGAGCAGTTCGAGGCGCTGATCCGCATCGGGAACCTTTTCGCGCACAAGGTCCTCCCCGGTAATGCCGAAATGGGCGGCGCCGACGGAAAGCTGGGCGGCGATCTCGGAGGCCGACAGATAGGCGACCTCCACGCCGGGCAACCCCACCAGCGTCCCGCGGTAGTCGCGCGCTCCACGTCCCTGCTGGAGTTCGAGCCCGGCCCTGGCGAAAAACGCTGCGGCGCTCTCCTGCAATCGTCCCTTGGAGGGCACTGCGAGTACGAAAGGCGCCTCCGCGCCCACCGGCTGCGAAGCCATCAGCGGGTTCTCCCATTCGGCAGTCGGTCGATGGTGATCGCGGCGCCGACTGCAGGAATGTCCTCGCTCGCGCCGAGGCGGCGCGCGAGCCCATCATAACGGCCGCCGCCGAGGGCTGGTTTTGCCTCCGGCCTAGCAGGATCGCGCGCCTCGAACACGAAGCCGGTGTAGTAGTCGAAGTCGCGAACGAAGGCGGCGCTGAACACGGTCTCACCGATCGGAATGCCCCGGGCCGCGATGAAGCCGTTACGCCTCTCGAAGCCGTCGAGCGCTCGGCCCAGGTCGAGTCCGGTGTCATCCGCAAGCTGCCGGAGCCGCGTTGCGGCCATGTCCGGATCGCCCGAAACGGAAAGATAGGATTCCAGCGCCCCGCGCTTGTCGGGATCGATCGGCGGCCCGGAGCGCAGCGCGGCCTGTTCCAGGAACCTGTCGGCGATCTCGCCGGGGGAGCGCCCGCCAACCGCGTCGATCCGGGCGATCGTCAGCAGATCCTCCACCAGCGCCTTGGCGCCGGCGTGGTCGGCGGTTTCCAGTGCGGCAAGCACCCCCGCCTGCGCGGTTCCGCTCGCGCTGCGCCCGTCGAGGATGGCGGCCAGGTCCCGGCCTTGCGCGACGCCACGGCGCAGACGCCGGCGCCAGATGCCCGGCAGCGCCAGCGCCTCGAGCAGGCTGTCGAACAGTCCCGCGTCGCCGAGGCGCGCGGCAAGCGGAGCGCTGACTTCAGCCGCGGCTTCCATCGCCAACGCGAAGATCTCGGCGTCTGCGGCTTCCGTGTCCGTTCTGCCGAAGCTCTCGAGGCCGGTCTGGGCGCGTTCGCCGCCCTCGACCTGCGAGCGAAACACCGGGCCGAGATATGAGTATTCGGCGGTCCTGCCGACCCTGTTCGAGGCAAGATAGGCGCGACAAACCGGGATCGTGTATTCCGGCCTCAGGCAGAGTTCCTCGCCAAACGCGCCGCTCGTCAGGAACAGGCGCCCGCGAACCTCTTCCCCTGACATGTCGAGAAAAATCGCCGCTGCATGGAGCACAGGGGGCTCCATGCGTACGAAGCCGGACGCAAGGAAATGCTCCAGAGCCCGCTCTCCGACGCTTCGAGCTGACTGGGCTGCGGCGTCGGGGGAAATCGAATTCACCGGGTTGTCCTCAAAATCGCAGCCTCGTTTAGCAAAGCCCGGCGAAGGCCGCAGCCCTTTTCGCGTTTGAAGGTGAACGGGGCGTCGGCGATGTATGGGGTGTTCAGGGGAGCGCCCCGCACCGTCCGGCTCGACGGGGTGAGCGAGAGCCGGGTAGTGGTCATTCTTTCTCTATGTTTATGTTTTTAAGTACCCGGCAAACGGTGCCCGTTGACGACTTCCCTCGATCCACTCCCAGGAATGAGTTGTTCAAATCAGAGTCAGTCCCTCCCGCCGAAGCCAGCCGAGAAGCTTGAGTATCGGCAATCCACGGATTGTCCCGTGATCTCCCTGGATCCAATCAAACAGATTCATTCCAAGCCGTTCAACCTGATAGCAGCCGACGCTGGAAAGAACTGCCGGACCGGCAAGCTCCAAATAGCGCGCGATTTCACCCGCATCGAGGGAGCGCATGTGAAGATCCGCCGAATCGCTTTCCGAATAAAGGGGTTTGCCGCCACGCGCGACGCAGAAGGCGGAAGTCAGCCGATGGGTTCGTCCCGACAGCGCCGCGAGCGACGATGCAGCCTCGCCGAAATCGCGCGACTTGTGCAGGAGGCGCTCACCCACCATCAGTGTCTGGTCGGCGCCGATACAATAGGCCTCCGGGCGCAGGCAACTGACAGCGACTGCCTTCGCTTCCGCCAAACACATCGCCAGATCGCCGATGGGTCCGCCTTCGGCAATGAAATGCTCTTCCACCGCCCGCTCATCGAGCCGCGGGGGTACAACCTCGGCCGCGAGCCCCGCCGCGTTCAACACTGAGAGTCGGCTCGAACTCTTGGAGGCGAGAATGAGAGGGCGCTCTCCCGCCCAGATCGTCCCGTTCCCTGAGGCCCTGGATTGCACGTGAACTAGCCGTCCGCGATGAACTTCAAGCGATGGGCGCGATAGAGGTCGAGCACCGCGGCGGCAGTTTCCTCAATCGACCGGCGCGAAACATCGATTGTCGGCCAGCCACGCTCTGCAAAGAGGCGGCGCGAGGCTGCGATTTCCTCCACCACCGCGATCCGATCGACGTAGTCGGTCCGGGCGTCGGCATTGAGGGAGAGCAAGCGATTCTGCCTAATCTGCACAATGCGATCGGCTGATGCAACCAGACCGACAACAAGAGGGTGTCGCAGAAAGGCAAGTGCGTGCGGTAGGGGAACATTCGGCACGAGCGGAATGTTGGCGGTCTTGTAGCCTCGATTTGCGAGATAGATGCTGGTTGGGGTCTTCGAGGTGCGGCTTACACCGACGAGCACGATGTCGGCATGTTCGAGGTTTTCAGGCAATTGGCCGTCATCGCTCATCATGCTGAAATTGAGCGCGTCGATGCGCTTGAAGTAATCCGCGTTCAGCATGTGCTGCGCGCCGGCTCGCGGCGTGGAGTTCTGGCCGAGATAGGATTTGAACAGGGTCAGGATCGGGCCGAGGACAGAGAGGCAGGGCGACCCCGATGCCTCGCAGCTTTCCTCCAGGCGCCTGGAGAGATCCGGATCCACGAGCGTGAATAGAACAATTCCAGGCGCGTTCTCGATTTCAGCTATGACGCGATCAAGATGGGCGGGCGTTCTTATCAAGGGGTACACATGCTCGATCGAAGCCACCCCCTGATATTGCGCAGAGGCAGCCCGTGAAGCTGCAATCAATGTCTCGCCCGTCGAATCGGACACGAGGTGCAGATGGAAATAACTGCGGCCCAAAGCCGCTCCTTCATTTGTGAGAAAGGCCCAGTAGCGGCAGTTTAGCCTTGTGGACAAGATCGGACAACCGCTTGTCCCGTGTGCCAGTCGGGTAAGCGCTGATGGGCCGCCCACAGCCGACTGCGAAAGGAAAAATTAACGCTATTGATCCAAAGGGAATTGAATTACGGGGACAATATCGTCGCGTGCTGCATCCATTTTACTTAAAGATTTGATAAATCGAAAAAATTAGGCCCGTTCACTGATTCAAGCCGTTGGCCGCCGACGAATGTTCCGCCACGGAAGGTGCATGTTGTGCGGACAGTCCGGAACGTCGTCAAAACCCGCGTAACAAGAGAAATATTAGTCTATTTAATATAGTGTTATTTTTAGTCGCCGTGAAACGATTACCGATTGAACGAAGCCGCTACCGCGGCGGAGGTGGAACCTGATAGGTTTGGGGTGATGTGAGTTTTCTCCTGCCTGAGAGGATGGGGTGTTCGAAGCCCTCTCTCAGCCAGGAGATTTCAGATGGCCGAGATGAGCCCTCTGCGCCCGGCGGATGACGGAAGACATGACGATCCGCAAACTGTCGCCGCCGACGCAACGATCCTACATCCATGCGGTGTCGCGGTTCAGCAAGCATTTCGGCCACTCGCCCGATCGGCTGGGACTGGAGGAGGTGCGCGCCTATCAGGTCCATCTCGCGTCGAAAGGGGTGGCCTGGGGATCGCTCAATGAGGTCGTGTGCGCGCTGCGCTTCTTCTACGGGGTGACGCTCGGCGAGACGACGATCCCCGAGCGGATCGCCTACGCCCGCGAACCGCGCAAGCTGCCGACGGTGCTCAGCGCCGACGAGGTCATGCGGTTTCTGGAATCGGTCTCGAGCCTGAAGGCGCGCATGGCGCTGACGACGGCCTACGCTGCGGGTCTGCGGGTGTCCGAGGTCGCGGCGCTGAAGGTCCACGACATCGACAGCCGCCGCATAGTGCTGTGGATCGAGCACGGCAAGGGCGGCAAGGAGCGATACGCCATGCTCTCCGGGACGCTCCTTCTGGAGAGCGGGGTCGACATCCGGATCATCCAAGTGCTTTTCGGCCACGAGAATCTGTCGACGACAGCGCGCTACACGCGCGTTTCCACCCAGGTCATCGCCCGGACCGACAGCCCACTCGACCGGTTGTCGTTGCAGGTGACGGCGCCTGCGCCCAAACAGCCCGCCCGCTTTCCCCATAGCGGCTGAACAGTCCGCGCCTTCGTTCAATCCGCCTTATGTGAGGTCGCCTGCCATGACGCACGAACCTGCGCGCCCGCGACCTCACATAACCCCTGGAAGCAAGCACGAATCCGACGGCTGCAAAGCCGAGTGGTTCATACGCTCGGTGGCGCTTGGTGAGGTCTCTGGCGAAGGAAAGGACCGTGCAGGTGTCGATGCAGTGCAAAAGAAATTTCATGCACGACAAAAAAGCGCTTATGTTACAAAGCCAAAAAGCATTGCGGCGCGCCATTGGAACATAAACGACATGAGCGATACGACACCGACCACCATCAAGAAATATGCGAACCGCAGACTGTATAATACCGCGTCAAGCACGTATGTCACATTGGCGGATCTCGCAAAGATGGTGAAAAGCGGTGATGATTTCATTGTATATGATGCGAAGACGAACGAGGATATAACAAGATCCGTTCTTACGCAGATTATCTTTGAGCAGGAAGGGATAGAAGGTCAGTCGTTGCTGCCAACTACCTTTTTAAGACAGCTCATTCGTTTTTACGGAGACAGCATGCAAGCACTATTGCCGAGTTATCTTGAATTTTCCATTGACCGTTTTTCGGGTGAGAAGGAAGCTATCAGTGACGCAGCAAGGAGGATATTTGGCACCGGGACTTTCGCACCGAATTCCTTCAATGCTCTGCACGAATTAACACAGCAAAATCTTGCGGCTTTTCATCAGGCGTTGGGCATTTTTTCACCGTTCGTCCCAGCTGTAAGGGTCGGTGAGCAGCGGTCTTTGGATGAAGCCGCTTCTGCCGATATTGAGAAATTGAGAAACCAGCTAACCGAGATTCAGAACAAGCTTGAGTCGATGGCAAAAGTTAAGAAGGATTGATCAGTGGTACAGCCATCGAAACCGGTCAACAACCTTCAGAACCTCTCATGGATTACTAATCGATTTCATCCATACAGAGAAATGATCCGTGCCGTTTGACCTCGCTTCTAACGATTACAGCTTGGAAGGTGACTGATGAAGTTTAGGTCCCTCGCGCTCGGCGTGGCCATGATTTGCGAAATGCCCTTGTCGGCATATTCCGCGCAATACGAGTTCCTGCCCGCTCCGCAAATCAATTTGTCCCTTGTTTATCGGCTGGATCGTGTGACCGGCGAAGTTATCGCCTGTCAGTTCGGGCATAATGCGGGGAGAGCCGACGTCGGTCCGGGTGCGTTCGGAATAACCACCTGCTACCGGAGTGGTGAAGGAGCGATAAAGCAGGAAGCGGGGGAATATGGCCTGATAGCCACACGCCATGAGCAGGAGGGTGGCGTCTTCCGTGTCGATTACCGAACGGGCGGCATGAGCGTATGCTACTTGTATTTCCAGCGCGAGAAGCAGGGCGATCACGAAGCGATCGCCGATCAGTACGTCGTCTGTACGCCACAATCGAAATAGCGACGGCGGTCGGGGCATGCAATCTGCGTTCCTTCGAAGAAAAGAAGACACAATTTTTGCCTCTGCGTCTGGCGTCGGAAAGGCCGCCGTTGCGGTTTTTCGCATCTCCGGCCCCGCATGCGCTCACGCGCTGAAGTCAGTGGCCCCGGGCCCCGAATTGCCTCCTCGTGTGGCGATCGTACGGAAACTAAGATATCCGAACACGCTCGAGCCCATCGACACGGCGCTCGTCACTCGATTTCAGCGACCAAACAGCTTTACCGGGGAAGATCTGATCGAGTTGCATGTAACCGGCGGTCGCGCAGTCTTTTCGGCGACTGTTGCCGCGCTGGGTCAGGTCCAGGGGTTGCGTCCGGCCGAAGCGGGCGAGTTTGCCTGGCGCGCCTTCGTCAATGGAAAAATCGATCTCTCTCAGGTTGAGGGGCTTGGCCAGCTTGTTGACGCTGAAACCGAGGCCCAGCGTCGGCAGGCCCAGCGAATCGCCGGCGGAACCCTGCGGCGCGAGTGCGAAGCGATTCGCGGGGTGATTATCGAGGCGATGGGTGCCGTTGAAACGCAGATCGACTTTTCAGACATTGGAGAGTCTGAACATTGGACAGTGGAAAGAGTGAAGAGACAGGTTCAGGCGGCAAGCGAACTCATTGGCAAGGCATTGATGTCGTCTTCGGCGGCCGAGCGCCTCCGCACCGGGTTCACCGTCGTTATCGCCGGTCCGCCAAACGTCGGGAAATCGACGCTCATGAATGTTCTCGCCGGACGGGACGTGGCGATCACTTCTCCGTTCGCCGGGACGACCCGCGATCTGATTGAGGTCTATCTGGACCTGCGTGGATACTCCGTCGTCCTTGTGGACACCGCGGGAATCCGGGCCAGTGAAGATCCCGTCGAAACCGAAGGAATTCACAGGGCCGTCCAACGGGCCGAGTTCAGCCGACTTGACCCTCTGGCTAACCGATGATCGCGACCATGCGCCTCCCGCAGGTTCGGGCCCGGTGTTTCGCGTCCGCTCGAAGATCGATCTGGCCGATGGCGAACCAGTTTCGGGGTCAAATTCGGAATTCGCTATTTCCGCAAGGACCGGGCAAGGTATTGACGACCTTCTCGATGCGATCGCCTATCGAGCCGGAGAACAAATGTCGTCATCCGAGCCCGCCCTGCTCACCGCGGAAAGGCACCGCCTGGCATTCCGCAACGCGAAAAACGCTCTCGATTCGATCCTGTCGCCCGCGAGTCTGGAACTCGAATTTATCGCAGAGGAGTTGAGAAATGCAGCCGCCGCACTGGATTCTGTTATCGGTCGGGTCGCGGTCGATGACGTTCTCGCAGAGATTTTCTCACGCTTGTGTGTCGGCAAATAAGACATCAACACCCGCGTTCAATTGAGTTCCGCTGTGAGGGACTTTGACGTTGTAGTCATCGGCGGCGGCCACGCCGGCTGCGAAGCAGCCGCCGCATCGGCGCGGTGCGGAGCCGCCACCGCGCTCGTCACCCATCATTTTGCCAGCATTGGGGAAATGTCCTGCAATCCTGCGATCGGCGGCCCTCGGGAAAGGCCACCTGGTCAGGGAAATCGATGCACTCGACGGACTGATGGCTCAGGCCGCCGACGCTGCGGCGATTCAGTTTCGTCTCCTTAATCGCAGCAAAGGCCCAGCAGTGCAGGGTCCGCGGGTGCAAGCCGATCGCAGTCGATACCGTCGCGAGATGCAAGCGCTGGTCGGGGGCATGACTAATCTCGCGGTCATCGAAGGCGAGGTCGCTCAGGTCCTCTCCGAGCACGGAGCTGTCCAAGGCGTCGAACTTGGCGACGGACGCGCGTTTCGGTGTCTCGCCGTCGTCCTGACAACGGGAACGTTTCTTCGCGGCGTCATCCACCTCGGCGATTCGAGGGTCGCGTCCGGCCAATTCGGTGAGCAAGCGTCGGTCCGTCTGGCACAGAGTCTCGGGGTCGACGGATTCAAACTTGGCCGACTCAAGACGGGAACGCCGCCCCGGCTCGACGCCAGAACGATCGACTGGGCGGGCCTCGAGGCGCAACACGGCGACGACCCTCCGGAATATCTGTCGTACCGTACTGCTTCCGTGGTTGCGCCCCAGATGCCGTGCCACATGACCCGCACGACTCCGGAAACCCACCGAACCGTCGTTACAAATCTATCCCGATCCGCCCTGCTCTCGGGAGCAATCACCGGCCGCGGTCCAAGGTATTGCCCCTCGATCGAAGACAAGGTCATTCGATTCGCCGATCGGGAACAGCACCAGATTTTCCTCGAACCGGAGGGAACCGACAGCAGGACCATCTACCCGAATGGAATTTCAACGTCCTTGCCTGCCGAAGTTCAGCTGGCGATGATTCAGACCATTCCAGGGCTCGAGCAGGCTCGGATCCTCCGTCCGGGCTACGCGATCGAATACGACTATATCGATCCGCGGGCACTTGATCCGACTCTGGAATCGAGGGGCCACAGCGGCGTTTTCCTGGCCGGTCAGGTTAACGGCACTACGGGATACGAGGAGGCGGCCGCGCAAGGGCTTCTGGCTGGCGTCAATGCAGCGCGGAGGGCGGGCGGACAAACGCTGACGGTTCTGGACAGGGCCAAATCCTATATTGAAGTCATGATCGATGATCTGACCACGCAGGGGGTCAGTGAGCCTTATCGTATGTTCACGTCGCGCGCCGAATACCGGCTCTCGCTGCGAGCCGACAATGCGGACGAGCGTCTTACCGAGAGAGGGATCGTCCTCGGCTGCGTCGGATCGGAGCGGGCAAACGCATATTTCGCTCTTCAGGCAAAATTGACCCAAGCCCGCAATATTCTAGAAGACGCAAGAGCGTCTCCGAGTATGCTCAACAGGTATGGCCTGGTTGTGAACCAGGACGGCATTCGAAGATCCGCTTTCGAGTTGGCTGCTCAGCCGCAGTTCGAACTCGACGCTCTGCTCCAGGTATGGCCGGAATTGAGACGGATTCCACAAACGCTTCATGCCCGCCTTGAAGCCGACGCAAAATATGCGAAATACATCAATCGACAGGCTGAGGATGTCGCGAGGTACCGAAAAGAGGACGGCAAATTGCTTCCGGGTGACCTGGATTACTCCCGGCTCGGCGGCCTTTCTGCCGAAATGAGACAGAAATTCATGTCGGTGCGTCCACGCAGCGTCGGTCAGGCAAGCCGGATCGAGGGTGTGACCCCAGTAGCGCTCGCCATCATTGCTGCGCACACGACGGAACTTTGAGACCTCGTGTCCGAGGTTGTGGTGTAGCTGAAGCGAAGAAACCCCTATAGAACGATCTCCTTGGCCCCGCACACTGGAGAGCCGCTATCAGGCGCGTTCGAGGAGAGGACCGTCGATGCCCCAGCTTCGACGACGACCGTTTCGCGGCGCAGCGCGTCTTCTCGGGGGGGGGGGCCTGACGAGATTACCGGCACGTCGCGAGGCGCCGATCCTGGCTCGTCCAGCATTTCATGCGCGAGGAATAATGGGCTTACTGGACCTCGGCGGCAGGTTACACACGCCCCTGGGCCGCGAGTCGATTTCCCCACTATCCCCCGCGTAGGACGATCCCCCTGCCCGGCAGCCTTCCCATTCGAGAGAAGTTGGCCGCGCGCGGCTCGGCTCGGGTTCTTTCGAAAGTCATCCTGTTTTGCCGCCTACCGTGGCGCGGGCCAAGTAAAGTCATCCGCTCGACCGGGCTGAGGCGCCGCCACGCGGCCGAGGCCGGCGGTTCGATCGTCCCTTCGGGTCGCGGCGCTCAAGGCGTCGACCAGCACGGCATTGGCCGCCTTCGGCCGAGCCATCAGCGAGAGTATGGGCCCAGTGTCCAAGTTCGGGGGCGGAACGGGGCGTCCGCGACCGACTTGTCCACTCCCATTTCCCGGCGGATCTCCGCATTGATGTCTTCCGCTTGCTGCTCGATATCCGGCGGAAGGGCGCTGATGTCGTTCAGGGGTTTCCCCTTGTCGATGATGTGCCGAATGTCGGAGTCGAGATATTGCGCGAGTTTGCGCGATCCGGCCTTCGTGAAGTAAATTCCGTTCGGGCCGGAGCGCAGCTTCGTATTCTGTCCGTCCAAGTCGGGACCGAAGGCGCTGTATTGGCCGTTTTGGTCGACGAACCCCTCCCAGATGTCGACGTATTTGCCGCCGGCTTTCTCGACATGGTCCCGGTAGATTTCGTTCAACGCAAGCGCTTGGGCGTTGAAGCGTTCGTCTGACATCGAGGGCAGCCCAACCCAAAGCACCGGGATATGTGCGTCTCGAAACGGCTCGACCAACGCCTCGACACGAAGAGCATAGAGCGCCTTCCATTGATCGGAGAGAGGATCGAGCGCCGCGCCGACGTCTTTCAACGGTTGCAAATCGTTGATCCCGATCATGACAACAGCAACGTCGACCTTCTGTTTGCCTGTCGCGAGATCGTGCGCGGCTTTAGGCCAGTCGTAGTAGTCGTTCCGCGTGAGGCCGGAAAGGTCTCGCGCGACATTGGTGATGGAAACGTCCGGCCTGCTGGCGAAGGCCTCGGTAAGGCCTTGTGCGGCCAGGATGGCGAGCGAATCGCCAAGGACTGTGACGAAACCCGTCTGTTCGACCTTCGCCCCGGACAAAGCTGGCGCCCGCGTGGCCGAGGGAGAGAGGTAGTCCTGTCCTTTCGCCCGCAACGGCCGAGGTCGGCTTGCCGGCGCGATCGCTCGGGGTGAAGGTTGAGGTTTCGGCGAAAAACCAAAGAGATGCTGCAGAAATCCCGGGAAATCCACCCGCGTCCTGCGCCTGCGAACCCGGAAGGACAAAAGTCCAGCAGCAGAGCGCCAGAACGGCGATCCGCACCCAGTGTCCAATTCGCGACCCGCGGGGGAAGTCCAATGAACCCGTCGCCTTTCCTTCTGCCCGCATCGCGGTTTGCGACCGCCGGCGTCCGGGGTGACCCGCCGAATGATCGAATTCGACGCATGATAGCTCAAACTGGCAAGGTTTGCTCTTTAACCGCTCGCCTGCCTGCCGGCCTTCGCCACAGCGAAGCGCCAATCAAGGGTGGTGGCGCGTTGCAATCATCGTTTCGCGCAACACGTTGACCTCGTCGTGTGAATCCCGCAACCGCCAGGCCACGACGTCCCGAATCGAAAGCATGCCAATGACTTTGGCGCCGTCGACGACCGGCAGGTGGCGGATCCGATGCTTGTCCATCAGCCTCTCGGCCTCGCTCATGCTCGACTCCGGGCCGCAGGTGACGACGTCAAGCGCCATGCAGATCGCGAACGCGTCGTTCGACGAGCCTTGCTCCGTCCTTGGCGAAGGCGCGCAAGATGTCGCGCTCGGAGATGACTCCGACCAGGGCGCCCTGGGCGTCGATGACCGACATGGCGCCGATAGCGGTATCCAGCGCGTCGCGAAGGCGACGCTTCGGGAATCGGTCGCCAGGACCTGCCGGGTCGAGCGAACGCCTCCGAGACCATGAGATCCACCGCGAGACGATCCGCTAACTGCTTGCGCCTTTGCAGCACATCGACCCGATTGACTTGCATTTTGAGGCCTCTAGGGTGCGCGCTGTTCACGCCGAAGCCTCCGATAGGCTTTGTCGCCCGAAAGAACAGGACAAAATGTCGTCGCCATCGCTGCGCGAAGCCGCGCATAGTTCCAAGGCATGGCCCTTCGAGGAGGCGCGCAAGCTGATCGAGCGTCTGGAGCGCTCGGGCAAGTCCGAAGTGATCTTCGAGACCGGCTACGGGCCGTCGGGCCTGCCGCATATCGGCACGTTCGGCGAAGTGGCGCGTACGACCATGGTGCGCAACGCCTTCCGCGTGCTGACCGGGGATGCTGTAAAGACCCGGCTGATCGCTTTCTCCGACGACATGGACGGCCTGCGCAAGACGCCGGACAACATCCCCAATCGCGAAAACGTCGAACGTCATCTCGGCAAGCCGCTGACCCAAGTTCCTGACCCGTTCGGTCAATACGAGAGTTTCGCCGCGCACAACAACGCGCGCCTGCGCCGCTTTCTCGATCAGTTCGGCTTCGAATATGAATTCATGTCGTCTACCGACGCCTACAAGTCGGGCCGATTTGACGCCGCGTTATTGCGAATGCTCGAGCGTTTCGACGAGGTGCAGGCGATCATGCTGCCCTCGCTCAGAGAGGAACGGGCCGCAACCTATTCGCCGTTCCTGCCCATCCATCCGCGCTCGGGCGTGGTGATGCAGGCCGTTCTCGGGCACGATCTGAAAGCCGGCACCATAACCTGGCGCGACCCGGAAACCGGGGAGGTATTCGAAACGCCGGTGACCGGAGGCCGCTGCAAGTTGCAGTGGAAGCCCGACTGGGCGATGCGCTGGTATGCGCTCGGCGTCGATTACGAGATGGCCGGCAAAGACCTGATCAATTCGGTCAAGCTCTCGTCGCGCATTACGCGGGTCCTGGGCGCGGAGCCGCCAGCCGGCTTTAATTATGAACTGTTTCTGGATGAGAATGGACAGAAGATATCGAAATCGAGGGGCAATGGGCTAACGATCGAACAGTGGCTGACCTACGCGAGCCCGGAGACCCTGTCGCTGTTTATGTTCCAGAAGCCGATGGCGGCGAAGCGACTCTACTTCGACGTCATTCCCCGCACGGTCGATGACCACCTCTCCTTCCTAGAGACCTATCCCCGACAGGAATGGAAGGAGCGTCTCGGCAATCCGGCGTGGCACATCCATTCCGGCGCCCCGCCGGAATCAGAGGCGCTGGTGCGCGACGGCGAGGCGCAAACCGGCGTTTCCTTCGCCATGCTGCTCAACCTGGCAGCGGTGGCCAACACCGACAATCCCGCGGTGCTGTGGGGATTCCTGCGGCGTTACGCGCCCTCCGCCTCTCCCGAGAACCACCCCCGCCTCGATAGCTTGGTCCGTTACGCCGTCGCCTATTTCCGGGACTTCGTCGGCGCCGAAGAAGCGCTACCGGCAAGCCGACTCGTTGGAGCACGACGCCCTCCTCCAGGTTTCGGCCAGACTCGCCGAGATGCCAGCAAATGCGACGGCGGAAGAGATACAACATGCTCTCTACGACATTGCGCGGCCCATTCCTCGCTACCAAGACCTGAAGGCCAAAGGCGCGACGCCCGAGCGGCCGGGCGTGTCCAACAACTTCTTCAACATGGTCTATGCGATCCTCCTCGGCGAAGAGCGCGGTCCGCGTCTCGGCTCCTTCTTCGCGCTCTATGGCCTTGGGGAAACGCGGGCGCTGATCGGCAAGGCTCTTGCAGGAGACCTTGTGCGGGAAGCCTCCGCCCAGATGGCCGGTCCGGTCTCGGACAGCAAAGGGCGCGGCTCCAATTCGTGAACCTGCCTGTCGTTTCGTGCGACGTCTAGCGTCGCCGGAGGCGCGCCCGAATTCACCAAGCCGAGGCGACCTCGAGGCAGGGTCGCGTATTCAGAGTTGGCCCCGCAAGTCTGGAACGGCGACATCGGTCGAGGATCAGGAGATCAAATGACTAAGGCATCCGTCGGAATCACGGAGAGCTGGCACTGGAGGAACAATTCTTTGGAACGGATGTTCCCCAGTATCAGGCTTAGCGCGCTCCCGATAACGGATTGACCTTATTTTGCTTTTCGTCGTTGTGGGAGGGTTTGCCTGGTGGCTACGCGGGGCGGGTCGAGGGGCAGCGCGGCGGGAATGGCGACGCCGGCGGCTTCGAACAATTTTCGCACATCGTGGCGCGGCGTCGGGACCTGATTGTAGGAGGGCCGACCGGCGATGATCACTTCGACGACGCAGAGACTCGCGAGCCGGTCGAGGCCTTCCTGCACGGTCAGGTCGATGTCGCGCCAGCGCTGGCGCAGGGCCTGGGTCAGGAGATAGGCCAGCATGACGACGAGGGCGTGGCCGCGCGTGCGGTTCTCGTCGCGCAGATAGACCGGCCGCATTTCGAGTTGGACGGATTTGGAGTTGCGGAACGTCCATTCGACTTTGGCGAGGTCCTTGTAGCGGTCGTGCACGATTTCTTTGCCGACGACGGTCTTCGGCAAATCGGTGCGTAGCGCGTAGCAGCCGTCGAGGCGCGCCGCCTCGGTCCATGCGGTCTCGTCCACCGTGACGACGACGCGCCGCTCCAGTTCGGCGACCTGGACGACCTTGTCGAGGCCGAGCGTCTTGGACCTGGCTTTCAGCCTGGCCAGTTGCGTCTTCGTCGCCGCTCGCGGATGCTCGTTCAAGTAGGCGTTGGCGGTTCCGGCGGCGGTTTGCAGCGTCGTCAGCTTGTCGGCTCGCGAGGCCGCCAACTCCTCGGCGCGGGCGGGATTGCGGCGCACCACATAACGCTCGCCGTCCAGGCCCTCGACCTCGGCCAGCGCGTCCTCGAACAGGTCCATCTGCAATACGCCGGCTGCGATCAGGCCATCGATCTGCGCTTTCGTGATGGCGGTGATGTAATGAAAGCCGGCGGCGGTGATTTCGGCGCGCTGCGGGGCTTTGATCATGCCGCGGTCGCCGACGAAGGTGACTTGCTCGGCCCTGAAACGGGCGGCGGCTTTGTTCACTTGCGAAGAGAACGTCTTGACGTCGGACGTGTTGCCTTTGAAGACCTCGATCGACAGCGGGCGACCGTCGGCGTCGGCGAGCAGGCCGATCACGATCTGACGCTTGCCCGACTTGCGATCGCGGTTGTAGCCGAACGCGGCCAAGGCGTTTTGCTCGCCTTCGAGGTATGTGCTGGTCACGTCGTAGAGAAAGACGTCGGGCGCCGAGGCCGGTTCTCTTTGAGCAAACAACCGGCTCTCGATCCCGGCCTGGTTATCAGCCAGCCAATCCAGATTGGCGTAGAGGCCGTCCTCGTCGAACCCGACCATGCCCAGCGCCGCGCCGACGGCGTGGCCGCCCGCCAGCCGAACCGCCGACAGGCGCGAGCCCTGATCGAGCACCCGCGCAATGGTCTGCCACAGCGCCAGCTTGCCCTGCCGATCGGAGCCAAGGGCGGCGACGACGCCGAGTTCGCGCGCCAACTGCGACAGAACCCAAACCGCCCCCACCGAGGGACCCTGCTTCAACTCCGGCCCGCTCTCGCCGGCGGACGCCAGCATGCGGCCCAGATCGCCCTTGTATTTCAGCGCCAACCGGATCGCCTCCACCTCTTCCGACTTGCAGTGGGTGAGATTGGCCAGCGTTCGATGCTTGACCTTGCCGTCCTCGCGAAAGGTCTCGCGCAGCAGGTGGCGTGCGTAGGTCCTGCCGTTGAGGCGGGTGAGCGAGCTGTCGACGAACATTATGGCTATTCAAGTAAGCTAAATATCGTTACATCGCAAGATAAACATGCAGATATTAGTGGCTACACATCAAACGCTCAAATCGCCCCCAACTTATTGATTTCCACCTATAAATTCCCGATGAGCGAGCGACGGAAGGGGGAACATCCGTTGGAATGCGCGCTCACCATGGCGGGATTGCCGAGCGCAAAGCGATGATTGACAGAACGCACGATCTCCCGACTTCCCGCTAGGCGAAGGCTTTGAATATCAGCCAGGGCGCGGTCTATTACAAGCCCCGTCCGGTCTCGCCCGAAGACCTTCACAGGCACCCGCATGCTGCGCGATTTTCTCGGCCGCGAGGGCGGTGCAAGGTGATGCATGAGAACGTTACCGACAACCGGCGATACGCCAAGTTCCGCGATTTCGCCGAGCTGTGCTCGACTTCCTGGGCGAAACCGTACCTCGCCTGTTCGACGGGTTCCCGTCATCCATCACCGGCAATTTCCGCGTCATCGACCCGAAGGATCTTCGGATGCTGGCGTGACTCCGCTTATAAGCACCGATTGGCGAAATGGCCTTTTCTATACCGACTTAACGAGTTTCGCCGCAAAGAAGCCGTCAAGCCCTGACCGCCTGGCGTCGTCGCCCCAGAGGTCACATGGCAAAGTGCGCAGTTCGCCGGCTGATGTCAGGCACTCCGTGAGGCCTCCGATTTCATGCGGAGCGATTGCCGAGCGGCGGACGTCAGGATTGCGTCTGAGGACGGAGGCGACCTGCGCCTCGCCTTCTTCAGGTTCGAGTGAGCAGGTACAGTAAACAATAACGCCGCCCGGCCTGGTCAGCGAGATCGCCTTGTCGAGAAGTTTGGCCTGCAACTTGATGAGGACGCCGAGGTCGCTCGCGCGCTTTGTCCAGGCGACGTCGGGGTGGCGGCGGATGGTGCCGGTGGCGCTGCAGGGCGCATCGACAAGCGCGGCGTCGAACAGGGGGGCCTCGAAGGCGAGCGCGTCGGCGACGACGATCTCGGAGTGGAGCCGAAGCCGCTCGAAGTTCTGCGCGAGCACTTTCAGCCGCTCGGCCGAACGGTCGACAGTCGTCACCCTCGCCCCGGCCGCGGCGAGTTCAGCGCTCTTTCCGCCAGGCGCAGCGCAGAGATCGACGACCCGTGCGCCGGAAGGAGCCTCGATAAGGCGCGCCGGGATAGCGGCGGCGGCATCCTGCACCCACCACTCACCCTCGGCGTAGCCCTCGAGTTCGGCGACAGGTTTGTGGGTGTCGAGACGGACCGAACCGGTCGGCAGAACTATTCCGCCGAGCCGTTCCGCCCAAGCTTTCGGGTCGCTCTTGACGCTTAAGTCGAGCGTCGGCTCGCATCGATGCGAGCCGGCGATTGCCTGAGCCTTTGATTTTCCGAAGGTTTCGCGCCATCGGGTGGCAAGCCAGAGCGGCGTATCGTCGTCGAGAGGGTCGGAGACGGAAAGGATCGTTTCCCGGTCTCGTGCGACGCCGCGCAGGACCGCGTTGACCAGGCCGGCGAATGGGGCGCTCGCAGCGTCCGTCCGGGCCGCCCGAACCGCGATGTCGACCGCCGCATGGTCGGGCGCGTCAAGGAAGAGGATTTGTGCGGTGCCGGCGATGAGCGTCCACTCCAGCATGCCGCTGCGCTTTGGCATGCCCTTATCCAGCTTTTGCGCCAGCGCCTTGCGAATCGTGCCGAGACGGCGAAGGGCGGCAGTGGCGATCGAGCGGGCGAGCGCCGGATCGCGCGGATCGAGGCGGGCGTCGCGCAAAGACAGGTCGGCGGCGAGGCGCTCTTCGAGCGGCCGCGCTTGCGTGACCGCCTCCATGATCGCCCGCGCAGCAGCTACGCGCGCAACCATTCCGGGCGGTAAGGGTTCAGGAGGGTGAGATCGCCCGACTTGAAATCCGCGCTGTTGTCGAGTCAAACGCGCCTCGCTTCGAATCATCATAGGCAGCACTTCTATACGCCATTTATAAGGTTAAGAGCCCGAATCTCGAAATTCAGATGGCCTCGCTTTTCCGCGCAATCCTTCGCATGAGGAGGAAAGCGAGGGCCAATTGGAGCCACGCGAGCGAAGATTCGATCGTCGCCTCGAAGTTCTTTTGACAGCCGTCTGAGCGCGATTTATCCATCCCAACGTTCTTTCAACGACCCACCTTTTGGGCAAGACGACGAAGCCTTTGACCGTTGTGTCGGTGCGCTTGACGACTGTGATGGATATTCGGCTCGCCTCGTAGGTGGCCCTTTGCGCTTCGTCGCCTTGGTATCCGCTATCGACGAAGGACATTGTCACCCATGGGCTCCTACGATGAACCGCGCCGAGCATGGGCGCGAGGGCGTCTCGATCTTGGACACTTGCGGGTGTGACTTGGCATTCGATCGGCAATCCGAGGGTATCGACGGCGATATGTCGCTTGCGCCCCTTGATTTTCTTGCCTGCGTCGAAGCCGCGCGGCCCGCCCGCTTCCGTCGTCTTGACCGATTGGCTATCGACGACGACCGCCGTCGGCGCGGCTTGGCGGCCTTCGTCCTCGCGCGCGGCCATCACGAGTACGCTGATGATTTGCATCCACAATCCGCTGTCGCGCCAAGCATAAAATCTGTTTTGAACGGTCGTGAATGGCGGAAAATCCTTCGGAAGCAATCGCCAAGGGCAACCTACCCGGATCATGTAGAACAAGGCGTTGAGGATCGTGCGGAAATCGGTCGGCTTGCGTCCCCGAACCTTCGGCGGCGGCAGGAGCGCCGAAACCAGTTCGAATTCCGCATCCGACATATCGGTTGAATATCGATCTCGAATGACGTCATACTTTGCCCGATCGGCCTCGTTCCAAGGCACCGCGAATCTCCCCAAGTTGTTGCAAACCAAGGAGAATCAGACGCAGCGAGGCTGGTCAACCAATTTCAGGTCAGGCTCTAAGTTGCGTCACGCCGCGGCGGGGTCTCGATCCGAATGATTTTCCTCGCCTGAGCCGGTCCTCCGGCGATTGGAAATCGCGCTGCCAAGCAACTTCCGGTTGGTTGACCAACGGGTGGGCGTTGGGATTCGCTGTGACGGCTGAATTCGTGGGTGGCTGTCATGGCGGGAAAATCTTCGGTTACGGCGAGCGATGCGCAACGCGCTGCTCTGTTGGCTCTTTCCGGTTCGCGCGACCGCGGAGAAGCGGACCGGGTTCGGGCCATGCTGCTGACGCTTTCGGGCTGGACCAGCCCGAAGATCGCCGAGGCGTTCGGGGTCCGGGAAGACACGGTCCGCTTTTGGCGCGGCGCTTTCCTCGCCAGCGGCGTCGAAGCCTTGAAGGCGAGGGTCGCGCCCGGCCCGGTTCCTGTGAAGACCGAAGCGGCGTTGCGCGTGGCGGCGCCGTTGCTGGAAGCGCCCGTGGCCGATCGCGTCGACTGGACGATCCCGCGGCTGCGCGCCGAGATCGAGGCGCGGGAAGGCGTGCGCGTCAGTCGTTCGCAGCTGTCCAAGGCGTTGCGAAAAAAACTTCCGCTGGCGGCGGCCCCGGCACACGCTGAAGGGACGCCAGATCGCCACCGAGGCGGATCGGATCGGCCTGCGCCTGCAACTGCGCAAACGGCAGGCCGAAGCCGGCGACGAGAGCGAGGCGTTGACACATCCCTATCTCGCCCGCGCCTGGGCGAAGTCGGGAGCGGACCTGCGCGCGCCGGCGCCGGGACAGGCCAGAAAGGTCGCGATCCTGGGGTCGCTTGATCATCGGATCCGCCGGCTCATCGTACATACCAGCCCTACCAAGCGCAGCAGCGACTTCATCGCCCATCTCGAGCAGATCGATCATCTCTACGGCCCGCAGCCCGGACGCCCGACCAAGCCGGTCGTGCTGGTCGAGGACAACGGTCCCATCCACACCAGCAAGCGCTCGCGCGCCGCCCTGTCCGCCCGGGCGCACTGGATGACCGTCGAACGGCTGCCCAAGTACGCGCCCGAACTCAACGACATCGAGACGGTCTGGCGAGACCTCAAGGCCCATTACCTCGCCCACCAGACCTTCCGACGCCGAAGCCCTCGACCGAGCCATTCACAACGCCGTCTCCAACCTCAACCGAAAGCGCATGAGCGTCCGTTGGCCAAGCAACGAATCTCTGCTTAGGCGGGGCTGGGGCACGAATAGAATTGACGACGCATACCCCAGCACTCACACCCGACACACGACGATTGCTACACAGCGCCTGCCCAGAAATTCCTAGGTAGGACGTGGGTCCGCACGATTTGGGCAATTCATGCCGCAACCTCATGGCGTTGATATTTTGGTCGCCGATCAGCGCAAATGCACAGATGGGCGATAGATTATTACGACAGGGACCTGCAGCAAAGCTCATGTTCTGGCCTTGCCGCCGCTTGCCCGGAAATGCGAGAATGGCCGCCCCGGAGGCTCGGTCGCGCCGGCCCCATCTCCGCTTCAAAAGGCCGCTCCATGCCCGCCTACCGCTCCCGCACCACCACTCACGGCCGCAACATGGCCGGTGCCCGCGGGCTTTGGCGCGCGACCGGTATGAAGGACGGAGATTTCGGCAAACCAATCATCGCCGTCGCGAATTCCTTTACCCAATTCGTGCCAGGCCACGTCCATCTGAAGGACCTCGGCCAGCTGGTGGCGCGCGAAATCGAGGCGGCAGGCGGCGTAGCCAAGGAGTTCAACACCATCGCGGTCGACGACGGCATCGCAATGGGTCACGACGGCATGCTTTATTCGTTGCCGTCGCGCGAGGTGATCGCCGACAGCGTGGAGTACATGGCCAATGCGCACTGCGCGGACGCGCTTGTTTGTATTTCAAACTGCGACAAGATCACTCCCGGAATGCTGATGGCAGCGATGAGGCTGAACATCCCCGCTGTGTTTGTCTCGGGCGGCCCGATGGAGGCCGGCAAGGTCAAGCTTTCGACCGGCGCCCGCACTGTCGACCTGATCGACGCAATGGTCGCTGCCGCGGATGACAAGGTGTCCGACGCCGATGTCGCCGTAATCGAGCGCTCCGCGTGCCCGACCTGCGGTTCCTGCTCGGGCATGTTCACCGCAAATTCAATGAACTGCCTCACCGAGGCGCTCGGTCTCTCACTGCCTGGCAACGGAACAGTGGTGGCCACTCACGCTGACCGGAGGCGGCTCTTCGTCGAGGCCGGCCATCTGATCGTCGACCTTGCGCGCCGCTACTACGAGCAGAACGACGAGCGTGTCCTGCCCCGCTCGATTGCTGGGTTCAAAGCGTTCGAGAACGCGATGACGCTCGACATCTCGATGGGCGGCTCGACCAATACGGTGCTTCACCTGCTCGCCGCCGCGCACGAGGCGGAAATTCCCTTCACCATGGCGGATATTGATCGGTTATCGCGCCGGGTTCCCGTCCTGTGCAAGGTCGCTCCGTCTGTGCCTGACGTCCATATCGAGGACGTGCATCGCGCTGGCGGAATCATGGGGATCCTTGGCGAGCTCGACCGCGCCGGTCTCCTTAACCGCGAGGTGTGGATGGTCCACGCCGAGTCGCTTGAGCATGCGCTGTCGCGAAACGATATCAAGCGCATGCCCAGCAATGCGGTGCGCGAGTTCTTCTCTGCGGCGCCAGGCGGCGTGCCAACCCAGGTCGCCTTCAGTCAGCAGGCGCGATTCGACTTTCTCGACGAGGACCGCGCAAAGGGCGTCATCCGCGACGTCGAGCATGCCTTCCTCAAGGACGGCGGTCTCGCAGTGCTCAAGGGGAATCTCGCGCTCGACGGCTGTATCGTAAAGACGGCAGGCGTCGACGAAAGCGTACTGAGATTCAGCGGCCCCGCCCGCATCTTTGAAAGCCAAGATGACGCGGTGCAGGGAATCCTGAGCGACAAGGTCAAGGCTGGCGACGTCGTCGTCATTCGCTATGAAGGTCCGCGCGGCGGCCCCGGCATGCAGGAAATGCTTTATCCGACGAGCTATCTCAAATCACGGGGCCTCGGCAAGGCCTGCGCGCTTGTCACCGACGGGCGATTCTCCGGCGGCACGTCCGGCCTTTCGATCGGGCACGTTTCGCCGGAAGCCGCAGAGGGCGGCGTGATCGGCCTTGTCGAGGAAGACGACCTTATCTCCATCGACATTCCCGCCCGTACGATCGACGTCCGGCTCGACGAGGCGACGTTGACGAAGCGCCGTGCGGCGATGGAATCCCGCGGGCAGAGCGCCTGGAGGCCCGCCAAGCCACGCGCCCGGAAAGTCTCGCAGGCGCTGCGAGCATATGCGGCCTTCGCCACCAGCGCGGCGCGCGGAGCCGTGCGTGAGGTGCTGTAGCGGTCGATGACCAACGCCCTCGGCGGGCGCTCGATCGCTTCGCGGCTGTTCCTGTCGGCGGCGTTCTGGAGCACGCTGATCCTCGCCTTGGCCGGCTTGGGCCTCAGCGCGCTCAACGCGCGTTGGACAGAGGCGAATTTTGACGATCAGCTCGGCGTCTACCTGAAGGCGTTGATCGCCAACGCGCTTCCCATCGACGAGGGGAAAGGCGCGGCGCCGGCCGAAGTCGCGCCCCAGTTTGAACTCGCCTTCTCGGGCTGGTACTGGCAGATCACGAGGCTGGACGCAAATCCGCCGGAGATCCGCGCATCGAAGTCGCTGTTCGCAACGCAACTCCCGCACCTCGTGGCGATCAATCCGGACCATGGCGACATTCTGAGCGGCTACGTCACCGGACCCGGCGGGCGCGAGCTCAGAATGGTCGAGCGCGAAATCGACGCAGGCGACGAGGGGCGCTACCTCGTCCAGGTTGCGGCCAACGCCGACGTTATCCAAGCCCAGGAGCGCAGCTTCGAATGGGCGCTTGCGGCGACGTTTCTTACTCTCGCGTTTGCGCTCATTGGCTCGACTGGGCTCGCTGTCCGCTACGGTCTGCGGCCGCTGCGCGCGCTGCACGACGGGGTAGCCGCGATCCGACGTGGTGAAGCCGAGCACATTGCAGGCGAGTTCCCGCAGGATGTGGCGCCACTTGCAGTGGAGGTGAACCAGCTCATCGACGCCAATCGCGAGATCGTTGAGCGGGCCCGCACTCAGGTCGGCAATCTCGCCCATGCGCTGAAAACGCCGTTGAGCGTGCTCATCAACGAGGCCAATTCTCCGAGCCCGGGCCTCCCGCGAAAGGTTCGCGAACAGGCCGAACTTATGCGCCAGCAGGTTGGGTTCTATCTCGATCGCGCGCGCGCCGCGGCCCGCGCCCGCACGGTCGGCGTCGTCACTGATGTCGAGCCTGTCGTCGGGGGGCTGGTGCGCACATTTGAAAAACTGCATGCCGAGCGCAGCCTGAATTTCATGGTCGAACTGCCAGACGGCCTCAAGTTTCGCGGCGAGCAGCAGGACCTGACCGATCTGATCGGCAACTTGCTGGATAACGCCGGGAAATGGGCGCGTGAAACTGTGTCGATCCGCGCCTCGCGCCTCGCGCCCGCTGCGAAAGGCGCAGTCGCCTTCCTCGTCGCGGAGATCGACGACGACGGGCCGGGACTCGATCCGAGCGCGCGAGCGGAAGCGATCGAGCGCGGCCGGAGACTCGACGAATCGAGACCAGGCTCCGGACTCGGCCTTTCGATCGTTGTCGTCCTCGCGGCGAGTTATGGCGGCTCTTTACAGCTTGAAGAAAGTCCGCTGGGCGGCCTGCGGGCGGTCCTGCTATTGCCTTGCGTCTGATGTGTTTGCGCAATGCCGAGAGAGTTTTGCGGCGTCGCCTCGTCGGGGAATCCGCATAGGCTGGCGCGGACCAAACCTGTACACTCGCAGACGGGTTCGAAGAGAACTTGAGGGGTTTGTTAAAATGAAGTTGGCCGTCCTGACGCTCTTCGCGTTGGCTGCGCCGTGCCTGGCGGGCTGCGCCAGCTTCGGCTTGGGCGTCGAGCCTCAGCCCGGGAAATCCTCCGCGGCGGCGACCGCGTCCGCCAGTGGGACCTCGACGCCGAATCCGCAGCCCATCGCTCCCGTCGGTTCGGTCCAGGCGCAACCGCTGCCGCCGGGACCTGCCGCCTCCGTCGCCGCGATGCAGCCAGCTTTGGGAGCCACGCCGGCGATCCCGTCGGGCGCAGCGCTCGGAGGCGTCCTCGGCGGCCCGATTGGGGCGTCTCTGACGGAGGCCGACCGGCAGGCTGCCTGGAGCGCGCAGATCAGCGCGCTCGATTCCGGGCAAAGTCGCTCGTGGCGGGGCGTGCAAGGCGTCTTCGGTTTTATCGCGCCCGGGGCCGAAACCGGTGGAGGCTGCCGCGCTTATTCGCAAACTATCTACGTGGCTGGGCGCCCCAATCGAGGCGGTGGCGTCGCGTGTAAGCAGCCGGACGGGACCTGGAAGATGACCGGCTAGACTTTTGGCGAGACCTCGACTGAGTTTTGCGATAACGCACCGCCGTGAGTTCCGCGGTCGCGCCTGAATGCGGCTCCCGAGGTTGTTATGGTGTGGTTTATCCTGGCGGGAATGGCCGCATTCGCGACCCTCGCCGCGCTCTGGCCTGTATTGCGCTCGTCCCCGCGGTCATCCGACGCCGATCGGGCGATGCGTGAAACGGCGTTCTATCGGGCGCAGCTTGACGGGATTCAGCGCGACGTCGAACGTGGCCAATTGCCGCAGAGCGAGGCGGCGAACGCCCGCGCCGAGGCGGCCCGGCGTTTGTTATCGACCGGTTCCGAAACGCCGGGCGCGATGGCAGCCTCCCGGAATCGCAATCGTCCGGCAGCCGCCATTCTGATCGCCGTCGGCATGCCAGTGATCGCCTTTCCTCTCTATATGCTGCTAGGCCAGCCGCAGATGCCTGACGAGCCGCTGGCCCGTCGTGACGCGGCGGCCCATTCGGCCGGCGACATCGACGCGGCCGTCGCCGGAGTCGAGGCGCACCTGATTGCAAAACCTGACGACGGCAAGGGATGGGCGGTCATTGCGCCAGTCTACATGCGTCTCGAGCGCTATGAGGACGCGGCGCACGCCTATTCCGAGGCGCTCCTTCTGCTTGGCGAGGACCCCTCACGCCGCTCTGCGTACGGCGAAGCTCTGGTCGCCGCCGGCGGCGGCGTCGTCACTGACAAGGCGCGCGAGGCTTTCGCTACAGCGCTCGCCGAGAAGCCGAGCCTGCCGCAAGCGCAATTCTATCTTGCACTCGCCGCCGAGCAGGACGGCAGGACCGCCGAGGCTATTCAGAAATATGAAGCGCTCGCCGACGGCGCTCCAGCGAATGCGCCGTGGCTGGGCGCGGTGAAGACCCGCCTCGCTTCGCTGAAGGGCGAGCCGCCGCCGGTATCCGACCCCGCGCCTACTCTCGGCGCGGATGAGCAGAAGGCGATGATCGAGAGTATGGTCAGTCGACTGGCGAACCGTCTCGCCAGCAACGGCGGCGGCATCGACGAATGGTCCCGCCTTATTCGCGCCTATGCGGTCCTGCATGAGGCAGACAAGGCCAAAGCGGCGCTCGCCAACGCCCGCAAGGCGCTCGGCCCAAATCCGACCGCCGTCGCCAGCCTGGACGCGCTCGCGCGCGATCTTGGCATCGGAGACGCCAATTGACCCGCCGCAGCCGCCGCCTCGCTCTCATCGCCGCCGCCCTCACCGTAATCGGCTGCGCGGTCGGCCTCGGCCTCTACGCGATGAAGGACAGCCTCTCGCTGTTCCTGACGCCAAGCGAAATCGCTGAGAAGAACGTCCAGCCCGGGACAAGGCTCCGGATCGGCGGGCTCGTCGAAACGGGTTCTGTCGTCCGCGTCGACGACCGGCTGAAGTTCAACGTCACGGACGGGACGAAATACGTCGGCGTCGACTGTCTCGGTAATTGTTTCGGCAATGTGCCTGATCTGTTTCGCGAAGGCCAGGGCGTTGTCGTCGAGGGCGTTCTCTCCCATGACAATCGGCTGAGCGGAGACCAGATCCTTGCCAAGCATGATGAGCGCTACATGCCCCGCGAGGTCGTCGAGTCTCTGAAGAAGCAGGGCCGCTGGCAGGAAGGGGAGGCGACGAAATGATCGTCGAGGTCGGCCATTTCGCTCTTGTTCTGGCGCTCTGCGCCGCCCTTGCGCAGACTGTCGTCCCGTCCTGGGGCGCGCGGGTCGGGGACCTGGATCTGATGGCGGTCGGGCGGAGCGCCGCGCTCACGCAGTTCGCGCTCGTCGCGGTGGCCTTCGCAGCCCTGGTCAACGCGCACCTGACCTCGGATTTCTCGGTCCTCAACGTGGCTGAAAATTCCCATAGCGCCGTGCCGATTATCTACAAGATCTCCGGCGTGTGGGGGAACCACGAAGGCTCAATGCTGCTGTGGGTTCTGATTCTGGCGATCTTCGGGGCGCTGGTCGCCCTGTTCGGACGCTCGCTGCCGCGCACCTTGCGCGCCAACGCGCTCGCCGTGCAGGGGCTTATCAGCGTCGCCTTCCTGCTGTTCATACTCCTGACCTCGAACCCGTTCGAGCGTTTGTCGCCGGCGCCGTTCGAGGGTCGCGACCTCAACCCGATCCTTCAGGATCCCGGCCTCGCGATCCACCCGCCGATGCTCTATCTCGGCTATGTCGGTTTCTCGATTGTGTATTCGTTCGCCGCTGCCGCTCTCATCGAGGGGCGGATCGACGCGGCCTGGGCGCGCTTCGTGCGACCGTTTGCGCTTGTCGCTTGGAGCCTGCTCACTCTCGGCATCGCGGCCGGCTCCTTTTGGGCGTACTACACGCTGGGCTGGGGCGGGTTCTGGTTCTGGGATCCGGTCGAGAACGCTTCCCTCATGCCCTGGCTCGCCGGGACTGCGTTCATCCACTCGGTCGCGGTGATGGAAAAGCGCGACGCGCTCAAGGTCTGGACGATCTTTCTCGCCATCGTCGCCTTCTCGTTCTCCCTGCTGGGCACGTTCCTGGTGCGGTCGGGTGTCTTGACCTCGGTGCACGCCTTTGCCAGCGATCCGCGGCGCGGTGTATTCATTCTGGCGATCCTGGCCCTCTTCATTTTGGGCTCGTTCGCCCTTTTCGCCTGGCGTGCGCCGATGCTGAGGCAGGGCGGCCTGTTCGCGCCTGTCTCGCGCGAGGGCGCCCTAGTCTTCAACAACCTCTTGCTGACCACGTCTCTGGCGACGGTGTTCTTCGGCACGGTTTATCCGCTCGCGCTTGAGCAGTTGACCGGCGAGAAGATCACGGTCGGCGCGCCGTTCTTCAATATGACCTGCGGTGTGCTTCTGCTGACTGCGGCATTTGCAACTCCGGTCGGCTTCTCCCTCGCGTGGAAACGTGGCGACCTGCTCGGTGTCGCCCAGCGTCTGACGGTCGCCCTCGCCGCCGGCGCCCTTGTCGCCATCATCGGCATGGCCTGGCTGCACGGTCGCTCGATCCTCGCCTCGATCGCCGCCGGCATTGCGATCTTCGCCATTATCGGCACACTGACCGAGGTCCTCACGCGGGCGTGGCGGCCGGGGCTTGCGCCGGGTATGGCGCTGCGGCGGGCAGCCGGGCTGCCGCTGTCGTTCTGGGGCGCCGCGCTCGCCCATATCGGTGTCGGGATGACCGTGCTCGGCCTAGCGGGCGTCGGCTTCGGCGCCGAGGTGATCACTACCCTGCACCAGGGCGTTCCCCAGACTGTCGGTCCCTACGAGATCACGCTCAATTCGGTCAGTCCGCGAGTCGGCCCCAACTACAAGGAGGTCGTCGCGCCGATGACGGTCCGCTCGGGCGGAAGGGTCGTTGCGATGATCGAGCCCGCGCGCCGACAATTCGCCGCCCGCCAGATGACGACGACCAAATCCGGGATGGCGACGCTCTATTTCGGCCAGGTCTATGTCTCGATCGCCGACCCGTCGCCTGACGGCGCGGTGCCCGCCCAACTCTACTGGAAGCCCCTGGTAACCCTGATCTGGCTCGGCGGCGCGGCCATGGCCTTTGGCGGCGCGCTGTCGCTCGCCGACCGGCGGCTCCGCTTCGGCGTCGCCGTCCGCGCCAGGTCGAGCGCTCTTCCGGCGGGAGCAGGCTAACCCGGATGCGCCGCCTTCGCCTTGCCCTCGCCTTTCTGTTCGCGCTCCTCGCCACGCCCTCGTTTGCGGTGCAGCCGGACGAGGTGATGAAGGACCCGGCGCTCGAGGCGCGCGCCCGTGCGCTCTCGGCCGGACTGCGCTGCATGGTCTGCCAGAACCAGTCGATCGACGATTCCGACGCGCCGCTCGCCCGCGACATCCGCCTCCTGATCCGCGAGCGCATCGGCGGCGGGGAGAGCAACGATGCGGTGCGCTCCTATCTCGTTTCGCGCTACGGCGACTTCATCCTCCTGAAGCCGCCGTTCAAGCCGGAGACGTGGCTCCTTTGGCTGATCGCGCCGCTGACGCTCTGCGCCGGCCTCGGCGGGGTTCTCTTCGCTCTTCGCCGCGCGCCATCCGTGACGCCCGCTCTCAGCGCCGAAGAGGAAGCGCAGCTTGCAGCGCTGACGAAGCAGGAAGACGGCTAGCCCAACGCGTTCCGCCCTCAAAGCGCGCCTCCGAAGGAGGCCATTTCCGGGCGCGTTTTGAGCGATGTCAATGGCTTGCGGGACCATTTCCGACTTTCCGACCCGTCGCCGGTCGCAAGATCAGGCGCCGCGACGAGCGGAAGCGGCGCGGCGGCTGCGAAGGGTTCGGCCGAGGGGTGCGCGCCGTCGTCATTCGGGGCCATCGGCCGAGGATTTCAGGCTCCCGCGGCGCCGACGGGCTTTGCGGCGCCAGGGTCGCCAGGTCCGGACAGTTTTGGACGGCGCCCGTTTCGGGCGCCAATTCAATTATTTCAAGCTGTTGCGGCGCCATTCTCGGCCGATCGCCGGGCGGCGTGACAGGCGCCTCAACGTCTAGCGCCGGCGCTCTTGTGGGGCCGGGTCGTTGACCCGGCCCCGGCGCGCTCAACGAGCGCGCCCTACACGTCACGAATGCTTGTTCGCCGGAATCGCCCGCTGGCGCCCTCGGCTCCCGCGCCTCGGCTTCGCCCGTGCGGCGGTCGCCGCCTGCGCGCCGGTCGGCGGCGGCGAAGCCATGGTAGCGGTCGAGCTCGCGCACGATTTTCACCACGAGGCCGACCGCCCGGAGGTTCTCGGCCGACATTGCGCCATAGGCCGCGAGCAGCGCCTCATTCAGCCGGCTGACCTGCAGCGCGACGAAGTCCTCCGGCGCCGCGGGCATGCGGCGGGCGAGAATCTCGTGGACGAGCGCGCGCATTCGCTTCTCTGTGACGCCGATGCGCGCGGCGATTTCGGCGACCGAGACGCCGCGGTTGAGCGAGTCGACGATCAGCCTCTCGCGCTCGAACGTCGCCCGGCGGGCGGCGCGCCGCGCGTCGATCGAGCGATTG
The DNA here is from genome assembly GCA_963824465.1 of uncultured Alphaproteobacteria bacterium. Classification (GTDB taxonomy): domain Bacteria; phylum Pseudomonadota; class Alphaproteobacteria; order Rhizobiales; family Beijerinckiaceae; genus Roseiarcus. The sequence continues at coordinate 37,580 of CAWGPL010000003.1, forward strand.
CGGGGTTTTTCGGCGGACAGAATTGTGACGGATGCGGACAAGCGACAGCCTCTTGTTCTCGATTTCAGTGTGAGGACAGAATAGAACAAATAGTGAACATTGGCAAGAGAAATAGTCCGCCTCGGCTTGGTGGAGACGACCTCCCGGCGCCCGTCGCTCCGCGGCCAACGGGCTGCAGTCGACCTATCCCCATCCTCAAATACGTTCCGGTGGAGACCGGCAACGCGCAAACAACGGGCGCCGCCAGACGGATCGGCGAACGCGAAAAATGGGGTCCTTTGCTACCGTTCCCCGCTCGCTCCGGTACGCAGGAGGACGCCAACTGCGATCATTGAGGAGAGGGAGTGGTCATGCTCTTCTCAGAGAAGCGCACCGACCGCCAGAACTGCAAGGATGACCAGGAGGAGGATGCCCATCAGGGGGGCTACGAAGCGGAGGTACTGGTCGAAGCCAACTCCGGCGAGCGCGAGGCCGGCGACCAGGATAGCGTTCGTGGGCAGGGCGAGCCTGAGCCAGCCTGCGGACGCGACCCATGTCGTGATCACGAGCGCGCGGTCGATGCCGGCGAAGTCGCCGAGCGGCGCGAGCACGGGCGCGGTGAGCGCCGTACCCGCCGACCCGCCGCCGACGACGAACGAAAGGGGGAGGCTCGCCACGAACGTGAGGAGGATGAACTTGACGCTGGAGGCGCCGGCGACCACGCCCTCCATGGCGTGAAGCACCGTGTCGATCGTTTTGGTGTTCGTCATGACCACAGAGACGCTGCGCGCAAGCGTCACCAGAAAGGCAGGAGCGGCGAACTCGGCCACTCCCTTGAGGAAGGCATCGGCGAGGGCGGCCTGACCGAGGCGGCCGACGATCCCGAGCACAATGGTCATGACGAAAAACAGGGCCGTGAGGTCCGGCAGCCACCACCCAAGCTCCCACCACAGCGGCGACCGGATCGTCGTCTCCGTGTCGGGGTCGACTGCGGCGTTGTCGAGGATTGCGCCCCAGGGAACGATCGCGAAGATCAGGAGGGCGAAAGTGAACGCCACGAGGGCGATCACGGCCGCGTGCGTGGCCGTCAGGGGCTCAGGCGGGCGGCTGTCCGCCTCCGCGAGCGCTGCACTCGTCGCCGCCGATGCCGCAGAGCGACTTCGCCGGATCGGCCTTCACCCGCCGCGCGTACCAAAGCGTATAGGCGACCGTCGCGGTCACGCTGAACACGAGCAGCGTAAAGCGCAGGCCGAGACGATCGGCGATCGAGACGCCGGCCTTGGACGCTGCGATCCCGATGTTGAACGGATTGATCGTTGCGGCCGCCGCGCCGACGAAAGGCGCGACGGTGATGACCGCCACTGTGACCAGCCGGTCGTAGCCGAGCGCGATCATCAGTGGGACCATGATCGCATAGAGCCCAAGGCTCTCGTCACTCCAGCCCTTGATCGACCCCAGAACGCAAAAGAGAGCCGTGAGGCTCGCGACAAGCAGCGTCGCGCGCTCGCGAAAGCGATACGACAGGTGATGGATGCCGCGCTCCAGCGCGCCGGTCGCGAACACGACCGACATGAATCCCCCGATCGACAGGATGAAGAGGAAGACTTCGACGGAGCCGAACAGCTTCCCCCGGTTCGAGGGGCCGACCATGCCCGTCTCGAGATCCCGGACTCCGTACATTCCGTTGATCGGCGCAAGCAGGAGATCCCGGACTCGGCCGCCGAAATCGAGCGGCGCGGCCACGAACCTGAAGGAGCCCGCGATCGGACTACCAGCGGCGTCGAGCGCATATTGGCCGGAGGGGATGAAAAAGGCCGCGATCCACACGAGGACAAGGAGAACGGTCAGAATGACAACCGGCGGCGGAAAGGAGCGCTTGGGCTTTTGGCGCGGCCCGGTCTCGGTCTCTCCTTCGTTCGCGGAACCTTCGGAAACCGGTCGCATGGGGCGCTCCGTTCTAGGCGGCCTTGCGCCTGGCCGTCGCGCTCAGACCCAAGAACGCGAGCCTTCCGATGATCGCCGTCCTCCCGGCGAGCCTTGGCTCGTTCCACGTGCGGCGCATGACGCCTAGAACCGCCAGCCGAGCTTCAGGGTCGCGCTCGCCTCCCATTGGCCGTAGCTGACCCCCGGCACGGTCGACCAGACGTTCAGATGAGAGCCCTGCAGGTCGATGGCGGGCCGGCCGAGAAGGTTGGCGAACCGGTCGCCTCCGAAAACGGACGCCGGGACGACGTACTCGATCGTCGCGATCGGCAGCGCTTCCCAGTCGCGGCTCGTCTCCCCGAATCGATCGGCCTCGTACCAGCGGCCGAGAAACTCGACGGCGAGGCTCGCGTTCCAGGTCTCGGAAACGACCCAAGCCACCGAGGGAATGAGAAAGAGCGCGTCCGAGGAAAGCTGCGGCTGGCGCTGGCGGTTCTGGGCGAAGGCTGTGAGGCCGAACGACCACACCGTCTGAGCTGACGTGTCCGCCGCCGATCGGAATGGCGTGGAAGGACCCGTCGAAATTGAAGCGCTTGTTGAAGCCGAGGTTGAAGTCCTGCCGCGCCTCGGTCTGGTCGGAGAAGGTCGGCAGGTAGCTGAAGCGCGGCGTGATCGCGAAATAGGGCGAGAACGCCTGGTCGTTGGTCGGGTCGACATACTGGATGCGGCCCGAAAAGGTGAGGCGGTCGATGTCGGCGTCGGAAGCGTTGAAAAAGCGCTTGAACTGAGAATTGGCGCTAACCGACACGCGGAACGGCAGATCCCCGACCGGCGCGGCCGCAGACAGGTTAGCGACCGGAAATGTTCCCCAACTCTGCGTTCCGCCCGAGCTTATGGCGAGCGCGTTGGAATCGAAGTTCAGGGGGGCGAGGCCGTTGAAGCGGATTTGCGGCCTCGCGACCTGCTGCTCGGCGCCCGGTGCGGTCGAGTAGAGGCTGTCGAACGGCTCGGGCGTCGAGAGATTGAGCGTGCCGAGGAGAGCCTGCGTGCGCGCGTCGTCGGCGTCCACGCCGGCGTCGCCGCGGTCGCCCACAGCCTGAGCCGGCGCCAGCGTCGGCGCGCAAACGAGCGCGGCCGCAAGCGCGAGGACGGCGCAGCGGACTGCGCGGCTGCCCTGCGCGTCCCGCGTGATCATGCCCGCGCTCCTCAGGGCGCTTCCCGCGATCAATAGTCGACGGCGTCGCGAATGATCGGGCAGGTCATGCAATGCCCGCCGCCACGCCCGCGGCCGAGTTCGGCGCCGGTGATCGTGACGACCTCGATGCCCGCCTTTCTGAGCAGCGTGTTGGTGTACGTGTTGCGGTCATAGGCGAACACGACGCCGGGCGACGCGCAGACGAGGTTGGCGCCGCTGTCCCACTGGGTCCGTTCGCGCATGTAGTCGGTGCCGCCGGTCTCGACGACGCGCAGCGCTTTCAGTCCGAGCGCCCCGCGCACGGTCTCGATCAGGCCGCCGTCCTTGTGCAGTTCGACCGCGCCCGGCTTCGATCCCGGCCGGTAGGAGAAGCATTCGATCTTGTCGACGATGTCCGGATAGCTCAGGACGCAGTCGCGGTCGGCGAAGGTGAAGACCGTGTCGAGATGCATGGCGGCGCGGAGCTTCGGCATGGCGGCGGCGATCACGCGATCGGCGGCCCCTTTCTCGAACAGGCGCGCGGCAAGCTGGCTGATCGCCTGCCGCGACGTCCGCTCGCTCATGCCGATCAGAACGTTGCGCTTGCCGATCGGCATGACATCGCCGCCTTCGAGCGTAGCGAGGCCCCAGTCCTCGGTCGGATCGCCCCACCAGACATTGACCTTGCCGGCGAATCGGGGATGGAACTTGTAGATCGACGTGGTGAGGATGGTTTCCTCGTGACGCGCCGGCCAGTAGAGCGGGTTCAGCGTCACGCCGCCATAGATCCAGCAGGTCGTGTCGCGGGTGTAGAGGGTGTTGGGAAGCGGCGGCAGAAGGTACTTCGCGACGCCGGCGGCGTCGCGCACGAGTTCCAGCATCTCGCCGCCGATCTTGTCCGGAAATTCGGTGGTCGAAAGACCGCCAATCAGTGTCTCGGCGAGGTCGCGGGGCTGGAGCCCTTCAAGATAGCTCCTCACTTCGTCGACGAGCCCGAGCCCGATCTGGTTCGGGGTCACCTGGTTGTCCAGGATCCACTTCTTCCCTTCCGGGATCGAAACCGTCTCGGTCAGCAGGTTGTGCATCTCGACCACCTCGACGCCGCGGTCTCGCATCTTGGTGATGAAATCGAAGTGATCGCGCTTGGCGTTCTCGACCCAAAGAACGTCGTCGAACAGCAGGTCGTCGCAGTTGCTCGGCGTGAGCCGCTGGTGCGCGCGGCCCGGCGCGCAGACCATCACCAGGCGTAGCTGGCCGACTTCCGAGTGAACGCCGAATGGCGCAGCGGTATCCGTCATAGCCCTGATCTCCTCGTTTCTCTGTTAATTTGAGCGCCGGACGCGCTCCTCCCAGATAAAATCTTCAGCCCTATCTTCCTCAGGGCGTGATGAGGCCGGTCGCAAGACCGTAGACGCCAATGGCGGCCGCGATCAGCGTGACGGCGAAGATGCCGAGTTCTACTGGCGTGAACAGGCGCGCGTTCTGCTCTCGCCGCGCCCAGACATAAAGCAGGGTGCCTGGCGCCAGGAGGACGGTCACCAGCAGCACGTATTTCAGCCCCGCGGCCACGAACATGAAGAGCGTATAGATGACCGCGATGCCGGCGAAGATCTGGTCGCGTCCGCGCTCGCCGGGCGTCGTGTCGTAGCCGACGCCGCTGCGCGCCAGCAGCACGCCATAGGCTGCGACGAGCAGATAGGGCAGAAGCGACGTCACGCTCGCCATGTCGAGCATGAAGTTGAAGGCGTCCCGCGACCAGTAGGTCGAGACGATGAAGAGGGACACGACGATGTTGGAGAGCCAGAGCGCGTTCGCCGGAACCTCGTTGGCGTTTTGCGCGGCGAACAGGCGCGGCATGTCCTTCGACTGCCCTGCGGCGAACAACACTTCGGCGCAAATCAGCGACCACGCCAGAAAAGCGCCGAGCACTGAGACCAGCACGCCGATGGAGATGAACACCGCGCCCCAGTGTCCGACGACGAGTTCGAGCGCGCCGGCCAGCGAGGGATTCTGAACGCCGGCGATCGCCGCGCGCGGCCCAGTGGCGTAGGGGAGCAGCGTGATCGCGACCATGAGGCCCGTGACGGCCACGAAGCCGAGAATGGTCGCGGCGCCGACGTCCGAGCGCTTCGTGGCGTAGCGGGAGTAGACGCTCGCGCCCTCGATGCCGATGAAGACGAAGACGGTGATCAGCATCGTGTCGCGAACCTGTGCAATCAGGCTCTTGTCCGGCATGCCGACGCCGCCGAAAAAATTGTCTGCGAACGTCGAGTAATTGAAAAAGAAGACGAAAGCGAGGATCGCCACAATGATGGGCACGATCTTGGCGACGGTGACGACCTTGTTGATGAACGTGGCCTCCTTGACCCCGCGCAAAATCATGAAATGAAATGCCCAGACTCCGACGAGCGACACGACGATCGCGCCGACGCTCGTGCCTTCGCCGAAGATTTGCGGAAAAAACCGGCCGAGCGTCGTGCTGATCAGCACCCAATAGAAGACGTTGCCCAGGCAACTGCCGAGCCAATAGCCGAAGGCCGACAGGAAGCCCATGTAATCGCCGAACCCGGCCTTGGCGTAAGCGAAGACGCCGTTGTCGATGTCGGGCCGCTTCTCGGCCAATGCCTGGAAGACCCGCGCCAGCATATACATGCCGGTTCCCGCGATCGCCCAGGCGATGAGGGCGCCGAACGGGCCGGTCGCAGTCGCGAACCGGCCGGGAAGATTGAAGATGCCGGCGCCGACCATGGAGCCGATGACCATGGCGGTTAGCGAGGAAAGCGGTAGCTTTTGCACTTCGGATGAGCTCATCGGCGCGCCTCCCCCATTTGTTTGTCGAATCGTTATCACGCGGGGCGCGGCAACGAAATGCCAAACGCGGACCAGAGATAACCAGCTTCCACGTTCAGACGCCAAAGCGCGATGGTGGGATTGCGAGCTGAACATGAGAGAGCACGTCGCACGCCGAGCGGGCGCCCGCTCAGGGGCGGAACTCCAGGATACCTCTGGGCGTCGTCTGAGGTGAGACAGAAATCCGCCCTTCCGCACAGTCCAACTGACCGTCGGCGCGTCCTATCCCGCCTTCCCCTCGCTCCCTGTCCGCATGCCCCCCGCCACCATGCGCTTTACCGCCTCGACATCGGCGTGGGCGGCTTCGGCGGGCAGGTCGGCGTCCGCGACTTTTCGGCCTCGGAATATTTGCCTTCGAGAGCGAGCACGAGCGCGAGATCGCCGCGCGTGCGGGGCATGGCTTTGGGGCTCGCGGCGGCCTGCCGGAGCGCCTGTTCGGCCTCGGGCAGTTGCTTCGCGAGCGCATAAGAGAGGCCCATGTTGGTGAGAATCCCCGGCTCGCCAGGGGCGATTTTCAGCGCGTCGCGATAGAACCGCATCGCCGCTGCATGGTCGCCGAGCCGGTCGGCGATCGCCCCTTGCACGCTCATCACGTCCCATCTCGGATTGTCGGGCGTATAGGCGCGGGTCAGCACGTCCTTGGCCTGCCCAAGTTGGCCCGCGTCCGCGAGCGCCTTGCCATATTCGCCGAGCACTTCCTGGTCTTTCGGCGCCTTGACCGCCGCGACCTGCATGACCGCCACGGCCTCATCGTAGCGCGTCGCCGCGCGCAAGCCTCGCGCATAGGCGATCGAGGCCGTCTTTTCTCCGGGATCGCGTTCGTAACTCTTCTGAAGCGCCGCGAGCCGCGCGGAGGCGCCCGTCTCGGGGGAAGTCGCGGCCGTCCGAATCGACCCGTGACGTCGCCGAACTGCTGGCAACCGGAGAGTGCGAGCGCGCCGATCCCCGCAAAAAGCGCGAGCCGGAGGCCGCATGCCGCGAAGCGGACGGTTTGGCGCGGGTGTGGGTGGCATGGCATCGGCAGGCTCCGGACAATTGCCAGCCAGTTTCGTGAGCCGACCTTGCCGCGCGCTGAAGCCCGCCCGTCGCGGGCGCCGCGGCGGGCGATGGCCGGTCCGACCAGCGGCTGCTTCGGATCGTCGAAGTTTTTCGGTCGGGTCCGCGTCGGCCGTCGGCCAGGTCACGCCCGGCCATGACGCGTGCAGAATGCGATAGATATTGTGTTTTTCAGAATATTCGCTTATGATCTTCCGATCACCGGAACAGGAATTCTCATGAGCGATCCCGTCGAAACCGCCTCCAAGCGCGCCGCCGCCCGGACGGCGTCAAAAAGCCGGCGCGCGCGGCAGATCGAACGCCGCGAAGCTTATCTCGATCTTCTCGCCTCCGGTTACACTCACCGGCAAATCGCCACGCTCGCCAGAAGGAGCGTCTATTCGGTCCGGCGGGCGATCGATCAGGCGATCGACGAGCAGCGGCTCGATACGCCCGAGCGCTTCGTTCGTTTGCAAGTGGCGCGGATCACCAAGGCGCTGCGGTCGGCCGACGACCTCGTCGAACGCGGAGACATGCGGGCGGTTGGCGCCTACCTGAAACTGGTCGGCGCGCTCGACCGCTACCATGGCCTCGACGCCCGTCATCGCCGCTTTCTGGTCGAGACCGCGCCGGCGGCGGCGCTGCCCGCCGCGCCGCTTGCGCTTTCGTCTCCGGGGCGCTCATCCGGCCCGGTCGGCGAAGAAGCGCCGAAAGTTGCAGAAATTGGCGCCTAACCCTCTGAAATCGCTCCGTCCATCACAGTTTGCGCGCGGGGATCGGCGCGGCGAGGCCCAGACCTCAGGGAGGCGAGCCGGACACCGCGACGGCGACCCGACTCTTTGCCTTTTGCGGCAAAGCGAGCCCACGGATGCGGTCCTGGGCGGGCATCTCGTAGGCTCTGAAGACGATCCAGGACAGGCCGAACACGGCGACGATAAAAGCCGCCAGCGCGATGGGAGAAAGGAAAACGCTTCTGGGGAAACCCAGCCAATCGAGAACGAGCACCGCGGCCAACTGGATTGGAAAATGTAGCAGGTAGGAAGCGTAGGTAAGGTCGCCGAGCTTCGCGATCTTCGTCAGCTTGATGTTGAACACCTCGTTGAACATGACGCAGGCGGTGACGAAGCAGAACGCGAATATGAGGACCGTGCCCCCGCCTATTTTGGTCGCGGCTATGCCGATCGCGCCGATTACGCAGAGCCAGAACACAATGAGACCCTGGGTCTTCGTGAGGACCTTGGTCACCGTGACGATGAAGCCGCCGATGAAAAAGTATTGGATGCAGGAAAACACGTTCTGCGGGACAAAATGGTCGGCCATCTTGAAGACGGCGAACACCGCCAGGCACAGCAGCCAGCTTGGCTTCAGAAAGCGGATGATGACGAAGAAAAAGGCGTAAGCCAGCACCTCGACCGAAACGCTCCAGATCGGGCCGTTAAAACTCCACGCGGTCGACCCCCACCAATTGGAGGCGAAGACCAGTTGTAAAAGAAAATGAGGAAGATCATTCGCCGGATAGATAAAATAGTCGTTGTGCATGGCGAAATAGACAATCTGTAGGATCGCCACCACGATGAGAGTCGCGAAATGCAGCGGATACAGGCGGGAAAAACGGAGTATGAAGAATTGATAAGTTGTCACCTTATGGTTATGGACCCGTTCTCCGTACTTCCAGAAGAAAATAAAGCCGGACACCATCCAGAACACGGGCACGGCAAAATGGCCGTTGTGGTAGAAAAATCCAAGCCACGAATAGAGAGGATAATATTTCTTGTCGATCACATCGACGTCTTCCCCTGTAACCCCGGTCGCAAAAAAATGAGAATAATGGAACACGACGACTGAGAAGGCGCAGAGGAAACGCCCGATTTCAATTCCGGAGAAAGCCTTCTTGTCGGAGGGGGCAATCACTTCCATTCTATCCGCACACCCCTGTTAGGCCGGCAAAGCGCTGCGTCGCCAAACGGCCCACCGAAGGCACGCCGGTAACCCGACCGTCGAATTATTCTGTTGTTTCTGTGGCGGAGGCAGATGAGATCCTGCGCAGAACTTCCGCATGCTTGATGCTATCGAGCTTGGCCCCGCTAGGCAAGCTGAACCGAGGACAGCCACGGGAGCGGGGAGTTCATCAGGATGCGCCTTGCTCCAGCGCCTTGCGCCGCAGCAGGGTCGAAGACAGGGCCGAGCGCCGGCCATGCAGAAAGAGAAAGGCCGGCGGCCGCATATCGGCAAGCAACAACGCCTCCGACTCCGGAACGCGCCACGGCGAGAGCGCCACGGCCGCCCGGCTCGAAAGCGCGTTGAGGGTCGAGCCGGGCCGGTCGACGACGGCGATCGGAACGAGATCCGCTATGGCGCGCCAGTTTCGCCAGCGGTCGAACTGCCGAAGGTTGTCCGCGCCCATGACCCAGACGAATTTTGCGCCCCGGCGCGGGCGGATGAGCCAGGCCAGCGTGTCGTAGGTATAGCGGCGCGCCGATCTGAGCCTCGATGTCGGTCACCGCGACGCGCGGGTCGCCGGCAAGGCTCCGGGCGGCGGCGAGACGGGCCTGAAGCGCCGCCAGTTCGTCAGGCGATTTTAGGGGATTGCCGGGCGTGACCAGCCACCAGACGCGGTCGAGCCCAAGGCGGGCGAGGGCGAGCTGGGTCGCGAGCATATGGCCCTCGTGGGGCGGATTGAACGAGCCGCCGAGCAGGCCGATGCGCATGCCCGGCGAAAAAGGGGGCAGGCGAGGGAGCACAATTGGGCCTGCTGCGCCAGCAGTTCCGCCTGGCGCTCGGCCGTCAGCGCGTCGACGATCTCGTCGAGCCCCTCGCTCTCCATGATCCGGTCGAGGGAATAGAGGGTCAGGTTGACCCGGTGGTCCGTCACCCGCCCTTGCGGGAAATTGTACGTGCGGATGCGCTGCGAGCGGTCGCCCGAGCCGACCTGCGAGCGCCGGTCCTGCGCCCGCTCGGCGGCGAGTTCCTGGTTGCGGGCGTCGAGGATGCGCGAGCGCAGCAGCGCCATCGCCTTCGCCCGGTTGCGGTGCTGGCTCCGCTCCTCCTGCATCGCGACCACGACCCCGGTCGGAATATGGGTGATGCGGATGGCGGACTCGGTCTTGTTGACGTGCTGGCCGCCCGCGCCGCTCGAACGCATCGTGTCGATCTTGAGGTCGGCGTCGTTGATGACGAAGTCGGCTTCCTGCGCGATGGGCAGGACGGCGACGGTCGCCGCCGAGGTATGGATGCGTCCCTGCGTCTCGGTCGCCGGCACGCGCTGGACGCGATGGACGCCGCTCTCGAACTTGAGCCTCGCGAAGACGCTTCGGCCGGAAATCTCGGCCACGATTTCCTTATAGCCTCCGGCCGTCCCCTCGCTCATCGACAGGACCTCGACCTTCCAGCCCTTCGACTCGGCGTATTTGACATACATGCGAAAGAGATCGCCGGCGAACAGAGCGGCCTCGTCGCCGCCCGTTCCGGCGCGGACTTCGAGGATCGCGCCGCCCTCGTCGGCCGCGTCCTTGGGCAGAAGCGCGATACGGATCGCCTGCGCCATGGCTTCGGCTTCCGTCTCGGCGGCGCCGAGCTCGTCTCCCGCCATGGCGCGCATATCGGGGTCGAGCGCGGGGTCCTTGAGCATCTCGGCGAGGTCTGCGCGCTCCTTTTCCTTGGCGCGATAGGCCTTGATCGCCGAGACGACGGGCTCAAGCTCGTTGAGTTCCTTCGACAGCGCCGAATATTCCGCGCCCGCGACGCCTTCCGTGAGGCGCGCGCCGATTTCCTCGTGGCGACGCAGGATGAGATCGAGATTGTCGGGAACGGTCATCTTGGGAAAAGTCCGGAAAAAGGGGGCCTGGCGACGGAGCGTCGCTAGAGCCGCACGCCGTAGCGCTCGGCCGCCGCCTTCAAAGGCTCTCGCAGCGAGGCGTCGTCACGGCCTTGCGCAAGCATCTCCTCGACCTCGCGGGCGACTTTTCCGAGATCGAGCGACAGGGTCATCGCCTTGACCGGCCCGATCGAGGTCGCGGACATGGAGATGTCTTTGTAGCCGATCGCCATCAGCGCCATCGCTTCGAGCGGGTGTCCGCCCATCTCTCCGCAGAGCGTGACGGGCGTGTTCGTTTGCACGCCTGTCTGGGCGATGGCGCGGAGCGCGCGCAGGAAGCCGACGTTCAGGGAATCGAAGCGATTGGCGACCCGCCGGTTGTCGCGATCGACAGCGAAGAGGTATTGCATCAGATCGTTGGAGCCGACGGAGAGAAAGTCCGCGACCGCCGCGATCTCATCGAGCTGCCAGAGCAGGGAAGGCACCTCGACCATCACGCCGAGGCGCGCCGAGAGTGGCGGCTCGTGGCCGCGCGCCTCGCCCAAGGCCAACTCGCGGTCGAAGAAAACGCGCGCGCGCTTGTATTCTTCGACCGTCGAGACCATCGGCGCCATGACGCGCAGGTCCCGCCCGGCGGCGGCGCGGACGAAGGCGCGGAACTGCATGCGAAGAAGAGCCGGACGGTCGAGACCGATCCTCAGCGCCCGCCAGCCGAGGGCCGGATTCTCCTCCTCGAGGCCTCTCATATAGGGCAGGATCTTGTCGCCGCCGATATCGAGCGTTCGGAAGGTCACCGCGCGGCCGCCGGCCGCATCGAGGATTTGGCGATAAAGCTTCTCCTGCGCCTGCGGCCTCGGGAAGCGGGACGCCAACATGAACTGGAGTTCGGTGCGGAAGAGCCCGATCGATTTCGCTCCAGTTTCCGCAAGGTGAGGCATGTCGACGAGCAGACCGGCATTCATGTGCAGGCCGATCTCGACGCCGTCGCGCGTGACAGTCGGCAGGTCGCGCAGCGCCCGGAACTGCGCCTGCTTGCGCGCGCGCATCCGCGCTTTCTCTGCGTATGCCGCCTCGACGTCCGCGGGCGGGCGCAGGTAGATCTCGCCGGCGTCGCCATCCACGATGATCGGATCGCCGTGCTCGACGATTTCGGAAATGTTCGGGATGTCGCTGACGGCGGGGACCGAAAGCGCGCGGGCGACAATGGCGATATGGCTGGAGGCGCCCGCCTCCTCGACGACGAGGCCGCGCAGCCGCGCCCGGTCGTAGTCGAGCAGCGCGGCGGGGCTCATCGAGCGCGCAACGAGAATTGCGCTTTCCGGAAGCTCCTCCGGCAGCAGGGTCAGGCTCTGACCGGCGAGCTGGTGCAGGAGCCGGTTGGCGATGTCCGTGAGGTCGTGGAGCCGGTCGCGCAGATAGGGGTCCGTCTGCCGCTGCAGCCGTGCGCGCGCGTCGTTTTGCACGCGCTCGACCGCCGCCTCGGCGGTGAGCCCGGAACTCACAGCCTCGCGCAGCCGTCTGAGCCAGCCACGGTCATGCGCGATCATGCGAAAAGCTTCGAGCACGTCGCGATGTTCGCCCGTCTCGCCGTCGTCGTGCCGGTCGATCAGCTCGTCCACGGAGGCGCGCATCGCGCCAATCGCGGTTTCCAGGCGTTGCAACTCCGAGTCCACGTCGTCGGCGACAATCTTCGAGACGGTCACGCGCGGCTGGTGCATGACAACGTGGCCGAGCCCGAGGCCGTCGGCGATGCCGAGCCCCTTCAGCGCCAAAGGGCGCCGGACCACGATCGGCGCGCCCTGGGTCGCGATGCTCTGCAATTCGCCCGAGGCGATCATTTCGGCAAGCAGCATCGCCGTGGTCTGAAGCGCCTCGATTTCCTCTTCGGAATAGGTCCGGCGCGCGCGATTTTGGACGACCAGGACGCCGATGGTCGCGCCGCCGCGCAGGACAGGCACCCCAAGGAACGACTGATAGATTTCCTCGCCCGTCTCTGGTTTATAGGAGAAGGCAGGGTGATGCTGCGCGTCCGAGAGCGCCAGCGCTTCCGCGCTCGACGCGATCAAGCCGACAAGCCCCTCGCCGGGACGCATGGTCGTAAGGTGAACCGCTTCCCGGTTTAGGCCCTCAGTGGCGAAAAGCTCCAGAATGCCGTCCGCCCGGGCCACATAGAGCGAGCAGACCTCCGCGACCATGTTGGACGCGATGAGGACGACGATGCGGTCAAGGCGCGCCTGTGCGGTGACGGGCTCCGCCATGACCTCGCGGAGCCGCCTCAGCAACAGACGGGGTCCGCCCGGCGCGCGCATCTTTGAAAACCGCCCTTCTCTTTACCCGACGGGATTAAAGCCGACGCCTCAGATCCATGCGATCAGCGGACCGGCCGCCCCGACGCGTTGGAAGGTCCGGTCCGCCGCCCGGCTGAGAGTCGGTATAGAAACGAATTGCAGGCCCGGCAAGGCCGCCTCCGGCAAGGCCGGCGCCTGTTCAGGGCGCGCGCAACAACGCCGCGGTTGCCGCGGCGCCGGCGGCGCGGCGGGCGAGCACCTCGTCCAACCATTCGGGCCGCATTTCCGGCACCGACGACAGAAGCAGTTCCGTATAAGGATGATAGGGGGGCGCGAACACTGTTGCGGTATCGCCGCTTGCGACGACTTTGCCCCGCAGCATCACCACAACCTTGTTGGCGATGCGCTTCACTGTGCCGAGGTCATGTGTGATGAAGAGATAGGCGACGCCGAGCTCGTCCTGGAGCCGCTTGAGGAGCCGCAGAATTTCCTCGCCCACAAGCTGGTCAAGCGCCGAGGTGACCTCGTCGCAGATGATGAGATCCGGCTCCGCCGCAAGCGCCCGGGCGATCGACACCCGCTGTTTTTGACCGCCCGACAGCTCGCTCGTTTTGCGGGTGATGAAGTTCTCGGGCAGGTCCATTTGCCGCAGAAGCTCGAGAACGCGCTCGCGAACCTCCTTGCGCGAGCGGCGGAAATAAAACGCCGCCGGCCGGCCGATCGTGTCGAGCAGCGTATGCTGCGGGTTCAGCGCCACATCGGGCATCTGGTAGATCATTTGAACGCGCCGCAACTGATCGATCGACCGGTCCTTCAGCCGCGCCGGCAGGCTCGCGCCTTCGAAGCGCACGTCGCCCGCTTCACGTGGCAGCAGGCCGGTGACGATACGGGCGAGGGTCGACTTTCCGGAACCCAATTCGCCGACGACCGCGACGGTGTCGGCCTTGCGGACCGAGAGGCTGACGTCGTCGATGACGCGAGGCTTGCCCGGATAGCTCGCGCTGACGTGATCGATCGCGAGAATGGGAGCTTCGCTCTCTTCCGCCTGCGGCGAGAGAGAACCACCCGCGACCCGCTCGCGGACGAGGCGCCGCGTATAGTCCTCCTTCGGGTTCTGAAGGATCTGCCGCGAGGAGCCGAACTCGACCATCTTGCCGTGACGCAGCACCATGATGCGGTCGGCGATTTGAGCGACGACAGCGAGATCGTGGGTGATGTAAAGGGCGGCAGTGCCATGCTCGCGGATGAGCTTGCGAAAGGCCGCCAGGCATTCGACTTGCGTCGTCACATCGAGCGCGGTCGTCGGCTCGTCGAAGATCAGGATGTCGGGCTTGGCGACCATCGCCATCGCCGCCATGACCCTTTGCAACTGGCCGCCCGACACCTGATGCGGATAGCGGCCGCCGATCGTGTCGGGGCTTGGAAGGTCGAGTTCGCGGAAAAGCTCGATCGCCGCGCTCCGCGCTTCCGAATGCTTCATGACGCCGTGGCGCACCGCAGCTTCGCAAACCTGCTCCATCAGCGTATGGGCCGGATTAAAGGAAGCGGCGGCGCTCTGCGCGATATAGGCGATCTTCGGCCCTCGTAGCGCGCGCCGCTCGCTGGGACTCGCCCCACGAATGTCGGTGTCGCCGAAAATGATTTGCCCACCGACAATGTGACAGTCGCGCCGTGTATAGCCCATGGACGCAAGGCCAATTGTCGACTTGCCGGCGCCCGATTCGCCGATGAGGCCGATCACTTCGCCGCGGCGAAGCTGGAGCGATACGTCGTCGACCAGGACAGGACCTTCGCCGGCGTCGGTGCGCACGATGACGCGCATGCCTTGAATGTCGAGGACGACGGGGCCGTCGCTCCTGACCCCTCCGAAAGTCTCGCTCACGCGCCTTCTCCTTGACCGCGCGAATGGATGGATAGCATCCAGTCGACAACGAAATTGACCCCGATCGTTAGAACCGCGATGGCGCCGGCCGGATAAAGAGGAGCGGCCGAGCCGAAGTTGATCATGTCGCGGTAGTCCTTGACCATGCTGCCCCAATCGGCATCCGGGGGCTGCACGCCGAGACCCAGAAAGCTTAGCGCGGCGATGAAGAGGAAGGTGAAGCAGAATCTGAGGCCGAATTCAGCCGTCAGCGGGGGGATCGCGTTCGGCAGCACCTCGCGGGTCACGACCCACCACCAGCCCTCTCCCCTCAGACGCGCCGCCTCGACGAATTCGAGGCTTACGATACCGACCGCGACGGAGCGCGCGAGGCGGAATACTTTTGTGGAATCGAGGATGGCGATGGTCACGATCAGTACCGGGATCGCCGACCCGAGGACCGACAGGATGACGAAAGCGAAGATCAATGTGGGCATCGAGAGCAGAAGATCGACCAGGCGCGAGAGCAACTGATCCACCCAGCCGCCTATGACCGCCGCGGAAAAGCCGGTGATCACTCCAATCAGGAACGAGAGCGCCGTAATGACGAGCGCAAGCCCGATCGACATGCGCGCGCCATAAATCAGCCGGCTCAGGAGGTCGCGTCCGAGATTGTCGAGGCCGAGCCAATGTTGCCAGCTCGGGTCCGCCCAGGCGTCGCCCACGGGCGTCGCCTGATCGTAAGGAGCAATCAGCGGGGCGAACAGGGCCACGAACAGATTGATCAGGATGATCACGATCCCGATCTGCGCGGTTGCGCTCAGCTTATAGCCAAGTATGCGCATCTCGCTCCTTCCGGCGCTGCTGCGGGACCCTCTTCAGCGCGGATGCCTCAGCCGGGGGTTGGACAGAATGCCGAGAATGTCGGCGACCATGTTGAGCAGAATGAAAGTCGCCGCGAAAATCAGCCCGCAGGCCTGCACCACCGGGACGTCGTGCTTGGAGACTTCGTCAACCATGAGCTGGCCAAGCCCAGGGTAGACGAAGACCGTCTCCACAACGACGACGCCGACGATGAGATAGGCGAGATTGAGCGCAACCACCGCGATGATCGGAGCCAGCGCATTGGGCAGCGCGTGGCGGACGACGATGCGGGACTTGGTCAGGCCCTTGAGGATCGCCATCTCAATATAAGGGCTCGCCATGACGGAAAGCACCGAGGCGCGTGTCATGCGCATCATATGCGCGACGATGACGAGAACGAGCGTCAGCATCGGCAGGAATGTCACGTAGAGCCGCTCCAGGAACGGCGTGTCGGAGGAGACGCTGGCGAGCGAGGGAAACCAGCCGAGTTCGACCGCGACATATTTGATGAGAATGTAGGCCAGAAAGTATTCCGGGACCGAGATCGCCATCAGCGTCACGACATTAATGAGCCTGTCGAAGAATCCGCCCTGGCGTATCGCGGCGAGAAGTCCGAGCCCGATCGCGAGCGGGACTGCAACGATCGCCGCGTAGCTCGCCAGGAACATGGTGTTGGCGAAGCGCGGCGCGATCTCTGTGAGAACGTCGCGTCCATTCGCAAGCGACTTGCCGAAATCGCCGTGCAAGGCCGCGAACAGCCACTGAAAAAAGCGCAGATAGGCGGGCTGATTGAGCCCGAGATCGAGCCGCATCTTTGCGAGCGTTTCGGGCGTTGCAGAGTTCTGAAGGATCGCGGAGGCAAGGTCGCCGGGAAGAATTTCGGTGCCGATGAAGATCAGCACCGATGCGGCGAACAGGGTCAGGATTCCGAGCCCGAGCCGATTGAGGACAAGATTCAGCATTACCGGCGCCCCTCTTCCGCCAGGACCCGGGCCTATGGGCCGCCGCGCGCTTCAGGAGGCGCGCGACCGCGAGATGGCGGAACGCCGCCCGGCGCCGTCGCTGTCACGACTTCAGCCAGGCGTCCTCCATGATCCAGCCGTTGTTCATGTCATAGCCGCCGTGAGGCGTGTGGCCGCCGACCTTCTGGTTGTGGGCGTCTAGCCAATCCCGGAAGACGGGAATGAGCGCGCCGCCGCGCTCGTTGAGGATTGCCTGCATTTCCCAGATGTAGGGCTTGCGCTTGGTCTCGTCGGTTTCCGCGCGGGCGTCCGCCAGCAATTTCTCGAACTTCGGATCGTTCCAGTGCGTCTCATTCCATGGCGCTCCGGCCTGGAAGGCGACCGCGAGCATCTGGGTCGCCGCCGGCCGTCCGCCCCAATAACTGCCGACGAACGGCGCCTTGAGCCAGACGTTGTCGAAGAATCCGTCCGCCGGCTCTTTTTTTACGTCCACCTTGATCCCGGCCTTGGCGGCGCTCGCTTGGAAAAGCGCGCCCTGATCGACAGCGCCGTTGAAGGCCGCGTCCGACACTTGCAGAAGGATTTTCGGATCGGCAATTCCCGCCTTCTTGAAATGGAAGGCGGCCTTTTCCGGATCGTATTTGCGCTGCGGCAGCTCCTTGTTGAAATAAGGATCCGTCGGCGGGATCGGATGGTCGTTGCCCGGCGTTCCGTAGCCGCTGAAAAGCGCTTTCAGCATCTGCTCGCGGTTGGCCGCGAGCATGAGACCCATACGGATATCAGGATTGTCGTAGGGCGCCTTGTCCACCTCCATCGCCAGCACCGAGAACCAGCCGCCCGGAGCCCGGACGATCTGGATCCGCGGCGTTTTCGAGAGCATGGCGACGGCGTTGTGGTCGACACGGTTGATCGCGTCCATCTGACCCGAGATCAGGGCGTTCAAGCGCGCCGAACTGTCGTTGATGACGGTGACGTCGACGCCGTCAAGAAGGCCTTTGCCTTCCTTCCAGTAGGGCCGCGACTTCTTGAGCCGTATCCTCACGCCCGGATCATAATTTTCGAGTGCGAACGGGCCGGTGCCGACCGGCTTCGCCCAGTCCTTGAACCCGTCAGGAACCATCATGAGATGGTAGTCCGTGAGGCCATAGGGAAAGTCGGCGTCGGGCGCGGAGAGCGAAACTTTGATCTGGTGGTCGTCGATCTTCTTGATGTCGGATACACCCTTGACTGAAGTGGCGCCGCCCGACTTCGTCTCCCCGCGATGCAGGTTGAGCGAGTAGATTGCGTCGTCGGCGGTGAACTCCTTGCCGTTCGAAAAGGTCACGCCCTTCCGGAGGTTGAAGGTCCAATCCTTGGCGCCGTTGCTCGCCTCCCAGCTGTCCGCCAGTTCCGGATGCGGTCTGCCGTCCTCGCCCCACTTCGCAAGGCAGTTCCAGATGCCGTGATTGACGTCGATCATCACGGAGTTGTTCGTGGTTCGGAAGTCGAGGCTGTCGGTCGTGCTGCCGCCGGCGAGGCCAAGCTTGAGCGTCCCACCGCTCTTGGGAGTCTCCGTCGCGGCGACCGCGCTGGCGTCCGTCAGCATGGCCGAAATTGCGGCGCTCGAGGCGCCAAGCGCGGCGGCCCGCGCGATGAACGCGCGGCGCGAAACCGCGCCGGCGAGAAGTCGACCGTTCCAAAGGTCAAGTTCGCTCATGGTGCTGTCCTCCCGACAGAGCCCGCGCCCCGATCCGCCTGACTAACCTGGGCGAGGGTGGATTGGGCGATAGATTTGAGGTTCTGTCAAATTGCGCAAAGCTTTCCGTCCGCTGGATGAAGAGCTCATGACAAATTCGTCATGGGCTTGCCCCTTCAAACCAGGAGCTGTCCTTTTGGCGCGCTCGATTTCAGCCCTAAGACGCGCGAAAGGACGCGGAAACTTGGCCGTTCGTCGCGTTGACTTGCACCAAAGCCGAGACTAGGGGTTTCGGCCTCGATTTTCAAAGCGCGCAAGCGCTCGACGACGCCATAGGGGAGCAACCCTGTCGATGAAGATACTTGTGCCTGTGAAACGGGTTGTCGACTACAACATCAAGATCCGCCTGAAGGGGGACGGGTCCGGGGTTGAGCTTCAGAACGTCAAGATGTCGATGAACCCGTTCGACGAGATCGCGGTCGAGGAGGCGCTTCGGCAGAAAGAGGCCGGCAAGGCGAGCGAAGTGGTGATCGTGTCGATCGGGCCGCAGCAGGCCTCCGAGACGATCCGCACGGCGCTTGCGATGGGGGCAGATCGCGGGGTTCTGGTCAAGACGGACGGGATCGTCGAGCCGCTGGCGGTGGCCAAGATTCTCAAAGGCGTGGCCGAGGCCGAGCAGCCCGGGCTTGTCATCATGGGCAAGCAGGCGATCGACGACGACTGCAACGCCACCGGGCAGATGCTGGCGGCGCTGACCGGCTGGGGGCAGGGGACGTTCGCCTCCAAGGTCGAGATCGGCGAGGGGTCGGTGTCGGTGACGCGCGAGGTCGACGGGGGCATGCAGACGGTGTCGCTCAAGACGCCGGCGATCGTGACGACGGACCTGCGCCTTAACGAGCCGCGCTACGCCTCGCTTCCCAACATCATGAAGGCGAAGAAGAAGCCGATCGACGAGAAGACGCCGGCCGACTTTGGCGTCGACGTCGCGCCGCGGCTCAAGGTTTTGAAGACCGCCGAGCCCGGCGGGCGCAAGGCGGGGGTGAAGGTGAAGAGCGTGGCGGAGCTTGTGTCGAAGCTCCATGACGAAGCGGGGGTGATCTGACCATGGCGGTTCTTGTTGTCGCGGAAGTCGTGGGCGGGCAGTTGAGCGACCTCACCGCGCGGGCGCTGACCGCCGCCGCTGAGATCGGCCAGCCCGTCGAGGTTCTGGTTGCCGGGCAGGGGGTGGGCGCAGCCGCCGAAGCGGCCGCCAAGCTTGCGGGCGTGGCCAAAGTGAGGGTGGCGGACGATGCGCTTTACGCCCACGCGCTCGCCGAGCCGTTGGCGGCGCTGATCGTGTCGCTGAGCGACGGCTACGACGCCATTGTCGCGCCCTCGACCGCGAGCGCCAAGAACGTTCTGCCGCGCGTCGCTGCGCTCCTCGACGTGATGCAGGTGTCCGACATCACCAAGGTCGTCGGGCCAAAGACGTTCGAGCGGCCAATCTACGCCGGAAACGCGATCCAGACGGTCGAGTTCGACCGATCCGAAGATCGTGGTGACCGTGCGCACGGCGTCGTTCGGCGCGACGGGCGAGGGCGGCTCCGCGGCGATCGAGCCGGTTTCGGCGGCGCCCGATCCTGGCGTGTCGAGCTTTGTCGGCGAGGCGCTGGCGAAGTCGGATCGACCGGAGCTGACGTCGGCGAAGATCATCATCTCGGGCGGCCGGGCGATGCAGAAGGCCGAGAATTTCGCGACCTATATCGAGCCCGTCGCGGACAAGCTCGGAGCCGCGATGGGGGCCTCGCGCGCGGCAGTCGACGCGGGCTACGCGCCCAACGACTGGCAGGTCGGGCAGACCGGCAAGGTCGTCGCGCCGGAGCTTTACATCGCGGTCGGCATTTCGGGGGCAATCCAGCATCTGGCGGGGATGAAGGATTCGAAGGTTATCGTCGCCATCAACAAGGACGAAGAAGCCCCGATCTTCCAGGTCGCCGATTACGGCCTCGTCGCCGACCTCTACCAGGCCCTGCCCGAACTCAAAGACGAACTGGCCAAGATCGGCCGGTAAAGAGGACACGGGAGAAACCCGCGGGGGCGAGGCGTTCGACTGGACGCCCGTCCGCTGCTCGTCTATGATCCGCGGCCCGAAAATCGCGTTGGACATCTTGGCATGGCACTTAGCATCGGCACGATCGGCGTCATCGGAGCGGGACAGATGGGCGCGGGAATCGCCCAGGTCTCCGCCCAGGCGGAAGTCGAGGTGTATCTCAACGACGTCTCGGAAGAGCAGGTCAACGCGGGTCTTGCGACCATCAATGGCCTGCTCGCCCGTCAGGTCGCCAAGGGCCAGATGACCGACGACGAGCGGAAGGCGGTGCTCGACCGGATCCATTATGCGCCGACCCTCGACAAGCTCTCCGATTGCGACCTCATCGTTGAGGCGGCCTCCGAGAACGAGGACGTCAAGCGCAAGATTTTCGCCTCGCTCCGTTCCTTCGTGAAGCCGGACGCGATCGTGGCTTCGAACACCTCGTCGATTTCGATCACGCGTCTGGCTGCCGTAACCGCCAACCCCGAGCGTTTTATCGGGATGCATTTTATGAACCCGGTGCCGCGCATGCAGCTGGTGGAGCTCATCCGCGGCATCGCCACCAAGGACGACACGTATGAGGCGGCGCGCGCGTTCGTCGTCCGGCTCGGCAAGACGGCGACGATGTCGGAGGATTTTCCCGCCTTCATCGTCAACCGCATCCTCCTGCCGATGATCAACGAGGCGATATACACGCTCTATGAGGGTGTGGGCTCGGTCGAGTCGATCGACACCGCCATGCGCCTTGGCGCCAACCATCCGATGGGTCCGTTGCAGCTTGCCGACTTCATCGGCCTGGACACCTGCTTGGCCATCATGCAGGTGCTTCATGATGGGCTCGCGGATTCCAAATATCGCCCCTGTCCATTGCTGGTGAAATATGTCGAGGCCGGCTGGCTCGGCCGCAAGACGCACCGCGGCTTCTACGATTATCGCGGCGCCGAGCCCGTCCCGACGCGGTGAACTCCGAGCCCGCAATTGAGCCGAGGTGTGACCGAAGTCATCCGGGCGGGCGTCTTGGACGTAGCCTTTCGCGCATACGGGCCCGCTGACGGCTGGCCCTGCGTACTCGGCCACGGCTTCCCCTATGATGTTCATGCCTATGCCGATGTCGCGCCCATCCTCGCCGAAGCGGGGGCGCGCGTCGTCGTTCCGTTTCTGCGCGGGTTCGGACCGACCCGTTTCCTCTCCGCAGTGACGCCGCGCTCCGGGGAGCAGGCGGCGCTCGGCGCGGATCTTTTGGCGCTTATGGATGGGCTCAAAATTGAGCGAGCCGTCCTTGCGGGCTACGATTGGGGCGGCCGCGCGGCCTGCGTCGCCTCGGCGCTGTGGCCGGATCGGGTCACGGCGCTCGTCTCCGGCAATTCCTACAATATCCAGAACATCGCCAGAGCCATGGAGCCCGCCCCGGCGGAGGAGGAGGCCTCGCTCTGGTATCAGTACTATTTCCACAGCGAACGGGGACGGCGGGGGCTCGAAAAGGATCGGCGCGGCATCGCCAGACTTCTATGGCGAATGTGGTCGCCTTCATGGGCCTTTGACGAGGCGACTTTCGAGAAGTCGGCGACGGCCTTCGACAATCCCGATTTCGTCGACGTCGTCATCCATTCCTATCGCCATCGGTTTGGCCTTGTCGCTGGCGATCCCGCCTACGCCGGCCTCGAAGGCGCTCTCGCGGCGCAGCCTCCGATCACCGTTCCGACGATCACGATCGACGGCGACGCCGACGGCGTGAACGCCGGCACCGCCCATCACGCTGGAAAATTTCACGGCCTCCACGAACGCCGCGTCTTCAACGGCGCCGGGCATAACCTGCCGCAGGAGCGCCCCGCAGATTTTGCGAAGGCGATTCTCGATGCGAGGCGGATGGCAGGAGCGTAAAGCCGTCCTTCGCTCCGAAGCCTCGTTCCGGCCCTGCGGCTACCCGCAAAACGGCGTCGTTTTCGGCGACGCGCCATTGCAGATCTGGGCTTTCGTCATCCACCCATGATCGACCACCGCGCCGAGATTATCGCGGGTAATCACCAGGGGTCGAGCAGCACGGCCTCGCTTTTTCCGCCAGGCAGGAGTTTGGCCCCCGCGATCTCTGAAGGCTTTTTGCCTCCGGCGAGCGCGACCGCCGCCTTGCCCGCCGCGTCGCCAAGCGCCGGCCCGTCCTCCCAAACCGACAAGGTTTCCGTCCCGAGCGCGATCCGGTTGGCCGCCTCGTGGCCGCCTCCCGCGCCTGCCACGGCGATCGCCGCCGGACGCGCCCTGCGCGGCAAGCGCGGCTGCGACCCCGCCGGCCATGGCGTCGCTCTCGACGACGACCGCGTCGATCTTGCCGCCGCTTTTGCCGAACAGGGCCTGCATCGCGTCCATGGCGCCGTCCGGCTTCCAGCCGTCGACGAAGGCGGTTTCCGCGACCTTGATCTTGCCCGCGGCGATCGCCGGTTTCAGCTCGTCCATGACGGCGGCGTTGATGAGGTCCGAGTTCGGATCGCCCTTGGGACCACGGATGAAGGCGTAAGCGCCGGCCGGCTTCGCCGTGAGGAGCCCCTTGGCCATGAGCCGCCCGGCGGCCGCGCCGTCGTAGGCCATCGACAGGAACTCCCGGAGCGTTGATCATCCGAGCATAGGCGATGACAGCCGTCCCCGCCTCGGCCGCTTTCCTGGCGGCGGCTGACACAACGTCGCCGTCCGGCGAAACGACGATGACGGCTTTCGCGCCTCCCGCCGCGAGGTCCCTGACTTGCGCGGCCTGAAGCGCGGCGGAGCCCTTCGCGTCGGCGGCAATATACTCGCCGCCCGCTTTCTCGATCGCCGCCCGGATCGCTGCTTCGTCGGCGCTCCACCGCGCATCGCCGAGGTCAGGCCACGCGACGCCGACCGGAATCCGGCGGCGTCGCCCTCGCAGGAGACAAAACGCTGGCGAAAGCGAGTAGTATCGCAGCCACGAGCGGCGCGCCGGCTCTCAAGCGGACGTCCCTTGCGGACCATCAATGCAGGACGCGCCTGCTATGGGGCGAATCGAGCGAGAAGGCGGGAATGGCGACGGCAAAACTCTCGCCGTCCTCCCCGACCATCTGGTATTCCCCAACCATGAGCCCGCTCGGGGTCGTCAACGGACAACCCGAAGCGTAGCGATAAGCCTCGCCAGGCCGGATGGTCGGCTGCTCGCCGACGACGCCCGGGCCTCGCACCTCCTGCTGCCTTCCCTCGCCGTCGGTGATCTTCCAGAACCGTTCCATGAGCGTCACGGATTTGTCGCCTAGATTGGCGATCTCGATCACGTAGCGCCAGAAATAGCGCCGCTCCGCCGGGTCCGAGCGCTCCGGCTCGAAGATCGGCTCGACCGTGATTTTGACCTGATGCGTGACCGCCGTGTACATAGGAACGTCAGCATAGCGCCGCGGGAGGACGCGTCCAACATCTTCGATCAGCCTTTAGGGCTGTCAACTCTTGACCTGCGGGATCCCGACCGATGAGCGCAGACCGTCTCGCAAGCGCCAAGGACCTGCTGGCCCGGCTCGTCGCCATCGACAGCGTGAGCGACCGCTCGAACCTCCCCGTCGTCGATTTCGTCGAATCTTACCTCGCCTCGATTGGCGTGTCGGCGATACGCGCCCCCAACGCGGGAGGGAATAAGGCGGCGATCCTCGCGACCATCGGTCCGAGGGTGGATGGCGGCGTCGTTCTATCCGGCCATACCGATGTCGTCCCGGTCGAAGGCCAGCCTTGGACCAGCGATCCTTTCTCGCTGCGCGCCGAAGGCGGCAGGCTCTTTGGCCGCGGCGCGTGCGACATGAAGGGCTTTGACGCCTGCGTCCTGGCGATGGCGCCCGCGTTCAAGGCGGCGGCGCTGAAGCGCCCGATCCACATCACGCTGAGCTACGACGAGGAGACGACCTGCCTCGGCTCGCGCGACCTGATCGCCCGATTTGGCAGGGACGAACCGCGACCCGGCGCGGTGATCGTCGGCGAGCCGACGATGATGGCGACGGCCAATTCCCACAAGAGCGTCGCGACGATCCACACATTCGTCACCGGCCACGAAGCGCATTCCTCGATGCCCATGCTTGGCGCGAACGCCGTCGCCGTCGCCGCCGATATCGTGAGCGAGATCGGCCGGCTTGGCCGTGAATATGAAGAAGGCCCGCTCGACCCCCGTTTCACTCCGCCCTATTCGACCTTGCATGTCGGCATGATCAGCGGCGGCACGGCCCGCAACATTTTGGCCCGCCAATGCGCCTTCCATTGGGAGTTCCGCGGGCTCCCCGGCGTCCCGACCGCCGCCGCTCTCGCCAAGGTTCAGGCCTTCGTCGATTCCGTCGCGCTGCCGAGGCTCACCCGCTTCGTCAGCGGGCCGACGATCGTCACCCATCTCGAAGCGGATGTGCCGCCGCTTGCCGCCGAGCCGGGTTCGGCCGCCGAGACGCTGGCGCTCAAGCTCACCCGCTCGAACCATACGGTCGCGGTTTCCTTCGCCACAGAGGCCGGGTCATTTTCAGGCGGCTGGCCTGCCGACGATTGTGTGTGGACCTGGCTCGATCGACCAGGCGCACAAGCCTGACGAATATGTGGAGGAGGCGCAGCTCTCCGCCTGCCTCGCGTTCCTCGATCGCCTCGTGGAGGAATTGTCGCGCTGAACCGCCCTTCAGCGCAGCAGCGCGAGGTTCGGCACGGTCTTCGTGTAATTCAGGTCATAGGTCTTGTTGAGCAGCGGATCGAGCTTGGTGCCTTCCGAGGCGTCCCGGATGCTCGGCCGGCCGGTCGGAGTTTGGAACTGTTGCGGCGCGGCGGCGCTGGCCAGCGTCGTCGGCAATTCCGCCGCCGTGCCAAGACCGTATTTCGCCTCGCGCGCCTTTTGATCCGCGAGCATCGCGGCGGGCAGCGGGACCGAAGCTACCGAGGTCACGCCGCCCGCGGGAATCCTGCCCGGTCTCATCTGGCTGGGCGAAGAGGTTCTGTCCCTCGGCGGGCGCGTCGTTGACGCCGGTTACGACGGCGCCGAGGTCCTCGAGCGTCTTGGGCGTAGAGCCTTCCGGCTCAAGTGAGGCCATCGCCGCGTCGAACGCCTTTCGGCTGTCCCCCATCTTCATGAGTCGCGCGACCATCGCGCGCGGCGCGGCGGGAGCGGCGGGCGCGGTCAAGGCGCCGAAAGAGGAGGGATCGACGGCGTCCAGCGAGCCGCGAATCGCCGGCGAGGCGAAGGGTGGCGTGACATCGGGCGCGAGCCTGTCCTTCGCGTCTTTCTCGATCTGCCGCCACTTGGCGACATTCTGCCTGTGCTGTTCGAGCGTCTCAGAAAAGGCGTGCCCGCCCGTCCCGTCCGCGACGAAGAAGAGATCGCGGGTGCGCGCGGGATTGGCGACGGCCTCAAGCGACGCCTTGCCTGGATTCGAGATCGGGCCCGGAGGCAGGCCGCTGATCAGGTAGGTATTGTACGGTGTCGGCTGGGTCAACTCGGCCTTGGTGATCGCATGGCCGAGCGTGCCTTTGCCGAACACGAGCCCGTAGACGATCGTCGGGTCCGATTCGAGTCGCATCCCCTTCTGCAGGCGATTGATGAAGACGCTCGCGACGCGCGGACGCTCATCGGCCTTGCCCGTCTCCTTCTCGACGATCGAAGCAAGCGTCACCATCTCGCCGGGCGACCTCAGCGGCAGACCGGAGGTGCGATGGCTCCAAATCTCGTCCACGAGCTTCGCCTGCCCCTTCGCCATCTGGGTGAGGAGCGCCTGGCGGCTGAAGCCTCGCTCGAAACTGTAGGTCTCCGGCATCAAGGACCCCTCGCGCGGGATTTCCCTCACCTCTCCGGCGAGCGCATCTTCGTTGCGAAGCCGCGCCACAACCTGCTCGCTGGTCAACCCCTCCGGAATCGTCAGTTTGTGCATCAGCACCTTGTGAGATGCGAGCAGGGCCTCGATCTCGTTCATGCTGATGCCGGCCTTGAAAGCGTATTCGCCACGTTTCAGCGCCGCGCGTTTGCCGTCCAGGACTGTGAGAATGTTGAACCATATCGCATTGTCGATGACGCCCGCGCGCTCCAATTGCTCGGCAATGCTCCCGGCGTCGTCGTCCCGCACAAGATTGACGACCTTGGCTTCCGCGAGCGGACCCGGGCGCCGCGCCTCCATCATAACCCACGCCACGGCGCCGACTGCGATCAGCGCTCCAAACAGGACAAAGGTGAGGAGGCCGCTGACGCTCGAAAGGATGGAGCCGCGCGGCTTTTTCTTCTTCGGCTCCTTTCCAGACGGAGGGCCAGGGTCCACGGCGGGGGCGGGTTTGCGCGAACCGCCGAACAGGCTTTTCCGGGCCTGACCTGCGCCTTCGTTCGGGTTGCGTTGTCCATCCATGAGCCAGCCGGTCTCCCGTGGGCGGTCGATCCGGAATTTTCCCAAGCCAGGCGCGCACGAAGCTGGAGTCAGCGCGCGACCCCTCGACCGGGGGTAAGTCTATATGAGCCCGTCTCCGAACGGAACCCCGCGAAGCCTCACTGTGGCGCGCGGAAAACCAGCGAGGCGTTTGTGCCCCCAAAGCCAAAGGAGTTCGACAGCGCCGCCTGGATCGGCCGTTTCCGGGCTTCGTGGGGCACGAGGTCGATCGCCGTCTCGACGGACGGATTGTCCAGGTTGAGGGTGGGGGGAGCGATCTGGTCGCGGATCGCCAGGATCGAGAAGATCGCCTCAACCGCGCCCGCGGCGCCGAGCAGATGGCCGGTCGACGACTTGGTCGAGGACATCGAGGTCTTGGCTGCGCTGTTGCCGAGCAGTCGCTCGACCGCATGCAACTCGATTTCGTCGCCGATCGGGGTCGAGGTGCCATGCGCGTTGACATAGTCGATATCGGAGGCCGAAAGACCGGCGCGCTTGAGCGCCATGCTCATCGAGCGGAAGGCGCCGTCTCCGTCCGGGCTTGGCGCGGTGATGTGGTAAGCGTCGCCCGAGAGGCCGTAGCCAACCAGTTCCGCGTAAATGCGCGCGCCGCGCGCCTTTGCGTGCTCGAGTTCCTCCAGAACGACGCAGCCCGCCCCTTCGCCCATCACGAAGCCGTCGCGATCGCGGTCGTAAGGGCGGGAAGCCGCCTGCGGATGGTCATTGAAGCCGGTCGAGAGCGCCTTGCAGGCGGCAAATCCCGCCAGCGACAGCCGGTTGACGGCCAATTCGGCGCCGCCCGCCACCATGACGTTGGCGTCGCCGAGCGCGATCAGGCGGCCGGCGTCGCCGATCGCGTGAGCGCCCGTCGAACAGGCGGTGACGACGGCATGATTGGGCCCTTTGAGCTTATGCGCGATGGAGACTTGGCCGCTGACGAGGTTGATAAGTCGGCCTGGGATGAAGAAGGGCGAGACACGCCGGGGACCCTTCTCGTGCAGCGTTATCGAGGTGTCATAGATGCCGCCGAGACCGCCGATGCCGGAGCCGATCATGACGCCGGTCTCGATCTCTTCCTCGTAGGTGCTCGGCGCCCAGTTAGCGTCGCGGAGCGCCTGGGTAGCCGCGGCCATGCCGAACATAATGAAGTCGTCGACCTTCCGCTGCTCTTTCGGGTCCATCCAGTCGCTTGGATGGAAGGCGTCCTCGGCGTCGCCGCGGGGCACTTGTCCGGCAATGCGACACGGCAGGTCGGAGACGTCGAAGTCCTCGACCTTGTTCAGCCCCAATTCGCCCGCAATCAGACGCCGCCACGTCGCTTCGACGCCACAAGCGACCGGCGAAACCATTCCGAGGCCGGTGATGACTACTCGCCGCATGGGTCTATTTTCCACCCCTGGGCGCCGGCCGCTCCGGCGCTGTGAACGATTGCAGGCCTTGAACGCAACAAGGGCCGGATCGACGACCGGCCCCTTGCACTCTCGTCAATCCTCAAAAGCCGGCCCGTAGGGCCTGCTTTTACTTGCCCGCCGACGCCTTCTCCAGAAACTTCACCGCGTCGCCGACGGTCACGATCGTCTCCGCCTGGTCATCGGGGATCTCGACCCCAAACTCCTCCTCGAAGGCCATGACCAACTCGACGGTGTCGAGAGAATCGGCGCCGAGATCGTCGATGAAATTCGCACTCTCGACAACCTTGTCAGGCTCCACGCCGAGATGCTCCACGACGATCTTCTTCACACGCTCCGCGACATCGCTCATCTTCTCATTCCTTTGTGCGCCGGGACTGGCGCCCGCCGATGTTGGTTAAAGTCTTGGCCGACGGCGCGCCGGCCGGTCCCGCGCCCCAGACGCGGTTCGAGTTTCGCAACGATCTCTTGATGACGCCGACGCTCGAAAATCCTCCCCCGCGCCGCATCGGCGCTTGGTGACAAGGGGGTCGATAGCATATCTTTTTCGTGAAGGCGAGAGGCGATCGGGTCATCGCCGCGAGCTTCCCGACCACGATTTAAGCTATTCATATCATTGCCATTCCGCCGTTCACGTGCAAAGTCTGACCCGTCACATAGGAGGCCTCTTGGCTGGCCAGATAGACCGCCGCGCCGCCGATATCCGCGCTCGAGCCGAGCCGCCCCATCGGAACGGACGCCAGGATCGTCTCGCGCTGCTTCTCCGAAAGCGCGTCAGTCATCGGGCTCGCGATGAAGCCGGGCGCAATGCAGTTGACCGTGATCCCGCGCGAGGCGACCTCGATGGCGAGCGCCTTGGACATGCCGATCAGGCCCGCCTTCGCCGCGGCATAGTTGCCCTGGCCCGGATTGCCCGTGACGCCGACGATCGAACTGATGTTGACGATCCGGCCGTAGCGGCGGCGCATCATCCCCTTGAGGGCGGCGCGCGACAGGCGAAAGGCCGCGGTGAGATTGACCGAGAGCACAGTGTCCCACTCCGCGTCCCTCATGCGCACGAAGAGGCTGTCGCGCGTGACGCCAGCATTGTTCACCAGGATGTCGAGGGACCCTGCCATCGAACTCGGCTGCCGGCACCAGGCCTTCGACCGCGCTTTCGTCAGCCAGGTCCGCCAGCGCCACATGCGTGCGCTCCTTGAGCTCCGCCGCAAGCTTGTCGAGCACGTCACGCCGGGTCCCGGAGAGGACGACACGCGCGCCCTGGGCATGGAGAGCGCGCGCGATCGCGCCGCCCAGGCCCCCGGATGCGCCGGTCACCAGCGCTGTTTTTCCCGACAGATCAAACAATACGATTTCCTTCCGGAAAAATGCGGGTCAGCGCGCGGCCCCGAACGCCGCGATATCCGCGGGCGATCCAATGCTGATCGCCGTCGCCCCCTCAGCAATACGTTTGACGAGGCCGGCGAGCACCTTGCCGCTTCCGACCTCAATGAAGCGCGTCACATCGTGGCCGCTCATGTAGAGCACGCTCTCACGCCAGCGCACAGTTCCTGTCACCTGCTCGACAAGGCCTTTGCGGATCGCCTTGGGGTCTGTGACCGCCTCGGCGGTCACGTTCGAGACAAGCGGCGGCTTCGGCCTCCCGATGACGACATCTTTGAGCGCCGCCTCCATCGCTTCGGCGGCGGGCTCCATGAGCGCGCAATGGAAAGGGGCCGATACGGGGAGGAGCAGCGCGCGCTTGGCGCCTTCAAGCTTGGCGAGCTCCATGGCCCGCTCGACCGCTTGCTTCGTCCCGGAAACAACGACCTGTCCGCCGCCGTTGTCGTTGGCCGCCTGGCAGATCGCGCCTTCGAGGTGGTATTCGCGCGCCGCCTCGGTCGCGATCCGCACCGCCTTGCCGAAATCAAGCCCGAGCAGGGCGGCCATGGCGCCCTCGCCGACCGGAACGGCCTTCTGCATCGCTTCGCCACGACGGCGCAGGAGTCGCGCGGCGTCCTCAAGGCCGAGGGCGCCCGCCGCACATAGCGCTGAATATTCGCCGAGCGAGTGACCCGCGACAAAGGCCGCATCCTTGGCGGGAGTAAAGCCCGTCTCGTGCGCGAGGACGCGCAGCGCCGCCAGGCTCGCCGCCATCAGGGCCGGCTGGGCGTTCGCGGTCAGCGTGAGTTCCGCCTCGGGACCCTCGAACATGATTTTGGACAGGTTTTGCGAAAGCGCCGCGTCGACGCGCGCAAAAACCTCGCGCGCGATGGGAAACTGTTCCGCGAGCGCCTTGCCCATGCCGACGGCCTGCGAGCCCTGACCCGGAAACAATAAGGCCGTCTTCATAATGGCTTAATTCCTCAATTTGGGCGACGGGAAGCCACAGGTTGGGCGGGGCTGTCAAGCGAGCGCTCGGGAAGGCTTGAGGAAGATCGTCGCCGATCACCCGCTGTTAAGGTCGGGCGCGCATCAGCTCAGGACCTCAGGACATCCCTGTCCTGAGGTAGAACTCGGACGGAACGCCATGGCCGTCTTTTCGGCGCGGGCCTTTGCCTGGTTACGCGATTGCGTCTGGCTCGACGCTTCGCGAGCACGGGCCTACACGTGGTTGCTCGCGGCGGCGGCGCTTGCTGTTTTCTTTGCCTGCATGGCCTCGAACGCCCTGGGTCTCAATCGGGGGGCCGACCCGATCGGCGGAGACTTCGTCAGTTTCTGGGCGGCTTCGCGCCTGGCGCTCGCGGGCCGGGCTGATCTCGCCTACGACGTCTCCGCCCATTGGGCCGTTCAAAGGACGGTGCTGGGGCCCGATGTCGGCTATGCCGCTTTTTTCTATCCGCCGCCGGCGCTCCTGCTTTATCTGCCTCTTGGGCTCGCGCCCTATTCGCTGGCGCTATTCGGATGGCTTGGGCTTACCGGTTACGCCGCCCTCCGGGTCATGCGCCGCTTCTGGCCCGGTCTGGGCGTCGGGCCGTTCCTCGCTTTCCCAGCGGTGACGCTGAACGCGGTCGATGGCCAGAATGGCTTTGTCTCGACCGCGCTGATCGGCGGTGGCCTCGCGCTCATGGACCGCCGCCCGGCAATGGCGGGAGCGCTCCTCGGCGCGATGGTCTTCAAGCCTCACCTTGCGGTCCTTCTCCCCTTCCCCCTCATCCTGTCGCGCCGCTGGAGCGTGCTCGCCGCAATGGCGGCGACCAGCCTCATCCTGTGCGCGCTTTCGCTCGCCCTGTTTGGCGTCTCGACCTGGAGCGCGTTTCTGCACGGCTCTGTCCTCGCGCGCCGGGCGCTCGAGGAGAATATGATCGGCTACGTCAAAATGCAGAGCGTTTTTGCCGCGGCGCGGCTCCTGCACGCGCCCGTCGGCCTTGCCTGGGCCGTGCAGTCGGCCTGCTTCGTGGCGGCCCTGGCCGGGCTCTTCTTTCTCTACCGGAACGCTTGGCGGCCGCAGGGAGAAGCGGCCGCCATTGTTTGCGCGACGCTGCTCGCAACGCCGTTCCTGCTCCATTACGATCTCATGTTGTGCGCGATCCCGCTGTGCTGGCTGACCGCCGAGGGCCTCCGCGCGGGTTTTGCGCCCTTCGAGAAAACGACACTCGCCGCGGTCTTCCTCTTGCCCTTGATCTCGCAAATCGAGGCGAGCGCGATCGGCTTGCCGCTCGCTCCCTTGCTGATCGTGGCGTTTATGATTGTGATCCTGAGGCGTGCGCACAAAGCCCGCTGTGGACGGCCCGCCCATTTGGACGGCTCAGGCGCATGGCGGCTCTCGCCCGCGGCCAATCGATGATAGGAAACGCTCCGCCGTCCAATTCAATTATTGAAGTCGGCCGCGAATGTGAGGAGCGATGGCGGCGCCAGGAAAAAGCTGCGGAACCTGCACCCTCTGCTGTTCCGTTCTGGACATCGCGGAACTCG
Organism: uncultured Alphaproteobacteria bacterium; assembly: GCA_963824465.1. Lineage (GTDB taxonomy): Bacteria > Pseudomonadota > Alphaproteobacteria > Rhizobiales > Beijerinckiaceae > Roseiarcus. The sequence goes on from CAWGPL010000003.1 coordinate 69,738, forward strand.
GGAAGCCCGCGGGCCCGCTCTGCGTCAATTGCATCCCGCAGGGCGGCTGCGCCATTTATGCGGAGCGGCCGAAAGTCTGCCGCGACTTCGAATGCGAGTGGCTGATGAGCCGCGATCTTTCGCGCCAGTTTCGGCCCGACCTCATCGGAACAATCCTCATGGAGGACCCCGACAGCGAGGAATATCGCGCCGTTTGCGCCCCCGAAAGGGCCATGGCGTGGCGGAATCCGAAGGTTTTCGCGCATCTGGTCGCCATGGCGAAGTCCGGCCGGGTGGTGGTCGCCAAAGCCGGCCTTTTGTCCTGGCGCGTGTTCGCTTCCGGGCAATGGGGCCCCACGGTCTGACCGGCGCCAAATTCGATTCCAAGGGCGCCTAAAAAATGTGCAAATCCCCCCGGCTGCGCGGCGCTGGGCCGCGCCCGGACCGCATGGCGCCATACCTGCTCGGATGCTAAGACCCGCCCGCGCCGCTGAACGCGCCGAGGTCCACCTCCACAACGAACGGCAAGGGAGTTTCGCCGCCATGAAGAAAATCGAGGCAATCATCAAGCCGTTCAAACTGGACGAGGTGAAAGAAGCCCTTCAGGAAGCTGGGATTCAGGGGATCACCGTTCTCGAAGCCAAGGGGTTCGGACGGCAGAAGGGGCACACCGAACTTTATCGCGGGGCGGAATATGTGGTCGATTTTCTGCCGAAGGTGAAGATCGAGGTGGTCGTCACGGACGATCAGCTGCAGGGGGCGGTCGACGCCATCCGCGGCGCTGCGCAGACCGGGCGGATCGGCGATGGCAAGATATTTGTATCCAACATCGAAGAGGCGATCCGAATCCGCACCGGAGAAACTGGCGTGGACGCGATCTAGGCGTGGGTTGATCGAGGAGCTTCCCGCCGCCGCGACGGGCGGGGCAAAAGACGACAGTTGCGGGTGTTCAATCTCAAGGAAAGGCAGACTATGAAGACCGCCAAGGATGTCCTTAAGGCGATCAAGGACAACGACGTCAAATATGTCGATCTCCGGTTCACCGATCCACGCGGCAAGTGGCAGCACGTCACCTTCGACCAGACCCTGATCGACGAAGAAGCGTTCGCTGACGGCCTCATGTTCGACGGCTCTTCGATCGCCGGCTGGCGGGCGATCAACGAATCCGACATGACGCTCATGCCCGATCCGTCGTCTTATTGCGAAGATCCGTTCTTCGCCGCCAAGACCGCGGTTCTCAACTGCGACATTCTCGATCCGGCGAGCGGCCAGCCCTACAACCGCGATCCGCGCGGCATCGCCAAGAAGGCTGAAGCTTACCTCAAGTCCACGGGGATCGGCGACACCTGCTTCGTCGGCCCCGAGGCCGAGTTCTTCGTGTTTGATGACGTCCGCTTTTCCTCCGACCCTTACAACACGGGCTTCGAACTCAACTCGGTCGAACTGCCGACCAATTCCGACACGCCCTATGAAGGCGGCAACCTCGGCCACCGCGTGCGCACCAAGGGCGGCTACTTCCCCGTTCCGCCGCAGGATTCGGCGCAGGACATGCGGGGCGAAATGCTCGCGGCCATGGCCCAGATGGGCGCTGTCGTCGAAAAGCACCACCATGAGGTGGCTTCCGCCCAGCACGAACTCGGGCTCAAGTTCGGCCCCCTGACCACGATGGCCGACCATATGCAGGTCTACAAATACTGCATCCACATGGTCGCCCAGAGCTACGGCAAGACGGCGACCTTCATGCCGAAGCCGATCTATGGCGACAACGGCTCCGGGATGCACGTCCACCAGTCCATCTGGAAGGGCGGCAAGCCGGTGATGGCGGGCAACATGTACGCCGACCTCAGCCAGGAATGCCTCTGGTACATCGGCGGCATCATCAAGCACGCAAAGGCCTTGAACGGCTTCACCAACCCCTCGACGAACAGCTACAAGCGTCTCGTCCCGGGCTTCGAGGCGCCGGTGCTGCTGGCCTATTCGGCCCGCAACCGCTCGGCGTCGTGCCGTATCCCGTGGACTTCGAATCCGAAGGCCAAGCGCGTCGAGGTTCGCTTCCCCGACCCGATGGCCAATCCGTACCTCGCTTTCGCGGCGATGCTGATGGCCGGGCTCGACGGGATCAAGAACAAGATCGATCCCGGCCCGGCGATGGACAAGGATCTTTACGATCTCCCGCCCAAGGAGCTCAAGAAGATCCCGACCGTTTGCGGGTCGCTGCGCGAAGCGCTCTCCAGCCTCGACAAGGATCGCGCGTTCCTCAAGGCTGGCGACGTCTTCAACGACGATTTCATTGACAGCTACATCGAGCTCAAGATGGCCGACGTCTATCGCTTCGAGATGACGCCGCATCCGATCGAGTTCGACATGTACTATTCCTACTGATCGCGTTTCGCTTGGACGGGGGAAAGGGCGGCTTCGGGCCGCCCTTTTTCATTTGGCGCCGCGGCTTTCCGCCGCGTTGCGGACGGGTCGCGCGGCGGGTAGCTTCGTCCGCGCAAATCGCCGCGCCGCCGAATGGGGGGAAGTTATGCCGCGACGTCGCCGACCCTCTCCGTCTTTCATCAGCGTCGCGGCGACGGCGCTCGTCGCCGTCGCGCTCGTCGGGGCGCATTCGGCTTATGCGCTGCCGGCGGATCCGGCCCATGGCGAAGAACTCGCCAAGCGCTGGTGCGCCGCCTGCCATGTCGTATCGGCGGACCAGAAGCAGGGCGCGGACACCGTCCCCGCCTTCGCGACTATCGCGAAAAAGCCCGGCTTCGAGGCTGACAAGATTTCTCGGTTTCTCATGGATCCGCATCCGAAGATGCCGGACATGCAGCTTAGCCGCGAGGAGGCGAAAGATCTTGGCGCCTATATCGCGGGCCTCGCGAAATAGGGCGCTCGCTCGGTCTCACCGGTGGGCGAGGATGTTGACGAGCCTTCCGAATGGATCGCGGAGAAAGAAGCGCGTCACGCCCCAGGGCTCGTCCTTGGGGCCGTATTCGATCGCCAGACCCGCTTCTCGCGCTCTTGAAAGCACGGCGTTGAAATCGTCCACCTCGATCGAGAGATCCGGCACAGGCGCGCCGGAACCGCCTTCGCTCGCGACGCTCACCTGTGGCGCCTGCGCCCCCGGACCGGAAAAGGTTACGATCCAGCCAAGGTCCATGACGACGGCCATGCCGAGGATATCGCCATAGAAGCGCTGCGCGGCGCCGAGGTCGGCGGCCGCGAAATTGGCGACGATTCTGCGGACGCTCATCTCACCCCTAACATTCGGTCCGCCGCAGTATCGCGCCGCCCCTCGCAAGCGTTCAAGGGTTCGCGCCGCCCTTTTCGCCGACGCGGGCGACGAGACCGCGCCTCCAGTCCCCCGCCATGGCGGGTGAGAGTTCGCGTTTTCCGGCCGGCGGCGTGGCGGTTTTCCGCGGTCGTCTCGCAAGCGCCAGCGCCGCGCGCTCCTCGGCCCGCCTCGCCAGCATGTGCGTGGCGTTTTCCGACATGGGCAGGGCCGTGGCGTCGCGGAGGTCCTGCAGCGAGAGCCCGATGTCGCGAAGCTCCCGCTCGCCAAGCATCGCAAGAGCCGCGAAATCGCGGCGCGCCTGAACGACCCGCGCCGGCCATGTCAACGCGCGAAAAACGGAGCCTGAGAACGAGCGACGTATGGTCATCGAAAAACCCTCCGCGGAGAAAATGCGCACGCCGCCGCTCCGCGAATAGAGACAGTTTGCAGACAGTTTGCTAAAGTGTACTGATACGACTGCCGTACAGGATCCCGAAAAGTGGACGCCCTCGCCGATAACTTCGCCCCGGAGCGCGAGCAGCCGACCCGCGTCGGCCTCGTCGTCGACGCGCTGCGCGCCCGTATCGAGAGCCGCGCACTCGGACGCGGCGCGCGGCTTCCCTCGGTGCGGCGCCTCGCCGACGAACTCCAGGTCTCGAAATCGACAGTCGTCGAGGCCTATGACCGGCTGGCGGCGGAAGGGGCGGTCGAGGCGCGGCGGGGCTCCGGCTTCTACGTCGCCGTCGCGCCCCAACCGCTCATGCTGGCCCGCGCGCCGAGCCTCGACCCGGCGGTCGATCTTCTCGCCATTATGCGGCGCGAACTCGAAGCCCGGCCCGATGTGATCCAGCCGGGCGCGGGCTGGCTGCCGGAAAGCTGGCTACCCGGCGCCGCGGTGGAAAAGGCCCTGCGGGCCGTTGCGCGTTCGGGCGGACCGGCGCGCATGCGCTACGATTCCCCGCTCGGCTTCGAACCGCTGCGCAAGGTGATCGCCGCCCGGATGCTGGAGCGTGGCCTTAGAGCCGATCCCTCGCAGATCGTCGTCACGGATTCGACCACGCAAGCGGTCGATCTTGCCGGCCGATTCTTTCTGTCGCCGGGAGACAAGGTCGTCGTGGACGATCCGCGCTACTTCAACTTCGTGAAGCTGTTCGACGCGCATCGCGCCGTGATCCTCTCGGCGCCCTATACGCGCGAGGGACCGGACATCGCGGCGCTGGAGGCGACCTTCGTGGAACACCGGCCGCGGCTCTATGTCATGATCGCAGGTCCGCATAATCCGACCGGGGCCGCGCTTTCTGCGGCTGCGGCGCATCGCGTGCTGACGCTTGCCGAGCGCTATGACGTCGTCATCGTCGAGGACGACGTCTATGGCGATCTCGAAACGGTCTCGACGCCGCGGGTGGCGACATTCGACGCCTTCGACCGGGTCGTCTATGTCGCGGGTTATTCAAAAACCGTGTCGGGCGGCGTGCGCGTCGGCTGGCTCGTCGCGCGCCCCGAATGGGTCGGACCGATTGTCGATCTGAAGCTCGCGACAACTCTGACCAATTCCGCATTCGCCGCCGCAGCGATTCACAGCCTTCTGACCGAAGGCGGCTATCGGCGCCATCTCGATGCGCTCAGGGCCCGATTGGGAGAGGCCATCGGCCGCACGTGCGTGCGGCTCAAGGCTTGCGGCGTCACGCCCTGGATCGAGCCGCAAAGCGGCATGTTCGTCTGGGCGGAACTGCCGGACGGCCTCGACGCGGCGGCGGTTGCCCGCGCCGCGCAGGCCGACAAGATCGTGTTCGCGCCCGGCCGATCCTTCAGCGTCTCGCCGCGCTGGCGGGGGTTTATGCGCTTCAATGTCGCGACGAGCGCCGACCGCAATGTGTTCGACGCGCTGGAAAAGGCGATGGAGACGGCGAAGTCGGACCCCGCGGACTCGCTTGCCGGGACGCCCTGAACCGGGATCGAACCCCGCGCCATTGCGCCGGTTCGCGACCCCGTCGCCCTTAAAGCCCAGCCGGGCTGTCGGCGCCAGCTCGGGAATGCTATAGGCCGATAAAGCAAAACGCGTCCAAGGGATCGAAACGCAGTCTGACGAGGGCGATGCGATGAACTTCGCGCATTGGATCGAAACCGGAAAACCGCGCATATCGCCAGCGCGCATTGGCGTGACCGGCCCAGCCGCAATTCGCGCCATCGAAGCGGCGGGAATGGAAGGGCTGCTCCCCGCGTGGACCTACCATGAATGTTTCCGCGCGGCGGCCGCGCTGGCGCCCGACAAGGCGGCGAACATTCTCATTCCCGACGCGGCCGCGTTCGACAAATCCCGGACTCTTAGCTTTTCCGAAATCCTCGTTCGCATCGAGCAGGCCGCGAACCTGTTCCGCTCGTTGACGGAATCGCGTCCGCCCGTCGTCTCGATCCTCGCGCCGCTCGTTCCCGAAGCGCTGATCGCGATGTGGGGCGCGGCGATCGCCGGGATCGCCAACCCCATCAACCCGTTTCTTGAGCCCTCTCACATTGCCGGGATCATGAATGCCGCGCACGCCGACATCCTGGTGGCGGCCAGTCCGGCCTACGGCCCCGGAGCATGGCAGCGGGTGTCCGCGCTGGCGGACCAAGTCAAATCGCTGCGAGCCGTGCTTGTCATCGACGATTCCGGAGACCAAGATTTTTTGACTCGGATCGAGCAACAGCCGCAGCATCTCACGTTCGCTCCCGATTCGAGTCCGGATCGCGTGTCCGCGTACTTCCACACCGGAGGCACGACGGCGGCGCCAAAGCTGGTGCAGCACACCCAGCGCGGACAGTTGCTCAACGCCTGGAGTTCCGCCGCGCTCATGGGTCCCGAGCAAGACGAAATTGTCGGTCACGGCATGCCGAACTTCCATGTCGGGGGCGCCATCCTCTTTGCTCTCCGCTCCCTCATCATGGGCCAGACGTTGCTGACGCTGAGCCCAAATGGATTTCGCGATCCGGCCGTCGTCCGTGGATTTTGGGATATCGCTCGCCACTATCGAATGACATCCGTTGGCTGTGCGCCGACCTCGGCGGCGATGATCCTCGCCGACCCCTCCGCCGACAGTTCAGGGCATTCGATCCGAACCTTCACGGTCGGCGGAGGCGCCATGCCGCGCAGCCTCGGGCGCTCGTTCGAGGAGCGGTTCGGCCTCCCTCTGCGCGAGATCTGGGGCATGACCGAGTGCCAGGGGATTTTGTCGTCCAATCCATGGGGCGCGGCGGAGCCAAAAATCGGCTCAGTCGGGCTCCTCATGCCCTTCCACCGTGTCAGGGTCGCGGAAGCGGAGGATGGGGTCTTCAGGCGCTGGCGCGAGCCCGACGAAAAGGGCGTTCTGGCCGTTTCCGGACCCTGCCTGACGCCGGGCTATCTCGACCCCAAGGTGACGCCGCCATTCCTTACGGGAACTCCGGGCGACGAGACTTGGGTGAACTCGGGCGATCTCGCGACGATAGATTCCGATGGCTACATATGGCTGAACGGGCGGCAGAAGGATCTCATCATCCGCGGCGCCCACAACATCGACCCGGGCCTCATCGAAGAGGTTCTCAGCCGGCATCCCGACGTTCAGGTCGCCGCCGCGATCGGACAACCCGACGCGTTGAAGGGCGAGATGCCGGTCGCTTATGTGCAGTTGCGTAAAGGCGCGACCGCCGGCTCCGACGAATTGCTCGCGATGTGCAGAAAAGAGATCGTCGAACGCGCCGCGGTCCCGACCGATGTGATCATCATTGACGAGATGCCGGTGACGGCAGTCGGAAAAATCTTCAAGCCCGCGCTCAGGGCCGACGCCACGCGGCGGATCGTGACGGAGACGGTCGGCAGGATTCTTGGGTGCGACGAGGCCGTCATCCAATATGTCGAAGCCAAGACCCAGCTTCACGTCCGCATCCGGCTGCCCGAGCGCCTCGACGACGAGGACACGAGGCGAACGCTGCTGGCGGCCCTGTCCGGATATAATTTCGAGACGACGATAGCCGCTGAAAGCGCGTGAGAGGCGGCTGGCCGGAAGTCGAAAGCCGCGGCGGCCCGGCGCCTCCTAGGCGCCGGCGCTCAGGCCCCTTAAATGAGGGGGCATCAGCGTCAGGAGGCGCGGGGACATGGCCGGTTTTCTCATTCGCGCGGTGATCGTCGGGCTCGGCCTCTGGCTCGCCTCGAAGATCGTGCCCGGAATCGGTTTCGATTCCAACGGCGCGTTGGTCGCAGCGGCGATCCTGCTCGGCATCGTCAACGCCTTCATCCGACCAATCCTGGTCATTCTCACCTTGCCGATCACGCTCGTGACGCTTGGGCTTTTCCTCGTCGTTATTAATGGTCTCATGATCGAACTCGTGGCTTGGCTTCTGCCCGGCTTCCACGTCGCCGGGCTATGGCCCGCGGTCCTCTCGGCGATCATCATCAGCCTGACGAGCTGGGCCATGTCCGGCTGGGTCGGTCCTCCGCACGGGCGCATCGACGTCGTGACCGTGCGCCGCGACGGCCGCTGGAGCTGACCCGGTACGCCGTCCGGCCGACTCTTCATCGCGAGGGCGCCGCGTCGCTTCACTGGATTGCTTCGCTTCGCTCGCAATGACGATCATGCGCAATTGCAGGCCGCCCCTCCCGAGAGGGCTGACGAGACTTTTTTTACAGCGAGCCCGCGATCGGCCGCCACCGGCCGTCCCGCTTCTCGAACTGCGGAATATGCGCGAGCGCCGTCACCAGCGCCGCGTCGGCGCCGAGGACGGGCTTCCAGGCGTGCGCCTCGGTGAGAACGAGCCCGGCGCCGACCACGTTTCCATGAGCCGCGCGCACGAGCGCCAGGGAACCCGCAAGGCTCGATCCCGTCGCGATGACGTCGTCCACCACCACGACACGCTTGCCCGCAATCTTCGGCTCGGAGCGGCGGTCGAGCAGGAGACGCTGTTCACCCTTCGATGTGATCGACGTGATCGCTTGCGCACGCGCATCCGCGAGATGGATCTTCGGCGTCTTCTGCAGGATCACATATCCGTCGAGGCCGAGCGCGCGCGTGACCTCGATGGCGACCGGAATGCGGAGCGTCGCCGCGCCGACCACGATGTCGGGCTCGAGCGGCGCAAGTTTTTTGGCGAGCGCCTTTCCGGCGTGCTCGCCGAAGCGCACGCCAAGATCGATCACCATCATGAGCGAGACGGCGAAGTCGGGTCGGATCGGAACGATCGGCAACGCGACCGGAAAGCCCGCGACGTCGACCGGCCAGGTCTCCTGCGGTGGGTCTGCGGGCGACGGCGTCAATAGGGCGTCTCGCCGGCGTCGGCGTTAACCGCCTGGCCGCGGATCAACATCGCGTCGTCGCCAAGCAGGAACGAGGTTACGCGCGCGACCTCCATCGGCTGTAAGTGGCGCACGAGCTGCTGGCTGACCATCTTGTCGAAGATTGCGGGCGCGGGCTCCGAGGTGACCGCGGAATAGGCTTCGGAAACTTCGCGCAGCATCGGCGTCGCGACGCCGCCGGGGCAGACGCAGTTCACGTTGATGTCGTAGGGCGCGAGCGTCTCCGACAGCATCCGCGTCATGCTGATGAGCCCGGCCTTGGAGGCGCTGTAGGCGAGCAACTCCTTGTGGCCTTTCTTGCCGGCTTCCGAGGCGATCGACACGATGGCGCCCTTGACCCCGCCCTCGATCATCCGCCGCGCAACCAGCCGCGAGACCTCATAGGCGCCGAAGAGATTGACCTCGAACTGCCTTCGCCATTCGCTGCGCGGGATGGCGAGCGGATCGGCGTGCAGGACGATGGCGGCGCAATTCACGAGCCCATCGAGTCGGCCCATGGCCTCGGCGCTGTGCGCGACGCCAGCCGCGGCGGCTGCCTCCGAGGCGACGTCCATCGCCACGCCGAAGGCGCCTTTCGCCGCGCCGCCGAGCTCCGACGCAGCTTTTTCCACCGCGTCGGGCTTCAGGTCCGCTATCGCCACCTTCGCGCCTTGCGCGAGCAGGAGCTCCGCGATCGCCCGGCCGATGCCGCCGGTCGCGCCGGTGACAAGAAAGGCCTTGCCCTCGTGGACCGGGAAAACGCGCGGCTCGCGCGCGGGCAAGGTTTTGACGGCCCGGGAGGTTGAGTATTTCGACATCAGGCTTCGCTCTTAAGGCTTCCGCTCGCAAAATAGGCGTGCTGGAAAAGCGGTCAATCGCTGTTGTCGCCATCCGGGCGACTGGCTATCGTAGCTGGCGCTTGTCGAGGTTGGAGAGCGGACAATGAAGATTTCGGGCCTACTGGCGGGCGCGGCGATGGCTTTGGCTGTCCACACGGCGAAAGCGGATGAGAAGCCGCTCATCGTCTATGTGTCTCCAAACCCAATCGGGGTGAACGATTTCCTCAAGCTCGGGCGGGCCGGGACGGAAGCAGTCGCCCAACACCTCGGCGCGTCGGCCAAGGTCTACGAAAGCACCGACCCGACGACCCAGCGCCAGAACCTCGAAGCCGCCGCGAAGGCAGGCGCGAAAGTCGTCATCGCCATCGGCTTCGAGTTCAACGACATGCTGCCGGATGTGGCGGCCGCCTATCCGAAGGTGAATTTCCTTGTCGTCGACTCCTGTCCGAAGACGCTGCATCCGAATATCTTCTGCTCGGTCTTCCGTGAATACGAGCCAAGCTTTCTCGCCGGCGCAGAGGCGGCGCTGACCACCAAGACCGGCAAGGTCGGCGCCATCGGCGCGCTCGATATTCCCTTCCTGCATCGCTACACCGACGGCTTCGACCAGGGCGCAAAATATGTGAAGCCCGACATCAAGATCGCGCCGACTCTTTGGGTCGGCGGGAACAATCCGTTTTCCGATCCTGCGCGCGGGCATGAGCGCGCAAGCCTGATGGTCTCGGACGGAGTGGACCGGGTGATGGGAGCGGGCGCCGGCTCGAACGGGGGCATCTTCAAGGCGATGGCGGACGAGCCGGGCGCCGCCGCCTTCGGCGTCGACACCAACCAGTGTTCGCAGGCGCCGGGCCTTGTGATGGACAATGTCGAAAAGAAAACCGACGTCGTGATCGAAAAAGGCGTCGCAGCCATCCTCAAGGGCAACATGCCGCAGGTGGTGGCGCTTGGCCTTTCCGAGGGCGGCATGACGCTGACCGGACTCGAGGCGGACGTCGACAAATCCGGCTGCCTGATCGCGAAATATCCCGAGGTGATCGCGAAGGTGAAGGCGCTGCGCGACGAGATCGTCTCCGGCAAGATCAAGATCGAGGACCCGATGAAACTCGCCAAGTAAGGCGAGGCGTCGTGGCGGCCGAACTGGAGGCGATCGGCGTCGTCAAACGTTACGGCTCGCTTCTCGCCAACGACCATGTCGATCTCGTCGTCGAGCGCGGCGAGGTGCACGCGGTGATGGGCGAGAACGGCGCCGGCAAATCGACGCTGATGTCGATCCTCTACGGCATGCAGCCGCCGGACGAAGGGGCCATCCTGCTGCGCGGCAGGGAAGTTCGCTATCGCTCCGCGCTCGATGCGATCGCTGAGGGCATGGGCATGGTTCACCAGGCCTTTAAGCTCTTCAATTCGCTGACCGTGTGGGAGAATGTCGTCTACGGCCGCGAGCCGCGGCGCGCAGGGTTCATCGACCGCGCGGCGGCGATCGGCCAAGGTCGGCGCGCTCGCGGAGCGTTATCGGCTTCAGGTCGATCCGACCGCAATCGTCGGCCGGCTCTCGGTCGGCGTGCGCCAGCGCGTAGAAATCCTGAAAGCGCTCTATCGCGATGCGCAAATCCTCATTCTCGACGAACCAACGGCGGTCTTGACGCCGCAGGAGCGAGACGGCCTCTTCGCGGTCATTCGCAATCTCACCGCCGATGGCCGGACGATGATTTTCGTCACCCACAAGCTGCATGAGGTGATGGCGGTCACCGACCGCGTGACGGTGCTGCGCGACGGCAAGGTTGTCGCGCGCATGAGCACGCGTGAGACCAGCGCGCGCGCGAAATCATCCGCGCGATGACCGGCCGCGCCGTCAATCTCACGGTCGAGAAGGCAGAACCCAAGCCCGGCGCAGCCGATGCTGAAGTCGAGGGGCTCACCGTCGACGGGCGGGGCAAGCCGTTTGTCGATCAGGCAGTTTTGTCGTGCGGGCGGGCGAGATCGTCGGAATCGCCGGCGTCGCGGGCAACGGACAGACCGAACTCGTCGAAGCGCTGACGGGCCTGCGCGCGCTCGACTCGGGCCGCGTCGAGATTGCGGGCCACGACGTCACGCGAGCCGACGTCGAGCGTCATCGTGCTGCAGGCCTCGCCTATATTCCCGAGGATCGCGCCGTGACCGGCACGGCGCGGGCCGCCTCCGCGGCGGACAATCTCGCAATGGGCTTCCAGCGTTCTCCCGAACTCGCTCATTCCGGCTTTCTGGATCGTCGGGCCGTCGTTGCGCGGGCGCGCAGGCTCATCGCGCGCTTCGATATCCGCATGGCGAGCGAGTCCGCGCCCGTCGCCTCGCTTTCGGGCGGCAACCTGCAGAAGGTGGTGGTGGCGCGCGAGCTTGCGCATGAGGCCCCGCTTCTCATTGCGGAGCAGCCGACGCGCGGCGTCGATGTCGGCGCCATCGAATTCATCCACGGCCTTTTGATCGCCGAGCGGGCCAAGGGCCGCGCCATGCTGCTCGTCTCCGCCGAACTCAGCGAGAGTCATGGCGCTGTCCGACCGCATCCTGGTGATGTTCGAGGGCCGCATCCTTGCTGAAGTTCCGGGCGACGAAGCGACACGAGGAGACGCTTGGCCTTCTCATGGCGGGCCGCGTGAGGGAAGCCGCGTGAGTCCGACGCGCGCATGAGCGTCCCGACCGCGCGCCCGCTGCTCCGCATTCCGGCCGTTCCGCTCGCGATCCTGATCGGCGCCGTTCTTGGCGCGCTCATGATCCTCGCTTCCGGGCGCAATCCGCTGATCGCTTATCGCGCGATTCTGCGTCGGGGCGCTCGCGCCCGAAAATCTGCCCGATACGCTGAACTGGGCTGTTCCGCTCGTCGGCATGACGTTGGTCGCCGCGCTGCCGTTGCGTGGCGGCATGGTCAATCTCGGCGGCGACGGCCAGCTTGTCGTCGGCGGTCTCGTCGCGGCGCTCGTTCCGCTCTATCTGCATTTTCCGGGCCGCTCGCCGATCGGGCGCGGCGATTTTCGCCGCGATGATCGCGGCCGGCGCTTATGCGTCGCTCGCGGCGTGGGGAGAGACGCGGTTCGGCATTCCGATGCTGATCTCGAGTCTGCTGCTCTCCTATCCCGCCAATCGGCATTGCTTCCTACCTTGTCGGCTTCCCACTGCGCGACACGACGACCGGCCTCGCGCAGACCTTCATGATCCCATCAGCCGCGCGCCTGCCGGCGATCACCGGCCCGCTCAATATCGGGCTCCTGCTGATGATCGTCGTCGCCGCGCTCGTCGTCGTGTTCGACCGCCGCGCCGTCGCGGGTTACGAATTGCGGATGCGTGGCCTGAACGCGCGCTTCGCAGGCTATGGCGGCGTGCGGCTTGCGTCGCAAACGATCAGGATCATGTTTGCGAGCGGCGCGATCGCGGGCCTCGTCGGCGCCATCATTGTGCTCGGATCTCAATACCGCTTTCAGGACGGCGCGCTGGTGACGCCGGGCTACACATGGTCGGGGCTCATGGCGGCGCTGCTCGCGGGCGGCGAGCCGCTCGCCGCCGTCGGCGGCCGGCGCTTTCTTCGCGGCGCTTCAGACCGGCGGCTTCGCGATGCAGCGCGAGACGTCCGTCCCGCGCGTGCTGACAATGGTGCTGCAGGCGATCATCATCCTGTTTCTCGCCATCCGCCACGGCGTCGGCCGGCGCGCGCCATGATGGATTTCATCACGCCCTCGCTCGTCAATTCGTCCGTGCAGGCGATAACGCCGATCCTGCTCGCAACGCTTTGCGGGGTGCTTTGCGGACGCGTCGGCGTCTTCAACATCGCGATGGAGGGCCAGCTTCTCGTCGGCGCCTTCGCGGCCGTCGCCGGCAGCTATTTTCTCGGCAGCGCGTTCGGCGGCGTCGTCATCGCCATCGCGGCGACCGTCATCTTCTCGCTCATCCTGGCCTATGGCGCGACGGTTTTTCGAGGCGATTCGATCGTCATCTGCATCGGCATGAATCTGCTCGCCTCCGGCCTCACAGCCTATCTTTTGCGGCAGATTTTCGGCGTCTCGGGCACATTCAGCGACCCCCGGATCGTTGGCCTCGACAAGATCCGCATCGACGCGATCAACGCTGTTCCCTGGATCGGCTGGATCTTTTCGCGGCAGACGGCGATCACCTGGGCGGCCTGGGCGCTCGTCGCGATCGTGACCATCGTGATGTTCAAGACGCCTGTTGGGCTGCGCCTGCGCGGCGTCGGCGAGGACCCGGGCGCAGCCGAGTTGATAGGCGTCGACGTTACGCGCTATCGCATCGTGACCGTCCTCGTCGCGGGGGCGCTCGCCGGACTTGGCGGCGCGCAGCTTTCGCTTGGAACCGTGGACATCTTCTCCGAGGATATGAGCGCCGGGCGCGGCTGGATCGCGGTCGTCGCGGTGATGCTTGGCCGCAATCATCCGCTTTGGGCCTCGCTTGCCTGCGTGCTGTTCGGCGTCGCGGATTCGCTGTCCGTCCGGCTGCAAGGCGAGGGGCTGCCGAATCAACTCACCGACATGGCGCCCTATGTCGTAACTCTTGCGGCGCTCGCGATCAGCCATCGCCGGCGCCTCAGGGGCGCTCTTGTCGAGTCGATCACAGCCCAGGCATAAGGAACAGCGGACGTGACGCAAACCTGTCGCATGATCATCGACGTCGACACCGGCGTCGACGACGCCATGGCGATCTTCTACGCCGTTCGCCGTCCCGATATAAGACTCGAGGCGCTGACGACCACCTTCGGCAACACCGACACGGCGATCGCGACCGAGAACACGCTGCGGATGCTGGAACTGCTCGGGCGCCCCGACATTCCGGTGGCGCGCGGCGTCGCTCGCTCGCTCATTCACCCTTATGTGCGCCGCGCCGATCACGTGCATGGCGCGAACGCCATCGGCGACGTCGAGCTTCCCAAGCCAAAGATCCGCGAAACCGGCGAGCACGCCGCCGACCTCATCATTCGCATGGCGAAGGACAATCCCGACGAGATCGTGTTGTGCCCGGTCGGGCCGTTGACCAATGTCGCGCTGGCGCTGACCAAGGCCCCCGAGATCGCGAAGCTTCTGCGCAAGATTGTCGTCATGGGCTCGACGATCTTTCATCCGGGCATTCATGGGCCCGAGGCGCCGATGGTCGACGCCAATTTCGCGAACGACCCCGAGGCGGCGCATATCGTGTTGCAAGCCGGCGCCGACGTGACGCTGGTCGGCATGGACGTCACGATGACGACGCTCTTTACGACTGAGATGAGAGATGAAGTCGCCCGCGAGGGCGATGAAGCGGCGCAGGTCCTCATGCGCATGACGGATTTTTACGTCCGCGCCTACAAGACGATGTACCCCGGCATCGAAGGTTGCGGCCTGCACGATCCGCTCGCCGTCGCCATCGCCGAGGACGCGAGCCTCGCGACGACCGAGCGCATGTTCGTCGACGTGGAGCTGCACGGCGCATTGACGCGCGGCGAGACCGTCGCCGACCGTCGCCGCACCGCCGTCTCCCGTCAGAACGCAAATGTTTGCGTCGATGTGGACCGCGGGCGCTTCCGGGACATATTTCTCGCGGCGATCAAAGGGCGCTGAAGACGGCGTCGAACCGCGACCCTTCGCCGTCCATGCGTGACGTGTCATAAAGGCTTGATAGAACCCGCCACCAAGGCTGGCTCCCGCCTCGGCCGCGTTCTCTTGGGACAAGAAGGAAAGAGAGACATGACCGCAAAGAAAACCGCCCCTCTCCAAACGCCTACCGATCTTGGCGGCAACGCCACCCGCGACATTTCGGGCGCGCTCACAGCGCTGCTCGCGGACGTCTTCGCGCTTTACCTCAAGACGAAGAATTTCCACTGGCACATGTCCGGCCCGCATTTTCGCGACTATCACCTTCTGCTCGACGAGCATGCGGACCAGATTTTTGCGATGACCGACGATGTCGCAGAGCGCGCGCGCAAGATCGGCGGCACGACCCTGCGCTCCATCGGGCATATCGCCCGGCTTCAGCGGATTCCCGACAACGACGCCGATTACGTTACGCCCGAGGACATGCTCTCCGAACTGCGCGAGGACAATCGCAAGCTTTTGACCGAGCTGCGGGAAGTGCATGGCCTTTGCGACGACGAGGATGACGTCGCCACCGCGAGCCTGATCGAAACCTGGATCGACGAAACCGAACGGCGCGTGTGGTTCCTGTTCGAAACGACGCGTCAGGTGCGCTGACGGCGGATTTTCTTGTGATCGTCGGTCTTGGGCTCGCCCGAGGCCGGCGATTAGCCTTTTGGCGCTCGCCGTCCGCGCCTATCGGATAAAATTATAAACAGCGACAAATTCTTCCGGAAATCGCGATTCCGGCCGAAGATGCAGGGTGGGAGCGGCATAGCCTCGGCTCTTCGGCCTTATGGCGAACCGCGGCAGATCGAAAAAGCGGGAAATTGCAGCGCGTGGCTTGTAAGGTATTGAAAAGTCTCAAATCGAACGACTTAAACCAAGCTATCCCAACTTAAACAAAACAAATTCCAAGCTAAAAGAAGCTCCTCCAAGCTAACGGAACCTAACAAAACCAATCACAAGATGTAATAAGCGGCGCGCCGGCTATTTCTGCGCCAGCGCCGCGAGACGCTGGCGCGCGCCCCCGACGCCCGCGGACAGCGCCCGGGAATAATACTCGCGGGCGGTCGCTTCATCGCCCTTGATCCCGACTGCACCGAGCTGGGTCAGCGTCGTCGGATCATAGGTGTCGCCGAGCGCCATCAGCGCTCGGGCGTCCCCGGAAACCGCCGCGCGCTCGAGAAAGCCGCGAGCGGCCGCGATGTGCCCTTGCGCGAACGCGATCAGCCCCTCGGCGCAGAGGCGTTTGGCGTCGTTCAGGGGTATGGAGAGCGACAGGATGGGCGCCGTATCCTGAGTGGGACCGCGCAGCGCGGTCGCGAGCTTGTCATGGGCGTCCTTGGCGATCGGGCGCGCCGAAACCGTGGTGGGCTTAACCGGAGTTGGGGCGGCTACGAAAACGGGCTGCTCGACGGCGGCCCGCGCAATGATCGCGGACGGCTCGATGCGCGGCCAGAAGGCGACAACCAGGACGGCGGCGCACATGGCGGCGGCGAATCCGGCGACAGCTTTCCAAAGGAAGGGCAGGGCGGGATCCTCCTTACTGCATCAGGCTGCGCCAGCGCGTGAGGTCGTCGTAAAGCCGATCAGAATCTTCGGCTTTCGGTCCTCCCGCAGTGGCCGCGGCCATCTTTGCCGCCTGGCGGAAGGATTCCAGCGAGGCGTCGGTGGATTTCTTGTTTTCGTCGAGCCAGCCCTGAACGGCAGGGAGCCTGGGCCACGCGTCGCTGAGCAATGAGGCCTCAGCGGCAAGATTGACATCCCGCCAATGCGGGTCGCGGCCGTCCGTCAAAAGAGCGTCGTAATGGGTGATGAATGCTTGCGCCACACGGCCAATCGCCTCCGAGCGCGGCGCGTTTGCCGGAGCTTCGATCGCGACGAGCGCCATCGGCTCCGCGACCGTCTCAACGAAATCATTGGC
Organism: uncultured Alphaproteobacteria bacterium; assembly: GCA_963824465.1. Taxonomy (GTDB): domain Bacteria; phylum Pseudomonadota; class Alphaproteobacteria; order Rhizobiales; family Beijerinckiaceae; genus Roseiarcus. The sequence goes on from CAWGPL010000003.1 coordinate 86,611, forward strand.
TGGGATGAGGTTCGGCCGGTCGTTCGCGGGCACCCGGGATGGGGCATAGACGTCTTTAAACGCGTCGGACCATGGGATCGCGACGATATGGAACTGACCGTCCCCGCCGAAGCCGTCGAGCGCGTTGGCCTCTTTTGCGCCCATTACGACCACCGCCCCGCGGCGACCGGCGGACAGTGCGGTCAGGCCTTCGGTCAACGGTTCATAAGCCGGGCTGACGTTGACCCCGAGCCGAGAGAAAAGCAGCCTTGCCGTGTTGGCGGTCGCGCTGTCCGGGTCGCCGAAGCTCACCGACTTGCCATCCAGATCCGCGAGGGACTTCACGTCGCGGGGCGCGATCACCTCGAGCGTTTCCGGCGCGAGCGGCGTGACGACGGGATCGCGGCCGGGCCACTTGGGATCTTCCTTCGTGGCCACGATCGCTGTGTCGAGCGGTAGGATGGCGAAATCCGCCAGGCTGAGGCGCGCGACCTTGGCGATGCCGTCGGGCGAAGTGGACCCAACGATCGCCCGGCCTGGGGCTCCATTGTCTCCGAGCGCGGCCGCGAAGTCCCGCGCCATCCGCGAGGCGATGAGATCGCCAGGATCGGCGAGAATCGAGAAGGACTTCAGGGTTGGGGATTGCGGCGCGCGGGTTGGCGACGACCGGGGTCGCCTTTTGCGGCGCAGCGCGCGCCGTCGCCGCGCGCCCGTGGTAGGCGCTCCCGCGCCACGCGCCATGCCAAAGCACGCGCTTTCCGTTCTTGTAAACAGGGTGGGCGTAACGCACCATGCCGCCCGTCGGGTTGTGCCCCGCCTCGGCGCTGTCCGTCTGGACCGCAAGTCCTAATCCGCTCGTCAGCGCAGTCGCCACGCACGCGCGCAGCAACAGTCCGCCTCTTCGCCGCGTGCGAGTTCAAACCATCACACTCGTTCTTTGGGCGTCCGCCCCAATAGTCCCCTCGTTCATGATGCGGGGACCGTGCCGCCGAAATGCGACCTCTTCATGGCAAGCAAGAATGCTTTAACCATGATCCGAAAGTCGAATTTCGCTTCTTCTGTCACAATTCAGACCTGTTCGCGTAAAGATCTTCGAGCGCGCTGTCTAGCTCCGGTTCGGCGATGGTCTTCAGGGAGGGGCCATCAAGATAGACCAAGGAGGCTCGGATCGACCGTTGCGGAAAGACTCCGGCGAGCGCGGCTTTGTAGGTTGCGAGCTGCGTGATATGCGCGCGCGCCGGCCGCGCCGGCTCCCCGCCGAGCTTGAAATCGGCGATCCAGGCCTCGTGATCGGTGACGACCATGCGGTCGAGACGGCCTGTGTACGGGAGGTCCGGCCGGCCGGGGCGCCGCAAAATTCCGGCGAAGGGCACTTCGCTGCGGGATCCAGGGCCAAACAACGGGGCGAGATTCGGCGCCCCCAGGGCCCGGAGAACCTTTTCCAGGAGGGCGGTCGCGGCCGGTTCCGAGATGCCGCCCTGCCCGGCAAGCCACCCCAAGCCGGCGCGCCGCCGCTTTTCTGCCTCGATCTCCGGAAGCATGTGGAGAAGCGCGTGCGCAAGTCGTCCAGTCTTCACGTTCTCCCGTTCTTCTTCGCCGGGCGAATCGGCGCGGGACGGACGCAGCCTAGCCCGCCTTCCTTCCGGCGCGGCCAAGTTCGTGAGCCAGGCGGGAACAGGCTCGGGGCTTTCCCGCTGGGGCGATTCCCCGCCCTGATCCTCTAAAAGTCCTTCACCGAGACGGAAGACCGACCCCTCCCCCCACGGAGCGGGCATTTCCCTCATTGCGCCGCGGAGGCCGTCGCGGACGAGTTCATGCCAGCAGCCCTTCCCGCGCCCGTTCCGGGTCTCGTACCCGGCTATGATGAGCCGCTGGGAAGCGCGGGTCATCGCGACATAAAGCAGGCGGCGATGTTCGCCCGCGTCCGCTTCCCGCCTTCGACGTCGCGCCTCGGCGAGGGTCTCGCAATCGTCGGCGCTTTTTCGGCTCCAGGCGAAGAGAGGCGGCTCGCCGGGACGGGTCGCGGCGAGCCGGAAAAGTTGCGGATCATTCTGCCCATTCGGGGCGCCGCAGGTGTCGGGCAGAAAGACGACCGGCGCTTCGAGGCCTTTGCTGGCGTGAACGGTCAGCACTCGGACGCCCGCGGCCTCGTTCTCCATATCTCGCTTCACGGGCTCCTCATCCGCCTCGACCTCCGCGAGGAAGCGCACCAGGGAGGGCGCCTGCCGGCGTTCATGCGCCTGCGCGAGCGCCAGAAATTCGTCGATCGGGTCGCTCGCATCCGGCCCAAGCCGGCCGATGAGGGCTTGCCTTCCGCCATCCTGTCCGAGAAGACGGGCGTAGAAGTCATAGGGAGACACGCTCCGCGCCCGCTCTCGCCAGAGGCTCAGGCGCGCCAAGGCGGCCTGAGCTCGCGAATCCGCCGAGCAGCGCAGCGCTTCCCAAAGGGATCCCGGCCGGCCGGACGCCAACGTGAACAAGCCCTCGTCGTCAAACCCGAGCAGCGGGGACTTCAACGCGCAGGCCAGCGAAAGGTCGTCGTCGGGTGTGAGCACCGCCCGCCCCGCCGCAATCAGGTCCATAACGGCGATGTGTTCGTTTAGCCGAAGCCGGTCGGCGCCCGCGACCTCGACGTCGTGATCCTTCAGCGCCTTGATCATCGCATCGAAGAATGCGTTCCGCTGCCGAACCAGAATCATGACGTCGCCAGGACGGATCCGTCTTGGCGCCCCGTCCCTGCCGGCGATCCGTTCACGCGAAGCAGGGGCAAGCCATTCCTTGAGCACGGAAGCGATGCGGCGCGCCAGCAGCGCCCCGGGGTCGCTCCCGGAGAGGGCGTCGAGCGGCATTCGCCAGTCGCTCGGTTTGGGCGTCTCGGCCGCCGGAATGGGCGGCCAAAGTTCCACCAGTCCCTTGAGATCGGTGCGGACGGCGTGATGCTGAGGAGGAGCTTCGCCTGGCGCGACCCCGCTCCAGGCCGCCGCCGAAGCGAAGACCTGGTCGACCGCGTTCAGGATTGTCTGGGCGGAACGAAAGGAAAAATGCAGCGGCACCAATTCGAAGCGAAGCTCGGCTTCCTTGTGACGTTTGCTGAAAAAGCGCCCCATTTCCGCGAATTGCTCGGGCGCCGCGCCCTGGAAAGAGAAGATCGATTGTTTTTCGTCCCCCACCGCGAAAACCGTCCGCAACCCCCGCCGTGCGCTCGCGCCGGAGAAAAGTTCGGCGGTCAACGCCGCAATGATCTCCCATTGCTCCGGGGACGTATCCTGCGCCTCATCAATCAGGAGATGGTCGAGAGCGTAATCGAGCTTGTGCATGACCCACGCCGCGCTCGATCGCGTCACGAGCTTGAGCGCCCGCGCCGTCTGGTCAGCGAAATCGAGGACGCCGCGGTCGGCCTTGATTGCGCGGAAAGCCTCGAGCGTCTCCTTCCCGACGATGAACAGCGCCTCGCTGCGTTCTAGCGTGCGGAGGGACCGAAGTTTGGCGCGCAGTCCGTCGAGGCGCGTCTGCTCTCGCTGCAGGTCGGCGTCGAGCGCCGGATAAGCCGTGCGCGTCGGCTTGGTGATCAGCGACGCCGATGCGCCTCCCGCCGGCTTTCCCTCGCCTCCCTCTGTGAAGAAGACGTTGAGCAGGGCTTCGACGCGGGCAGAAGGCTCCGCGTCGCCGTCCGCCTCGCGAACTTTCGCGGCGAGGACGCGATCGCGGGGCGACCCGGTCTCCAGAGCTTCGGCCCAGGCGCGCCGGCGCCGGCGACCGACGTCGCCTCCAAGCATTTCCGCCTGCACAGTCGCGACGGACTCGCCCGTCTCAAGCCTGAGACGGCGCCGCAGAGCCGCACCATAGGCGTGGGCGTTTTCGAATGCCTCAAAGGTTTCTGTAAGAGGGAGCGCTTCTGCGAGAACCGTCGAAAAGCGAAAAGATCCTGCTTCACGCGCCGTGAGCTCCAGCGCGTGAGCTTCCGCGGAGCCTGGACGAGCCCCGCCGATGGCGCGCAGGCGCGCTTCCGCCATCAAGGTCTTGCTCTCGCGTTCGTCGATCACCTTGAAATGCGCCGGAACATTGGCTTCGAAGGGAAAGAGCCGAAGCAATCGCTCGCAGAATGCGTGCAGTGTTTGCATTCGCAATCCGCCGGGCGACTCGATCGTCCGTGCGAAGAGCCGCCGCGCGGTTTGCAGGGCGGCGGCGTCCGTGGCCTTCGCGCCGCTCTCCAGAATCGCTGCCGCAAGTGCTGCATCCTCGAGGGTCGTCCACTCGGCGAGAATGTGGAAGATTCGGGCGGCCATATTGGCGGCCGCAGCTTTGGTGAAGGTGAGGCCGAGGATGCGGGACGGCGGCGCGCCGTCAAGAAGCAGCCGGAGCACACGCTGGGTCAGGACGTGCGTCTTGCCGCTGCCGGCGTTGGCGGAAACCCAGGCGGAAGCGCGCGGCTCGGAGGCTGTCGCTTGCGCACGGCGCAAGAGCTCAGGGATGACGAGCGGCCGGTTCATGCCGGATCCGCCTCCATGTCCTCGCCCGAAGCCGACCATTCCTTCACCCGCGCAAGGTGGTCGTAGTCGCCGAAGCGGCCCGCAAACTGGGGGATGGGCCGCGAAAGGTAAGGCGTCGTCTCGTCGTCGAACTGGTCGAGAAGAGCCTTAAGCTCGTCGAGGTGCTGTTCGGCGAGGGCCGCAACCGATTTCAGTCGCAACTCCTTTCCGCCGTCCATGCCGCCGATTTTCAGGTAGAGAGCCTCCTCCGGTTTCGTTGCGCCAAAGTCTTCGAAGCCGCCATGGGCCAGCATCGCCGCTTCGAGCGTGAGTTGGGGCGAAAGACCGCAGTCGACGAGCTTTTGGGTCGGAAGGGTCCCGCTCTTGTAGTCCAGGATCGCAGCGCCGCCGGACCGGAGGGCGTCGATGCGATCCGCCTGCGCGGTGAGCTTAAATCGGCTACCGCTTGCAAGCTGGATGGCGATCGCGCCGCTTCGCTCAGTCCACGAGTGTATGATATCGATGCGTCGGCGCCGCTCGACGGCGAGCAGGAAGTCAATCGACCTTTCGATATTTGGCCAGGTCACGCGCTCAAAAGAGGGATCTTCGAGCATGGCGGCGAATCTCGTCCGGGTCATCTCGACGAGGTCAGATCGTGATCCCGCCGGAAGCGGCCCCTGCGGGTGTCGCGTCAGGAAGGCTTCGAGCGCGCCGTGCCAAGCCTCGCCGACGTCGCGCGGACCAAGAGCGCGTCCGACCGGATCAAGAGGCTTCAGCCCAAGGATTTTTTCCGCGTAAATCGAGTAGGGATCGCGCCGAAGCGTTTCGATCCGCGTGACGCTGAGCCGAAGCGGCCGCTTAGCTTTGGGGGGCTTCGGCTCGGGCCGTCGAGTGGCTTGAACCCCGATAGGCTGATCGAGCCTTCGGGCCAGGCGGAGATAGCGGTCGCCGCGCCCTTTCGCTGCCGCCACCGCTGCGGACTCGGTCCCCGAGGCCGCCAGAATCCTCTGAAGGAAGCGGGACGCGACGGTCGGGGCGCCCTCCCTCTTTTTCGAGCGGCTGAGGATCACCTCGCGGGCGCCCAGGGCGCTCGCAAAGTCATGAGCGGTTTGGCCGATGCGGCGTTCCGGGGCCGACAGCCCGAGTGCGGAGCGCATCGGACGATTCAGGAAGGCGTCCGCGTCGACAGCGGGCGGCCACACTGTTTCGTCCAGGCCGGCAAGGATGACCCGGTCGAAATTGAGGAGCCGGGCTTCGAGCAGGCCCAAAATCTGCAGACGCGGATGAGCGGAGGCGAACGGGGGCGCCCTGACCCGCTTGAGCGCGTCGGTGAAAAGTTCCGCATATTCGGCGAGGCTGCATTGAAAATCCTCGCCCGCCGCGTCCGTCCATTCCTCGATGAGGGCTGTGAGCTCCTCCAATCCGTGCGGCGACGCCAAGTCTCCCTCGGCATCCGCGAGAATTGCGAGGAGCGCCTCGCGATGCCGGAAAAGCCACTCTTTGAGCGAAGTCTGCGCCGACCTTTCTCGCAGCGGCGCAAGCGCATCCTGCAAGGCGACGAGGAGCCGCTCGCCGGCCTCGCGGCGTTCTGCGTCGATCGCCTTCGTGGCGCGATGCGCGTTCGGACCGGCGGAGGCCTCGCGCGCCGCCTCGAATATCGTCTCCAGATCGGCCAGCGAAGCAATCGGTACGGCGCGGAGCACGGCGAGTTCGAGCGCCTGCCGCGCGCCTTCGAACTGCGCCCGTGTTCGCCCGAGCCGCACGGAGGCGTGGGAGAGTAGGGCGTTTGCGGAAAGCGGAACGAAGTCGATTGCGGCGTCGAGCACAAGGCGGGATAACGCCCCGGCTTCCGTCTCTCCCAAGGCGCCTCCGGCCGAGTTTTCGACTTCAACTCCCCATCGCGCAAGCTCCGTCGCTACCCGCCGCGCGATAGCCGGACTGGGGGTGATCAGCGCCGCTGTCTTCCCTGGCGTCTCCAGCGTCTCGCGCATGGCGATCGCGAGGGCCAGCGCCTCCTCGGCTTCCGTTTCGGCCACGGCGATGGCGACATCGCTGAGCGCTGCTTCGATTGAGCGCGCCGACAGGGCCCCGCCGCGCTCGCGCCACTGGTCGGTGGAATCGGCTGGGCGGAGCGCTTCGCTGATGAAGGCGCTGCGCGCCGCCAGAGCGGCTGGCGGCGTCCCGAGGATTCTGAACATTGTCGCGACGAGCCCCGATGAAGCCCATGAGTTGATGAAGGAGCGCTTGGGGATGTCCCGGCGCGCCGTCTTCGGCTTCGGACGCTCCGACGAGGTCCCACGCGCGCCCGTCCAAAGCCAGATCGAGACCAGGCAGCACGACGGCGCCCTTAGGACTCTTCGCCACAGCCGCGATGAGGCGGGCGGTCGCGCGGTTCGCGCCGGTCGAGCCGGCGATGATCATCGGGCCGCGCCGGCCGCCCTTGGCGAGGGCGGCGACTTCCGCGTCGATCAGACGCGATACACGCTCCGCTCGGTCGACAAGGCCGCGCTCGGCGAGCCAGTCCGGCCAAAGGGAAAAGGCGATCTTGAGAAAGTCCAGCGTGATCCGCCAGTATGGGTCGTGATCCCCTGTGGCGAGTGTTTCCAGACGCCGCCAGTCGACTCCTTCAATGATCAGATCGTCGATGAGGGCGGCCAGGTCCCCCGCCAGCGCATAGGCTTGGGCAGGAGTTGCGGCGACGAGCGCAGGATCCTTTGCGTCGAATTCAGGCGTCCGTCCGGTTCGGTACTCACGATGGCGCCCCGTAACGCCTTTCCCCAAGCGCGGACCCAGCGCGCGAGCGTATGGCGACGGGTAAGCTCGCCGACTGCGGTAGGCGGCCCGGGGCCTTCTGATTCCGTCAGGTCGAAGGGGGAGGTCTCCTCCGGTTCGAATGCGCCGAGGGGCGCAATGTGAGGGAGCAAGAGACTGTCCGAGCCGCTTGCCTCGACGAGAGCAGTAGCCAGTCCCGCCGCCGCCCTTTGCGTCGGTACGTAGATCGTCGCCTCGGCGAGGGTGAACGCTGTCTCGGGGCTGGGAAAGCCCTCGATCAGTGATCCGTCAAGAAGGGCGCCGGCGAGCGTGGGCAGGAATGGGGCGCCAGGCGGAATGGTGAAGAGATTCGGGCCGCGAATCGGCATCCCCTCTTGTCTCGCCGTGTTCCGGCGGAAGCAAGACGAGCCTGTGGACGGATCGGACGGTCTGGGAACGAATACCGGAGGTCGATCGTTGTCTGCCCCGAAGGCCGAGGCGGCTTAGCCGTCAAGCCCGATGATTTAGGAGAAACGACCATGAAAACGGCCGCAACCCTTGCAGCATTTCTATTGCTCGGCTCATCCTCGTTGGCATCTGGCGGACGGAGGGGGAGCTGTTACCGGCGCCGCCGGCGGCGCCGTGGCCGGCGCGGTGGTCGGCGGACCTGTGGGCGCTGTTGTCGGGGGCGCCGCCGGCGCTGTTATTGGCGGGACCGCGAGCGGGCCTGACAGGACAGTCGTTGTTCAGCCTGCGCCGCCGGTTGCGCCTTGCGCGAGCCGCACCACCCAATCAACGGACGTCACCGGGACGACGACCACGACTCAAACGACGAATTGCTCTCCGTGACGTCGAAGCGCCGCCGCGAGGCGGCGCCAGTTCACTTCCCGCCTACCCCGCCCAGCGACGGCCCAATCGATTGGCGGGGACAGGGCCTCGTCCGTGGGGAGATCGAGAATACGAAAAAGGCTGATGCGCGCGCGGCGCGCACGGATAAGTCGGTTCATTCGGGGTGAGAAGCTGAGCGACGTCCGATGCTCCGCCGTGATAGGCGAAGGAGTTTGCTCCAGGCTTGCCCATCGTTCATGCTTCTGTCCCAATCTTTGTCGCTCTCCCTGGCGGCCCTCGTGGTCGAGGCACTGTTCGGCTATCCTGCGCGGCTCTACCGCTTGATCGGGCATCCCGTCACCTGGATGGGGGATTGGCTCAGATGGCTGGAGAGGAAACTAAACCGTCCGGAAAGCTCGTTCGAGAGGCGCCGCCTCAGTGGCGTGCTGGGGCTCGTCATCTATCTCGCCCCCGTCGCTCTCATAACCGGCGTCTTTGAGGCGGTGTGTAGAGGTGTGGGGTGGCCCGGCGTCGTTGTCCTCGTCCTGATCGCGGCAAGCCTTCCCGCCCAGCGAAGTCTCTACTCCCATGTTCAAGCGGTGGCCGACGGATTGGACAGGAGCCTTGAGGATGGACGGGGGGCCGTCTCCGCGATTGTGGGCCGGAATCCTCACGTGCTGGATGGCGGAGGTGTAGCCCGAGCGGCGATCGAGAGTCTCGGCGGAGAACTTTTCCGACGGAGTGGTCGGCCCCTTGCTTTGGATAGCGCTTGGCGGCCTAACGGGTGGAACGGTCTACAAGGCGGTCAATACGGCTGACAGCATGATCGGTCATCGAAATCCGCGCTACGAAGCCTTTGGGTGGGCGGCGGCGAGGCTGGACGATCTGATCAACCTTCCGGCGTCGCGTCTGGCGGCGCTTTGGATCGTGCTTGCCGCGGCGATTGCGCCTGGCGCATCGACTGCCGGGGCGATCGGTGCAGTTCGCCGGGACGCCTCGAAGCACCGCTCGCCCAATGCGGGATGGCCAGAAGCCGCCATGGCCGGCGCCCTCGGCCTGAAGCTTAACGGGCCGCGGGTCTACGGCTCCACGTTGGTGCAGGACGCCTATATGGGCGATGGGCGTGTGGAGGCGACATCCCTCGACATCCGCAGGGCGCTGCGTCTCTACCGAACCGCCTGTTTTATCGAGGCCGCCGTGATCGGAGTAGCAGCGCTCGGCATTCGATGACGAGATATCCGCGCACGCGGTAGGCCCCCCATATGTGACAATTGCTGCCTTCGTAGCGGACGATTACCAACATGTACGCGCCATATTTCGAGCGCGCTTTGTTTGGCCCGGTACTCCCCGAGGGCCGAACATAATAGCCCCGCGCCACTGTCCCCTTGGCGCGGGGCCTTAATCTTTCCAAGGCGCGCGGGAGTTCGCCCCGCTTGCGGCTGCAAGGGAGGATCTGGCGGGCCTATCCGTTTGCTGGAAGCCTCGCGGTTGCCGCTGCTGGCGTCCCGGAAGGGATTCGAACCCCTGACCTACGGTTTAGGAAACCGTTGCTCTATCCTGCTGAGCTACCGGGACAGCCGCGGCTTGCGACCGTGGGACGAGGCCGCTCCGGCCCGTCCTTATCTGATCGCGCACAGGCCCTAGCATGAAATTGCGTCCCGCCAAACGCTGTTTGAAGCGACTTGCCGCAGGCGCGATTGTCAGCCTCTCACTCTTACTGATCGCCCGCGCAGTTGAAGGTTCCGCCAGCGCTGCCTGCGGGAGAACCGCGGGCCTGGTCGAAGTCGCTTCCGTTGACGAGCGGCTGGATCTTGGCCTTGCGGATGGCCGCACCGTGCGCCTCGGCGGGCTCGACAAGCCGTCCCCCTATCGGGGCTCGTCGGAACTCGCGAGAGCCGCGCGGGCTGAACTGGCCGGTCTTGTCGCGGGCAAGCAGGCTCGGCTGATGATTTTCGCTCCTGGCACGGATCGATGGGGCAGAATTGTCGCGGATCTGGCCCTGCCCAACGGAGACGGCCCCGATTCCTCAGTCTCAGAAGCGCTTCTGCGAGCCGGGTACGCCAGGGTTAGGCCGGAATTCGAGACGCGCCGTTGCGACGGCGACCGCCTCGCTATAGAGGCGGCGGCGCGTCGGGCCGGCATGGGCCTCTGGCGCGACCCGGCCTTTGCGGTCCTGCAAGCTGGGGACGGAGGTCGCCTGCGTCAATTTGATGGACGATTCGTGATCGTTGAAGGAAAAGTTCGGCGGGTTGGCTTCGGGCGCTCGCGCCTCTATCTTGATCTTGGCCCTCGTGGAGGCGCGACGATTGTCGTCGAGCGCAGGCTGCAGCCGATCCTGATCGGGAGTGGAAATCCGGTGGACGCGTTGATTGGCCGAACGATACGGGCGCGGGGCGCGCTCGATGGCCGATTTGGGCTCGATATCGCCATCGCCGACCCGGCGATGATCGAGTTCGTCCGCGACTCCGACGCGTCAGGGGGAGAAAACCTCCATCCATGAGGCGAATAGACCCGGACTCCCTGCAATCGCCGCGACCTGACAGGCGTTGGCGAGGCGCCCTCGCCGTGCTTGCGGGCGGGCTTTGCCTCATCGCGGCCGGATGCGCCTCGGTCGAAGCGCCGCCGACGCCGCCGGAAGCCGCTCCGATCGCGGCCGCTCCGCGCACGACCGGAGGCCGCCCCGCCAATCCCGAACGGCAGCGCCTGATCGAAGCGTTCGGCGGCGAATATCGCGCGCCGGCGACTCAATCCTATCTCAATGGGGTTCTTGCAAAGCTGACGCCGTCCGGCGATTCCCGCCCCTACCGGGTCACGGTGCTCAATTCGCCCATCGTCAACGCGTTCGCGCTTCCCTCCGGGGACATTTTTGTCACGCGCGGGCTTCTGGCGCTCGCCGACGACACGTCGGAAATCGCTGCGGTCATGGCGCATGAGATCGCCCACGTCACCTCCCGACACGCCGCGCAGCGGGCGGAGTTCGAAAAGACCGCCGCGCTCTTTACGCGCGTCAACGCGAAGGTTCTTGCGCACTATCAGGACGAACAGGAAGCTGAGGCGCGGTCCAAATTGTCGATCGCACGCTTCTCGCGCCAGCAGGAATTGGAAGCCGATCAGCTAGGCATTCACGATATCGCCAAGGCGGGATACGACCCTTACGCGGCTTCGCGTTTCCTCACCGCGCTCGGCGAATGGAGCGCCCTGCGCGCTTCGATCTCCGGCGCCGGAACGGCGGACCGACCTGATATGATGGCCACCCATCCGTCCACGCCCGAACGCGTCGCGGCGGCGGTCGCGGTGGCGCGGGCGTTCGGACCGCCCGGCACAGGGGTCCGGGACCGCGACGCCTATCTGACTGCAATCGACGGCATCGCTTTCGGCGACGACTCGACGCAGGGCGTGGTGCGGGGAACCCGCTTCATCCACCCAAAGCTGGGTTTTGCCTTCGAGGCGCCGGAAGGATTTACGCTCGAGAATCAGTCGGCCGCCCTCATCGGCGTGGGCGAGAACGGTTCCGAGGCCCTTCGTCTCGACAGCATCGCGCTTCCCGAATTCGACGCCCGTCACCACCGCGATCGCTTCCGGCTGGATCGATGGTGTGAAGACGACCGACGTCGAATCCGTAAGGATCGGCGGTCTCGAAGCCGCAACGGCGACGGCGCGGGGAGAACAATGGAGCTTCCGCCTCGGGGCGATTCGGCTGAACGGGCGCGTCTATCGGCTGATTTTCGCCGCTCATACGCTGACGCCGGAGGTCGATGCCCGTTTCCGCGCGTCCCTCGAATCCTTCCACCTCATCAACGCCGAGGATTCGGCGCTGGCCGAGCCCCAGTCGATCCGCATCGCTTCGGCCGGCGGGATCGACAGTTCGGAGACGATGGCGTCGCGGATGAACTTCCTGCCGCACGCGCTCGATGAGTTCCTCATCCTCAATGGGCTTGAACGCAACATGCCGCTCGTTTCCGGACAACGTTACAAGATCGTCGCGCGGTGACCTCAGCCTCTCTTCCAAAGCGGATCGTCGCCGCGACCCATAACCCCGGCAAGCTTCGCGAAATCCGCGAGCTTCTGCATCCTTATGGGATCGAGGCGGTCAGCGCGTCCGAACTCGGTCTCCCTGAGCCGGAAGAGACGGGTCAGACTTTTGAGGACAACGCTCTCCTCAAGGCCGTCGCCGCCGCGGAGGGATCCGGAGAAACGGCGCTCGCGGATGATTCCGGCCTCTGCGTTGAAGGACTGGACGGCGCGCCTGGCATCTACTCCGCGCGGTGGGCCGGCGGATCGAAAGATTTCGACGCGGCGATGGCGCGGATCGAGCGGGAGCTTCGCGCCAAGGACGCGCCCCCGCCGTGGCGAGGCTATTTCATCAGCGCCTTGGCGCTGGCGTGGCCGGATGGGCGTACGCAGACCTTTGTTGGCCGCGTCGACGGGGAACTCGTGTTCCCGCCTCGGGGCACGGCAGGCTTCGGCTATGATCCCTGCTTCCTGCCGGACGGATACGATCGCACTTTTGGCGAGATGACCTCGCTGGAGAAACACGGCATCCCGGTTGACGGCTCCCTCGCCCTATCCCACCGGGCGCGAGCCTTCCAGAAGCTGGGGCGAGAAATGCTTGCGTCGCCAGCTGCCCCTTAAAATACGGTAAGGTATTGTTTTATACCAAGCATTGCCCGCAATTTCTGTTGTCTTGGGATAGCTCCCGCTTGCTTGGGCAATTCCGGTTAGCGCCGAGATTGCTTGCGTTAACTTGGTTGAAGTCGGACGATTGTGTATCTTTCAATAGGTTATGAAGGGTCCCGCCCGCTTTCCAACCTTTCCATCGCCGCCGAACCTACGAATGCGCCGAAGGGGCGACTCGGCTCGCTCTGCCCGAGCATATGACACCCAGGCGGGCGCCTGAAAAAATGTCGGGTTTTGGAGACGCCCGGAACCGCGCGTGACCTTCTGGCGTTCATCTCCTGACTCTAACTTTTGCGAGCCGATGCGTCTTATTCTTGCGCTTCTTATCATTGTCTATCTCGTCGGGGTCGGCGTGGTCCTGGCGCCGATCGTTAGCGCGGACTGGAACAGCGCGCCGGCGTCCACCTTCACCGAAAGCATTGGGCAGGCGCTGCCGTATGCGCTGAGCTGGCCCGTTCGCCTCGCGGAGAGCATCCGCCGTTCCTGACGGGTCCGTCCTTCACCTTTGCTCCCGCGCCGCGGCCGCGAGCCGCCTCACAGCCGCTTCAGCGAGCCGAGCGGCTGTCTTGCGATGCATGTCCGAAGGAACGGAAATCGGGGCTCCGATGTGAACGTCGCAGGTTAGGGCGCCGCGGTCGGCATAGCCGAAAAGATGCGGCAGGAACATCATGTCGCCATACCAGGCGATCCTCGGGCGCTCCGCGCGCGTCACGGGGAGGCCTGACAACCGCGAATAGGCGAGGAAGACCGGCTGGAGGAGGGCGGGTCTCCCCTGCTCGCGGGCCGCGATGCGAAGCGCCTCGAAATGCGAGGAGCGGAAAGGCAGCAGGCGGTTGCCGTCGCCTGTCGTGGCCTCGGCGAACAGCACGACCGGCGAGCCGTTCTGTAGGGTTCGAGCCATATCCGCGTTGACCGCCGGGATTTTGAAGCGGAGGCCGCGGTCCACATAGACCGCGCCTTGCAGGGCGACGAGGCGTCGTCCGAGCGGATGATCGCCGACTTCCTTCTTGGCGAGAAAACTCATGGGGGCGAGCGAGCCGAGAACGGGAATGTCGAGCCAGGAGACATGGTTCGCCACGATCAGCCCCGCCCGTGGCGCTAATTCGCCATGTCGCCGCACCCGGACGCCGAGCCCCGCGCAAAGCAAGCGTTGGAAGCGGACAGACAAGCGGCTGCCGAAACTCATGCCGAACCGCTTCGCAACGAGGCGCGTCGGGGCGAACACCACCACGAAGGCGGCCAGCCCGAGAACCGCGAGGCCGAGCCGCAGCAGCGTCGTCGGCGCGGCGGGAAGGCCAATCCGCGCCGCGCGCTCTGCGGCGGTTCTCTCGTGAGCGGGTGGGGAGCGCCCTTGGGCGATGGGCTGCGTCAAGCCGTCGCCGCGATTGCCGGTCGACGGCTTCCCATAAGCGGTGAGGGGAGGCGCGTTGGATCCGGGCGCGCTCACGGAAGCGCCTTGCGCATGATCAGCGCGGTCGCTCTCGCGCCGTTGGCGAGGCGGTAATAGCCCGGACGCTCGCCCACCTGCGTGAAACCCTGCCGGCGATAGAGCGCGAGCGCGGAGACATTGCCTGCGTCGACTTCGAGAAACATCGCCTGGGCGCCGGCGTTCGCGGCCTGGCGCAGATTTTCCCGCAGGAGCGTTCGGCCGACGCCCTTGCCGCGCGCAGAGTTCTCGACGGCGATGGTGAGAATCTCGGCCTCGTCCCCGGCGAGACGAGAGACGATGAAGCCGCGCACATGTCCGCTTGCGGGATCGAGCGCGACGGCGGCCATGGCGGACGCCTCGCGGAGGAGTGCCGCGAAATCCTCCTCCGACCACGGATGGGCGAACCCCTCCTTGTGAAGCCTGGCGCAAGCCTCCGCCCTGTCCGCGCGCAGGGGCCGGATGACGGGCGGGGATTGTCTGCCGAGGCCGAAGATCATGGGGTCCGCTGGAAATGCACGAGCGCCGAGGCTCCCTCCGCCACATGGGCCTATTCGGAGGCGCGGCCCCCGATCCCATGGGAAGAGAATTGGACGCTAGCAGAGCGCGCTTCTGCCGAACAAGCTTTAGGCCGGCGCCCTTGCGATTGGTTCGCTTGGATTGGGCTTGGCGTCCGGCGGCTTGATGTAGAGCGGTCGCGCGGGCGCGCTTGCCGGGTCGAGCGCGAGGCCCAGCCGCGCGACGGCGATGATGTCCGGCGCCTCGGTCGCCGCGCCGAGATCATAGGGCAGGCCCGACCGATGCGCTTCCGTCGCCACAAGCGTCGCGGCGTCGCCCGAGAGCAGGGCGGGACCCGCGCCAATGCCGCGCACGCATTCGCGCAAACTGTCGCAGCGCGGAGGGGCGAGCGGCCTGCCGGTCGGGTCGAACAGCTGGAAATAGATCGAGCCATGCCGGGCGTCGATCGCGGCAGCGATCACGCCTGGACGTGGGGCGCTGAGCAGCGGCGCCGCGAAAGCGGCGAGCGTCGAGACGCCAACGACCGGAATAGCGAGCGCAAGTCCCATGGCCCGAGCCAGCGCCAGACCGATGCGAATGCCTGTGAACGAACCGGGGCCGATGGTGACCGCGATGCGATCGAGGCTTCGCAGGCCGCCCGTGACGAGGCGGCCAGCCTCCTCCACCATCGGGGCGAGCGCCTCGGCATGGCCGCGGGTCATGGTTCGGCTCATCGCCGCGAGCGGCTCGAGCTCGCCGCTCTCGACGATGGCGACGGATGCCGCGTTGCAAGAGGCGTCGATCGCGAGGATTCGCATTGGACCCGCGGATTTCTAGCGCGTGATGAGCGTGCCCGACCCCTGGTCGGTCAGCAACTCGATCAGCACGGCGTGGGGGATCTGGCCGTCGAGAATGACGACGCCTTCGACGCCTTTCTCGATGGCGTAGATGCAGGTCTCGACCTTCGGGATCATGCCGCCGGTGATTGTGCCATCGGCGATAAGGCCGCGGATGTCATCGACGCGCAATTGCTTGATGAGCTCCTTGTTCTTGTCGAGCACGCCGGGCACGTCGGTGAGGAACAGAAGGCGCTTGGCGCCGAGCGCGCCGGCGATGGCGCCGGCGAAAGTGTCGGCGTTGACGTTGTAGGTCTGGCCGTCCGCGCCTTGCGCGACCGGCGCGAGGACGGGAATGAGTTCGCGGCCAAGAATTTGGTCGAGCACCGTCGTATCGACCTTTTCCGGCTCGCCGACGTAACCGAGATCCACCACGTCTTCGTGATCGCCGTGGGGACGCATCACTTTGCGGGCGACGACCATGTTGCCGTCTTTGCCGCAGAGGCCAACCGCCCGGCCGCCCTCGGCGTTGATGGAGCCCACCAGCGATTTATTGATCGATCCCGCAAGCACCATCTCGACGATCTCGATCGTCGGCTTGTCGGTGATGCGCAGACCGCCCGAGAAATGCGATTCAATTCCGAGCTTCTTCAGCATGGCGCCGATCTGTGGGCCGCCGCCGTGGACGACGACGGGATTGATTCCGGATTGCTCCAGAAGCACCATGTCTTTTGCGAAATCGCGCGCTTTCTGCTCGTCGCCCATCGCGTGGCCGCCGTATTTCACCACGACGGTCGCGTCGTCATAACGCAGCATGTGCGGCAGCGCCTGCATCAGAATTTCGGACTTCATCTGGGGCGAGGCGTTCGCAGCTTCGTCGTCTGTCATGGAAAAGGGGCTCCGCACGGGGCGCGCGCGCCTTCTAGCGGGTGGCAGGGCCAAGCTCAATCCGGGGAGCAAGCCAAATTGGGCCAGGCGGCGCCTGCTCCGCGGGCGCGGGCGCCGCCGAATTCCGCACGGGCGCCTCGCCACCCAACAAAGCGATGGCCCAATATATATTCTGCGCTCCCCTTCATGGGTCTCGACCGTGACACTTATTTGACCGGGCCATATTCACGTCGGATAGTGGCCTTCACGTCCCGGGGGCGTCAGGGCCCGGGAGTGGAGGAGGAATCGGATGAAGAGGTTCATTGGCGCCGCGCTCGCCGCGGCGGTCGCAGTTGGCGCGGCAGGGGCCGCCTATGCAGGCGATCCGGAAAGCTGCAAGACGATCAAGTTCTCCGATGTCGGCTGGACGGACATCACATCGACCACGGCGATCACGGCGCAGATTCTCACCGCGCTCGGCTACACGCCGAAGGTCACCGTCCTCTCGGTTCCCGTCACCTACGCGTCGATGAAGAACAAGGACATCGACGTTTTTCTCGGCAACTGGCAGCCGTCGATGGAGAACGACCGCAAGCCCTACGTCGCCGACGGCTCCGTGGTGGTGACGGGCGCGAACCTGCCCGAAGGCGCCAAATATACGCTCGCCGTTCCGCAATACACTTATGACAAGGGCCTCAAGAACTTCGCCGACATCGCCAAGTTCAAGGACGATCTGCACGGGAAGATTTTTGGCATCGAACCGGGCAACGACGGCAATCGCCTCGTGCTCGACCTCATCAAGAAGAACGAATTCGGCCTGAAGGACTTCCAGCTCGTCGAATCGAGCGAGCAGGGCATGCTGTCCGAAGTGCAGCGTGCGACCAGCCATCACGAGGATGTCGTTTTCCTCGGCTGGGCGCCCCATCCGATGAACGTCAATTTCAAGATCCAGTATCTTGCCGGCGGTGACGATAGCTTTGGCCCGAACTACGGCGGCGCCATCGTCTACACCAACGAGCGCAAAGGCTGGGCGGACGAATGCCCGAACGCCGCGAAGCTCATCAAAAATCTCATCTTCACCGTCGATCTCGAAAACGACGTCATGAACTCGATCCTCACCGACGGCATGGATGGACCGGCCGCCGCCAAGAAGTGGCTCAAGACCAATCCATCGCAGCTCACAGGATGGCTCGAGGGCGTGACGACCTTCGACGGACAGCCGGGACTGCCGGCGGTCAAGAAGGCATTCGGACTGCAATAATCCGCACAGGCGGCTTCCGGCGCTGTTGAGGCCGCCGGAAGCCGCGACGTGCGACTCCAAAGCGGAGCGGGCGCATTGGAAGAGTGGTTCACGGAGCCGAAAATCCCCCTGGGCCGGTGGGTCAAGATCGGCATCACCTGGCTTCAGGACAACGCGGCCGGCTTCTTTGACGCCGTCACGGCCCTCATCAATTTCTGCGTGGACGGCTCCACCGCCGTCCTCCTGCACATTCCCTTTCTCATCGTCGTCTTCGCGGTCGCCGCGCTTGCTTATTGGCTGCATCGCTCGTGGAAGCTCGCGCTTTTTGTCGTCATCGCCTTCCTGCTGATCGCCAACCTCGGATATTGGGAAGCCACCGTCGAGACGATCTCGCTGGTCGGCTTCGCGACGCTGACGAGCGTGCTGATCGGCGTGCCGCTCGGCGTCGCCTCCGCGCACAGGCCATGGCTCTACGCCTTCATGCGCCCGCTGCTCGATCTCATGCAGACGCTGCCGACCTTCGTCTATCTGATCCCAACGCTCGTCCTCTTTCACCTCGGCTCGGCGCCGGGCCTCATCTCGACGGTGATTTTCGCGATCGCCGCGCCGATCCGCCTGACCCATCTCGGCATCGTTTCCGTGCCAGCGACGCTGAAGGAGGCCGGAGAGTCGTTCGGCGCGACGAAGCGCCAGCTTCTCTGGAAGGTCGAGCTGCCTTACGCGCTGCCGACGATCATGGCTGGCATCACGCAATGCATCATGCTGAGTCTGTCGATGGTGGTGATCGCCGCGCTGGTCGGCGCGGCTGGCCTTGGCACGCCGGTCGTGCGCGCGCTCGGGACGGTCAACATCCCGATGGGTATTGAAGCGGGTATGTCGATCGTGCTGCTTGCGATCGTGCTCGACCGCGTGTTCCGCAACCCCGAGCGAAAGAGCCGCGCCTGATGTCCGCAGTCGTCTTCGATCACGTCGATATCGTCTTCGGGGACAAACAGGCGGAAGCGCTCGCCTTTGTGGATCGCGGCGGGACCCGCGACGAGATCCTCAAGGAGACCGGCGTCGTGCTCGGCGCGGCGGATGTCAATCTCGCGGTGGAGCCGGGCGAGATCTGCGTGCTCATGGGGCTCTCAGGCTCCGGCAAGTCCACGATCCTGCGCGCGGTCAACGGCCTCAACAAGGTCGCGCGCGGCAGGGTGATGGTTAGCCACGGCGACGAGACGATCGACGTCGCGCATTGCTCGGCCGATCAACTGAGGATGCTGCGCACGAGCCGGGTCGCCATGGTGTTCCAGCAGTTCGCGCTGCTGCCGTGGCGGACGGTCGCCGAGAATGTCGCCTTCGGCCTCGAACTGCGCCGTTTGCCGAAGGCGGAGATCGACAAGATCGTGGCCGACAAGCTCGCCATGGTCGGCCTGACGCAATGGGCGGGCAAGTTCGCGCACGAGCTTTCCGGCGGCATGCAGCAGCGCGTCGGCCTGGCGCGCGCCTTCGCCACCGACGCCGACATTTTGCTCATGGACGAGCCGTTCTCGGCGCTCGATCCGCTGATCCGCGACAAGCTCCAGGACGAGCTTCTGGTGCTGCAGTCAGAGCTGAAGAAGACGATCATCTTCGTCAGCCACGACCTCGACGAGGCGCTGAAGATCGGCAATAGGATCGCTATTCTCGAAGGCGGCCGCATCGTCCAGTGCGGAGCGGCAGAGGACATCCTGCTCAGGCCCGCCAACGACTATGTCGCTGAATTCGTCAAACACATGAATCCGCTGAATGTGCTGCGGGGCGGCTCGCTCATGACCCCGGCCGCCGCGCTCGAACGCGCCGAGGGCGAGATGTTCCTCGACCGGACGGGGCGCATCCGGCTCAAGCTGGACCCGGAGGGCCGGCCTGTCGGCGTGACGCTGGACGGCGCCGCCGGCACGATGGCGGTCGCGGACCGCGCGACCGGCGAGATCGCTGAGGACCCGGCGCGGGTGGACATCGTGGTCGCCCCGATCG
The DNA here is from genome assembly GCA_963824465.1 of uncultured Alphaproteobacteria bacterium. Classification (GTDB taxonomy): domain Bacteria; phylum Pseudomonadota; class Alphaproteobacteria; order Rhizobiales; family Beijerinckiaceae; genus Roseiarcus. The sequence goes on from CAWGPL010000003.1 coordinate 106,177, forward strand.
ACCTCAAGATGCGCTCGGCGATCTCGCTCAGAAGCCTCTCCGGCAATCCCATCGTGCTTGTGGATGATCTCGGCCGGATGGCTGGGCTCTGCGGCGACGACGAGATTTATCGGGCGCTGCTGCAGCAGCGGCGGGCGGCGGAGGTCGCGTAACGGGCCCGTCTCTGTTGCCAGCAAGTTTGCGCGTGCGCCCGTCGCCCGACATGGACGGGACGCGCCGAGCTCCTGGAATAACGTCCGGACGTCCGGGCGCAAAAAGGGGTGGCGTTTCGTGAAACGGACGCTATGTTTGGCAAAACGAACGTAATATTGTCGTCGGGGCGCTTTGGCGCCAAAAAGACGCGTTCCGAGTGAGCCTCCCGCAATGCCCGTCATCATCAACAGCCAGGAAATCCATCCCTTTCTGCCCTCGCTTGGCAGCCCGCTGGCGATCGACAAGAGCCGCGCCGAGCAGCAGGACATCCGCCCTTTGGAGATCGCCATCATCAACCTGATGGCCGATAAGATCTCGACGGAGCGCCAACTCGCCCTCTGGCTCGGCAACACCATGCTGCAGGTGAACCTGACCTTCGTCGCGACGGACTCCTACGTGCGCAGCGTCGCGGAGGGGCGGCATACGAAGAACACGCCGGCGGACCATATCCGCAAATTCTACAGCGCGTTCAGCGAAATTAGGCGCCGGAAGTTCGACGGCTTTATCGTCACCGGGGTCAACGCATTGAAAGATCGCGTCGAGCAGGAGACGTTCTGGCCGGAAGTCGCCGACATTCTGCAATGGACGACAAAGAATGCCCTCTCCTGTCTCTTTCTGTGTTGGGGCGCGAAGGCGGCGCTGAAATTCTTCCACGACATCAACAGCTACAAGGGCGAGCAGAAGCTTTTTGGCCTGTTCGAGCATCGCCTGATCTCGGACAAGACGGGGCTTCTCTTCGGCTTCCCCGACATTTTTCCGGCGCCCGTGTCGCGCTGGAAGAGCCCACGGCGCGAGGACATTCTCAAGGTCCCGGCGCTGGAAGTCGTGGCCGAACTCGGACGAGGCGGGTCCGAACATGCTGGTGGAGTCGGAGGCGCTCGGCCAAAAGGGCGTGCTGTTTCCGCGCCGGGTCTATATCCTCAATCATCCCGAATACGAGACCGACACGCTCGGCGTCGAATACCATCGCGACCATTCACGCGACCCGAACTGGCCACTGCCGAAGCATTATTTTCCGGGCGACGATCCGACGCGCCCGGCGCCGAACCTTTGGCGCCACACGGCCCACATCTACACGAATTGGGTCAAAGCGGTTTACGAGTTGACGCCTTACGACCTCGACGACATTCCGAATCCTGTGAACGTCGGCCTGGCAAGTCAGGCGCGCAGCGCAGCGTTCGTCGGATCGTAGGGGCTGTCCTCGATCACCACGGCGCGGATGCGTCTCGCCGAGGATCGAGACTTCCAGCGCCGTTCCCGGCGCCGCAAGCTCGGGCTTGACCATTGCCAGCGCCAGCGATTTGCCGGACCGCCAGCCGTAGCCGCCTGAGGTCGTGCGGCCAACGGGCGCGCCGTCCTTGGCGACGGGCTCGGAACCCCGCGCGTCGGCGTCCGTGACGTCCAAAATCTCGAGGGTGACGAGCGTGTTGGCAAAACCCTTCTCGCGCCATGCGAGCAGCGCCTTCTTGCCGAGAAAATCCTTGTCGAAGTCGATGAAGCGTTCGAGCCCGCTTTCGAGCGCCGCATATTCGATCGAGAGTTCGCGGCCGACGAGCTTGTAGGATTTTTCAAGCCGCATCGAGTCCATCGCGCGAATGCCGAACGGCTTGATTCCAAACTCGGCGCCCGCTTCCATCAGCGTGTCGAAAATATAATTCTGCATCTCGATCGGATGGTGCAACTCGTAGCCGAGTTCGCCGACGAAATTGACTCGCATCGCCAGCGTTCCCGCAGCCCCGACCGAGAGATGCCGCGCGGTGAGCCAGGGGAATGCCTTGTTCGAGACGTCCTGTCCGCCCGCGACTTTCGCGAGCGTCTCGCGCGAACGCGGCCCCGCCAACACCAGCACGCCGCGCTGCGTCGTGGTCCGGTCGAGCCGCACGCTGCCGTCCGTCGGCAGAAGCTTTTCGAGCGTGTCATGGTCGTGGGCTTCGAGCGCGCCGGCGGAGACGAGATAGAAGCGCTGCGGCCCCAGGCGAGTGAGGGTGAATTCCGCCCGCACGCCGCCACGGCTGGTGAGGAGATAGGTCAACGTCACGCGGCCCGGCGCCTTCGGCAACTTGTTGGTCAGGATCGAATCGAGCCATTTTTCCGCGCCGGGGCCGGAGACCTCGCATTTGGCGAAGGCCGACATGTCTTGCAGTCCGACATGGCTCTGCACGTTTCGGCATTCCGCCCCGACAAACTCGAAATAGTTCGAGCGGCGAAAGCTCCACTTTTCGCGCGGGCCCTCGCCTTCTGCGGCCGGCGGGTGATTTTCGTTCAGAAGCACGTCGGGCCTGGCCAGATCCGCCTCGCTCAAGGCGTATCCGGGTGGCGCGAAAAAGTTCGGTCGCTCCCAGCCATAGACCGAGCCGAAAACGGCGCCGAGCGCCTTCATGCGGGAATAACAGGGCGTCTGGCGCAAAGGCCGCGCGGCGGCGCGCTCCTCGTCGGGATAGTGGATCGTGAAGACCTTGGCGTAGGCCTCCTCGTTCTTCTCGATCAGATAGCCGGTCTGCGCGTAAGGCCCGAAACGCCGCGGATCGACGCCGAGCATGTCGATGCTCGGCTCGCCTTCGACGATCCATTCGGCAAGCTGCCATCCCGCGCCGCCCGCCGCGGTGACGCCGAAGGAATGACCTTCGTTGAGCCAGAAGTTCTTGACGCCCGGCGCCGGGCCGACGATCGGCGAACCGTCCGGAGTGTAGGCGATGGCGCCGTTGTAGACTTTCTTGACGCCGACCTCGCCGAAGGCCGGCACGCGCGCGATCGCCGTCTCGATATGGGGCGCGAGCCGGTCGAGATCCTCGGAAAAAAGCTCGTATTCGCTTTGGTCGGACGGCCCGTCGACGTAGCAGGCCGGCGCGCCGACCTCATAAGGTCCGAGCAGCAGGCCGCCCGCCTCCTCGCGCATGTACCAGGAGGAGTCGGATTCACGCAGAACGCCCATCTCCGGGAGGCCCTGCGCCTTGCGCTTGACGATTGCGGGATGCTTCTCGGTGACGATATATTGATGCTCCACCGGGATCACGGGCACGCTTAGCCCGACCATGCGTCCCGTCCTGCGCGCGAAGTTGCCGGACGCCGAGACGATGTGCTCGCAGACGATCTCGCCCTTGTCGGTGACGACCTTCCATTCCCCGCTCGGCTGCCGCTCGATGGCCGTGACGGTCGTCTGCCGGTTGATCTCGGCGCCGCGGTCGCGCGCGCCCTTGGCGAGCGCCTGGGTGAGGTCGGCGGGCTGGATGTAGCCATCCTGCGGATGCTGGATGGCGCCGATGAGTCCATCTGTTTCGCAGAGCGGCCAGATCTCTTTCACCTGATCGGGCGTCAGGAATTTCACCTCGATTCCGCCGATCGTCGCCGCGACGCCGGCGTAATAGCGATATTCGTCCATGCGGTCGCGCGTGCGCGCGAGGCGGATGTTGGAGACCTGGCTGAAGCCGGCGTTGAGCCCCGTCTCTTTTTCGAGCGTCTTGTAGAGGGCGACGGAATATTTGTGGATCTGCCCGACCGAGTAGCTGAGGTTGAAGAGCGGCAGCAGCCCCGCGGCGTGCCATGTGGATCCGGAGGTCAGCTCCTTGCGCTCGACGAGCACGCTGTCCGCCCAGCCCTTCTTGGCGAGATGGTACAGGGTCGAGACGCCGACCACTCCCCCGCCGATCACCACCGCACGCGCATGCGTTCTCATAACAATTCCTCGGTGCTGCTTACCCTCACCCCAACCCCTCTCCCGCAGGCGGGCGAGGGGCATATCCCTTCTCCCGCTTTGCGGGAGAGGATGGCGCGAAGCGCCAGAAGAGGATTTGCGAAATCAATAGTTCGCGTCCGGCATCGACGCTTTCTTGCGGTCGATGAAGTCGCGGATCGCTTCGTCCGTCGCGGGGTCGAGCGGTGGCGGTTCGTATTCGGCCAGCATCGACTTCCAGAGCGCGTTGGCGCGCTGCGCGGCGTCTTTCGAGCCTTCCTCCATCCATTGCTCGACGGAATTGTTGTCGGCGATGTTGGAGCGATAGAAGGCCGTTTCGAAATTGGCTTGCGTATGCGCACAGCCGAGGAAATGGCCGCCCGGCTCGACCTGATGGAAAGCCTCCATCCCCTGTCCGTTCTCGCTGAGGTCGACGCCCTTGGCGAGGACATGCATCGCGCCGAGCTGGTCGAAGTCCATCACGAATTTCTCGTAACTCGCCGCGAGCCCGCCTTCGAGCCAGCCGGCTGCGTGCAGCACGAAATTCGTGCCCGCGAGCACGGTGGGAACGAGCGTCTGCGCGCTCTCATAGGCCGCCTGCGCGTCCGGAATTTTCGAGGCGCAGAGCGAGCCGCCGGTGCGGAAGGGCATGTTCATGCGGCGCGCGAGTTGCGCCGCGCCATAGATGCAAAGCGAGGCCTCGGGCGTGCCGAAGGTCGGCGCGCCGGACTGCATCGAGAGCGTCGAGACGAAGGTTCCGAAAATCACCGGCGCGCCGGGACGGGTGAGCTGGCAGAAGGCTGTACCGGCCATCACTTCGGCGAGCACCTGCGTCAGCGTGCCCGCGACCGTCACCGGGCTCATCGCGCCCGACAGGATGAAGGGCGTGATGATGCAGGCCTGATTGTTGCGCGCGTAAGCCTCGGCCGCGCCGAGCATGGTCGAAGTCCCAGACGAGGGGCGAATTGGCGTTGATGAGGCTGGTGAGAACCGTGTTCTCCTGAATGAAATCCTTGCCGAACAATAGCTCGCAGATGCGGACCAAATCCTCGGCGCGTTCGGGCCGCGTCACCGAGCCCATGAAGGGTTTGTCGGAATATTTGAGATGGGCGTAGACCATCTCGAAATGCCGCTTGTTCACCGGCAGGTCCACCGGCTCGCAAAGCGTGCCGCCGGAATGGTGGATGTAGGGGCTGAGGTAGGAGAGCTTCACAAAATTCTGGAAGTCCTCGATCGTGCCGTAGCGGCGACCCTTGTCGAGGTCGTGCACGAAGGGCGAGCCGTAATTCGGCGCGAATACCATCGCGTCGCCGCCGATGAGCACGTTGCGTTCCGGGTTGCGGGCGTGCTGCACATATTGGGAGGGCGTCGTGGCGCAGAGCTTGCGCGCCAGCCCGCGCGGAAAATGCACGCGCTCGCCCTTGATGTCGCAGCCGGCGTCGTGCAGCAGCTTGAGTGCGCGAGGAAAATCCCGGAACTCGATGCCGATCTCTTCGAGCAGCGTGTCCGCGTTGCGCTCGATGATCTCCAGCCCCTCGGCGCTCAGCATCTCGGTCAGCGGGATCTTGCGTGTGATGTAGGGAATGGAGACGTGCGCGCGCTGCGCCCGGGCGGAGCGCCGCGCTTCGCGCCCGCGGCGCGCTTCGCGCGTGGGGGCCGGGGCGGAATCGGACATTTCGGGCGCTCCTTGCCTCGGGCGGCTATTCTCGCTCGCGCGGGACTTTGCGACAGGCTGGCCCGGAATTCACCCAGAAAAATGAGGTTGCGGCATTCAGGGCGCGCGTTCGACCGGAGTCGAGCCGCGTCTATCTCTGCTCCGTCTCCCAGTTCGGCGCGACATAGAAGGGCGCGTTGGAGGCGCGGGAAGGGAGGGCGGCCCAGGATCATGTCCGAAGCTTTTTCCGCCATCATGATGGTGGGCGCGTTGAGATTGCCGTTGGTGATCTCCGGCATGATCGAGGAATCGACCACCCGCAGCGCCTCGACGCCGATCACCCGCGTCTGCGGGTCCACCACGGCGAGCGGATCGTCCGCCGCGCCCATCCGGCAGGCTCCGCAGGGATGATAGGCGCTTTCGACATGCTGGCGCACGAAGGCGTCGATCTCGTCGTCGGTCACGCAATCCGGGCCGGGCTGGATCTCGCGGCCGCGATAGGGGTCGAAGGCGGCTTGCGCGAAGAGTTCTCGCGTGAGCCGCACGCAGGCTCGCATCTCCGTCCAGTCGTCGGGGTGGCTCATGTAGTTGAACTGGATTTTTGGCGCGTCCGCCGCCTCGGGCGAAGCAAGCCTGATCCAGCCCCGGCTTTTTGAGCGCATCGGCCCGACATGGGCCTGGAAGCCGTGTTCGTTGGCAAGCGACGAGCCGTCGTAGGAGACCGCAATCGGCAGGAAGTGGAACTGGATGTCGGGATAGCGCATGCCTGCGCGCGAACGGATGAAGCCGCCCGCCTCGAAATGATTGGTGGCGCCGAGGCCCTCGCCGCGCAGGAGCCACTGCAGCCCGACGAGCCCGCGTCCGAAAAGGCCGACGTGGCCGTAGAGGGTGATCGGCTTTTTCGACGCGACCTGGAAATAGAATTCCAGATGGTCCTGCAGATTCTCGCCGACGCCAGGACGGTCGGCGACGACGTCGATGTCGAAGTTCCGAAGCTCGGCGCCCGGTCCGACGCCCGAAAGCTTGAGCAATTGTGGCGAATTGATCGCGCCGGCCGCCAGGATCACCTCGCGCCGGGCGCGGGCGAAATGCGCTTCGCCGCCGCGCCGGTAGCGAACGCCGACGGCGCGGGCGCCTTCGAAGGCGATCCGGGTGGTCAGCGCCTCGGTGACGACGGCCAGGTTCTCCCGCTTCATCGCGGGGCGCAGATAGGCGTTGGCGGTCGACCAGCGCACGCCCTTCCTCACGGTCATGTCGAAAGCGCCAAAACCCTCCTGCTGCTCGCCGTTGAGGTCGGCGCTGACCGGATAGCCCGCCTGCCGCCCGGCCTCGATGAAGGCGCCGTAAAGCGGATTGAGCCTGGCTCCGGGGGCGGTGGAAAGGGGGCCGTCTCCGCCCCGATAAGCGTCCTCCCCGCCTCGAAAGCGTCTCGGCCCGACGGAAGTAGGGGAGAATGTCGGCGTAGCCCCATCCCGCCGCGCCGAGGTCGCGCCAGTGGTCGAAATCGAGCGGGTGCCCGCGCACATAGACCAGGCCGTTGATCGACGACGAGCCGCCGAGCACTTTTCCGCGCGGGCAGATCAGACGGCGGCCGCCGAGGTGCGGCTCGGGCTCGGTCAGATAGCCCCAGTTGTAGGTCCGGGAATTCATCGGGATGGACAGCGCGGCGGGCATCTGGATCACCAGCGCCCGGTCCGATCCGCCATATTCCAGCAGGAGGACGCGGGCGCCGCCGTCCTCCGTCAGGCGGTCGGCGAGCACGCAGCCCGCCGAACCGGCGCCGACAATGATGTAGTCGAATTCCGCGTCCATCGATTTCGCGCGTTCCCGAAACTGCCGCTGCGGCCGATGTGCGGCGCCGAAGGCGGCGCCGCAAGCGCGATGTTGCGTTGAGGGCGACTGAAATTTCGGGCAAGGGCTGAGGACGAGCGGTCCGGCTCAGATCGGCTCCGTTCCGCGCGAGATGGCGGCAATGCCGGTGCGCGAAACTTCGACGAGGCCGAGCGGCCGCATCAAGATCGACGAAGTCGTCGATCTTTTGCGGGTTGCCGGTCAGTTCGAAGATGAAGCTCTCCACCGTCGCGTCGATCACCTTGGCGCGAAACGCCTCGGCGAGGTTCATCGCCTCGACCCGGTTCTCGCCTTTGCCGCGAACCTTGATCATCGCGAGCTCGCGCTCGATGGCGCGCACCGTCAGCGTCAGGTCCTTGACCGAATGGACGGGCACGAGCCGTTCCGTCTGATGGCGGATCTGCTCGACGATCTCGGGCGTGCCGGAGGTCACGATGGTGATGCGCGAGAGGTGGTTTTCGTGCGCCACCTCGGCCACGGTCAGGCTTTCGATGTTGTAGCCGCGGCCGGAGAACATGCCGACCACGCGGGCGAGAACGCCCGGCTCGTTGTCGACGAGCACCGACAAGGTATGGCGCTCGATGTGCGACTTGCCCGTCGCCGCCGAATAGGGAGACGGCGGCTGGGACGGCTTTGCGATCATGTTCATCTCTCGTCCTTGAGTTCGAAATGCGAAAGGGTTCAGGCGGCGGCCGCGTTCGGCGCGGATGCGACCCAGCGTTGGAAGAGATCGAAGTCGATGTTGCCGCCCGACAGAATGAGGCCGACCTTGCGGCCGCTGAGCCGGGCGCGGTCCTTGAGCGCGGCGGCGAGGGGCGCCGCGCCGGCTCCTTCAGCGAGGTTGTGCGTGTCCGTCCAGTAGGCGCGAATTGCGTCCGCGACCTCGTCGTCGGTGACGAGCACGATGCGCTCGACGCCTTTGAGAATGAGCGCCAGCGCGTCCTCGTCCGGCACGCGCGTCGCCATGCCGTCGGCGAAGGTGTCGGCGCTGGCTGTCGCGATCGGGCGTTTCGCGTCGAAGGAAAGCGCGTAAGCCGGCGCATGCGCGGACTGCACGCCGACGATCCTCGTCTTGAGCCCGAGCGCGTCGCGCGCGGCGATCGCCCCGCAAATCCCCGAGCCGAGGCCGATCGGCGCGTAGAGCGCCTCGAGATCCGGATGTTGGCTGAAAAGCTCGAAGGCGCAGGTCGCGACGCCGGCCACGAGGTCGCGGTGGAAGGAGGGAACCCTATGCAGGCCGCGCGCATCCGCCTGTCGCGCCGCCTCCTCGGGCGCCGCCTGAAAATCGGGTCCGTGGATGACGAGGTCGGCTCCCAACGCCCGCATCGCCGCGTTCTTCTCGCGCGAATTGCCGTGCGGCACGACGATCGTGACTGGGACGCCCTCCCGCTTGCCGGCGAAAGCAAGGCTCTGCCCGTGGTTGCCGCGCGTCGCCGAAACGACGCCGCGAACATCCGGCGCGCGGCGCTTCAGCGCCTCCATGTAAGTGAGGCCGCCGCGCACCTTGAAGGCGCCGGTCGGCTGGTGGTTCTCGTGCTTGACGACAATTTCGGTCCCGAGCCGCGCCGCCAACAGCGGCCAGGCGATCGCCGGCGTCGGGCGGAGCGTCTGAAGCACGGTTTTGTGGGCGCTCTCGATTTCGTTGAGGGTGAGCATCTTTGGCGTTTCCCAATCCCTTCTCCCGTTTTGCGGGAGAAGGAGGCCCGGAGGGCCGGATGAGGGCCGCGCCGTCGTGGCGCGCGCTCGGAGCGGGGTGGGGCGCGACCCTCACCCCGGACCCCTCTCCCGTTCATGGGAGAGGGGAGCTGCTCACACCAGCATCTTGCCCTTTTCGTCGATGACGTTGCCGATTTCGATGCCGGCGTCGTCCTCGAGTTCGGCCAGCAGCATTTCGTTGTGCGCCTTGCCCGAGGGGATCATCGGGAAGCAGTTTTCCTTCTGGTCCACGAGGCAGTCGAAGATCACGGGCTTTGGCGTCTCGATCATTTCCATGATGGCGGCGTCGAGATTGGCCGGATCGGAGCAGCGGATGCCGTGCCCGCCATAGGCCTCGGCCAGCTTGACGAAATCGGGCAGCGATTCCGTGTAGCTCTCGGAATAGCGCCCGCCGTGCAGGAGTTCCTGCCACTGGCGCACCATGCCCATGTATTGGTTGTTGAGGATGAAGATCTTGACCGGCAGACGGTACTGGATCGCCGTCGACATCTCCTGGATGTTCATGAGGATCGAGGCTTCGCCGGCGATGTCGACGACCAGCGACTTCGGATGCGCCATCTGCGCGCCGATCGCGGCGGGCAGGCCATAGCCCATGGTGCCGAGGCCGCCGGAGGTCATCCAGCGGTTCGGCTCGTCGAAATGGAAGTGCTGCGCCGCCCACATCTGGTGCTGGCCGACTTCGGTCGTGATGTAGAGGTCGCGGCCCTTGGTCAGTTCGAAGAGCCGCTTGATCGCGTGCTGCGGCTTGATGATGCTCGTCGAATTGCGGAAGCCGAAGGAATTGCGCGCCCGCCAGCCCTCGATCTGCGCCCACCACTTGGCGAGCGCCGCCGGGTCGGCGCGGTGTGCCCCTGTGCGCCAGATCCGCACCATGTCTTCGAGCACATGCGCGCAATCGCCAATGATCGGCAGATCGACCTTCACGTTCTTGTTGATCGACGACGGGTCGATGTCGATATGGATCTTCTTCGACTTCGGCGCGAAGGCGTCGAGGCGGCCGGTGATGCGATCGTCGAAGCGGGCGCCGACGCAGATCATGAGATCGCAGTCGTGCATGGCGTTGTTGGCCTCGAACGAGCCGTGCATGCCGAGCATGCCGAGCCACTGCTTGTCGGAGGCCGGGTACGCGCCGAGCCCCATCAGCGTCGAGGTGATCGGGAAGCCGGTCGTGCGGACAAGTTCGCGCAGGAGCGTCGAGGCGTGCGGCCCGGAATTGATGACGCCGCCGCCGGTGTAGAAGACCGGACGCTTGGCGGCGGCCATCATCTCGACGGCGTGGCGGATCGCCTCCATGTCGCCCTTGATCTGCGGCTGGTAGGTCTTGTGCTGGATGTTCTTCTGGAACGCATAGGTTCCGCTGGCGAACTGGATGTCCTTCGGAATGTCGATGACGACCGGGCCCGGCCGCCCGTGCGAGGCGATGTAGAACGCTTCGTGCAGGATGCGCGGCAGGTCCTCGATGCGGCGGACAAGGTAATTGTGCTTGGTGCAATTGCGGGTGATGCCGGTCGTGTCGCATTCCTGAAAGGCGTCCGAGCCGATGAGATGGGTCGGCACCTGGCCGGTGATGCAGACGAGCGGGATCGAGTCCATCAGCGCGTCGGTCAGGCCGGTGATGGCGTTGGTTGCGCCGGGGCCGGAGGTGACGAGCAGCACGCCGACCTTGCCGGTCGACCGCGCATAGCCTTCCGCCGCATGCGCCGCGCCCTGCTCGTGGCGGACGAGCATATGGCGGACCTTGTCCTGCTGGAAGATCGCGTCATAGATCGGGAGCACCGCGCCGCCGGGATAGCCGAAGACATGCTCGACGCCCTGATCCTTCAGCGCTTCGACGACCATTTCCGCGCCGGTCATCTGCCTGGCCATTGTAGTCATCTCCCTTTCGTCCGCTCGTCCGTTTTTCGATGAAGTCGAGGCAATAAAAAAGGCCCGCGAGGGGCCTGGGTCATGCGCCAGCAAACGAAGCAGGGTCTATGCCCGCCCGTCCTCCAGCGCCAAACGTACAATAAGCTTCGCCACGTGACTTCGCCTTCCGATGAGGTCTTCCGGGCTCATACCGGAAGGGCGAGTACGGGTCAAGACGCTTTGCGCGGCTCGCCTCGCGTTTGTGCGCTTGGGCAACGGACCGCGGCCCGGGCGGTCGCTACGTCACGAACGGCAGCAAGCCACGCAGGTCCGCGTTTCGCAGCCAGAGGCCGGCCCAGGCCATAATCCCGAGACCGACCGAGATGAGTTGCGGCGGCGACCCGATAGCCCCGAGGCGAAAGTGCGTGCAGATCGCGCCGCCGAGAAAGCCGGTGATCAGGATCGCGCCGAGAACCGCGGTCTGCGGGACGGCGTATAGGACCGCGCAGACAAAGGCGACGATCGCCAATGCCGGTCCGGCGCTATCGGCGAAGCCGGTCGCCGCAAGCTCGGCGTGGCTCGCCGCGCGCGAAAACAGCATCTTGGCGGCGACGCCAAGGAGCGCAAGCGTCACCAGGAGGCTGAGCAGGCGCCCCGCCCATAGACAGGCGATTGGGTATGAATCGATGATCGTCATTTGCTCCCCGGCCGTCCGCCGCCTTTAGACGGATGTCTCTGTTCACGCAAAGGATTCTCGAGAGGTCGCAATGGTGAGGTGGAAAGACCGCGTAGGGCGAGGATTTGTCAGACGGCCAGAGGCTTCGCGGGCTATTGAACCCTCTCAACCTCGGGCAGTTTCCAGCTTCGGTCGAAGAGAGGCTTCTCCGGTCCATAGAGGCGGAAGATCAGGAAGAAGTTCTTGCCGGCCGTGGTGACCCAGTTTTTCTCGTAGCCGGCCGGCGCTTTCGGACCGAGATAGATGTCGACAGAGCCGTCGGCGTTCTGCTTCATCTCGGGCTTGTTGAATGACGAAAGCCCGACTGCGTTGTCGGCCTGCTCGCATGGGCCAACGCATACGAAGGCTTTCGTGTCCGCGTCGTAGACGATTGTCGACCAAAACTCTCGCGCGGGCACTTTGGCGGGGACGCGCAGTCGGTAGGTCGAACGCCCATCGAAAAGCTGCCCGCTCGAATCCCTCAGTCCCATCAGGTAGAACGTGCCGGCTCCGAGTTTCTTGGGAATGAACGTCGCCCAATAGAACAGTCCGCCTGCTCGCTCATCGAGCCAAAGGCCGTCGTCAGTCTCGAATGTGAAGCCGTTCGCCCGTCTCAAGACGCCAGGCGAGGGCGCGCCCCATTGGCTCCCTGGCCACCACGGCTCGAGCGCCTTACTGGGCGTCTCGAAATAGCGTTCCATGAGACCACGCGCGTCGAGGATCGCCGCATCGAGGGTCTTTTGCAGACGGGCGTCGGGCGCGAAAGGCTTCCCGCGCTCGATTCCAATCGACGCCAGCATGCCCATCATGACCTTGTCGCGCTCCCGAACCGGCTCTTCGTTGACCATGGCTGCGAGTTCACGAAACCAGCTCGAATCGTAGACGGGCAGTGAGTGGAACGGCTTTGGGAAGCCGTCGATGAAGCGCGTCGGCTTCGGCGCAGCCGCGTCCGCCAACGGATAGACTTTCATCTGTTCGGCGTAGGCATGCGCCTCCTCGGCCGTCCCGCCGTTGGCCGGAACCGGGCGGAGACCGCCCGCGACCACGTAACCCTGCGTGCGAATGGGGATGTAGCCCTCGGGGATCGGCTCGGAATAGCCCGGCGGCAGGAAAAGGTACTTGCCGCCTTTGCCTTCGTCCTCACCCGACGGCCCGACGTCCACGATGGGCGCCTGCCAGTTGTCGACGAAGCTGCCAAACAGAACCGCCTTTTCTCCCGCCGCCGGGATGTCGACCACGACCGGCCCGCCCCGGAGGTTAAGCGCAGTCAGCATATAGGGAACCTGATTATTTGCGGTCAGGAGTTCATGTCGCGGGAGCGCTGGCTTGCTCCACAAAATGACGTCATTCCACGTGGCGCCATAGTCCCGAAACGACGCCTGGACGAATCCGCGAATGCTGATCGCGGGCATCGACCAGATCACCGCCTCGACCGCGCGCGAGCGAACAAGCTGATCCTCGAGATCGGCCGTAGGTCCTGGGCCGCCCTCTCGCGCATCGCTTGCATGCGCCGCAGGACTGGCAAGAAGGGCCGTTGACAGGGAGAGCGAAAGAACCGCGATTGACGCCAATTTCTTCATGAAGACGGCTTCTCCTCTGCGTGACGCGGTCACGGAGGCGCCAGTGCGCACATCGCATTCGGAAAATCAAGATGCTCTTCAGGTCCGAATTGCGGTTCGAATCCGCACGGAGAGAGGGGCAGATATTTACGAAAAAGAGAAATTGTGATATTGGATTCCGATGAAATCAAAAACCTTCCTCATCGGACGCGGCTGGCCGGCGATGGCGAGGACAGCCGGGCTCAATCTGGACGGGCAGCCGCCATCAATCTCTAACCCAAAAGCGCGAGAGAATTTCTTTTCTCCGCGCCGTCGTCATAACCTATTGAAAAGGCTCGTTTTGGCCAAGAGAATCCAAGAAAATCCAAGCGTTTCCAACCTTCTTTTTCCGAGCGTCGCGCCGCTAAAGGGCGGGCGGCGAGAAAAACCAAATCGCCGCCCGCCGTCTGGGCAATAACCAAGACCCTAACGGGAAACGCCGGCCGCCTTGAGGGGGTCCGCGCTTACCCCGGCATGCCGTCGTACAGGACGAGGCCGTCCGGAACGGCGGCCCAGGGCGCCCGCTCCGCCATCATGATGGCGTGGGTCGGGTGGAAGGCGGCGGGGTCGTCGAGCGTGCCGGCGTAAACGGTGTGCTGGGCGTCGACGCCATATTCGCCGCCGAACATCAGGCTTCCGCAGGCGGGGCAAAAACTGCGGACCGCCTCGCGCCCGTCGCGCAGGCGCTTGCGCGCCTGCTTCGTGGCGCCCCTCACCCGGAGCGAGCGGCTGTCGTAGCCCATGTAAGGGATTGCGCCCGCGCCCGACGCCCTGCGGCAATCCTCGCAATAGCAGAAGCCGGCAAAAAGCGGCTCGCCCCGCGCTTCGTAGCGCACCGCCCCGCAGAGGCAACCGCCCTTCAGGATGCGTTCGGCATTGCTCATTGGCGGCGTCTTCTTCGGTTGGCGAAACGTTCGGGGCGGACCCGCGCCTGAAATTGCCTTGCGAGCCGAGTTCTGGCAAAGAGGCCGCAACCCCCTGAAAAAATTCATACGCAAGGGAACTGGCGATGCAAGTCGAGGCCACGGCGATTCCGGCCGTCAAGATCGTAACGCCCAAGAAGCACGGGGACGCGCGCGGATTCTTTTCCGAGGTCTATAGCAAAGCCGACTGGGACAAGGCCGGACTCGATTTCGCGTTCGTTCAGGACAACCATTCCTTCTCGGCGACGGTCGGAACGTTGCGCGGCCTGCATTTCCAGCTTCTCCCGGTTGCGCAGGACAAGCTTGTCCGCGTCGCCAGGGGTCGCATTCTCGACGTCGCCGTCGACATCCGCCGCTCGTCCCCGACCTTTGGCAAATGGGTGGCGGAGGAATTGTCTCCGGAGAATTGGCGCCAGCTCCTCATCCCGATCGGCTTCGCCCATGCCTTCGTGACGCTGGAGCCGGACACCGAGGTTTTGTACAAGACGACCGCTCCCTATTCGCCAGCCCATGACCGGGGGATCGCCTGGGACGACCCCGACATCGGGATCAAATGGCCGCTGCCCGCCGGCGGCCCGGTGCTCTCCGACAAGGACAAGCGTTGGCCTCGCCTCAAGGACGCGCCGGATCTCTTCCCATGACCCGCATCGCCGTCACTGGAGCGAAGGGGCAGGTCGCGACCGCGCTTGCGGAGCGGGCCGGACCGGGGGTCGAGATCGTCGCCCTGGCGCGCCCCGCCTTTTCGCTTGAGGACCGCGCCTCCGTGCTCGCGGCGATCGAAGCCGCCAAGCCAGATGTGGTGATCAGCGCGGCGGCTTATACGGCGGTCGACAAGGCCGAGTCGGAAGAGGCGCTGGCGCTCGCGGTGAACGGGGAAGGTCCCGGCTATGTCGCCGAGGCGGCCGCGAGGGCGGGCGTTCCGCTCCTTCACCTATCCACGGACTACGTCTTTGATGGAACGCTCGACCGTCCTTATCGCGAGGACGATCCGACCGGACCGACCGGAGCCTATGGGCGCACCAAGCTCGTCGGCGAGCAGCGCGTCGCCGAGCGCCAGCCGAATAGCGCGATCCTGCGCACGGCGTGGGTGTACAGTCCCTCCGGCGCCAATTTCGTCCGCACGATGCTCAGGCTCAACGAGACGCGCGACGAAGTCGGCGTCGTGGCGGACCAGCGCGGCAATCCGACCTCGGCGCTCGATATCGCCGACGCCCTCCTCGCCATCGCCGTGCGGATTCGCAAGGACAATTCCGCGGCGCTGCGCGGCGTCTTTCACATGACCGGCGGCGGCGAAGCGACCTGGGCCGATTTCGCGGAGGCGGTGTTCGAAGAGGCCGCCAAACGCGGGAGACGGCTCACCCGGGTCAAGCGCATCGCGACGTCGGACTATCCGACGCCCGCGCGGCGGCCCGCCAATTCGCGCCTCGACAATACGAAGCTTCATAACGCCTATGGCGTTGCGTTGCCGGAGTGGCGGACCTCTCTTGCGGAAGTCTGCGCGCGGCTCATCGCCTGAAGAAGATTGCCCTGACGACGGAGATCGTTCATGCGTAAGGTGCTTGTTACGGGCGGCGCGGGTTTCATCGGTTCCGCGGTCTGCCGCCATCTTGTCGGCGCCGGCGTTGAGGTGCTCAACCTCGACGCGCTGACCTATGCGGGCAATCTCGCCTCGCTCGCCAAAATCGACAACGCGCCAAACTATCGCTTCGCCAAGGTCAACATCTGCGATCGCCATGCGGTGTCGGACGCGTTCGAAGGTTTCGCGCCCGATCACGTCATCCATCTCGCCGCAGAGAGCCATGTCGATCGCTCGATCACCGGCAGCGACGCGTTCGTGCAGACGAACATCGTCGGCACATTCACAATGCTGGAGGCGGCGCGCGCGTTCTGGTCCGGGCTGCCCTCCGCCAAAAAGGACGCTTTCCGCTTTCTGCATGTCTCGACCGACGAGGTTTATGGCTCGCTAGGCGATGACGGTTTCTTCGAGGAGACCACCCCGTACGATCCAAGCTCGCCCTATTCCGCCTCCAAGGCGGCCTCGGACCATCTCGTCTCCGCCTGGGCGCGCACCTACAAGTTTCCTGCCGTCATCTCGAATTGTTCGAACAACTACGGGCCTTACCATTTTCCCGAGAAGCTGATCCCGCTCGTGATCCTCAACGCCATGCATGGCAGGCCGCTCCCCGTCTACGGCGCCGGCGCGAACATCCGCGACTGGCTCTATGTCGAAGACCATGCTCGCGCGCTCGATCTTATCGTGAGCGAGGGGCGGATCGGCGAGAAATACAACGTCGGCGGCCGCAACGAGCGGCGTAACATCGATGTCGTCAAGCGCATCTGCGCGATCCTCGACAAACTCAGCCCGATGAGCAAGCCGTACAAGTCGCTGATTACCTATGTCACCGACCGTCCCGGCCACGACATGCGCTACGCGATCGACGCGACCAAGCTCGAGACCGAGCTTGGTTGGAAGGCGCAGGAAAATTTCGACACCGGGATTGAGAAGACCGTGCGCTGGTATCTCGAAAACGAGTGGTGGTGGCGCCCGTTGCGAGAGAAAGTTTATGCCGGCGAGCGTCTTGGGGTGCTGGCGGAGGACGCGCCGAAAGCGGCGGTGGGGGGCTGACGCATGAAAGGCATTATTCTCGCGGGCGGCGCGGGGACGCGGCTTCATCCAATAACGCTCGCCGTTTCCAAGCAACTCGTGCCTGTCTACGACAAGCCGATGATCTATTATCCGCTGTCGGTCGTGATGCTCGCGGACATCCGTGATGTCCTCATCATTTCGACTCCGCACGATTTGCCGATGTTCCGGCGCCTGCTCGGCGACGGGGCGGATTGGGGCATCCGCATCTCCTATGCTGAGCAGCCGATTCCGAACGGACTTGCGCAGGCTTTCGTCATCGGAGAGTCTTTCGTCGGCGACGACAAGGCCATGCTCGTCCTGGGCGACAATATCTTTTACGGCGCGGGGCTTGGGGAGCAGCTTCGGCGCGCCGCCAAGCGCGAGGAAGGCGCGACTGTCTTCGCCTATCATGTGCCCGACCCAGAGCGCTACGGCGTGGTCGAATTCGACGAGAGCGGCCGCGCAATCTCGATCGAGGAAAAGCCCATAAGGCCGAAGTCGAGTTGGGCGGTGACAGGCCTTTATTTCTACGATCGGAAAGTCGTAGAAATCGCCAAGGCCCTGAAGCCCTCGGCGCGTGGCGAGTACGAGATCACCGATGTCAATCGCGTCTACCTGGAGGCCAACGCCCTCAGCGTGGAACGTATGGGACGCGGCTACGCCTGGCTCGATACCGGCACGCCGGATTCGCTGGTCGACGCCGGCAATTTCGTGCGAACGCTCGAAGCGCGGCAGGGCGTAAAGATCTGCTGTCCCGAGGAGATCGCCTTCGATCATGGGTTCATTGACGAAAAGCAGCTCGCAACCATCGTCGAACGCTTCGGAAAGGCCGCCTACGGCGCCTATTTGCGCTCGGTTCTTCAGGACCGCCGGCAGTCTTCCGGCAGTCTTTTGAACCTGGGCGACTGACATGCCGCCGAATTGCGGGCCGAGCGGCGAAGCGCTAGCATTCGCGCCGGGAGTGGGCCTGAAGGATTGGCGATGACCGAAAAGCCGCGCCGAGACGCGCCCCGGGGCGCCACGCCTAGATTGGCTGAGAGCGCCGGCTTCGATGTCAATCAGGCGTTGAAATCGGTGGTCACGGTGCAAGCGACCGTGCCGGAAGACGCCTACACGGCCGAGACGCTCGGCGAGCAGCGTGCGGGAAGCGGCATCGTTATTCGCGAGAGCGGCCTCATTCTTACCATCGGCTACCTCATAACCGAGGCGGAGACGGTATGGCTTCAGCGTCGGGACGGACATGTCGTTCCCGGACATGCGCTGGCTATCGACGGCGAGACGGGATTCGGCCTCATCCAGGCCTTGGACCGACTCGATTGTCCGGCGCTCGAACTCAGCCGATCGAGCGAGGCTCTCGTCGGCGATTCCGTGGTGATCGCCGCGGGCGCGGGAACGAAAGCCGTGCATGGCTCGATCGTCGCGAAACAGGAATTCGCCGGTTACTGGGAGTACCTCCTCGAGGAGGCGATATTTACGTCTCCCGCGCACCCCTTCTGGGGTGGAGCGGCGGCGATCAATAGCGCCGGCAAACTGGTTGGCGTGGGGTCGCTGCACGTCGAGCAGGTGACGCCGCAGGCGGGGCCGCGGGACGTCAACATGATCGTGCCGATCGATCTTCTCTCGCCGATACTCGACGACCTCTTGGCTTTCGGCCGCGTCAACAAGCCCGCGCGACCCTGGCTCGGGATCTATTCCGCCGAGAGCGGGGGCCAGATCGTCGTTGCGGCGGTCGCTGAAAAGGGCCCGGCCGCGGAAGCGGGGTTGAGGCGCGGCGATGTGCTCGCGAGCGTCAGGGGCGAGGAGGTCGAGGACCTCGGCGACTTCTACCGGCGGGTCTGGCGGTTAGGCTCCGCCGGGGTCGAAATTCCGATCGAATTCATCCGCGACGGACGCGCGCTTGGCGTCAGGATCCAGTCTGCGGACCGAACGACGTTCCTGAAGCGGCCAAAGTTGCAGTGATTATCCCGGACCCCGCTTGGGGATCGCGGCGACCTCGTCGATCAGTTTCTTCAGAAGCGCGTCGCCGAAGGCGCCGAACCCCTCCACGGGAATGACGAAAGCGCCCGCGCCTCCGATCACGTTATCACGATAATATTGCGCGATGCCTCCGCCAGGGGGATTGGTGTGAAGCGCCAAATAGCCGCCCAACGCCTCGGCCCGGCGGTTGCGGATCGCCAATCCGTTGATCACAAAGCCCGCCCGAACGGCCGCATCGCGCGCGGGGGCGACTGGGAGCCCCTGATTGCTCGTGCCGTCGCCCGACACGTCGATGACCTTGCGGTCCGCCGAGACCGCGCCTCTCGCGAAGAGACTGGCGCAAAAGTCGATAGCGGAGCCGATCGCGGTGCGCCCGATGAAGGATCGCGGCGCGGCCGACAAAGCGGAGGCAAAGTCCCCGGCGTCGGCAGCGCTGCGGATGATTTTCCAGCCTACGACCAGCCTCTGTTCGCGGTCACCCGCCCACTCGACGTAAGCGAGCGCGATGGCGCCATGAGGGCCGGTGGAAATCGTATCGAGCAAACGCTGGCTTTGAACGGCTTCGCCGTACCCGCGTCGTTGCAATTGAAACTCGCCGTCGTCAATGCTGCGCGACACATCAGCGGCAAGCACGACCGCCGAATCGACCGGCGTCCCGCTTCCCTGCGCGATGGCGGCGGGAACATCGAGAGACGCCGCCTCCAGTGCGACAGCACACAAAAAGAAAAGCGCGGCTCGCAAACTTCCTCCGCCGCCCGAGCCCAGAAGTGTTTCCTGACCGGCGGCGAGCGCGGCGGGCAGCCTCAGACAAGGATTGGATTGAGGTTGAGCCCGTCGCGAAGGGAAACTCCAAATCAAGGACGACCCGAAAAGGGCCGCCGCTAGCAGCGGTGCGTCTGTAGCCGTCCATCCGATGAACGATCTACCTCGCCCTATGACGCATCCTTGATTTGGACTTTCCCTTCGCCTCTTTTACGGCCCGACGTTAGGGTACCATATTGCGCAATCTTTGCTGTGACGACAATCACACTTTGTGTCCATTTTTGACAAAGTGCGTCGCGGCTATTGGCCGCGCTCCCACCGGCCATCATCCCCTTCCCGCCAGTAGGAGAGGGAACAGTCCTGATTTTTCAGGCGACGCCAGTAGTCCCGGGCTTCACCGAGCAATTCGGGGTCGCGGCCGTCAAAGAGCACGATTACGTCTCGGAAATCGACATCCGATGGACTGGTTGGCGCGCCGGATAGCAACACAAGCGTCGTCGCGGAATTCGGATTTTCGACTTTTGCCGTGAGAAATATCGGCTGCGAAGAGGGGTCGCCATCTCCAGCCCCGCCATGCGGCAGGAAACTTGCGTCGTCATAAGTCCAGAGTTGACCATTGAGGGCAGCGACCAGTTCGTCTGACGACGCGCGAACAATGACGCGCTGTCCGGAAGCGTAGGCTTGCTCCAAAAGTCGCGGGAGCGCCTGATCGACGCGGCGCCGCTCGAGATGATGGAAGCGGAACTCGCCCAAAACGGCGCGCTCCTACTGCCCGGCGGGCCCAACGATGACAAACGTCTTGTCGGAATCGGTGGCGATCATGCCGAGCGATATCCCGCCCGGCTCATGCTCTTCCGTTTTGCCCGCGATATAGACGTCGCCCCGCTGCCGCGACGCCTCGAGAAATTCCCGTGCGTCGCTGTTGAGCCCGTGCAGGATACCGCGGCTCTTGCCTGCGTCCCAGCCCAGCGCGGCATGTAAGGCGGCCGCCTGGAAACGGTCGAAATTCGTCGTTGTGCGCGCGTTGGCTGGCTGCCCGATCCGCGCTTCAAAACGCAGAAACTCGTCGCCCCTGCAACTTAGAGTTCCGTCTACGTCAACTCGCGTCGTGACGTCGAAAATGGTCGCGTCGGACCGCGCTCTGGAGACGACGACGGCGCGCGAGAAGTCGACGCCGAGGTCCGACGCTCCCGAGCGCAGAGCGGCGGTGAAGCCGTCGCAACTCGCAATCGCCCAGGCGGGAACCGCACTTGCGCATGTCGCCGCAATCGCCAGCGCCAAAACCGCCAATCCAAACCGCATCCTGATCTCCCAGCCCTTTTTGCGAAAGAGGGGCTCAGTCCTCGTAAGCGTCGGAGATGAAACGGTCGAGAAGGCGCACCCCCCAGCCGGAGCCCCAGGACGGATTGATGTCCGACAAAGGCGATCCCATGGCGGAGCCCGCAATGTCGAGGTGAGCCCAGGGGACATCCTTAATAAATCTTTGCAGGAACTGCGCCGCGGTGATCGAGCCGCCGTGGCGGCCGCCGGTGTTCTTCATGTCCGCGAACTTCGAATCAATCATCTTGTCGTAGGCGGCGGCGAGCGGCATTCGCCACACTTTCTCGCCCGTGGCCTGGCCTGCGGCGATTAGCCGCTGAGCAAGTTCGTCGTTGTTGGCGAAGAGCCCGGCCATCTCCTGCCCTAGGGCCACGAGGATGGCCCCGGTCAGAGTCGCGAGGTCGATGATCGCGCGGGGGGCGAATTCCTTTTGCGCATACCACAGGGCGTCGGCCAGCACGAGCCGGCCCTCCGCGTCCGTGTTGATGATCTCAATCGTCTGACCTGACATGGAGGTGAGAATGTCGCCGGGGCGGATCGCATTGCCGTCCGGCATATTCTCGACGAGCCCGATGATGCCGACGACATTCGCCTTCGCTTTGCGGGCGGCGAGCGCATGCATGAGGCCGACGACGCAGGCCGCGCCGCCCATGTCCCCCTTCATATCCTCCATTCCAGCGGCGGGTTTGATGGAGATGCCCCCGGAATCGAAGCAGACGCCCTTGCCGACCACAACGAGCGGCTTCGTTCGCTTCGAGCGGGCGCCAGACCAGCGCATTGTCACGAGACGGCTGTCGTGGGACGAGCCGCGACCGACGCCCAACAACGCATTCATGCCAAGCTTCGCCATCGCTTTCTCGTCGAGCACGCTCACATCGACGCCGAGCCTCTGAAGCGCCTTCGCCCGGTCCGCGAATTCCTCCGGAAAAAGCACATTCGGCGGTTCGTTGACGAGGTCGCGCGCCAGCTCGACCCCGGCCGCGGCCGCCAGGCGCTTCTCCGCGGTGACTTCGGCTTCTTCCGGTTCGCTCAAGGCAATCACGAATTCCTGGCGTTTCGGGGACTCTTCTTCCCCTTCTTTCCTGCGCGTCTTGTATTTATCGAAGCGGTAACTCCGGAGCTTAAGGCCGAGGGCGAAATCAGCGGCGGATCCGGATTCCCAGGCCCCCGCGGGCGGCTCGAAAGCGACGCCCACGGTGGACGCTCCGCCAAGCTTGCCGGACGCGAACCCGCCCATGGTCACGAAGTCGATCGGGGCATTGTCCTTGCCCGGGGCCGCGCCAATGACCAGCAAACGCGAGGCGGCGAGACCCGCGGGCGCGAGGATATCCAGCGCTGACTTTTGCAATCCCTTAAAATGGGCGGTTTTCGCCGCCGTCCTGATCAGGGGAGCGATATCGCCGAGTTGCGCGGTCGTTCCTGCGCCCGGCTTGAGGTCTGCGCCGACGAAGACGACGAGCGCGTCGGCCTGCTTAAGCGCGGAAAGGTGACCGAAGGCGATCTTGACTGGCCCGCTCATATAAAGTTCGTCCCCCGTGTCAGGATGGCGCGCGAATCGTCGGCCGTTGGAACGCCCAACCAATCCAACCCCGACGTATCGGCGCCTTTATTTGGCGCGTCAATAAGTCGCCGCGTTTGGCCGACATGAAAGTCCCCCGACGGCGGGCGGGGTTTAGAGAAGGAGCGCCTTTGTCCGCAGCCACTCTCAGCTCGGCCCCGCCGTTAGGGCGCGTGCCGTTCGCCTTGGGGGCGGGTCGATGAAGCTCGTTGAGCGGTATGTCCTCAAAACGGCCACGGCCGCCTTCCTGGCGGGCTTGGTCGCACTGACGGGCGTCATCTGGATCACCCAGGCGCTTCGCCAGATCGACCTTTTGACCAGCAAGGGGCAGACAATCCTCATCTTTCTGACCATGACCGCGCTGGCTCTGCCCTCGCTGATCGGGGTTATCGCGCCGGTCGCGCTGTTTGCGGGAATCCTCTACACCCTCAACAAGCTGAATGGAGACAGCGAGCTGGTGGTCATGGCCGCGGCAGGCGTGTCGCCTGCCCGTCTCTTGCGGCCTTTCGCCCTCCTTTCCACGATCGTCTTTGGGGTCGTCGCTCTCGTCTACATCCAGGTGCAGCCATGGAGTTTTGGAGCGCTTCAGAATCTCACGAGCTACATTCAGGCGGATTTCATTTCTAATTTCGCCCGTCCAGGTTCGTTCTCAAATTTGCAGTTCGGATTTGTGTTTCACTATCGCGAACGCACGCCGGACGGCGCGCTGCGTGGTGTTTTCATGCAGGACAGGCGCGACATGGAGCATGTGTCGACCTATATCGCGGAGGCCGGAAAAACGTTTGAGAAAGATGGCGAGAGCTATCTGCAACTGACCAAGGGGGTCCTTTTGCGACCCCAGTCGGCTGGCGATTCCGCCATCGTCTCGTTTGACGATTACACTGTCGATCTCTCTCAGTTCATGGCGGCGGTAAATCCCATCAAGCGGCCGCGCGAGCGCAGCACGCTGGATCTGATGAGGCCGAGTTCCAAGGACGAAGCCGATCCGGCGCTGGCGGGGCACATCCGGAGTGAGCTCTTGGACCGCCTCGCCAGTCCCCTCTACGCCCTGGTCGCCGGCCTCGTTGGCTTCGCGGCGCTGGGCGAACCGCGCACCACGCGGCAGGGAAGAGGTCTCGCCATAGGCGGCGCCATTCTTATTTTTGTTGTCGTGCGGGGATTAGGGATCGCCGCCACAACTCTGTCGATTGGGGAGCCTGGGGCGACCCCCTTCGTCTGGGGCATTCCCATCCTGGCCTCGGTAGGGGCGCTGGCCTTTATTTTCCGGGAGCGCCTCCTCGCCCGCCTGTCTCGTCGCAGCGCGTTGAAGCCTGCATGATTGGCCGCACGCTTTCCCTTTACTTCGGGAGCCGGTTTGCACGAACCGTCATTGCGGCCTTCGTGTTCGTGTTTACCCTAATTTATGTCGTCGATCTGGTGGAGTTGCTGCGTCGCTCTGGAGATGCGCCGCGAGCGACCGGCTTCCTCATGGCCGGCCTCTCCCTCCTGCGCACGCCGACCATCGCCGAGCAGGCTTTGCCTTTCGCCGTTCTATTCGGCGCGATGATCGCCTTCCTCAATTTATCGAGACGGCTGGAACTCGTCATCGCCCGAGCCGCCGGGGTGTCAGTCTGGCAAATTCTCACGCCCCCCCTGGTGGTTGTCGTGGGCATGGGTATTTTCATCATGACCGTGTATAATCCGGCGTCCACGGCGATGAAGCAATGGTCGCAGACGATCGAGAACAGCGTTTTTGGGGGCGCGGCCAATCCCTGGGGCGACCTCTGGCTGCGTCAGAAGAGCGTCGACGGTCAGGCCATCATTCATGCCGGAGCGAAGGATGCCGGCGGCACAAAGATCAGTAAGGTCGAGATATTCGACTTCGACGACAAAGGAAATTTCGTCGAAAGGCTCAACGCCGCCTCGGGAGAATTGCACGACGGTTATTGGGAGCTTCACGACGTCAAGATCGTCCAGCCCGGCACGGAGCCGACTTCCGCCGTGACTTACCTGCTCGCGACCTCGCTTACCCCGCGAGAGGTGTCGCAGGCGTTCGTCGCGCCGGAGACGGTCTCGTTCTGGAATTTGCGCGGGCTCGCCGAGCAGACGGAGCGGGCGGGGCTCGATTCCACCGCTTATCGCTTGCAATATCAGGAGCTTCTGGCGCTTCCTCTCACGCTGGCGGCGATGGTTCTCATAGCCGCTTGCTTTTCGTTAAGGTTCTTTCGAATGGGCGGAATCGAGTACATGGTTTCGGGTGGCATCGCGGCCGGCTTCGTGCTTTATGTGGCCACGAAAGTGGTCAACGATCTCGGCTCCGCTGGCTTCATCAATCCCGTGGTCGCCGGGTGGGCGCCGGGATTCGTAGGCTGTTTGTTTGGCGTGTACGTGTTGCTTCAGCAAGAGGATGGTTGATGGGTAGCGCCGTCAGCTTTTCCCTCGAGCACAAACCGCGTTCGGGGCAGGCCAAGCAGAGCGCCTTCGGCGTTCTGTGCTTGATGGCGCTTGCCGCTCTGTTTTTTTGTTTGTCGGCGCCATGGCCCGCTTCTGCGGCGCAACAGCCGTCCCCCCAGCCTGCAGCCGCCGCCAAGACGCCCGACAAGCTCGTGATCGACGCGGATGAACTGGTCTACGACCGCGACAAGAAAACGGTCACGGCGCAGGGTTCCGTGCAACTCTTCTACCAGGGCCGAACGCTTCAAGCCGATAAGGTCATCTATAAACAAGCCGAAAAACGCGTCTACGCGGAAGGTCACGCGAAGATGACCGACGAACACGGCAACGTCGTCTACGGCACGCGTTTCGAACTCACAGACAATTTCCGCGATGGCTTCATCGACAGCGTGCAAGTTCTTACGCAGGACAAGACACGCTTCACCTCTCCGCGTGTAGAGCGACAGGAGGGCGATGTCACGGTCTTCTCCAAGGGCGAATACACGGCCTGCGAGCCCTGCAAGACCCACCCGGAACGGCCGCCTTTTTGGCAGGTGCGCGCCACGAAGATTATCGAAAATCAGGAAACGCATACGATCTATTTCGAGGATGCGCAGCTTCTCCTGTGGGGCTTCCCGGTCTTCTACGCGCCCTATCTCTCGGCTCCGGATTCGACGGTGAACAAGAAGACGGGCGTGCTGGCGCCTGAGTTCGTGTCGGGGTCGAGCCTTGGCTACGGCATCAGCATCCCGTATTTCTGGAACATCGCCCCGAGCTACGACCTGTTGCTCGTTCCGACATACCTGTCGAAGCAAGGCTTTCTCGGCGAGGCGGTCTGGCGCCAGCGGCTTGAGAACGGCCAATACAGCGTGCGGGTGACTGGCATCGACGAGCAGGAGCCCAATCTCTTCCCGGTCTATCCGTACGGCGCCGGCGACCAGCGTATGCGCGGTTCGATTGAGACAAAAGGCGACTTCTTTCTCAATCCCTATTGGTCGGCGGGATGGAACGTAACCTGGCTGTCGGACAAGTTCTATGCGAACGACTATAAGCTTCAGGGTATAGACTTCAGCAATTATTTTTTCCAGGACGTGACGTCTTCAATTTATTTGCGCGGTCAGGCGGACCACAGCTACTTCGACTTGAGCGCCTATCACTTCGAGGGTTTGACCGCGAACGATGAGAACCGGACCATGCCAGTCGCGGCGCCGGTGCTCGACTACAATCGGGTCTTCGATCTTCCTGAGGACAGGACTTACGGGGTCGGCGGACAGGCGACCCTGGACATCAACGTCGCGAACATCAACCGAACGAATGCGGCGTTCCAATCGACTGGCGAGCAGACATTCGACAATGCCTTCCATCTGTATAATGTCTGCGAAACTTACGTAAACGGACAGTACGTAAACACGTATTTCCCAGGCAAGTGCATGCTGCGCGGCATCGCCGGCGACTACGCTCGCGCGTCGGGCCAAGTCTCCTGGCAGCGCAGCTACATCGACCCGATCGGAGAGGTCTGGAAGCCGTTCGCCTTCGCCCGTTTGGACGGGGAAGGAACATCCCTGAACGAATCCGGTTCGATCACCTATTACAACGCCGGGGTCGGCTCCAGCACAGTGGCGAATTCGAGCCAGGCGGCTTTCTTCGCCACTTCGAACAGTTCGGGCGCTTTTGCCCGCGGCATGGCGGGCGCTGGCGTTGAATATCGCTATCCGTTCGTCTCGACGACTTCTTGGGGAACTCAAACGATCACGCCGATCGCCCAGTTCATCGCCCGTCCAAGCGAGGTAATCCCCGTCATCCAGCCTAACGAAAACTCGCAGAGCCTCGTCTTCGATGAGACCAATCTCTTCGCCTGGAACAAATTCTCCGGATACGACCGGATTGAAGGCGGTACCCGTCTCAATTACGGGCTGCAGTATACTGCGAGTTTTGCGAACGGCGGCCACGCAAACGTTGTTGCGGGACAGTCAATTCAGGTGGCTGGGCAGAATTCCTATACGCTCTACGACATCACCGACACGGGCATGGAGTCGGGTCTCGACAAAAAGTATTCGAACTTTGTCGCCGGAGAAACCGTCCAGCCGACCTCGGCGCCGATCTCCTTCCTGAGCAAACAGCAGTTCGACAGCTCGACCTTTCAACTCGATCGCTTCGACGCGATCGCCCGGGCGAATTTTTGGGGCGTCGATGGCAGCGTCGATTACGCCCGCTACGCCGCCCAGCCGATGCTCGGCTGGGCTTATCCACGCGAGGGCCTGACGACCAACGCCTCCTACAAGTTCCTCGACCGCTGGTCGATCAACGGATCCCTCCTTCTCGACATGTCGCGGCATTATTACGACGTCGCGGGAGAATCGACGTCGGTCTTCTTCCCGGCGGGATATGCGTTCGGAGTTGGCTATAAGGATGAATGCACGACCTTCACAATCAAATATTCGTCGAGCACGAGCGCGCCGGCCTCCTATTACTTGCCGTCGGGGCTTCTCTATACCAATCCGGTCCTTCACAATCAAACTCTGACATTCCAGCTGACTCTAAGGACGCTGGGCGACGTGAAGGCCAACTTCGGGCTTTGACGGCCACGAGGCTGCCCGCGAGGGAGTTTCCCCGATGACGCGCGATCAGCCGCCGATCGCAATGACGATGGGCGATCCGGCTGGCATCGGCCCGGAACTCACAATTAGAGTTTGGGAACAGGCCTCGATCGGGGGGACGCCGTTTTTCGTCCTCGCCGCGCCCGAAATTCTCGCCTCCGCGGCGCGGCGGTTGGGTTCTGACTTGCGCGTCATCGAAACGGATCTTGCAGGCGCTGCCGACGCGTTCGCCAGCGGACTGCCGGTCGTCCCCCTGGAAAACCCGGTTGCCGGCGAGCCGGGCCGCCCGGGCGCTCAGAGCGCCGCGGCGACGATCGAGTCGATTACGCGGGCAGTCGAGGCGGTGCGTCTCGGACAAGCGCGCGCCATCGTCACCAACCCGATTGCAAAATCGGTCCTCTACGCGTCGGGCTTTTCTTTTCCCGGACATACGGAGTTTCTCGGCGAACTTGCCAGCAAATGGGCGCCCCGGCTTTCCCGGTCATGATGATTTGGTCGGAGGCTCTGGCCGTCGTGCCGGTCACAATCCACATTCCGCTCTCTGAGGCGCCGGCGGCGCTGACCGCAGAACTCCTGCTCAAGACCGCGCGGATCGTGGATCGCGACCTGCGCGCGCGATTTGGGGTGACGAGGCCGCGCCTCGCCTTCGCGGGTCTCAATCCCCATGCGGGCGAAGGCGGCGCGTTCGGGCGCGAGGAAATCGACGTCATCGCGCCGGCGATCAAGGCGTTGCGCGAGGAGGGGATCGACGCGTTCGGGCCGCTGCCGGCCGATACGATGTTCCATGCACGCGCCCGCGACAGCTACGACGTCGCGCTCACGATGTATCACGATCAAGGGCTCATTCCCGTAAAGACGCTTGCCTTCGACGAGGGCGTCAACGTCACGCTCGGCCTGCCGTTTGTGCGGACCTCGCCCGATCACGGGACCGCCTTCGACATCGCGGGCAAGGGCGTCGCCAATCCTTCCAGCCTGATCGCGGCCCTGAGGCTTGCCGACCGGCTGACACGATGAGCCTCGCCGCCGATGGGCTGCCGCCCCTGCGGGAGGTCGTCGCTCGGCACGGCCTCGACGCCCGCAAGGCGCTCGGCCAGAATTTTTTGTTCGACCTCAATCTCACGGGGAAAATCGCCCGCGCAGCCGGGCCTCTCACCGGCGTCGCTGTCGTGGAGATTGGCCCCGGCCCAGGCGGGTTGACGCGAGCGCTCCTCGGGGAAGGCGCGGCCAAAGTCATCGCCATCGAGCGCGACGAGCGCACGCTGCCAGCGCTCGCCGATATCGCGGCGCATTGGCCGGGAAAACTTGACGTCATTGCGGCCGACGCATTGACGATTTCGTCCAATGCGCTGGCCGTCCGCGCGGGGGGCCTGCCGCTCAGAATCTGTGCCAATCTGCCCTACAATATTGCGACGCCGCTGCTCGTAGGCTGGCTCGAAACGGAACCGTGGCCGCCTATCTTCGACCGCTTCGTCCTGATGTTTCAGCGCGAGGTTGCGTTGAGGATCGTGGCGACCCCGAAGGAGCGCGCCGACTATGGCCGGCTCGGCGTGCTGGCAGGATGGCGGACGCAGGCGCGCATCCTCTTCGACGTCCCGCCCGCCGCCTTCACGCCGCCTCCGAAGGTCACTTCGAGCGTGGTGGAGTTGATTCCGCGTCTCAAACCCGACCCCTGCGACGCGCGAACTTTGAGCGCGCTGACACAGGCCGCCTTCGGTCAGCGGCGCAAGATGCTGCGCCAGTCGCTGAAAAACTTCGCCGCGCCGCGCGGGCTCGATATCGTGGCGCTGCTTGCGGAAGCGAGGCTTGAGCCGACGATGCGGGCGGAGGAGGTGGATGTGCCGGGTTTCGTGAGGCTGGCGCGGGCAGCGCAGTCTCATACGAGATTGGCTTGATCTCTTTTTCGGTCGCCGCTCATCTTGACGCGCGGCCCAACTCTGAAAGCGACAGGCTGCGGCGCGATGGATCGCCGGCAAGACTGGGGATCCCGAACGATGAAGGGCCCTATTTCGCGACCTTCAGCGATTTCAAGCGCCTGGAGACCGTTTTATTTCGTGTCCCTTTTTGTCCGCGCCCATCGGGGAACCAACCCCCGCGCTGTCCCCGATGCTTCCTCCTCTGCGCCTTCGCCCCGAAATGAGCTATTCTCTGCGAAAATGAGGCCCTGCGCCACGATCCGGTCGGGAACAAATATGGAACAAGCGTTCCTTTTTGTCAACAGATTTTTGTCCTTTCCAGACCCGAAGCGCCTCCCTCGCCGAGAGCTACGCCGGCGCGGCTATCGAAGCCAAGAGGCTCTCTAGCTTCGCATCGCGGCCCTGCCTCCCGCGGCGAAAGATAGGCGCCTTCCGCCGTACGGACTTCTCGCGAGATCAACGCCGGGGTTCGAATGGATCAGACGAATTCCATATCAGTCGAACGCCCGCTCATAGCGTCATCTGTGTCTGCGTCACCTGCGCGACAAGTTTGCCGCCTTCCGTCTCTATGCGCGTCTGCCAGACTTGCGTGCGACGTCCGCCGTGAACGAGCGTGCAGCGTCCGATAAGCGTTGAGCCTGCGGGCGCGGCGCCTAGGAAGTTTGTCTTGCTCTCGAGCGTCGTCGTGCCTTTGGCCTCGGGCGGAAGGTTCGCAAAGGACGCCGCGCCGCCCAGCGTATCCGCGAAGGTCATGAGCGCTCCCCCATGCGCCACCGAACCCAGCGTGCAAAACTCCGCCTTCACCTCCATGCGCGCTTCGACCCTGTCTCTGCCCGCGTGGGTGAAGACGACGCCGAGCAACTCCGCGAAGGGCAGAGGGTGAGCCTTGATGCGGTCGAGCGGCGTCATCAGCGTTTCTCCGGTTCCCACCCTGTTCACGAGGGATTGTGGCCATGGAGCGCGGAAAGAGCCACGCAATTCGGGCCCGGTGAAAGCGCGGTTTCGGGCTTACGCAACTCCGGAACATACCCGATACAGGCCGCGCCGAGCGCAATCACCGCGCAAGCTGCGAGCCGATAGGCGGTCAGACGCTCATGCAGGAAGATGCGTCCGATGATCGCGGCGAAAACGACGCTCGTCTCCCTGAGCGCGGAGACCGGGCCCATGGGCGCCCGCGACATTGCAAAAATGATGATCCCGTAGGCGAGAAGCGACACGACTCCGCCGCCCGCCGCCGCGCATGTTTCGCGTCGCCCGCGCACAAGTCTACGAAAGCCGCGCAAGGCGAAATATACCGGCGGGATGATAAGTCCCCATACGAGGCAGAGCCATACCGCGTAACCCACTGGCGCGCCCGACAGTCGCGAGCCAATTCCGTCGGTCACGCTATAGGCGCCGATGAAGCAGCCTGTCGCGAGCGCATAGGGGAGCGTTTCGACGGAAAGCCGGCGGCCTTGGAAGGCAAGCGACATGATCCCGCCCGAGACGAGGACGACGCCGGCCACGCCGAACAGGTTCGGCAATTCGCCCGCAAATAGCGCCGCTCCGAGCGACACAAGCAGCGGGGAAGAGCCCCGCGCAATCGGATAGGTCTGGCCGAGATCACCGCTGCGGTAAGTCCTGAGAAGAACGAGCGTATAGCCCAGATGAAGGAGACCTGAGAAAAGCACATAACCCCAGCTCGCTCGCGCCGGCGTGGGGACCAGAAACACCAGGGCGGCGCAGATCGCCGCGATCGCGAGGCACATGACCGTCATCGACCAGAGCCGGTCTGTTCCCGCGCGCAGGACCGCGTTCCAACTCGCGTGGAGCAAGGCGGCGGACAGGACGAGCAAGGTGATGTCTGTTGTCAATTCAGGTCCTGGTGAGGGGAAGCGGCGCCGGACGACCGCCGCTTGCGACGTGATATAAGCTGGTCGCCAAACTTAGGCGAACCTGTCCGGAGAGCGACGCGCGTGGCCGATCTCATCCTTCATCATTTCGACGCTTCGCCCTTCTCCGAAAAGATCCGGGTCATCTTCGGCTTCAAGGGCCTGGCGTGGAAATCGTGCCGTATTTCCCGCATCATGCCTCGGCCCGATCTTATGCCCCTTACTGGCGGCTACAGGCGCACGCCGGTCCTCCAGATTGGCGCAGATATTTATTGCGATACGCAGATCATCATCCGCGAGATCGAGCGGCGCTTTCCTTCGCCGACGCTCTTTCCGGGCGGCAATCTCGGGCTGCCCTATGCGCTCGCGTTCTGGAGCGACCGGGCGTTTTTCCAGACGGCGGTCAATCTTGTCTTTGGCGTGCTAGGCCCCCGCGTGCCGCAGGAGTTCATCGAGGATCGTTCGAAGTTGCGTGGCGCGCCCTTCAATGTCGCGGCGATGAGTGCGGCGTGTCCGCAGGCGCTCGAGCAGTTCCGCGCGCACGCGGGCTGGATCGACGCGCAGCTTGACCATGGAGGCGACTGGCTTCTCGGAAACGACTTCAGCGCCGCTGACGTCCATGCCTATATGAACATCTGGTACGCCCGCTCCAGCCTGCCGCCGGAGGATTTCGACGCCTCGGGCGTCGCGCGGGGCGCTCGCGGCGTTGCCGCGCCTTCGCGCATGGGACGAGCGCGTACGTTCCCTCCGGCATGGAAGCCGCTCCGAAATCTCTACCGCTGACGCGCTTGCGATAGCGGCCGAATCGGCGCCTGACACTCCGTCGCAGCAAGACGCGCACGACCCGAATGGCCGCAAGGTCGGGGACAGCGTCACGGTCGCGCCAGACGACTACGGCAAGATCGATGTTGCCGGCGAGATCGTCTCCCTCTCCGCGCAACACATCGCCATCCGACGCCGCGACGAGCGGGCAGGTGAGATCGTCGTGCATTTTCCGCGCGCGGGCTTTGTGGTGAGGTCTCAGTAGCGCCTGCGCCGCCGTCCATCCCTGCTATAGACCCCATCATGCGCCCCTCCCTTCTCGACCCCCTGTTCGCGCCTGCAAGCGCGCTGCCGGGGATCGGGCCGAAAAATGCAAAGCTTTTCGACCGGCTGCTCGGCAAGGCGCAGGGCGCGCGCGTCATTGACGTTCTCTTCCATGTTCCCCACGCGACGCTCGACCGGCGCGCACGGCCAAAGATTCGCGATGCGGTTCCCGGAACGATTGTCACGATCGAGGCGCGCGTCACCGAACATCACGAGCCCACGAGTTCACGCTCCCGCGCGCCCTTCCGGGTGCTGGTGGAGGACGAGACGGGCGATGTCGAGCTTGTGTTCTTTCTCGCCAATCCCGCCTGGGTGCGCTCCCGGCTGCCGATCGGCGCCACGCGCTGGATTTCCGGCAAGCTCGAACTGTGGGACGGCCGGCGCCAGATGGTCCATCCCGACAAGGTGATGAACGCGGAGGAGCTTGAACGCCTGCCTGCGGTCGAGCCTGTCTACGGACTGACCGACGGCCTCTATCAGCGCACGGTCGCCAAGGCCGCCGAGGGTGCGCTGAAGCGCCTGCCAAAACTGCCCGAATGGATATCCGCCGACGCCTTGTCGCGGCAAAAACTGCCCGGCTTCGCGGAGGCGCTCGACGCCCTGCATCGTCCGCAGTCTCCCGAGGCCATCGATCCCGCCGGTCCGGCGCTGACCCGGCTCGCCTATGACGAACTGCTCGCCAACCAACTCGCGCTCCTGCTCGTTCGCGCCCGGATGCGCGCGCTGTCTGGCCACGCGCATATCGGCGAAGGGGCGCTCGCGAAACGCATCGAGGCTGCGCTGCCGTTTTCGCTCACCGCCGCGCAACGGCGCGCGGTGGAAGAGATCCGCGCCGATCTTCGCGCAGACAAGCGCATGATCCGCATGCTGCAGGGCGACGTCGGTTCCGGCAAGACCGTCGTCGCCCTGCTTGCGATGTCGGATGTGGTCGAGGCGGGGCGGCAGGCGGCGATGATGGCGCCGACTGAAGTGCTGGCCCGCCAGCACTTTGAGCGCATGGCGCCGCTCGCGCAAAATGCGGGCCTCCGCATCGCCTTGATGACCGGCCGCGACCGAGCCGCCGAACGGCGTGAAACGCTTGCTGCGCTTTCTTCCGGTGATCTGCAGATCGTTGTCGGGACGCATGCGCTCTTTCAGGAGAGCGTCGCCTTTCACGACCTTGGCCTTGCGGTCGTCGATGAGCAGCATCGTTTCGGCGTTCGCCAGCGGCTCGCGCTTGCTTCCAAGGGGGAGCGGGTCGATCTACTCGTCATGACGGCGACGCCAATTCCGCGCTCGCTGGTGCTTGCCTATTTCGGCGACATGGATGTCTCCGCCCTGCGCGAAAAGCCGCCGGGCCGCACGCCAATCGACACGCGGGCGCTGCCGATTGAGCGCCTGAGCGAAGTGGCCAGCGGCCTATCGCGGGCGCTGGCGTCGGGCGCGCGCGCGTACTGGATTTGCCCGCTCGTCGAGGAGAGTGAAACTCTCGACGTCGCGGCGGCTGAGGAACGTGCGGAGGCGTTGCACGCCCTCTTCGGCGACGCTGTCGGGCTCGTGCACGGCAAGATGGCCGGACCCGAAAAAGACGCAGCGATGGAGCGCTTCCAGCGCGGCGAGACGAAGATTCTGGTCGCCACTACGGTCGTCGAAGTCGGCGTCGACGTGCCGGAAGCGACGATCATGATCATCGAGCACGCCGAGCGCTTCGGCCTTGCGCAATTGCACCAGCTGCGGGGACGAGTGGGGCGCGGCTCCGCCGCCTCCTCCTGCCTCCTGCTTTACAAGGGTCCCTTGAGTGAAGCGGGCGTCACGCGGCTCGAAATTCTGCGCGCGACCGAGGACGGGTTCCGGATCGCGGAGGAGGATTTGCGCTTGCGCGGCGAGGGCGACGTGCTTGGCGCCCGGCAGGCGGGCATGCCGGGGTTCCGTTTCGCGAGTCTTGAACTTCACGGTGGGTTGCTGTCCCGCGCGCGAGAGGATGCGGAGAAGGCGCTTGCCCGCAGCGAGCGCCTGACCGGAGACGAGAATCGCGGCCTTCGGCTCCTGCTCTATCTCTTCGAGCGGGAGGAAGCGGCCAAACTCATCGAGGCGGGGTGAGCGTTCCCATGGGCTCCGCGCGCCTCGGCGTCCGCTTCGCTTCGCCGCCGCCGATCGCGGCGCCGGCGTTCTTCGCAAGGCCGACATAGCCGATGATCGAAACCATCGTGAGCAAAGCGGCCGCGGCGAAGGCCCATCGGAAGTCCGCAAAAGTGTAATGCGTCGAGCCGCCATGGAAGCCGGCCGCCGTGCGCAGGGCGAGCGCGCCGAAAGCGATCCCCATGCCAATCGTCATTTGCTGGGCGACGCTCCAGAGCGTGCTCGCGGGTCCGCGCTGCGCATCGGCGACGTCGGCGTAGGCGAGCGTCGCCAGCGTTGAAAATTGCAGCGACCTGGCAAGCCCGTACGCGAAAAGGACAATCAAAGTGAGAAGCAGCGGCAAGGCCGGCGTTAGCATCCCGCAGGCGAGGACCAACGCCGCCGCTATGACGCCGTTTACGATCGCGACAGTCCTGAAGCCGAACTGACGGAAGATGCGGACCGTGAAGGCCTTCATGCCCACGTTGCCGATAGCGGTTGCGAGCAGCAGCAGGCCGGAATGAAAGGCCGACAGACCCCAGCCGATCTGGAAAAGCAGCGGGCAGAGATAGGGAACCGCTTCAATGCCGATTCGGGTCGCCGATCCCCACAAAACCGTGACCGCAAAGGTGGGCACGGCGAGGGTCGAGAGATTGAGCAGCGGATCGCGCACTCTTCGCAGATGCCAGATCGCCGCTGCCCCGACGACAGCGCCTCCGACCTCGAAGCCGATCGCACGCAGGATGCTTGTCTCGGAATGGCTTGCCAGCTCCGTCCCGTAAAGCAGGCAGATGAGCGCGAGGCCGCTGAGCAGAAAGCCCAGACCGTCCAGCCGTCTTTTTGTTTCGCCGTGCTGGTTGGGCACGAAGACGAGAATCGCCGTGAGGGCAGCGATCCCGAACGGCACATTCAAGAAGAACGACCAGCGCCAGGACCAATAGGTCGTGATGAAGCCGCCAACTGTGGGGCCGACCACGGGCGCTACGATCGCTGGCCAGGTAATTGTGGAGATCGCCTGCATTAGTCGGCGCTTCTCGGTGTTCCGCACCACGATCATCCGGCCCACGGGGACCATCATCGCCCCGCCCATGCCCTGCAGCACGCGCGCTGATGTGAAGGACGCAATTCCGTTCGAGAAGCCGCATAGGACCGAGGCGACGGTGAAGACGATCAGCGCGCCGGCGAACACGGTCCGCGAGCCGAACCGGTCGGCGATCCACCCGCTGACCGGGATGAAGACCGCCAGCGTCAGCATGTAGGCGGTCATGCCGAGGCTGACTTCGTTTGGACCGACCCCAAAGGAATGCGCCATCTGCGGCAACGCGGTCGCGATGACCGTCGTGTCCAAATATTCCATGAAAAACGTGGCGGCGACGATGTAGGGAAGTAAGTCCGGGTTCACAGAGGTGACCTTTGCCGGTCCTAAGAGAGAAGCTCTTGGCGAGGAGAGCCCCGCGCCGCCCTTTCCTTCCCGAATTGCGACGGATCATGCAATTCGGCATCGCTTGTCGCGGCATCACCAAATTGTGTTCTGCGGGCCGCAGCCGCGCACGATGCTTTAAGTCGGCGAGAAATTGGATCCAAATTGTTCTATGAGGGTTGCGGGCGGCGCAAAAAAGCGCCGGTCTCGGGCGCTTGCGGGAGGAGTTTGCGGCATGAAGGACGACGTCAATCGGCAGATCCTGCTTGTCGAGAAGCCCATCGGCAAACTCGGCCCCGAACATTTCCGTATGGTCGAAGGCTCCGTTCCGCAGCCGAAGGACGGCGAGGCGCTCGTGCGGGTCCGCCTGATCTCGCTCGATGCTGCAAATCGCGCCTGGATGCAGGGGGCGACCTATCGTTCCGCGGTCGAGGCCAACTCGGTCATGGCGGGTGGAGCGATTGCGGAAGTGACATCCTCCAAAGCAGCGGGCTTCGCGCCGGGCGATCTCGTTTTCGCGGACACTGGCTGGCAGGATTTCGCCGCTCTGCCGGCGAAGGCTCTCATGAAAGTGCCGCGCGTCGAGCCGATGACCTATCTTCTCAGCGTCTACGGGATCGCGGAACTCACAGCGTATTTCGGTCTTCTCGATGTGGGGCGTCCGGAAACCGGGGAAACGCTGGTTGTTTCGGCGGCCGCGGGTTCCGTCGGCTCAATCGTCGGGCAGATCGGCAAGATCAAGGGATGCCGGGTCATCGGGGTCGCGGGCGGTCCCGAGAAATGCCGCTGGCTGACGGAGACCCTCGGCTTCGACGCCGCCGTCGACTACAAGCAGGATGGTCTCTTCAAAGCGCTGCGGGAGGCCGCGCCCAAGGGGATCGACATTTATTTCGACAATGTCGGCGGCGCCGTGCTCGAAACCTGCTTGCCGCTGATGAACATGCATGGCCGCATCGCCTGCTGCGGGGCCATCTCGCAATATGACGGCTCTCCGTCGGCGACGGGGCCACGCGGCATTCCTGAACTCATCGTTGTCAAACGCCTTCGCATGGAGGGCTTCATCGTCACCGATTTCTTCGGTGAGCGCGAGCGCGCCATCGCCGATCTCAGCGCCTGGGTGAGGGAGGGCCGGCTCAAGGTGGAGGAGGACGTGATCGACGGTCTGGACAATACCCCCGCCGCCCTGATTGGCCTTTTGGCGGGAGAGAACCGCGGCAAGCGGATGGTGAGGGTCTAGCCTCTTCGCAAGAGCGTTTGAACGTTCAGCTTCCGTTCAGGGGCCGGGGCGTCCTATGCGCCGGCTGATACTCGGCCGTGCGTAGAGGGCTTTTTAGACGGTTTCTAAACGTCTGAAACCTATTCGCCACTCTCCGAAATGTGATTTGTCCCGAGGAGCTGTCGGTCCTAAATTGATTTCCATCCACGGACTTCGGCCGAACCCGACACGGGCGGCGGGGTGGAGCGCCTTCGCTTCGCCGAAGTTCCATTTCACTGGGAGGGGCGATCGGGCGGCACAAGTCTTGATGCGGGTTGCGGCATGAACAAGTCCAAGAGGGTCGGCGCGATCGATTTCTGGCGGGGCGCAGTGCTCGTCGCCATTCTCGTCGACCACATTCCCGGAAACCTGCTTGAGAACCTGACCCCCCGTAACTTCGGGCTCTCGGACAGCGCCGAGGCGTTCGTTTTCCTCTCCGGACTGTCCGTCGGAATGATCTACCTCCCACGAGCGCAGAAGCGCGGCTGGTGGGAGGCGGCGCGAGCCTGTCTCAAGCGGGCGTTCAAGCTCTATGGCGTCCACATCGCCTTGACGCTTTCGGCGCTTGCAATCTTCGCCGGCGCCTATTGGCTCAGCGGGGTCGAGGATTT
This sequence comes from uncultured Alphaproteobacteria bacterium, assembly GCA_963824465.1. Classification (GTDB taxonomy): domain Bacteria; phylum Pseudomonadota; class Alphaproteobacteria; order Rhizobiales; family Beijerinckiaceae; genus Roseiarcus. Next base: position 143,846 of record CAWGPL010000003.1, read on the forward strand.
CATTCAGGCGCATGGACGGTCCTTCGTCTTCGGGCAGCCCGCCACGGGACTCGTCGGCCTTGGGCTGATGAGCCTCCAGATCGGCTATTTCAACATCCTGCCTCTCTACGTCGTGCTGATGCTCTGGGCTCCGTTGGCGCTCGCGATCGCCATGCGTCGTCCCGCACTGGCGCTTGCTGGCTCGATCGGCCTCTATGCAGCTTCCCGGCTCGCAGGGCTCCGGCTGCCCAACTGGCCGGAACCAGGCACATGGTTTTTCAATCCGCTGGCGTGGCAGCTCATTTTCACCCTTGGATTGATCGCCGCTATCCTCTGGAGGAATGGTCCGCCGAAGCCGTCGAAGGGGCTCGTCATCGTCGCGTCGACGATCGTGGGGCTTTCGGCGATTGCGGCCACCGGCGCCTTGGGCGTGTTCCCTGATCTGCGCGATGCGTCCTTTGGCGCGCTCGATGTCTCCAAGCAGGACCTCGGGCTTGCCCGGCTCGTCCATTTCGCGGCGCTCGCTTATCTCGTTGCAATTGCTCCGGGCTTCACCCGGCTGGTGGACGGGGTTGCGGGGCGGGCAATTCAGGCGTTGGGCCGCAACGGGCTTCCGGTTTTTGCTGCGGGCTCGATCGTGAGCGCTCTCGGGCAGGCTCTACTGCAAGCGGGTGCAAATCATTTTTCCGTGAGGGTTGAGCACTGGGCGGGATTCGCGTACACGGTTGGAGGTATCGCCGTTCTCTTTTTCCTTGCCCGCTGGATCGAGTGTCGAACTCCGCCTACAAACCCGGCCCGTCCTGCGTTCGGAGATGCTGTTCCGCAGGGAAACTGACTGGCCCAGTCGCGGCGGCTTTGCTTTTTGCCTCAATTGCTCAGGGTCAGGCGTGGGCGGGAGATGACGGTTGCCCCGGCGTCGCAACGGCTTTTGACCCGAACGGGGCGGTCTGGACGCTCCCCAAGGTGGCGCACAGAGCCCTAGATATTCTCGCTATCGGCTCTTCCTCCACCGAGGGGATCGGGGCGAGCGGGCCTCAGCAGACTTACCCTGCCCGGCTCGAGGAGGAACTCGAGAGCGCGGGGAAACTCCCGGTCACCGTGCGCAACGCAGGAATCGGCGGGGAGGTTGCGTCCAAAACGCTTCCGCGCCTTCTCGCGGCTCTGAAGAGCGGCTGGCCGGGGCTGGTGATCTGGCAGGTCGGGACCAACGACGCGATCGTCGGGGTCGACGAGGCCGCCTTTCGTGCGACGGTGGAGAAGGGAATCGCGGCTGCCGAGGCGGCGCGGGTGCCCATCCTGCTCATGGACCCGCAATATACGAGCCGGCGGGGAACCGACGCGCGCTATCAAAAATATGTCGACATCGTGAACGACGTTGGCGACCGCTATCATGTGCCGGTTCTTTCACGCTTTGCGATGATGATGCGCAACGGGGCGAAGAACGCAGTGGCGTGGCTGTCGGGCGATGGGCTCCACATGAACGACCGCGGCTACAAATGCGTGGCCCACGCGCTCGCCATCGCGATCGAGGGCGCCGAGGGCGAGAAGCTTTAGGTCGCGCGATGCTCGCGCGCCGGCTTGACCCGCACCACGCGGCCCTACAAACGTTCTCCAGGTTCCCGACATTCAAAGGCTTGGCATGAAACGGCGGCGCTTTGGCGCAAGCGGCGAGGTTTTTCCGGTCGGCTTCGGCTGCATGAGCTTCGGCGGCTTTTACGGCGCGACGACGAAATCGAAGTCGCTGGCAGCGCTAGCGCACGCGCTCGACCTCGGTGTGGATTTTTGGGACACCGCCAATGTCTACGGCGAGGGACTGAGCGAGACGCGCATCGGTAAATTTTTCGCGGAAGACCGCACGCGTCGGGATAAGGTGGTTCTCGCGACCAAGTTCGGGATTTCACGCACGCCCGAGGGCGCGCGCACCTTCGACAACAGCGCCGCCCATATGCGCGAAAGCCTCGAGGCCTCGCTCAAGCGGCTTGGAGTCGACCGTGTCGATCTCTACTACGTTCACCGCTACGACAAGCGCTCCCCGATCGAAGAGACGGTCGGGGAACTCTCTCGCCATGTCACGGCGGGAAAGATCGGCTCGATCGGTCTTAGCGAGGTCGCGCCGGACACGCTGCGCCGAGCCGCCGCCGTGCATCCCATCGCCGCCGTGCAGTCCGAATATTCGCTCTGGACCCGCAATCCGGAACTCGGCCTGATCCAGGCGTGCGAGGAGGTCGGGGCGCTGATGGTGGCCTTCTCGCCACTCGGTCGCGGCTATTTTTCCGGCCTGCTGCAGAGCGTTGAGCAATTTCCCGAGAAGGATTTCAGGGCCGTCAATCCGCGCTTCACAGGTTTGAACTGGCGACGCAACCGCGATCGGCTCAGGGCCTATCTCGATCTCGCAGAGCAATGGGCAATAAACCCGTCGACCCTCGCCATTGCCTGGACGCTCGCGCGCGCGCCCAACGTGCTGCCGATCCCGGGGACCCGCACCGCAGCGCATCTCAAGGAATGCGCGGCGGCCGCCGAGATTGCGCTCGCACCAGAGCAAATGTCGGAGCTGGCGCGCGTCATGCCGGCGGGATTCGCAGCCGGGGAGCGCTACGCCGACGCCCAGTGGGTTGGCATCGAGAAATATTGAGCCCGACTCCCGGACCGACGGCTCACCGGCCCAGCGATCCGGGCTCCATAGCGCATGTGGGAACGCGCTCGCGATTACGCCTTCATAACTCGGAACGAGGGCTCGATCGAGGCGCCCCGCTGAGGGGCGCCCCGAAAAAGAGATCGGATGCTGTCCAGTAGTCCGCGGCCCGACGGGCCTTCGACCAGATTGATCAGGTAATCGTTGGCCCAGTGCTGGATGTCGTGCTTCATGAGATGCGCGAGCATTGGCGCATGCCGCTCCCGCCGCTCCTCCTGCGACATTTCGAGCGCGCGTTTGAGCGCCGCGGCGACCGCATCTGTCTCGTGCGGATTGACGATAAGCGCGCGGTCGAGTTCCTTGGCCGCGCCTGCGAATTGTGACAGCAACAGCACGCCGGGATTGTCGGGATCCTGCGCGGCGAGAAACTCCTTGGCGACGAGGTTCATGCCGTCGCGCAAGGGAGTGACCATCGCCACGTCGGCCGCGCCATAGAGACCGGCCAGCACGGTCCGGGAGTAGGAGCGGTTCACGTAGCGGATCGGCGTCCAGGCGGCGTCGCGCAAAGCGGCCGTTGACCTTGCCGATCAGCCCGGTCACCTCGCTCTCGATGTCGCCATATTGCTTGATGTCCGATCGGCTCTTCGGCGTAAGTTGCAACAACGTCACACGTCCGTGCCACTCCGGGTTGGTTTCGAGAAAGCGCTCGAACCCCTTGATCCGCTCTGGGATGCCTTTCGAATAGTCGAGCCGGTCGACGCCAAGCACGAGCTTGCTGCCGCTGAGGCTCTGCCGCACGAGTGACACGAGCGTCGAGCGTCCGGAGCTGCGTGCGAGCCGCTTGTAGGCTTTCGTCTCGATGCTGACCGGAAAGGCGCCGAGCCGCACGAGGCGTCCTTCGATCTCGTAGCCGCCGCGCGTTTCCCGTCGCGCCGAGCCGTTCGAGATAATGGGCGTAGTTGTCGCGGTCGTTGTCGGTCTGGAATCCGACGAGATCGCAATAGGTCAGGCCGCCAAAAATCTCCTTGTGCAGCGGCAGCGTCTGGATGATGTCGGGCGGCGCGCACGGCGTATGGAGAAAAAAGCCGATCTTGTTGCGATGGCCGCGCGTGCGCAATTCGCGCGCCAGCAGCATCAGGTGATAGTCGTGGATCCACACGACGTCATCTTCCTGCAAGATATGCGTCAACTGGTCGGCGAACATACGATTGACGCGCATATAGCCGCTGGCGTCGGCGCGCGAGAATTCCTGCAGGTCGACCCGGTAGTGCAGAACCGGCCACAGCACGCTGTTGGCGAGCCCGTTATAATATTCCTGGATGTCATTCTTTGAAAGGTCGATCAGAACGTAAGTGACCTTGTTCACTTCGACCGAGTGCGGAACGCTTGACGGCTCCTCGGTCACCTTGCCGCTCCACCCGAACCAGACGCCGTTGCGGTTTTTCAGCGCGGCTTTGACCGCAACCGCCATGCCGCCGGCAAGCGGCGTGCGGGGCGAATCCGGAACCGCCACCCGGTTCGATACGATGATCAGCCTCGCGCCCATGCGTTCTCCCAGCTCGCTGACAGGCGGGTCGCCGTATTGATGATGCCCGCCATGGAATAAGTTTGCGGAAGATTGCCCCAGAGCTCCCCGGTCTCGGGATGAATGTCCTCCGATAGAAGGCCGTAAGCGTTACGGCTGGCAAGAATGGATTCGAACATATCGCGCGCCTCGGCCGTACGGCCGATCTGATGAAGCGCGTCCATGTACCAAAAATTGCAAGCAAGAAATGCCGTTTCCGGCTCCCCAAAATCATCCGGCGCGACATAGCGCATGATGCGTCCCTTGCGCATGAGATCGCGCCCGATCGCCTCGCAGGTCTTCACGAATCGCGGATCTTTCGGCCGGCAGCAGACCAAGTTCGGAAACGAGCAGCACGCTGGCGTCGAGAGCGGGCGACCCAAATGCTCCGGTGAGCGCGCCCTGCTTCTCGTCCCAGGCGTCGGCCAGAATGCGTTCACGCATCTTGTCGGCGAGGCCGCGCCAGTGCTGCGCGCGGTCGGCAATTCCCAGGCGTCGGGCGATTCCGCCGAGCCGGTCGCAGGCCGCCCAGCAAAGTGTCGCCGAATAGGTGTGCGCGCGCGCAATGCCCCGATATTCCCACAAGCCCGCATCCGGCTCGAAGGCCACCGCCGCCGATCGCTCGCCGAGGCTCTCCAACATGTGGAAGAGCGACTCGTCGCCCATCTTCGGCAGCCGCTCGTCGACGAACATCTGCGTCGCCGCGAGCACCACGCTGCCATAAACGTCGTTCTGAATCTGCTCGGCCGCCTGATTGCCGACGCGAACCGGCCCATAGCCCAAGAAGCCCTTGAGGTCGGGAGCGATGCGCTCCTCGAGGGGCGAGTTCGGCACGATGCTGTGAAGCGGCTGCTGGATTTTCGAGAGGTCCGTCGCAACGGTCGTGATGTAGTGGATATAGGATTCCATGATTTGAGTGGCCCCGAGGCGATTCAGGGCGTCCACGACGAAATAGGCGTCACGCAGCCAACAGAACCGGTAATCCCAGTTACGCGACGTCCCAGGCGCTTCCGGAACCGAAGTCGTGTGCGCCGCGACGATTGCGCCAGTCTCTGCGAAGGTCGTCAACTTCAGCGTGATCGCCGAGCGGATCACCGCCGACTGCCATTCGTAAGGCGTGGCGAGATTGCGTGTCCACTCGAACCAATAATCGCGTGTGCGGTCGAGAAACTCGCGGCTTGTCGCATCGATGCCGCTGAGGAAGGGATCGTCCTGGCCGAAAATCAGAGTCATCGGTCGCGTGAGTGGAAAGGCGACTTCCTTCGCGACATAAGAAAGAGGCGCGTCCGTGGTCAGCCGCAGCACATCGGGGTCCCCGACGTAGCGAATGTGATTCGAACCGACAATGATGGTCGATGTCACCTTGCCGTAGTCATGCGTTGGCCGCACGCGAATCGTGATTCGCGGCAAGCCCGCGATCGGCTCGATGCGGCGGAGGATTTGCGGCGGCCGGTATTCGCGTTCGAACCGCGCGAAGCAAGGCGCGAAGTCGGTTATGCGGACCTTCGCCCCTTGAGCATCCGTGAGGATCGTCTCCAGAATCGCGGTGTTGCGCACATAATGCGAATGCGTCTCTGCGAGGCCGGCAAGCACGACGTCGCAAAATCCCTTTTCTTCGTCTCCGGCCAGCAATCGCGAGAACACCGGGTCGGAATCGAAATGCGGAAAGCACCACCACACGATCCGCGCATTGTTGTCGACGAAGGCCGCGGCGCAGCTGTTGCCGATCAGCGCAAGGTCGAGATTCTGCTTGCGTGTCTGTCTCTCGCTCATACGGCCTCGCCCCCAGCGAAACCTGCAAGCCAGTCCCGCACGTCGACCGGCCTTTGAAATACGCCAATGGCGCCGCGCAGGAGTTCGCCGACCGCGTAACCAAAGCCGCCCACCGACGCGACGAAAGCAAAGCCGCTCTCATCGGTCGTGTCGTCGCCAAGGAAGATCGGAGTGCGACCATAAAAGGGTTGCGCTTCAAGAAAGGAACGGATCGCAAGGCCTTTGTCCGCTCCTGGCCGTTTTAGTTCGATAGCGAAATGGGCGTCCATGATCTCCACGGAGTTCGGGGGCTGATTGGCGACGATCGCCGCGAGCGCTGTGCGCAGAGGTTTTTCGGACCAGGGAGCAAGTCGAAAATGCACAGTGTAGCTGAACCCCTTGTTCTCGGCGAGCGTTCCGGGGAATTCACGCGTCACTTCCGCGACTTCATCCCAGAGCGTCTCCGGCATTTCCGCGGCCTCCGGGAGCTTCGAGACCGGACCCTCGGGATCCATCCGCAACTGGGAACCGTGCACGCCGCTCGCGCGCAGTTTGAGTGGCGCAAAAATCCGGTCAAGCTCTACGAGCGGCCGACCGCTCACCAGCGCCAAAGCGCCGCCGAGCTTTCGCTCCGCCGCCGCGAGGGAGAGCACAAGTCCCGGAGGCGTAATGACCGCGTCGGGACGCTGCGCGAAATCGAGCAACGTGCCGTCGACGTCGAGAAAGAGCGCGATGGCCCCTCTCGCCGCCGTTTCTCCGCACCGGGAAAGCTCGGCGCGCCGTCCATTCATGATAGTGCCCCCGGTTATTGTCTCCTGACGCATCAACATATACTTTTGTAGTCACGGCGTTGTGATCACCCCTCCCCATATTTTGCGTTCCCGCTCACGGCGGAAGGTTATGCCCGGACGGGAACCCTGGAGGCTGATAGTTTGTTCCGCACATCGGGCAAGAATGAGTCTGGGACTGAGGGCGCGTTCTGCTTAATATCCCGCCTGTCTTGGCTGTGAATGTAGATAAAGTCTTGACTTGATGGAGTTATGATTGAAATCGGGCGTTAGCTAATCCATGAAGGCTCAACCTCGGCGGATCGACATCGTTCCCGCGCCCCAGGATCGTCTGGCTTTTGAGGTCCGAGTTCATGAGGGCGGCAGCCAGAGTCGACATCGCGTCACCGTCTCGTCCGAGGAGGGCGCGCGCTTCCATCCTGCCGCACCTGTGCGGCTTGTCGAAGCGTCGATGAATTTCTTGCTCGATCGCGAGCCGAAGGAGTCGATTCTCGGGGCGTTCGACATTGGCGTCATACGACGCTACTTTCCCGAGTATGACCGCGTCGTCCAGGACTACCTCGCCCGCCTCGCCAGGAGTTGAGCAGGAAAGCCCGAATCGCGCATTCTCTCTCCTTCCGGGAGCACGTTGAATGACCGTTGCGCTTGCTCGGTCGGCATCCGATCTTGAAGACCGTTGGACGGCCGATGAAGGCTGGTTCTACATGACGGGCATGCAGGCCCTTGCGCGCCTGCCCATCCAGCAACGCATCCGGGACGCGGCGGCGGGCCTGAACACGGGCGGCTATATTTCGGGTTATCGAGGGTCGCCGCTTGGGCGCTATGACATCGAGCTGTGGCGAGCGGAGGCGCTGCTCAAAAAACACAATATCGTCTTCCGCCCGGGCCTCAACGAGGACCTGGCCGCGACAGCGATTTGGGGCGCGCAGCAGCTTTCGAATTTTCCGGGCGCGACGGTCGAGGGCGTGTTCGGAATCTGGTACGGGAAAGGCCCCGGCGTCGACCGTTCCGGCGACGCGTTGCGTCACGCCAACTTCGCTGGCGCCTCGCCGAAGGGCGGCGTCATCGCGCTGGCGGGCGACGATCACGGTGCAAAATCCTCCACCGCCGCCAATTTCTCCGACCCGAGCTTTATTGCGGTCGGCATGCCTGTTCTCTATCCGTCGAACACGCAGGAACTTCTCGACTACGGCCTGCATGGAATTGCGATGTCGCGCCATTCCGGCTGCTGGATAGGCATGAAGATCGTCACCGACGTCGCCGAAGGCGGCGGCACTGTCTATGTCGCCCCCGATTCGCCAAAAATCGTCATGCCCGAGGCGCCGAGCCTGCCAGGGGGGCTGGGGCCGCGCGTGTTTGAAATGCCGATCCCGCAGGAGGAAAGGCTGTACGAGCACAAGCTTCCTGCCGCCCTCGCTTACGCGCGCGCGAACGCACTAAACGTGATCGTCAGCAGTCCGCCCGGCGCCAAGGTCGGCGTCGTCGCCGCCGGCAAGTCGTGGCAGGACGTGCTCCAGGCGCTCGGCAGTCTCGGGGCGAATGACAAGGGCGAGGGGCTTGGCCTCAAGCTGCTCAAGATCGGCATGGTCTGGCCGCTCGATCCCGTCATCGTGCGTGAGTTCGCTCAGGGCCTCGATCTTGTTGTCGTCATCGAAGAGAAGCGGCCGCTCCTCGAAGATCAGATTCGCCAGATTCTTTACGGCGGCCGGCATGCGCCGCCCATCATTGGCAAATTTTTCGATGGCGGCGTGTTCGATCCCGAGCACGGGGCGCGCGGCCTGCCGAATTTCGGCGAGGCTTCGCCGGAGATGACGGCGCAAGTGATCGCCGAGGCCTTGCGTCGTCACGATCCCGACCATGCGCCTCAAGCTCCCGCGAAGCGCGCCAACGCGCCCCGAAGCAATGCGCCGATCCCCATGCGTAGCCCTGGCTTCTGCGCGGGCTGCCCGCACAACCGTTCGACGCGTGTCCCCGACGGCAGCCGTGCGATGGCGGGCATCGGTTGTCATTGGATGGCCATACTCGTCGATCCTGAGAAGACGAATAGCGCCTCTCACATGGGCGGCGAAGGCGTGATGTGGCTTGGTCAGCAGCCCTTCACCACGGAACAACACGTGTTCGCCAATCTCGGCGACGGCACCTACGCGCACTCCGGCTCGCTCGCAATCCGGCAGGCGGTAGCTGCGAATGTGCCGATCACTTACAAAATTCTCTACAACGGCTTCGTGTCGATGACCGGCGGCCAGCCGATCGAAGGCGGCATGACGCCGACGCAGGTTCTCTCCGAACTCGCCGCCGAAGGCGTCAAAAAACTGGCGCTCGTGGTCGACGAACCTGACCGCTATTTCGGCGTGGCGCTTCCGGGCGGCGCGATGCTTCGCCATCGCGACGACATGGACGCTGTGCAGCGCGAGTTCCGCCAATATCCGGGCGTCTCCGCCATCCTCTATGACCAACCCTGCGCCACCGAGCGCCGACGCTTGCGCAAACGCGGAAAATGGTCGGACCCCGCTATCCGCACTTTCATCAACGCGGAGGTCTGCGAGGGCTGCGGCGATTGCGGCAAAGTCTCGAACTGCATGGCGATCGAACCGCTCGAAACCGAGTTCGGGCGCAAGCGCCGCATCAACCAGTCGAGCTGCAACAAGGACTACACCTGCGTCGAAGGGTTCTGCCCGAGCTTCGTGACCGTGCATGGCGGGACGTTGCGCAAGCCGGAACAGGCTGCGCCTCGCGCGCTTCCTGACGTACCAGAGCCCGTGCTGCCGACAATTGGCGCGCCTTACAATGTGCTCGTCGCAGGGATCGGCGGATCGGGCGTCGTCACCATCAGCCAAACGCTCGCGGTCGCGGCTTATCTCGATGGGCTCTACAGCTCCAATCTCGACCTCACGGGCATGAGCCAAAAATACGGCGCCGTCACCGCGCACGTGCGCATCGCGCGCGACGCCGCCGATCTTCATGCGACCCGTATCGCCTCGGGCGAAGCGGACGCGATGATCGGTTGCGACCTTATCGTCGCTGCAGGCGATGAGGCCCTGTCGAGACTTCGCGTCGATGCCCGCGCGGTGATTTCGGCCGACGTCACCCCGACCGAACAATTCGCCCGCAACCCCGATTGGCGCGTTGATGCGGAGGGACTCGTGAACCGGCTCAAGCTCGCGCTCGGCGACAACGCGTTCGTGCTCGATGCGCAGAGGCTGGCAAAGGATCTGCTCGGCGATCCCATCGCCGCCAATACATTCATGCTCGGCGCTGCCTGGCAGCGGGGCCTTGTTCCGGTCAGCCATGCCGCGGTCATGCGCGCGATCGAATTGAACGGCGTGGCCATTCCCGCCAACAAGCAGGCGTTTGAATGGGGCCGCCGCGCCGCGCATGACCTTGCCGGGGTCGAGCGGCTTGTCGCGAAGGAGGACCCGCCGCTCATCGAGGCGCCGAACCTTGCCGCGTTGATCGAACGCCGGGCACAGCATCTGCGCGAGTCGCGGGGCAAGGGCGACGAAGCGCGGTATCGCGCGCTCGTCGAGCGCGTGCGGCTCGCCGAGACAAGGCTCGGCGTCGGCGAGGCGCTGACGAACGCGGTTGCGCGTTATTATCACAAGCTTCTCGCCGTGAAGGACGAGTGGGAAGTCGCGCGGCTTTTTGCGGCGCCGGAATTCCAGCAGGCTCTGAACCGCGAATTTGAGGGCCCGTTCAAGCTGAATTTCCATATCGGCGCGTGGCCCTTCGCGCGGCCCGATCCTCAAACCGGCGTCGTCGGAAAGGGCAAGGCTGGTCCCTGGGTCATGACGGCGTTCCGTGTCATGGCGCGCCTGCGCTTTCTGCGCGGCAGTTTGCTCGATCCGTTCCGCAACAGCGAAGAGCGCAAGCTCGAGCAGCGGCTGCTTGCCGAATACGAGAAAGACATCGAAGCTGTGCTCGCCCGGCTCGACTCGTCGAATCACGATGCGGCAGTGCGGCTCGCGAGCCTGCCCGAGCACATTCGCGGCTACGGTCGTGTCAAGGAGGCCAATGCCGCCAAGGCGGCGGGCGAGCGGGTCGAAATCCTGCGTGCGTTCGACACGCCTACGCAGACGATGGAGATGGCGGCTTGAGCGGCAAAGGTCGAACGATCGTCGTAACGGGCGGGTACGGCGCGCTCGGCCGTGTGGTCGCTGCTACGGCCTCCCGTCGTGGCGCATCTGTCGCTGTGCTCGATCATCATCCGTCGCCGCCCGAAGGCGTGGAGAAGGAATGTGGGCCAAATGCGCTCTTCGTCGGCGGCGTCGATCTCTCATTGCTGGAAGCGGCCAACGGCGCGATGGCGAAGATCAAACAGAAATTTGGCCGCATCGATGCGTTGCTGAACATAGCCGGCGGCTTCGCGTGGCAGATCGCCAGCGAGGGCGGCGCCGACGTCTGGGACAAGATGTTCGCGATGAATGTCAAGACGACACTCAACGCTTCGCTCGCCGCCATACCGCATCTCATCGAATCCGGCGCGGGCCGTATCGTCAATGTCGGCGCGCAGGCTGCGGTCAAGAGCGCAGCGGGCATGGGGCCTTACGCTGCGAGCAAAGCGGCTGTACATCGCATGACGGAATCGATGGCGGACGAACTTAAGCTGAGGGGTGTCAACGTCAACGCCGTATTGCCCTCGACCATCGACACGCCGGCCAACCGCGCCGCTATGCCAAAGGCCGATTTCTCACGCTGGGTTCCGCCAGAGGACATCGCGGAGGCGATGCTCTTCCTCGCGTCGGAAGCATCGCGCGCCATCACCGGCGCGCTCATTCCTGTAACGGGAAAGACGTGAGAGAATCCGAGTCCCGCTTGCGATCCGCTGTTTCGGCAAACGGGAGACGGACGCGGAGGCTCTGATGCCCGATTTCGTTCACGGAAAATGGCGCGCCGAGGAGGATTTTCCTCGTGACACGTCGGGCCATTATGTCCGGCCGGACTCGGCGTTCCGAAATTGGATCACGCCGGACGGTTCGGCGGGTCCGAGCGGGGAGGGCGGGTTCAAGGCGGAGGCAGGGCGCTATCACCTCATCGTCTCGCTGGCCTGCCCCTGGGCTCATCGCACTCTAATCTTCCGCGGGCTCAAGGGCCTCGAAAGCATGATCTCGCTTTCGGTCGTGCATTGGCTCCTCGGTCCGCGCGGCTGGACATTCGATCATGGACCCGGCGTCATCGCCGATCCGATTTTCGGCGCGGAGGAATTGCGCGAATTCTATATGAAGGCGCGGCCGGACTTCAGCGGCCGCGTGACCGTGCCCGTGCTTTGGGACAAAGAGCGCCGCACGATCGTCAACAATGAATCGTCAGAAATCATCCGCATGTTTAACAGCGCTTTCGACGGCGTTGGGGCGGTCAAGGGCGACTATTATCCAGGGCATCTGAGGCCTGAGATCGACGACCTCAACGCGCGCATCTATCCGAACGTGAACAACGGGGTCTATCGCGCGGGTTTCGCGACTTCGCAGGGCGCATACGACGAAGCCTTTCGCGCGCTCTTCGAGACACTGGACTGGCTGGAGACGCGGCTTGCGGACCGAAGCTTTCTGTGTGGCGAGCGACTGACCGAAGCGGACTGGCGCCTTTTCACGACGCTCATTCGATTCGACCCGGTGTATTTCGGCCACTTCAAATGCAACATGAGGCAGATACGCGATTACGAGGCGCTCACGCGCTACCTGAAGACGCTCTACCACTGGCCCAAGGTCGCGGAGACGGTCGATTTCTTTCATATCAAGCATCATTATTACGAGAGCCATCGAAAGATTAATCCGACCGGCATCGTGCCGCTCGGACCGGAGTTGAGCCTCTGATTCCGAATTTCGCTTGATCGCCTCGACCACCGAGAGTCATCGTGAGGAGCGAAGCCGCGCGGCGATTGAGAGCCGCCGGTGTTCCATGGCGTCCGGATCGCCACGCCTCTTCGGGGCTGGCGATGACGGGGGAAGGGATAATCTAATCCCGAGCGCGCCCGGTCAGGCCATAGTCCTATCCCGTTTCAGAGCTCCGACAATGCCCGCGGGCGCGAAATAGACCGCGAGCACGAAGGCGAGGCCGAGCCACAGCAGCCAGCGGTCGGGATGGAAAAGCGCCGGCAGAATTGGCAGATGGGCGCTTGCTGCGGCTGTCGAAAGGGCGCCGATCAGATCCCGCAGGTAGCTCTCCGCGAGGATGAAGAGCGTCGCGCCGATGATTGCGCCATAGAGCGAACCCATGCCGCCGACGACGACCATCACCAGCACGTCGACCTGGATCGAAAACGAGAGCGCGGTGTCGGGCCCGACATAGCGAAGCCACAAGGCGCTCAATGCGCCCGCGAGCGTCGCCCCGAGCGCCGAGATCGCAGTGGCCAGCGTCCGATGAACGACGATGCGATAGCCAAGCGCTTCGGAGCGAAAGGGATTTTCGCGTATCGCCTGCAATACGCGTCCGAAGGGCGAGTTCACGATGCGCAGGAGGATAAGAAAGGCCAGCGCGACGACGCCGAAAACAAGATAATAGGTGAGCAGTTTTCCGTTCACGTGAGCGCCAAGCACGGGCTTGCTGAGCAGCTTGAAGCTCGGCTGCAGGATCGATGGGACCTTGAAGGATCGCCCGTCCTCGCCCCCTGTCAGCCCCGAAAGCTGCGAGGCCAGGACATTGAAGGCGTAAGCCACCGCCAGCGTCACCATTGCAAAGAAGATCGCCTGCACCCTCAGCGAGAAAAGACCGATGGCAAGCGCCAGGGCGAGCGACACCGCCGAGGCGGCGACCAGACCAGCAGCCACTCCAGCCCAGCCTGGGCCGAGCCCATAGAGCGACAGCCCGACGCCATAGGACCCGACGCCGAAGAACATGACATGGGCGAAGGAGACGATGCCGGCATAGCCGATCAACACGTCATAGGAAGCGACCAGCAGGATCATCACGCAGATTTTGGCGGCGACATCGATAGGTTTGGCGCCGGGAAAGAGAAAGGGCGCCAACGCAAGGCCGGCCACGATCAGGCCGATGAGAATGCGCAGCGGCCAGCCTTGTGGCGGGTCGCCCGAAAGCAGGTTCATCGTCCACCCAACGGATAAAGGCCGCGAGGGCGCCAGAGCAGGACAACGACCATCGCCAGAATGTTGGAGACAAGCGCCAGCTTCGGCGCAAGGAAGCCGGCATAGTTCGCGACCAGCGCAACCAGGATGGCGGCGACGAACGAGCCGCCAACCGATCCAAGCCCTCCGATGATGATGACGATGAAGCACAGGACAAGGAACTCCTCGCCCATCGGCGCCTGCACCTGTCCGCGATAGAAGGCCATCATCGCGCCGCCGAGGCCCGCAAGGGCGCTGCCGGCCATGAACACGCCGACGAACAACCGATCGATGCGATAGCCGAGCGCCTCGACCATCTCCCGGTTCTCGACCCCGGCGCGGATCAGTAGGCCAATCTTGGTGCGGTTGAGAATCAGCGTCTCGCCCGCGAAGACGATTAAACCGAGCAACGTCGCGAGCACACGGTATTTTTCGACGGCAGCGTCGCCGTAGACAAAGGAGCCTTGAAAGGCCTTTGGCATAGCAATCGGGATCTGGTCCGGCCCGAAGAAGGCGTAGATCAGTTGCACAATGATGATCGAGCCGCCGATCGTCGCCAGAATCTGCCGCAAATGCTGGCCGTAGACCGGCTTCACGATCAGCCGCTCGAACGCCCATCCGAGCGCCCCGCAAGCGACGGCGGCGGCTATCACGGCCAGCGCCACCACTGCGAGATTCATCGGCACGGAAGCGGCGACCGCCCACGCGTTCAGCGGCGCGAGCACGAGCGTCGCCATATAAGCCCCAAGCGCGATGAAGGCGCCGTGGCCGAAATTCAGGACGTCCATCATGCCGAAGACGAGGGTGAGGCCGGACGCCATAGTGAAGATCATCATTCCCATCGCGAGGCCTGCGGCCGTCAGCGTCAGGAAGGTGGGGGCGTCGCCGACCAGAGGCGCCGCGACGAGGACCACCAGCAGAGGCGTCAATGCGGGTAGAATCTCGGCCCGCTTGCGCGGCAAAGGGCTGCCGACATCAAGGGCGCTCATTGATGGGAACTCAGGCCGAGCCCGAGAAGGCGGCTCTGCAAAGCCTCGTCCGCGGCAAGATCCGCCATGGCGCCGGCATGGACGATCCGGCCGTTGTCCATGACCCGCACGCCGTCGCCGACCTCGCATGCGACGCGAAAATTCTGTTCGACCAGAAGAATGGTTACCCCCGTCGCCTTGATCTCCTTCAGGCAATTTATCAGCGCCCCGACGATGGCCGGCGCGAGGCCCTTGGTCGGCTCGTCGATCAGCAGCAACTCACGGGGCTCGATGATGGCGCGGGCGATGGCGAGCATCTGCTTCTGCCCCCCGGACAGGGAGCCTGCGCGCGAGAGCCAGAACTTCTTCAAGGCTGGAAAGAAACCAAAAATCCAGTCGAGCCGGCCTGCGTCCATTGAGCCTGTTCGCGCGCCGAGCGTAAGGTTCTCCTTCACCGAGAGGTCCGAGAAGATCGCCATGGTCTCCGGCGAATAGCCAACCCCGAGTCGCGCGACGTCGCTGGCGGCGAGACCGTGAATGGGAGTTCCATCCAAAGCAATGCGTCCCTGCGACGCGCGCCAAAGCCCCATGATCGTGCGCAACGCTGTGGTCTTGCCTGCGCCATTTCGCCCGAGCAGCATGGTTGTTTGGCCGGCCGGCACATCGAAATCGACGCCCTGCAGAATGTGATAACGCCCGATATGCGTGTGCACATCTTCAAGCGTAAGGCCAACCCTCATGCCGCCTTCTCCGGCGCGAGGCCGAGATAGGCCTCTCGCACGATGGGCGAAGCGATGACGGCCGCCGGGTCGCCGTCCGCCGCCAGAGCGCCGTTCACAAGGACAATGATCCGGTCGGCGAGTGAGCGCACGACATCCATCTTGTGCTCCACGAGAAGGATGGTCTTCGTGGGGTCGGTTTTCAGACGCGCGATGAGATCAAGTACGACAGGAACTTCGTCCACGCTCATGCCCGCGGTCGGTTCGTCAAACATGTAGATGGACGGCTCGAGAGCCATCATCATCGCCACCTCGAGTTTGCGCTGGTCGCCATGCGGCAAAGCCGACGCTGGCGCGTCGCGTCGCGATGAGAGCCCGACAGATTCGAGGACGGCGTCGGCGCGGCGGACGACCTGCCGGTCCGCGCGCCAGGGCTTCCTCATCTCGTAGTGGGCGCCGGCGTGAGCCTGCACCGCAAGACGCACGTTCTCCGCCACGCTCAGGCGAGGAAAGAAATTCGTGAGCTGGAAGGCGCGGCCGAGACCGAGTCGCGCGCGTTGCGGAGCGCCGAGCCGCGTCACATCCCTTCCGCCGATCAGCACGGCGCCGTCGGACGCACCCAGTTGCCCTGATATCAAGTTGAAATAGGTCGTTTTTCCCGCGCCATTCGGCCCGACGATGGCGGTCAGCTCGCCGGGCCGAAAGGCGCAAGTGACATGATCGACCGCGACATGGCCGCCGAAGCGTATGGTCAGCCCGCGCGTCTCAAGAGAGGGCGTCATCGCTTGTTGCGGATCGGAACGTCCATGTCCTCGATCTTGATCTCGCGCGTGAGCTCCGGGATCGCCCACGCGACGTTCGGATCGACCTTGATCTTGAACGCGTACATCGACTGCAACGCCTGATGGTCTTCCTTCCGGAAGATCATTTTGCCCTTCGGCGTGTCGAACTCCATGCCCTCCATGGCGGCGATAAGTTTCTCGGTGTCGGTGGATTTGGCTTTCTCGAGCGCGGTCACAACGGCCATTGCGGCGGCAAAGCCCCCGGCAGTGAAAAAATCCGGCGGCGCGTTGAAGCGTTTCTCGTGCTCCTTCACGAGCCAGTCATTGATGGGGTTCTTCGGGATCCCGTAGTAGTAATAGGCGGCCCCCTCGGCGCCGGGGAAGCGCTTGTAGGATGCCAGGATCGGCAGGATGTTGCCCGCGACCGCGAACTGGATTCCGTACCGGCCCGGGTCCATATCGGCGAGCTTATCGAGCGGGTTCGTGGAGCCCGCCCATACCGTCCAGATCAGCTTTTTGCCCGACTTGTTCTTCAGCGCGTCGAACAGTCGCTGGCCGACTCCGGTGAAGTCCGTTGTCGTCGCGGGCGCAAATTCCTCGGTTACGAGATTGGCGCCGGTCTTGGCGAGCGCAGCCTTAAACGCCGCGACGCCGTCATGGCCGAACGCGTTGTCGACCGCCAGTACGGCAATGTTCACGCCGGGCGCGCCTATGGCCAGCGCGTTCGAGATGGCGTCCTGGCTCGAATTGCGGGCGGTGCGGAATATGTACCAATTCCATTTGTCGCCCGTGATCTGGTCCGCGACCGCTGGCTCGACGACAAGGATTTTCTTGTGCTCTTCCGCGACCGGCAGCATGGCGATCGTCGCGGGCGAGGAGGTTGTGCCGACCGCGATATCGGCGCCGTCGTCCTCATAAGCCTCGGTGAGGGCGCTCTTGGCGAGATCCGGCTTGCCTTGGTCGTCCTTCGCGATCACCACAATCTTGCGCCCGTCGACTTCCATCGTCCCCTTGGTCGCGTACTCCAGGCCCATCATGAAGCCCGTCTCGGTCTGCTTTGCATAGGCTTGCAAGGGGCCAGTCAGTCCGCGGAGCAGGGCGATTTTGATGTCGTCCGCCGCATAGGCGCTCGACGCGGAAAGCGCGAAGGCCGCCGTGAGCGCGAAGGCCGTCAGGCGCGGGGGTTTCAGGCGAAAAGACAATTTGATGCTCCCTGGACGTGGCATGGCGGGACTCGGCGGAGTCTTCTTCTCCCCGGCCTGTGGGCCAATGCCCCTAGTCCGGTTTCGGACCCGCTCGATCCGCTTGGGACCTTAGCTTCCGTGTCGCGACGGAGACAAGGTCGTCGCTGCGTGAACTTCTCGTGTAGGGGATACGTCGTCACGCCAACCCTTGCGCGCTCGCGGCTCCGCGCCTATAAGGCCGCCCTGTTCGCCGCGTGGCGATGTCGGAGTGTAGCGCAGTCTGGTAGCGCACCTCGTTCGGGACGAGGGGGTCGGAGGTTCAAATCCTCTCACTCCGACCAATTTTTTCAATGAGATAGCGAAATTCAAGACAATCGGCCGTACCGAATCGTTCGATTTCGTCTTAAAGGCACTTTTAGGAAAGCTAAGAATTTCACCCCTCTCAAGGAATTTAGATCCCACAGACTGACCAACATTGAACGATGGGCAGCGGCTCGTTTCAGGCGCGCTCTCGACCGCGGGGACACTGCCTCGGCCATTCGAGCGAAGGATCTCTGGGAGCGTTGTTCGGCCACCGCTCACACATCAACAGACCCAGGCGTCAACGGGGTGTCTCCGTATTCCAGCGCTGACAACTGAAAAGCTATGCGGCGAGCGCGGGGCGTTCCCCCCGATCATTGAGTTCCGTTCGGACCGTTCACCCTAAACAGCGAGAGTCTTGCTGGCGGATTTCCGGACTGCCGCGGCTGCGCAGGGGCGAAGGGAATTGGGGAAGCACTCGAAATCGCTTGCTTATAAGAAGGCCGCGGGCCGTGTGCTACAAATGCGACTCCCGCTATTTGCTTACGGTGAAGTCGATGTCGAGTTTCTTGGGGAACTTGTTCGATCCGGCCGGCCTTACCCCTCATGGCTTCTGCCTACTGTGGGAGCCAGGTCTGATCTGGGCTTACGCTCTCTCGGACAGCGCGATAGCGCTCGCCTATTTTTCGATTCCCGTCGTGCTCCTCGTCATTGCCCGAGAAAGAAGCGACCTCGTATTCCGCCCGCTTCTTTACCTCTTCGCCGCCTTCATCCTTCTTTGTGGAGCGACGCACTGGATGGATGTCATTACGCTCTGGGAGCCTCTTTATGTGCTGGGCGCCGTCGTGAAGGCGACCACCGCGCTCGTCTCGGTTGCGACGGCGGTCGCCCTGTGGCCGCTGCTCCCGATCGCCCTGAAATTCCCTTCGCCGGTGCAGTTCCAAGAGGCCAATGCCGCGTTGGAGGCGACGCAGACGAGGCTTCGTCAGGTCGAAAAAATGGAGACTATTGGCCAGATCACAGGCGGAGTTGCGCATGACTTCAACAACATGATTTAGGCCGTATCTGGCGGTCTCACCTTGCTTGAACGGCGCATTGCTTCGGGACGCTTCGACGACGTTTCCCGGTTGGCGCAGGACATTCGGAGGGCGTTGGGCAGCGCTGCAAATCTGACCGAGCGTCTGCTTGCGTTTTCCCGGCGCCAAGCGCTTCAGCCGAAGAGAATAAATCCCGATGAGTTTATCGCCGGAATGCGTCAGATCATTGTGTCCGCGCTCGGTCCGCAGATCCGATTAAAGCTGCGTCTGTGGGATGGCCGCTTTGATGTCGTCTGCGATTTCCATCAGCTTGAGGCCGTCATACTGAATCTCGCGATCAACGCCCGCGACGCCATGCCCGAGGGCGGCGAACTGACGATCTCCGTGCGCGACCAGACTTTCGGGAGTGAGGATCTTTCGCAATTGGACATTGCGCAGCCGGGAGCCTATGTCGAATTTTGCGTTGGGGACACGGGCGTGGGGATGACCGATGAGGTTCTGGCCCGCGCGTTTGAGCCGTTCTTCACAACCAAGCGGAGCGGTCATGGAACCGGGCTCGGGCTCTCGCAGGTCTACGGGTTCGCGAGTTCAGTCCGGCGGCTTTTCGCGCATTGAAAGCCGCCTCGGCGTAGGGACCTCTGTCTTCGTTTTTCTGCCCGCGATTCCACGCTCGCCCGGTGAGGCGCCCGAGGAACCCGCCGGTGACGCTTTTGATCGCGTCGGGGCGCGCTTTGCGCGTATCCTTGTTGTCGAGGATCAAGACGAAGTGCGCGCCCAGATCGTCGAAACGCTGACAGGTCTGGGCTTCGACGTTTCCGAGGCGGCCAATGGGCACCGCGCCTTGCAGATTGTCGAATCCCCCGCTGCGATCGATTTATTGGTGACCGATGTGGGGTTGCCGGGACTCAATGGGCGGCAACTTGCCGAGGCCGCTCGCATGGCGCGCCCCGATCTCGCAATTCTCCTGATTACAGGATATGCTGGCCAGGCGCTAGTCAACCTGGAATTGCCGGATGGCGTCGAGGTCCTCCGCAAGCCCTTCGAACTCGATGAAGTGGGCCGGAGGGTCAGAGGGCTGCTCAGCCCGAAGTTGGACGCGCCCAATCGCGAAAAACACAGTGATTAGATGCGGGTTGACAGCGCCCGTTGGGCAAGAGGCTGCTGCAGCACCAAGCATCGCGCGAAGCCTCTCCTCTCCGGCCGTCCCAGTCATCCCGATCAGGCTTCAGTCACGCCAAAGGTTCGGTCATCCCAGCCCCCGAGTTTCCATCAGATCCAAGCCCTGACCAAAGCCAGGAGCCGTCCCCGGTGCGCGACGGTTCGCTCGCGACGAGGACCGGCAGCCCAAGCTACCGCAAGGAAGGAGCGGATTAATCGCAACATCTTCTGGATATTCTGGGAATTTAGCCGCAGAGCTGGCGGATCAGCGGCAAAGCAGCGCTCGCCGAAATGCCACCAGGCTCGAGGGGAGCATCACGCGCCAGCGGGGATGTCAAAGGCCGTCACCGGCGGCGCCTCTTTGCACTTCTCCACCTCAACCAGCGCCGTATTGGCGATATTGCCCTGGGAGAGCTTCGACGCGCCCTCGTCGATCGTCAGCACGTTGATGTTGCCATGCTTGCACAGGGCGCCGACTTCGCCGGGTTTATCCGGATCATACCACGCGCCCGCCTGCAACATGACCACGCCTGGACGAATGCGATCGGTGACGACGGCCCCCGCGAGCACGGCGCCGCGGTCGTTGAACACCCGGACGATATCGCCCGACTGGACGCCACGCGCCTTGGCGTCATCGGGATTGATCCAGATCGGCTCGCGCCCTGCCACCTCGTAGAGGTCGCGCAGCCAGGTGTTGCCCATCTGCGAATGCAGTCGGAAAGTCGGATGCGGCGAGATGATGTGCAGCGGATGCCTGATCCTCTTTTCGGAGCCCAGCCACTCGATGGGATCGAGCCAAGTCGGATGGCCCGGACAGTCGTCGTACTTGAAGTCGGCGATTGTCTTGGAGAAGATCTCGATCTTGCCCGACCGCGTGCCGAGCGCGCTAGCTACGGGGTTCTTGCGGAAATCGGCGTAGCGCGTGTAGGACTTGGCTTCCTCCGGGACGGGGAACTCGAAATAGCCCTCGCCTTTCCAGAAGTCGGCGAAGGCTGGCATGTCAAGGCCGTCTTTCTTCGCCGCCGCCTTAGCTTCGTCGTAGAGCTGCTCGACCCATTGCATCTCGCTCTTACCGTCGGTGAACTTGTCTTTGAAGCCGAGCTTATCGGAGATGCCGGCGAGAATGTCGAAGTCGCTCTTCGATTCGAACTGCGATTCCACGAGTTGCGGCATCGCGACAATGTAGCGGCCGCTGTACTCGCTGCAAGCGACGATGTCGTTGCGCTCGAAAGTGGTGTTGGCCGGCAGCACTATGTCGGCAAACTTGGCGGTTGACGTCCAGAACTGCTCGTGGACGATGATCGTCTCCGGCTTTCGCCACGCCTGGATCTGTTTGTTGCGATCGAACTGATGGGTGAACGGGCTTCCTCCACACCAATAGACAAGGCGGATGTCGGGATATGTCACCTTGCCGCCATTGTAGTCAGCGGTCGCGCCCGGATTCAGGAGCAGATCGTTGAGGCCGTGGGCGTAAGGCACGACGTCCTTGACCGGGTTGTCGCCGACGGTGATGCCCCCGAGGGGCGCCGATTTGGCGGTTAGTGAGCCGCCATTGGCGTAATGGTAGGAAAGGCCGAACCCTCCGCCCGGCAGACCGATCTGGCCGATCATCGAGCAGAGCGTCACCAGCATCCAGTAAGTCTGTTCGCCGTGGTCCTGACGCTGGATAGACCAACCGCTCATGATCATCGTGCGGCCTTTGACGAGACGGCGCGCGAGTTCACGGATCTTGTCTGCCGGCACGGTCGTAATTTTCTCCGCCCATTCCGGAGTCTTCGGCGTCTTGTCGGATTCGCCGAGCAGATAGGGCAGGAACTTGTCAAAACCGACTGTATAGGTGTCGAGGAATTTTTGGTCGTGAAGCTTTTCCGTGTAGAGAACATGCGCGAGCCCCAGCATCAGCGCCGTGTCCGTATTGGGTCGGGGAGCGATCCACTCGGCGCCGAAATACTGGGCGGCGTCGCTGAGCCTAGGGTCGATGGAAATGACCGGCGTGCCCTTTTCCTTCAACTTCGCCATGTATTCATAGGCGGTATGGTCGGTCGGGTCCCAGCCGATCTGATTGTTCTTGAGCAGATTGCAGCCCCACAACGCCACCAGATCGCTGTGTTCGATGACGGTCGGCCACGCGGACGGCTGGCTATAGACCTCGAGACCCCCGACGATGTGCGGCATGATCACCATGGCGGCTGCGATCGAGAAGTCGCCGGTGTTGTCGACGAAACCGCCGTGCAGACCCAACATCCGCCGAACGAGCACAGACGAGTTATGCAGCTTGCCGGGCGAATGCCAGTCGGTTGAGCCGGTGTGGATCGCGGTATTGCCGTGCTGATTCTTCACGCGCTGCAATTCGCCGGCTACGAGTGAATAGGCGTCCTCCCAGCTCACGCGCACGAAATTGCCCTTGCCGCGATTGGTGGTGTCGCTTTTGCCGGGATTGTTGAGATAGTCGCTTCGGACCATGGGGTACTTGACGCGTGTGGGCGAATAGACCTGATCCTGAAGGGCTTGAATGACCGGAGACGGCGCGAACGCGTCCTTCTCGAACGGCTCGATCCGGGTAAGACGGCCCGATTGCACATAGGCCCGGATGATGCCCCAGTGCGTGGCCGTTAACCGCGATCTTGAGTCGAGCATCAGTCCAGAGAGGACGGTGTCCGCTCTCGAGGCGGTCGGGCGGGCTAGGCTGCCTCCTAAGGCTACGAGTTGCGCGTTGAACACGCGGCGTGAAAGTTTCATGTTTCGAGACCCGAAGCTCCGACGCCAAGCATAAAAGCCTACGCTTTGGCCTATAGTCCGAACTGCTCTGGATAACCGAACTTCGGTTCAAGATCGACTGGGTCGAATGGCCGCACGCGTTGCTCAGACTCGACGTCGAGATTTCATGTACCCCCGAAGAGGGTACACGGACTAACCCTTGCATCCACAGTCATCCATGGGCTGACGCTCGACGGCGCCGCAAACGATCCGGTCCAGAAGGCCGTGCGGGACGCGCTGGTTGCCTTCATGGCCGCGACGGCCCAGCGCAGGCAGAAGCGACCAAAGAGGCCCAGAAAGCCGGAATAGCGCGCGCGAGGGCCAATTAGCCTGCGTCCTATCGGGGTCGAAAGCCGACATTCGATCATGAGCAGTTGGGCCTAATCCGAGACATGCTAGCTAGGGGTGCGGAGTTTCTGAGGTCGCGAAAGCGGCGGGCGTCATCCAAGTGATCTACCGCGTTCAGAGCGATCCGGCGAAAGCGGTCTCAATCCTGGCGACGTGGGAAGCATGAGGGCCGAAATGGCGTCAGATACTATTTCGGAAGGGTCTCGCGTGCGCGCGCCCATTTTAAGAGCGACAATGGCGAGCGAACCTGAAGCGCGGCGAGTCCCAACCGGATAGTCCGCACAGTTTTTCGACTGGCGTCCCCGCCATCAAAGTAAGACTATTTCGCTGATGGCGCTTGCGACGGTCCTTGCCAATTCCGGATTGAGCCGCGCCATCCGGTCAGCTCGAATCATGAAATCCGCCGGATGCAATTCCTTTGTTTTCAGAAGTGCGAGCACAGCCCGGTCCACTTGGGGCCGCTCCAACTCCATCATGTCAAAAACGAAAGCCGGTGCGCCCTCTCGGTCGTCGTGCAGGTGCTTGAGGGCGAGGACGCCATCCAGAAGTATCGGACGGTCATGGGCGCGACCAACCCAGAGAAGGCCGACGCAATTTGAACTTGGCTCTGCAAGATAACATCGGCGTAGTTCACAATTGCGGCGCCTGCCAAGTCGGCAGGTCTAGGCGACGTAACCCGCCCATTCTCGGCCACACAGCCGTTACATGGGCGACGCAGAACGGCGCCGATCCGTATTATGGGCGGCCCACAGAGGTCGGGCCGCCCGCGAGGTCGGGAGACGACTAAGCTAGCCCTGCGTTTTCGCCGGATCAGATTCAGCCTGCTCCACCATGTGGATGATCGCCAAGCGAACCTGAGGGTCTGTGATCCGTAGGAATGCCCGGATTAGCCGGGTCCCCTCGACCGGATCGTGGGCCGATGGAAGACCGCTCTTAATCGCGGTAGACGCAGCGTAGTTGCGGTAGTCCTTCAAATCCGAACGTTGGCCTCTCATTTGAAACCCCCTTGCCGCGGCGCGCCTTGGCGCCAAGTGTCGAAGATCTCGTGGGCCAGATGAATTCTTCAACTTTCCAGTTAGTTACATCGCGTTCATCCTTCGCCGCGCGGCCTGGCGACCGGTTCTCGCCCAAGCAAAATCGCATAGCGTTTCGGCGCGCAGCGAGTTCGGTTCGCTTCGTTCCCTCCTAAGCGGGCGGAGATCCCACCGGCGTTTCTTCACTCGGGAAGGACCCGCGGTCCTCTACAGGCTCGCCTTAGAGGGCCGTTTGGGTCAAAACTCTCGCGGAGGCTTCGCCAGCTTCCGCGAACGGATGCCCAGGCTGTCCCCATGCCCGCAAAGAACTCGAAAGCCTGGTACTCTTTCAGCCCGCCTCGATGGGCCAGCGTCGCAGCAAAACCACACGATCGTGAGGTGACCGCATGTTTTCCTGCACCTCAGACGATGAAGGAGACATCGACGGGCGCGGCGGCTGCGTCTGCTGCCGGCCACAGATCCAGTCGTTAACGCGTCGGATTGACGAGGCCCTTTCGCGACGCGGGTTTATCGCCGGCGTGGGCGCCTCGCTCACGTCTCTCGGTTTCCTTCGCCGCGCGCACGCGCAGAGCGAAGAACCGCCGCCGATCGTCTTGACGAATTTCCTGCTGTTCGACGGGCAGTCCAGCTCCTTGCGCGGTGGACTTCGGCTGCTCATCGAGGGAGACCGCATCAGCGCCGTCGCGACGGGAGACGCTGGCGCTCCGGACGGCGCAAGGATCATCGATTGCGGCGGACGGACAGTGATGCCCGGCCTTATCGACGCGCACTGGCATACGATCTTTGCCGCGCTTCCGATCTCAAGCCTGCTTTCGGCCGATATCGGCTATATCTTCCTTGCCGCCAGCGCCGAGGCCGAACGCACGCTCATGCGCGGTTTCACGACGGTGCGAGACCTTGGCGGCCCCTCGTTTGCGCTCAAGCAGGCGATCGACGACGGACTCGTCGGGGACCACGCATCTATCCGTGCGGCGCCATGATCACGACCACGGGCGGGCACGGAGACATGCGCCCGCTCTCGGCCCTCCCGCGCAGTCCCGGTGGGCCCATTAGCGAGATTGAGCGGACCGGCGCCGCCAACATCGCCGACAATGCCGACGAGGTCCGGTTACGCGTCCGGGAGCAACTCCTTCAGGGGGCCTCCCAGATCAAGCTGGTTGGAGGAGGGGGCGTGTCTTCGCCTCGGACCACGCTCGACATGCTGACGTTCAGCGAGCCGGAAATGCGAGCAGGCGTCGAGGCCGCAGCCGACCGCAACACCTATGTCGCGGTGCACGCCTATCCGCCGGCCGCAATCCGTCGGGCGCTCAATGTCGGCGTCCAATGCATCGAGCACGGCCATCTCATGGACGAGGCGACGGCGAAATTGATGGCGGAGAGGGGTGTCTGGCTCAGCACGCAGCCCTTCCTCAGCGAAGAGGATACCGGCGCGTTAACGGGCCAGAGCCGCATCAACGCGCACCAGGTGTTTGCCGGGACGAACACGCTCTATCCGCTGGCGAAAGAGTACAAAATCAAGACAGCATTCGGTTCGGATTTGCTGTTCTCAAGTCATCTCGCCGCGGGCCAGGGCAGGATGCTGACCCATCTCATGCATTGGTACGACAACGCGGAAATTCTCGAGGACGGCGACCGCCGTCAATGGCGAACTCCTTGCGCTGTCGGGACCGCGCAACCCCTACTCGGGAAAGCTGGGCGTCGTGGAGAAGGGGGCGCTCGCGGACCTTCTCGTCGTGAACGGCGATCCCATCGCCAACCTTGCGCTTCTCGCCACGCCAGAAACGAGCCTCGCTGTAATTATGAAAGGCGGGCGCATCTATAAAGACACGTTGCGGGGGTAGGCCCGCGATGCGACGACGGTTGGTCTCCTCGAGTGGAGATGTCCGTTCGAGTTTTTTGGCCGGCGGGAGCTTATGCCGGGTCTGCCGCGCTCTCGCTGACGACCTCGCGGACATCCATCTCGGCGGCGCCGCCAAGTCTGTTTTGCCCCGACGAGGGAGGGCTTCGCGTCGCTGAAGCTCTCAACCCTCACTCAGCGCGCCACGCGCCTAAATCGCCCTTTCCATTACGGCTCGGGCAGCGCAGGATCGCCCTCACACTGCCGGCTTCGGTCGGGCGGGCATGAGGGAAGGGAGGCCCCGTTGAGAAGGATGTTGGGAAACGGGCGGCGTCTCGCCGATTGCGCTGGTTCTCTGCCTGCTGGCCGCGCCTGCCCTCGCGCTCGACAAGGTCAGATTTGGGACCAACTGGCTGGCCGACCCTGCCGCCGGGGGGTTCTATCAGGCCGCAGCCGACGGCACATACGCGAAATACGGGCTCGATGTGACGATCGTTCCCGGCGGCCCGCAGGCCAATGGCGGACTGCTTCTCCTGTTCGGCAAGCTCGACTTCTTCATGGGCGGCGACATCATTGGCAACCTCCTCTCCGCCGAGAGCAAGCTGCCCCTTATTGCGGTCGCCGCCGTTTTCCAGAAAAGCCCCCAGATCCTCATGTCGCATCCGGGCGTTGGGCTGGATCATTGGGAGGACCTGCCGAAAGCAAAGCCCGTCTATCTTGGCGCTGGCGCCATCAACACCTTCTACGCGTGGCTGAGACTCGCCTATGGCTTCAAGGACCAATACGTCCGCCCCTACAATTTCAACTCCGCGCCTTTCATCGCCAACCCGATGTCCATCCAGCAGGGCTATGTCTCCTCAGAGCCCTACGCGATCCAGAAGCAGGGCGGCTTTCGCCCGAACGTCTTCCTGCTTTCCGACCACGGCTACTCGACCTACGCGACGCTGATCGTGACCCGCGACGAGATCGTCGCCAAGACTCCCGATCTCGTGCAGCGCTTCGTCGACGCTTCGATCATCGGGTGGCGCAACTATCTTCACGGCGATAATTCCGCCGCCAACGCCATGATCCGTCAGTCGAATCCAGACATCACGGACAACGAGATCGCCTTTGCCGTCGCTTCACTCAAGGAGCACGAGATGGTCGAATCCGGGGAGGCCCTGAAGCTTGGGATCGGCGCGATGACCGACGCCCGCTGGCATGACTTCTTCGACAAGATGGTGAAGATCGGAATGGTCGATCCGCGGACCGACTACAAGACCGCCTACACGCTCCGCTTCGTCAACAAAGGCGTTGGGCTGGAGCCCGCCGCCAAGTGACGCGGCGGGACGAGGCCCGCCGCCAAATTGTCATCCGACGATCTCGTTGCCCGAAAACCACTGCGCGATCTCGGCCGCGGCCGTCTCCGGGGCGTCCGAACCGTGGACGGAATTCTCGCCCATCGAGAGGGCGAAGTCCTTCCGGATCGTGCCGGCGTCGGCCTTCTCCGGGTTGGTCGCGCCCATGACGGTCCGATACTTCTGGATGGCGTCCTCGCCCTCAAGCACCTGCACGACGACCGGCGCCGCGGTCATCATCCCGACGAGCTCGCCGAAGAAGGGGCGCTCGCGATGGACGCCGTAAAAGGTCTCGGCCTCCGCCTTGGTCATGTGGACGCGCTTCTGTGCGACGATCCGCAGGCCGGCGGCCTCGATCCGCTGGTTGACCGCGCCGGTCAGATTGCGACGGGTCACATCGGGCTTGAGGATCGAGAAGGTGCGTTGAACGGCCATGGGGCGCTTCCGAAAAGTTTGCGATTGAAGGGAAAAGCGCCGGGCTTATAGCCGCGCCTTGGCGCAGTGAGCAAGGGCGGCCGGCCTCGCCTGACGAAGGCCGGCGCCCACCGGCCGCGTTCGTGGCGGCTTCCAATGCGTGTCGCGCTTTCGCGGGTTCCCGGCGACCCGGAGGCCCTTCGACAGGCAGCTGCGCGCGGGAAAGGGAGGCGCCTCGTTTTGTTGTCTGACTAACCTTTTCAATGATTTAAGTGTCAAATTCTGCAACTTTCGCGTTTTCGTGTTGCGGCGAGTTTCGGTGCGCGCTTTGTCTCGCAATTCCGCCGCCCTCCGTCGCCAGGTCGGCCATGACGACGAGCGAACGGTCACCTCGGTCGGGCCGGCGACAACGGTTCTGATCATGGGAATGATTGTATATTGAATTCCTAAAAACACAAGTAATCCGCGCGCCACCCGTTCCCCTTCCGCTCCCCACCAGAAATGTGCATTTTGTAACTTGCATAAAGATAGTGACCGTGCTAACGCGGTCTCATGCAGAAAACCAGCTTCAGCGGCATGGATTGCCCCATCGCCCGCAGCCTCGATCGGGTTGGCGAATGGTGGAGCATCCTGATCCTCCGCGACGCGGCGGCCGGGATGACCCGGTTTGACGAGTTCCAGAAGAGCCTCGGCATCGCGCCGAACATGCTGACGCGCCGGCTCTCTGCTCTCGTGGAGTCGGGGATGCTGGAGAAGCGCCGCTACAGCGAAAAGCCGCCGCGGGACGAATATATTCTTACGCGACGAGGCCACGACTTTCGGCAGGTGCTGTTGTCCCTGTTGGCTTTCGGAAACCGCCATTTTGCGCCCGAGGGCGCGAGCATCACCGTCGCGCACGCGAAGACTGGCGCTGAGGCGGATCCCCTGCTTGTCGACCGGAGGACTGGGCGGCCGATCGCAACGTCCGAATTCGCCCTGGTCCCCGGCCCCGCCGCGACCGATGCGACGAGGGCGCGGCTCGCGGCCCGCGCGGAACGCCTTCGTACGCGGCGGCTCGATACCGCGCCCTGACGGAGTTTTAAGCCAATGAGCGCATTCGCAAGAACCCCGCCGCTCGAGGCGGCCGGGCCGGTCAGCGCGTCCGTTGTCTCCCCCGCCGCCGTCGCTCCGCCGGTCATGAGCCCTCGCACGCGAGTGCTGCTCGAAGGACCGATCGTGGCGACGCTGCTCAGCCTCGCGTGGCCGAATGTCCTTGTCATGCTTGCGCAGGCTTCGACCGGTCTCATCGAGACGTGGTGGGTGTCGCATCTCGGGACCGACGCGCTGACCGGAATGGCGCTCGTCTTTCCCGGTTTCATGATGATGGGCATGCTTTCGGCCGGGGCGGTCGGCGGCGGGATTTCCTCAGCGGTGGCGCGCGCCCTTGGCTCCGGACGACGCGCGGACGCCGACGCGCTCGTCCTGCATGCGCTGCTTATCAATCTCGCGCTCGGTCTTGCGACCTCCGCGCTCTTTCTCGTCTTCGGCCGGCGCCTCTATTCCGCTATGGGTGGACGCGACGGGTCGCTCGAAGCCGCGATGACCTATTCGAACATCGTCTTCGCCGGCAACACGTTGCTGTGGCTCACCAATGGGCTTGCGAGCGTGATTCGCGGCACGGGGAACATGCTGTTCCCCTCGATGGTGATTTGCGTCGGCGTCGCGCTGCTGATCCCGCTGTCGCCAATGCTGATATTCGGCTTCGGGCCAATCCCGGCGCTTGGCGTTGCAGGAGGCGGCGTGGCGGTGGTCGGGACCACGATCCTCATGGGCGCGATCCTCGCCTGGCCAATCCTCTCCGGGGGAAGCCTTGTCCGGTTGCGCTGGGCCAGCCTCAGGCCGGAGTTTTTCGCCGACATCCTGCGTGTGGGCGGCGTCGGTTCGCTGAGCGCGCTTCAGACGACATTGACCGTCTCTCTCACCACCGGCCTTGTCGGCGCGGCGGCCGGACCGGACGCGGTCGCTGGCTACGGCACCGCGACACGCCTCGAATATCTGCTGATCCCGCTCGTTTTCGGGCTTGGCGCGCCGATGGTCGCGATGGTCGGCACGAATATCGGGGCCGGTCAGAGGGAGCGCGCAATGCGCATCGCGATGATCGGCGGGTTGCTGTCCTTCGGCGTCACCCAGGCGATCGGACTTGCGGCAGCGATCTGGCCGGCCGCATGGCTCAGGCTTTTCGGGTCGGATCCGGTGATGATCGCCACAGGCTCCGACTATCTGCGCACGGTGGGTCCAACCTACGGCTTTTTCGGGCTGGGTCTGTCCCTCTATTTCGCCTCGCAGGGCGCGGGACGTTTGCTCTGGCCGCTTCTCGGCGGTTTTGCTCGGCTTGCCATTGCGGTTGGCGGCGGATGGATCGCCTACCGCCTGACGGGATCGCTGACGGCGATCTTCGCGATGCTCGCGGCGGGGCTGGCGGCCTACGGAATCATCGTGGCTCTCGCGGTGAAGTCGGGCGTATGGTTTCGCGGGACCGCTCAGGCGCAGGGAGCGGCGCGGGCATGACCTCGGAGACCCGCCCGCTTCGTTACCTGGAAGACTACGAAGTCGGGCAGGTTTTCCCCTCGCCGGGGCCTTTGCTTGTCACGGCGGAAGCGATCAAGGCGTTTGCGGCCGAGTTCGACCCCCAGCCATTCCATCTCGACGAAGAGACCGCCAAGCCGACGTTCTTTCGTGGCCTTGCGGCGAGCGGCTGGCACACCGCAGCCTTGACGATGCGGCTCCTCGTCGATGGCGAGCTTCGGCCGGCGGGCGGGATTATCGGGGCAGGCGGCGAGGTCTCCTGGCCCCGGCCGTTGCGGCCAGGCGACACGCTGAGCCTTGAAAGCGAGATTTTGGAGGTGCGTCCGTCGAAGTCGCGCCCGGAGCAGGGGCTGATCAAGGTCCGCTCGACGACGTTGAACCAGAATGGCGAGCCGGTTCAGATCACCGTCGCGAGCCTGATCGTGCCGCGCCGCCCGAAATAGGCTTGCGGCTATAGGAACAATTTCGAGGTTGAAGCGTCTCAGGCGACGCGCCACATTCGGCTCGTAACTCCCCATCTTACGTCCAGTGACGTGTCGTGAGCCCGAATGGACGCTTCGCTCAGCCTTCTGAACCTCGCCGGCGCCGTCGCCCTTCTGCTGTGGGGCGTCCATATGGTGCAAAGCGGGGTGCAGCGCGCATTCGGAGCCGACCTTCGCCGTATTCTCGCGCGCGCCTTTCGCGGAAGGCTCAGCGCCTTCGCCGCCGGCCTTGGCGTCACCGCTGTCCTGCAAAGTTCGACCGCGACAGGGCTCATGGTCGCTTCCTTCGCGGCGGGTGGGTTCGTGGCGCTGGTTCCCGCGCTTGCCGCCATGCTCGGCGCCAATGTCGGCACGACGCTGATCGTGCAGGCGCTCTCCTTCAATGTTTCCGAATTGTCCCCGCTCCTACTGCTTGCCGGCGTGATCGCGTTCCGCGCGGGTGGGAGCCGGACGCGCGATCTCGGCCGCGTCGCGATCGGCTTGGGACTGATGCTGATCGCGCTCTCGCGGCTTCTCGAGATCGTAACCCCCTACGAGGACGTGCCGAGCCTCAGGATTCTTATGGGGGCGATCGCCACCGATCCGATCGTCTCGGCTCTGTTCGGCGTGCTCATGGCCTGGGCGGCCCATTCGAGCGTCGCGGTTGCGCTCCTCGTGATGTCGCTGACGGCGAGAGGCGTCGTGCCGCTGAACTCGGCCATCGCGCTGATGATCGGGGCCAATATCGGGACGGCGCTGAACCCGCTGCTTGAAGGAGCGCGAGGCGCGGACATAGCGGGCAAGCGGTTGGCGCTCGGCAATCTCGCGACACGCTGTCTCGGCGCCGCCGTCGCGCTGCCGCTCATCCCATGGATCGGGCGGAGCCTCGCCCAGATCGAACCCGATCTTTCCCGCGCAGTCGCGGATTTTCATACCGGATTCAACCTCGCGATCGCTCTGGCCATGCTGCCGCTGCTTCAGCCGCTCGCGCGCCTCATGGAGCGCATGCTGCCCGATCGGATCGAGGCCGCCGACCCGTCACGGCCGCTCTATCTCGACGAAGGCGCGGTCGAGGCGCCCGCGATCGCGCTCGGCCACGCCGCGCGCGAGGCTCTCCGCATGGTGGACGTGCTCGATTCGATGATCGAGGGCGCCGCGGACGCCTTGCTGCGCCGACCCGATCGCGAGGCCATCGCTCGAAACCGTCGCCTCGATGACGTGCTCGACGCATTGAACGGCGAGATCAAGCGTTACGTGATGCGGCTCGATCCCGACAGTCTGACCGACGAAGAACACCGGCGGCTTCAGGCGATTCTCGCCTTCTCCTTCAATCTCGAAAGCGCTGGCGACGTGATTGAGCGCAACATCCTGCAATTCGCGTCCAAGCAGCGGAAGCGGGGACTCGAACTGGGTTCCGAGGCGGAGCGCGAGATCGAGGCGACGTTCGAGGCCGTGCGCGGCAATTTGCACGCCGCGGCTTCCGTCTTCATGACAGGCGACCCGCGAGCCGCGCGGGCGCTCACCGAACAGAAGACGGAGTTCCGCAAGCGGGAAGCGGATGCGATCCGCGCGCATCTGGCGCAGTTTCGCGAGAACGCCGGGGCGCAGGCGCTGCCGCTCGACGTCGTCCGCGACATCAAGCGGCTGAATGACCATCTGATCGCCGGCGCCGCCTATCCCGTCCTGGAGGCAAGCGGCGACCTCATGGCGAGCCGGATGACCGACCCGCGGCGGGAATCGGAGTGATTCCCGGCTTCTCGTGATAGGTATGCGCCCATGCGCGCCATGGTCCTCAACGCCCCCCACGAAAAGCTCATCATGGAGGAGCGGCCCGATCCCGATCCCGGTCCCGGTCAGGTGAGGGTGAAGATCGAGGCTTGCGGCGTCTGCCGCACCGATCTGCATGTCGTGGACGGCGAGCTTCCTAACCCGAAGCTCCCGATCGTGCCGGGTCACGAGATCGTCGGCCGCGTCGACGCCGTCGGCGAGGGCGTAGACTGGCGGCCGGGTGCGCGGATCGGCGTGGCCTGGCTCGGCCACGCCTGCGGTCACTGTCCCTATTGTGTAAGCCAGCGCGAAAACCTGTGCGACACCCCGATCTTCACCGGCTACACGCGCGACGGCGGCTTTGCGACCCACACGATCGCCGACGCCGATTTCATCTACGCGCTCTCCGACGATCTCGATCCGGTCGCGAGCGCGCCCCTTCTTTGCGCGGGCCTCATCGGCTGGCGTTCGCTCAAGATGGCGGGCGAGGGCGAGGCGGTCGGTCTTTACGGGTTCGGGGCGGCGGCGCACATCATCGCGCAAGTCTGCCGCTGGCAGGGCCGCCGCGTCTTCGCCTTCACGAAAGAGGGCGACGAGAAGGGTCAGGCTTTCGCCCGCTCGCTTGGCGCGGAATGGGCGGGGGGCTCGGACGAAAAGCCGCCCGTGGAACTCGATTCCGCCATCCTGTTCGCGCCGGTCGGCGCGCTCGTTCCCGCCGCGCTCAGAAGCCGTGAAGAAAGGCGGAAAAGTGGTCTGCGGCGGCATCCACATGAGCGATATTCCGTCCTTCCCCTACGACATCCTGTGGGGCGAGCGCAGCGTCGCCTCGGTCGCCAATCTCACCCGCGCCGACGGCGTCGAGTTTTTGGGAGTGGCGCCGAAGGCGGAGGTCAAGACGACGACGACGCCCTATCCGCTGGAGAAGGCCAATCAGGCGCTCGACGATCTGCGTTCGGGCCGGCTAGAAGGCGCGGCGGTGCTCGTGCCTTGAGACCCGCCTTCATCGAGCGTGTCTGGCCGATTCGCTATTGCCGAGGGGAGAAGACTGCATGGCCGCCACTGATCTATTCGCGCGCCTCGTCGCCGGGGTCGGCGCCGTAGCCATCGTCTTGCGCAGAAGGTATCAGCCGCGAGAGCAAGCCGTGGGCGCCGCGCCGGTCATTCCCTCGGGACGGCCGCAAGGGAAAGCGCCGACCCTCAAGATGCCGACCGCGCGCGGCTGGCGGAACGGCGAGACGCCGGTCGCCGCGCCTGGCCTGAAGGTCAACGCCTTCGCGACCGGCCTCAAGCACCCGCGCTCGATTCATGTCCTGCCCAATGGCGACACGTTCGTGGCCGAGGCGCTGATGCCCGCCCCGCCAATCCGATCGATTTTCGACTATGCGATGGTCAGCACATTGCGCAGGGCTGCGGCGATCGGGGAGAGCCCGAACCGCATCACCCTTTTCCGCGATCTTGATGGCGATGGGACCGCCGAGTTCCGCGAGACGTTTCTCGAAGGTCTCAGCCAGCCCTTCGGCATGGCCATCGCCGGGGGCGCCTTCTATGTCGGAAACACAGACGGCGTCGTCGCTTTTCCCTATACGCCCGGCGCGACGCGTCTCGCCGGACCGGGCCAAAGGTTGACGACCTTTAAGACCGGCGGCCACTGGACCCGCAGCCTGCTGGCGAGCCCAGATGGAAAAGCCCTCTATATCGGGGTCGGCTCGCTCACCAACATCGCCGACGACGGCATGGAGGCGGAGGAGGGGCGCGCCGCGATCTATCGGCTGGACCTCGAAAGCGGCCGCAACGAGATTTTCGCGTCTGGATTGCGCAATCCCGTTGGCCTCGCCTGGGAGCCGAGCACGGGAGTCCTCTGGACCGTCGTCAACGAACGCGACGGGCTCGGGGACGAGACGCCGCCCGATTACCTGACATCGGTTCGCGAGGGCGGATTCTACGGCTGGCCGTACTGCTACTGGGGCCGAACGATAGACGATCGCGTGCCGCAGAATGCAGGCCTGGTCGCCAAGGCGATCACGCCCGACTACGCGCTGGGCGGCCACACCGCCTCGCTCGGCCTTTGCTGGATGCCAGCCGGAACCTTGCCGGGGTTTCCGGAGGGAATGGCGATCGGCCAGCATGGGTCGTGGAACCGGAGCACGCTCTCTGGATACCGGGTAGTGTTCGTGCCGTTCCAGAACGGCCGGCCGTGCGGACCACCGAGAGACATCCTCTCCGGCTTCCTGTCGCCCGACGAACGCGAATCCTACGGGCGGCCGGTCGGCGTCGCAATTGGCGCGGACGGCAAGTCTCTTCTCGTCGCTGACGATGTCGGCGACGTGATCTGGCGCGTGTCGGGTGGGTGAGGCTTTAGGGCCGCGTTGTAGCTTTGTCGCCGCGCTGGCTTGGAGCGGCGGAGCGCAACGCGGCTATGCGGAGGAGGGGCGACGGTCGGAAAGGCGGCTCGCAATAATTTGCGCGGGACGCTTATGATCGACTTGGATCACCCGGACCTTTCCATCTGTTCGTCTCTGGCGCTTCTCCATTCCGGAATAAGGGTCTTGTTGATGAGCCCTTCCTCGACGCCGCGCATGATGATGTAAGGCCGCAGGATTGGATTTGCGATTCGATAGCGTAGACGGAAGGATTCTCCCACACGTTGAAGAACCCGTCCTCGCGCCGGCTCGCTGAGCTCCTTCAAGCGACGCCCGTAGAGTAGCGCCTCGTAATTCCGCCCGGTGATTTGCGCGAGCGGTTGCTTGAGCGCAGATACCGGAAAATATCGATGATCGTCGACTTCCGCGAGCGCACAGGCGAGCAACAGTTCCTTGTAGATGCCGTTCGGTTGAGCGCTTTCGATCGCCTGGGTGTAGAGCGCCTTTATGGATTGCTGCCACTGATCGAGCGAGCGCCTCATTCCCTGTTCGACATGAGAAGAGTAGATGGTTTTTCTTCCCCCGGCGAGAGCCGCACGACAGCTGTAAATGCAGAGCAAATGCGCGATGTAGGGGACGCCTTGCGAAAACAGCACAAGCTCGTCGCGAGCCGCGCCGTCGATGCCCATTGTCAGTCGGGCAAGGCCCTTATCGATAATCCCTCTAATCTCGGCGTCGGACATTCTTGGCATCGGCACCTGGACCAACGCCCTTTCGATGGACTGGTGCTCTCGGATTAGCTCGTTGACCGATTCCGCGACGCCGATGATCAGGATTGTCGCGTTGACGGAGTTATCGGACAGCGCTTTTATGGTGTCCGCCATCGCTGTGATGATGTCGGTATTTTTGATCCGATCGAATTCATCGAAAATGACGATAAGCGAAGCTGTGGACGACAATTCCTGCAGGGCCCGGCGCACGCTGTCGGGCGTCATGGTCTCATTGTCGAGGAGAGGAGTCGGCGGAACGGGCGGCCGGACCGAAAGTCCAGCTTGAGGTTGCCGTCGCGAGGCCTCGATGTCCTTTAGCGCTTTCATCCACAACGACGAAAAACTGTCCGATATGTCGCAATTCGTTCGAGAGATCACGAAAGCCATGCGGTTCGCGAGAAAGGCGGAAATCATGTTGGACAATGAGGTCTTGCCCACGCCGCGCTCCCCGTAAAGGATTGCGTGGCAGCCGCGCTGGGACACCGCGTCGATGATTTTCAAGACTTGATCTTGCCGGCCTGCGAACAGCTCCCTTTCGTTGATGGGAGCGCCGGGCGTGAACACCGCCCCGGCTCGGAAAGACAACGCCTGGAGTTCTGGCGTCATTGCAATAGTCCTTCCGACATGATCGCACGCGAGGACGGGGGCCTGAGGGGCCGGCGGGGTCTCGACGATGGTGTCAGGGCTTGATGCACTGCACGCACCATTGACTACACGACGGCATACGACAAGGGGTTGCAGCCGTCCCTCGTCGGGTTTTCCGGAGGGAACGGCGATTGGCAACCGTGGGGCGTGGAATTGGAGGACGCTTCCCGGATGCCGCGGGTCGTTCGTGTCGTTTGAGAACGGCCGATCCTCCGGGCCTACGCGAGACATCCTGTCTGGCTCTCTGCCGCCCGACGAACGCGAAGTCCTATGGCTGGGCCAGTCGGCGAGGCCATTGGAGCCGACGGCTCGCTCTTGGTCGCCGACGATGTCGGCAATGTGATTTGGCGCGCACCTTGAAGTCTAATTCGCCGGCGCGCCCGCGTGGCGGCGCAAGGCCTCTGCCTTGTAGTCGTAGGTCGGATAGAATTCGGTGCGGAAGCCGCCCCAGGCGGTCATTTCGATGGCCCGGTTGACCTCGCGCAGGCGCGCGGCCGGCACGCGTAGCGTCACGACCTGCCCGATGCCCATCATCACATACCACGAGACCACTTCAATGCCGGGCGGCGGGAAGTTTTTGAAGAAGCCTTGAGCCTCTAGCTGCTTGTTGATTTCAGGCAGCGGCTTCGACTCGTCGTGCTTGAGGAAGATGGTGAGCAGAAATTCATCGGCCTTCGCCGCCGAGGCGGGAGCGGCCGTGGCGGCCGCCGAGTTGGGCTCGGACTGGGCAAAGGCGGGCGCACAAGCCGAAAGCGCCGCGAGCAGTGTGATCGCAAGGCGCCCGGCGCCGGCCTTAGCCATATCGGTTTCCTCTGCCGTGCAACGCCGCTGCGGCGTCGAGCGCATGATACGTCGCCGCGACCGTTCCCCTCAACGCCGACACGACGAGGCCGTGACGCCGACTCTGACACAATGTCGTGAGCATGTGGCCTCAGCGGGCTCGGCGCTCGGAAAGAGGCGTCAGAGGTCGACGCTCTGCGGAAGGATCACGAGATCGCGGATCACCACATTGCGCGGGCGCGTCAGCATGAACATCACGGCGTCCGCCACTTCCTTTGGCTGCATGAGGCTTCCGGCGGCGAGCGCCTCCTCCATCTTGGCTTTCGGCCAGTCGCTGAGCAGCGCCGTCACGACCGGCCCGGGAGCGACGGCGCCGATGCGGACCCCGTGTTTTGAAATCTGGCGCCGCACGGTATGGACAAACGCCTGGACCGCGAATTTCGAGGCCGTGTAGATCGGCTCCCACACGACGGGAATGAAGCCCGCGACCGAACTCGTGACGATGATGTCTCCCGTCTTGCGCTCGATCATGTGCGGAAGCACCGCATGGATTGTGCGGAAAACGGAGTTGATGTTGAGATTGAGCATCTTGTCCCACGCGTCGGGGTCGCCCTGAACGATCTCGCCGCCGATATAGGCGCCCGCATTGGCGTGAAAAATGTCAAGCTGTCCGAACTTTTCCAGAATCGCCGGCGTCATCGTGGCGACGCTCGCGGGATCGAGCAGATCGACGACGACCGGAACCGCGTCCTGTCCCATTTCCGCGCAGAGCGAATGGAGCTGATCCCTGGCGCGGTCGACGAGCGCGACCCGCGCGCCCGCGGCGAGCATGGCCCGCGCGCATTCGAGTCCGATGCCTGAAGCGGCGCCGGTGACCGCGGCGACCTTGCCGGAAAGACTGCCAGGCATTTCACCCCTCATTGTTTCGGGCCGCTTGCGGGGCGGCCATAGCGCCGCGCGCGGCCTTAAGCCCGCTCCGGCTGTTGATGCGCAGGCTAATCCCGATTGCGAGGACTGACCACCCTTGCGAACAACGCGGACTGATACTTTTTGACAGGAGGGTTGGTCTTTCGCGGGGTCTCTCGTCCGTGGCCGGGGCATTCCTCGCAAGTGCGGATTCCATGATAAGGGGTGCGTTTCATGCGCATCGACGGCTGCGCGTGAAATCGACACGCCAAAGGAAACGCCCTTGAGTTACCTCGACGATCTTTTCACGCTGAACGGCAGGGTCGCGCTGGTCACAGGCTCCAATCGCGGCATCGGTTTCGCGCTTGCGCGCGGGCTCGCGTCCGCCGGCGCAACCGTCGTCCTCAATGGCCGCGACCGGGAGCGAACGGAAGCTGCTGGATCGACCCTCAGGAGCGAGGGACTCAAAGTCACGACTTCGATCGCCGACGTGACGGACCATGATGCGGTTTTGCGCGAAGTGAGTCGCGTCGAAGAGGAGCTTGGCGCAATCGACATTCTCGTCAACAACGCCGGAATTCAATACCGGGCGCCGTTCGTCGATTTTCCGCCGGAAAAATTCGATGCGATCATGCGGTTCAATGTCTACGGCCCATTCTTCGCGGCGCAGGCGGCGGCGAAAGGCATGGTTGCGCGGGCGCGCGGTTCGATCATCAACGTCTGCTCCGTGCAGAGCGAACTCGGACGACCATCGATTGTGCCCTACACGGCTTCCAAGGGCGCGATGAAGATGATGACGAAGGGTATGGCTGCGGAATTGGGCGTCGCGGGCGTGCGCGTCAACGGACTGGCGCCCGGGTATTTTCGCACCGACCTCAACGAAGCTTTGACGAAGAACGCCGAATTCTCTGACTGGCTAGAACGCAGGACGCCCCTCGGCCGCTGGGGCGAAACTCACGAATTGATCGGCGCGGCGATCTATCTCGCCTCCGACGCCTCGAGCTTCGTGACCGGCCAGATGCTCTATGTCGACGGCGGGATCACGAGCGCGATCTGACAAAATCCTGTCCGAGCGCCCGGTAACCCCGCCGCCAGTAGAGCAGCGGCCTCGAGTTCGGCGCCGCTCGTCGCGGTTTCCACCCGGCCGAGCACGATGACATGCGTGTGCCGCGGAATCGTGTAACTTCTGCAGCGCTGTTCCACCGAACTGCAAAGCGCCGTCACTACGAGCGAAGCGAAGCAATCCACAGCGCCATGGGCGCCCGTTGAGATCGCGGGATTTCTTCGCCGTTCACGCTCTTCGCAATGACGGTTCGGCCTGATGAGACAATGTTCTAGGTCGCGGCGGCGGCTTGGCGATCAGATCCCATGCCGACGGATATTGGTCATGATTTTGCGCATCGTCGCGGTGAAGGCCTTGTATTCTTCGTCGTCGACGCCTTCGAAGAGCTTGAGCAGCGCGTCGTACATCGTCGGCCACACCTTGGAAAACGCGTCGCGGCCGGCCTGCGTGATATCGACCTCGCGCACGCGCAAATCCTCCGGGCGGGGCTTGCGAACGACGAACCCCTGTTCGGCGAGCGTGTCGAGGGTGCGGCTCATCGTCGATTGCTCGATGAGCGCATATTGCGAGAGTTCGTTGATGGTCATCGGCGAGGAGATCGAGAGCACGGCGAGCGCGCGCATTTTCGTCGTGGACATGTCCTGCTTCTTGAGCGCCGCCGCCAGATGCGTCGTCCAGCTCAGGGAGATGCTGTTGATGAGATAGGGCGCGAACTGTTGCAGCCCGATCTGGCCGAGCGAGGGCCGCCCGCCGGCGCTCGCGCCGCGCAGCCAGAGATGGTCCTCGAACGGGGACCCTTTGGAAATAGTCTCGTCGGTCATTTGAGCGAGTTGGCCAGCAGGAACCCTGAGCCCCCGCCGAGGCCTGGCCCTGGATGGGTCGAGGCTCCGATGTGGTAGAGGCCGGGGACCGGCGTCTTGTGGTTCGTGGAGCCCGAAAAGGGCCGCCAAAGAAAAAACTGGTCGAGCCCGCAATAGCCGCCGTAGGGGTCGCCGCCGACGAGGTTCACGTTCATGGTTTCGAGATCGGCGGGAGAATAGGCTTTTCGAGCGATGACGGTTTCGCGAAATCCTTCGATGTGCCGGGCGAACAGGGCCTCGACGCGGTCCGCGTAGGCTTCGCGGATTTCCGGCGTCCAGCGTCCGTCGGCGGGAGTTGCGATCTCGCCTTTGGCGTCACCTTTGAGAACGCGCGGCGCCTCGGGCAATTGCAGCCACAGGATAGCCTTGCCATCGGGCGCCCGTGACGGGTCGAGCGCGGTCGGCTGGCCGACGCAAATGGTCGGTTCCGCCGGAAGCAGCCCACGCTCGCATTCGTTGGCGGCGCGCGAGACGCCGTCGAGGCCGGGGGTCACATGCAGGAGGGCCACGCTCCCAAGGTCGGGGCCACCCTTCCATTTCGGCGGCGCGTCGAGGGCGTAGTGGATCTGCATGTCGCCCTTGCCATAGCGATAGTGCTTGAGCGGCTGCGCCATCGTTTTCGAGATGGGATGGTCGCGAAGCAGGCGGCCGTAGAGCTGCGTCGGCGTCATCGAGCAGATGACGCCCTGCGAGGCCTCGATCCGCTCGCCAGAGGCGAGCATCACGGCGCGGGCGCGCCCGTCGCCGCCGACCTCGATCCGATCGACGTCTGCCCCGCACTGAATGCGACCGCCCTGATCGGCGATGAGCTTCTCGAAGGCGGCGAGCAAGGTCTTCGCCCCGCCGATCGCGATCGGGCAGCCCGCCATCTCGACTGCGAACGCGATGACCTTGATCATCTGAGCCGAATAGGCGCTCTCCGGATTGAGCCCGCAATGCAGGCCCCACGGCGCCCAAAGCGCGTGGATCGGCGTCGGAAGCGTAGGTCGATTCGAGATAATGCCGCGCCGGGCGCAGCGCCTCGCCAAACCAGGCCGCCAGCGCGCGGGGGCCGCGCTTCCAGGCTTCGCGCGCCAGGAGCGTCGCCGTTTGCCGCGACCAGAGTTGGCCGCCGAGCAGCGCGAACAGGAAGGGCGCGTCGGCGCCCATCCGGTCCATATCGCGGGCAAAAGCTTCGCCGTCGCCCTTGCCGCAGGCCTCGAAGGCCGCGACATTGCGGGCGCGGTCGCGGGAGAACAGGAGATGCGATCCGTCCGGACGGATGACGCCGGTCGGCAGATCCGAATGCGCGACCGCAAAGCCCCGCGCCTCGAGATCCTTGCCGATCGCGCCATAGGCCGGGGACGTCAGGAAGAGGACCAGCGTTGTCGCCATCACGTCGTGGACGAAACCCGGGGCGGTGATCTCCTCGGTGCGCAGGCAGCCGCCAATCCGGTCGCTACGCTCGAGAAGAAGGACCTTGCG
This sequence comes from uncultured Alphaproteobacteria bacterium, assembly GCA_963824465.1. Classification (GTDB taxonomy): domain Bacteria; phylum Pseudomonadota; class Alphaproteobacteria; order Rhizobiales; family Beijerinckiaceae; genus Roseiarcus. The sequence goes on from CAWGPL010000003.1 coordinate 185,135, forward strand.
GCCCTTCTTGCCGAGCATCGCCGCTGCGACGAGGCCGTTGATCCCGCCGCCGACGATGACGATGTCGCTTCCCCCCATCCGCTACGCTCAGGCCGGGACGAGGGCGAGCGCGCGCACCGGCGACCCGGTGCCGTCAACGAACTTCAGCGGCGCGGCGATCAGCACGGCGCCTTTGGGCGGAAGCTGGTCGAGTTGGCAGAGGCTCGCGAGGCCGTAGCGGTTCGCCTTATGCATCAGCGTATGCGCCGGGAACGGCGGGTCCATGCCGCCGGCCGAGCCGGCGTCGGTGCCGACCGTCTCCTGGCCCCAGCCGATCACGCCCTTCGAGACGAGATAGGAGATGGCCTCGGCCGTCGGTCCGGGGGAATGCGGGCCTTTATCGTCGGCGTTGAGGAAAGTGTCCGAGCTGCCATTGCGCTTGTACCAGTCGGTGCGCAGGAGCACCCAGGTTCCCGGCTCGATCTCGCCGTGTTCCTTCTCCCATTCCTTGATGCTGTCGGGCGTCAGGAGATAGTCCGGATTCTGCGCCGATTCCTTCGACCGGTCGATCACGTTGACTGGAGCGACGAAGTTTTTGGGCGGAATCTTGTCCGTTGTCCCGTCCGGATAGTCCTTGCCGCTGATCCAATGGCGGGGCGCGTCGAAATGCGTGCCGGTATGCTCCCCAAGCTCCAGCCAGTTCCACGCCCAGAACGGCCCGTCCGAATCGTATTTCGAAATGGAATGCACCTTCACCGGCGGAGTGTTCTTTCCGATATTCGGCGGCAGGTACAGAACCGGCGTGTCGGGGCCGAGCGGGGCGGAAAGGTCGACCACGCGCACTGAACCCGCAAGGAGCGCCGAGGCGAGGTCGGCGAGCGTCTTGTTGTTAGAACCCATATGCGTCCTCCGATATCGCGCCTCCCCGCGAGGCCATGGGCGGCGCACGCAGCGCGAGCGTTCCGAGCTTAGGCACGGACATATGAGTTTGCAACAATCGGGCGCAATCGATCTGGCCGCCAATCTCCCGCGCACGCCCGGCTCATGCAGGGTGTGATGTTGTGAAACGCCCAAATCTGAGGCAAGTTCAAGCGAAATCCGGGTTGTCGAGATGGGGCTCCGCCCTCCTCGGCGTTCGCATGCCGCATAGGCGCGATTGCTTGGATATGCATGGAATATGGGCAGGCAGGCATGGTCCAGGCGACAGGGGTATATGACGCGATCGTCGTCGGCGCGGGACATAATGGTCTGGCCGCGGCCGTCCATCTCGCGGAGAAGGGACGGCGGGTCGCCGTCGTCGAGGCGAAGGACGAGCCCGGCGGGGCGGTGAAGACGCGCGAACTGACCGTTCCCGGCTTTCGGCACGATCTCGGCGCGATGAACCTTTCGATGTTTGCGGGTTCGCCGTTCTTTCAGGCGCACAAGGATGCGCTGCTGGCGCAAGGGCTGGCCTTTGCGCCGGTCGAGAACTGCTTCGCCACGGTCTTTCGCGATGGGACCTATCTTGGCGTGAGCCGGACGCTGGAGAAGACGCTCGCCGGCATCTCCGCCCTGTCGCCCGCCGATGCAAAGGCGTGGACGGATCTTCTCGCTCGGTTCGGAGGCGACGCGCCGCACATTTTCGGGCTGCTTGGCGCGCCGATGCCTTCCCTCGAGACCGCCAGGGTTGTCTGGAAGGCATGGCGGGCCAATGGGACGCCATGGCTGTTCGAGACCGCAAAGCTCCTGCTCGCGACGCCACGCGACTTTCTTGACGCCCGTTTCGAAAATCCCAAGGTCAAGGCGATGATGGCGGCCTGGGGCCTCCATCTCGACTTCGCGCCCGACGTCGCGGGCGGCGCCCTGTTTCCGTATCTCGAATGCATGACCAATCAGAGCTTCGGCATGGTCATCGGGCAGGGGGGCGCCGACACGATCGTCCGGTCGATGGTCGGGGCGCTCAAAGCCAAGGGCGGCGAGCTTATCGTTGGCGACGGAGTCGCGAAGGTGGACATCAGCGGCGGCGCGGCGACGGGCGTGACCTTGAAGAGCGGCCGCAAGCTCGAAGCGAAGGTCGTGATCGCCAACGCCCATCCGAAGATCGTGTTTGGCGAATTGGCGCCTGCCGCGCCCGGCGCGTCCGACTACGCCGCGCGACTCAAGTCCTTTCGGGCCGGTCCGGGGACGATGATGATCCATCTCGCGCTTGACGACCTGCCGGACTGGCGGGCGGGCGGGGGGCTGCGAGACTTCGCCTATGTCCATGTCGCTCCTGATCTTGAAATGATGGCCCGCGTCTATGCGGAGGCCTCCGCTGGCCTTCTCCCAGTTGAACCCGCATTGGTCGTCGGCCAGCCGACCGCAATCGACCCGTCGCGCGCGCCGGCGGGCAAGCATGTGCTCTGGGTGCAAGTCCGGGTGCTACCGGCAGAGATTCGCGGCGACGCAGCGGGCAAGATCGCCGCAACCGGGTGGGACGAGGCTCGTGAGCCCTATGCCGACCGTGTGCTCGATATTCTTGAGACTTACGCTCCCGGGCTCAGGAGCCGCATCCTCGGCCGCGCAATCTTCTCGCCGCTCGACCTGGAACGCGAGAACCCCAACCTGATCGGCGGGGACAGCCTCTCGGGAAGCCACCACCTCGACCAGAATTTCTTCCTGCGCCCGGCGCCCGGCTGGTCGCGCTACCGCACCCCGGTCCGCAACCTCTACCTTTGCGGCGCTTCGACGTGGCCGGGCGCGGGGACAGGCGCGGGGTCGGGTTTCATGCTGGCCAAGATGCTCGCCAAGTAACAAGATGCTCGCCAAGTAAGCGGAGGGTGCTGAAGGGCCGAAAGAAGGCCTCAAGTGAGCGCGCCTTTGACGGACGGCTGGTCTCGCGGGTATTCCGTTCACGAATCGTTTCAGCAGGGCGGCCCTTGAGCGAACACTCCCCATCGTCCGAGCCGGCGGATTTCGAAGTCCTGGTGCATGGCGCCCGCGAGGGGCAGAAGCAGCAGCTGCGCCTTTGGCTGCGGATGCTGTCGATCACCAAGATGATTTCGCAAGAGGTCCGCCGCAGACTGCGCGCCGAATTTGGCGCTACGCTGCCGCAGTTCGACCTGCTCGCGCAGCTCTACCGGGAGCCTGAGGGCTTGCGCCTGGGCGAACTCTCGCGCCGGACCATGGTGACCAACGGCAACATCACGGGCCTTGCCGACAGGCTCGAGGCCGACGGCCTCATCCAGCGGGAGACGCTCGACGGCGACCGGCGCGTCACCGTCGCCAAGCTCACGAAACAGGGACGTGAGACCTTCGCGGTCATGGCCAAGACCCATGAAGGCTGGATCCGCGAACTGATGGCGGACATGGACGAGGCGACGCTCAATCAGCTTTTGACGCAGCTTGGCGCCGTGAAGACCTCCGCCGGTCGGCGTCTTGCGGAAAGCGACGGCGACTGATCTTGTCCGTGATCGGCTAAGCGAGTTGGCTGTCGCGCTTCCGTGCTGGCAGGACCTCTGCGACCGCTTTGTTTTGCCCTGGCCCCCTTGCCGCAACCGTCGCCGGCGAACGGAAAGCGCTTGACGAGGCGGCGCAGATATTTTAAGCATAAAATAAATCGTCATCGCGTCAAGGATTGCGAAACCCATGCGGATCGTCTCGATCGGCGGCGGCCCGTCCGGGCTCTACTTCGGTCTGCTGATGAAGCTCAGGCATCCCGAGCACGCCATCACCATCGTGGAGCGCAACAAGCCGTACGATACGTTCGGCTGGGGCGTCGTCTTCTCGGACGCGATGATGGAGGCGATGCGCGCCGCCGACCCAGAGAGCGCGGCCGAGATCGCCGACGCTTTCAATCACTGGGACGACATAGAACTCATCTTCAAGGGGCGGCGGCAGCGCACGACGGGTCACGGCTTCATCGGGATCGGCCGCAAGCATCTCCTCAACATTCTGCAGCGGCGGTGCGAACAGCTTGGAGTCGAGCTTGTCTTCGAGCGCGAAGTCGTGTCCGACCTGGAATTCCCCGACGCGGACCTCATTATTGCGGCGGACGGCGTCAATTCTCGAATTCGCGGCCGTTACGAGGATGCGTTTGAACCCGATATGATCGTGAGGCCGAACCGTTACATCTGGCTCGGCACGAACAAGCTCTTCGACGCTTTCACCTTCGATTTCCAGCGCACCGAGCACGGATGGTTTCAGGCGCATATCTACAAGTTCGACCGCGACACTTCGACTTTCATCGTCGAGACGGCCGAGGAGACGTTCGAAGCGCATAAGCTCGGCGAACTCGACCAGGACGCCTCCATCGCCTTCTGTGAGAAGCTCTTCGCGCAAACCCTCGAAGGCGCGAAGCTCATGACCAACGCGCGCCACATGCGCGGCTCCGCCTGGCTCAATTTCAGCCGACTCGTCTGCGGCGCCTGGAGTCATTTCAATGGCCGCTCTCATGTCGTGCTGATGGGCGACGCCGCCCACACCGCGCATTTCGCAATCGGCTCCGGCACGAAGCTCGCGCTCGACGACGCAATCGAGCTTGCCAACCAATTCGACAGGATCGGCCACGGGCGGGAGACGATTGCGGAAGCGCTGTCCGCTTACGAGGAAGTCCGGCGCGTCGACGTCGCCCGCATCCAGAACGCCGCCCGCAACGCTATGGAATGGTTTGAAGTGGTCGGGCGGCGCTATGCGGATACGCTCGAGCCCGAGCAGTTCTTCTATTCGATGCTCACACGCTCGCAGCGCATCAGCCACGAGAATCTCCGCCTGCGCGATCCCGCATGGCTCGAAGGTTACGAGCGCTGGTTTGCGCGGCGCGCGGGGGCGCCGGCAAGCGACAACGGCAGGCCGCCGCCACCGATGCTGACGCCTTTCCGCGCGCGCGGAGTCACGCTCGAAAATCGCATCGTGGTCTCGCCGATGGCGATGTATTCCGCGCGCGACGGCCTCATCAACGATTTCCATCTCGCCCATCTCGGCGCCCGCGCCATGGGCGGCGCCAGTCTCGTCTTCGCGGAAATGACCTGCGTTTCGCCGGATGCGCGTATCACTCCAGGCTGCCTCGGTTTGTGGAACGACGAGCAGGCGGAAGGCTGGAAGCGCCTTGTCCATCTCATTCACTCCGTCGGCTTCGCAAAAGCCGGCTGCCAACTCGGCCATTCCGGGCGGAAGGGCTCGACGCGCCTTGCCTGGGACGGGATCGATCAGCCGCTTGTGGAAGGGAATTGGCCGCTGATTTCAGCCTCCGCGCTTCCCTATCTGACGCATTCGCAGGTTCCGCGGGCGATGACCCGGGAAGATATGGTGCGGGTGCGCGAAGACTTTGTCGCTGCGACGCGCCGCGCGGCGGAAGCGGGCGTCGACTGGCTCGAGCTGCATGCTGCCCATGGCTATCTGCTGTCGAGCTTTCTCTCGCCGCTGACCAACCGGCGCGAGGATGAATACGGCGGCTCCCATGAGAATCGAGCGCGCTATCCGCTCGAAGTTTTTCACGCCATGCGCGTTGTCTGGCCCGAGGATAGGCCGATGTCTGTGCGGCTCTCCTGTCACGACTGGACTGTTGGCGGCAATACGCCCGACGATGCGCTGATTTTCGCGCGCATGTTCCGACAAGCCGGAGCCGATCTCATCGACTGCTCGTCGGGTCAGGTGTCGAAGGAAGAGCGCCCAGTGTACGGCCGCCTTTTCCAGACGCCGTTCGCGGACATGATCCGCAATGAGGGCCGTGTTGGCGCCATCGCCGTCGGGGCGATCTCGGAAGCCGATCACGCCAATTCCATCGTCGCGGCGGGCCGTGCCGACCTTTGCGCGCTTGCTCGCCCGCATCTCGCCGACGCTGCCTGGACGCTGCATGAGGCGGCCAAAATCGGCGCCAATATCGTACCGTGGCCGAAGCAATACGCCTCCGCCCGGGGGCAGTACGAATCCAGCCTCGCGCGGGCCGCGAGCGCGTCGCGATGAGCGAAGGTTCTCTCGCGGGGCGTCACGCGCTCGTCACAGGGGCGGGAAGCGGAATTGGCGCCGCGATCGCGACGGCGCTCGCAAGAGCGGGCGCGCGCGTAAGCCTGGCCGGCCGTCGCGCCGGACCCTTGCGGGCGCTCCGCGGCGCCTTGGGCGAAGGCGCGCAGGTTATCGACAGTTTCGACGTCACGGACGCGGAGGCCGTGGCGGGTGGATTGGAGCGCGTGCGAAAGGGATTCGGACCGGTCGGCGTCCTGGTCAACAATGCCGGCGAGGCGCCGAGCGCGCCTTTCCGTAAGACGGACGCCGCGATGTGGGCGCGGGTGCTCAGCGTCGACCTCACCAGCGTCTTTCTCGTGACGCAGGCCGCGCTTCCCGACATCGAAGCGCAAGGCCCGCTCGGCCGCATCATCAATGTCGCGTCGACCGCCGGGCTTACCGGATATCCATATGTATCGGCCTATTGCGCGGCGAAACACGGGGTTGTCGGGCTTGACGCGTGCGCTCGCGCTTGAGCTTGCGAAAACGGGTGTGACCGTGAACGCAGTGTGCCCGGGTTTTACCGAGACGCCAATGATGGATAAGGCGATCGCCAACATCGTTGCGAAGACGGGACGCACGACAGATGCGGCGCGCGCCGAATTGGCGAAGGCCAATCCGCAAGGACGACTGGTCAGGCCCGAGGAAGTGGCCGATTGTGTGCTTTGGCTCGCGTCTCCGAATGCGGGCGCCATCAATGGCCAGGCGATTGCCGTCGCCGGCGGGGAGGTTTTGGCGGGATGAGCGCTTCGGCCAAGGAGATGTCGGCGATGCAGGCGGCGCGCCGCCCGTTCAAGGGATACAAGGCGCGTCATTTTCACTACGAGGCGAGTGAGGACGGCCGCGTGGCGACCGTGCGGCTCAATCGTCCAGAGCGCAAAAATCCGCTGACCTTCGAGAGCTATGCCGAGCTTCGCGATCTCTTCCGCGACCTCGTCTATGCCTCCGACGTGCGGGCGGTGGTGCTCGCGGGCTCCGGCGGTAATTTTTGCTCCGGCGGCGACGTGTTCGAGATCATCGAGCCGCTGACGCGAATGGCGACACCCGATCTCCTCGCTTTCACCCGCATGACCGGCGATCTCGTCAAAGCAATGCGGAAATGCCCGCAGCCGGTCATCGCGGCTGTCGACGGCATATGCGCAGGCGCGGGCGCTATCCTCGCCATGGCTTCCGACATCCGCCTCGCGACCCCGGAAGCGAAGACGGCGTTTCTTTTCACCCGCGTCGGGCTTGCGGGCGCGGATATGGGCGCCTGCGGATCCTGCCGCGCATTATTGGGCAGGGCAGGGCGGCGGAGTTGCTTTACACGGGTCGCTCGATGAGCGCGGCGGAGGGCGAGGCTTGGGGTTTCTTCAATGCCTTGCATGCGGCTGACGCCCTTGAGAGCGAAGCGCAAAAATACGCGCGCATGCTGGCGGACGGGCCGTGGTTCGCGCACGGAATGACGAAGACCATGATGAACCAGGAATGGGCGATGGGGCTCGACGAGATGATCGAGTCCGAGGCGCAAGCCCAGATGATCTGCATGACGACAGGCGATTTCCGCCGCGCCTTCGAGGCGTTCGCAGCGAAACGCAAGCCCGCGTTCGAAGGCGACTGACTATGCATCCTCCCGCCCCGCGCTCGCCGCGCGACTGGATCGATTGGCCGTTCTTCGAGCCACGCCACAAGGCGCTGGCCGACCGGCTCGACGCGTTCATCCTCTCGCCCGAGATGGATGCGATCGACCATGAAGATGTGGACGCGTCATGCCGCCGCCTTGTGCGCGCCATGGGCGCGGCGGGACTTCTCGAAGCGGCTGTTGCGCCCCCAAACGGTGACGCCTCCGGCATCGACTCGCGCTCGGCCTGTCTCGCGCGCGAGACGCTGGCGTGGCGCGACGGTCTCGCTGATTTCGCCTTCGCCATGCAAGGCCTGGGCTCAGGAGCTATTGCGATTGCGGGATCATCGGAGATGCGCGCGGCGGTGCTGCCGAAGACGCGTTCGGGCGAATGGTTGTCCGCCTTCGCGCTCTCGGAGAAGGAGGCGGGCTCGGACGTGGCGGCAATGGCTTGCGCCGCGCGGCTCGATGGCGACGCTTACGTGCTTGACGGCGAAAAGACCTGGATCTCCAATGGCGGCATCGCCGACGTCTATACGCTTTTCGCCCGCACCGGCGAGGCGCCCGGCGCGCGTGGCGTTTCCGCCTTCGTAGTCTTTCCCGACGATCCGGGTTTTTCGATAGCAGAGCGTATCGACGTGATCGCGCCCCATCCGCTGGCGACGCTGCGTCTCGACGGTTGCCGCATTCCAACCTCGCGTCTCCTCGGCCCGCCGGGCGGCGGCTTCAAGGTCGCGATGCAGACGCTCGACATTTTTCGCGCCTCCGTCGCGGCTGCGGCTCTTGGCCTGGCGCGACGGGCGTTGGACGAATCGCTTGCGCACGCGCGCGCCAGAAAAATGTTCGGGGCGACCCTCGCCGATCTGCAGCTCACGCAGGCGGCGCTCGGAGATATGGCGACCGAGATCGACGCCGCCGCGTTGCTGACCTATCGCGCGGCTTGGCGGCGCGATGTGCAGAAACTGCCGACGACGCGTGAGGCGGCGATGGCCAAAATGACGGCGACCGAGTCGGCGCAGCGCGTCATCGACCGCGCTGTGCAGATGTTCGGCGGCCGCGGCGTCAGGCGCGGTGAGATCGTCGAAAGCCTTTATCGCGAGATTAGGGCGCTGCGCATCTATGAGGGAGCGACGGAAGTGCAGAAGCTGATTGTCGCGCGCGAACTTCTGAAGTCGCGGTGAGGAAGAGGACATGAGCGGACAGGATCTTCTCACGCATCGCCAGCTTCAGCCGCCAGGTTGGGAAAAGCCTCGCGGCTATGCGAATGGCGTGTCCGCGCGCGGCCGCATCATTCATTGCGCCGGGCAAATCGGCTGGAACGCAGAGTGCACGTTCGGCAGCGACGATCTCGTCGATCAGATCGCGCAGGCGCTTCGCAACATCGTCGCCGTGCTCGCCTGCGACGGCGCAGGGCCCGAGCACGTGACAAATCTCGTCTGGTATTTCGTCGACAAGCGCGGAATATGTCACGCGCCTCTCCGAAGTCGGGCAGGTCTATCGCGAGGTCATGGGCCGCAATTTTCCCGCCATGACGGCGGTGCAGGTGATGGCGCTCGTTGAGGATCGGGCCAAGGTCGAGATCCAGGCGACCGCCGTCGTGCCGGACTGAACCGATGTGGCGCCCGCCCGAACGCATCCACTACGAGGCCACGGCCGGCCAAGTGCCGACGCGTGAGGAGGCCGAGCGCTCGCGCCTGTTTGCGCCGCTGCGAGAAGGCCGGTTCTATCTCGAACAGAGGACATGGGTTCCAGCCATGGTGCCTTGGCGGGCGACGGACGATGGCTTCGTCTCCGATTCGGTGATCGCCTGGTATGAGCGTTTCGCGCGCGGGCGCCCCGGCGCAATCGTCGTCGAGGCGACCGGCATCCGCGACGTGCCGAGCGGGCCGCTGCTGCGCATCGGCCATGATCGCTATGTCGAGGGCCTGAGCCGGCTGGTCAAGGCCGTGCGGGAGGCGAGCGGGGGACGGACGCGGCTTTTCATCCAGCTCATCGATTTCCTCGCGATCCGCCGCCGCCCCGATCCGGCGAAATACTTTGAGCGGTTCTTGCAGGTGACGGATGCGCATCGGCGCTTTCTCGCCCTTGAGACCGCGCCGGAAACCGATGTGCGCACGCGCCTCTTTGCGCTCGGCGAAGCTGGGTGGAGGGAAGCGCTGAGCCCGCGCGAATTCGAGTCGCTGACGCAGGGTTATCGCGAGCGCGTCACCGACACGGATTTGCCGCACGTACGCGACCTGCCGAAGACGCTCCCGGACCTGTTCGCTCACGCTGCGCAGCGCGCCGAGGCGGCGGGATTTGATGGCGTCGAGCTTCACTACGCCCATGCCTATACGATGGCCTCCTTCCTCTCGCGCACCAATACGCGCGAGGACGGATACGGCGGGCCGCTCGAAAACCGCGCTGCGCCTGCCGCTCGAAGTGTTTCGCGCCGTGCGCGGCGCCGTCGGCGATCAATTCGTCGTGGGCTGCCGTTATCTTGCGGACGAATGCATCGCTGGCGGCAACGCGCTTGACGACACGCCCGCGATCGGCGTCGCCTTCGCACGAGCGGGCATGGACTTCCTCTCGACGTCGCGCGGCGGCAAGTTCGACGACGCGGCGCGGCCCGCCGTCAACGCCGCCGCCTATCCCTATACCGGGCCGAGCGGCTACGAATGCATGCCGCAATATATCTCCGACGCGCGTGGGCCGTTTGGCCGCAACGCGGAGGCCACCCAAACCATCCGCGACGCCGTGCGCGCCGCAGGCTTCTCCGCGCCCATCGTCTGTGCTGGCGGCGTGCATAATTTCGAGATGGCGGAGCGCTGGCTCGAAGAGGGCGTCTGCGACGTGGTGGCGGCGGCGCGCCAGTCGCTGGCCGATCCAGACTGGACGCTCAAGCTTTCGGTGGGACGGGGCGGCGAAGTGCGCACCTGCGAGTTCACCAACTATTGCGAGGCGCTCGACCAGAAGCATAAGTCGGTCACCTGCCAGCTTTGGGACAAGCTCGACATTGACAAGCCCGGCGTCACGCGCACGCCGGACGGCAAGCGACGGCTGACTGCTCCGGAATGGTCGTAACGTCGGCCTTCCTCACATCGCGTTGACATCCGGGCCGCCTTCCAGCGCATGCGCCATAAAGGCGAGCCCTCGCTCGATCTGCGAGCGCGTCACCGGGCCGCCAAGGCCGACGCGCACGGCTTCGGGCGGGGGGCCGGCCGCTGTGCAGACGTCGCTCGCGATCACGCCGAGGCCTGTCTGCCGGACGTGGCTCACAAAGGCCGAACGCGTCCAGCCATTCTGCATCGGGAGCCAGATGTTGAAGCTCAGCGGATCTGACAGATAGGAGCCCGGCTCCAGCAGTCTCGCCGCAATCCGTTGGCGCTCCATCGTCTCGGCCCGAATGAAGCGCAGGATCATGTCTGCGGTTCCGTCCGTGATCCATCGCGTCGCAACCGCCGCCGTCACTGGCGAGGCCATGACGGAGAAGCGCGCGCATCGCGCTGTTGAACGACCAGCCGGCCCGCGTGTCCGGAGCAATCACATAAGCGAGCCTGAGCCCCGCGCCGATACATTTCGCGAGGCCCGCGATGTGCCAGCAGGCGTCAGGCGCGATGGCCGCCAGAGGCGCGGGACCGTGCATTTGGCAGAAGCCATAGGCGTCGTCCTCCACGATCATCACTCCGTGCCGGCGCGCAATCGAGCAGATGGCGGCGCGCCTCCGCTCGGGGATTGTGATCGTCGTCGGGTTCTGAAGTGTCGGATTGAGATAGATCGCTTTCGGCGCATGGCGCTCTACCGCTTCCTCCAGCGCCTCGGGAAGTGACGCCGTCGCGATCAATCTCGACCCCGACAAGCTGAAGCCCGAGCTGCGCGGCGATGGAGCGCACGCCCGGATAGGTGATCGCTTCGCAAAGCACGGTCTCGCCGGGCTTGGCCAGCAGGCTGAAAATGCCGAGCATCGCGCCATGCGCGCCAGGAGCCACGAATATGCGCTCCTGCGAGGGCACGAGCGCGCGCCGCCCAAGCCAGGCCGAGGCTGCGTCGCGATCGGCGGGCGAGCCGCCAAAACCCTGATAGCGCAAGAGTGAGGCGAGATCCGCCGCGACGCTCGCGAAGCCGTCCCGCATCCGCGCCAGCAGTTCGGGATCTTGCGGCTCGGGCGGCATGTTCATGGAAAAATCCGCCCGCGAGCGGCCCGGCGCCGGTTCGCCACGGACCATCGCGGCTTGGCGGACGAAGGTGCCGCGGCCGACGACCGATTCCACGAGCCCGCGCTTTCCTGCCTCGACATAGCCGCGCGCGACCGTCGTGAAATCGACGACAGAGCCGCTGCGCCAATTCCCGCTGCGGCGGCAGGCGGTCGCCCGGAGCGAGCCGCCCGGCTGCGATATCGCCCTCAATCGCGTCGGCAATAGCGAGGTAGCGGGGGCCTGTCCGGCTTTGAAGAACGGGAGCCCAGGCTTTCACTGTCCGATGCTCGCGCGCGCGGAAAACCGGATTGACCGGATCGTGTTGCAAGCGGGACCGCAGCGACATTTGGGCGCCTGGGCGCGTCCATTTAAGCGGCCTGATTTCCGCAGGCCAGTGACCGGATCGCCGGCGGATTGACTGTAAATAATCGCCCGAAGTCAAGCCAGAATTGATGGGAAAATTGGATGGAATATTGTTGGCATGATCGTTGCGACGCCGTGTCACAGCCGGCGCCCGGCCGGCGTCAGCCGAGAGGAAAAGCCTAATGCCCGTCGTGACTGCTCCCGCCCACAAGAAGGGCGACGTGTTCGTCGATTATGAGGAGAAGGTTTTCGAGGACGTCAAAGCCAACCGGGCGAGAAGGCGCTCGTCACCTTCCACACCGTCGCCTTCGAGGGCTCGATCGGCCTCGTCAATCTGCTGCAGGCCACGCGGCTGCTGCGCAAGGGCTTTGAGACGTCGATCCTTCTCTACGGGCCCGGCGTGACGCTCGGCGTTCAGCGCGGCTTCCCAAAGATCGGCGACGAGGCGTTTCCCGGGCATCAGAACTTCAACAACCAGATCACGAAATTCATCGGCGAGGGCGGCAAGGTCTATGCCTGCCGCTTCGCGCTGCAGGCGCTCTACGGCCACGGCGAACCCTCGCTGATCGAGGGCATCCGCCCGATCAGTCCGCTCGATGTGCTCGACCTCGTGCTGATCCACCGGCGAGACAACGCTTTCATCCTCGACACCTGGACGCTCTGACGGGCTCTCGGAGCGGCAGGCGTTCGCCTCGCCGCTCCCGACGAGGAGAGATCGACGATGTCCAAGCCCAAGACGGTCAGCGCGGCGGCTGTGCAGATCGCGCCGGATCTCACGTCCGGCGACGGCGACGATTGCTCGCGTCGTCGAGGCGATCGGCGAGGCGGCGGCGAAGGGGGCGGAGATCATCGTCTTTCCCGAGACCTTCGTCCCTTGGTATCCCTATTTTTCGTTCGTGCTGCCGCCAGTCATGAGCGGGGCAGAGCATATCCGTCTCTACGAGCACGCGGTCGTCGTGCCGGCGCCGGAGACGGACATTGTCGCCGCGGCGGCGCGCAAGGCCGGAGCCGTCGTGATGCTCGGCGTCAACGAGCGCGATCACGGCTCGCTCTACAACACGCAACTCGTCTTCGACGCCGACGGAGCCTTGAAACTCAAGCGTCGCAAGATCACGCCGACCTTTCATGAGCGCATGATCTGGGGGCAGGGCGACGGCTCCGGCCTCACGGTTGTCGAGACCGCGGTCGGTCGCGTCGGCGCGCTCGCCTGCTGGGAGCATTACAATCCGCTCGCCCGCTATGCGCTGATGGCGCAGCACGAGGAAATCCACGTCGCGCAGTTTCCCGGGCTCGCTGGTCGGGCCGATCTTCGGCGAGCAGATCGAGGTGACGATCCGCCATCACGCGCTGGAAAGCGGCTGCTTCGTCGTCAATGCGACCGGGTGGCTGACGCGAGGAGCAGATCGCCTCGATCACTCCCAACGAGGGCGCTGCAGCGGGCGCTGCGCGGCGGCTGCATGACCGCGATCATCTCGCCGGAGGGCGAGCATCTCGCGCCGCCGCTGACCGAGGGCGAGGGCATGGTCGATCGCCGATCTCGACATGAGCCTCATCGTCAAGCGCAAGCGGATGATGGACTCGGTCGGCCATTACGCCCGGCCCGAACTCATCAGCGTGATGCTCGACGCCCGCCCCGCCCGTCCGCTCACTTTCGAATCTCGCCGCCGACGCCAGCAAGCGCACATCCCCTCGCCGATGGAGAGAGCCATGAACTCTGCCGACCGAGCGTCTGATCAACGAATTGCAGACCTTCGGCGTTCGGCTGGTTGATCCGAAGGCGGGCGTCGAGAGCCGCCGCGGCGGCGCCGGGCCGTCCGATCATAAGGCGATGACGATCGATGGCATGACGGTGATGGCGCCGGTGCATACCGCGCCCGCCTTCGAGAGCCCCTATGTCATCGAAGAGCCCGACGCGACCGGTCGCAGCCGCATGTCTGCGCGACGGCGAGGCGCTCGCCGAGGTCGAGTTTTCCGCTGCGCCCGCGCTTCTACGATCTCACGACCGCCGACGGCGTGCCCTATTCGAAGATCGCGACGCTGCACGGGCGCGACGTGCTCGGCGACAACCGTGCTGCAAACCTGCATCCGCTACCAGAGCCGCACCAAGACCTGCCAGTTCTGCGCCATCGGCCAATCGCTCGCGGCCGGGCGCACCATCGAGCGCAAGACGCCGGCGCAACTTGCCGAAGTCGCGAAGGCCGCCGTCGAACTCGACGGCGTCAAGCATATGGTGATGACGACCGGCACGCCGCGCGGAGCGCGATCGCGGCGCCGACGATTCTGTGCCGAGAGCGCCACGGCGGTGAAGGCCGCGGTCGATCTGCCGATCCAGGCGCAATGCGAACCGCCGGAGGACGACGTCTGGTTCGCAGCGCATGAGAGACGCCGGCGTCGACAGCCTCGGCATGCATCTCGAAGCCGTGACGCCGGAGGTGCGCAAGCGCGTGATGCCCGGCAAGGCGGAGGTTCCGGTCGCGCGCTATCTCGCCGCCTTCGCCGCCGCGGTGCCGGTGTTCGGCCGCGGGCAGGTTTCGACCTATATCCTGGCCGGGACTCGGCGACACGCGCGAAGACGATCCTCGCCACATGCGAGCGAGCTTGATCGCGCTCGGCGTCTATCCGTTCGTCGTGCCGTTCGTGCCGATCTCCGGCACGCCGCTCGAGAGCGCAGCCGCGCCCGCGCGCGGCCTTCATGCATTCGCGTGCTCGAGCCGCTGGCTCGGATGCTGGTCGAGGAGCGGCTTGAGCGCCGCCGACATCAAGGCAGGTTGCGGCAAATGCGGCGCCTGCTCGGCGCTCTCGACCTATGAGAGGAGCGCTCGCGTCATGATCGTTCGAGACCATTCTTCCGTTTCACGCCCTGCGAGTTCCGGATCAAGTTCGCCGCCTCGCGCTGGGAGCGCGAAGGCGCCTACGCCTTGCGGCGCGCAGTGTTCTGCGAGCGAGCAGGGGATCTTCGCATGGCGACGACCGCGACGCGGTCGGACGAATACGCCATTCCCATCGTCGCGCTTTCGATGCTTGGCGTCGCGGCCGACGGGTCGTCGGCACCGTGCGCATTCACGAGGAGGCGCCGGGCGTGTGGTGGGGATCGCGGCTTGCGGTCGATAGCGATTTCCGCCGCATCGGCGCGATCGGCGCGACGCTGATCCGGCTCGCGGTGTGTTCCGCGCACGCCATGGGCTGCACAGAGCTTTCTCGCCCATGTGCAGGCGCAGAACGGACCGCTGTTCCGTCAGATGCATTGGGAGACGCTGGAGGAGGTCGATCTGCACGGCCGGCCGCATCTCGAAGATGCGCGCCGACCTCGACGTCTATCCGCCGTGTACGGCGCCCGAGGTCGGCTATGTCGCGCTGCGCAAGGCGGCCTGAGATGGACGCAGCGCGAATTCGACGCGCTCGGCGCGCGCGCTGCGCGAAAGCCTCGGCGTCGCGGCCAAGGCCGACATCGGCATCGTCGCCGAGCGGCTTGGGCCTGCGCGGCGCGGCCGTTCGCTGTCGGCGACGATTGCGCGGCGATTCCCGACGGCGACGGCCATCTGCTGTTTGCGATCGAGGGCTTCATCAACGCCTTCGTCGCCGCCGATCCCTGGTTTGCGGGCTGGTGCGGCGTGATGGTGAATGTCTCGGACATCGCCGCGATGGGCGGCCGGCCGATCGCCGTCGTCGACGCGATCTGGGCGCGAGGGCGAGCATGCAGGCGGAGGCGATCCTCGATGGCATGAAAGCGGCGTCGGACGCCTACGGCGTTCCGATCGTCGGCGGCCACAGCAATCTGCGCAACGCCGCAAGGCCAGCTCGCCGTCGCCGTGCTCGGCCGCGCGGGGCGCGTCTGCTGACCAGCTTCGACGCGCGGCCGGGCGACGCTCTCGTCGCCGCGGTCGATCATCGCGGCGCGCTATCGCGAGCCGTTCGACAATTGGCAGGCGGCGCTCGGCGCGCCGCCGGCGCGGCTGCGCGGTGATCTCGCGCTGCTGCCCGAGATCGCCGAGCGCGGCCTCGCGCACGCGGCGAAGGACATAAGCCAGGGCGGCCTCGTCGGCACCGCGATCGATGCTGGCCGAAAGTTCCGGCGTCGGCATCGACATCGATCTCGACGCCATCCGTGTCCGCCGCAGGCGTCGCGCTCGACGCGTTGGCTGAAGACCTTTCCGAGTTTCGGCTTTCTGCTTCGCGGCGCGCCGCAGATGTGGAGGCGCTCTTGCGCTGTTTCGCGCGCGCGCGACATCTGCACGCCGCCGTCGATCGGCGAAGTGCGAAGCGGGCTCGGAGGTCGCGCTCGTCTCGGCTCCCGGAGAGCCGTCGTCGCGCGACTTGCTGCGCGATCGACTGCTCGGTCTGGCGCCTGCTCGCTGAGTGCGCTGCATGAGCCAGCCCTCTGCGTATCGCGATGCTGGCGCATTCGACGAAGCCGCGCGGCGGCGTCGTGCATGCGATGAGCCTGTCCGAGGCGCTGACGGCGCTCGGGCGTCGAGGCCGTGCTGCACGCGCCCGACGCGAGCGGCGCCGGCTTCTTTCGCGCGGCGTCGCTGCGGGACTGCGCGCGTTTCCGGTCGCGCCGGCGCCGCGCGACATGACGGCGATGATCGAGCAGCGCATCGCCGACTATGTCGCGCGTTTCGCCGCGCCGAGAATCGCGGCTTCGACCTCTATCACGCGCATGACGGCATTTCCGGCAATGCGCTGGCGACGTTGAAGGCGGACGGGACTGATCAGCGGCTTCGTTCGCACGGTCCATCACATCGACGACTTCGCGGATCCTCGCATCGCGCGGCTGCAGGCGCCGGTCGATCCGCGAGGCGGACGCGTGGATGGCGGTCAGCAGCCTGTGGCGCGAGCGGCTGCGCGCGGACTTCGGCGTTGACGCGAGAGTTGTCGGAAACGGCGTCGATTGCGCGCGTTTCCATCCCGAGCCGGACGGGAAAGAGCCGGCGCTCCGCGCATCGTCTGGGGCTCGGGCCGGGTCCGATCTTTCTTGTGCGTCGGCGGCGTCGAGGAGCGGAAGAACACGCTGCGCATCCTCGATGCGTTTGCGTCAGCTCGCGGCGATGCGTCCCGACGCGCGAGCTTGTCGTCGCCGGCGGGGCGAGCCTGCTCGATCATGGCGCCTATCAGCAGGCCTTCCGCGCGCGGCTGGAGGCGATGGGCGGACGCGGCCGCTTCCGTCCGTGCTCATCGGCGTCGTCGCCGACAGGGACATGCCGCGACTCTATCGTCTCGCATCGGCGTTGGTTTTCGCTTCGGTCAAGGAAGGGTTCGGCCTTTGCGTGCTCGAAGCGATGGCGAGCGGCGTGCCGGTCATTACGTCGAGCATCGAGCCGTTCGTCGAGCTATCTCGCGCCGGAAGACGCGATCTGGTGCGATCCCGATGAGCGAGACGACCATCGTCGACGCCATGGCGCTCGCGCTGCCGCGACGAGCGCGTGCGCGCCTTGCGCGCAGCGTGGGCCGACGATCGCCGCGCGCTTCGACTGGCGTTCCGTCGCCGAAGCGCATGAACCCCAATACCGACGCCTTCTGGAGGTCGCCAATGCCTGAAATGTGGTTCGAGGTCCGCTGGCCCGACGGTTCGCGCGACACCTGCTATTCGCCCTCGCTCGTCATCAAGGACTATTTTCACGAGGGCGAAAGCCTATCCGCTCGCGGACTTCGTCGACCGCAGCCGCACGGCCCTGCGGATCGCATCCGACCGGGTGCAGGCCAAATACGGCCGCCCCTGCTCGCCTCGCGCTCGGCCAGCTCGCAGCCATCGAGATCCGCCGCCGCCCGCTTTCGTCAAAGAGCCGGGCGCGACTGTTTCCTGCGAACGCTTTCTCGATGAGGTCCGGACATGAACGCTTTCTCTCCCTTGAACCCCACTATGGCGCCGTCGTGGTCGGCGGCGGCCAGGCCGGCCTGTCAGCGTAGCTATTGGCTGAGCCAGGCCGGCGTCGAGCATGTCGTCTTCGAAAAGAAGACGACGATGCACAAATGGCGCGACGAGCGTTGGGATGCGTTCTGTCTCGTCACGCCGAACTGGCAATGCCAGCTTGCCCGGCCATGCTTACGACGGGCGCGATCCGCAACGGCTTCATGGTGAAGCACGAGATCCTGGACTACCTCGACGGCTTCCGGCGCAAAGTCGACGCGCCAGTGCGCGAGGATGTCGCCGTCCAGTCTGTCGAGAAGCTCGGCGAGCGATTTCGAGATCGCGACAGTCGGAGGGCGCCTGCACCGCCGATGCGGTGTTTCTTGCGACGAGCCTCTACGGCAAGCCAAGCGCGCCTCGCGCTGGCCGAGCGCATCCCTGAACTCGATCCTGCAGATCCACACCGCCGACTATCGCAACGCCGCGTCCTTGCCCGAGGGCGCGGTCGTGGTCGTGGGCTCCGGCCAGTCGGGCGCGCAGATCGCCGAGGATCTGCATCTCGCGGGGCGCAAGGTCCATCTCGTCACCGGCAATGCGCCGCGCTGCGCGCGGTTCTATCGCGGCCGCGATGTCGTGGACTGGCTCTGGGACATCGGCCAATACGAGATCACCGTCGCCGACGACGGCATGGGCCACAAGCGGCACGACACCAACCATTATCTCACCGGCCGCGACGGCGGCCGCGACATCGACCTGCGCGCCTTCGCGCTGCAGGGAATGGCGCTCTACGGGCGGCTGGCGACGGTCGAGAAGGGCAGGATGATTTTCGAGCCGAATCTCGAGTCCAATCTCGACGAGGCGGATCGGGTTTACAACGGCATCAACGCGCTGATCGATCGTCACATCGCCGCAAACGGCATTTCGGCGCCGCAGGGCGGGGTCTACGCGCCGATCTGGGAGCCCGACGAAGAGCCGACCGAACTCGACCTCGCAGCGGAAGGCGTCGGCGCCGATCGTCTGGGCGACTGGTTTTACTCCGGACTGGTCGTACGTCCGTCTGCCGATCTTCGATGGGACCGGGTATCCCGCGCATCGGCGCGGCATGACCAATGTGCCCGGCGCCTATGTCGTCGGCCTGCCGTGGCTCTGGACCTGGGGATCGGGACGCTTCTTAAGCGTCGGGCGCGATGCGGAATACGTGGTTCAGCAGGAAGTCGCCCGCTTGCCCGTCCGAGCGACGGCGTAGGGCTCGGACGATTACTCTTCCTCGTCCTCGCCTGGGGTCTCGCCGGCTTTGGGGCCAGGAATAACGTAGCCGCCCTTCAGCCAGCGATGGAGATCGACGTCGGCGCAGCGTTTCGAGCAAAAAGGATCGTAGCGCGGGTTGCGCGGCTTGCCGCAGATCGCGCAGACCTTGGCCTTGGGGCGCTCGCCTGCCTTTGGCGGCGTGTCGTTGGCGTTCATTTGAACAGTCTCGCCGCCCAGAGCCGGTGGGGCGCGATCCCCTCGCCGGTCAAAAGCGCAGCCGTCTCCGCGAGGGGCAGGCCGACCACATTTGTGTAAGAGCCGACAAGCCGCACCACGAAACCGCCCGCCAATCCCTGCACCGCATAGCCGCCTGCCTTGCCGCGCCATTCACCGCTTTCGAGATAAGCGTCGATCTCCTCGCGGGAGAGGCGCTTAAAACGGACCCGCGTCTCGACGAGCCGTTTCCGCAGCGCGCCGGACGACGTCACCAGCGTAAGCCCCGTGTGGACGCGATGCGCCCGCCCTGACAGGAGCCGGAGGCAGGCGTCGGCTTCGTCGCGGATTTCGCATTTTGGCAGGATTCTTCGCCCGACGCTCACGACCGTGTCGGCGGCGAGAACGACGAACGGGCCTGAACCTTCGAGCTTGGCCGCCGTCTCTGACGACCGTTCCGCCTTTTCCGTCGATAGCCTTTGGGCGAGGCGTCTCGGGGACTCCCCACGCTGCGGCTCCTCGTCGATCTCGGCGGGGAGGACCGAATCCGGCTCGACCCCGATCTGTCCGAGCAGCATGAGCCGCCGGCGCGGACGCGGACGCCGGCACAAGGCGCGGATGGGTCGGCAGGGCGGCCGCTCATGGGCTTTCGCGGCCGGCGCGGCGGCGGGGGTTCATTTGAACCGGTAGGTGATGCGGCCCTTGGTCAGGTCGTAGGGCGTCATCTCGACCAGCACCTTGTCGCCGGCCAGCACGCGGATGCGGTTCTTGCGCATCTTGCCGGCCGTGTGGGCGATGATTTCGTGCTCGTTCTCAAGCTTGACGCGAAAGGTCGCGTTCGGCAGCAACTCCACCACGAATCCCGGGAATTCCAGCAATTCTTCTTTCGCCATAGGGCTCCTTGATCCACTCGCCGCGATGCGAAGCGGACGGCGATGCGGCGACCCGGGTCGGGTTGCGCGAAACGACGCCGCTATCGGCAAGCACGTCCGCTGGCCATCTCGCCAGCGCGTTCGGCCGCTCAGCGCGGCGGCGGAACCTATCTCATTTCGTGGGCAAAGGGAAAGCCGATGCGTGCGCGGCGCGGCGAAAAATGCCGGATGACTGGGTCAGGTCGCGGCTCGACGCCTTTTTGCGGGTGTCCGGCGGTCGGCGAACAGCCGCGGAGGCTCAGAATGAACTGCTGATCCTGACGAAGGCGCCGCTCAACTGCGATCCCACGGTGGTCAGCGCCCCGACGATGAAAACCGCGATCAGGCTCGCGATGAGGGCGTATTCGATCGCGGTCGCGCCGGAGTCGTCGCGCGCGACTCGGAGGAGGAAGGACATGGGGACAGCCTCGTCTTTAACGTCCGGCGCCGACGGAACCTGAAGGCCCATCCGCGACGCAGACGACAGATTGGGGAGAATCCCCTAAGGAAATGTCATTTGCTTCCGAAAATCTTGAATGAACCGAGAAATTGGACTGCCGTCTCCAGATTGCTAGAGCGAACTCGTGGGCCCGGTAGCTGCGGATCGCGAGCGGGATGGAGGCGAGATACGCCAGTGTCACGGCGACCAGGCTCTGCATTGGGAAGTTGAAGACGAGGAGAAGCGCCGCCGCGACGGTGACCAGCACCACGGCGAGATGTTCTCGCGGTACGCGTCCGACCGATTTGCCCGAGAAATGAGGCACTCGACTCGCCATGAGCAACGCGATCAGAAGAATATACGCGCATTCCACCAAGGCCCATCGGGGCCCTGGCTGCGGAAGGTCGAAGGCGAAACGGAGGTAGATGGGCAAAAGGCCGACGATTGCCCCAGCAGGGGCCGGCATGCCGACGAAGAAATTCTTTCTCCACGCCGGCTGGTTCGGTTCGTCAAGCATGACATTGAAGCGCGCCAGCCGCAGCGCGCAAGCCACAGCGAAGAGAAGCGCCGCCACCCAGCCGAGACTTCTCAGGGCGCCCAGATCCGCTACGAATAGAACGAGCGCCGGCGCGACGCCGAAATCGACGAAATCGGCGAGCGAATTGAGTTCGGCCCCGAAGCGGGAGGTGCCCTGGAGCGCCCGGGCAAGGCGCCCGTCCAGACCGTCAAGGATGGCCGCGGCGGCGATCGCGGTCACCGCCCAGTCGATCCGGCCTTCGATCGCGAAGCGGATGGCCGTGAGCCCCAGACACAGCCCAAGCAGGGTCACGACGTTCGGCAGCACGAGCCGCAGCGGAACCTGCCGGAAACCGCGGCGAACGCTCGTCTGCGGCGCCGGCGCCTCGGGCGGCCTCAGCGCGTCGTCCATGCCCTCAGCTCCGCTGGAACGGGCGGGCGCGCGCCTCTGCCGACATCTGCGCGATGACGGTCTCGCCCGCCACAGCGCGCGAATTGACGCCGACGAGGATCTGCGCTCCCGCCGGAAGGTAGACGTCGACGCGCGAGCCAAAACGGATGAGGCCGATCCGTTCTCCCGCGGCGAGGCGGGCCCCTTCGGCAGTGAAGCAGACGATGCGCCTCGCCACGAGGCCGGCGATCTGAACGACGCCGAAGGGTCCGTAGGACGAACCGATCACGAGGCTGTTGCGCTCGTTGTCCTCGCTCGCCTTGTCGAGATCGGCGCTGAGGAAGAGACCAGGGTGGTAGGCGATCCGTTCGACGCGGCCCGCGACGGGGGCGCGATTCACGTGGCAATCGAAGATCGACATGAAGATCGACACCCGCTGCAACGGCGCCATGCCGAGCCCGAGTTCCGGCGGCGGCGCCGCGAAACCCGCGGAACTGACAACGCCGTCAGCGGGAGCAATGATCAGGTCGTCGCCCTGCGGAGTGACGCGCGCGGGGTCACGAAAGAAATAGACGCACCAGATCGTCGCGATAAGCCCAAGCCAGCCAAGCGGCGACCAGATCCACCACAGAATGATCGTCGCCACCGCGAAGGCCGCGACGAATTTGTAGCCCTCCGGATGGATGGGCGCGAGGCTGCGGCGGATGGAAGAAATGACGCTCATAAACTGTGACTCGTCGGGACAGGCGGCGCACTCATGGCGCCAAACGGACCGGATGTCACGGCGCGGACGGCTCTTCCTCGACCGCGGACAAGGCCGCGAAATCATCGGTTCGCGAAGCAACGTCCGCGAGCGCCGGCTTCGTTTCGGCCGCTTCCGCCCGACGCAGCGTCGCTTCGGCCGCATCGACCTCCCGCTGACGACGCCACAGCGCCGCATACAGTCCGTCGCTCCGGATCAGCGCCTCGTGCGTTCCCCTCTCCGCGATTACGCCCTTGTCGAGCACCAGGATCTCGTCCGCGTTGACGATGGTCGAGAGCCGATGGGCGATGACCAGCGTTGTTCGGCCTTTCGAGACGCGCTCGAGCGCCGTTTGGATTTGATGTTCCGTGAAACTGTCGAGAGCCGATGTCGCCTCGTCAAGGACGAGGATGGGGGGCGCCTTGAGGATCGTCCGCGCGACCGCGACGCGCTGCTTTTCGCCGCCGGAGAGCTTTAGGCCGCGCTCGCCGACCTGCGCCTTGTAGCCTTGAGGCAAGGATCGGATGAAGGAATCGATCTGCGCATTCCGGGCCGCCTCTCGCACGTCGTCTTCGCTCGCGCCTTCCCGGCCGTATCGGATGTTGTATTCGATCGTGTCGTTGAACAGCACTGTATCCTGGGGCACCATGCCGATGGCGGCGCGAAGCGAAGCTTGCGTCACGCGGGAAATATCCTGCCCATCGATGAGGATGCGTCCCGATGTTGGCTCGTAAAATCGAAACAGAAGACGCGAGATCGTCGACTTCCCGGCGCCGGACGGGCCCACGACTGCGATGGTGCGCCCCGCCGGCGCCTCGAACGATATGCCGCGCAGGATTGGACGCTCGGCGTCGTAGGCGAAGGTCACGTTCTCGAATCGCACCGCGCCGGACGCGACTTTCAGAGGCTCGGCGCCAGGCGCGTCCTCGATTTCCGGATCCTGGCCAAGGATCGTGAACATCGCCTCGATGTCGACGATGGCTTGCTTGATATCCCGATAAACCATGCCCATGAAATTGAGGGGCTGGTAAAGCTGAAGCATCATGAGGTTCAGAAGAACGAAGTCGCCGACTGTGTTCTTTCCTGACCTGATGCCGTGGACACACATGACGAGAACCGCGACGAGGCCAAGCGTAAAGATCACCGCCTGTCCGGCGTTCAGGACCGCAAGCGAGACATAGGTGCGGACGCTCATCCGCTCGTATCGCTCCATCGCGCGGTCGTAGCGCGCGACCTCCCGGCGCTCGGCCCCGAAATACTTCACCGTTTCGAAATTGAGGAGGCTGTCGATCGCCTTCGTGTTGGCGTCGGTGTCGCTCTCATTCATCGAGCGGCGGATGCCGATGCGCCAATTCGTGGCCACAGTCGTAAACGCAAGATAAGCGGCCACCATCCCGGACATCGCGATTACGTATCGCCAGTCGAACGACAACAGAAGCGCCCCGACGATCAGCACAAATTCCACGACGGTCGGCGCGGCCGTAAGCATCGAGGTCCGGATGATCGTCTCGATAGCGTTGCGTCCTCGTTCAAGGACGCGGGTCAGTCCACCCGTCTTGCGTTCAAGATGAAATCGCAGGGAAAGATCATGCAGATGGGCGAAGACCTCGATGGCAAGCCGCCGGACAGCGTGCATCGCGACCGATGCGAAGAGCGCGTCGCGGCCCTGTTGGGTGAGGGCCATCAAGATGCGCAGCGCCCCGTAGACGGCGGTCAGGGCGACGAGGCCCGTGAGAAGCGATGGAAGGGGGATCTGTCCAGGGCCGAGCTTGCCAGCGAGCGCGTCGGTCACCCATTTGAATGAATAGGGGATCGCAACCGTGACCAGCTTCGAGACCACCATCAGCGCAATGGCGAGCGCGACGCGCAGCCTGAGGTCCGCGCGGTCGGTCGGCCAGACGTAGGGGACGAGGAGACGGAACGCGCTCGCCAGAGATACGGCGTGCCCCGGGCCGGGCGTATTTGAAGACCTAAGGTTGCGCATCAGGGGAGCGAACTCGCGATTTTCTCGAACTCTGGGGCTCATATAGGGTTTCGGGCGCCCCATGACAGCGGGCTCAAAGTTTTGAGCCGCCCGGCCCGCATCTATGCTTGACCCTCAGGACCCTGCCCGACCCGCTGGCTACTGGTCGGGGCTCTTGCCTACTGAGCCTCAAAACTTTCCGGTCGTTCGAGTTGTCGAAGGACGACTCAAAAAGTCTGGGGGCGCCCGCCTTGGCATGCTGTTTGTCAAGAGTAAACCAATTTTTCTTGCAAAGGAGGAGGCTCCGGCGAGTTGGAGAAACAGTATTCGCTCCAAATCGTAGTGCGCGGCGCAATTTTCAAGTTTAGAAGGCCAAGTTTCGTCTTGTCTGTTTCTTTTGCCTGCGCTATAGCGCCGCTGTGTCCGAAGCACCATTTGAGGCGAAATTAAGGTCACGCTTGTAATGGCCGGGAGGACAGCACGGCCTGAAATCGAAGAGCGCCACAAGCGTTTCCTTCAGGCTTTTGTTGGGAGTAGTGACAAAGATGAATGATTTCACCAACCACGTCGAACTCGCCGCGGAGATCGTTTCGGCCTATGTGTCGAACAATTCCGTACCGTCGAGCGAGCTTCCTGCGCTGCTTAACGACGTTCATGCCGCAATCGTGCGCGTTGCTTCCGGCTCGCAGCCGATCGTGACCGAGGCGCTGAAGCCCGCCGTGCCTCCGAAGAAGTCGATCACCAGCGAATACATCGTCTGCCTAGAAGACGGTCGCAAGTTCAAATCTCTGAAGCGGCACCTGCGGACCCAGTACAATCTGTCGCCCGAGGAATATCGGGAGAAGTGGGGTCTGCCGTCCGACTATCCGATGGTCGCCCCAGCCTACGCCAAGGCGCGGTCGGCCCTCGCCAAGCAGATGGGCCTCGGTCAGCAGCGCCGTCGGCGCAAGTAAACGCTGGCGTCGCCTTGTGCGTCCTTCCTGAGGCTGGTCGGCGCGCGGGAGAATGAGGCGGCGGAAACGGTTCTTGCGTCCTCGCCCGGGCGGTGGCCGGGCGAGGCGGCCTGAGAGGCCCTCACTTCGTTCCGAACATTCGATCGCCAGCGTCCCCCAGTCCTGGCACGATGTAGCCATGGTCGTTGAGGCGCTCGTCGATCGCCGCGGTCCAGACCTCGACGTCGGGGTGCGCCTTGGTCAGCCGTTCCACGCCTTCCGGCGCCGCCAGCAGGCAGACAAACCGGATCTCCTTGACCCCGCGCCGCTTCAACCGGTCGATCGCCGCGACCGCTGAGTTCGCGGTCGCCAGCATCGGGTCCATCACAATCACGAGCCGTTCGGCCACGTCCGCCGGGGCCTTGAAGTAATATTCGACCGCCTCCAGCGTTTCAGGATCGCGGAAGAGACCGATATGCGCTACCCGGGCGCTCGGGACCAGATTGAGCATGCCGTCAAGGAAACCGACGCCCGCCCGCAAAATCGGCGCGAAGACAAGCTTTTTGCCAGCGATTGTCGGTTGCATGGTCTTGGCGAGCGGCGTCTCCACTTCGACGAGTTCCAGCGGCAGATCGCGGGTGACCTCATAGGCCAGCAGCATCCCGATCTCGTTGAGCAGCTGGCGAAAGCCTTTGGTCGAAACCGTCTTGTCACGCATCAGCGTCAGCTTGTGCTGTACGAGGGGGTGACTGACGACGTGGACGTTTGACATGACGAACTCCGGACGGAAAGGTCGGGACAAGTCTAGCGGAAGATGAGGCCTCGCCTTCGCATCGCGCCGCGATCGTCCCCAGTTTTGTCGCGACGAGACAGGACAGCCGCTAGCCGCCCGCCTAAGGATTTCCTCCCCAGCGCCGCATCTTCCTCCAGCCGACAGGGCTCTCGTATGTCCGCCAAAGGGTTGTTGATCACGGGGGCCTCGCGCGGCATCGGCAAGGCGTGCGCCCTGCTCGCGGCTAGGCAGGGTTGGTCGGTCGGCGTCAACTTCCGGACCGACCGGGATTCCGCCGACGCCGTGGTCGAGACGATCGCCAGAGGAGGAGGGCGCGCGGTCGCCATCAAGGGCGACGTCGCGATCGAGGATGAGGTCGTCGCCATGTTCGAGCAGGCGACGCATGCGCTAGGGCCTCTGAACGCGGTGATCGCCAATGCCGGCGTCGTCGCTCCGAGCGGGCGTCTCATCGACATGACGGGCGAGCGCATGCGGCGAGTGTTCGAGGTCAATGTGCTCGGCGCTTACCTCACCGCGCGCGAGGCGGCCCGTCGGATGGCCGATTCAGAGGGAGGCCTGGGCGGGAGCATCGTTCTGATGTCGTCGGCCGCGGCCCGCCTTGGCTCGCCGAATTTTTACGTCGATTACGCCGGCTCGAAGGGGGCGGTCGACACTTTGACGATTGGTCTATCCAGGGAATTGGGCCCGGAGGGGGTCCGCGTCAACGCTATTCGCCCTGGTCTTATTGATACCGAGATCCACGCCAGCGGCGGTGATCCTGAGCGCGCCCGCACCCTTGGCCGCTCGGTTCCGATCGGTCGGCCCGGGACGCCCGAAGAGATCGCCGAGGCGGCAATCTGGCTTATCAGCGACGCGGCCTCTTATGTCACCGGAGCGATTCTCGACGTCACCGGCGGTCGCTAGATCGAGGCCATGGCGAGCGGAGCGCAGAGGATCGGACGAGAAAGCGCGCCGGCCACCGTTAGCCCGGGACAATCCTATATCGCGTGAGAAGGTCTGCTATCGCCTCGTCGCTCTCGGTCATGAGGGTGTGGACGATGGAGAGAAACGGGTGGCTGCCTTCGCGAGGCGCGATCATCGTTTCCAGAAAGCCAAGCGATACGCCATGAGCCTGAAAAGTGGCTGCGTCGTAAAGCTCTCGACCGCCAATCGGATTGACGTATCGGGTCGCTCCGAGAGTCTTGCAAAGGTCGATCACGCGCGCTTGCCCCGTCAGGCCCGACGGCGGCAGGTCCGAGGCGAGCAGAAAGCGCTTTCGGATTTTGAGCCGGTCCGCGATTGACCGCAGGAGCCGCATATTGAAAGCGGCCACATTCGTCTCGGAATTCGTCATGATTTCCTGGATGAGCGGAAAGGTCGCGCGGAAGTGGGGCGCCTTGCGGTAGGCGTTCTCAATTCGTCTTAGGATGCGCTCGGCGCCTTTCCCAAGGATATACTGGCGCTGCCGGATTTCGAGGCGATAGTCGTCGGCCGCGACAGAACGCATCGGCTATCACCAAGCTGGCGGCACGATCGCGGCGGTCGTCAGCGGCGTCTTCCTTACAAGCGTGGACACTTCCCACAATCCATAGTCCAACCTGAACGTTACGTGACGGCTCAGGTCGCGCTTGCAGAACGTCATGATGTCATCGAGCGGCCAGTGAAACAGATCGTCGCGC
Organism: uncultured Alphaproteobacteria bacterium; assembly: GCA_963824465.1. Classification (GTDB taxonomy): domain Bacteria; phylum Pseudomonadota; class Alphaproteobacteria; order Rhizobiales; family Beijerinckiaceae; genus Roseiarcus. The sequence continues at coordinate 212,867 of CAWGPL010000003.1, forward strand.
TCCCAATCGACGTGCTTCGACATGGAGTTGAAGCCTAGTCCGATTGTGACCGAGGGCCACGCGGCCCTTAAGGTGCTCTCGGCGAATGCGACCGTGTCGGCATAGGTGTTTTCGTGTTTGACCGTGAAGATCCCGCAGACGACGCCATAGTCGAACGCATCGTCGGGAAAAGGCTGGTCGCGAATATCGCGCCTCTCGAACCGAGCCTCAGGCCAGCGCTCGCGAGCCTCGCTCAGCATTGAGTCCAAGAGGTCGACCCCAGTATAGTCGACCCGATCCAAAAGCGCGTTTTCCTTCAGATAGTCGAGAATAAGCGCAAGTCCGCATCCGACGTCCAGCAGTCTCGCCCGCCGCTCGGGCGAGTAGCGGCCGAAATCGATTGGAGAGAGCAGCGTGGCATAGCGGGCCGCGAGATCGCGGGCGTTGGGCCAACCGAGGCGTTTGAGGTCGCTTCCTTGCTCCGATCCCGGACGAGGATAAAGTTCGTTTAGCCGTTCCACGTCCTTGCGCATCATGCCCTCACTCAACGTTCGGTCGTCGCGATTCCACGCGATGATCGAAGCGCTCTCATCTCGCAGGCGCCCGAGCCGCAAAGCGCGGGATATTAGGCTTCCAAAGGCCCCGGCGTGAATAGCGATCCAAATTCCGCGAGCCAAGATTCCAGCTGATCGCTCGATGCCTCCCGCAGCGGCTCATCGCGGCAAGCCGCCCGAAGGGCCTCAAAATAGGCATGAATTGGCTCTGTCAGTCGGTGGCTCCAAGGCGCGTCGATCGTCTGATGTCGCTGCGACGGCGCGATGAAAGCGGATGCCCGCGCAGCGGCGCCTGTTACGTGCGGGAAGGTGATGCTCAGAGACGTTGCGATCCGGTCAAGCGTCGCTTCCGGCCGCGACAGCAGATCGTCATAGGCGACGAAGATGCGCGGCGAGGAGCGAGTGTCCCGATCCGCCGCGAGCATGTAGTTTGCCCAGATCATGAGGCCTTTCCCGGTCGAAAAGCCGTTCCTTTCGGCAAGCGACGCGGCGACCTCGCGTGGGTCTCGAACCATGATGATGAATCGAGGCTGATATTGCGAGGCGCGCAACGCAGATTCCCAAACGCCGGTCAGGATCGAAATGCGGGGATCCTTCAGGACGATCGGCCGATTGCCGGCATAGTTGGACTTCAAGCAATCGGCAGGCCTTCTCGATCTCGGCCTCTTCGTCGCCTTTTCCTGAATGGCGGTTTGAGAAGGCGAACATGTCGTGCCAGCTGGAGCCCCTCGACGCCAGCAGCGTGTCGTTGAACTCGGCGATTGCGGCAGGCTCCCAGAATCCGGTCGGATTGTCGAAAGCGCTTGCCATCATGTCGCGCGGAAGGTCAGCGCCGGCAAGGGACAAGACCCGCGCCATCGCCGATGTTCCGGAGCGATGGCATCCTGCGACAACGAGAGCGGGCGGGCGGTCCGGCTTGCTTTCGTTCGGGTCGAGGCGCGAGATGATGCGCGCCCAGGCCGCGCGATGCGCGGCCGGAGAGAACGCCTCCATCTTCTCGGATTGACCTGCGGACAAGCCGCCTGAGTCCGCAAGCTTGGCCGCGTGATGGAGGGCGCCCGTGAGATCGTCTTCGTCGCGGAACGTGCAGCCGGCGGCGTGCGCCTCGCAAAACTCCGCTTCCGCGCCGATATGGAAGACGACGGGGACGCAGCCGGCGGAAATGGCCATCCCCACATGCGCGACCGTGTGCGTAAAGGCGGCCGCGTCCTCTGTTGAATCCGCATCGCAACCCCGGGCCGATAGATAAATCTTGGAGCGAAGCAGAAGTCGTCGCAAGTCGGCGCGCGGCGGATTGACGAGGACATCGACGTCGAGTTGCGGCTGAAGACCGCGAAGCTCATCGATGTGGCTTGCGTTGTCGTCCGGAGAGAGCGCGCCGACGATCACCATTCGCCAGCGCTGCCCGTTTTGCCCGGCCGAGAATTTTTGGAACGCGCGGAGCGCGACCTCATGCGCTCCTCCCGAGGGTCCCCGCCGCAGCGGGCCCCGGCTTACGATGATGTCGTCGCGCTCAGCGGCGGCCCGTTCGTCAGGCGGAAAGACGTCCACCGGACCGCTGATCACCGCGATCTCGACAGCTGGCGCGTTGAGTCGATCGAGCAGGGTGGCGCACGCGCGCCGCCCAAACTCCGAGTCGGTCACGAGGGCGTCGAAATTGAGCAGATTTCCGATGCGCCCGCGGCGCTGGTCCAGTCCCGCGTCCTGCCGCTCGGCGGGTATCGGACAATGCAGGATGCGTCTGCGGCCATAGCGGGGCGTTTCCACGGGAGGAAACGCCCGTGCGCTTACAAGAGCAATATCCAGCTCGCGCCGTTCGAGGCGCCCGCGTTCGCCAGTCGTGAGATTTTCGTGCTCAAGTCCCAGAGCGGCGGCGCGGTCGCAGATATCGAGGACCGCCCGAGCGCTCGGCCGATGGGGACAGCGTGCTGGCCGAGACGACGCCGCTGAAATGCGAATATCGCTCGTTCTGGGCTGACGCGCCTACCGATGCCTTAAGCCACCATTCCGCCGCCCCGGATACCAAAACACCATGGTGTTAGATCCTTCTGTTGAGGACATGCGCCAAGTTTGATTTCGATGGTGGGCGCACAAGGGCTCGAACCTTGGACCCGCTGATTAAGAGTCAGCTGCTCTACCAACTGAGCTATGCGCCCATCGAAAGGTTCCCGAGGGGTTACCGCTCGGGAGGCGGCCGTGTAGCAAAGGCGGGCTGGGCTGTCCAGAGGCGTCCGCCCGAAATCGCGCCGCCCGGCGCTCGCCTCAAAGGCCGATGCGCCCGGCGAGCGGGAAGCCTCAGTTCTTCTCCTTGTCCACGAGCTTGTTCTTGCCAATCCAGGGCATCATGGCGCGGAGCTTCGCGCCGACTTCCTCGATCGGGTGGGCGTTGGCGCGGGCGCGGGTCGCCTTGAACGACGTCTGGTTGACCTTGTTTTCGAGCATCCAGTCGCGGGTGAACTTGCCCGACTGAATGTCCTCGAGCACGCGCTTCATCTCGGCCTTGGTGTCGGGGGTGATGATGCGCGGACCCGTGACATACTCGCCATATTCGGCCGTGTTGGAGATCGAGTAGTTCATGTTGGCGATGCCGCCCTCGTAGATGAGGTCGACGATCAGCTTCACTTCGTGCAGGCACTCGAAATAGGCCATCTCCGGCGCATAGCCAGCTTCCGTCAACGTCTCGTAGCCGGCGCGGATCAGCTCGACGAGGCCGCCGCAGAGCACGACCTGTTCGCCGAACAGGTCGGTCTCGCATTCTTCGCGGAACGACGTCTCGATCACGCCCGCGCGGCCGCCGCCGATGGCCGAGGCGTAGGAAAGGCCGAGGTCATGGGCGTTGCCGCTCGCGTCCTGATGGATGGCGATGAGGCAGGGGACGCCGCCGCCGCGCTTGTATTCCGAGCGCACCGTATGGCCCGGCCCTTTGGGGGCGACCATCAGCACGTCGAGGTCGGGGCGCGGCTCGATCAGGTTGAAATGCACATTGAGGCCGTGGGCGAACATCAGCGCCGCGCCCTTCTTCATGTTGGGCGCGAGATCCTTGTTGTAGATGTCGGCCTGCAGCTCGTCCGGCGTCAGCATCATGACGACGTCGGCCCATTTGGCCGCGCTCGGCACGTCCATGACCTTGATGCCCTCGGCCTCGGCCTTCTTGGCGGAGGCGGAGCCGGGACGCAGCGCGACCGCGATGTCCTTCACTCCCGAGTCGCGCATGTTCAGAAGGTGGGCGTGGCCCTGGCTGCCATAGCCGATGACCGCGACCTTCTTGCCCTTGATGAGATTGAGGTCCGAATCCCGGTCGTAATAAACCCGCATGGTTTTTCCTTATGGCGCTCATCGAGCGCGGTTCGGCGGCTGAAAAGGGGTGGGACGGACGGTCCTGGGCGCATCCGGTCGGGGCGAGCTTCCTAGAGATCGGATCGCTGCCATTTTCGATGATTCAAGCGCGTCGGCTGCGGCCGTCTTCCGCTATGAGGGGATGCATTTCGGCGCGGTATCGGAGCCTGGTATGAGCCGATCCGGCAAGAAAATAACTGATATTTTGCGCGTTATCTGGACCTGTCGGTGATTATCTCGTTATCCCGGCCTTGGCGTCCGTGCGCAGCCGTGCGAAGATAGCAGATGGCGGTCCCGGGGCGCATCCATCGGCCGCCTGACGGAGGGGAATGGACATGTCGCTTCTGGCTCGAATTCGCGCGGTGATCGTGCTGGCCCTGATCGGCCTCTCGCTTTCCGGCTGCGGTTACAACGTCATCCCAACCAAGGAGGAGGCGGCGAAGGCGGCCTGGGCGGAGGTGCAGAACCAGTACCAGCGCCGCGCGGACCTGGTGCCCAACCTGGTCGCGACCGTGCAGGGTTACGCCAAGCAGGAGAAGGACGTCTTGACCGCCGTCACCGAGGCCCGCGCCAAGGCGACCGCGATCAACCTCAACGCTGACGATCTGACGGATCCCGCCAAGGTCAAGGCGATGCAGGACGCGCAGGCCCAACTCTCCGGCGCGCTGGGGCGCCTGCTCGCCGTCAGCGAAAACTATCCCGACCTGAAATCCAACCAGAATTTTCTTGCCCTCCAGTCGCAGCTTGAGGGGACAGAGAACCGGATCGCGGTCGCCCGGCGCGATTACATCGCCGCGGCGCAGGACTTCAACGTGACCCTTAGAACCTTCCCGACCGTCCTCTGGGCGCAGACCGTATTTCGCGGAACCAAGCCCCTTGTGCCCTTTGCCGCGAACGAAGCTGCACAGAGCGCGCCGCAGGTGAAGTTTTGAAGCTATGAGCGCGCTGGTTCGGCGCCCACTTCCCGCTCGCGGGGAGTGGGTCGGGGTGAGGAGATAGGCGTTTGGCTGCAGCCTTTCCTGTCCCGGCCGCTCATCTCCTCCTTCTCCCGGAAGCGGGGAGAAGCGACGCCAATCGCCGCCGATTAGGCATAGCGCTGCGCTTTGTCCTCGCCGCTTTCGTCCTCATCGTCACCCTGGCCGCCACCTTCGCCGCCGACTTCCCAGCGCTGACCGGGAGGGTCGTCGATGCGGCCGGCATCCTGTCGCCGATCACCTCAGCCGATCTGGAAAGGAAGCTCGCGAGCCTGGAGCAGAAGTCCGGGATCCAGCTTGTCGTGGCGACCGTGCCCTCGCTCGATGGGCAGGAGATCGAGCCCTACGCCAATGCGCTTTTCCGCTTCTGGAAGCTGGGCGAAGCGAAGAAGGACAATGGCGCTCTGCTGCTGGTGGCGCCCAAGGAGCATCGGGTGCGCATCGAGGTCGGCTACGGGCTTGAGGGCACGCTGACCGACGCCGTTTCGAGCCTCATCATCCGCAACGCGATCGCGCCGCGCTTCAAGGCGGGCGACTTCAACGGCGGGGTCACGCGCGGCGTAGACGACATCATCACCGCTCTGACCACCGATTCGGCTGAGTGGCAGCCGAAGAAGCCCGAGATGCGGACGGAGCATGACGCCTCGATCCTCGACGCCATCGCGCCTTTCCTCTTTTTCCTGTTCATCATGTTCATCCTGAGCCGCATCGGCCGGGGGCGCGGCCGGGGAGGCAACGTCGTCGTTATCCCGATGGGCATGGGCGGCGGATGGGGACGCGGCGGAGGAATCGGCGGCGGCGGGTTTGGGGGTGGCGGTTTCGGCGGCGGGGGAGGGGGTTTCTCCGGCGGCGGCGGATCATCGGGCGGCGGCGGCGCTTCGGGGGGCTGGTGATGCCGATCGGCCCCATCGAGCACGACCGGATCGAGGCGGCCTTCGATACGGCGCAATTGAAAACGCATGCGCCGATCGCGGGCGTGTTGGCGCATGCGTCCCAATCCTGGGACGCTGAGTTTCTGCTCGGGGCCTGCCTGCTTGCCCTGCTGACTCCCTTGCCGCTGCTCGTGTTCACCGGCCTTTCGGCGCATCGCATCTATATTGCGCAGCTTGTCGTCGCGATCCTCGCCAGCGTCATCGGGACGCTCCCGCAGATACGACGGCTGCTCATTCCGAAGCGGGCGCGCGAATCCGCAGGCCACCGAGCCGCGCTTGCGCAGTTCGTATTACGGGGGCTGGATCGTTCGGGCTGCGGCATCCTCGTCTATGTATCGCTTGCCGAACATTACATCCGCATCGTGCCGGCCGAAGACGCCGAGCGGGCGATCCCGCGAGAACGATGGCAGGCGCTGATTGACGAGGCGCTGGCGCCCCTGGCGGCCGGCGAGACGGAGGCGGCGCTCAAGCGGCTGGCGGACCGCTGCGCAGATCTGCTCGCCGGCCCTTTTCCCCCCAATTCCACATGGCGCCCGCCGGAACGGCATCGGTTCCACGTCGTCTGACGAGAACCGTCACAACAGTCCTCCGCCCGAAAAGCGTGCGCTTATGACGCAGTGGCTTAGGATTGCCGCCTCGCGAGAAATCCAGTTCCGTCATTGCGGGCGAAGCGAAGCAACGCAAACTCCTTGCGACGGTGTCCCGCGGGCGGTCTCGCTGAATGGACGCGGTCTCAAGCCCGCGCTAAGGGTCGAAGAAAAGCCCCACGCGAAGACGAGGAAAATCGTGAGCGAGGGCGAGGAGGAAGCATTGGCGCCAACGACGAACCGGCTTCGCAGATGTGCGCCAATGCTGCTGGCGCTCGCCTTTCTGGCTTCCGCGGCGGGCGCGCCGGCCTTGTCCCAGACCCAGCAAAATCAGCCGCCGGAGCCCGCAGGCGCCCAACCGGCCGCAAACTCAAGTCCGACGCCTGCCGCGCAGTCTGAAGCGGAGGCTCCGGACGTCGAACTATTCAGCCGCGAGGAACTGCGCAAGCTGCTCGCGCCCATTGCGCTTTACCCCGATCCGCTGCTCGCCCAGCTTTTGCCGGCGAGCGCTTACCCGGTCCAGATCGTCCAGGCGCAACGGTGGCTCGACAAACACAAGAAGGAGGTCGCCAACAACGACTATTCGGGCATCGACAAGCAGGATTGGGATCCCGCGGTGAAGGCGCTCGCGCGCTTTCCAACGGTAATCGACAAGATGAGCGCCGATCTCGACTGGACGACCGACCTCGGCGACGCCGAGGTCAACCAGCCGCAGGACGTTGCCGATGTCATCCAGGAGCTGCGGATCGAGGCGGAAAATGCCGGCGCGCTGAAAACGACGGCGCAGCAGACGGTGAAGAAAACCGGGGCGAGCGGAGGTTCGGGCGGCTCGTCGACGACCACGAATTACATCGCCATCGAGCCGACCGATCCGTCCACCGTCTACGTTCCGACCTACGATCCGGGCGTCGTCTACGGACCGACAGCGGCGTCGATTGTGACGCCGCTGCTCACCTTCGGGGCCGGCGTCGCGGTCGGTTCGCTGTGGAATAACAATTACTGGAACTGGGGCAGCGGCGCGATCTACCCGCCGGTCTGGGCGGGCTATCCGGGCTGGCGTCCGCCCTATGCCGGCTGGCGTCCGGGGCAGCCGGCATGGCCGGGCGGCCGGCCGCCGATCAACAACGGCAATATTAACGTCGGCAATAACGTGAACATCGGTAGCGGCAATGTCGGCAACAACCTGAAGCCCTGGCGTCCCAACGGCGACTATCGGCCCGGCATGGGCAGCAAGCCGGACATTGGCGCGAACCGTCCGGGCGCGGGAAACCGTCCAGGAGCTGGCGGCAATCGGCCGGGCGGAGGTCAGGGCATCGCAGGCGGACCGGGCGGGAACCGTCCTGGCGGCGGTCAGGGCATTGGCGGCGGCAATCGGCCGGGCGGAGGCCAGGGCATCGCAGGCGGACCGGGCGGGAACCGTCCTGGCGGCGGCCAAGGCGTCGGCGGCGGCAATCGGCCGGGCGCGGGCGGCCCGGGCGGCGGCCTCGCGGGCGGGAACCGTCCGGGTGGCGGCGAAGGAATCGGCGGCGGCAATCGACCGGGCGGCGGCGCCGGCAATCGTCCTGGCGGGGGCGCCGGGCCCGGCGGCGGCGTGAAACCCGGCGGCGGCGCGGCGGCGAACCGGCCCGCGACAAGGCCCGCCAATCGCCCTGCAGGGAAGCCTGCAGCGCGTCCCAAACCTGCCGCGCGGCCGAACGTCAGCCGTCCCGGCTCGTCGGCCCTCGGCGGCATGAACATGGGCGGGGCCAACGCCGCCTTCGCAAATCGCGGCGCGATGAGCCGCGGCGGGATGGCGCGGCCCGGAGGCTTTCCCGGCGGCGGGGCGGCGATGCGCGGGGGCGGAGGCTTTCCCGGCGGCGGCCCGGCCATGCGCGGCGGCGGTGGTTTCCAAGGCGGGGGAGGCATGCGCGGGGGCGGCGGAGGCCACAGGGGCGGCGGCGGGGGACGGCGGCGATGACAAAGGCGTTCGCGATGACCTCGAAGATCCTCTTTTCCCTGGCTCTCGGCGCCGCGCTCGGCGTCGCGTCGTCCGCCTTGGCGCAGCAGGTCTATCCGACGCCCGAAGCGGCCGCGAAGGATCTCGTCGATTCAGCCAAGGCGAAGACGCCCGGCTTCGGCGAGCGCATTTTGGGCAAGGACGGCGCCGAGCTTCTGAAGTCCGGCGATCCCGATCTCGACGCCCGCAACCTCGACACGTTCAACGCCGCGGCGGCGGCCGAGAGCAAGATCGAGGACGGGCCGGACGGAACGAAACTCCTCGAAGTCGGCAAGAACGGCTGGACGCTGCCGCTTCCGCTTGTGAAGACGGGCTCCGGATGGAGCTTCGATCCGGTGCGCGGCAAGGAGGAGATCACCGACCGCCGCATCGGCTACGACGAGCTCAGCGCCATCGCGGCGTGTCGGGCATACGTTCAGGCGCAGGACGAGTACTTCCGGCTCGATCCGGAAGGAACTCGGCTTCCGCGAATACGCCTCAAAGATCATTTCGACGCCCGGCCGTCACGACGGGCTTTACTGGCCGTCCGAGAACCAGTCCGACATCTCGCCCCTCGACGGGCTCATCGAGGATGCGAATCTCAACAGCCGCGTTGGCGAGAAGCCTGAGCCCTACAACGGCTACAACTTCCGGATCCTCAAGTCGCAAGGTCCTTTCGCGCCCGGCGGCGCGCACGACTACATCATGAACGGTCACATGATCGCGGGTCACGCGCTCGTCGCCTGGCCCGCGAAATACGGCGACACGGGCGTCAAGACGTTCCTCTGCGGACAGGATGGAATGGTCTACGAAAAGAATCTCGGACCGAATACCGGAGCTCTTGCCGAATCGATGATGCGCTACGACCCCGATCCCTCGTGGGTGCAGGCCGAGTGAGGCGCCCGCCTTTACCGGAATAACGCCACGCCGGAGTCACGCCGCCCTATGAATGCGTCACCGCATTCACCCCGTCGATCACGAACTGCACCGCCATCGCCGCCAGCACGAGGCCGAACATGCGGGTGAGCACGACCGAGCCCGTGACGCCGAGCGCGCGGGCGATGCGCTCGGCGCTCAAGAAGACCGCGAAAGAGAGGCCCGTCACGACGGCGACGACCGTCATGAGCCCAGCCAGCGCCCGCCAGTCGCCTGCGGCGCGGCCTGCGAGCAGCATGGTCGCGGTGATCGCGCCCGGGCCCGCCATCAGCGGAATCGCCAGCGGGAAGGCGGCGATGTTGCGGATATGGTCGATGGTGACCGCGTCGGTCGCGATCTCACGCTTGCGCTCGCCGCGCAAGGCAAAGAGCATGTCGAAGGCGACATAGAAGAGCAGCAGTCCGCCCGCGATGCGGAAGGCGGGAATGCCGACCCCGAGCGCCTCCAGCGCCGGGCGCCCGAAGAAAGCAAAGACCGCGAGGATCAGGAAGGCGATCAGGCAAGCCCGCCACGCCACCGCCCGCTGCTCGGCTGCGTTCATGCCCAGCGTGAGGGCAAGGAACATCGGCGCGAGGCCTGGCGGGTCGATGGTCACGAACAGGGTCGCGAAGGCGGTCTTGAGTTCGTCCAAGGGCATCTTTTTCGGGTTTCCAAGAGCTTGCCGCCGCCGTCAAGGGCAATGCCTCGCCGCAGAGGTCGCGATCGCGCGTGGGAAAGCAAGAGAAACGCCCAGTAACACTTTGATCCATCATATGTTTCAGACTGCCGAGACCGCTTCCGGAAATACTGGCGCCGCAGGCTGGAATTGGGTACAGACACCCAAATTCCTGAGGATCTCTCTTGAGCGACACTCGCGACGACCGGCCCGAGCCCGAAGGGCCGGCCGACATCAAGCCCGTTTCCATTCTCGACGAAATGAAGCGCAGCTACCTCGATTACGCGATGAGCGTGATCGTCAGCCGCGCGCTGCCCGATGTTCGCGACGGGCTCAAGCCCGTGCACCGGCGCATTCTTTACGCCATGCACGAACTGAACTTCACGCCGGAGCGCCCCTACAACAAGTCCGCCCGCACCGTCGGCGACGTCATCGGCAAATACCATCCGCACGGCGATCTCGCCGTTTACGATGCGATGGTGCGGATGGCGCAGGATTTCTCGATGAGCGTGCCGCTCATCGACGGGCAGGGCAATTTCGGCTCGGTCGACGGCGACCCGCCGGCGGCCATGCGTTACACCGAGTCGCGGCTCGCCCCTGTCGCCATGGCGCTGCTTGACGATCTCGACAAGGACACGGTCGACTTCCGCCCCAACTATGACGAGAAGGAGGAGGAGCCGGTCGTCCTGCCGGCGCGCTTCCCCAATCTCCTCGTCAATGGCGCGGGCGGCATCGCCGTCGGCATGGCGACGAACATCCCGCCGCACAATCTCGGCGAGGCGATCGACGGCGTCCTCGCGATGATGGACAATCCGGACATCTCGCTCGACGAACTCATGGAGCGCGTTCCCGGCCCGGACTTCCCGACAGGGGGCGCGATCCTCGGCCGCGCAGGCATCCGCCAGGCCTATGCGACCGGGCGCGGCTCGATCATGATGCGCGCGAAGGTCGCGGTGGAGGAACTGCGCAAAGACCGCGAAGCGCTGATCGTCACCGAAATTCCCTATCAGGTGAACAAGGCGACGCTGGTCGAAAAAATCGCCGAACTCGTGCGCGACAAGCGCGTCGAAGGCATCTCGGATCTCCGCGACGAATCCGACCGCGACGGCATGCGCATCGTGATCGAACTCAAGCGCGACGCGGTGGCTGACGTCGTCTTGAACCAGCTCTGGCGCTTCACCGTGCTGCAGTCGAGTTTCGGCGCCAACATGATCGCGCTGAACGGCGGCAAGCCGGAGATGATGACGCTTGCCGACATGCTGCGCGCCTTCCTCGACTTCCGCGAGGAAGTCATCACGCGCCGTACGAAGTATCTGCTCGGCAAGGCGCGCGACGGCGCGCATATCCAGGTCGGCCTGGCGATCGCCGTCGCCAACATCGACGAAGTGATCCGCCTCATCCGCACCTCGCCCGACACCGCGTCAGCGCGCGCCACGCTCATGGAGCGGGCGTGGCCGGCGCGCGACATGGCGCCGCTGATCGCGCTCATCGCCGACCCGCGCCATACCCTCGATTCCGAAGGCTCGATCCATCTTTCGGACGCGCAGGCGCGCGCCATTCTCGAACTGAGGCTCGCGCGTCTCACCGCGCTCGGCCGCGACGAGATCGGCGAGGCGCTGGAAAAGCTCGCCGCCGAAATCGCCGACTACCTCGACATCCTTGGCTCGCGCGTGCGCCTCATGGGCATCATCCGCGACGACCTGATCAAGATCAAAGAGCAGTTCGCCAAGCCGCGCCGCACCGAAATTCTCGATAGCGACGCCGACATGGACGACGAGGATCTCATCCAGCGCGAGGAAATGGTCGTGCTCGTGAGCCATGGCGGCTACATCAAGCGCGCGCCGCTTTCCACCTATCGGGCGCAGCGGCGCGGCGGCAAGGGACGCTCCGGCATGGCGACGCGCGACGAGGATTTCGTCGCGCGGCTCTTCGTCGCCTCGACGCATCAGCCGGTGCTGTTCTTCTCTTCCGCTGGGCAGGTCTACAAGGAAAAAGTGTGGCGGCTGCCGCTCGCCGCGCCGCAGGCGCGCGGCAAGGCGCTGGTCAATCTGCTGCCGCTCGAACAGGGCGAGCGCATCACCACCATCATGCCGCTCCCCGAGGACGAGTCGACCTGGGAGGCGCTCGACGTGATGTTCGCGACGACGCGCGGCACTGTGAGGCGCAACAAGCTCTCCGACTTCGCTCAGGTCAATCGCGCCGGCAAGATCGCGATGCGCCTCGACGAAGGCGAGCAGATCGTCGATGTGCAGATCTGCAACGATGTGCAGCACGTGCTGCTCACGACTGCGCTCGGACAGTGCATCCGTTTCGCGGTCAACGACGTGCGCGTCTTCAAGGGACGCGAACTCGATGGGCGTGCGCGGCATCGCGCTCGGCAAGGACGACAAGGTCATCTCGCTCGCGATCCTCAACGGCATCGAGGCGACATCTGAGGAACGGACGGCTTACGTCAAGCAGCGCCGGGCGCAGACCGGCGAAGCATCAGAGGACGTCGAGGCCGAGGCGGAGGGCGAGAACGGCGACGCGAACGGCGCCGAAGCCGCGCTCTCGCAGGAGCGCTTCGAGGAGATGCAGAAGGCCGAGCAGGTCATTCTGACCGTCTCGGAAAATGGTTACGGCAAGCGCACGGTCTCCTATGAATATCGTGTGACTGGCCGCGGCGGCAAAGGCATCGTCGCGATGGCGGTCAACGAGCGCAACGGCAAGCTCGTCGCGTCGTTCCCGGCCGACGAGGGCGACGAGATCATGCTCGTCACCGACGGCGGCCAACTCATCCGCGTGCCTGTCGCCGGCATCCGCATCGCGGGCCGCGCGACCCAGGGCGTCATCGTCTTCAACACGGACGAGGCGGAGCGGGTCGTGTCGGTTGATCGGATCGGCGAGACCGGCGACGCCGGCGAGGAGGAGGAGGCGGAATAGGGCGAGCCGGTCCCTTACCGCTTATGGGGAGAAGGGGCGGACGAACGGTCCAAAAAAATTCGCTCCTCATGTCACACCGGCAGGGGGCTCCCTCGTCATGAAGGCGGTTGCAACAACAGGAACCGTCCGATGACCGCCAAGCTCGACCCGTTCGCCGCCGCTCCCGCCCTTATGAAGGCCTGGATGCAGGCGTCAAACGCGGTGAACGCCTCACTCGACCCAAAGCTCGCCGAACTCGTGAAAACCCGCGCCTCCCAGATCAACGGCTGCGCCAATTGCCTCAACATGCACACCCGCGACGCGCGCGCCAAAGGCGAGACCGAGCAGCGCCTCTATCTTCTGAACGCGTGGCGCGACGCCCCGTGCTATACTGAGAAAGAGCGCGCCGCGCTCGGCTGGACCGAGGCGCTGACGAGACTTTCGGAAGGTCACGCACATGCGAGCGCCTATGAAGCGCTGAAGGCTGAATTCAGCGAGGAAGAACAAATGGCGCTGACCATGATGATCAACGTCATCAATGGCTGGAACCGGCTCGCCGTGGGGTTCGGCCTGTGGGCCGATCAGCCGGCCTCGCGAGCCGCGGCGGCATGACACGGGCGGACGGCGGATCGGGCGCGGCGGAAACGTTTGACCCGCTGCGCCCGAAACTGACGCGCGTCGCCTACCGCATGCTCGGCTCGGTCGCCGATGCAGAAGATGTCGTGCAGGAGGCCTTCATCCGCTGGATGAAGGCCGACCGCGGCCTTGTGCGCGAGCCGGAGGCTTTTCTGCGCCGGACAGTCACCCGCCTCTGCCTCGACCAATTGAAATCCGCCCGCCACACCCGCGAGACTTATATCGGCCCATGGCTGCCGGACCCGGTTGTCGAGGATGATGACCAGATCGACGACGTCACGCTGCCGCTGATGCTGGCGCTCGAACGGCTCTCGCCGTTGGAGCGGGCGGCCTTTCTGCTGCACGATGTGTTCGGCCTCACTTTCGAGGAGGTCGCGGCCACGGTCGAGCGCGATCCTGCCGCCTGCCGGCAGCTTGCCAACCGCGCACGCGTCCATGTGCGCGAGCAGCGGACGCGCTTTCCGGTTGAGAAGCGACGGGGGCTCGAACTGGCGGACGCTTTTTTTCAGGCTTCGCGGAGCGGCGACATGACGGCGCTGCGCGCCATGCTGGCGGACGACGTCAGCGTCCATTCGGATGGCGGCGGCAAGCGGTCAGCAGCCAAGCGGGTTCTGATGGGCGCCGCCGATGCGATGAAGCTTTTCCAGGCGATCGCCGCCGCCTATGCCCGGCACGGGCGCTCGGAGCGGGTGCGAACAGCTTTCGTCAACGGCTTGCCCGGCTTCGTCACCCGCGAACCGGATGGGGAATTGCAGACAACGGCCTTCGAAATCGAGGACGGCCAGATCGGGGCGATCTATATCGTGCGCAACCCGGACAAGCTGAGGCATCTGCATTAGCGCGACGGATCAGCCGCAAGCCTCAGAACCGGAATTTCAGCCCGCCCGTCATCGGCTCGCCCGGATTGTCGCGTCCGGCGCGGATCGAAAAGCCGCCCTCCGGCTCTACGGGCGGGTGGGCGCGGACTGGCGGAAACTGGCTCGACGCGCCCCAATGGGAATGGGCCGCAGGTGCGAAGGAGTCCGAGTAAAGATTGTTCAGGGCGAGCGCGTCATTTTTGGCGACGACGCCTTCGTTCCCTCCGGAATGGGCCGTATGTCGGGGAATCTTCGTCTGCGCGACGGCGCCGGTGGCTGCCGCGGATCCGACAATTGCGACCATTACTAAGCAAAGGCGTCTCATCTCCGCCGCCCGCATCAGGTCCATATACGCAAACTTAACCATACGCGCCCTCATGACGCAAGCACAACGTGATTTTGGTTAGGATGTGGTAAACGGGCCACATGGGAACGAGCAGAAACCCGGCCCGCCTGAAGGCGGGGCGGGTTGCCGGAGCTCGCCGCGCCAAGGAAAAATTGCCCCATGACCCGCCGCGCCCGCGACATTCTGCTTGACGTGCTTCGCGACGAAGGCGTCACGCACATTTTCGGCAATCCGGGCTCGACCGAAATGCCGCTGATGGACGCGTTGGTCGACGCGCCCGACCTCACATATGTGCTCGGCCTCCAGGAGGCGACGGCGGTCGGCATGGCGGACGGCTGGGCGCTCGCCTCCGGGCGGACCGGCTTTGTGAACCTGCACGCCATGGGGGGCCTCGGCAACGCGATGGGGGTGCTGGTCGCCTCGAAAGCGAGCGAGACGCCGCTCGTCGTCACGGCCGGCCAGCAGGACACCCGCCACCTCATGACCGAGCCGTGGCTTTCCGGCGATCTCGTCGGACTCGCCGCGCCGGTGACCAAATGGGCGAAGGAAATCCGCCGCGGCGAGGATGTCGGCCATGCGCTCAGGCGCGCCTTCGAACTCGCCCGCACCGCGCCGACCGGCCCGGTGTTCCTGTCGCTGCCGATGGATATTCTGGATCAGGAGGTCCCCGGCAGGGCGCCGCCCGCTTCCGCTCCGCCCCGCCTCGCCGCTTCGGCCGACGCGGCGCTTCTCGCTGAGCGCCTCGCGTCGCTCGACCCGGCCAAAGTCGTGATCCTGCTCGGCGACGATGTCCCCTCGTCGGCGAGCGCGGGCCTTGTCGCCTTCGCCGAAGCCGGCGGCTATCCGGTCTGGGGAACGCAACTCACCTCCCGCGTCGCTTTTCCGGCCGATCATCCGTCATGGGCGGGCGTGCTCAAGCCCGATTTCGCGATCATGCGGGAGCATTTCGAAGGGCTCGACGCGCTGGTGCTGGTTGGCGGCCGCGCCTTCGTCGCCTACCCCTATCGCGCGGTCGAGCCCGTGCCGGAGGGCGTCGCGGTCCTGCATGTGGACGACAATCCGGAGGCCTTTGGGCGCGAGCACGCGGCGGCCATGGCGTTTTTCGGCGACATTGGCCTCACCCTCCAAGCGGCGGCCGAAAAGCTCCGGCCCGTCATCGATCGACGGAAGGTCGAGGCAAGGCTTGCTGAACGCGCCGCGCACAAAAAGTCCGCGCATGAGGCGCTGCGGCGCGAGATTCTGACCGAGTCGGGCGACCCGCTGTCGGCGGACGCCGCGGTGCTCGCGGCGCTCGACGTCTTGCCGGAAGACGCGCTGATCGCCAACGATTCCGCCGCCACGTTCGGGCGGGTGCAGGACCTGATGACGACCGAGCCGGGCCGCTATTTCTTTGCGCGCGGCGGGGTGCTCGGCTGCTCGATGCCGGCGGCGGTCGGCGCCGCGCTGGCTCGCTCCGGCTGGGTCGTCTCGTTCGTGGGCGACGGCGGGGCAATGTATTCGCCCCAGGCGCTTTGGAGCGCGGCGCGCTACAGGGCGCGCGTGATCTTCTTCGTGTTTAACAACCGCCGCTATGGCGTCTTGCAGAACGTCGCCAAGGGCCTCGGCTATGCGAATGCTGTGGCCGGCCGTTTCGTCGGCATGGAGATCGTAAATCCGGCGATTGATTTCCAGGCGCTCGCGGCGTCGATGGGCGTGCCCGCGACGCAAGCCAAGACCCGCGAGTCGATCGCGGCGGCGGTGCAAGAGGCCGCCGGCCGCGACGGCCCGTCGCTGATCGAGATCCCGGTGCGGTGAGGAATGCGCCCAGACCCGTTCAAAGGCGGCCCAGCAGTTCCGCTTTTTTCGCCGCGAACTCAGCCTCGGTGAGAATGTCTTTCTGGCGCAACTCAGCCAGCCGCTCGATGGTCCTGAGAATATCCTCGGCGGCGACCGGAGAGGCCGGCGTCGCATCGGCTGCGCGCGCGGGAGCGACCGGCGCGGAAACCGGGGGCGACGAGGCTTCGGGCTGGTCGTCGAAGCGGACCAGAGGCAGATCAGCGACCCGCACAAGGCCGTGCTGGCTGGTGAACGTCAGCGATTGATCTCCTGACTGCTGCTGGGAGAAGCCAAGGATGACGTGCTCGCCAGTGTCGTACACGCGGACCTGACCGCCCTGCTGGATGGCGAGTCGGCGGGAGGCCGGAAAGCAAGCGTATCGAAGGTCGTTCTGGGCGCCAGCGGAGGCGGGGGCGCCCAATTCGGGAGGCCACCATCGCGCAGCGGAGCCGGCGCCCGCCACGAACAGGCTCACCCCTTCTCCGCCGCTCTGGCTCTGCGCCTGAAAATTTTCCGGTTCGACCGCAGGCTGGCTCTGCAGGACGCCGGCGAGGTCGTTGCAGAGGGCGTCAACCCGAGCCTTCAGGCCGTGATTGAACATATCCCCGACCATGATCATTCCGCCTTGCGACCATTGTCCCATTCCCCCGAGTTCGGGGTGATTGAACTGGGCTTGGCACCCGCCCCCCAGAGCGAGCGCCCCGAGCAAGGCGAGCGCGGCGTCAAGACTGACTCCATGGCGCTTGGCGATTTCCGTCACGATGCGGAGGCCGTCAGGAGTGAGGTTTTGCATGGGCTCGGAGTTCCTGGCTGGCGAGCGAAAGCGCCCGCATCGGCTCGGTTCCCGATACGACTATACGGGGTTTGCGCGCGGCGCGAGCCCGCAGGCGGCCGCGCCGCTTCGGGCGCAAACCTGCCCCTGCGAGCCTACGACGCCAGGCTGAGCCGCTTCCTGGCCTCGCCTTCGAGGCGCGGCCCGATCGTTCGGGCGTACCAGTCGACGAACTGGATCACCGCGCCTTCCGCGATCGGCGAATAGGGGCCGGGCTCGTAAGCCGGAGACAGGATGCCGCGCGCGTTCTCCTCGACGATCCGGCGGTCCTGCGTGTTGGTCTCCCTCCAGACGTGGACAAGGTCCTCGACGGTGTAATCGACGCCTTCGACCGCGTCCTTGTGGACAAGCCATTTCGTCGTCAGCGCGGTTTCCGTCGCGCTGATCGGCAGGACGCGGAAGGTGGTCGCGTGGTCGATCAGCACGTGGTTCCAGGTCGTGGGGTAATGGTAGAGCATCAGCGTGCCGATGCGGTCCGCGGAAACCGAGTCGGACAGCGGCTTCTGCACCGCCGGCTTGCCGTCGAGCGTATAACTGACCGCGTCGCCGAGCAGCGGCGTCCGCGTCGTGCGGTACTGCCCCGCCGGGTCGATGCGAAAGCGCCCCGGAAGCCCGGCCGCCTCGCAGCGCTCCCAGAGTTCCAGCATGTCCGGGTCGCTCTCGGCGCTCTGGATTCCGGTCGCGGAAGGCGCCTCCGGAAACGTCTTGCAGAGTTCGGGATGATTGCCCGCGCAATGGTAGCATTCGCGATTGTTTTCCCAGACGAGCTTCCAGTTGCCGTTCTCGACAATCGTCTCCTCGTGGGCGACCTTGGCTTCGCTTAGCCGGTGCGGCGCAAAATAGGGCTCCGCCAGCTTGCGGAAGGGCGCGAAATCCTCCGGCTCGTCGGCGAGCGACAGGAAGATGTAGCCGGCGACGCTTTCGCACGCGACAGGCTTCAGCCCGAAGAGGGTCTTGTCGAAATCCCTCGTCATCTGGCGCGCGAAGAGCAGGCGCCCGTCGAGGTCGTAGGACCACTGATGGTAGGGGCATACGAGCCGGACCGCCGAGCCCTTGTCTTGGGTGCAGACGCGGCTGCCGCGATGGCGGCAGGTGTTGTGGAAGGCGCGGATCCTTCCCTTGAGGTCGCGCACGACGACGACGGGATACGCGCCGATCTGCACGGTGAAGAACGAGCCTGGCTCCGCGATTTCGCAGTCGTGGCCGATGAAAAGCCAGTCGCGCCGCCAGATCAGCTCCATGTCCAGCCGGAAGAAATCGGGGTCGGTATAGAAGGGCTGGGGCAGGCTGAAGCCGTCGCGTCGGCCCTGCACCAGCCTCAGCATTTCATCGCGCGCGTCCATGAGTGCGAATCCTTGTCGTCGGCGAGCGCCTGCGCGTTTCGTTTGGGAGGCAGACGAGAAGCGCCCGTGAGGGCCGCCCATGCGCCACGCCTCCCACGTCGTTTCGGCTTCAGGCGTGTCGCGAAGCGCCGCTCTGCGTAGCCGCCATAAAACCATGCGGGATGCGCCGGATGCAAAGACAGAATCCGCATGGGCCTATGCCGTCGCGCGACTCTGCCGCCCGAGCGCGTCAGGACCCGGCGACGCGCGGCTGCGACTCTCGTTCGTTGTCGCGCACGAGATCGCGCAGGGCCATGAGTTGCTTCTCCAGTTCGGCGAGGTCGTTGGGCTCCATCCGGCCGAATGTCGCCGTTATCCAGTGATGCTGGACCTCGATCGCCCGCTCCGCCATCGTCCGTCCGGCGTCCGTGAGGTAGATCGCATGCTGCCGGCGGTCCGATTCGCTCGGCCGCCGCTCGACAAAGCCCGCCGCCGCGAGCCGATCGATAAGGCCGGAGATGTTGCCTTTCGTCACGTAAAGGCGCTTGGCGAGCTCCTGCTGGCTCACCCCCTCTTCCTCGCTCAGCGTCGTCAAAACGTCCGTCTGGGGGATGGAAACGCCAATCATTCTCAAACGGTCGCCGATGGCGGACGACATCCGCGCCTCGAGCCGGATCAAGCGGAACCAGACGCGATCGGCGGGCTCGGAATTATATTGTTTCGGCAAAACGCCCCCCGTTTCCGCGCGCTCGCGGCGCCTGCGCCGGGCCGATTGCAAAGCCCGGCGCGCTGGGCCATTTAGGAACATGACCAATACGCCGTCTTGGATCAAGCGGCGCGGGTTTTGGGGAGGACGCCATGTTGGGACGAATGCAGGATTGGCCCCTGCTGATGCACAAGATCATCGACTTCGCGGGCGTTCAGTTTCCAGACCGGGAAGTCGTCTCGCGCATGGTCGAAGGCCCGATGCACCGCACCAACTATCGGGAAATCCGCCAGCGCGCGCTGAAGGTCGCCAAACGCCTGGAGCGCGACGGGATCAAGGTCGGCGACCGGGTTGCGACGCTGGCCTGGAACGGCTTCCGCCACCTCGAGAGCTGGTATGGGATCGCGGGTCTCGGCGCGGTCTATCACACCGTCAATCCGCGCCTCTTCCCCGAACAGATCGCCTGGATCGTCAACCATGCCGAGGACCGGATCCTGATGACGGATCTGACCTTCGTGCCGCTCCTCGAAAAGATCGCCCACGAATTGCCGACCGTCGAACGTTTCGTGGTGCTGACCGACGCCGCCCACATGCCCGCGACAGTCAATCTCCGGAACGCCGTTCCTTATGAAGAATGGATTGCGGAGGTCGACGACGATTTTGCATGGGCGGAGATCGACGAGCGTTCCGCCTGCGGCCTCTGCTACACCTCCGGCACGACGGGCAACCCGAAAGGCGTGCTTTACTCGCACCGCTCGAACACGCTGCATTCGATGATGGGCACTTCACCCGAGTGCCTCGCCGCGACGACAGGGGATTCGGTCCTGCCCATCGTGCCGATGTTTCACGCCAATTCCTGGGGTCTTGCGCTCTCCTGCCCGATGCACGGGGCGCGCATGGTCATGCCGGGGCCGAAGCTCGACGGCGCCTCCGTCTACGACCTCATCGAGACGGAAAAGGTGACCATGACGGCGGGGGTCCCAACCGTATGGCTCGGGCTTCTGCAATACATGCAGAAGGAGGGTAAAAAATTCTCGACCCTCAAGTTCGTGGGCGTCGGCGGCTCGGCCTGCCCGCCGGACATGATCCGAGCCTTCGAGGACGATTATGGCGTCATCGTGCGCCACGCCTGGGGCATGACCGAAATGAGCCCGATCGGCTCGGCGGGCGCGTTGAAGCCCAATCAGGCGGGGCTCTCCCACGACGAGAAGCTCGCGATGCAGGCCAAGCAGGGGTGGGCGCCCTTCGGCGTCGAGATGCGCATCACCGACGACGACGACAAGCCGCTGCCCTGGGACGGCAAGACTTTCGGACGCCTCAAGGTGCGGGGCTTCGCGGTGATCGAGAGCTATTTTCGCGGCGAGGGCGGCGACATTCTCGACAAGGACGGCTTCTTCGACACCGGCGACGTCGCCACCATCGATCCCGAAGGCTTCATGCAGATCACCGACCGCTCGAAGGACGTCATCAAGTCTGGCGGCGAATGGATCTCCTCGATCGACCTCGAAAATCTCGCCGTCGGGCATCCCGACGTCGCGGAGGCGGCGGTCATCGGCGTCCATCACCCGAAATGGGACGAGCGGCCGCTGCTGGTGGTGGTGCCGAAGGAGGGCTGCGAGCCGAAGGCCGAGGACGTGCTCGGCTATCTGAGGCCGAAAATCGCCAAATGGTGGATGCCGGACGATATGCAGATCGTAAAGGAGATACCCCATACGGCGACGGGCAAGATCAACAAACTGAAGCTCCGCGAGACCTTCAAGGGCTACAAGCTGCCGACCGAGTAAAAGACGGCCCTGCGCCCCTTCAAATCTTCCGTCTAAAAAGACCTCTGACGCCCACGAAAAAGCGAGAGCCTACTTCATGCAAGACCTCTTTTCTCTCTCGGGCCGGGTCGCGCTCGTCACCGGCGGATCGCGCGGAATCGGCGAGATGATCGCGGAAGGTTTCGTGCGCGCCGGCGCGAAGGTCTACATTTCCGCCCGCAAAGCCTCCGCCTGCGAGGAGACGGCCCGGAGGCTTTCGGCATTTGGCGAGTGCATCGCAATACCCGCCGACGCGTCCGGCGCGGCGGGCGCCCAGGCGCTCGCCAAACTCTACCTCAGCAAAGAGTCTCGGCTCGATATCCTGGTCAACAATGCCGGCGCGGCCTGGGGCGAGCCCATCGAGGCCTTCCCCGAGAGCGGCTGGGACAAGGTCATGGACCTGAACGTCAAGGCGCCGTTTTTTCTGACTCAGGCTCTGCTGGGCGCGCTTCGCGCCGCCGCGAGCCCCGCGCGGCCGGCAAAGGTCATCAACATCGCCTCGATCGACGGCCTTTCCGTCAATATGCTGCCGACCTATTCCTACGCGGCCTCCAAGGCGGGCCTCATCCACTTGACCAAGCGGCTGGCGCTCGAACTCGCGCCGCAGAACATCGTTGTGTCCGCGATTGCTCCGGGGGCCTTCGCCTCGAACATGAACAAACAGGCGCGGGACGAAGCCGAGACGGTGAGCAAGCGAATTCCCTCGCGGCGCATCGGCGCTTTGGAAGACATGGCGGGCGCCGCGATCTTTCTTGCCTCCCGGGCTGGCGATTATGTCGTCGGCGACACGTTGACTGTCGACGGCGGCGTCGCGTGGACGAGACAGAATTTTGTCTAAAGTCCGCGCGTCGTTCCGCCGCTCCGGGTTTCAGCGGCGAAGCGCCGCTTCGAACACCGAGGCGAGGCCGTCGGCAAGCTCCGCATCCGAATAGCGAAGCGGGTCGTTCATGCTCTCCACCATCCCTTTCATGGTGAGGGCGCCGAGGGCGGAGACGAAGGCGAGGAACGCGAGCAGGCGCGGCTCGACGGGCGGCTTGGTTCGTTCAGCGGCGAGCTTGGCGGTCGCATCGGCGAACAGCATCTCGTTGAGGGGGCGCACGCGGGCGAATTGCTCGGCGCTGAGATGGACCGCGCCGGACCCCGCCACCTGGCCGAACAGGAAAGCGAGGCGGAAGTCGTCGAGGCTGCCTGCGAAAAACCTGACCGTCTCGCGGGCGATCGCCGCCAGCGCGCCCTTTCCGTCCGGAGCCTTGGCGACAGCCGCCTGAACCGCCTTGGCGTGGCCCTCATAGGCCGCGAAGACGAGTTCGAACAAAAGCGCGTCTTTCGAACTCGAAATAATAGTAGAGCCCGGCCTTTGACAGGCCGACTTCGGCCGCGACCAATTCGAGCGTCGTCGCGGCGACGCCGTCCCTGAGAAGGACGCGCCGCGCCGCCTGCAGGATTTCCTCCCGCGAGCGCTCACGGCGCCGCTGCCGCCGGGCGACGCGGGCGGCCGGAGCTGCTTCCGTCCGGGATGAGGGCTGAGGCTTTCGAACCATGGCCCTAGAAGCTACCACGCAGGCATTTAATTGATCAAATGTTGACTTTTTCGACTAGTGGTCGAATAAAGAGGCCATAAGTCGGGTTCTTGCGAAAATCGACGAAACCCACTTCCGCCTGAGAGGAGGCGCCGGTGTTCATCATCAGTTTCGCCAATCCCGCTTTTGCCGCCTATGGGATCACGGCGACCCTCATGATCCTTATGGTCGCAGCGACGTCCTGGTTGACGGTCGTGCGAATGATCTCGGTCAACGCAGGCTTCCGCTCGCCAGAGGATATTCGCAAGACGCCGTTGAACCCCAATCCGGACCCGGGCCAACTCGCGCCCAACGAGAAGGTCGAGCGCATCCGGCGCATCCAGGGCAACAATGTCGAGAACATCCCCATTTTTCTCGCCGCCGGCTTTCTTTACGTATTGACGCAGCCCTCCATTTTGGCGGCGCGGCTCGCTTTCTATGGCTACGCCGCATCCCGGATGCTGCATTTTCTCGCCTATTTCACCGCGCAGCCTCACGATGTTCGGGCGATATTCTGGACGGCCGGTTCCTTGATTCTCATCTACATGACCGTCCGGGCGTTGTTGGCCGCTCTCGGCGTCTGACGGCGCGCTCTCGTTTTTCCTTGCGCGCAGACGCTTCCTCACCTATATGCCGCTCAACAACATCTCATAGCTCTTCGAAAGAAGAGACAAGTTGAGAGTGGGCCCCGGCCGGGACCCGCTCTTTTTTATTGGCCCGAAAGGTCGAATGGTCGAAGCGTCGCATCCGTATCTCGCACACTCCCCCGAGGGGGTGGACGAGCCGCGCCTGATCGAGGAGAACGGCCTCGCGCTTCGGGTCGCCAAGATCGCGGCGCCCGCACTCAGGGATTTCGGCCTGCGCCTCGTGCGGGTGAAGATTACGTCCGCCGCCGGATCGACCGTGCAGGTCATGGCCGAGCGGCCGGACGGCACGATGACCATCGAGGATTGCGAGCGGGCGAGCGAGCAGCTCTCCCCGACCTTCGACGTCGAGAACTTCATGGCTCACGCCTACCGGCTGGAAGTGTCCTCGCCGGGCATCGACCGGCCGCTGGTCAGGCTCTCGGATTTCGAGCGCGCGCTCGGCCACGAAGCCAAGTTCGAGATGGCGGCGCCTGTCGAGGGCCGCAAGCGCTTTCGGGGCGTGATCGAATCGATCGATCCCGGCGGAGGCGCGCCGATTGCGCGCATCCTCGTTCTGGCCGAGGGCAAGGAGGAGGCTCGCGTCGATCTTCCGATCCGCGACATGGCGGACGCCAGGCTCGTTCTGACCGACGATCTTATCCGCGCCGCGCTGCGTCGCGAGAAGCAGGCGCTGAAGGAGGCGCGGCGCGGCGAAGCCGGCGCGCGCCGAAGGGAAGCGGCCAAGAAACCGCAGAGCAAACGCAAAGCCGCGGACCGCGGCGCGGCCAAAACGCCGCAATAGGTCACGAAGGAGACAAAAGATGGCCGTTAGCGCCAACAAACTCGAACTCTTGCAGATCGTCGACGCCGTCGCGCGCGAGAAGTCGATCGACCGCTCGATCGTGCTCGCCTCGATGGAGGACGCGATGCAGAAGGCCGCGCGTTCGCGCTACGGCCAGGAGACGGAAGTGCGCGCCGAGATCAACCCGCGCACCGGCGAGATTCGCTTCTCGCGGCTCCTGCTCGTTGTCGATCAGGTCGAGAATGATGCGACCCAGATCTCGCTCGCCGAGGCGCACCGAAAAAATCCCTCCGCGCAGATCGGCGACTGGATCGCCGAATCGCTGCCCCCCTTCGACTACGGCCGCATTCCCGCGCAGGCGTCGAAACAGGTGCTGGTGCAGAAGATCCGCGAGGCCGAGCGCGACAAGCAGTACGAGGTTTTCAAGGATCGCATCGGCGAGATCATCAACGGCGCGGTGAAACGAGTCGAGTACGGAAACGTCGTCGTCGATCTTGGCGGGGCGGGCGGCGAAGCGGTGGTGCGTCGCGACGAACTCATCCCGCGCGAAATGTTCCGCCCCGGCGACCGCATCCGCGCCTATGTCTACGACGTGCGCCGCGAGGCGCGCGGCCCGCAGATCTTCCTCTCGCGCACGCACCCGCAGTTCACCGCGAAGCTTTTCACGCAGGAAGTGCCGGAAATCTATGACGGCATCGTCGAGGTTCGCGCGGTCGCCCGCGATCCTGGCTCGCGCGCCAAGATCGCGGTCATTTCGAACAATTCTTCGATCGATCCGGTCGGCGCCTGCGTCGGCATGCGCGGCTCACGCGTGCAGGCTGTCGTGAACGAACTGCAGGGCGAGAAGATCGACATCATTCCGTGGTCGTCTGACGCGGCGACATTCATCGTCAACGCGCTTCAGCCGGCGGAAGTGATGAAGGTCGTGCTCGACGAGGATTCGACCCGTATCGAGGTCGTCGTTCCCGACGACCAGCTTTCGCTCGCCATCGGCCGGCGCGGACAGAACGTGCGCCTCGCCTCGCAGCTCACCGGCTGGGACATCGACATCCTGACGGAGGCCGAGGAATCCGAACGCCGGCAGAAGGAATTCGCCGAGCGCACGGTCCAGTTCATGGACGCGCTCGATGTGGACGAGACGGTCGCTCAGCTGCTCGCTTCGGAGGGCTTCCGGTCGGTCGAGGAAATCGCCTACGTCGAGCCGCGCGAACTCGCTACGATCGAGGGCTTCGACGAAGAGACAGCCGCCGAGATTCAGGCGCGCGCCCAGAACCATCTGGCGGCGATCGAGGCCGCGTTCGACGACCAGCGCAAGGCGCTCGGCGTCGCCGACGAACTGAAGGACGTCGAGGGAATCACCACCCCGATGCTGGTCAGGCTCGGCGAGAACGGCGTCAAGACGCTGGAGGACCTCGCCGATTGCGCGAGCGACGACCTCGTCGGCTATTCGGATGGGGACGGAGTCAAGGCCGGATTCCTTGCGGGGTTCGAACTTTCCCGCGCCCAGGCGGACGCGATGATCCTCGATGCGCGCGTGCGCGCCGGCTGGATCGAGGCGCCGACTGCCGGGGACGCCGAAGCCGACGAACCCGAATCCCAGGGGGTCGAGGCTCACGAGAGCCAAGGCTGACCCCCGATGACGCGGCAGTGAGGCGAGAGGACGCGATTGCGAGTAGAAGCGGACGCCGAAAGCGGGCCGGAGAGGACCTGCATCGCGACGGGCGAAAAAGGTTCGCCCGAGGCGATGCTGCGCTTCGCGCTTTCCCCGGACGGGCGTCGTGACCCCGGATCTCCGCCGCAAGCTGCCGGGCCGGGGCGTGTGGACCCGGCTTTCGGCGCGAGGCGGTGCGCAAGGCGGCCTCGAAAGGCGCGTTCTCGCGCGCTTTTCGGACCAAGGCTGAGGCGCCGGCCGGCCTCCCGATCAGGTGGACGCCCTGCTCGTCCGGGACGCCCTGCAATCGCTCTCGATGGCGATGAAGGCGGGCCTCGTCGTGACCGGCGCTTTCAAGGTCGATTCGGCGATCGCGAATGACGATCTCGCCGCGTTGATCGACGCGAGCGATGGGGCGCCGGACGGCGCGGCCAAGCGGGCGAGGGCGGTGCGGGCTCGGTACGCGGAGGCGGCGGACCGGGTCGCCCAGCGTAAATCTTTTTTCTTCGGGCCAATTGGATTTGGCATTGGGGAAGGCAAATGTGGTACATGCTGCGCTCAAATCTGGAGCGGCGAGCGCAGCCTTCCTTGCGAGGGCGGAGCGTCTTCGTCGCTATCGCGCGAGCGATGAGGACGGGTCCGTCCCTATAGACGGCGGCGTTCCCACGAGTGACGCCGCGACAGACCGCCATACGGACGATTTGGCCGAAAGGCCAAGCGATTAGGATTAGGCATGACGGAAACGAGCAATAGCGACAAGACGCCGGGGGCCGAAGGCGACGCTGCATCTCAAGCGTCCCGTAGAGCAGGGGACGGTGCGGCAGAGCTTTTCCCACGGCCGCAGCAAGGCGGTCGTGGTCGAGAAGGTGAAGCGACGGGTTTTGGGCCCGGCGAGGCTCCGCCTCCGCCGGCGGCTCCGGCCGCGCCGCCGCCTCACCGAAAGCCGATCTCGCTGACCCCGTCGGGCAGGCGCTGCGCCGGGGGCATCGCGCCCGGCCACGCCTCCTCCGCCCAAGACGGGAGTCGTTCTGCCGACGCTTACGGCCGAGCAGCGCGATGCGCGCGCCCGCGCGCTTTTGGACGCCCGCGCCCGCGAGGAAGAGGATCGCCGCCGCCAGGAGGCGGACGCTGCCGTCCGTCGCGACCGCGAGGAGCGCGAGCGCGTCGAGCGCGAAGCCGCCGAAATGCGCAAGCGCGACGAGGAGCAGCGCCGCGCGCAGGAGGCCGCCTTCCGCGTCAGTCGGAGGAAGAAGCCCGGCGCCGCCTGTCCGGCGGAGAGCCCGCGCCTTCGCCGGCGCCAGCCGCGCAAGGTCCGCGCTCCAGCGCGGCCCCTGCCGCTCCTGCGCAGGCGCGTCCCGCCGCCGGGCCGCCCGCTCGTCCGCCAGCCGACCGATGAGGCTCGCGCCGCTGCCCCGCGCCGCTCGATCCTGCCGCCGATGACGCCGCAAAAAGTGCTCGTGCCAACTCCGCGTCCGACGCGCGGCGCTGAGCAGCGAAACCGCGGCCGCCTGACCGTAACCAACGCGACCGCGGCTCGAAGAGGAGCGCACGCGCTCCGTCGCCGCGTTCCGCCGCCGCACCCAGCGGCTCAAAGGCCACGGGCTGCAGGACCAGAAGGAGAAGATCGCGCGCGAGATCGTCCTCCCGGAGGCGATCACCATCCAGGAACTCGCGAGCCGCATGTCGGAGCGGGCGGTGGACGTCATCAAGCTGCTCATGCGCCAGGGCCGCATGGTGACGCTGACCGACGTGCTCGACGCGGACACCGCCCAGCTGATCGCTGAGGAGATGGGTCACACCGTTAAGCGCGTCGCCGATTCGGACGTCGAGGAGGGGCTTGTTCGATCAGCCCGACGTCGAAGGCGCTTCCGTGCCGCGCCGCCGATCGTCACCATCATGGGCCATGTCGACCACGGCAAGACGTCGCTGCTCGACGCGATCCGCAACGCCAATGTCGTGTCGGGCGAAGCCGGCGGCATCACCCAGCACATCGGCGCGTATCAGGTCGCCGCGCCGGGTGGGACAAGCGATCACCTTCATCGACACGCCGGGCCACGCGGCCTTCACCGCGATGCGCGCGCGGGGCGCGAAGGTGACCGACATCGTCGGTTCTGGTCGTCGCCGCCGACGACGGCGTCATGCCGCAGACCATCGAGGCGATCAATCACGCCAAGGCGGCGGGCGCCCCGATCATCGTGGCGGTCAACAAGATCGACAAGCCCGAGGCCAATCCGCAGCGCGTGATGCAGGAACTCCTGCAGTACGACGTGCAGGTCGAAGCTTTCGGCGGCGACACGCTGGCGGTCGAGGTGTCGGCGACGCAAGCACACCAACCTCGACAAGCTGCTCGAGGCGATCGCGCTGCAGGCCGAGCTTCTCGATCTTGTGGCCGATCCGGATCGCAGCGCCGAAGGCACCGTCATCGAGGCGCGGCTCGATCGCGGTCGCGGTCCCGTCGCGACCGTCCTCGTTCAGCGCGGCACGCTGCGCGTTGGCCAGCTCGTCGTCGCCGGCTCGCATTGGGGCCGCGTGCGCGCGCTCATCGACGACAAGGGCCAGACGATCGACGTCGCCGGTCCCTCGACTCCGGCCGAGGTGCTGGGCTTCGACGGCGCGCCGGAAGCGGGCGACCGCGTCGCGGTCGTGCAGAACGAAGCGCGCGCGCGCGAGATCACCGAATATCGCGAACGTCAGCGGCGGGAGAAGTCGGTCGCGCGGACGGCGACCGTGCGCACCTCGCTCTCCGACATGATGAGCAATCTGAAGGCTGCCGGTCGGAAGGAAATGCCGATCGTTGTCAAGGGAGACGTGCAGGGTTCGGTCGAGGCGATCACCGCCGCGGTCGAGAAACTTGGCAACGAAGAGGTCATGGCGCGCGTCATCCATGGCGGTGTCGGCGGCATCACCGAATCCGACGTGACGCTGGCCGAGGCGTCGAAGGCGGTGATCCTCGGCTTCAACGTGCGCGCTCACAAGGAGGCGCGCGACCTCGCCGAACAGGTCGGCCTCGAGATCCGCTACTACAACATCATCTACAACCTCGTGGATGACGTGAAGGCGGCGCTCTCGGGAATGCTGCCGCCGACGCTACGCGAAACGATGCTCGGCAATGCCCAGATCCTGGAGATCTTCCACATCTCCAAGGTCGGCAATGTCGCCGGCTGCCGCGTCACCGACGGCGTCGTGCAGCGCGGCGCGCATGTGCGCCTCATCCGCGACAACGTCGTGGTGCACGAGGGCAAGCTCTCGACGCTCAAGCGCTTCAAGGACGAAGTGGCGCAGGTGCAAGCCGGTCAGGAGTGCGGCATGGCCTTCGAAAACTATCAGGACATGCGCTCCGGCGACGTGATCGAGTGCTACAACGTGGAGGAGATCCGCCGCACGCTGTAAAGCGGAGCGGTCGGAGTCTCCAGCGCCATGAGAGGCCGACGCCGATGAGAGGCCAAGTGACGCGCGCCGCGGAAGGTTTCGACCGCCGTTCCTTCACGGTGGCCGAAATTCTGCGCATGCAGGATGCGGGCATCATCTCGGATGACGAGAACTTCGAGCTGATCGAAGGCGAGATCGTGCCCATGCAGGCCAAGACCCATATCCACGAGCTTCTCAAGTCGGCGCTGACGGCCGCAGTCGTGCGCGCGCTGCCCGAGCGTTTGTGGTTCGGCGTCGAGACGACGATCTATCTCGGAAGCGCCACCTTCGTTGAACCCGACATCGTCGTGTATCCGAGAGGCCTCAAGCTCGAGGACGTGAAGGGCGCTGACATCCTGCTGGCGATCGAGGTGGCGGCGACGAGCCTCGCCTATGATCGCGGCCTCAAGGCGCAGCTCTACGCCCGGCATGGTTTTCGCGAGCTTTGGGTGGTCGACGCCGCGCGCCGCACGACCTCCGTCCATCAGGGTCCGCGGAACGGCGGCTGGCTCTCCATCGTCGAGCGCGCGCCGGACGAGGCGCTGACGGTCGAAGCGCTTCCCGATTTTTCCATCCGGCTCGCTTCGGTCTGAACCCCTCCGAGCCGCAACTCTTTTCCGCGCTCGAGGCGCGAGGCGCAGAAATGTCCCGATCTTCTCCCAAATCTCACACGCCTTCGCACCGTCTCGAACGGGTCGGCGAACTCATCCGCCATGCGCTTGCCGAGGCGTTGACGCGGGGCGACGTTCCCGACGCCGCACTCGATCGTCATCCCGTGACGATTCCGGCGGTGCGCATGTCGCCCGACCTCAAGCTCGCGACCATCTCGGTAATGCCGCTCGGCGGCGAGGGCGCCAACGCCACGATCGACGCGCTCAATCGCCACAAGAAGGAATTGCGCACGCTCGTCGCGCACAAGGTCAATCTCAAATTCGCGCCGGACCTGCGCTTCACGCTCGAATTCGAGCTTCGACGCCCAGGCGCGGATCGATGCGCTTTTGCGTTCGCCCGAGGTTGCGCGCGACCTGCGTCCCGACGAGGACGCCGGAGGAAAAGAGCCATGATCGCCGACGCCGAAAACAAGCCGGCGGCTCGCGAGCGCGAGGGACGGAGCCAGCGCGGGCGCGCGCCGCAGAAGCGTTCGACTCGCGTCGAGGTCAACGGGTGGATCAATCTCGACAAACCGGTAGGCGTCACATCGACGCAGGCCGTGGGCCGCCTGAAATTCCTCTTCAATGCAAAGAAAGCCGGCCACGCGGGCACGCTCGATCCGCTGGCTTCGGGCGTGTTGCCCGTCGCCTTCGGGGAAGCGACCAAGACGGTGCCGATCGTGCAGGAGGGCGCGAAGGAATATCGCTTCCGCGTTCGCTGGGGCGAGGAGACGGCGACCGACGACGCCGAGGGCGAGGTCGTCGCCCGGTCCGAAAAGCGCCCGGAGCCGTCCGACATCGCTGCGCTGCTGCCCCGCTTCACGGGGCTCATCGAGCAGGCGCCGCCAATGTTTTCCGCGATCAAGATCGACGGCGCTCGCGCTTACGATCTCGCCCGTGAGGGCGAGACGTTCGAGATCGCAACGCGGCCGATCCAAGTCTATCGCCTCGATCTTGTCGCGGTCGAGCCGGATGGCGCCACCTTCGCGGCGGAATGCGGCAAGGGCGCCTACGTGCGCTCACTCGCCCGCGACATCGGCCGCGCGCTCGGCTGCCATGGCCACGTGATCGAGCTTCGGCGCGTGCGCGTCGGGCCATTCTCGGCCGCGAACGGCATTCCCCTGAACAGCCTCCCGGATGACGCGGACCTGATGGCGCGCGCGATGCGGCCGCTGCAGGAGGGCCTCGCCGAACTGCCGATGCTCGCCGTGGACTACAACGGCGCCGGCGTCCTGCGGCGCGGGCAGGCGCTGTTGTTGCGCGGCGCGCCGGCGGAGGAAGGTCTGGCCTGGGTTTCGTGCTTCGGCGCGCCCGTCGCTTTCGGCGCGGTGCAGGAGGGCTATTTCGTCTCGACGCGGGTGTTCAATCTTCCCGCTGGCAGCGGCCGCTAGGCGTGTTTGCGGCCCGCTTCGCGCGGGCGCGGCGCCCTTGCTCGAAGAGACGGTTGAGCCGCCGCTGCGCCAAAAGCTCCACGCCCGTCTTCAGCGAGGACGTGCCCTGGGAGATCATGCCCACGATGTGTCCCTCGCCGTCCATGAGCGGCTCGTAGGTTCTCGTAACCCACAGGCTCCGGGGCCCGATGATCACTTCCTGCTCGATGTAGCGCACGGTCTCGCCGGCAAAAACCTTGTCGCGGATTTCCTCGGCGTTGAAGAAATCGGTGATGTGAATGAGCGGCCCGCCAAGCGGATGGATCTTCAGGGCTAGGCTCGCCGGGTTCTGGTAAACAACCCGGGAGTCGCGGCCGAGCGTCACCATAATCTCCAGCCCCGAAGGGGCTGCGGCTTCGTTCAGGCTGAAGAGATCGGCTTTGAATATCGTCACCGAACCTCACTTCCAGGCGTCGAGCGCCTTCTCCAGCATCTGCTGACCTTCTGCTGACTTCTGGAAGACCAGTTTGGCAATCCTGTTGTCGTTGAGCAATAGAGGAAAATCGAACCAGGCGTCGGTTTTCATGAGATCGAGGTTGCGGGACGTCTCGGCCTCGCTTTTTGCGAGCGCGATCAGGAAATAGTCGTCGCTGATTTTCACCCGCACGCTGTTGAGCGTCTCCGACGCAGGGGAGTCGAGCTTGCGCATCTGCGGCAGGCCGACATCCTTGAAACCGGTGATCGGCGCGCCCTCGGCGAAGGTGAACTTGAGGTCGATCGTATGGGTGGCCTGCAAGGTCGGATCGCTATTCTTCCGCAGCGTCATTGTCGCGTGCAGCTTGAGGTCCGGAATGTCCGC
Source organism: uncultured Alphaproteobacteria bacterium (assembly GCA_963824465.1). Lineage (GTDB taxonomy): Bacteria > Pseudomonadota > Alphaproteobacteria > Rhizobiales > Beijerinckiaceae > Roseiarcus. The sequence continues at coordinate 244,937 of CAWGPL010000003.1, forward strand.
GTCGGCCTTGACGGCGACGGTCGCGGGTTGGCCGGGCGTGGCCGGGATCAAGGACCAGACGGTCGAGCCGAGATTGACCACCGGCTTTTGCGGATTGTCGGGCGAGGCGATCAGCAGCGCGGCGCGGGCCGACGTCGGCAGCGTCGTTTCGGCCGCTGGCGGCTGACCCTGCGCCTGCGGTTGCTGCGCCTGTTCGGCCGCGCCGGCGGCGGGCTGCGGCGCGCCTTGCGGTTGCGCCTGCGTCGCGGGGACGGCCGGCTGTTGCTGGGCGGGCTGCGCCTGTCCGGCCTGCTCCGCCGGCTTCTGGGGCTCCGCTTGCTGCGCGGGCGGCGGGCGCCGACTTGTCTTCGGCAGGAGACGGCTGCGCGCGCTGGGCGATCTTGGCCGGCGCCTGCGGCTCGGCCTCGCGTTCCTGCGGCGGATTGATCGCGAGATCCTGGGGCCTCTGTCGCATCAGGATGGCGGCGACCGCGACGGAAAGCGCCACGCCGACCAGTACGGCGAGCGCCGGCCACAGCCAGGACTGCCGTTTCTTCTCCGCGTCGGGGAGCGGCGGCAGGGACGGACGCTGCCCCTCGTTTGAGGGCGGCGCGAATCGGCCGCTATCGACGGGCGCCGGCAGCGACGGCTCGAAGAGACCGTCCTCCTCCTGCACACGCGCCGCGCCGACCGGCGGCGCATTCGATGCTCCGGCCTCGACCTTCGCGCTCGGAACGACCTTCGCCAGATTGGCGGGAGCCCCGGCGCTGCTTGCCGGCGGGCGCGCCGCGACGGGCGGCGCGTCGGCTCCGCCGCTCGCGGCCGCCGCCGACACCTGCACCTCAGGAGCGGGACGGCCGCCCGAGGGCGGGGGAGAGCTTGCGCGCACGGGCGGCGCGGCGGGGCGGGCCGGCGGCGTTGAGGGGCGGACCGGCTGCGGCGGAAGGGGCGCAGGCGCCCCCGCAGGCGACGCGGACGGTCGCGGCGCGGGCGGAGGGGCGGCCGCGCCCGGAGCGGCGGAAGCCGCCGGCGCTGTTGGCCGCGGCGCCGCGGGCGCCGTTTGCAGACGTGTGGGAACTGTCTGCGGCGGCCTCGGGGGTGCAGCCGGGGGCGGAGACGGCGTCGGACGCGACGCGGCGGGCATCGTTGCGCCGGACTCCGCTCGCGGCGGCGCGGCAGGGGAGGGCGCAGGAGGCGCCGGTTGAGGCGCTGGCGGAGGCGGCGTCGCGGCGGGCGGGGGCGCAGGCTCGAATGCGATGGGGCCGAAGCTCGATTCGACCGTCGCGATCGCCCGATCGAGCGCCGCCTCCTCGCGCGCGATGTCGCTTTCAGGGAGCGGCGGACGCAGGGTTCTGAGCTGGGTGAGCAGCGCCTGACGGGCGCGGTCGTAGATCGCCTGACGCGCGGAGCGCCGCGTGCCCTTTCGGAAGGTTCGCGACCGCGCGCGTGAGCAGCGATTGGTAGTCAGCCATTAAAGATGTGCTCGACCGCTCTCCGGGAAACCGGCTCCTTAGTCCTGAAACGGATCATGGACAAGAATTGTGTCGTCCCTTTCGGGACTTGTGGAAAGCAGCGCGACCGGCGCGCCGACCAACTCCTCGATCCGGCGCACGTATTTGATCGCCTGCGCGGGAAGGTCCGCCCAGGATCTGGCCTTGCTCGTCACGCCCTTCCAGCCCTCGATCGTCTCGTAAACCGGTTCGATCCGCGCCTGCGCGGACTGCGAGGCGGGCAAATAATCGATCTCTTTTCCATCGAGCTTGTAGCTTGTCGCGACCTTGATCGTCTCGAAGCCGTCGAGGATGTCGAGCTTGGTCAGCGCCAGCCCGTCGATGCCGCAGGTCTTCACCGCCTGCCGCGCCAGCACCGCGTCGAACCAGCCGCAGCGGCGCGGACGGCCCGTATTGGTGCCGAATTCCGCCCCGCGCCGGCCGATCTCGCGGCCGATCTCGTTGTCCTGTTCGGTCGGGAACGGGCCCGCGCCGACCCGCGTGACGTAAGCCTTGGCGATGCCGAGCACATAGCCGATCGCGCCTGGCCCCATGCCCGAGCCGCTCGCGGCGTTGGCGGCGACGGTGTTGGACGAAGTCACGAACGGATAGGTGCCGTGGTCGATGTCGAGAAGGGCGCCTTGCGCGCCTTCGAACAGGATGCGCTTGCCGGCGCGACGCTCGCGGTCGAGAAGCTCGAAGGTCGGCGCCATATAGGGCAGGACTTTTGGCGCAACGGCGATGAGGTCGTCGCGAATCGCCTCAGCGCTCAGCGCCTCGAGTCCCATGCCCCGCCGCAGCGCGTCGTGATGGGCGAGCAGGCGCGCGATCTTTTCGTCGAGGGAATCCGGGTCCGCGAGATCCATGAGGCGGATGGCGCGCCGGCCAACCTTGTCCTCGTAGGCCGGGCCGATGCCTCGCTTGGTGGTGCCGATCTTGGTTGCGCCGCCGTCGCCCGATTCGCGAAAGGCGTCGAGTTCGCGATGCAGCGCAAGGATGAGGGGCACGTTCTCGGCAATTTTGAGATTGTCCGGCGAGACCTCGACGCCCTGCGCCTGCAGTTTCTCGATCTCGCCGACGAGGTGATGCGGGTCGAGCACGACGCCGTTGCCGATGATTCGCAAGTTTTCCCGGCCGCACGATGCTCGAGGGCAGAAGCGCGAGCTTGAATACTTTGCCGTCGATGACGAGGGTGTGGCCGGCGTTATGGCCGCCCTGGAAACGCACGACGACGTCGGCGCCGACCGAGAGCCAATCGACGATCTTGCCTTTCCCCTCGTCGCCCCACTGGGCGCCGACGACCACGACATTGGCCATGAACGTTCACTTCTTCCCCGACACGAAAAACCCCGGCGACAGCAACAAGCTGGCCGGGGCTCATTGCGGCCATGGGTTAGACGATTGGCCCGGCGGAGTAAAGGCGCGGGCGGCCCGCCTTTGTGCGGCTTTGCCCCAAACACGGGGCGTTTGCGGCAATTTCGCGAAATCGGGACGAGCCCGTCTTGGAACGGTCATGGTCGTCTCCATATCCTTTTCCGCCAGGCCTTTCGTCAGGCCCGACATGGGAGAGATCAGATGACCCCCGAAGAACGCCAGATGCTCGAAGGCCTGTTCGGGCGCATTCAGAACGCGGACTCAGGCCAGCGCGACCCGCAGGCGGAATCCTTCATCAACGACGCCGTGCGCGCCATGCCGCATGCGCCTTACGTCATGGCGCAGACCGTGCTCGTGCAGCAGCAGGCGATCGAGGCCGCCGCCCACCGCATCGCCGAGCTTGAGGCCACGGCTCAGGAAGCCGCGGAGCGCCAGCAACAAGGCGGCGGCGGAGGCTTTCTCGGCGGCCTCGGCCGCTCGATTTTCGGCGGCGGCCCCGCGCCGAGCCCGGCGCAGCGCGACGTTCCGCCTTATCGCGGGCCTGTCCCTCCGCAGCCGCTGCAGCCGCCGCGCGGCTATGCCCCTCCGCCGCCGCCCCCGCCGCAGGCTGATCCCTATCAGGCGCAGCAGCGCGGCCCATGGGGCGCGCCCCCGCCCTCCGGCGGGCGGCGGCGGCTTTTTGCAGAACGCGATGTCCACCGCGACCGGCGTTGCGGGCGGCGTCGTGCTCGGCAACCTGATCGGCGGCCTTTTCGGCGGCCATGGCGGAGGCGGCGGCCTGTTCGGCGCGGGTTCCGCGATGGCGCAGCCGACCGAGACGATCAACAATTACTACGAGAATTCACCGGATCCGAACTCAGGGCGATCCCGGCCAGTTCGATCCGGGCGTCCCCGACGACGCCGGCTTCATCGACGATTCGTCCTTCGACGAACTCGGGCGGCGGCTACGACGACGTGTGATGTTTTGCAGCGGGCCGGGTCGAGGGACCCGGCCTTTTTTATCAGGGGCGAGGGTCGCCCCACTTCGGAGCGGGGCTTCCGTCATTACGCCCCATGCGTGAAGCGACCATTCATCATGGTCATCTCCGCCTCGGCGGATGAGATCTCGTGAGGCGCCAGATCGAAGAGGTTCTTGTCGAACACGATGAGGTCCGCGCGCTTGCCGACCTGGATCGAACCGATTTGGTTTTCCAAACGCAGCTGATAGGCCGGCGCCATCGTGTTCGCATAAAGGGCCTCGGCGAGCGTGAATCTTTCCTCCGCCGGCGCGAGGACGGCCGCGTCGGGCTTGCCAATCAATTGGCGAGTCATCGCGATCTGAATCGCGTCGAGCGGCTTATAGGTCGAGAAATAGCCGGCGGCAGGCCAATCGGTGCCGAATGAAACCCTGCCGCCCGCACGCAGGATCGATTTCGGCCTATAGATCTTGCGCTGGCGCTCGGGACCGTAACGCTGAGTCAGAACGCCGATCGTGTCGGGGTCTGCCGACATGACGCGGCGATCCATACGACGCAAAGGCCTCGCCGGCCCCTGGATCGCTTCGCTCCGCTCGCGATGACGTCGCGTTGGATGGCTCTTATAGCGTTCGCTTTGGGGCCGATGGGCTCTGCTGTCGTGGCCGGCCTCGTGCCGGCCATCCACGCAGCGCCGCCAGGAGATACGAGGCGATAGTTCGTCTTATCTTGAAAGCGCGGTGTTCTCGTAGATGGCCGGGTCAAGCCCGGCCAGGACGCACAGTCAGGGTTTGAGGGGACTCTCACCCGCCGCTAACGCTATAAGAGCTTGTGATGAGTTCTGATAATTGGTAATATAGTGAATCATTGCGAATAATCAGAATTAGCGGTATGCTCCGCAAGCCCGCAATCGCTGGGCGTGAAAGGATGGGACGCGTTTGGGAACGAGGTCGGACGAGCGAAAGGAATGGACGCTTTGGGTCGGTTCCGAGACGGCGATAGGTCAGGAGGCCGGTATAAAAAACTTTTGTCGCGATTCGCGCGTAACCCATTGAAAAGTCTCGTTTCCGACGAGAGAATCCAAGAAAATCCAAGCTTTTCCAACCGCTTTTCGCACTTGTTTGGCGCGGCCTGAGCGGCCCGGCCAAGAAAAGCCAAACCGGCGCGGGCGTGGGTCATCGCACGACCACCTTGGCCCCGACCGGCACGCGCCCGTAGAGGTCGATGACGTCGTCGTTGGTCATCCGGATGCAGCCGGACGAGACGTTCTGCCCGATGGTCGCGGGGTCGTTGGTGCCGTGGATGCGATAGAGCGTCGAGCCGAGATAGAGGGCGCGGGCGCCGAGCGGATTGTTGGGGCCGCCGGGCAGGCGGGTCGGCAGGTCGGGGCGGCGCTTCAGCATGTCTTCGGGCGGGATCCACTCCGGCCATTCGGCCTTGCGCGTGACCGTGTGGACGCCCGCCCATTCGAAGCCCGGCCGCCCGACGCCGACCCCGTAGCGCAGCGCCCGGCCGTTCGGCTGAACGAGAAACAGGAAATGCGCCTGCGTGTCGATGACGACCGTTCCCGCAGTCTCCGGGCCTGAATAGGCGACCTCCTGCTTCACGAATTTCGGGTCCACGCCCGCTTCGGGCGGCGGGCCGGCCTCGGTCGGCGGAAGGACCGGGGGCGCCTGCTGCGGCAGTACGCCGTAGGCGGCGGTTGGCCGCTGGGGCTGGGCGGCGACCGGCGCCGGGGCAGGCTCGACCTGCCGCGCGCCATATGGCTGGACGCCGCCGCGAGCGCCGGCGGCGCCGTATCCCCAGCGGGGAGAGGGGGGATAGGCCTCGCGGGCAAGGCTGCGGGCGGCGCGCCTCGCGCCGTCGTCCGAGCCATTGCAGAGGCACGGCGTTCGGGACGGCCGTCGGCGGGATCGTCGGGCGGAGGTCCGTATCCGGGCGGCGGCGCGCCATAGCCGCCACCGCCGCCATAAGCTCCATAACCGGCCCGGCCGCCGAAGCCGCCCGGCGGCGCGATCCAGACGGCGTCCGGAGGCGGGGGCGGTTCGAGCCCGAACACCGCGAGCCCCTGCATGTCGTCCGCGACGGCGCACGGACACGGGAGGCAGGCGGCGGCGATCGCCGCGAGCCCGAGCGCTGCTTTCCGCATTCTGTTCCGACAAAAGCTCCTCACCGGGCCGCAAGGCTCGGACCTGAACCTTGCGCTTGGCTGTCCTTGAGCCTTGGCTTTGAAGCTCAGGCCGAGGCGCGGTCCCTTACGCCGTTCAGCGGATTGGCCTCGTCCCAGCCGTAGCGCAGGGTCTCGAAGCGCATTGCCCGCGCGTCGATCATGAGGAGCCTGCCGACCAGGCCGCGGTCGCCGTCGCCAAAGCCGCCGACGATTTCGCGAATCGCCTCCAACGCCATCAGCGAGCCCAAGACGCCGCCGAGCGCGCCGAGCACGCCAGCCTCAGCGCAGGTCGGAATGGTTCCCGGCGGCGGCGCCTCGGGAAAGAGGCAGCGGTAGGTCGGGTTGGGCTTGCCGTCCGGGCCGTTCTCATGCGGCTTCAGGGTCGTCAGCGTGCCGTCGAACTCCCCGAGCGCCGCTGAGACGAGGGTCTTCTTCTCGAAGTAGCACGCGTCGGAAAGCGCGTACCGGGTCGCGAAATTGTCCGAGCCGTCCAGCACGATGTCGAAATGCTGAATGATCGCGCGCGCGTTGCTCTCGTCGAGCCGCGCCGGGATCGTCTCGACCGCAACATGGGGATTGAGCCGGGCAATCGCGTCCGCCGCGCTCTCGGTCTTCGCCATCCCGACATCGTCGGTGCGATGCAGGACCTGCCGGTGCAGGTTGGACACCGCCACGACGTCATCATCCACGACGCCAAGCGTCCCGACGCCCGCTCCTGCGAGATAGAGCAGCGCCGGCGAACCGAGGCCGCCCGCCCCGATCACGGCGACGCGCGCAGCCTTCAGTCTGTTCTGCCCAGGGCCGCCAACGCCCCGAGCACGATCTGGCGGGAATACCGTTCGACTTCTTCGCTGGAGAGGGTCATGGCCCGAGAATTAGCACAGGCGGCGCCGTGCTTGCACGGAAAGGCGAAGCGCCTCAGAAGACATCGCCCGATCGGGGCGTAGGGGGATCGTAAGCGCATGGACTATCTCAACGCCGTCATTCTCGGCGTGATCGAGGGAATTACGGAATTCCTGCCGATCTCAAGCACCGGACATCTTCTGATCGCCGAGCAATGGCTCGGCGCCCGGTCCGAGACTTTCAACGTCGTCATCCAGGCGGGCGCCATTCTGGCCGTGACCCTGATTTACTGGCGTCGTTTGGTTGAGTTGATCCTCTATTTCCGTGAGCCCGACAATTTCAGCTATGCGATGAAGCTGATCGTCGCTTTCCTGATCACCGCCGTGCTCGGTTTGGTCGCCAAAAAGCTGGGCTTCACGCTTCCCGAAAGCGTCACGCCCGTCGCCTGGGCGCTGATTATCGGGGGCGTCTGGATTCTCGCCGTGGAATGGTACGCGGCCAAGAAGGCTGTGATTCCCTTTGTGAGCTGGCCAACCGCCATCATTGTCGGCGTCGCGCAGATCGTGGCTGGCATTTTTCCGGGGACGTCCCGCTCCGGCGCGACGATTTTTGCCGCCATGCTCACCGGCACGACCGACCGCGCCGCGGCGACCGAATTCGCGTTTCTGGTCGGCATTCCGACCATGTACGCCGCCAGCGCCTACGAGCTTGTGAAGTCGCTGAAAGGCGGCGTCGAGCATGAGGACTGGGGCGCGCTCGGCATCGCCTTCGTCGTCTCGACCGTCACAGCCTTCATCGCGGTCAAGTGGCTGCTCGGCTACATCCAGACGCACCGGTTTACCGCTTTCGCGGTCTACCGGATTCTTCTCGGCGCCCTCTTGCTCGGCGCCGCGGCTATGGGTTGGGCGACTTAGCCGGTCAAACGGAATTGCGTCTGCGCGGAGCAGAAAGCGCACGCCGAAACCGCTCGCCCCTCCGCAGCATCACGCCGTTGAAGTTCGCAACACCGAGTTCGAGGCCCTCGGCCACGCGATGCGCGCGTTCAATGAACCGGTCGGCGGCAGGCTGCGGGCAGAGGTCGCGCGCGGTCGCTTCAAAGAGGGCGAGCCAACGGTCGAAATGCGCCGCATCCACAGGCAGGCGCGTGTGTTTAGGCATCGGCTGGCCGTGATAGCGGCCGCTGTGCAAGGTCAGCGACGACCAGAAGGCGAACATGTTCTCGAGGTGCATGTCCCAGTCGGCGATCCGGGCCTCGAACACCGGCCCGAGCAAGGCGTCCTTGCGTATGCGCGCGTAAAATTCGCGCACGAGCCGTTCGATCATGGCCTCGTCGATGCCGGTTTCCTTCATCGTCAGTTCAACGATGGCGTTGCGGCGTTCCAGGCCGGTTCGCAAGTTGTCTTCCATCTCTTTATTCCCCGGGACGAGCTGTCACGCCGCGTTCCCAATCGCGTCCAAGGCGCCTATATGGAGCCGGAGAGCGCCCAAAGCCAGCGCACCCCGCCGGATGCGACATTTTGCGTTCATGACCTTAAAGAGGAGCCCGGAATGAGAACCGATCCTGTCGTCATCGTCGGCGCGGCGCGGACGCCCATGGGCGGTTTCCTCGGCGACTTCAAGGATGTGCCTGCGGCCAAGCTTGGGGCTCAGGCGATCTCCGCCGCGGTGGAAAGGTCGGGTGTGTCTCCGGATGCCGTTGAAGAAATCCTGATGGGTTGCGTGCTTCCGGCCGGGCAGGGGCAGGCGCCGGCGCGTCAGGCCTCGCTCGGCGCGGGATTGCCGCTTGCCGCCGGCTGCACGACGATCAACAAGATGTGCGGCTCTGGCATGAAGGCGGCCATGGTGGCGACCGACCTTCTGCGCGCCGGTTCGGCGGACGTGATTGTCGCGGGCGGGATGGAGAGCATGAGCAACGCGCCCTATCTGCTCGACCGCGCCCGGTCCGGCTATCGCATGGGCCATGGCCGCACGATCGACCACATGTTTCTCGACGGCCTCGAAGACGCGTACGACAAGGGCCGTCTTATGGGAACTTTCGCTGAGGATTGCGCGCAAAGCTATCAGTTCACGCGCGCTGAGCAGGACGCCTACGCGCTCGAATCGTTGGAACGCGCAAACCGCGCGATCAAGGATGGTTCCTTCGCCTGGGAGATCACGCCCGTCAGCCTGAAGGCGGGCAAGGCGGAAAGCCGTGTGAGCACAGACGAGCAGCCGCCGAAAGCCCGGCCCGACAAGATTCCGACCCTGAAGCCGGCCTTTCGGGAGGGCGGCACGGTCACGGCGGCCAATTCGAGTTCAATCTCCGACGGCGCCGCCGCGCTTGTCATGATGCGTCGGAGCGAAGCCGAAAAGCGCGGCCTTGCCCCGCTCGCGACGGTAATCGCCCATTCCACCTATGCTGCAGAGCCCGGAAAATTTCCGACCGCGCCGATCGGCGCCCTCAATAAGCTTTTCGACAAGGCCGAGTGGAGCAAGGACTCAGTCGATCTCTACGAGATCAACGAAGCCTTTGCCGTCGTCGCCATGGCCGCGATGCGCGATCTTTCGCTGCCGCATGAGAAGGTCAACGTCAACGGCGGCGCCTGCGCGCTCGGGCACCCGATCGGCGCCTCGGGCGCGCGCATTCTCGTCACGCTGATTGGAGCCTTACGGGCGCGGGGCGGAAAGCGCGGTGTCGCTTCGCTCTGCATCGGCGGCGGAGAGGCGACTGCCATGGCCATCGAAGCCGCGTGACTCATCTTCGGCGGCCTATTGGTCGATCGGGCGCACACGGCTTGCCCTCAAAGTGACGAACGCCGGTCCAAAATAAGACTGATCCTCTCTTGCCCGCGCGTCTGAATTCGGACATCTTTCGCGCAAGGCCAACTAACATGTCAGGCCGGACTGGAGAGGAACCCCATGCTGCGCATTTCCCGACGAGTAGCTACCGCAGGTTTACTTGCGATCGTGCTTTCCGCGCCCGCTTTTGCGGACGACAAGCCGGCCATCCTCGTTTCCGTCCCCGGCCTCACCTTCCCGTTCTTTGTCCACATGATGAACGCCTTCAAGGCGGAGGCGGTGAAGCAGGGATTCGAGCCGATTGAGAGTGACGGGCAGGTTTCCTCACCCAAGCAGACGGCTGACATCGAGGCCGCGCTCGCCAAAGGCGTAAAGGGTATCGTGCTGTCGCCGAACGAAGTGGACGCAATGGCCCCCGCGCTTCAGGAAGCCATCGACGCGAAAGTTCCGGTCGTCACTGTCGACAGGCGTGTCCCCTCCGTCACCGGCATTCTGGGTCATGTCGGCGCTGACAACGTGAAGGGCGGCGAGGCGCAGGCCGAGCTTATCGAAAAGATGTTCCCGAACGGCGCGACCCTAATCAACTTGCAAGGCCAGTCGGGCGCGAGCCCCGCGATAGATCGCAACAAGGGCCTCCACAATGTGCTGGATAAGGCCAAGGACAAGTACAAGATTGTCTTCGAGCAGACCGCCGGCTTCGATCGCGCCAAGGGGCTTTCGGTCACGGAAGCTGCGCTTGCCGGCATGGCGACCCCGCCACAGGTGATTGTCGCAGCCAACGACGATATGGCGCTTGGGGCGCTCGAGGCGGCAAAGGCCCGCAATCTCAAGGGCATTGTCATCATCGGGTTCGACGCGTTGCCTGAGACGCTCGGAAAAATCCGCGACGGCGAAATCACCGCGACAATCGAGCAGTTTCCCGGCAAGCAGAGCGCAACAGGCGTCGACATTTTGGCCAATTACATCAAGGATGGAAAGAAACCCGAGCAGCAGATCACGCTCCTCACCCCTATCGCTATCACGAAGGACAACCTTAACCTTGCCGAACGCCTCGATGAGGTGAAGTAAGGCGGCCTTAAACCCACTCCCGCCCAGGCGGGAGTGGGACTCGCATCGCCAACTCTCCCGCGGATGTTTTGAATGCCCAACCCGCTCGCCGCAAGCGACGCCCCAATCCTCAGAATGAGCGGGATCGGGAAACGCTTCCCGGGCGTACGCGCGCTCGAAGACGTACATTTGGAAATTGGGCCCGCCGAAATCCACGCGCTGCTCGGCGAGAATGGAGCCGGAAAATCGACCTTGCTCAAGATTTCTGTCTGGCGCGCAAGGCGCAGATTCGGGGACTATCGAACTCTTCGGCCAGCCGGTCTTATTCGGGACGCCGCACGATGCACAGCGCGCGGGAATCGTCACGATCTATCAGGAATTCACCCTCGCGCCGGACATGTCGATCGCCGAGAACATCTTCATCGGCCGCGAGCCAGGCTCGAAACTGTTCGTCAGCTGGCGGCGGCTCGCCGCTGAGACCAAGGCGATTGCAGAACGCATTGGCCTGAAACGTGATCCAATGACGCCGGTGCGCGATCTGTCTGTCGCCGAGCAGCAACTCGTTGAGATTGCGCGCGCGCTTTCGATGCGCTCGCGCCTCATCGTGATGGACGAGCCTACGGCAGCGCTCAGCGAAGCCGAGGTCGCCAACCTTTTTCGCATAGTTCGGGCGCTCAAGGCCGAGGGCCTCTCGATCATCTTCGTGACCCACAGGCTCGAAGAAGTCTTTCGCCTCTGCGACCGCTATACGGTTCTGCGTGACGGCCGCTATGTTGCAAGCGGAGCGGTCGCGGAAACGAATGTCGAGGCCATCATCCGCATGATGGTCGGCCGCGATGTGGGCGCCCTTTATGGCGAACGACCGATCCCCGAGCATGGAGGAGTTGCGCTCGAAGTATCTGGCCTCACACGCCGACGCAATGCCCGCGACCCACATGCGATCGAACTCATCGACGTCTCCCTTAAGGCGCACCACGGCGAAATTCTTGGCATCGCGGGACTGGTAGGCGCGGGTCGCACCGAGACTGCGCGCGCCATCTTCGGCGCCGACCCGTTCGACGCGGGCGTGATCCGCATCGATGGCCGGGAGGTGCGCTTCGCAAGCCCTCGCGATGCGATGAGCGCTGGCATCGGATTGGTGCCTGAGGATCGCAAGAAGCAGGCGCTCTTCCTCAGCCTCGCCATTCGCACCAACATCACCATTGCTGCGCAAGACGCCATCAGCCGCGGCTGGTTCATTGATGAGTCGCGCGAGAACGCGCTCATCCAGGAATTTAGGCAAATGCTGTCGATTCGCATGGCGAGCCCGGATCAGGCGGCGGGTCTGCTGTCTGGCGGGAATCAGCAAAAAGTCGTGCTTGCACGTTGGCTGGCGTTGAGGCCGAAAATCTTGATCGTCGACGAACCGACGCGCGGTATCGACATCGGCTCCAAGGTCGAGGTTCATAATCTGCTGATCGAGATGGCCAAGACAGGCATCGCAGTCATTGTGATTTCTTCCGAGCTGCCCGAGATTCTCGCTGTCTCCGACCGGATCGTCACGATGCGCGAAGGCCGGGTCACCGGCGAGATCGCGCGAACACAGGCGACGCAGGAAATCCTCATGGCGATGATGACCGCGCATGATGGCGTGGTCGCCGCTCCGGCTGCGGCATAAGGGAGCGGGAAATGAACAGGGGCGTCAAGGGGCGGACTGCGCATGCCGCACAATTTACGAACAACGTCCTGAGAGATGATGCCGCGCCTGGCGCGACTCCTCGGGAAAACGAGGCAACCCGGGAGCATTGCCAATGAGCGAGGCGAGAGCGGCTGAAGCCGTCGAGGATAAAGGGATCGACATCTTCGGCTTTGTCGCGCGGTTCGCGCCGACGCTCTTTTTGATCGCGCTCATGCTGATCTTTGCGATCATGCAGCCGCGTTTCCTCTCCGAGATCAATCTCTTCAACGTCATGCGGCAGGTGTCGATCACCGGCCTGCTCGCAGTCGGGATGACCTTCGTCATACTCACCGCCGGCATCGATCTCTCGGTCGGCTCGCTCCTCGCTTTCGCGGGACTGGTCGCGGCGGCGGTAGCGAAGGGCGGCATGGAGAATCGGTTTACGGTTGGGGAGGGAGGAGTTGGTTATGGCTGGGGCGCGGCGGCGCTCGCGGCTATCGCAGTCGGGCTATTTTGCGGCTGGCTGCAGGGCGTCGCGATTACGCAACTCAAGGTGCCGCCTTTTGTCGTGACGCTTGGCGGCATGTCAGCCTTTCGTGGCGCAGCGCTTCTCTTTGCAGCGGGCGGACCGATCTCGGGCTTTCAGCCATCGTTCACATGGTGGGGGCAAGGAAAGATTGGCCCCGTGCCGGTGCCGGTCATCATTTTCCTGTTAGCAGCCGTGCTTGCGCATATCGTGCTGCGCTATACCCGCTATGGGCGTCAAGTCTATGCGGTCGGCGGCAATCCAGAAGCCGCACGACTCTCGGGCCTAAACGTTACCCGCATTATCGCCAGCGTTTATGTCATCATGGGCTTCTTCGCGGGCCTCAGCGCCTTCGTGCTCTCGGCGCGGCTCAATTCCGCCGAGGCTGTTGCCGGCACCGGTTACGAGCTGACCGTTATCGCCTCCGTTGTCATCGGCGGCACGAGTCTGTTTGGCGGCTCGGGCACAATCTTCGGAACTGTGATCGGCTCCATCCTGATCGGTGTCCTGCTCAACGGCCTCGTGCTGATGAATGTCTCGTCCTACATCCAGCAGATTATCATCGGCGTCATCATCGTCCTGGCGGTTGCTTTCGACACGTTCGCGAAGTCAAGGCGGCGGAAAGTGTAACTCCGCCTTCCGCCCTGCGCTTGCGGAGACGAGAGCCGCGTTGACTGTCGCGCGCATTTCGGCAAGCTTCCGCTCGCATCGCTGACGCTCACGAATAGATGTGCGTATGGCCGGGCAGGGAGGAAATTCCATGTGCACGCTTTGCGGTCTCGCCAGTGCGAGAGGCGGGACACGAGGGCCGGCTTTCGGCGCGTTTCTGGCCTCCAGGTCGATGCGATACGCGGCGCCCGTCAATCTCGAAGCTCGGCATGGTGCGGCCTCGGAGCCCACGCCCACAGGCGTCGGGCAGAAAGGTCGGCGCACGCTCATAAAGGGCGGGACGATCCTGTCGATGGACGAGACGGTCGGGGACCATGCGACGGGTGACGTGCTTCTCGAAGGTTCGGTCATCAGGGAAATTGCACCTTCGATTTCCGCTCCGGACGCCACGGTGATCGATGCAGCCGGGCACATCGTCATGCCGGGCTTCATCGACACGCATCATCACCAATTCGAGACTTGCCTGCGCTCGTTTCTCGCTGATGGCATTCTCATCAACGACGGGCGTCCGGAAAGCGCCCATAATTACTATAAATCGATCCTGCAAAAGCTCTCGATGGGATATCGACCACAGGATGTCTTCATCAACGAGCTCTTCGGCGGCGTCTCGCAGATCGATGCGGGCGTCACAGGCGTTATGGACGTCAGCCAGATCCATCATTCGCCCGAACATTCTGACGCTGCGATCGAGGGCCTGCGAGGCGCAGGCCGGCGCGCGGTATTCGGGTATTTCGAGGGCTGGGGCGACAAGTCCAAATATCCCGACGACGCCAGGCGCATCCGCGAAAAGCACTTTTCGTCGTCCGACCAGTTGCTCAGCATGTTCATGGGGGGCGAGATCTATATTCCGGGTTATGAGAAGGCCTGGACGATTGGCCGTGAACTCGATCTGCCGATCGCGCTGCACGTGGTGGGCACGTTCGGCATGCAACCGACCTTCGACACGCTCGCCGAGAGCGGCAAGTTTGGCTCCGACTGCTTTTTCATCCACATGACCGGCATGAGCGACATGGCCTGGAAGAAGGCGGCGGACGCCGGCGCACATGTCTCCATCTCCGGCCCGATCGAGATGCACATGCGCCACGGAATGCCGCCGATCCAGAAAATCCGCGATCTCGGCATGACGGCGTCTCTATCCTCCGACGTCGAATGCACGATGACGGCGGATATGTTCACTCAGATGCGCAGTGTGCTCACGCTGCAACGAATGCTTGCCAACGAGCTTGCGCTTCAGGGCAAGGACTATCCAAAGCTGATGGGCGTAGTCGATGTCCTCGAATTGGCGACCATGGGCGGCGCGAAGGGTCTCAAGATCGAGAACAGGACGGGTTCGCTTACGCCCGGCAAGGATGCCGACATCATTTTGCTCGACACGACCGCGCTGAATGTCGCTCCCCTGAACCACGCCGCGGGCGCGGTCGTGACTCTGATGGACCGCTCCAATGTCTCAACCGTGCTTTGTGCGGGACAGATCCGGAAGTGGCGGGGCGCGATGGTCGGCCACGACCTTGCGAAGCTGCGCAAGGAACTGGAGGCTAGCCGCGACTACGTGTTTGCGGCGGCGGGCATCGAGCAGAATCTGTTCAGGGCGTGAGCGGCGCGTTCCGACTTACGGGCAAGCGGCGGCAAAGAGTTCTTTTAGGCCGCGCACGTCCGCGAGGTGGAAACGATAGGGCACACCGCCGTCCGACGTTGTTGTCACCATAGTCCCCGTGAGGTCGAGTGCGCAGAAGGCTGTTCGCCCGATCTCCGCGCGCTGGCCGCCGCCAGGGGAAGGCTCGGCGGTAAGCGGCGTCCCCGTGCCCAGTTTTATGCCAAGTTTTGGACCTCCCGCTCCAGAAAACGTGAGGCCGACCGCGCCGCCCCCCAAGCGGTACGCGAAGGTGACCTTGGCGGGTAGGTCGTCTCCGGTACGTCCGCTCGCGGTCAGGACCATCGGTGTGCCCTTAAGATTACTGCGGACGTTGAGACCGTTCACCCCCGCCACGAGGATCGGCTCAGCTGCGTCAAGAGTAGCTGTCGCTATCTCGGACTCCGCGATCTCCTCTTTGCTCAGCCATCGCAGTCCAGCGGCTGGCGTTTCGCGCAGGAGAGTCATAATCGGCTCGTGAATGCCCATGAGTCCCAGATAGAGGGAGACACCCGCGTCGGCCTTGACGTCCTCATAGATCTTGTGCGTGGCGGTCAGGCCCACAGCGCCGGTCGGCTCCTTTACGACGCTGGTCATCTGATGGACGCCAATCTGAGGGACAGGTCCCGCGACCCTTTCGATGCCGCCGGCGAGGACAAGGGGACAGGCCGACGCGCAGACGGCGCCCCCCACCGTGGCGGTCGCTCGAGCTTCCGGGCATTCAGGTTTCCGCTCCGGACATCCCAGAACAAGCGTTCGGGCCACGACGACGTCGAGCCCTTTTTCGCGGATCAGCAGGCCCATTTTGAGAGCATCGCGGACCGATCCGCCGCGCGAAGAGAGAAGGATTGGCAGTTTGCGGCCGCGGAGCGCCTCGACTGTCGCCGCAAAAGCCTCGGCGGATCCTCCTACGATCCGACCCTCCACGGACAGCCATTCCGGGCAGTCGGGCGAGCAAGCCGGATCGGACGCCTTCGCATGAAAAATACGGAGCGGCAGTTCTTCGCGCAGACGCGGCGCGAGCTGAAGGTCCGCCGAGGCGGGGCAAACAACAAAGAGGCAGACAGTGAAGAGCGCCGCGATGCGAGACACCCACATCGCCGATGGACTCAAGCCGCTCGCGCGGTCTCGCCGCTAAGTCGCTGATATTCGAACTTCACGAGGCTCGCGCCATGCGTCCGCTCCAGACGCCGGACGATGAAGTGGCCGCGCGCCAGCGTCTGGAAATGTTGGGCGAAAACCGCGTTGACGGCGGCTCCGCCGATAGCCCCGAATACCGGCGCAGCTTGCGCGGCGATTTTTTCGCTGACGATGACCCCAAATCGCGCGGCGATCTGGGTAATGAACCGCACCACCACGGGGGCGCTCTGCGCTGCGACCCCCTGCGTCGCGACAAAGCGGGCGCTGTCCGTCACGGACTTGGCGAGCGCGGCGCGCACTGCGAAGTAACCGCTCTCGTAGGCTGCCTCGTCGTTCGTCTTGCCGAGCGCGAAGACTTCGACACAGGCCAATGCTGCATCGGGAGCGCTCAGGTCCTCACCCTCCTCGCGCGCAATCTCCGCGATCGAGCGCAAGAGGATGGTCGTCGAGATGGGCAGTTCGACAGGCAGCGCTGCAAGGCCGAAAGCGCCGCCAACCGCCCCGGAGGCCACCGCCGCGAGTTTGTGCGCCCTGTTGGTTGGCTTCGCCGGCTTTTTGAGGTCGATGGTGCGCAACGCAAACTTCGTTGCCGCTCCTAACGCGGCCTCGGTCGCATGCGCGATCGCGCGCCGCGCGGACACTGGGAGCGCATTTCCGAGCGCGCCGACCGGCCTACCGAGAGTGTCCGTCAATCTCTGCGCAAAGCTTGTTCCCTCGAGGCAGGCGATCGCCCGCCGCAAATCCAAGGTTTCGGCGGGAGTTAGCCGCGCCGGCATGATTTCCACGGAAGTGTCCTGACCGGAAGACATCGTGAGCGGCCCTCGCTGGCGGCGTATCTTCATGCCGCCAGCGGCAAATATAAGGCGCGGAGAATTCAGGCCAAGAGCGACGGGCTTCAGAGGAACTTCAGCATCGCCAGAAAGATGACGCCGGCGCCCATGCAGTAGTAGGCGAAGGGCGTCAGCGCCTCGAATTCGTGCCTGTGGAACCAGCGCATCAGCGCCCATAGGCTCGCATAGGCCACCACACCGGCAACGACGCCCGACAAAAGCGCCATCGGGCCGAGCGTCGCGCCCGCCTTGAGAAGTTTCGGCCCTTCGTGGACGCCTGCCGCGAGGATAATCGGCGTGCCCATCAGGAACGAGAAGCGCGCCGAGTCCTCGTGCTTCAGCCCTGCCAGTACGCCTGCCGCCATCGTCAGGCCTGAACGCGAAAAGCCGGGAATCAGCGCGAAACATTGCGCGATGCCGATCGCCAGCGCACCCTTCCAGTTGAGCTGGTCGAGCCGCCCCTCCGCGTCGTCTCCGATGCGATCGCCGAAATAGAGAACCAGGCCGTTGACGATCAGAAAGCTCGCAGCAATCCCAGGCGTTGCAAAGGCGTCGCCCAGTAGCTTTCGGAATGCGGCGCCGACGACGACGGCCGGGATCGTCGCGAGCACAATGAGCAACAGAAGCCGCCGGTCAGGCCGCGCGCGGGGGCCGGAGAGGCCCGCGAGCGACAGCGCGAAATTCAGCCAGTCGCGCCAGAAGAAAACGATCAGCGCGATTGCCGTTCCAAGGTGCATGACGACAAGATAGGCGAGCCAGTCCGGGGCCTTGAGGTCGACTGCCCAGTGCAGGAGCCGCGGCAGGATCACGGCGTGGCCGAGACTGCTGATCGGGAAAAGCTCTGTCACGCCCTGCAGTACGGCCATGACAATCGCTTGAATCGCGGTCAAAAATCCTCTCGCCTAACTGGAGCTGCGCCTGACCGGCCCCGGGTTAAACAGATTCGCGAGAGGAAGCGATAGCGCAGTTCGTCAGCAGACGGCGTGGCCGCATTTATGAACTGAGTCGACCTTCTCCTTGAGCTGGTCGAACCCAACCGCGCCAACCACGAGATCCTGCCCGACGACAAAGGTCGGCGTTCCGTTGATCTGCAGCGCGTCGGCGAGCTTCATACTCTCCTGCAACCCGGCTTTGATCTCGGGGCTTTCCATGTCCTTCTGCAGTTTCGCCATGTCGAGCCCAAGCTCCTTGGCGACCTGCAACGCCTCCGCCTTGCCGATTGGTCCCTTCATGCCAAGCAATTTCTGGTGGAACGCCCAGAACTTGTCGCCGGGAAGCTGGTTGCGCGCCGCGCTGGCGACAATTGCGGCGTCAACGGAGCCGGGTCCAAGCACCGGGAAGTCCTTCAGGACAAGCTTCAAATTCGGGTCGCCCTTCACGAGCCTCGCGATATCGGGCAGCGCGCCTTTGCAATAGTGACAATTGTAGTCGAAGAACTCCACAAGCGTCGCCGTCCCATTCGGATTGCCGATCGTCGCCTGATGCGTTGAACTGAAGAGCGGACCAGCCTCATCGGAAACCGTCTGCTGGACCGATGCCGCTGCCTTGGCCTTGTCCTGTTTGTCGAGCGCCTCGATCGCCTCCCGCAAGACCTGCGGATTGCTTACCAGATAGTCGTGGATGAACTTGCCCATCTCCTGCTTCTGGGCGGGCGTAAACTCATCGGCCTGAGCCGACAGGGCAGGGACCAGGGCGGCCCCGGCAAGGCCGGCGGCAAGGGCGAGGGCGGCGGTGAACTTCATGGTTGTCTCCGGGCCGGCGCGCAGTGCCGGATGCTGAGCGACCGCTATATAACGACGATTGCGAGTTTGTTGTGTCAGCCGCCTTCTTAACTCAGGCAGACCGGATAGGGAATCAAATCGGCGAGAGCGAGCCCCTCGCTCACCTTATCTCCGCCATCGCTTCCTCGCGCGCAAGCGAGGAGAACCGGGTCACTTCGGCGTCGAACTGAAGCTCGATAGTTCCGGTGGGTCCATGACGCTGCTTGCCGATGATGACTTCCGCCCGGCCGTGCGCAGCCTCCATCTGGGCCATCCACTGGATGTGCTCCTCGGTGCCGGGCCGGGGTTCGCGGTTCTTGAGGTAATATTCCTCGCGAAATACGAACATAACAACATCCGCGTCCTGCTCAATTGAGCCTGACTCACGCAAATCCGAAAGCTGCGGCCGCTTATCGTCGCGCTGCTCAACTTGGCGCGAAAGCTGTGAGAGCGCGAGGATGGGGACAACGAGTTCTTTCGCCAGCGCCTTCAGGCTCGTCGTGATTTCGGTCAATTCCTGGACGCGGTTGTCGCCCTTGGTCTTCGATCCGGAGAGCAGCTGGAGATAGTCGATCACCAGAAGGTCGAGGCCTTTCTGGCGTTTGAGGCGCCGGGCGCGGGCCGCAAGCTGGGCGATGGAAATGCCGCCAGTCTGATCGATGTAGAGGGGGATTTGCTGCATCTCGGCGACCGCGTCGGCTAATCTTCGAAAATCGTGCTCGGTAATGTCGCCGCGGCGGATCTTATAGGAGGCTACGCCCGACTGTTCCGCGATCACGCGGGTCGCAAGCTGCTCGGACGACATTTCGAGCGAGAAGAAGCCGACGATGCCGCCGTTCGCCGTCTCCGTCACGCCGTCCGGCCGGGTGCGACCCTCGTAAGCCTTGGCGATATTGAATGCGATGTTGGTGGCGAGCGCTGTCTTTCCCATGCCTGGGCGGCCTGCGAGGATCACGAGGTCGGAGGGCTGCAGGCCGCCCATCTTGTGGTCGAGATCCGCAAGGCCCGTGGCGATACCCGACAGGGAACCGTCGCGCTCGTAGGCTCGCGCCGCCATGTCCACGGCGATCTTCAGCGCGTCCGAGAATCGCTCAAAACCGCCGCCATAGCGTCCAGTTTCGGCAAGCCCGTAGAGACGCCGCTCGGCCTCCTCGATCTGATCGCGTGGGCTCGCATCGACCGGCGAATCATAGGCGACATTGACGAGATCTTCGCCGACCGAGATCAGTTCGCGCCTCATCGCCAGGTCGTAGACGCCTCGCCCGTAATCGTAGGCGTTGATAATCGTCGTCGCCTCGCTTGCGAGTCGCGCCAGATATTGGGGCACCGTTGTCCCGCCGAGATCATGTTCGCCAAGAAAACTCTTCAGCGTGATGGGTGTCGCGAGCTTGCCCGCCCGAATCATCGTGCCCGCGATCTCGAAGATGCGCCGGTGAATCTCCTCAACAAAATGCTCGCTCTTGAGGAAGTCGGACACGCGATCGAACGCGTCGTTGTTGATGAGGATGGCGCCGAGCAGCGCCTGTTCGGCTTCGAGATTGTGCGGCGGGACGCGGTGCGGGCGCTCCTGCGGACCGCCTGCGCGTTGGGGAAATACCTCTATACTCGCCATGACCTGGGCGCGCCTCGAATCTCGGTTGTGAAGTTTGCAACGAACGCGCGACGCAGGACGCGAATCGGCTCGAGTTCCGCGATGATAAGCGCGCTTCCTTCTCCCGCAAGGGGTCGTTATCGCGCCTTGTCCTAGCGTCTTTCCGCGTGCCGACCTAAGAGCTGGTGGTAGCGCAGGGCTGGCTCTTGGCGAAAGAGCCGCAGCGTGTTGTCCCCGCTATCCTCGCTTGACGGCGAATAGGGCTTGACTCGATCGAGCGACGCCTCTGCCCCTTTTTCGTTCAGAACTTCACCCGCAGTCCGACTGTGGGGTCGATGTTTTGAGTTCTTCTGATACCCGTTCGCCATCCCGCCGTAGACGTTGGACAGCGCAATGCCAGCATAGAGGTCGAGGCGCTTGACGGGTCGATAGTCGATCATCGCCGAAAAGGTATCGAACGCCCCGGCGCAAGCCGCGCTGCTGATGTGTATGCCTTGACCCGTGCATGCCGCGCTGACGACCGCGCCGTTGACGACTTTAGAATTGTAGTTGTTCTGTTCTGCGTAATAGATGGCGCCGATCAGATCCAGGTCCGGGCGCACGGCGTATTTCGCGCCGACCCAGAATACGTTTTCGACCTTGTTGAGGTTGTAAGCGTTCGTCGTGATCCAGACGGTCGGAAAGGCTGGATTGCCGACTATGTTTCCCGGGACATTATATCCAGCGATCGTCTGAAACCCGTTCGGATAGCCGCCGTCGGGATTCGCCTGCCGCCAGAACTCCCACCCCGCGAAAAACGTGACGGCCTCCCATCTGTATTTCGCAGAGATGATCGCGCCAAGGTTGTTCGATAGTGTCGCCTTGAGATCGTCCCTCGAATAATATTTCGGCACGCCCGAGGTAAGCCAGCTTGTGCCCACGAAGGGGGCGGTGTTCACTCCGTCAGTCGCCCAACTGAGGACGCCGTCCAGCGACAGGTTGCCGAAATCTCCGCCGACGCCGCCCTGGAACATCGATTGGGAACCATTCCCCTGATCGTAACCGCCGATCTGCGCAAGGCCGGAGAAACGAAGGTTGTAGGCATTCACTTTGTATTTGACCGCAGTATTGCTGCGCGCGAGCTCAGTGTCGCTGAATCCAGCATAAGCGCCGGTAAATCCGAATGGTGAAAAGGCGTAGGCTGACCCCATTGAGTTGTAGGCGATCAGCGTGTCCAGGGAGAGCGAATTGACTCGCCCAACGGTGAGCGTGCCGTATAGGGGGTTACTCAACCCTATGAAGCCCTGCGAATTGTCCCATTGGCCCGCACGGCTGGAATTGCCGCTCGCGCTTTGAAGCACGGCGACCTTACCGTTGTTGATGACCTGGGCGCGTTGCGAGTTGGAAAGATAACCGGACAGCGGATCGAAGCCCGCCTCCACGGTCCCCACCAGCGACCACCCATTTGCGATCGGCTCGGACATCTTAATGCCGACCACGGATTGATTGATGTTGTTTGGCGACCAAAGCCACTTAACGCCGTTGCTTTGCTTGCTGATCAGGCCCTGAGTGCCGTTAACGAAAGCCGGATTCCAAGGGGCTCCGTTGGTATTGTACATGAGCCCAGCGTCGAGCGTAGCGTAAAGGGTGAACCCGCCATAGCTCAGCGGGCAATCGGCCGCCGTCGAGTCGAGCCATGTCCAGAAACTTGAGAAGCAGGTCTTCGGCGGCGCAGGCGACTTTGCCGTCGGCAGGTCCGCCGCAGAGGCGAGCGCGGCAGAGCTTACCAGGGCAAGGAGCGCGACGCCTGATCTCCGCATCATTGTGGTCTCTCTCAGCCGGGCGGTGGGGGTTCGAATTCTGACGTTGTATCCGATTGACAATAGCGAGAACCATCAAAGCGCGCGCGCCCGGACGGATCGCGGACTTAGACATCGCCGTGGCGGGATTGGGGAGAGAAAATGGCAGATTCGCTATATTTTCAGGAATATAGCAGCCAGACAAGCCATTAAGATCGGTATGAAGTCGTCGTATAAATTATTATTTACAGAAAGCTATGTTGTAATCCGGCAACATACTCGTCGCCTGGACCTCGCTTGTCGCTTGTGCCTCCACTGCAGAGAAGCGGAGGGAAGCGCACAACGTGGCCTGTTAGGGCTCACGGCCGCGCCACGACGTACTCAAGGCTTCCGGCCTCGGCCGCCGCGTTCATTGCCTCCGGCAACGCCGCGAGCGGAAAGACGCGGGGCTTCAGCTTCCCGAGATCGAGGAGACCTGCTCGGACAAGTTGGACAAGGCGGGTATATGCGCCGGTCGGATACATGAATTGGCCGAGAATCTCCCAGTCGTTCAACATTATCGCCGTATAAGGAAGGGGCAGGTCGACTGTCATGCTGCCCATGAGAACGAGCCGCCCACCGCGCCTCAAGCTCATGAGCGCCGCGAGCGTCGACCGAGGATCGGTCGCGCCGCCGACCATATCGAAGGCGATATGAGCGCCATCGCCCGCTCTCTCCCGGATCTTGGCGGCATCGGCGCGGGACTCGCCAGTCAGCGGGACCGGAGTCACGCGCGGCCCGGTGGCCTCGGCAAGGCGATTGAGCGCCTCTGCATCGCGGCCCAGGGCGACGATCCGACCCGCGCCCATGGCGACGCCGAGCAACGTCGCCGCAGTCCCATAAGCGCCTGTCGCGCCGTTGACGACCAGCGTCTCGCCCGCAGCAAGGCGTCCGCGCAAGAGCCCGCCATAGGGCACGACGAAGCGGCTCATCGCTACGAGTTCGACCGCCTCGCACAGTTCCAGTCCGTCGAGCGGCGTGACGACCTCCGTGGGAGCAACCGCATATTCCGCGAGCATGCCGTCACCCCATCTGTCCAGCATCGGCGACGCGTCCGCGCTCGCCGTGAGGCCCATCAGGATCTGCGTGGGGTCGGCGACATTCTCACGCGCCACGACATGCGAGGAGACGATCACGCGCTGGCCAGGCTTTAGCGCATAGACGCCATCCCCAACGGCCTCGATCGTTCCGACCGCGTTCGTCCCGATCGTGAACGGGCGTTGAGGCGGATTGTAAAAGGGCAGCTTTCCGTCGACGTAGGCCTTAAGATAGGACATGAGCGCCGAGGCCTCAACTTGCACAAGCACAGAGCCGGTGCGGGGTTCGGGCGTCGGTATGTCCTCTAGCGCGAGGCGGCCGCCCAGTTTCTCGAGTCGCCAGGCTTTCATGGCGGTTTCCCTTCCGCGTTCTTGACGAGAGTTTGCAATCGCGGCGTTTGGAGGCGCACTGCGCCCGGGTCAAGCGCTCTTTGGCAGGAGGAGAATTTCGTGCCGGTTGACGGGCTTACAACGATTCGTAGCGCATTCGGCCAGGAAGAGACCGTCCGA
Source organism: uncultured Alphaproteobacteria bacterium (assembly GCA_963824465.1). Classification (GTDB taxonomy): domain Bacteria; phylum Pseudomonadota; class Alphaproteobacteria; order Rhizobiales; family Beijerinckiaceae; genus Roseiarcus. Next base: position 268,738 of record CAWGPL010000003.1, read on the forward strand.
AGGCTGAAGGCCGCAATCAAGGCCAGAGGTATGACGCTCTTCGCCAATGTCGATCATGCGGCCGGCGCAGCCGCAGTCGGCCTCACCCTACGCCCGACTGAACTCCTCATGTTTGGCGCAGCGAAAGGAGGAACGCCGCTGATGCAGGCGGCGCAGAAAATGGGGCTCGACCTGCCGCTGAAGGCACTTGTTTGGACCGACGAAGAGGGCGCGACCTGGCTCAGCTGGACCGACCCGGTATGGCTCGCGAAGCGATATGGGATCGGGGCCGCGTCGGCCGAGCCACTCTCCAACGCGCTGGCGGGAGTTGGGGCGCAGGCGACATCGTCATGAAAAAGGGCCGGCCCGAAGGCCAGCCCTTGCGCAAGTCGAAAAGTCGAGCGCTTACGAACCGCCGCCGATGCAGGTGTCGGCGTTCTTAGGCGTGCAGACGTCAAGACCCGTATAGGTGGGGTCGGCCGGCGCTGGCTTGCCATCCTTGATGTCTTTCAGGAAATACATCGCCTTATAGCCCATCTCAAACGGCCGTTGGCCAACCTGCCCAGAGGAGAGACCCTTCTTCATGAGGTCGATCTGTACTGGCAGCGTGTCGGCGACGACGAGAGCCAGCTTGCCGTCGGCGATCTTGTCCTTGTACTTCGTCGCCACCTTCTCGTACGCGTCCGGCACGAATTGCGGGAAGCCGCCGGTGGGCGTGAAGGCGTCGAGGTTCGGATATTTGTTGAGGATGTCCTCCATCTGCTGAACCGACAGCGGGAAGTCGTCGTTCGTATAGAGCGGGCATCCCGCCACCTCGTTCCAGCCATTCTGGCCAGTCAGGCGCACGCCAGGAGGCGTGTCGCTCGCCTTGCCAGCGAGCGTGTCGCGAATGCCTTGCATGCGCTCATTGTGGTTGGCCGCGGCCGCGCCGCCGGATTGTATGCAGATTGTTCCGCCCTTCGGCTTGATCTGCATGACGAGCTTGGCGATGTTCACGCCGATGTCGTAGTTGTGCGTCCCGACGTATGCCGCCCGCAATCCCTTGTCCTGCGGAAGGAGGTCGGAGTCCCATGTCAGAACCGGAATCTTGTTCGCGGCGGCGTCCTTGAGCGCATTGGCGATCGCAGGGGCGTTCGCGGCCGAGACCGCGATGCCATCGACCTTCTTGGTCACGAGATCCGCCACCATCTGCGCCTGCTCGTCCCCGCCGCCGTGCTCGCCAGGTCCGATGTAGAGGCACTTGACTGCGCCGTTGAGTTCCTTCTCCGCCTTTTTGCAGCCGGCGAGCGCCTGATCGAAGAAGGGATTGTTGGTGTTCTTTGGCACCAGCGCGAAGGTATACGGCTCGGCCGCCTGCGCAGAGCCCGAGATCGCGATGAGCGCCCCTGCAGCGACAGCGCCGCTCAGCAAAAACTTTAACATGGGTTTCCTCCTCATTATGACATGAAAGCCCGCGAGAGGTCAGTCTCGCCGGGCTCCTCGGATTTTACCGAGATAGACCGCCGCGATGAGGAAGACGCCGACGAACGTGCCTTGCCAGTTCGAATCGACGCCCGCCATCAGCAGCGAGTTCCGGATAACGAAAATCAGCGCGGCGCCGATGAAAGCGCCGTAAGCGCTCGCTTCCCCGCCCATAAGATTGGCGCCGCCGATCACAGCGGCGGAGATCGCCAGCAATTCATAGGTGACGCCGAGCGCATTGATCGCCGAGCCGGTCCAGCCAACGCTCAGGATCCCCGATAACGACGCGGAGAGGCCGGAGACGACATAGGCGCCGACTTTGATACGGTTGACGGGGACGCCCGTGAGCAGCGCCGCCTGTTCGTTGCCGCCGATCGCCAACACGTGCCGCCCCCAGGCCGTCATCTTGTAGACAGCGGCCAGCACGATTGTCAGCACAATGAGAAAAATAAGCGGGTAGCTGAGCTGAAAGCCAAAGCCGACGTTCAAGGCTCCGCTGCCCAGGATCTTGAACCCTGGGCCGCCTGGCCCGAAGTGGTAGATCATCCGGTTGCCGGAGAGCACTACCGCGACCGATCGCGCGATGGACAGCATGCCGAGCGTCGTCACAAACGGCGAGATGCCCGCGAAAGAGATGACGAGTTCATTGATGAGCCCGGTGACGCCGCCGGCCGCGAGCCCGGCCAGCACCGCGACCCAGGCCGGATAGCCTGCCTCGAGCACAAGTCCCGAGGCGACGGCCGTCAGACCCATGATCGAGCCCACGGAAAGGTCGATCCCGCCGGTCGCGATCACGACCGTCATGCCGAGCGCGATGATGCCGATGAAGGAGAAGTTGCGCGTGATGTTGAAAAAGTTTTCCGACGTCGCGAAGGAGTTGGGCTGCAGCACGCTCATAACGATGCAGATGAGGAGGAGCGCCACCGTAACCCAGAACGACTGAGCGCCGATCAGCCGTTGCAGCATGGTGTGCTGCTGGACGCCGAGGACGGAGTTGATCGAGACGTTGGCTTGCGGAGGTGGAGGTTTCGCAGCGTCGGTCGACATCAGGGCTTTCCTCAAGCGGCGTGAATTGCCCCGGTGATGAGTTCAGTCACCTCTTCAGGCGTCGTATCCTTGATGGCCTTGTCGGCGACCTTTCGGCCCCGCCGCATCACCATCACCCGGTCGCAGACGGTGAAGACGTCCGGCATGCGGTGGCTGATGAGAATGATCGCCATCCCCGAGGCCTTGAGCCGTTTGATGAGTCCGAGCACTTCGGCGACTTGTCGCACCGAAATCGCGGCGGTCGGCTCGTCCATGAGCACGATGCGCGCCTGCGAGAGGCGTGTGCGCGCAATCGCGACCGCCTGCCGCTGGCCGCCGGACATCTGCCTTACGAGGTCGCGCGGGCGCGTCTCCGACTGGAGCTCCCTGAACAGGTCTCCCGCGCGCATCGCCATGGCGCCGTGATCCAGCCAGCGGATCGGCCAAAAGCCCTTCTTGATCTCGCGGCCGAGGAAGACGTTGGCGGCGGCCGAGAGGTTGTTGCAAAGCGCGAGGTCCTGGTAGACGACCTCTATTCCCTTCTCGCGCGCCTCGACCGGTTTGTGAAAATGCACGGTCTCGCCCATGAGACTGATTTCGCCATGGGTGGGAGGGAAGTTGCCTGCGATGACTTTGACGAGCGTCGACTTGCCGGCGCCGTTGTCGCCCATGAGACCAAGGACTTCTCCGTCCTCGAGGTTCATGTCGACCTCATTCAGCGCGTGTATCGCGCCGAAATGCTTTGACACCTGATGCAACTCTAGGACGTTGCCCAAGCGCTCCCTCCGCGTTGGCTACCGACAGGCGCTTTCAACCGCGCTCTTCTCGGCAAAGTGAACCGCTAACGCTCTGACATGTCTGTTGTCAAACGGAATGCAAGAGACGCCCACCCCGCACCCCCGCAATCGCCGTTCTCGCTTCCCCCCACGGGTTCATTTTTGGGTTCCTCGGAAGCGCTTTTCCCCATCGTTCCTCGCCGCTTAGTGGGCGCATAGGGGAACCGGCGCAGTCGTTCCGCGTCTTTGCCGCGTCCCATCGATCCGATATGTCCTTAAGCGAGGCCGCCCAGCAAGCGCCCCGCAGGACATATCGATGAACAGCCCTATGGAAAACGCCACGGCAGCCGAAACGCTTCATCACCACATCCGCCGGATGGAGGGACGAGATCCGCACGAAGAAGGTCGCGTCGCGAGTCCACTCGAACTCCTGTTCGATCTGACGTTTGCGACTAGCTTCGGTTTTGCGGCGTCCCAGTTCGCACATGCGTTGGCGGAAGGGGAATATAGGACGGCGCTGCTTGGCTTTGGTTTTGCGAGTTTTGCGATCTCGTGGGCCTGGATCAACTTCTCTTGGTTCTCGTCCGCTTACGACACCGACGACTGGATCTATCGACTCGTCACGATGGTGCAGATGATCGGCGTGCTCGTGCTGGCGATCGGCCTGCCGCGCATGTTCGCCTCGATCGAACAGGGCGAGCATCTCGATAATTCGATCATGGTGCTCGGCTACGTGATCATGCGCCTCGCGATGGTGTCGCAGTGGGTGCGCGCAGCGCGGCAGAATCCTTCGCGGCGAAAATGTTGCCTCACCTACGCCGCGGCTATTTCCATCGCCCAGGTCGGCTGGGTCGCGCAGATACTCTTTGACTTTTCGATCGGGGTCAGTCTGGCGTTTGGCGCAATCCTTCTCTTGGTCGAACTCGCCGGCCCTTACATCGCCGAAACGAGAACGGCGGGCACGCCGTGGCATCCTCATCATATGGCAGAGCGCTACGCATGCTTCGCGATCATTGCGCTTGGGGAAGGAGTGGTGGGCTCGGTTGCGGCGCTCTCCGCGGTCGTAGAGGAACAAGGCTGGACGCTGGACGCGGCGCTCGTGAGCATCGCTGGCATGGGTCTGACGTTTGGCGTCTGGTGGGTGTACTACATGCTGCCCTCCGCAGAAGCGCTGCATGAGCACCGGGAGCGCAGCTTCGTCTGGGGCTACGGGCAGATGGTGACCATCGCTTCAATCGTGGCGATCGGCGCCGGTCTTCACGTCGCTGCCTACTATATCGAGCACAAGGCGCAAATCGGGGCGGTAGCGGTGGTGTCGACGGTCGCTGTTCCAGTCGGCGTCTACCTGCTTTCGATCTATCTGCTGTACTTCTATCTTGTGCGGCGATTCGACCGCCTGCACGTCTGGTTGCTGGGCCTTACGCTCGTGGTCGCTGTGCTTGCCGTTCTCGCTGCGGTTTCGGGCGTGGACATGGCGGTCTGCCTCGTCGTCGTGATGCTGGCGCCGGCCGTCACGGTCGTGGGTTATGAAATCTGGGGTCACCGCTACCAGGCTGCGGCGCTGGCGTAGGGAGCCTGAGAGTCGAGCGCGAGCCTCGCTCAACCCGCGGGTTCGGCCTGCATTGCGCGGGCCTGGGCGATCGCTTGGCGCAACACCTCAACTTCCTGCGCGCCAGAAACGGCAAGACGCCCGGCGAAGATGAAGAATGGCACGCCGCTCACCCCGATAGCCTGCGCTTCGCCGATCTCGCGACGCACCGCTTCCTTGTCGTCGTCACGACCAAGGAGCGTCGCCACGGCGTCGGGATCGAGCCCGCATTCACGCGCGATCGCGGTCAATTCGGCCGCGTCGCCGATATCGAGGCCTTCGGTGAAATACGCGCGGAAAAGCCGGTCGACAATTTCCGCCTGCTTTCCCGCCGAAGCAGCCCAGCGCACGAGCCGGTGCGCATTAAGCGTGTTGGGGGCGCGGTTGATGCGGTCGAAGGCGAAGGAGATCCCGGCATCGGCGCCAAGGCGGGTCAGCATATCGTGAGTTTGAGCGATGCGTCCGCTGTTGCCGAACTTTCGCTCCATATACTCGGTCCGGTCCAGGCCGCCGGGCGGAATCGCCGGATCGAGCTGGAAAGGACGCCACCTGATCTCAACCGGGTCCGTCTCCCCGGCAAGCGCAAGTTCCAACCGCTTCTCGCCGAGATAGCACCATGGGCAGACGACATCGCTCACGACGTCAATCGTCAGGGTCTCAGCGTCCTGGCTCATCCGGCTCTCCCGATTCGTCAGAGACTGCGCCTTGTGGCGCGCTCTCGACGCGCACGCCGCCCCACGGACCCGCGCTGACATAGACGACAGGCGCGTCGCCGAGCGCCCCGTCGATACGTGGCGCCTCGGGCTCGCTCGCGCAAGAGAGGACGAGCGAAGCGATCCGCCCATGATTGAGAAGCCCCGCGGCGTCGAAGGCCGGCGCGACCGCATCGGGCGCGACGAGGTGGACGGGCGCAGCTGCGTCGAGCGCCGTCTGGAAGGAGCGCGTGTCGAAGGGCGCATGGAAAACAAGACGGGCGCCGCTGATGAGCGCCGCTAGTGGTCCAGCGGCGAGGCCCGCGGCGCTTGCGCAGGAAAGCGTCGTCAGAACTCGGTCGCCGGGCTGGATCCGCGCCGTCCGTACGATCGTTTCGGCCGCAGTGATAAGCTCCGCCTCGTCGAAGCGGGCTGACGGGCCGCCGCGCATCGGCGCGAGACGGATCGGCGCTCCCGCGCTGCGCGGTTCGTAGATGGAATAGTTTTCCCGCGGATCGTCGAGCGCGAGCACGCCGGGTATTCCGCCGCCGTGGGTGGCGACGAGCGACACGCGCTCATCGTCGAGTGCAACGCGACTCATGATGTCGCCAATCGGAAGACCCGCGAAACGAAGGGGCCCTGCAAGCAGCGTCGCGTCCGACGCGACGATTGCCGCGTGGAGTTCACGAGCGCGAATCTCAGAGGGCGCGAGCGAAAGCACGAGGCCCGCCCGCAGCGCGCCGACGATCACCGCAAAGGATTGAGCCCTCGGGGCGGTGACAATAACCGCAGCGTCGCCGATCCGGGTCAGCGCCTCCCGCCACCGTGCGGCGTAGTGGTCGGCAAGCGAATCGAGCCCGGCGAACGTAGTCCGCTCAGGCGAAAGTGTCGAGAACGGATGGAGGCTCGCCGCCTCGCGCAGAAGCCCTTCGAAAGTTGCTGCTTCTGCGAGAGGGGTGTCCTCGTTCACTTTTCCCGCCTCCACCAGGCAGAGAGGTCAACGCCAAAAAATGGCGTGTAGTCGGGCCGCCCGAGCTTGCTCGAATAGGCGATCCACTGCTCCGGGGCATAGTAAAACGGAACGATATAGAAGCCCGAAATCAGCAGCCGGTCGAGCGCGCGCACGGCAGCGACGAAATCTTCATTGGTGCGCGCTGCAAGAATGGCAGCGATCATGGCGTCGATGGCGGGCGAACAGACGCCGGCGAGATTGTACGCGCCTTCCGCGTGGGCGGAGGCGCAGCTCCAGCGGCCGCGCTGCTCGTTGCCCGGCGACGGCGAGGCCGTCCATGTTCCCGGCATCACATCGAACTCGAATCGCGTGCGGCGGCGCTGGAACTGCACCTCATCGACGAGCCGCACATCCGCCGTGACGCCGATGCGCGCCAAATTGCGCGCGTAGGCCAGCGCCAGTCTTTCCTCGTCGCGGGTTTTGACGAGAATCTCGAAGGCGAGCGGTCTGCCATCGCGGTCGACGAGCGCGCCGCCCTTCAGCGTGAAGCCCGCGGATTGCAGTTCGTCCAGCGCGCGACGGGCGATCTCGCGGTCGCGACCCGAGCCGTCGGAGACGGGCGCGCGCCATTTGCCTTCCATCACGTCCTCGCGAACCGCGTCGGGAAAGGGCGCGAGCAGTTGGCGTTCGCGCTCGGAAGCTGGCCGGCCGATCGAGGAAAGATCGCTGCCGTCGAAGAAGCCCTCGGAGCGGCGGAAGGCGCTCGCGAAGAGGTTGGCGTTGATCCATTCAAAATCGAACATGGAGGCCAGCGCCTCACGGACGCGCGGATCGCTAAACGGCGCGCGCCGCGTATTGAAGGCGAAGCCGGATACTCCCTTGGGTAAACGGTCCGGGATTGCCGCCTTGACGATCCGCCCCTCCTTCAGCGCGGGAAAATCGTACTCGGCGGTCCAGCGCCGGACATTGTCTTCGACCCGGAAATCGATGAGTCCGGCCTTGAAGGCCTCAAACATCGCGGTCGGGTCGCGGAAATAGTCGATGCGGATCCTATCGAAATTGTAGAGACCACGCGCAACAGGGAGATCCTTGGCCCAGTAGTTGGGATCGCGCTGGAGCACCAGCCTTTCGCCCGGAACGACTTCGGCGATCCGATAAGGCCCGGAGGCGATAGGGATCTGCAGGGTCTGGTCCTCGAAATGCGCCGCGTCGGTGTGGGCGCGGGACAGGACGGGCATCAGCGCCAGCGTGAGCGGGAGCTCGCGGTCGTTTGCCCCAGTCAGATCGAAGCGCACTGTATGATCGTCAGGCGCGTCGGCGCTTTTGACGAGGCCATAGGCCGCGCGGGTCTGCGGGCGGCCTTTGGCCTTGAGGAGCTTGAAGGTGAAGAGTACGTCGGCCGAGGTGATCGGCGAGCCGTCGGAGAAATGGGCTTTGGGGTTCAGCCGAAAGATCACATGCGAGCGCGCATCATCCGTTTCGATGCTCTCCGCGACGAGGCCGTACATTGTGAAGGGCTCATCGGCGGAGCGCATCATCAAGGGCTGATAGACGTTGCCGATCAGGCCCTGGGCTGTCGATAAGGCTTTGACATTATAGGGGTTAAGGCTGTCGAAGGCCCCGAGGTAGGCAAGCCGAAGCTCCCCGCCCTTCGGCGCATTCGGATTGGCGTAGGGAAAATGGGGGAAACCAGGTTTTAGCGCCGGCTCGCCATGCATCGAGATCGCGCCGGCCGGCGGCCCAAGTTCGGCGCGCGCCGCGAAGGCGGCCGCGATCAGCGTCGCCCAAAGTCCCAGCCGAATCGCCCACCGGATCATCGCGCCTTCTTTATCACCGGAAATTTGGGCATGCGCGCCCACATGCGAGGTCGCTTCCGACGAGGGGCCCGCTCTCGCAATATTCCGCGCAGCGCGCCGCGAGAATGTCGCGTCGGCCAAAATTGCAGTTGGATTGTCGCTCGGGATATGGAAAGAGGGCGCGCGCCGGAGGATCGCCCGCCCTTTAGCCTTATTATCGCCAGACGGCTCGCTAATGGAGGCGCCGACCTCCCGACCCGGCATTTGCTTATTCTGTCTCGAAAGGACGATGATGAAATTCGCTGTTCTGCCCCTGACCGCCGCGCTCGGCCTGAGCCTGGCGCTCGGAGGGCAGGCCGTCGCCCAGAAGGCTCCGGCCACCCCCGCTGCGCCCGCCGGTCAGCCCGCCCCGCCCTCAAAGGTCGAACTCGTCTCGCCAGAATCGCAATGGGCCAAGTTCTGCGCCAAAGAACCGAATTCGGGCAAGGAAGCTTGCGCGACCATGCGCGACTTTGGGCCATCGGCCGATCAGCCGCCGGTGATGAGCATCAACGTTTTTCAGCAGGGCGACGACCGGCGTAAGCTGCGTCTAATGCTGCCGACCGGCACGCTGCTCAAGCCCGGCTACCGCATCGTCATCGACAAGGGCGAGCCGATCGACGGCAAGTACGAGATCTGCTCGGCCAACGCGTGCATGTCCGAAATCGACATCAGCGAGAAGACGCTGAACGCGCTTAAGAAGGGCCAGACGCTCAGCATCGTGATGCGTATTCCCGCTCCCGATCCTGCTGGCCGCGAACTGACGCTTAGCGTCCCGCTGAAGGACTTCGGGACCGCCTTCGACGGCAAGCCGACGGATCCAAAGGTGCTCGAGCAGCAGCGCCAGCAGTTGCAGCAGCAGCTCCAGAAGCGTGCGGAGGAGCAGCGCAAAGCGCTGGAAGCGCAACAGCAGCAGCAGGGTGTCGGTGGGGCTGCAGCGCCCGCTCCGGCGGCGCCTGCTCCCGCCGCGCCTGCTGCCGCCGCGCCTGCGCCGAAGAAATAAACGCGCCAAGCCAGCAAAGACCAAACGCCCGGGTTCTTCGCCCGGGCGTTTTCATTTCGCCACGGCGTGCCCGGGTACAGTCGACGAGGCGTTGTCGTGCAGAGGGCCCGTGCGTTTTGTGGATTGAATAGAAGCAGCTTTACGTTTGCTTGTCAGCTTGCGAGCGCCTTGGATCGCATGCGATAGCGCCCGTCTGGCGTTTGGTCGAAGGTTTCGCCGATCTGCGGATGACGCACCGGCTCTCCTGATTCGTCAGCGAGCAGATTCTGCTCCGAGACGTACGCGATATACTGGCTGTCCGCGTTCTCCGCGTAAAGGTGGTAGAAGGGCTGGTCCTTCGCCGGTCGGATCTCCGGGGGAATCGATCGCCACCATTCCTCGGTGTTGGCGAAGGTCGGGTCTACGTCGAAAATAACGCCGCGAAACGGATATATACGGTGTTTTACGACCTGCCCGATGTCGAATTTCGCTGTGCGCGTCGCCATGGATCGGCATTAACCGAGACGCGGCTCGGCCGTCAATTCGCCTGAACGGCGTCGGTTAAAATCCGTAGACTTTCGCGTAGTCCGCGTCTTTGGCCGCGACCTGTCGGGCGAGCTCGATAATGACGCGCGCCTGCTTCCAGGTCGCGTCATCTTGCATCTTGCCGTCGATCATCACCGCCCCAGATCCGTCGGGCATCGCATCGATGATCCTTTTTGCAAAGGCGACCTCGGCCGGATCGGGCGAGAAGACGCGTTTGGCGATGGCGATCTGGCTCGGATGTAAGGTCCAGGCGCCGGCGCAGCCGAGGAGGAAGGCGTTGCGGAACTGCGTCTCGCAGGCATCGGGATCGGAGAAGTCACCGAAAGGCCCGTAAAAAGGTTTGAGGCCGTGAGCCGCGCAAGCGTCCACCATGCGGGCGATCGTGTAGTGCCATGGGTCCTGCTGATAGAAAGCGCGCGGGGCGCCGCCCGTAGCGGGGTCCGCCAGGACCTTGTAGTCTGGATGGCCGCCGCCGACCCGCGTCGTCTTCATCGCGCGCGAGGCTGCGAGATCGGCGGGTCCGAGGCTCATTCCGTGCATTCGCGGCGAGGCTGCGGCGATGGCCTCGACATTGTTGACGCCCTGCGCGGTCTCGAGGATCGCATGAACGAGAATCGGGCGCTTGATCCCATAGCGCGCCTCAAGCAGCGCCAAATACTGGTCGACGAAATGAATGTCCCAATCGCCCTCGACCTTGGGGACCATCACGACGTCCAACTTGTCGCCGACCTCGCCGACGAGCTTCGTCATATCGTCCAGGAACCATGGTGAGTTCAACGCATTGACCCGAGCCCAGAGGCCCGTTTGGCCGAAATTCGTCAGCCTTCGCCATTGCCACGAAACCATCGCGCGCGGCCGTCTTGGCCTCGATCGGGATCGCATCCTCGAGATTGCCGAGGATAACGTCCACCTGCCCGGCCAGTTCGTTCGCCTTCGCCCGCACCTTCTCGACATGCGGCGGAACAAAGTGGATCATCCGTTCCAGCTTCGAGGGAAGCTCCGCGTAAGGGCGTGGCGCGCCGATCGCTAGCGGTTCAAATATCTTTCGCGCGGGTTTCATTCGCCCCTCGATCCTCGATTGCAACGGGCCTTCTATCTGCCTCTTCCTGTGCCCTGAATTGTCAATTCGACCAATGCGCCAGCCAGCGGTCTATGCGGCGGCGATGTGATCTCTCGGCGAGCCAGGCGCGCCCGGCTTCGCCGACTGTGGACTCGGAAACACCAATGGCGCGCCAGTTGCGAGCCGGTCGTAGATCTGTTCGCCTCTGCGCCGCCAGGAATGATGCTCGCGCACCAGAGCGCCTGCGGCCTCGACTGCTCGCAAGCGACCCGGATTGCTCCTGTCGGCGTCGAGTTTCTCGGCAAGATCCGAGCCGTCCTCCGCGACCTGGCAGATCGCGTCGAGAGGAAGCAGCCGCTCATATTCGCCGCTCTTCGGCAGGGTGCCCAGAAGCCGTGCTCCTGCCGCGAGCCCCTCGAGATAGCGCATGACAAGAGGACTGTAGCCGCCGGAGCGTCTAGGGTCGGGCGGCGTCACGATGAAATATTCCGCACTCGATGAGACGCGTCCCAGATCGTCCGGCGTATAGCGTCCGTCGTTCGAGTAAAGATATTTGAGACCCCTCGTCTCGCAATAAGCGAGCAGCGCCTGATGCAGCGGCTCATGGCGGCGCCCCATCCAGAAGGCGAAAACTGTCTTGCCCTGCGGCCGAGGGTAGAAAACGTCAGTATCGATGCCGAATGGCAGCCATTCGAATTTCGCCTTAGGAAATTTCAGCTTTAGATCGTCGATCGCCTCCTGATACGAGATGAAGCAAGGATCTAAGCGTTGAACGATCGCGGCGCGCCCAACCTTGCCCAAAGTCGGCTTCCAGGCGTCGAATGCGTATGCGGCGCGCCGGGCAAAGGGGTTCAGGACGGACAAGAGATGAAGCGGCGGCTCCGGGCGCCAAGCGGACTGAAACCAGAAGAATGTGTCGCACTTCCGGGCCGCCGACCAGGCGCGGTTCCAGTCGCCAAGCCGGTTGCGATGTAACGGAGGAGGAGCGATCGTTTGCACATTTGGCCGCTCGCTCATGGCTCGAAAAAGCGGTTGCGAGAGCGTGGTCCAGTTCACATGCGGATTCAACGCCTCGTTGGATAGCAGGCCAAGTTCCATCGAACCCTCTCAAGATGAGACAGCGTACCCGCCGGGAGTAGCAGCCGCAAGCGCGCCGCTCAGGACCCGTCGAGAAGTTCTCGCCATCTCGTATGGATCAAGTAGAGTTCTCTATCGGACGCAAGCGCATCGCGCGTTCTGGAACGCACGGTGAAGCGCCGCTTCGCGCGGGTGCAAACCAGTCGAAAGACAATCATGCGCGCTTCGCGCTGATCTTGAGGATGCTCGCGGCAGCCTGACAATCGGTCTGATCTTTAAGGGGGCCCATCGAGCGCCTTTGCGTCCGGGACATGGGCAGGGAAAGCCATGGAGTGACCTGACGGCAGGGTAGGACTGAGGTAAAGTCCCAAATGCAGTGAGCGGTGAGACGGCCAGGTCTCAAAAGCAGGGTCAAGAGGGAAGCTGAGCGTGAACTTTTCTGTCCTCATTCCCACCTACAATGTCGCCTCGATCGTCGAACGCGCGATACGCAGCGCTGTCACTCAAACTCTGCCTCCGGGGGAAATCCTCGTGATCGACGATTGCTCGTCAGATGGAACGCCGGAGGTCGTCGAGGCCCTGGGCAGGGAGTTTCCGACAATCAAGCTCATCCGACTGACGAAGAACAGCGGACCGTCCGTCGCCCGCAATGTTGGCGTCAAGGCGGCTACAGGCGAGTGGCTGGCGCTACTCGATGGGGATGACGCCTGGCTGCCGGATCGTTTGGAGAAGATGTCCAGGGCCGCCGAGGAATGGAAGGCGGATTTCGTCGCTGACAACCTCGTCATGTGGGACCCGGTCAAGATGGCGCCAGTTCAGACTGGCGATGGATCTTCCAGAAGAGGTTTCCCCGATCACCGCGCTCGACTTTTTCAGTAATGACCACAATTTCGACTTCAGCAACTTTTCTTGGGGCTTGCTTAAGCCCGATCATGAGAAGGGCTTTTCTACTGGAGAAGGGCTTGGCGTATGAAGAACAGATAAGGCACGGTGAGGATTTTGTCCTGTACGCCGAGATCCTTCTTAGCGGCGCCAAAGCAATTCTGCTCAAGCAAGCCTACTACGTATATTCCATGCCGTTTGTCTCGGGCGGAAAGTCCCCGCACACTCGGACTCGAACCAATTTCGCGATCACGAAGGACTGGAACGAGCGGCTCGCCGCGAAATACCGCAACGTGATCGATGACGAACTGCGTACTGTAATCGAGAAGCGCAGCAGAACGTTGCAACTGGTCCACGAATCCAACATGGCCCGAGAATTCAGGAGGAAGGGAGACTACGTTCAATACGCAACCTTCATGGCGTCGCGGCCCGTCTTGACGGCGATGATCGCCAAGCGCGTACTGAGCAAGGTGCAGGCACGCTTGAGGTCCACCTAGGTCCGACGGCCAAAAGTTCCCCCTAGCAGGCGCTGAGCCCGGGCAAGCCGCCCTTGCGAACAAAGCGCGAAACATGATTCGGTCGCGCTATGTCGCTCGCCGTGATTCGCGAAACGCCCGCGGTTGAACTCAACGACGGGCAGAGGCTCGCCGTGGAGCACGGCCAGGGGCCGCTGCTCGTCATCGCCGGCGCGGGCTCGGGCAAGACGGCGATGCTCGCCCATCGCGTGGCGGCGTTAATTCTCGGGGGCGCCGACCCGAAGCGGATCATGCTCGCGACCTTCTCGCGCCGCGCGGCGGCGGAGCTTTCGCGCCGCGTCGAGCGGCTGCTTCGCCGCAAGCTTGCGCCCGAGGCGGCGGCCGCGTCCATTCCCGCCTATTCGGGCACCTTCCACGCCATCGGCGCGCGGCTTTTGCGCGAATATGCGGAGCGGCTCGGCCTCGACCCGCAATTCACGATCCACGACCGCGAGGATTCGGCGGATCTGATGAACTGGGCGCGCCACGAGGCGGGCCTTACGCGAGACGCGCGAGCGGTTTCCCGCCAAGGCGACCTGCCTCGCCATCTACTCGCGCGTCGTCAATGCGCGGGGCGATCTCGAAGCAACGCTCGGCAAATGGTTTCCCTGGGCGGCGGCGCATGCAGAGGTGTTGCGGCAGCTCTACGCGGCCTATGTCGAGGCCAAGCAGCGCCAGAACGTGCTCGATTACGACGACCTGCTCCTTTATTTCGCGCAGATGCTGGCCGAACCCGAAATCGCGGCGGAAATTGCTGGCGCGTTTCGATCACCTGCTCGTCGACGAATATCAGGACACCAACGCCCTGCAGGGCGAGATCGTGCTGCGCTTGAGACCTCGCGGCGCCGGTCTGACCGTGGTCGGGGACGACGCCCAGTCGATCTATTCCTTCCGCGCCGCGACGGTGCGCAACATCCTCGACTTTCCCAAAAGCTTCGACCCGCCGGCGCGCATCGTGACGCTCGACCGCAACTATCGCTCGACCGCGCCGATTCTCGCCGCCGCCAATGCGGTGATCGCGCTCGCCCCCGAGCGCTTCGCCAAGGAATTGTGGACGGAGACGGACGCATGGGGGCCGGCCCGCGCTCGTCACCGTCGCGGACGAAGCCGATCAGGCCCGCTTCATCGCTGAGACGATGCTCGCCAATCGCGAGAGAGGCGCCACGCTGAAATCGCAGGCGACGCTGTTTCGCGCCTCGCACCATTCGGCGGCGCTCGAACTGGAGCTGACCCGCCGCAACATTCCCTTCGTGAAGTTCGGCGGCCTCAAATTCCTCGATGCCGCGCATGTCAAGGACACGCTCTCCCTGATGCGCTTCGCCGAGAATCCGCGCGACCGGGTGGCGGGCTTCCGCGTCGCGCAGCTTCTGCCCGGCGTCGGACCGAAGATCGCGGAAACGATTGTCGCCGCAGCCGCGGCGGACGACGGCTTTGCGGCGATGAGCGCGCTGGCTCTGCCCGCGAAAGCCCGCGCCGGCTTTTCCGCCTTCGCGGACCTCATGCGCCGCCTCGCTTCCCGCGCCGCGCCCTGGCCGGGAGAGCTTGCGGACGCGGTGGCGTGGCTCTCGCCGCAGCTCGAGATGCGCTACGACGACGCCGCCATTCGCATGAACGATCTCGAGGCGCTTGAGCGGATCGCCGCGACCTTGCCCACGCGCGAGCGTTTCCTCAGCGATCTCGCGCTCGATCCGCCGGACGCGACGAGCGACGAAGCCGGTCCCCCGCTGCGTGACGAGGATTACGCGATCCTCTCGACCATCCATTCCGCCAAGGGGCAGGAATGGCGCTCGGTCTTCGTGCTCAACTGCGTCGACGGCTGCATTCCGTCCGACCTCGCGACCGGAACCACCGAGGAGATCGAGGAGGAGCGCCGCCTGCTCTATGTCGCGATGACCCGCGCCAAGGAGGAACTGGCGTTGATCATGCCGCAGCGTTTCTACGTGCACGGCCAGCCGAAGGGGGGCGACCGCAGCGTTTACGCAAGCCGCACACGCTTTCTTCCGCCGCCGCTGCTCAAGCACTTCGACCGCCAGACCTGGCCCGCCGCCGCCCCGGAGCCGCGCCGCGCGGCGACGGAGGGCCCGCGCGTCGATCTCGCGGCGCGGATGCGGGCGATGTGGCGGTGAGGCCCGTCTCCATCCCCTTCTGAATCTCCGGGGGCGAGAGGCAGGGGAACGATCCCTCGGCCCGGTCGTTTCCTTCGGCAAGAGCCGGCGCTTTGTCGGCGAATTCCCGGAGACCGCAATCCATGAGCCTGCGGCCAGTTTCCTGCGCGCTTCTCACATTGGCCTTCGCCGTCGCCTTACCTTCCGGGCTTGCTTTGGCGGAGGATGCGCCAAAGGCCGCCGAGGGGACGGCGCCCATGAAGGCCGAAGGGGCCTCGAAGATCGCGCCGGCCGACGCCTCGAAGATCGCCTCGGCGCTGATGGCGACCGCGCCTTCCGAGCGTCCCGCCGCCGATCTCAAGGTCGGCGCGCTCGCGCCCGGCCAGCTCGAGTTGCGGCCGCTGCCGACGTCCGTCACCGACATAGTTCCGGAATATCGCGGCTTTCCCTACGCCGTTTCCCGGGACCGCGTCGCCATCGTGCAACCAAAGACCCGGCGGATCGTCGAAGTGATCGGCCCCGCGCCCTGATCTCGAGATTCCGGAGAAGCCGATGACCCAACAGGATCCGAAGTGGGTTCCCCCCGTCGTCAACGATTCCAACGCCAATCGCGTCCGCTCGGGCGTCACCGGCGTGGGCTTGCGGGGTATGCTGTTTGGCGCGCTCGCCATCGTCATCATCGCCTACGTCATCATTTACTTCGCCCACGTTCTGTGAGGTCAGGCGGTGGTCCGCCCTGGGTTCGCATGCTAGGAACGCGCCCTCGATAAGGTCGGGGGAACGTTCATGAAGCTCTATTATTCGCCGGGCAGTTGCGCGCTCGGGGTGCATCTGCTGATGGAAGAAATCGGCAAGCCTTTCGAGACCCAGAGGATCGACTTCTCGAAGCGCGAGCAATACAGCGACTCCTATCGCGCGATCAGCCCGAAATCCAAGGTTCCGGCGCTTCAGCGTGACGACGGCTCGGTCCTCACTGAATATCAGGCGATCTCGCTCTACCTCGCCTTGACCTATCCCGAGAGCCTGGCGCTCCCCAAGGACCCAGAGCGGCAGGCGCGGACATTCGAGGCGCTCGAATTCGTCGTGGGCACGATCCACGGCAATGGCTTTCGCAAGATTTTCCGACCGAACTATTTTACCCCCCATGAGGCCGACTACGACTGGGTGAAGTCGGAGGGCCTGAAGGCGGTCAACGAGGGTTTCGCGCTCCTCGACCGAACGCTCGCAAGCCGCGACTGGCTCACCGGCGACTTCTCCATCGCTGACCCCGCGCTCTTCTACGTGAGCTGGTGGGCCGCCGCCCGCGTCAAGTGCGGCCTGCCGCCGAACGTGCAGAAGCACTACGACCGCATGATGGCCCGCCAGTCGGTCCAGAAGGCGCTGCGCGACGAGGGGCTTTGGCAGGGAGGCCGCACCTCCGGCGAACTGAGATCGTATTCTCTCGCTGACTCCGCGCTTTTATGTAAGCTGGTGGGCGCGCGCGCGTGAAGTGAGGCCTGCCGCGGAACGTGCAGAAGCACTACGACCGCATGATGGCACGCCAGTCGGTACAGAAGGCATTGCGCGACGAGGGGCTTTGAGGGGAGGGGGAACTGGGTTAGATCCGCGTCCATGGAAATGATCTCGACGCGTGGGGCCGTGATGACGCCGGACGGATTTCATACGGAAATGGAAGGATCAGCGCTGACGGAGCGGTCGGCGGCGCAAACGCATTTCATCGACCTTTGCACGTCTACGACCACCCGGAGCCCGCCGAGGCCGATCCCACGGGCGAATGCTTTACCTTCGAGAAGGGCGCCACCAAGACGGCGGCGGCGAAGGCTGGGCCGATGTCTGGAAGAAGGGCTTCTTCGCCTGGGAATACAAGAAGAAGCAAGCGCAACTTGACAAGGCGCTGGAACAGCTCGATCAATACGCTGCGGCACTGGAAAATCCGCCGCTGCAGGTCGCCTGCGACACCGATCGCTTCGTCATCCGCACGGCTTGGACCAACGACGGTCCCGAAGACATACGAGTTCACGCTCGACGACCTCGCCGAGCCGCAAAAACTCGACATCCTGCGCGCGGTCTTCTTCGAGCCCGGATAAGCTGCGCCCGAAGGAAACACGCGACGGCCTAACCAAGAAAGCCGCCGACAAGTTCTCAGACGATCTCCGCAGCGCTTGCAAGCGAACGCGGCCCGCTGAAGAGGTCGCGCATTTCGTCAATCAGCTTGTCTTCTGCTTCTTCGCGCAATAGCGTGGAGCTGCTGCCCGACGGACTTGTTTCGGAAGCTGCTGGAGCGAGCGGCCGCAAGCCCGGCCAGAACTCAAGCGCTATTTGGAGCAACCTTTTCGTGGCGATGGAAAAGGGCGGCGATTTCGACCTCGACGACATCGCGCATTTCAACGGCGGCCTGTTTGACGGCCGTCGGGCGCTGCGAACTCGACGCACGAAGACGTCGAACTGCTGCATCGGCGCGGCGGCCTCGACTGGAGCCAGATCGACCCGACGATCTTCGGCACGTTGTTCGAGCGCTTTCTCGATCCGGAAAAGCGCGCCCAGATCGGCGCTCACTACACCGATCCCGACAAGATCATGATGATCGTGGAGCCCGGTGATCCTGCGACCGCTGCGCGGCGGAATGGGAGTGAGTGCGGGCGAAGATCGAAGCGCTGATCAAGGCGCCCGCGCTGAAGGCCGCCGACGCGGACGGCGAAGCCAGGCGCCGCAAAAAGCCGACGCGAGCGCGCGCTAAGGCGAGGCGCGTCGCCTTCATCGAGCGTTTGCGCGCGTTGCGCATCTCGATCCCGGCCTGCGGCTCGGGCAATTTCCTTGATCTCGCGCTTGCAGGCCGTGAAGGATCTCGAGTGACAGCGCAATCTGGATTGCGAGACGCTGGGTCTGGCCACGATCGTGCCGCGCAGTCGGCCCGGAAATCCTGCACGGCATCGAGATCAATCCGTTGGCCGCCGAACTGGCGCGCACGACGATCTGGATCGGCGACATCCAGTGGGCGCGTGCGGAAGGCAACATTCACCGCCATCCGACGCCGATCCTACGCAAGCTCAATCGATCGAATGCCGCGATGCGCTGCTGGCCACGGATGGCAAGGGCGATTCTGTCGAGGCGGAATGGCCGGAGGCGGATTTCATCGTCGGCAACCCGCCGTTTCTGGGTGACGGCAAGCTGCTGCGGCGCGGGCTTGGCGACGCGACACGTCGAGGCGCTGTTCACAAGGTCTACGAAGGCCGTGTGCCCGCCGAAGCCGACTCGTTTGCTACTGGTTCGACGAAGGCGTGGGACGCGTATGGATAGCAGGACGAGCCGAAGCGTGTCGGCCTTGACGCAACCAACTCAATTCGTGGGCGGCGCGAACCGAAAAGTGCTTAGAGCAGATGCTAAGCGCGGGTGCGATCTTCGAAGCGTGGATCGATGAGCCGTGGACGGTGGACGGCGCGGCTGTGCGCGTGTCGTTGGTGTGCTTCGGGGCCGAGAGGCTCTCGCCAAGTCTTAAATCGCATCCAGTCGTTGCCATACATGCAGATTTGACAGCGGAAACGACCAATCTGGCCAAGGCGCGGCCGCAGCCGGAGAACCTCGGCGTCAGTTTCATGAGTGACACGAAGGGCGGCGCTTTCGATATCGAGGGAAAGATCGCGCGATCGTGGCTGATCGAGCTACTGAACCCGAACGGTCGGCCGAATAGCGAGTGCTGACGCCGTGGGCGAATGGGCTGGACATCACGCGGCGGCCTCGCGACATGTGGATCGTGGATTTTGGTTGGGAGATGCCTGAAGCGGAAGCTGCCCTCTAGCAGAAGCCATTCCAGCAGGTCTTTGAGCATGTAAAGCCGGAACGCGACACAAACCGTCGCCGGCTATCGGCTGAACTGGTGGCGGCAGTGGAGCCTCGATCGGCGATGTGGGCGGCTCTGGCGCTTTCCCCAAGTCGTAATGGCCGGGCTCGCCCAAGGATGTGGGGTAAGTTTTGAGGGAGGATAGCGCGAGGAGGTTGGGGTAGAGGGGTGGGGGGGGGCTGGGGTTCATTCTTGGGGTTTTTCTGTGCATGAGAGCAGCAGGATTGAACGAGTCGAGAAAGCCCAATTGTCTGACGAAACTGTGCGAACGCGAGAGCAGGAAGCGTTGCGGTCAACGCCCTCGCATGAATGCGAACGGCTCGATATCGATCGTCCCGCGAGTGGCGTTCATTTTGAACGTCACCGACATACGGGAAGAACAGTTCGATGCGCAGCGGGCTGTAGAGGTAGGCGATCTCGTGGCGGGGGCATCGAGTGTTGGTGAGCAGGCGCAGCGTCCGGCCGGCCTCGGTCTTGACCACGATCTCGCGCACCGCGTCGCTCATGAGATGCTTGAGAAGCTTCCTCTGCGGGCAGGCAGGAAGCGATGCGGTGCTCAAGCACGTCGATCCGGACGGCAGCGTCATTTCATCGGACGTTTGAGCTGCGTATACCTCTTGAAGCGCGTCAACCGGCTTCGCCGGCCTATCGGGCATGACCCCTAAGCCGTAAGTGGGCACGCCAAACAAGGACGTGGGGCTTTGAGAGGCATTGTGGCAGGCTGATGTCGATGACGTTGGAGGAGGTAACGCGAGGAGGTTAGACGGGACTTGCCGAGGTCCGCTTCCGGTGGCTAACGCCTTGGCGACGAACCGCAGGTGAGAAGGATCATTCGCGAGGCGACCGCCGAAGGAGCGAGGTGAAATAGATGAGCGCAACGCATCGGGACTTGCGCGTAGGTCCGCGGCCGGATGGCGAGTAACGCCTTGAACAGGCGGAAAAGACGCGAAAGTAAAGGTGCGGTTGGCGTCCGCCAAGGTAGAGCGCCGACGCAGCGCGTCAGGATGAGAATGCGACTCTGAGGCCGCTCGCCGCCTACCGTGCACGACCCTCGAGGCTCAGATGCGCAAACAGCAGCGCGGTGAGGTGCTGGGGGGAGATGAAACTGCGAGGCCCTGGTTCGCACCGTGCTCTTAGACGAGCCTGTCGAAAGCCACCCAAGGCCAAGTTTCAGAAGGTCAGGTACCCATCTCTATTACTCTCGCACAGCTTTTGTGCTTCGTGTCCCGATAAGTCGCCAAACTCAGGACCGGTTGAATACCTCGCCGTCCTTCATGTAAGCTATTTGTTCCTCGCCTGCCCAGATGTGGGCCGGTCCCGGCAATCCACGCATTTCTGCGCCGTAGCGCGAAAGCGTGGATGCCCGGCTCAAGGCCGGGCATGACGTAGAGGAAGGCGTGGGTCACTATATTGCAACCCTAAAGTCGCGAAGCATCGATTCTTTGCTTGGATGTCGTCGTCCGTCTGCCCCGACAGCCAGATCATCGCCATCGCCCGTGACGACGACACGACCTTCAGCATCCTGCATTCGCGCTTCCTCGGGCGTTCGCTGCGCCTAAGCACATTACGCGCCGTTGACAACGATCAGAACTACACTCCACCACTCGAGACCTTCCCTTTCCAGAAGGCCTGACGCCGAACATACCGGCCGCCGACTACGCCGAAGACGCGCGCGCCAACGTATAGCCGTCGGCGGCAAAGAGGCTCGAAGAATTGCGGCGCTTGGCTCATCCCGCAGATCACGTCGATATGGTGCCCGAGAACAGCCGACGGCCGCGCCCGGCGAGGCGCCGCGGCGCTATCCCGACCGCATTCTGCCGAAGACGGAAGAGGCGGCGGCGAAGCTGGCAACATCGACGTTGACGATTGTCCACAACGAACGCCCGTACTGGCTCGCCGACGCCCATGACGCGCTCGACCGCGCGGTCGCCGCCGCCTACGGCTGGCCGGAGGACATTTCGACCGACGACGCGCTCGCCCGCCTCCTCGCGCTCAATCTCGACCGCGCGAAAGCGCAAGCGGCTTAGGCAGTCCGAACATTTTCTTTTCCCGGACGGGAGAATGCGGTAGACTGATTTTCAGAATGGGTATGTCAAGGTCAAATCTGTGTGCCTGCAGCGCTTTCGGCTTCGCAAACGGAGGGCGCCTGGGGCGGCGTCATTGCGAGGAGCCGCATTGGCGGCGACGCGGCAATCCAGAATTCCCGGCGCATTTTCGAAGGTGCGCGACCTTGCTAATGACGAATCTTGTCGCCGCTGGATTGCTTCGCTTTGCTCGCAATGACGGTTCCGAGAACCCTGGCTTGGCGCTTACAAACGGACAGTTTTTGACACTTAAGTCATTGAAAAGATGCGATCGGCGCCAAACCTGCGCGGCAGATGTGAAGAGGGTGAAATGAGCCGCCTTGTCTATGTCCTCAACGGACCGAACCTCAACCTGCTCGGCAAGCGCGAGCCGCATCTTTATGGGCATGAGACGCTCGCGGACGTCGAGGCCAATTGCAAGGCGCTGGCGTCGGAACTGAAGCTGGACATCCGCTTCCATCAGAGCAACCGGGAATACGAGCTCATCGACTGGATTCATGAGGCGCGCGGGACGGCGGGGGCGATCGTCATCAATCCGGGCGCCTTCACCCACACTTCGATCGCCATCCTCGATGCGCTGAACGCCTTCGAGGGCAAGGTGTTCGAGGTCCATATCTCGAACGTCCATAAGCGTGAGGCTTTTCGCCATCATTCCTATGTGTCCCTGCGCGCCGACGGGATCCTCATCGGCTGCGGCGTGCAGGGCTATGAGCTGGCGCTGCGGCGCGCGGCGAAGCTTTTGGAGGGAAAGCCATGAAACGGATGGGGGCGCTGATCGGCATCCGGCCCGAACGGATCGCCGAATACAAGAAAACCCATATGGCGGTCTGGCCGGAAGTGCTGGCCAAGATCGCCGACTGCAACATGAAGAACTATACGATCTTCCTGCGCGAGCCCGAGAACCTGCTCTTCGCCTACTGGGAGTACCACGGGGCGGACTGGGCGGCGGACGCGGCCAAAATGGCCGCCGACAAGAGTACGCAGGACTGGTGGGCGATCCACGAGCCGATGCAGGCGCCGCTCGACACCCGCAAGCCCGAAGAATGGTGGGCGACGATGGAGGAGGTTTTTCACGTCGATTGAGGGCGTGACGGCCTAACGTTTCCGCGCCGCCAGCCGTTGACGAACTTTTGCGACGCTGGCTGCTCCGAGCGCGGCGGCGCAGGTGACGATCTTCGCCTCCGGTCCCGCGAGATGCGAAAAGTCCTCCAAGGGGCCGGCATCGGCTTTGAGGCACGCGTCCGCGACGATGAAGGCGTGGCAACCAAGGGCCGCCGCGCTCCTCGCGGCGCCTTCCATCGCCGCGGCCTCTCCGCAGAGGACGAGCGTCGTCGCGTCGAGGCCGGTCGAGGGCTTCGATGAGCGCGCCGTCCGCGAAAGGGTCGGCGCCCTCGGGCGCGATGGCGATCTCGCCCGCGAGCGGGTCGCCAAGGGGATGGACATGAACGATCGGCAGCGCCTCGGCGCGCCAGGCCGCGATGAGCGCCGCGATGTTCGCCTCCGCGGCGCCGTTGTTGTCGGGCTCGCGCCCCGGGGCCCGAGCAGGACAGCGTCGCGTCGGTGGGCAGGCGCATCGGCTAAGCTTGCGCGGGATCAGCGCCCAGTAGTCGAAGTCGAGGATGACGCTCGGGTCATAGGCGTCGCCGTCGCTGTAGCGGGAAATCGGCGCAAGGCCGGTTCTTGGTCGCGACCATCCGCAGCCGCAGCGCGCCGACATCGTCGCGGCCCGGCAGCTCGGCCGTTTCGAGAACCTCGCTCCAGGCGAACACCGTGTCGCCGGCGAACAGCGGCGCGACGTGGCGCCCGCCATTGATCGCCGCGACGTGGAAGGCGTTGGCGAGGCCGTTGAAGCTCAGCGCCCGCGCCAGCGAGATGACATGGCCGCCATAGATCAGCCGCCGCCCGAAGCGGCCCTGGCCCTCGCTGAACTGGTTGAAATGCACCTTGGCGGTGTTCTGGTAGAGGCGCGTCGCGATCATGTGCTCGGCTTCCTCGACCGTCACGCCGTCGACATGGTCGATCTTCTCGCCCGACGCGTAGTCGCCGAAGCGGTGGGGCGAGCCGGCGAGCGCGAAGTCGAAGGCGGCGCGGTCGATCGTTCGGGCAGGCGGCGCCGAGCGTCGCCGGCGCCGACCGCGCTCCGGCAGGTCCGGGACGACGGGCTCGGCGGCGGCCGCGGCGTCGGGTCGCGCTTGCGCACCATCACCCAGCGCACATAGTCGAGCGACGGTCTCGCCGTGCTGGTTGACGCCCGTGCGTGCGCACATAGACGACGCCGCTCTGGCGGTTGGAGTTCTCCTTCAGCCCGATGACCTCGGACGTCGCGCGACAGCGTGTCGCCGGGATAGACCGGCTCTGAGGAAGCGGCCCTCCGCATAGCCGAGATTGGCGATGGCGTTGAGCGAGACGTCCGGCACGGTCTTGCCGAACACGACGTGGAAGGCGAGCAGGTCGTCGATCGGCGCTTGCGGGATAGCCGATGGCGCGGGCGAAGGTGTCGGCGCTCTGCACGGCGAAGCGCGTGCCGTAGAGCGCGGAATAGAGCGAGGCGTCGCCGGCGTTGAGCGTGCGCGGCGTCGCGTGGCGGATCGTCTCGCCGAGGCGGAAATCCTCGAAGAAGCGGCCGGAGGCGGTCTTGGACGACGAGGAGGTCATGGCGGGCTCAGAAGACGTAAGGGTAGATATAATAGATGATGATCCGCTCGAGCAGCATGATCGCGAGCAGCAGGATGATCGGCGAAATGTCGATGCCGCCGGTGCTTGGGCAGGAAACGGCGGATGGGCTGCAACAGCGGCTCGGTGAGGGCGAGCAGCATATTCCAGATCGAGCGGACGACGTCGTTGCGGATATTGACGACGTTGAAGGCGATGAGCCACGACAGGACGGCGGCGGCGATGATGACCCATGTATAGAGGTTGAGCGCCAGCATGACGATGTCGAGAATGGCGCGCATGAAGTCTCCTGAGTCCCCGGCGCGTCCCGCATTCACGAGGCACGGGCGCTGCCTGCTGAAACCATTGACACCGGCAGGGGCGCACGTAAAGAGCGCGCGCCGCGGGGCTGTAGCTCAGATGGGAGAGCGCTGCAATCGCACTGCAGAGGTCAGGGGTTCGAATCCCCTCAGCTCCACCAGCCAGTCCGCGCGAACGGCGGTGGTTTCCGAGGGTTACAATATTTGCGGGATTTCCGTGGCTTAGCGAGACGGTTTCGCGTCTGCGCTTGGCTTTGCGCGTCTCAAGGTCACGCTAGGGCGGGAATGAGCCGAAAGTCTCTGGCCAGCGGAATTTCCGTTTCCCGGCGAGATGGAGGTGAACCTGCGAGCTGAGATTTGCGGCGGTGGGGCGCCATCGCCCGATGCCCAACTCTAGTCCGCCGCGTACGCTTCATGCTACTAGAACTCGGCATTCAGCCTCCGCGCCGAGGCGGAACAATGCCGAAAGCTTGGATGCAAAGACCGTCATGAGTAGAAGCACCAGCTGAGCGATCACAGCATCGACCGTCCTTTCGCAGCCCAAAATCGCGTCCGTCTCAATCCGCTTAATGATGATGATAAACGACCTCACACTCGCGAACGAGGCGGTCGGCGACTGGAGCGTGACGACTCATAAAAAACGCCAACGAAGGCGCGAGGCCGGAGAGCTTTACCACGTGCGCATTCTCATGGGGCACGTCTACGAGGCGCTAAAGCTTTTGCAGCATATTGCAGCTGATCTGGAGATACTTGACGCAGTTTTGGCCTGCGACCGCGAACCGCTAAAATTTTTTTTTTTTTTTTTTTTTTTTTTTTTTTTTAAAAAAAAAAAGAAGCAAAAGCGTTCATTATGATAGGAAAACCGATAAGGGCGATGGAATAAATTGGATGTGGATTTAAAAAAAAAAAAAAAAAAAAAAAAAAAAAAAAAAAAAAAAAAAAAAAAAAAAAAAAAAAAAAAAAAAAAAAAAAAAAAAAAAAAAAAAAAAAAAAAAAAAAAAAAAAAAAAAAAAAAAAAAAAAAAAAAAAAAAAAAAAAAAAAAAAAAAAAAAAAAAAAAAAAAAGAGAGAAAAACGGACGGTCGCGCCAGCAAGAGATGGCGCGAGCGTTTACCGAGTTCGCCGGGCACTTTCTGCGACGTCACTTCCGGGCGCCTATGAATGTGAGAGTTGCACGGACCTGACTATCGCACGAGCCCGAGCGCCGTCCAATGCTCCGGCCAGGCTTGGTGGTAAGTCCATCAGGCGCTTGAGACCGAAGCCGCGGGGCATGCGTCCGTCCATTGCGGCTTTCGCAAAGGAGGGATCAAGAAAAGCGAGCGAAAGGGTTTGCCGGATCGAGCGCTCGGTTCGGCCTTCGCTCGCGGCGATCGAGGCGATGGAGAAGCTCGGGTCGACTACGAGACGATCGAGCCACGCGCGCGCCTTCGCGTAGGCTGCGGCGAAGGCTCGCTGCGCCTCGACGCGCATCGGTCGAGTGACGGCTGAATCATCGCCTTCACCTAAAATGATCTCTCGCCGCCGTCGGGTCGGAGTTGTCGTCCAGGCAACGGAGATTGTTCGAAGTTCATTGTCGTCTTGAGCGACGGGTCATCCGCAGATGCGGCGGCGCTCAGTTGAACGCGTAGGCCAGCTTTCCTGATCGTCACGCGCTCGACGAGTGCGCGGATAGCTCTTCGTCAGCGATTTGATATCGCAAGCGACCTCACGGGTTTCAAGGCCTGCGCCGGACAGCCTCCGCCACCCGGCCTTCGATCTCGGTCGCCGTTACGCAAGGGATTGACCCGGCGTCCGGTGAGCGTCCTTGCAGAACGGCCTGAGACACATAGTAACGCCATCGTCGCCCGCCCCGTGACGCCGGGCTCGGGCTCATCCGGAAGCCGCGATCGTCGAACAGCTTGCCCGCAAGCAGCTGCGGATGATGGCGAGACGGGGTCTGGCCACGGAGTGTCTGTTCAGGAGGCTCTGAACCCGGTCCCAGGTTTCGCGGTCGATGATCGCCGCGTGCTGGCCCTCGTAGAACCTTCCCTTGTGGCACAGCCTCCCGACGTATATCGGATTGGTGAGGATCTTATGGAGATGGCCGCGGCTGATAAGCCCACCTCCTCTCGACTTTGCCGTTGCCGTGGATCCGAACTGGCAGGCGAACTTCGTCTTGATCAGGACCGCCTGAAGCCCAACAACCGAGCCTACCTCGAGGTAGCGCCGAAAGAATGCGAACGAGTTCGGCGTGCTCCTCGACGAGGTGAAGCGCGCGGTTCTCGACCCGGTAGCCGAGCGGAACCATTTCACCCATCCACATGCCCTTTCTTCTTCGAGGCGGCGATCTTGTCCCGGATCCGCTCGCCGGTGACCTCGCGCTCGAACTGGGCGAACGACAGCAGGACATTCAGGGTCAGCCGTCCCATGCTGGTCGTGGTGTTGAACGCCTGGGTCACCGAGACGAAGGAGACGCCCTGGGCGTCGAACAGTTCGACCAGCTTGGCGAAGTCGGCCAGCGACCGGGTCAGCCGATCGATCTTGTAGACGACGATGACGTCGATGCGACGTGCTCGAACGTCGTCGAGCAGCTCCTGCAGGGCCGGCCGCTCCATCGACCCGCCGGAGAACCCACCATCGTCATAGCGGTCGCGGAGAATGACCCAACCTTCGTGGGCCTGGCTTTTGACATAGGCCTCGGAGGCCTCGCGCTGATCTCGAGGGAGTTGAAGTCCTGCTCGAGCCCGGCATCGGAGGAGATGCGGGTGTAGATGGCGCAGCGGAACTTCGTCTTCCGAGGCTCGGACCTCGCGCCGCGCTTTCGGTCAAACGCCGTCACGGCTCTTCCCTCGGGCGCTCTTGCTGATGTCGGCGCTCCGTTTTTCCGACTGGGTCCGATCGCTGGCCTTAAGGCCGAAGAAGCGGTGGCCGTTCCAGCTTGTGCCGGTGATCGCCTTGGCGACCATCGACAGGTTACCATAGGGGGTCCCATTCCACGCAAAACCGTCCTTGAGGATGGTCACGAATTCTAAACGGCCTTGCCATTCTCGGGTTAGGATGGAGCCCGGCTTCAGATCCGTCCCGTCCCGAGTGACGGGGGACCGGTTGGCGAAGGATGACGGCTTTTGGCCGTCGGCTTCTTTCAGACGGCGCTTAATCGCATGACCGTCATCGCCGAGGTTAGCAATCTGCAGGCGATAGGCCAGGATGCGCGCGAGCAGCCAAGTGGGCAGATGCGCGGGCGGGGCTCTGCGCAAATGGTTACGCCACTGCAGCAGGAGCTGAGCGCGGTCGAGCTTTGGCAAAGTGGAGACCAAGCTGCGAGTGTTTGCACTGCCATCACTGCCGCGGTTTGGATCGCGTTGATCTCGAACCGAAGGTTCACCTTCGGCCTGAGATCCTTCCAATGCTCGATGGGGGCCACCTCACGCGGCCCGACGACGGCCCCGGCCCGAATGGGATTGCTTCCAACTCTTGCCCGCCCCGGGCGCGCCCTGAACCTCAATGGCCTCAGGAGCAATCATAGCCGAGGCGCCCTCGGTCGCCGGTGAGCTTGTGATCCGATAGACCGACCCGCGGTCTTGGTCGGACCGATCTCGGACAAGGCAATATCCGCGCTTGCGCAGCCCGGTCAGAGCAGCGCGCGCCGTATGCGGCAGCCAGCCGGTCGCAGAGACGATCTCGTCAAGTGTTGCTCCCCTCTCTCGGCCAAGTCGATCGAGTACGTTGCCGATCTTCGTCCCCGCTCGTGGAGCGTGGGGCGACGAGAGACTCGTCGTTCGTCGCCGATGAGGCGCGCACCTCTTTCTCGTCACTCGTGGAGGAGGATTGTTCGGAGGGCGCGTCCCCATTCGACGAACCAGGTTCGCTCTCAGATTCGTTGTTCTGATCGATCGCAATCGCCTTGAGGCCGGCTGCGGTCAGCTTGAGTGTGAAAGCCTCATCGGCGTCCTCATCCCGTCGCCAGATCGGGGAGTCCGTTGCGGGCGCGGATCTCGCGCGCCAGGCCCTCAGCCGGGAGCTTGGCGCAAGCCTTTCGAGCTGGCGCGAACTTGGAGCCGGTGGGAAGCGTCAGATAGAGATCAGACCGCCGAGAGGCGGCGCTGATGAGGACGAGCTGTGTATCGGTAAGCTTGATCGACATGGTTTGGCCCTTTCGCGTTGAAGCAGGGCCAGCTCTCTGGCCCTGTCACGGACGCGAGCCCCGGATCGCGATGATCTCAAGGGCAAGGGTCTCAGCGGTGTGCAAACATACCGCTCAGGCGAAGACATACACGCTCAAATTCGGATCGGACGCCAGTGCTTTCTGCGACGAACGCAAAAAAGGTAACAGTTAGATTGGACAGTGAAGAGGCGGACGTGGCTTCCGTCCCCTGAATCGGCCGTACTACGGGAACTGTCGCGAAGCAACGGGCTCCCCGAAGGGACGATCTCCCGTCGCTTTGACTTCAGATGCACTGTCACGTTGTCAAGGGAAGAACGCGACATTTCGCGACCTCTGGAGATGTCAGGCCGCTGCGACCGCGGTCCGCCAAGTGGTCATCGCCGCAGCGCGAAGCGCGCGGTGCGTTTGGGCTGAGAGGAGAGGGCGCTGGACGTTGAAGGTATTGTATACGGCGGCGTGTGCGGAAAGGAATTTCTGGGCTGAACCTGGCTCTTGAACCGCTGCATCTTGCACTCCCGCAGCCGCGTCTGCTGATGCGAATTCTCAGCTCGATTGTTCTTCCATCGCCCGCCCCTCATGGTGGCGTTCGATCCCAAGCTCCCGGGCCGCGGCGCTGTATCATCGCAAATCGTCGGTGACCAACCGCTTTGGAACAAAGGCGTACTTCTTTAGGAGCTTGCGCATCAGTTTCAGCGCGGCATGCTTGTTTCGCTTGGACTGGATCAGCACATCGAGGACTTCGCCCTCGGCGTCGACGGCCCGCCAAAGGTAGACCATTCGGCCGTCGATTTTCAGATAGACCTCGTCGAGATGCCAAGTCGTATCGGGCTTCAGACGACGCTTTCGTAGGTCGGCCGCGATCATCGGTCCGAAAGGCTCTGTCAGACAAAATCCTCGCGGCGCGCCTCTGACCTTAGTCGGCTTGGGCCATGAGTAATCCGTTCCGATATTCCAACAGCTCTCCGGAGGTCATCCGTCTTGTCGTGATGATGTACGTGAGATACCCGCTGTCGCTGCGCAATGCCGAGGATCTCCTGGCCGAACGCGGGGTCGACATCAGCCGTGAGACGGTCCGGTTCTGGTGGAACCGGTTTGGCCCGATGTTTGCCGCCGAGATCCGCAAGAAGCGGGTCGCGCTCATGCACGGCTATCCTCAGTGGCGGTGGCATTTAGACGAGGTGTTTGTGAAGGTCAACGGAAAGCTCTGCTATCTCTGGGCGCTGTCGACCATGAAGGCGAGGTCTTGGAATCGGTCGTCACTGCGAAGCGAGATAAGGCGGCGGCGCTGAAGATTCTCAAGCGCATCGTGAAGAAATACGGCCGAGCGCGGAAGATCGTCACCGACGGGCTTCGCGCCTATTCCGCGGCGATGAAGGAGGTCGGCAACACGGCGGCCTGGTCCGCGCGGGAGAGCAAGGCGAGCCCGAACGGGTTTACCAATTCATGAGCGCGCACCAGGCCATGTATCCTATTGGTACAATGGCTCGCGTCCTGAGGGTTTCGTCCTTGGGCTACTACGCTCAGCGGAGCCGACCGGCTTCGGCTCGGGCGACCGCCGCCGCCGATCTGACGCGCCGCATCCGCACGATCCACGCCGGGTCGCATGGAACCTATGGCGCGCCGCGCGTTCATGCCGCGCTGAAGGCCGACGGCCTCTCGGTTGGCCGGAAGCGGATTGCTCGGCTGATGCGGGCCGCCGAGATCGCAGGCGTTAGCCGGGAGACCGGTAACTTCCCAGGGGTCGGTTACGAATTGTTGGCTATTGCCGGCTCATCGCCACCATCTTGATTTAGAAGTCGGCGGCGGCGACCATGGCGGCGGTGGAGTGGAAAATCACGATCGAAGGTACGGACGCTTTTGGAGAGGTTCGCCGCCATTAGATCCTCATCGACAAAAGTTGGGACGGTTGGTGGATGGTGAGGTCGGCCTATCGGTTGAGGACGGCAAGAAGATCATGGCTGCCCTTCAGACCGCGATCGTGAGCCAAGAGGCCGACACGTACACGCTCTTTCGGCGGATCTGTCTCGACTGCGGCGTGATCCGACCGATCGAGGACTACACGACCCGCCGCATCAGAACCGTCTTCGGTACGGTCGAAGTTCGCAACCCCCGTTGGATGCTGTGTCGGAATTGCCATCCGGACTTCGTCCTGGCTTTCGCGCCTCTGCAGGAAACCTGCCCGGACCGGGCGACTGCTGAACTGACAGAGTTGACGGCCCGGCTGGGCAGCATGGTGCCCTACCGGCAGGCCGCAAGCGTCATGGCCGTTTTTCTGCCGATCGAGCCGACGGAGACCCATGCGACCGTCCGCAAACGCACCATTCGAGCGGGTGAGCGGCTTGAGCGCCAGACGGTTGAGGAAGAGAGAAGGGCGTCTTTGCAGGTGAAGGATCGACGACAGCTCGAATTGAGCCTCCCGGCGATCGGCGCAGAGAGTTCGTCATCAGCATCGATACGCCCACGTTCGCAGCGCCGATCCGAAGTCGCACGCAACTTCGAACTGGTCGTGGCCAGATGCGGCAGGGGAGGTCGCGGCGAGGCCGGCGGCCCGCTATTTCGTTACCGCCAGCACCGATCAATATGCCTTATGCGATCGAGCGCTTCATGCACTTGAACAAGAAGGGTATCGCGGCTTTGGCGACGTCGCCGTTATTTCGGACGGCGCCGAAATCCTGAAGCGGCTGCCCCGAGCGATGCCGAAACCCACGACCCACATCATCGACTGGTTTCATATCGCCATGAAAATCCAGCCCATGCAGCAGATCGCCGACCACATGGCTCGCTCTCGACCGGATGAACCTGAAACATCTCCTTCCATCGCCCGGCGCATTCGAGCGGTGAGTGGCGTCTTTGGCCCGGTCGTGTCGACCGCGCGATCCGGGATCTTCGGGAGCTACTGGATGACTTGAAGCCCGTCGGGAGGATCGAGGACGTCAACTATGGCAGGTGTCAATCGGCGTTGAACATTGACCTCTATCGGCGTCCAAAAGTGACCCCGATTTTGTGGTTCGCACGGCCGGCAGCGGTCGCCCCGGCGAAGCTGGCTGGGGTTTCGCAGCCGGGCGAGCGCGGTTCGGTGAGGTGCGGATTTTGGGGACGTTCAGGCGCGGTTTTTGAAGCGCCAGCTTTCGTTGCCGGTCTCGACGATGTCGCAGTGATGGGTGAGGCGGTCGAGCAACGCCGTGGTCATCTTGGGATCGCCGAAGACGCTCGGCCATTCTCCGAAGGCGAGATTGGTGGTGACGAGGATCGAGGTGCGCTCGTATAGGCGGCTGACGAGGTGGAAGAGCAGCTGGCCTCCGGCCTGAGCGAAGGGGAGATAGCCGAGTTCGTCGAAGACGACGAAGTCGAGGCGGGTGAGATGATCAGCGATCCGCCCCTGCCGGCCGGCTCTGGCCTCGGCCTCGAGCTGGTTGACGAGATCGACGGTGGTGAAGAATCGCCCCCGCGATCCGGCCCGGATGCAGTTGCGCGCGATGGCGATGGCCAGATGGGTCTTGCCGGTTCCCGTTCCACCGACCAGCACGGCGTTACGTTGCTGGGTGAGAAAGGCGCCCGAGGCGAGATCGCGCACCAGCGCCTCGTTGACCGGGGTGTCCTTGAAGGCGAAGTCGTCGACGTCCTTGGCGAGCGGCAGCCTGGCGATGGTGAGCTGATACTTGATCGAACGCGCCTGCTTCTCCGAGATCTCGGCCTTCAGGAGATCGCCGACGAAGCGTTGTGGCTCGTGGCTCCGCTTGACGGCGAGGGCGAGCGTTTCGTCATAAGCCGCCTTCATGCCGTAGAGCTTGAGGGTCCCCATCATGTCGAGGACTTGGGTTCTTTCCATCGTCAGGCGCTCCCATAGCCCGTCAAAAACGGGCGTTCTTCCGAACGCCCCATGAGGGCGTCGTAGCGAGCGCAATCGGCGGCCGGCGTGTGAACGAGACGCAGGTTGGCCGGCGTCATGATGGCGGCGATCGGCCCCGGATCGCGGCGCCGCGCCAGAATGTTGAGAACGACGTCGGCGGAATGGACGCCCTCGCTCAGCGCCTGGGCGCAGGCCGCCTCGACTTCCGGCAGGCCGTCGGTCAGGACGGCGGCGAGAATCTTGACCATCTGCCGGTCGCCGTCGTCGGAGCCGGAAAGCCGGCGCCGGATGCGCTCCAGGGCGCTGGGCAGAACCCAGTCCTTGAACGGCGCCCCATTGCGCAGCGCGCCTGGCTTGCGGGCCAGGATGGGCACGTAGTGCCAGGGATCGTAGATCGTCCTGCCGCGGCCGAAAGAGCGCGCGTGCTCGGCGACAGGCCGCCCGTCCTGGCGGATCACGACGCGGTCGGCGTAGGCGTGAATCTCGACCGGGCGCCCGACCGCGCTGGCGTTGACCGAGTATTTGTTGTTGTCGAACCGCACCAGGCAGGTCTTCGACACCGAAGCCTGCGTGGCGTGGAAGCCGTCGAACCTGCCCCGATAGGGAATGAGCTTCGGGCGCTCCGCCTCGAACACCTCCCAGACCGTCCGATCCGGCCATTCGGTATGAGGATGGGCTTTCGCAAAGACCAGACATCGGTCGAGCAGCCAGGCGTTGAGCTCGTCGTAGCTTCTGAACCGGGGCTTTGGGGTGAAGAAGCGCTCCCGGACCAGCCCGACCTGGTTCTCGACCTGACCCTTCTCCCAGCCCGAGGCCGGCGTGCAGGCGACCGGCTCGACGAGATGGTGCGAACACATCTGCAGGAAGCGGCGATTGTATTGCCGGTCCTTGCCGACGAACACTGCGTCGACCGCCGTTTTCATATTATCGTAGATCCCGCGCGCACAGGCGCCCTTGAAGAACGCGAAGGCGCGCTCGTGCGCGTCGAACACCATCTCCTGGCTCTCGCGCGGATAGGCGCGCACGAACATCATCCGGCTATGGCAGAGCCGCACATGCGCGACCTTCAAGGTCGTCGTCACGCCGCCGATCAGACCGATCTCGTGGGACCAGTCGAACTGGTAGGCCTCGCCCGGTGCAAAGCTCAGGGGGACGTAGGCGTCTGCCGCGGCGCCTGCTGTGGTCTTCGTCCACGCCGCCGCGTAGCGGCGCACCGCATCGTATCCGCCCTCATACCCGGCGCTCCGGAGATCCTCGAAAATGCGGATCAATGTTAGACGGTCCCGTGACGACGCTGCCGCATTCGCCGCCAGACGAGGATCGAGCTCGTCCTTCCATCGCCCCAGCTTGGGCCGAGGCTGAACTTCACGCTCGTAGGAAAACGACGTCTCGTTCGATCGCAAAACCTTCCGCACCGTATTCCGAGAAAGTCGCAGATCGCGAGCGATCTGCTTGATCGACTTCCCCAGAACAAAATGCTCGCGCCGGATCCGCCCAATCGTCTCCACAATCAACATCCCCTGATGCCCGCTCCGCGCCAAAACGGGCAACCTGCAAACCAGATTCAGAGGGTCAATTTTCGACGCCTATAACCCCAAAACCGGGGTCAGTTTTCCACGCCGGATCACAGGATTTGTCCCATGAGACGTCGGGATACTCCGTGGCCACGGCCTCCACCCGTTGGTCCCAGTAGGGCATGGTGATGGAACTACCGTTGGACTTTGTCGCCGAGGTCAGGCGCTTGCGCCGGCGGGATCTCGCCAGGTCGAAGGCATATCTGAGGATCCGATCAACGCTAACCAGCGACATGACCGTTTCCTGGACGACGATTTCGCGCACTCCGTGCCGGCGACTTGCTCTACGGCCATTACGGAGGATTGGACAAGCGGGCACCATGGAGCGCGTGCGTATGCTCGCCGGCTGAGCGGACACGTCCCATCACGGGCGCATTCATATTGTGCTCTCGCTTGGCGGAGGCGACGGCGGGCTACGATTTCGGCTTCTGCATGCGATCGAGTTCGGAACCTGTAAAGCATTGTCTCATGAGGCCGAACCGTCATTGCCAAGAGCGTGAGCGACGAAGCAATCCAGCCTTTGTAGCGGGCCTCTCTGGATTGCTTCGCCTCGCTCGCAATGACGACGCTTTGCAATTTGATCGAATAACGCTGTAGCGAGAGTCTCTTGCCGGACGGGGCTTTTCCGTTTCACGCCCCGTCCAGCCATGCGAGCAACCCTTCGAGCCGCATGCATTCGACCTGCAGGCGGAATCCGGCAGGCATCTGCGCGAGCAGGCAGGTGGTGCCGAAAACGCGCACGGCCGCCGAGGGCGAGCCAGCGACGAGATCGGCGGAGGTCGCTTGCATCAGCACGAGCGGCGCGTCCTCGCCTTCAATTGCGATTGCCGCCCAGCCGTCATCGACAGGGGTCGCGCACCAGCCGGACTCGCCGGTCGGCCGCCAGCCTTCCGGCGCAGAGAGCGGGGCCGGGGTCACGAGCAGCGCGCGATCGCGGGCGATGCGCAATGCGTGCGCGCCCTCCGGCGCCGAGGCGTAGAGGCCAAGCAGCGGCGCGCCGGGCGCGAGCGCTGCAATCGCCGCGTCGAGATCGCCCGAGATGAGCGTCGCGCCGAGCCCATCGAGCACGCGCATAGCGAGGCGAGGCTTCGGTATCAGTGATCCTTCGGGGAAGCGCGCGGGGCGCCAGTCGCGCTCACGCATGGAGGCGCGTTCCTTCCGGATCGAGCGCGACTGCGCTGGCGACGGTCGCGAGGCGCTCGGCCGCCGAGATGAAAGACGCGCACGGCTTCGCCCATCTGCGCAAAGCCGTTCTCGACGAGGCCAACCGCGACCGGCCGCTTGAGCATCGGGCTCATGTAACTCGATGTTACATAGCCGAGCGAGCGGGGCGGCGCGTCTCCGGTTACGACATGCGCTCCTGTCGGCAGCGGCGGCGCGCCAGCGGGAACGTTGAGGCCGACGAGCTGTTTGCGGCGCCGGTCGTTGGCCGAATTCGGTGAAAAGCGAGCGCTTGCCGACATACTCGTCCTTGCGATTTTCGCGCGGACCGCCGACGCCGAGATCGTGAGGCATCGTATGTCCATCCGTATCCTTGCCGACGATGACAAAACCTTTCTCCGCGCGCAAAATCATCAGCGCCTCGGAGCCAAGAAGGCCGCCGTCGAACGCCGGCAGCTTGGCGACGATTTTTTCACGCAGTCTGCGCGCGCGGCGGCATGGAACGGAAAGCTCGTAGGAACGATCGCCGGTGAAACTCACGCGCGCGATGCGCATGGGCGCGCCTTCGAACGCGCCGGATGCGAAAGCCATATGCGGCAGGCTTTCGTCGTCGAGCGCAACGTCGAGATCGAGCGAGGCGAGGAGGTCACGTGAGCGCGGACCGCTGAGCGTCAGCGTCGCCCAGTGCGCGGTAGTATCGTGAATGAAAACGCGGGAGGGCTCGAAACGGTCCTGCCGTAACAATTCGAGCCGCGTGACAACCGCGTCCGCGTGACCGGACGAGCAGGAGACGAGGAAGCGATCCTCCCCGAGGCGCAGCGTGACGCCGTCGTCATAGACGACGCCGGTCTCCGACAGCATGAAGCCGTAACGGATCCTTCCGGTCTTGAGCGTCGAGAGACGATTGTAGCTGTTGAAGTCCGCGAGCTTCGCCGCGTCCGGGCCGATCAGCTCGATCTTGCCGAGCGATGAGCCGTCGAAAAGCGCGACGCTCTCGCGGGCCCGCAAAGCTTCACGGGCGATCATGAGATCCGGGTCGCCCGCGCCATACCAGGCGGGTCTTAGCCAGCCGCCATATTCGCGAAAGACTGCGTCGTCGGCGCGATGCTCGGCTTCGAGGGTCAGGCGTTTCAGCGGGTTCATGAGCGCGCCGCGGCAACGGCCCGCGATGACGCCCATCGGCGTCGGGACATAGGGCGGGCGATAGGTCGTCGTTCCCATGTCGCCCATCGCGCGCCCGGTGATCGCGGCCATCGCAGCAAGGCCGTTTACGTTCGACGTCTTGCCCTGGTCGGTCGCCATCCCGAGTGTCGTGTACCGCTTGAGATGCTCGACCGCGACGTAGCCTTCGCGCGCGGCAAGCGCGACGTCCTTCAGCGTGACGTCGTTCTGAAGGTCGATCCAGCTGCGTCCCTTTGCGTCCGACTTCGGCCACATTGGCGCGATGCGGTAGAGGCCGCGCGGCGCGTTGGGCGCCGCGCCTTCGCCGCCGCCCGCGGCGTGGCCTTCGGCGAGCGCGTGGTCGAGCGTGAAGGCGCC
This sequence comes from uncultured Alphaproteobacteria bacterium, assembly GCA_963824465.1. Taxonomy (GTDB): domain Bacteria; phylum Pseudomonadota; class Alphaproteobacteria; order Rhizobiales; family Beijerinckiaceae; genus Roseiarcus. The sequence goes on from CAWGPL010000003.1 coordinate 305,375, forward strand.
GTTGGCGGCGCCGGCGACGGCCACGCCTGCCAATTCGTTGGAAGGAACGAGAGCGGCGAGCCCCTCGTCGTAGCGGAGCTTGCCGCGCGGCCTGCATGAAGAGATGCACGGTTGGCGTCCAGCCGCCCGATACGATGAGCGCGTCGAAGGCGCGCTCGGCGCGGATGAACTTGACCGCCTCGACGCCGTTGCGACCGACGACGCCTTCTATCTCCGCACGTGTGACGCGAAGATCTGTCGTGGGCGTCTCGTCGCGCGGATCGAAAATCTCGATCTCGGCGCCGGCTTCGGCCAGCGCTTCGGCCACGGGATAGGTGGAATCATTGTTGGTCGCGACGGCGATGCGCTCGCCTACCCGCACGGCGTAGCGTCTGAGATAGACGAACGCAGCGTCGGCGGACATCACGCCGGGGCGGTCGTTGTCGGGGAAGACGAGCGGGCGCTCGATGGCGCCGGCCGCGATCACGACACGCTTCGGCCTTATGCGCCAGAGCGCGTCGGGCGAGGGTTCGCGCCGTTCCCAGACCTGCACGAGATTGTGATCGTAGACGCCGAATGCGGTTGCGGCGGTCAGCACGCGTCCGCCCCGCGCTTCGACCGAGGCGGCTGCGGCGTCCGCCCACTCGCGCCCGTCGCCCTCGATGACGCCGCCGCGATGGAGGAGCTGGCCGCCGATCTCGGCGTGGTCGTCGATCAGGATCACGATTGCGCCCCGCCTTGCGGCCGCGCTCGCGGCGGCGAGTCCCGCTGGGCCGGCGCCGACGACGAGCAGATCGCAATGGGCGTAATATGTTGGACTGTCGGCGGGCGGGACGTTACGTGGGTCGAGGCGGCCAAGACCCGCCATGGCGCGAATCGCGGGCTCGAAAGTCTCCCAGCGCGGCCAGAGGAAAGTTTTGTAATAGAAGCCTGCAGGCAGGAACGCTGAGAGGCGATCGAGTGCCGCGGCGCGGCTTTCCGCCGCGCTCGGCGCGCTGTTGATGGAGCGCACGGCGACGTCGTTTTCGAGCCGCTCGGTCGTTGCGCGCACGTTCGGCGTCGTGCGGCCCGCGCGTGTGATGTCGACGATGGCGTTCGGCTCCTCCGTCCATGCGCCCCAGATCCCGCGCGGGCGGCGGTACTTGAAGCTGCGGCCCACGATGCGCACGCCGTTCGCAAGGAGCGCGGAGGCGATGGTGTCTCCTGTCGCGCCGACGTAGGGGCGCCCATCGAAAGTGAACGCGAGCGGGCGGCCGCGTTCGATCGCGCCGCCTTCCCGAAGTCGCGATGCGGTCATGGCAGCCGCCTCGGCGATTCGCTGCCGAGCACGGCGTTGGTCGCCGTGTCGCGGGTCATCGCGAAGGTTTCGTGGCACGTCAGGTGCAGCCAGATTTCGCGCGCTTCGCCCTTCGGGTTGGCGGCGCCGTAAAGATATTCCGCCCAGGCGGTGTCGCTGGTTTCCTCGGCAGGTTCGGGGCGCGCTTTCGGCTCGCCGATATAGGCAAACTCGGTCTCGTCGCGCGGGCCGCAGAAGGGACAGGGAAAGAGCTGCATGGTCCTAATGCGCGATGCCCGAGCCCGCCGCCTCGTCGATGAGGCGGCCCGTTCGGAAGCGGTCAAGGTCGAAGGGGCGGCTGATCTCGTGGTGAGCGCCCGTCGCCATGAGATGCGCAAGCAGCACGCCGCCGGCCGGAATCGCCTTGAAGCCGCCCGTGCCCCAGCCGCAGTTGAGGAAAATGCCCGGGACAGGCGCCGGCCCGATGAGTCGGCGAAGAGTCGGGGGTGACATCCACGATCCCGGCCCATTGGCGCATGAGTTTGAGTTGCGCGTAAGCAGGAAAGAGTTCGAGAAGGCCCGAGACGACAAGCTCCTGCATCGGCGGATTGCCGCGCTGGCCATACGACGGAACCCGGTCGAGCCCGCCGCCGAACACGATCTCGCCCTTGTCCGACTGGCATACGTAGACCCCGGTCCCAAGCTGCAACACCACGATGTCGAGACATGGTTTCACCGGTTCGCTCACCATCGCCTGCAGGGCGTAGGAATGGATCGGCAGTTTGACGCCGGCCTTGGCGAGAAGCTGCGACGAATGGCCGGCGACTGCTACTCCCACCGCGTCCGCGCGGATCTCGCCCAGCGTCGTCTCCACGCCGACGCACGCGCCGTTCTCGATGGCAAAGCCGGTGACCTCGCATTGCTCGACGATGTCGATGCCGAGCGAATTCGCAGCGCGCGCATAGCCCCAGGCGACGGCGTCGTGGCGGGCGGTTCCTGCGCGCGCTTGCCATACGCCGCCGTTCGGCAGGTAACGCGAATCGAGCGACTGCGAGGCGTCGGGCAGGCGCTCGCGAATCTTTTCCGGCCCCCAGAACTCAGCGTCGACGCCGTTGATCTGCATAGCGTTGACGAGCCGATGGGCGATCTCGATCTGCGCGGGGCTGTGGGAGATCGTGAGGAGGCCGCGCTGGCTCAGCATGACGTTGAAGTTGAGCTCGCGCGACAGGCCTTCGTAAAGTCTCAGCGCGAAGTCGTAGAGCGCGACGGATTCCGGATGGAAATAATTCGAGCGGATCGTCGTCGTATTGCGCCCGGTGTTGCCGCCGCCGAGCCAGCCTTTTTCGACCACGCAGACGCGGGAACGCCTGTGGGTCTTGGCGAGAGAATAGGCGGTCGCGAGTCCGTGGCCGCCGCCGCCGACGATGACGAAATCATACGCAGGCTTCGGCTTCGCCTTGCGCCACGCCTGCGGCCAGCCCCTATGGCCGGTCACGCCCTCGCGCAAAAGCGTCAGGGCCGAATAGCGGGCGCTCACGGCGCGCCTCCAAAATCGCTCTCCCCGGCGTGGGTCTCGGCATAAGCGCGGAACGCGGCGATGTCCGAGTCGTTCGGCGGGAGGCCAGTGAAGGCAGTGAGATAATGCGGCGTGAGGTCGAGCCGCGCCTGTGTCGGTTCGCGGATGTCGAGCGCGTAATAGCCGATCTGGGTGTAATAGAGCACACGCGCGCGCACCAGGGCGTCGTCGCCCTCATAGCCGAAACGCGCGAACATGCTCTGGATCGCGGCCGTGCGCTCGTCGTCGGCGGCGTCAAGCGTGGCGCGCGCTTCCACCGAGACGCGCGCCCATTCGCGCACCGCGAAGTCGAGTCGCGGGCTGAAGATTGTTGGGTTCACCCAGCAGCGAAAGACATTGCAGACCGCCTCGTGGATGGTGGCGGCCGGTGCGCGGGCCTCAGCAACGACAGAGCGCGTGTTCAGCGCTTCCCAGCGGGCGAGCAAGGCGGACAGGAGTTCGGCGCGGTCGCGGAAATACCAGTAGAAGCTCGATCGCGAGACGCCGAGCTTTTCGCTCAATGGAAGGATTGCGACGCGCGCCGCGCCTTCGGCGGCGAGGACGGCGAGCGCCGCGTCGAGCCAGTCGTCGCGCGTCGCCTTCACATTGCTGTTTACGCCAGGGCTTCCTGGGCGCACGTCTTCGGCGGTCGCTGCCGCTTTCATGCGCGCATGGCTCGGCCGGCCGGATCGTAGGGCGAAGGCGCAATGACCTGCGCTTCCCGCTCCTGTCCGACGACGTGGACGGAAAGAACGGTCCCGACGGCCGCCGCGTCGGGCGCCACAAGCGCCATCGCCAAGCTCTTGCCGACCGTGTGACCGTAGCCGCCGGATGTCACGAAGCCGACCCGCTTGCGGTTGCGCCATACTGGCTCGTAGCCGGAGGCGTCGGCGTCGAGCGCGTCGATCTGCAGCGTGACGAGCCCAAGGGCGGGCGCAGGGCCGTCGCGCTCGGCGCGCGCGGCTTTCTTGCCGACGAAATCGCCCTTGTCCCAGGCGATGAAGCGATCCATGCCGGTCATTCGCGGCGTATAGGCTTGCGTGAATTCGGCCGACCAGATCCCGAAGCTTTTTTCTAGGCGCAGCGAGAGCAGGGCGCTGTAGCCGTATTCGCGAATGCCGAAATCGACGCCTGCCGCCAGCAGCGTCTTGCGCAGCACGCCCGCTTCCAGCGCGCGGCAGTTGACCTCGTATCCAAGCTCGCCCACTACCGAAACGCGCGCGATTTTCGCACGCACAAGGCCGATGTCGAGCGTCGTCGCGCCCATGAAGGGGAGGGTCGCGTTTGTCACGTCCTGATGCGTCACCCGCTCCAGAACCGCGCGCGCCTTGGGGCCGGACACCGCAAAGCCGACCATGTCGTCGGAAATGTCGCGCACCTCCACGCCTTGGCGCGCGCGGTCCATGAACCAGCGCATGTGCCAGGATCGCAGGTAATATGAGCCTTCGATCCAGAAGGTCCCGTCGCCCCAGGTGATTAGAGTGAGATCGCCCTTCAACCTGCCAGTCTCGGAGAGCATCGGAGCAAGCCGAGCGCGGCCGGGCTTCGGAATGGCTCCCGCCATCAACCAGGCGAGCCAGCCTTCCGCCGCAGGCCCGGTCACCTCGAAGCGGGAGAAGGCCGCGATATCGAGCAGGCCGACGCCCTCGCGGACGAGGCGGCATTCCTCGCCGACGATGGGGAAGGCGTTGGAACGCTTGAGGGTCGGTCTTTCCTTGAAGCCCGGCGGAGCGAAATAAAGCGGATATTCAAGGCCCCAGCTATTGCCCCAATGACAACCGGCGGCTGTCATCGCGTCGTAAGCCGGGGGCGTCTTCAGCGGCCGGCCGGCTGGAAGCTGCTCGTTGGGGTAGGTCATCACGAAGCGGCGGGCGTAAAACTGGGCGGTCGTCTGCCGGATGTACTCCCGGTTCGCTGTGTGGGGCCCGTGGCGCGCGATGTCGAGGCCGAAGACGTCCTCTTCCGGCTCGCCGTGGACCATCCATTCGGCCAGCGCCTTGCCGACGCCGCCGCCCTGGAGGAAGCCGGCCATGACGCCACAGGCGAGCCAATAGCCGGGCTTGCCGACCACGGGACCAACGAGAGGATTGCCGTCGGGCGAGAAGGTAAAGGCGCCGTTTACCCATTTGCGGATGCCCGTCCGCTCCAGGACCGGATAGCGCCGGTAGACGAATTCCAGCTCCTCGGAGATGCGCTCAATGTTTTCCTGGAAAAGCTCGACGCCGAAATCCCAGGGCGCCCCGTCCATCGCCCAGTGCTGCGGCTTCGTCTCGTAGATACCGATCAGGATGCCTTTCTGGTCCTGGCGCATGTAGGTGAAGCCTTCGAGGTCGGTGACGACCGGCAGTTCCTTTTCGCGCGCCGCAACTTCGGGGATCGGTTCCGTGATGAGATAATGGTGTTCGAGCGGCGATACGGGCAGGTCGAGGCCAGCCATCCGGCCGACCTGCTTCGCCCATAAGCCCGCGGCGTTAACCACGTGATCGGCATGGATGATGCCCTGCTCAGTGACGACGTCCCAACTCAAATCCGCGCCCTGCTTCAGATCGGTGACACGGATATGTTCGAGGACTTTTGCGCCCCGCTTCCGCGCGGCGCCGGCATAGGCCCAGACCGTGCCGGTTGGATCGAGATGGCCCTCGCGGTCCGCCCACATACCGCCAAGCACGCCCGCGATATTGACGATAGGGCAGAGGGCCTCGATCTCGTCGGGCGTCACAAGGCGCACGTCATCGATGCCGATGGCCTGAAAACGGCGGTAGTTCGCCTGCAGCCACTCCCAGCGTTCCGGGGTGGAGGCGATCTGCACGCCGCCGGTGACCTTCATGCCGATCGACTGGCCCGAACTCGGTTTCCACATTTTTGAGAAGGTCGATCGTATAGGCCTGGAGGAGCGCGACATTCGGATTGGCGTTGAGCGCGTGGAAGTCACCGGCCGCGTGCCAGGACGAACCCGCTGTGAGCACTGAACGTTCGATGAGGGCGATGTCCGTCCACCCCAACTTGGCAAGATGGTAAAGGACCGATACGCCGACAACTCCTCCGCCGATCACCACAACCCGGTAGTGCGACATCCCGCGGCCTCAAGGAAATCAAGGGGAAGCACGCTAGCGAGTTTTCTTCAGACCGTCTAGACACAAGTGTCCATAGTCGGCGCGGAGACGAATTTGGTCGAGGTGTGGCTTTTGTCTTCTTGTCGATCCGAGCCGATTATGGCTAAGGATGGACTTGGCGAAGCGCCGCCCCCGGTATGCTTCTAAGTTGTTCGTGAACCGCGCGTTTTTTGGTCGGGCGCCGCTACGGACGGGCAGGATCGCGTGTGCTCGAAGAGAGTTTACGACTGGTTAGGGCGCAGAGTTTATCTTGGTTAACAGGCGCTGGATGTCAGGAGCCGGGCGAAAGAATCAAAGGCGGCGAGTCACCGGACTCATGTAAGGGTTTGGACGTAAGGAGTTTGAAGGTGAACGCGCCTGTGGGCGAAGGGACGTAATGGGTCGGAGCGCCGCCATGACGCTCGGAGCGATTCTCATGCTTGGCGGCGTCACGGGCGCCGGGGCCGAGGACGTGTCGTCGTTGTGGTCCGGCTCAGGTTTGTCCGGTTTCGATGGCGCGCTTCCGAACCTCCCGCAGAACTGGGCCGATCTGCCTTTTCATCTGACGGCCAGCCAGTCCGTACAATACAATAGCAATCTGTTCAATACGCCGACCTTCACGAATGGCGTCGTCAACCCGTTCGTGGGCAACTTGCAGCCTGTCGGCGGGTTTGTCTCAATGACCAACCTCAGCTTCTCGACGCTTTTTCGCGTCTACCAGCAGGAGTTTTTTGCGGACGCGACGTACGGGCTTTACCGTTACCTCAATCAAGCAAGTCAGAATAGGGCGCATAACAGCGCTGATATTGGGATGAATTGGGTCGCTGGAAAACGGTGTACCGGTCGGTTGATCTTCGCGGCCTCCAGTCAGCCTTCAGCGCCGGGAGAGCAGGTCGGCGTCAACGTCATCAACACGGTGACGACGAAATCTTTCAACGAAACAGCCAATTGCATAATCACTGGCAATTGGTCGGCGACGCTCAACAGCGGGTACTCGAAGTCCACGAACACAGCCACGCTCGACGAGTCGAACAATTTTCAGAACGTCTTCGTGGCCGCCGGCATCAACTACAGCGTGACGCAGACGAACACGTTGAGCCTGCTCGCGACAGTGAGCCACTACAATTATCCCGACCGGCTGGCCGCGTTACAAAACGAGTTGAGCGCCTTGAACGATTTGGCCGCCCTCAACACCTTGCCCTTCCTGGCGAGCGCGATAACGCTGGAGCAGGTGAACCTTTCCTATACCAAGGAGATCAATCCAAATCTGTCGTTCATCGCGTCCGCGGGCCTGTCGGCGACGACGTCGAGCGGAGCCGGGTCTTCGCTTTCGAACGCGGGTGGATTTTCCGGGCTTGAGCCGCAGTTCACGCTCTCCGGCAAGTGGCTGATCACGCCGAAGATGACGCTGACGGGAACCGTAGGGCGAGTGGTAACGCCGCCCACCGGCACGATCGGCAACGTTCAGACCAACGAAACCGCTTCGGTGACGCTTTCCTATGCGCTGACGCCGAAAGTCTCGGTGTCAGCGGGCGCGTCTATCAATCGATTGACCAGCGGCGTGGGAACCAATCCGAGCCCGCTCTTGCAAACCCTGTTTCCCAACCTCACACAGTCGCGTAATTACGGGTTTAATGCGGGTCTAAATTACGCAATCACACCATTCACGACCGCAAGCCTGACCTACCAGTATTCGGACCGGCGCCAGCCCGACGAGGCGACGACAAACAATATCGTTATGTTGGCCTTGACCTATTCGCCTCGTTGAGGCGTAGACGGTAAGGCGGACGCGCAAAAAGGAAGCAGCGATGACTATGGGGAAGAAAGTCAGAGGTCTGATCCTCGGCCTTGCCGCCTTTTCCGCCTCGGCGTGGCTATCCGAAGAAGCGATCGCGGCGGGCAGAACGCTCACTAAAGAGGATGTGCTGACGATCAAAGTGGTCAGCCAGCCTGACATGGACACAACAACCCGCGTTGGCCCCGACGGGACCATCGAATTTCCCTATGTCGGGCGCATCAAGGCGGCGGGCCTGAGCGAAGACCAACTTGCGCGCGCAATCGAGCAGCGGCTCGCCTCCCGTCAGATTGTCACGGATCCGCACGTGCTGATCGAGACCACCGGTTTTGGCACCCAGGCCACGATCCAGGGACAGGTAGGCGCCCCGGCGCTTTCACGCTTGATCGCGCCACGACGCTCTCGCAGTTTCTGGCCCGGGCCGGGGGGCTGCGCGACACTGCGGGCGAGATCATCATCCGACGAAACGGCCGGGTTGTCGGACGTTACAACGGCAAGGACGTTGCGACCGGCAAAATTAATGCGGACAACATTCTGATACGGAACAATGATGAGATCTACGTCGATCTAGCACCATTTTACTATGTTTACGGCTTCGTGGGTCACACGGGCGAGTTTCCGCTGATCCGCCCGCTGACGGTTCAGCAGGCGCTGGCCATCGCTGGCGGCGTGGCCCCGTTGGGTTCTGAGGGCCGCACATTCATCAAGCGCAAACAGGCCGATGGCCAGACGATGGAAGTCCCTGCCTCGCTTGACGATCAGGTACAGCCGAACGATACGATTGTCGTCAACGAAAGGATTTTCTGATAGGCAAGCTTCCGGCTGGCATGGGCAGCCCGGCGTGCACCGCTTCCTTCCGGGGCGGCGCGACCGTTATGGAAACGCTTCGGGAAGTCTTTTGAGCGAGCCTCGAGCCACGGACTGCTCCATCCGGGAGTGCTCCGCGGACGGATTTGGAAAGCGAGCGAATGACGATCAATGCGACCCGCCCGGGGGATTCGGGCGCGCTGCCTGCTCATCCCACGGACCCGATCGAACAACAAATCCTCGCGGCCGGCAATCTCAGCGAGGCCCAGGTTGACGCGATCCGCGGTTTCCAGCGCCGTAAAGGGCTGACCTTCGGCGAAGCCGCGATCACTCTCGGGCTCGTTCGCCGCGACAGCCTCTTCCTGGCGCTCTCGAAGCGATACAATTATCCGGTCCTCAGTTTCGGGAGCGACGATTCCCGCTTTTCGCGCGAGCTGGTGGTCGGCTATCAGCCCTTCAGTAAATCCGCGGAGTCCTTCCGCTCGGTACGTTCAGGCCTTGCCACGGGTCCGCTTTCGCAAGGCAAAAACGCCTTCGCTGTCATCGCGCCGCGTTCAGGAATGGGCGTCACCTATTTCGCCGCCAATCTCGCGCTCTCGTTCGCGCAGATGGCGGTTCCAACCTTGCTGATCGACGCCAACCTCCGCAGACCCAGGCTGTCCGGGCTGTTCGGGATCGACGCCAAGGCCCCGGGCCTCGTCGAAGCCCTGACTCATCATGAGGAGAACGCTGCTCCCGTCGCGGTGGAGATTGTGCCTGGTCTTTCGGTGCTGACCGCCGGCGCCGCCGCTCCCCATCCGCAGGAACTCCTGAGTTCCAAGGAGTTCTTGAACCTTTCGCAGAATGCGCAGCGCAACTATGGCGTCGTCATTTATGACACGCCTCCGGCGCTCGAGAGCGCCGACGCCTATGTCGTTGCTTCGCGGATAGGTTCGGCGATCCTCATCGCGCGCCGCCATCGCACCAAGGTCAGCGAGATCCAGACAATCACGCGGTCGCTCGAAGGATTTCAGTGCGAGATCGCCGGCTCGGTGATGGCGCGGTTCTAAAGTCCGCCCGCAACCCACCCTTGCAGCGCGAGGCCCGCAAACAGCAGCAGTCCAGCATCGCGGTTTGAGCGGAAGAGCCTGAGCGCGGTTGATGGATCGCCTTTCCGGATCCGCGAAACCTGCCAGCCGAGGTGCGCCGAGTAGGCAGACCATCCGAGGAGCGCGAGCGCACCTCCGCCCGCGAGAAGCGTGGCTCCGAGCGCAAGCGCCGAGGCAAGCGCATAGAAAACCCCGACGCCAAGCCGCACGTTCTCGCCGAAGAGACGGGCCGTCGAACGGATGCCGACGATCGCGTCGTCGCGGGCGTCCTGAAGCGCGTAAATCGTGTCGTAGCCGATCGTCCAGGCAAAAGCCGAGGCATAGAGCAGGACGGGCGCGAGTGACAGCGAGCCGAATGTGGCCGCCCAGCCCATGAGCGCTCCCCAGGAGAAGGCGAGTCCAAGCACGGCTTGCGGCCAGGACGTAACCCGCTTCATCAGCGGGTAAACCGCCACCAGCGCAAGCGAGGTGATCCCGAGGCCGATCGAAAAAAGATTGAAATTCAAAAGGACCCATAGGCCGGCAAGCGCCTGAGCCATCATGAAGGCGCCCGCCGCCTTCGTGCTCACTCGGCCCGACGGCAGCGGCCGCCCGCGGGTCCGTTCCACCCCGGCGTCCAGCTTCCGGTCGAGGATGTCGTTATAGGTCGAGCCCGCGCCGCGCATCACGATGGCGCCGGCTAAGAACAAGAGAAGATGCCATGGGTTCGGCCCGCGATGAAGCGCCAGACCCCCAAGCGCGGTCGCCTGCCAGCAGGGCGCGAGCAGGAGTTGCCAGCCTGCGGGCCGGTCGAGGCGCATGAGTTGGACGAAAGGAAGCGCGAAGTCCGGAGTCAGCCGGAGGATTAGGCTGGCCGGGCGCGCATCCGGCAGCGCCTGCGCGCTTCCGGCCCCCATCGGTCAGAGCGGACCGGTTGGGAGAGGCTGAGCCTGAGGACCGCCGCCGCCCTGCGCCGCCTGCTCCTTCATCTTCTTGATCTTCGCCGCGACCTGGCAGGCTTTAGCGTTGAAAGTGGAGTTCTTGGCGTGACCTTCCTTGAGGTTCTTGATCGCCTCGTCCGGGAAGGAACACCAGTCCTTGTTCTTCTCCATGTAGGAGATGAGCGCGTCCTCAGCGTGCAGAAGCGGCGCCGAGATCGCACAGAAGCCATTAGGGTCGAGCGGCTTGCCCTTGGCGGCTTTGGCGAAATTGTTGACCTTCTGCATCGCAGTATTGCGCGCGGCCGCCAGTTTCTGCATGTCCTCACCGCAGTCGGCAAGCGCCGTCGCTGCCGAGCCTATGAGAACTCACCGCGATAGCCGCCGCGAAAGCGCTTCGTCGTCCCAACACGCCCCTAAAATCTCCCTCGTCGCCGAATCTGCCCGACAAGCCCAATCGAGGCGGAAAGAGCCTTACGATAACGGCGAAAGCGCGGCCATGGCCGCTTTTTGCGCACTCGCTAGACCCAGCCCCGCCCGGCGTAATCGATCGCATAGCTCTCAGGCGAGGCGGCGACCGCCGCCATGCCGGTCAGAACCGCCTCGTCATGCATGATAATGCGGGTCGGAACACGTTTCGCGAGCGCATCGACAGGCGCTTTGTCCTCGAACGCGGTCCGGAAGACCGCTTCATCGAGGAAATCGACGATCCGCGGCAAAACGCCGCCCGACAGAGTGACGCCGCCGGTTGCGACGAAGGTCACGGCCATGTCGCCCGAGAAGCGCGCGACGATGCGCCAGTAGAACCTTACGCTCTCCGCCTCATCGCCCTTCGGATTGGCGAGCGCGGCCGTTGTGACCTGCGGCGGGGTCGAATGCGGGTCCGGCCTCCCGAGCGAGACCATGCGGGCGCGATGGATCCGCGCGAGCCCTTCGCCGGATATCACGCTCTCGCTGGTGACGCGCCCGTGCGCGCGCTCGAGATGCGGCCAAATCGTGTATTCGTCCGCAGCAATGGGGCCAAAGTCCATGTGGCACGCCTCGGACGAGACGGGCGTGTGGCGTCCGTCCACCTCGACCAGGGCCGCGATGCCGAGGCCCGTGCCGGGGCCCAGGATCACCTGCGGTCCGGGCCTGTCGAAGCTCAAAGACCCGATCTGCTTCGTCCATTGCGGCGGGATGGCCGGCAGCGAGATCGCCTGCGCCTCGAAATCGTTGAGCAGCAGGCCCTGCTTTAGGCCGCAGCGGCGAGCGGTCTCCGGCCCATCCATCGTCCACGGGGCATTGGTGAGCTTGAGCCTGCGCCCGACGACGGGCCCGGCGCCGCAGACGACCATCGAATTCGGCTGCGCCGCGAGCTTCGGCCGCGCGGCCTCGATCGCCTCTGGCAGCCCGGGATAATCGTCCGTCGTTAGATGGACGATCGGGCTCAGCGTCACGCCCTTTTCGGCGGCGATCGAGAAACGCACATTGGTGCCGCCCGTGTCGCAGACGAGCACCGGATAGGGGAAGACGAAGTCGCTCATGCGGCCCGCATAACGCGCGGGAGAGCGCATAAGGTCAAGCCGTCAAACTGCGTTCCGCTTGCGCTTCTGAGCAGGGCAATCGGGCGAAGCCTCGCAAACCGCGGTTCGTATTTCGCCGGATTCAACGTTATCAAAGACTTGAAGATCGCTTTATTTCGCGTGCAAAAAATGATCCCCGAATTTGCGTCCTGTCGCGGGGTCTGCTTCGAGACGGCGGAATGCAGTTGACCCATGGGTAGAAATTCCTGCCACTGGGAATTATTATATATCTAATTTCTGAATATAACAATAGTTTTGTTTCAAAGCCAATATCCCACGCGCCGGTTTATCTCACCGCACTGACGGGATCGTCAGATCGCCGCTTTCATGCGATCGCCCTGCGCTTCTGAGCCGATCGACTTTGTTTGAGAACAGAATATGAACAATGCGCCTCGGCAGCCAGGTCGGCAGACCGGTGTTTTTGGTCGCAATCCACAGCCGAATCAATTCTAAAGGCGATGAACGGTTCATCAGCCCAGAATCTCCTTACCCTTGTGATCCGGAAAGACCAGCGGCATGGGCCAGTCCACATTTTATGAGTTTTTTGCTGGCGGAGGAATGGCCCGCGCCGGTCTCGGAGATTCATGGAAGTGCCTGTTTGCGAACGACTTTGATCATAAGAAGGGCGCCAGTTATACGAAATTCTGGGGGGACGCTGAGCTGACGACGGAGGACGTCCGCGCAATTATTTTGGAACATCTTCCAGGCGAGCCCGACTTAGTTTGGGCGTCTTTCCCTTGTCAGGACCTCTCGCTTGCTGGCGGTGGGGCTGGCCTTGGGGGCGATCGATCCGGGACCTTTTGGCCCTTTTGGAAGCTTATCAGGCAGCTCGTTGACGATGGTCGGGCGCCGAGGATCATTGCCCTAGAGAATGTCTGCGGAACTCTAACGTCCCATGGCGGGAGGGACTTCGCCGCCATCTGCTCGGCGTTCGCCGGCGCCGGCTACGCGTTCGGGGCATTGGTCATCGACGCCTCGCTCTTTGTGCCCCAATCGCGTCCGCGGCTCTTTGTCATTGGCGTTTATCAAGCCACGGATATTCCCCGAGAGGCTCATCAGCCAACTCCTTCACCGCTTTGGCATCCACGAGGCTTGCTTGCCGCTTATGAAATCGCTTCCTCCGTGGAAGCTGTGAGATGGGTCTGGTGGTCGCCTCCCGTTCCCCCCACGTAACAAAAGCTTTGCCGACCTTATCGAAGAAAATCCGCCGGACGTTCCGTGGCATACCGCCGATCAAACTCGGCGGCTTTTGGGCATGATGAGCGATCGCAACCTTGCGAAGGTTGAAGCAAGAAAGCGAGATGGCCGCCGGTCAGTTGGAGCGATCTACAAACGAACTCGCCGCGACGAAACTGGGCGTAAGGTTCAGCGTGCCGAAGTGCGCTTTGACGATGTTGCAGGGTGCTTGAGAACGCCAGCGGGGGGCTCGAGTTCGGCAAACAATCATTGTTGTCGAGGGAAAAACCGTTCGCTCGCGGCTCATATCCGGCCGCGAGACGGCTCGCCTGATGGGCCTGCCAGAGGATTATCGATTGCCCCCAAATTATAACGACGCGTACCACCTTACCGGCGATGGTGTTGTCGTGCCTGTCGTAGATCATTTGGCGAAGCACATCTTCGATCCAATTCTCCGTATGCGGCGACTAAGAGTCGCCGCCACAGGCCGGCGCTTGGCGACCGCATGACCTACGACCGCTCGGCGGTGATGCGCGCGGTGAAGTCGCGCGACACCGGGCCGGAGCTACGGGTGCGCAAACTTTTGCGCGCCATCGCGCCGGGATACCGGCTCAACCGGGCCGACCTGCCGGGGAAGCCCGACATCGTCTATGCCCGCCGCAAGCTCGCAATTTTTGTGCATGGCTGCTTCTGGCACGGCCATGATTGCCCGCGCGGCGCCCGGGCGCCGAAGGCCAACGCCGAGTACTGGCGGGCAAAAATCGCCCGCAATCGGGCGCGGGATGAACGAACGCTCGCCGCGTACGCCGCCATGGGCTGGCGGACGCTGGTGATCTTCGAATGCGGGCTCAAGGACGAGCCCGCGCTAAAGATGCAACTCGAAGCGGCAGTGGGCAGGGCAGGCGACGCGGCTCGCCGCTCCCCCTCCCGCGAGCGCAGGTGAGACTGGTCCGGCAATTGCTTCCTTTTCCGATGCGGCCCGTCATGGTCTAAAGCCGCCTTCACCGGACGCCCCAACAGCTCGCGGGACAACATTCATGGCCTTCGCTCAAGCCCTTCCCCTCGACGACCATGACGCCGACAAGGACCGCCCGCTCCGCGAGGACATTCGTCTTCTCGGCCGCATTCTCGGCGATACGGTGCGCGAGCAGGAGGGCGAAGAAGCCTATGAGCTGGTCGAGCAGATCCGGCAGGCGTCCATCCGGTTTCACCGCAACAACGAGCCCAGCGCGCGGCGGGAGCTGGAAGCGACCCTCGACAGCCTCAGCGCCGAGCAGACGCTCGCGATCGTCCGCGCCTTTTCGTATTTCTCGCATCTGGCCAATATTGCCGAGGACCAGCATCACATCCGCCGTAACCGCGCGCACAAGATCGCGGGGTCAGCGCCTCGGCCGGGCTCGCTGGGGCACGCATTTCAGCGCACGCTCGAAATGGGCGTGGACTTGCCGACGCTCGAAGCCTTCTTCGACACGGCGCTTGTAAGTCCCGTGCTGACGGCGCACCCGACGGAAGTGCGCCGCAAGAGCACGCTCACCCGCGAACTGGAAATCGCCGAATTGCTCGACGAACGCGGCCGCGCGGTGGATCCGGTCGAGCTTATGGAGAACGAGGAGAAGCTGAGGCGGGCGGTCCTCATCCTTTGGCGCACGAACCTTCTTCGCCAGACGAAGCTCAAGGTCATCGACGAGGTGACGAACGCGCTTTCCTTCTACGACTACACCTTCTTCCGCGAGTTGCCGCGCCTTTACGGCGCGGTGGAGGACAGGCTCGATGCGATCAGCGGGCGGCCGCGGGAGAAGCCGGTCGCCTCGTTCCTCAAAGTCGGTTCCTGGATCGGCGGCGATCGCGACGGCAACCCGTTCGTCACCGCCGACGTTCTGAGAGAAGCCGTCCGGCTTCAGAGCGCCCGCGCGCTCGCCTATTACCTCGACGAATTGCACGAACTCGGCGCCGAGCTTTCGCTTGCCTCCAACCTCGCCTCGATGAGCCCCGAGCTGGAGCGCCTCGCGGAAACATCCGACAATTCGGCCGCCGCGCGCCGCAAGGAGCCCTATCGCCGCGCCATCACCGGCATGTATTCCCGCCTCGCCAGGACCGCGCAGGAGCTCGATCACGTCATCGCGCTTCGCCAGCCAATAGTCGAACGAGAGCCTTACGCTTACGCTACGGAACTTGGCGCGGATCTCGCGGTCCTTGCGGACTCGCTCAAGAAGACAGGAGCCGGCGTCGTCGCGCGCGGCCGGTTGAGGGCGCTGCAACGGGCGGTGGATGTTTTCGGCTTCCACCTGGGGCCGATCGATCTCAGGCAGAATTCGGACGTGCATGAACGGACGGTCGCCGAGATTCTGGCGGCGGCCTCGCCCGGCCTCGACTATAGGAGCCTCGACGAAGAGGAGCGCGTCGCGCTGCTCAGGAGCGAGCTTGTCTCGCCCCGTCCATGTGTTTCGCCGTTCATCGCCTATGGCGAGGAGACGGCGGGGGAACTCGCGATTCTCCGCGCCGCCGCGACGATCCGCAAGACCTATGGCGAGGGCGCGATCCGCACCTCGATCATCTCCAAGACCGATAGCGTCTCGGACATGCTGGAGCTTGCGCTGCTTCTGAAAGAAGTCGGGCTTGTCGGAGGCGGGGTCTCGGCGCTCGCGATCGTGCCGCTGTTCGAGACGATCGACGACTTGCGCAATTGCGTCGGCATCATGGACCGGCTGCTTTCGATTCCCGAATACCGCAAGCTTGTCGATTCGCTGGGCGGCGAGCAGGAGGTGATGCTCGGCTATTCCGACTCGAACAAGGACGGCGGCTTCGTCACCTCGGGCTGGGAGCTTTACAAAGCCGAGATCGGGCTCGTGGAGGTGTTCCGCAAGCACCGCGTGCGCATCCGCCTTTTTCACGGCCGCGGCGGCTCGGTCGGGCGCGGCGGCGGCCCGAGCTACGACGCGATTCTGGCGCAGCCCGGCGGAGCGGTGCAGGGCCAGATCCGCATCACCGAGCAGGGCGAGATCATATCGAGCAAATATTCCAATCCGGACGTCGGGCGCCGCAATCTCGAGACGCTGGTCTCGGCGACGCTCGAAGCCACGCTGTTACAGGACGAAAGTCCGGCGCCAGACCCGGCTTTCCTCAAGACCATGGAGGACCTGTCGCAGAGCGCCTACAAGGCCTATCGCGGCCTCGTCTACGAGACGGATGGCTTCGTGCGCTACTTCTGGGCTTCCACCGTCATCACCGAAATCGCCGGTCTCAACATCGGTTCGCGTCCCGCCTCCCGCAAGAAGACGCAGGCAATCGAGGATCTTCGCGCCATTCCGTGGGTCTTTTCCTGGGCGCAGTGCCGGCTGATGCTGCCGGGCTGGTTCGGTTTCGGGTCCGCCGTCAAGGCCTACCTGGCCGCCCATCCGAACGAGGGAATGGAGCGGTTGCGGGCGATGTACAAGCGGTGGCCCTTCTTCCGCACGCAGCTGTCGAACATGGACATGGTGCTCTCGAAGTCGAGCCTCGCCATCGCCTCCCGCTACGCCCGGCTTTGCGAGGAGGTCGCATTGCGCGAGAAGATTTTCGCTCGCATTTCGCAGGAGTGGAGGGACTCGGTCGAGGCCCTGAATGCCATCATGGACCAGCCGCATCTCCTTCACAGCAACCCGCTGCTCGAACGCTCGATCCAGAACCGATTCCCCTACCTCGATCCGCTGAACCATGTGCAGGTGGAGCTGCTGAAGCTCCATCGTACGCGCGCATCGAGCGAACGCGTGCTGACGGGCGTCCAGATCACCATCAACGGAATCTCAGCGGGCCTGCGCAACAGCGGGTGAGTTGTCGGGATTCTGTCGCGCGGGCGTGGTCAGTCTGAGGGCGTGACGACCCGCACCCGTCGCGGCATGCCGTCGGGTCCGATCTCTTCGACGAGCCGCCCCTCCTTCAATCGGATGTGGACGGGGCCCTGAGCTTCCTCGTCCTTAATTCCCGAGGCTTCCTTGCTGAGAACGGCGGTTGCCGCCTTGAGGTCCTTGTCCACGCCGTTGGCGTCAAGGCTCAGGTCTGTTTGAGGAGCGTCCGGAGGACCGGGCTCGGCCGCCGGCGTGAAGCTCGCGGGCGCGACTTTCGCTTTGGGATCGACGACTGGACGGGACATCCGATCCGATGTTTCTTGGGTAACGAGAATATCGTGCGAACCATGGCCGTAGTGCGCTTCGGCGGCGCGAAGCGCGTCGGCCCAGCTTTGCCCAGCCGTGCGGCATGAACAGCCGGCCTCGACGGTCTGCTCGAATTTTCTGGCGTTGGCCAAGTCGCTATAACGCGCACCTGTCAGCGAGACCGCTTCGTCGATCGTTCCGCCGAACGGGAAGGAATAGACCGCCATGGTCGCGTTTGGGCACAGGAGGCCGCAGACCTCGCCGGCCTTGTCCCAGCGGCTCATGCCCGAGGTCGAAACGGGAAAGAACGCGCCATCGCAGGCGCGGACGCAAACGAGATAGCTTCCCCCGCCATAACTTTGGCGTTTGCCGGAGGAACTCGAGCCGTGCCGGTCACGATGGCTGTGACCTCGGGGCGAGCCATTCCCTTCATCAGGCGCGCTTGCCCTAGGCGCCCCGCCGCCGAACAGTCCGGTGAAGAACGCCTGAATCGGATTGGTTGGCGCGCCTACCGACTGCGCCTCGGCTTGACCGCTGGCCAACGCGGTGGCGGCAAGCACGATTCCAAATCCGCGCGCCCGCAGTTTTTCTGCCGGGAAGAAAAAACCCGACCGGCTAAACGCCCGATAGGAAAACACGCCATCCATGAACGTACCGCACCCAAAAAAGAGAACGGCCTCTAATAGTTGATAGGCGTTTCATTCTCATGTCAATCCGCGGCCGATCGCTGAGGCGGCGCTAGCGCCCGGACGGTGGCGCGCCGGGCCTTCGATCTTGCCTTCGCGAGCCCGACGCAGCAAACGTCCGCGTCATGCTCCACGACGCGCGGCTCTCCTTCGTCATACTGGTCGCTCTGCTGTTCGCCTCGGCGATCGGGATGGCGCTGCATCGGCTGCTCGACGAGCGACATAAGACGAGCCAGACCGTGGACCACGTCCGCCTGGTCGTATCGATCCTCGTAACCTTCACCGCGCTGGTGTTGGGCCTCCTACTTTCGGAGGTGAAGGGCTCTTACGACCGGTTCGACACGCGGATGCGTGCTTTCGCGGGCGACATCTCCAACCTTGACATTCACCTGCGCGAATATGGCGACGAGGCGAAGCCGATCCGGGCGAAGCTGCGGGAATATGTCGCCGCCGCCATTGCCGACAGCTGGCGCAACGAGCCGCCGCCCTCCGGCGCCTACCCGAGATTTCCGCCGACCAGCAGCGTCGAGCGCCAACAGCTTGGCGCCATATTGATCGACGCCGACGTCGCCATTCATCGGCTCGAACCGCAGGATGGCTTTCATCAGCGCCTTGCGGCCGCGATCGCCGTTCATATGGACGAGGTGCTTCAGGCGAGGCGGCAACTGATCGAGACGGCGCACGACACGATCACCTGGCCGCTGCTTCTTGCGATGTGCGGATGGCTCGCGGTGGTATTCGGTGTGTTCGGGCTCATCGCGCCGCGCAATGTGGTCGTTTATTGCACAATCATCATATGCGCGATTTGTGTCGCCTCCGCCATCTTCTTCATCATCGAGCTTGATTCTCCGTTGAACGGTCTCTTGCATGTGTCGAGCGACCCACTGCGTGACGCGCTCGCGAATATGGATGAGCCGAGGTGAGGCTTTTCCCATGGCTCCGGCAGCCCTATGTGAGGGGGCCCGCCCAAAGCCCCGGTGCGGGCGTTCATAAGGATTTGACGATGGCGTCCCGGGAACAGGTGCTGCAGGCGCTGATGAAAGTCGGCGGGCCCGACGGCCGTACGCCGCTGCCGGAGACTGACGCGATCTCGGGTCTTACCATCCGCGAGGACGGCAAGGTGTTCCTCGCCATCCTGATCGATCCCGACAAGGCGAAGGCGATGGAGCCCATGCGGGCGAACGCCGAGGCTGCGATCAAGGCGCTGCCGGGCGTCTCGGCGGCGGTCGTGACGCTGACCGCCGAATCCGCGCGCGCCGTGGCGCCAGGGCGGCGCGCCGCAGCCGGCGCATGGCCAGACTCAGGTCACGCCCACGGGCCGGGCGCGCATGGCCGGGGGGCCGGGAGGGGAACGCCGATCCCCGGCGTCAAACGCATCATCGCGGTGGCCTCGGGCAAGGGCGGCGTCGGCAAGTCGACGGTGTCCTGCAATCTCGCCGTGGCGCTGGCCGAACTCGGCTGGAAAGTCGGCGTGCTGGACGCCGACGTCTATGGCCCCTCGATGCCGAAACTGTTCGGCCTCTCGCAGAAACCGAGCCTCGGCCCGGACGGGCAGAAGCTCGTTCCGCTCGAAGCGTATGGCGTCAGGGTGATGTCGATTGGCTTTCTCATCGACGAGGGCGCGCCGGTGATCTGGCGCGGCCCGATGGTGATGTCGGCCCTGAACCAGCTGCTGCGCGAAGTCATGTGGGGCGAACTCGACGTGCTGATCGTCGATATGCCGCCCGGCACGGGCGACACGCAGCTCACCATGGCCCAGAGCGTGCCTTTGAGCGGAGCGGTGATCGTCTCGACGCCGCAGGATCTGGCCCTCATCGACGCGCGCCGCGGCGTCGCGATGTTCAAGCAGGTGCAGATTCCGCTTCTCGGCGTGGTCGAGAACATGAGCACCTTCATCTGCCCGCATTGCGGAACCCGCTCCGACATTTTCGGCCATGGCGGGGCGCGGCGCGAAGCCGAGAAGCTCGGCGCGCCGTTCCTCGGCGAAGTCCCGCTCGACATGGCGGTGCGCGAGCATTCGGACGACGGGCGCCCGGTCGTCTCGACCATGCCCGGAAGCCCGCAGGCGAAAGCCTATCTCGACATTGCGGCGCATGTGATGGAATTGCTCGATGCGGGCGCGACCGCGCGGCCCGCGCCCCGCATCCGCTTCGTCTGAGGAGCATGCCGATGGCCTGGCCAACCGACATCGTCGTCAGCGGAAAGGGGCGGGTTCTGGAAGTCGCCTACGACGACGGCCGCAAGATCCGCCTCACCGCCGAGAAGCTGCGCGTCGAAAGCCCGAGCGCCGAAGTGCAGGGCCACTCGCCGTCGCAGAAGGTCATCGTGCGCGGCAAGGAGAATGTGGCGATCGTCGGCGCGGAGCCCGTCGGCAATTACGCCGTTCGCCTCATCTTCGACGACGGCCACGAGACGGGCCTCTACACCTGGGATTATCTGCGCAAGCTGGCGGGGATGAACGCGCGCAGGAGAGGGTCGGGGTCGGGGGCGGTCTGAAGGCCTGCAGCTCCCGGCTCGCCTACACCTCGCCGCCGCGCAGCGCCCCCACCAGATAGAGCGAACCTGTCACCAGAAGCCACGCGCCCGTTCGCTCGGCGAGCGCCAGCGCGTGGCGGAAGGCCGCCTGGGGGTCGGGCTCGCTCTCGGCTTCGAGTCCGAGCGAGGCGGCGAGCGAGGCAAGTTCCGTCGCGAGGCGCCCGCGAGTTCGAGGAAGGCAGATCGGTGAAGACGATATGCGACGCGCTCCGGCCAAGCTCGGCGACAAACCCGGCCGCGTCCTTGTCCGCCGCGAGCGCCACGACGGCGACGCACGGGCCGGAAAGACCTGGCGCGAGGGCAAGATCGTGCAGCACGCGTGCGATGTTGAAGGGCACGTGCGCGCCGTCGAACACCACGGGAACGACACCGTCGCCCTCGTCGAGATCGGTCCGGTCCATACGCCCGACAAGCCGCGCCGCGGCGCGGGCGGAGGCGTCGAGAAGGCCGGCGCCGATCGGCGCGCCCGAGCGCGTCGTTACGCCCTTGGCGCCAAGCGCTTCGAGCGCCGCGCCGGCGAGCGCGACATTCGTCTCTTCGATGGTCGCATCTTCGCGGGCCGCAACCCGCACGATCCGGCAGTCGCGTTCGTCCGCGGTCGCCTGAACGATCCGGCCCGCTTCGTCCATCGCTTCGAGCGTGGTGACGACGGTCGCGCGCGGCTTCAGGATTCCCGCCTTTTCGCGCGCGATGGCCGCGCGAGTCTTGCCGAGAACTTCGGTGTGCTCCAGTTCGACGTTCGTAAGGACGGCGACCTCGCCATCGACGACATTGGTGGAATCGAGCCTGCCGCCAAGTCCGACCTCCACCACGGCCCACGGCACGCCGGCGTCACGAAAGATGAGGAAGGCGGCGGAGGTCAGAAGATCGAACCATGTCGCTTGGGCCGCGTCCGTGCCTTCGCGCGTTGCGTCCTCATAGGCGTCGAGCGCGCGGGCGAGCGCGCGCGCCAACGTCGCGTCATCCGCATCCCGGCCATTGACGCTGACGCGCTCGTTGACCCGCACGACATGCGGCGAGCCATAGCGGCCAACTTTGAGACCACCGCTCACGAGAGCCGCCTCGATCAGCGCTGAGACGGACCCCTTGCCCTTGGTGCCGCCGACATGAACGGCGCGGAAAGCCTTGTCCGGCTCGCCGAGCCTTTTCATTAGATCGCGCATCGGCTCCAGTCCGATGCGCATGACGTTGCGCGAGCGGCTTTCCCAGTTCGTCAGCGCGTCGAGCCGCGCCATCGCCGCGACGAGGTCGTCGTTTCTGGTAAGGGTCGTGGGCATCAAGCGTCTCCGCGGCCCGCGCGCCGCCGTCTTCGTCCTCCGTCACCCGCTTCCTTTGGCGCCGGCAGATCGATCGCGCGCGAAAGGTTGGGGAAGGGATCGAGCTTGTTGGGGATCGCCATCGCCGCGACGAACAGGCTTTGAAAGTTCGGCTCGATGGCCGTCTCGATCTTCTCGATTTTGCGCACGACGCCCTCGATCTCCGCGCGCGAGGCGAGATTGAGGAGCGCAATGCGCGCGCCCGTTCCCGCTGCGTTTCCCGCGCTCGCGACCTTCGCGAGATCGCAGTCGGGAATGAGGCCGAGCGCCATCGCGTAGGTTGGGTCGATGTGGCTTCCAAAGGCGCCCGCGAGCCGGATGCGTTGCGGGGGCTCGCCCCCGCGCCGCTCGATGAGCAGCTTGGCGCCCGCATAGAGCGCCGCCTTGGCGAGCTGAATAGCGCGCACGTCCGTCTGGTAGATGAGGAGCCTAGGCGCGCCCTCGTGCAGCACATAAGCGAAGGTGCGGCCGACCGCCTCGATGCGCGGGCTGCGCTCGCCAAGCGCGCCGTCGATCACCCCGTCGGCTGTGAGGATTCCGGCGAGATACATTTCGGCGACCGCCTCGATGATGCCGGACCCGCAGACGCCGGAGACCTGTAGCGACGCCGTCGCCTGGGCAAAGCCCGGATCGTTGGACCATAGATCGCAGCCGATCACCTTGAAGCGCGGCTCCAGCGTCTGGCGGTCGATGCGCACGCGCTCGATGGCGCCGGGCGCCGCGCGCTGGCCGCAGGAAATTTGCGCGCCCTCGAACGCAGGGCCGGTCGGCGATGAACAGGCGAGCAGCCGCTCGCGATTTCCGAACACGATCTCGGCGTTGGTGCCGACATCGACGAGCAGCGTCAATTCGTCGCTCGAGATAAGGCGCCTCGGCGAGGACTACGCCCGCCGCATCGGCGCCCACATGGCCAGCGATGCAGGGCAGGGCGTAGACGAAGGCGCCGGGCGCGACGTCAAGGCCGAGGTCGCGGGCCTTGACGTCCGAGCCCCCATCAATCGTCAGTGCGAAAGGCGCCCCGCCGAGTTCGGTCGGATCGAGACCGAGCACGAGATGGTGCATGATCGGATTGCCGACCAGCGTGATCTCGAAAATCTCGGCGCGCGCAACATCCGCCTGCTTCGCCGCCTCGCCGATCAGCGCATTCATCGCGTCGCGCACCACGCGCGTGAGTTCAGCGTCGCCGCCGGGATTCATCATCACATAGGAGACGCGGCTCATCAGATCCTCGCCGAAGCGGATCTGCGGATTCATGGCGCCGACCGAAGCGAGCACCGCGCCGGTCGCAAGGTCGCAGAGATGGGCTGCGATGGTGGTCGAGCCGACGTCGATCGGCGACGCCAAAGGCGCGCTCGGTTCGGCCCGGCAGGATCGCGACGATGTCGCGGCCCTTGCGCACGACGACGGTCGCAGTCCACCGCCCGGCGCGCAGCGTCTTTTGCAGGCCCCCCAACACCGCGAGGTCGGCCTTTACGTCGTCGAGACCCCATTGCTGGCTGAGCGCCAGCATGAGGCGCCGGAAGTCGCTCGCGGGCTCGTGCATGTCCGGTTCGCGGACCACGACATAATGCAGACGCACGACCGGGTCCGTCTCGATGACGCGCTCTTCGGCGCTCTTACGCACGACCTGTTGATGGACCTGACTGTCGGGAGGAACATCGACGACAAGATCGCCGCATATTCTCGCCTGACAACCGAGGCGCCTGTCGGGTGCAAGAACGCCTAGTTTTTCGGAGTAACGCTGCTCGGCGATGTTCCTTGGGGTCGCGTGAGCGGCGGCTGAGCGCAGGCCGAGTTTGGCGAATTCGCCTTCCGCGATTTCGATCTGGCAACGGCCGCAGATACCGCGTCCTCCGCACACGGTATCGAGATCGACGCCAAGCCTGCGCGCGGCCGTGAGCAAGGGCGTGCCGTCGGCGAACTCGCCGCGCTTCCCGGAAGGCATGAAGACGACGCGATGTTGGGTCAAAAGCGCACTCGGTCCGCCTTGCGATGCGCCCGCATCATGCTCGCCAGAGCGAGCGCCCGGATGCGGTCGCGCGATGTCCGCGGAGCCCTTCTCCGCTCCCGCGCGGGGTGACACAACCGCCAGGTCCGCGCAACTCTGTCATCACCCGACGCTTTCGCGACCGTCGTGCTTCGCCAGCTGGGCCAGGCGATGGGTATCATATTCGGCTTCGAGCCGCGCGGCGGCGGCTTCGGCTTCCGCCTCGAGATCGTCGCCGCAGGGGATCGGATCGCCGCGCCGCCAGTCCTCGAGGTAGGCATCGGCGCTCTTCGCTCCAGCGTGCATCGCCGCAGCGTCGATGGCGCGGATGAAGCGTTCGGAAAGCTCGCGCTTGGCGGTCTGGCGTCCGGCCTTTGCGATGACCTGGCTCGGAATATCGCGCCAGAAGAGGATAATGAGGCTCGCCATGAGATTCCAACTTTGAGGCGCGCTGACCCGGCGCGGTCAGCGACGGAGGTTACAGCGCCTTTGCAGGCCGGGTCGCTGACCCGGCGGCGCGTTCAGCGACCGCGCCTACAATTGGCGCTCCCAGAAAGGACGCCAGCCCACCAAACCCGGTGAAGCGGCGCTCGAAGGCCAGAGCCAGCCGCTCGGCGGCCGCCTTCGCCCTGGCGGTCATCTCCGGGTCGTCCGTCTGAGCCAGATAGACCACGCGCTTGTAGCCGCCGAAATAGGCGTCGCGAAGCTGCGGATAGCGGTCGAGGCCGAGGCCCCGGATGACCAGGGCCTCGAAATGCCGGGCGAGGAAGTCGGTGAGGTAGAAGGTCCCGGGCTCTTCTTCCATGAGCGCATCGAAGACGGCCTCGCCGGCGTAGAAGGCGTAGCAATGCGGCCCGCCGATGCGCCGCACGCCTTCCTCCGCGAGCACGGCGTCGAGCGCGCCGCCCGTGCCGCAGTCGCCGTAAAGGCAAAGAATCTCGTCGTAGGCATCCCGGTTCGCGCGAATTTTCGCGCGCATCGCCTCAGGAATGCGTTCCGGGCGATTGTGCAGGCTCGCCGGCAGGCAGAGGAGATCGAGCGGAAGCTTTAGCGCGAGAATTTCGCGCGCCAGCGCGCCGCAGGCGATGACGAGGGTCCGATGCGAGCCGTCTGGCTTCTGATACGCAGAACTCGGCTTCAATGTCCTCGGTGGGAGCCGGCGCTCCTCGCCCTGGGGGGCGGCGCCTCTCGAACGACGCTTCAGGACCCACGACAGGCTCTGCTTCGGAAATCATCCTTCGAGACGCGATGCGTCACATCGCTCCTCGGGATGAGGAATGGAATGACGGTCTCTCACGCCCGCTCGCGCGCCTGCAGCGAGCCCTGCCGCTCCGCCATGAGCTTCCTCGCTGTCTCGACCGCAACGGCCGCATCGCGGCAATAGGCGTCGGCGCCGATGGCCTCGGCGAAGGATTCGTTCAGAGGCGCGCCGCCGACGAGCACGATATGGTCGCCGCGAATGCCCTTTTCCTTCAGCGCCTCGATGATGACCTTCATATAGGGCATGGTCGTCGTCAGCAGCGCGGACATGCCCACGATCTCTGGCTGATGCTCTTCGATGGCGGCGAGGAACTTTTCCGCGCCGTTGTTCACGCCGAGGTCGAAAACCTCGAAGCCGGCGCCTTCCATCATCATCGACACGAGGTTCTTCCCGATGTCGTGAATGTCGCCCTTGACAGTGCCGATGACCATCTTGCCCATCTTCGGCGCGCCGGTCGCAGCGAGAAGCGGTCGCAGGATGGCCATGCCGCCCTTCATGGCGTTGGCCGACATCAGCACTTCGGGAACGAACAGAATGCCATCGCGAAAGTCGATGCCGACGATCCGCATTCCCTCGACCAGCGACTGGGTCAGCACGTCGTAGGGCTGCCAACCGCGTTCGAGCAGGATGTTCACGCCCTCCTCGACCTCCTCCTTGAGGCCGTCGTAGAGGTCGTCGTGCATCTGCGCGACGAGGTCCTCGTCGGAAAGCGTTCTCAAGTCGAGGTCGTCGTCCGCCATGAACGCGTAACCCATGCCGATGCGAGAAAATCCGATTTTACTATGCATTCAGAGGCTTCGGCGCGCAAAGCCTAATAAAGCCGGACGTCCACATGATTTTGCGGTTCCCCGAACCGTCAACGAAGCCTGTCACCACGGGACCGTGCGCCCCAGGTAATCGAGATAATGCAGGCCGGGCTTTCCGTGAATTGCGAAGAGGACGTTGACGAGGTTTGGGATGCTCTCCTCGACGCTGAGCCGGCCTTCCGGGCCGCCCAGATCCGTCCGCACCCAGCCCGGCGCCATCAACGCCAGGGTTCGCGTATCTCCGGACGCGGCCCGGCGTGCGGCGAAGCTGCGCATGAACGTGTTCAGCGCCGCTTTGCTGCCTCGGTAAACCTCCCGCATGCCTGTCGTGTTGTTGGCGACGCTGCCTTGGCCTGACGACATGACGCCGATCAGGCCTGAAGGCGAGACGAGATCGAGCAGACCCTCGATCGCGCGCATGGGCCCAAGCGCATTGGTGACCATCACGCGGACGAACTCGTCGGTCGCGACCTCGCCGATCGTCTCTCCCGGATCGTTGGTGACGCCCGCATTCACGAAGAGCACGTCGAAACTGCGCCCGGCGAGCCGATCATGCAGCGCTACGATCTCGTCGGGTTTGCAGATGTCGACCGTCTCGATTTCCAGTCTCTCCGAGGCGTCCGCGCGGTCGTGCAGCTTCGTCCTGGCGCCGCCACGCACCGTTCCGACGACTCTCCAGCCGCGCTCGAGGTATTCGTCGGCCATCGCATAGCCGAGGCCGCGCGAGGCGCCGATCAGCAGAAGACTTTTGGGGTGGGAAGGGTTGGGCATGGCACGGGCTCCTCTCGGTTCGGCCCCAGATTTGGCGGATCTAGCCACTGGCGCAAGACGCACGAGATGCAATGAGACATTGCGTCTGACGCTATGCGTTGGACGCGCAGGCGTGTATGTCCGTCCCATGCCTGGATTAGACCTCAACCTGCTCGTAGCGCTGGACGCCTTGCTCGCTGAGGGAAGCGTGTCCGGCGCAGCGCGGCGTTTGAGCCTCAGCGCCTCGGCGATGAGCCGGTCGCTCGCCCGGCTGCGTTCAGTGACAGGAGATCCGTTGCTGGTTCGCGCCGGACGAGGCCTTGCGCCGACGCCCCGGGCGGTCGAATTGCGCGACCGCGTCCATGAGCTCAATCGCGAAGCGAAGGCGGTCTTAAGGCCGACCGTGAAAACCCTCGATGTCGCCTCCCTCGACCGGACCTTCACGATTCGGGCAAACGAGGGATTTGTGGATCTCTTCGCTTCGGTTCTAACGGCTCGGATCACGGGCGCGGCGCCGGGTGTTCGGCTAAGGTTTGCGCCGAAGCCGGACAAGACTCCTTCTCCTCTTCGGGAAGGGTTCGTTGACCTCGAGATTGGCGTGCTTGCGGAGACAGGGACCGGAAGTTCGCGTGCAGACGCTCTTTCGCGATCAGTTCGTCGGCGTGGTCAGGACGGGGCATCCCATACTGGTCGGAGGCGAAATCTCGCCTGCGCAATATTCAGCGCATGGGCACGTTGTGGCTTCGCGCAAAGGCCGGTCAACCGGCCCGGTTGATGAAGCTCTGAACGCTTTGGGCCTGTCTCGCTCAGTGAACGTCATCGTGCCGGGCTTCGCGGCGGTCGTCGCGATTGCGCGCAACTCCGATCTTGTCGGGCTTGTCACGCGGTCGTTTCTAAGCGCCGATGTCGAGGCCCGACGCAACGTGAGTGAAGGAATTGAGAGCTTCGTTCTTCCGGTCCGAACTCCGGAGATCGCGGTGTCGCTAATGTGGCACCCTCGGCTTGACGCTGATCCGGCCCATCGATGGCTACGAAGGGTCGTGACGACCGTCTGCGGAGCAACCGGAGCCCGCAGACCTCACTCGGTCTGATTTCGCGTCGACTAAACGGGGCTGAGCCGACGCTTGTGCTCGGCCACGGGAATCATGGCGCGCACCTGTTTCACACGCGCCGGGTCGATGCGTGCGGAAACGACCCCCGGGCCGTCTGACGCCTTGGCGACCACGTGGCCCCACGGATCGGCGACCAGCGAGTGGCCGTAGGTGAAGCGCTGCTCGTTGCCGACAGTGAACGAGCCGGTCTGGGCGCTCGCGCAGACATAGGCTTCCGTCTCGATGGCGCGGGCGCGCAGCAGCACCTCCCAATGGTCCTTGCCGGTCTGCAGCGTGAAGGCGGCGGGCAGCGCGATGAGTTCGGCGCCCTTCGCGGCCAGCGCCTGGAAAAGATCGGGGAAGCGGAGGTCGTAGCAGATCGAGCAGCCGACCGTGACGCCCTCGCAGTCGTAGGTGACGACCGTGTCTCCCGGTTCGACCGTTTCGCTCTCGCGATAGCTCTGGCCCCCCGGCGTCGTCACGTCGAAGAGATGGATTTTGCGGTAGCGCGCCACTTCCTCGCCTTCGCGGTTGAAGACGACCGAGGTGTTGTGGATGCGCGTTTCGCCCTCAATTCTTTCCATGATCGAGCCGGCGTGCACGAAAATGCGATGCTTCTTCGCGCTCGCCTGCGCCATGGAATAGGCCGGGCCTCCGGGAAACGTCTCTGCGTTGGCGAGTTTGTCGGCCTTGCGGCCGCCGGCCCAGTCGAAAAATTCAGGCAAAAGCACCCAGTCCGGGCTTTCCTGCTCGACCGCCTGCTCGATCAGCGCCTCCGCGGCGGCAATGTTGGCCGCCTTGTCGCTGATCGAATTCATCTGGATGAGCGAGACTTTCATGGGGAAACTTTCCGCTCCGCGTCAGCCCCAGTCTGGGGGCCGCCGCCCGGTTTCGTCAACGTCGCGCGGCGGCCGCCAGCGCCTTCAGTTGATCCGCGAGGAAGCCGCGCGTCGCCTCGTCGGTAATCGCGCCCGTCGCGGCGTCGATCTTCTGGCTGACCTGCGGGATCATGATTTCCGGTTTGTTGATCACCCGCCCGTCCAGGAAGACAAACATGCCCCGCAGATGAAGCTGCGCGCGCAGGCCGCCCCAGAGACTCGGCGAGGCGCTCTGCAGCGCGACGGGCTTGCCAGCGAAAGGCTGGTTCGGAACGCGAGAAATCCAGTCGATCGCGTTCTTGAGGCCGCCCGGGATCGTATGGTTGTACTCTGGCGTTACGATAATGAGCCCGTCAGCTTCCCGGATCGCCTCAGCGGCCGTCGTAACGACGGCGGGAAAACCCTCGGCCTGCAGATCGGCGTTGTAGAGCGGAAAATCTCCTATCGACGGCAGCAGCGCGACGGAGACGCCTGGAGGCGCAAGCGCGGGCAGGGCGCGCGCAATCGCGGCATTGTAAGAAGCCTTTCGCAGGCTTCCTACCATCACGACAAAGTGAAGCGGCTTTTCATCCGTCATCAACGACTCCGGGACGCAGGAATTTGGCTCGCGCGACGGCGGGGTGGCGCGGCGGTCGCGGCTTGCTATGGTGGTTAACGCAATTTCGCGACAAACGCGACTGGAGGAGCGCCTCAAGTGCCGAGTGATTTATTTTCCGTTCGTGGCCGCACGGCGCTGGTGACCGGCGGCGCGACGGGACTGGGGCGCATCTGCGCCGAGGCATTGCTCGGAGCGGGGGCGCGCGTGCTGATCGCCTCGCGCAAAGCGGAGGCCTGCGAGGCGGTCGCGAAAGAGCTTTCGGCCATCGGCCCCTGCGAGGGGTTCGGCGGCTCGGTCGCCAGCGAGGCGGGCGTCGCTGCGCTGGCCGAAGAGGTCCGCAGGCGAACAGGCGATCTTCACATTCTCATCAACAACGCCGGTATGAACTGGGGCGAGCCTTATGAAACCTTTCCCTGGAAAGCCTGGGACCGGGTGCTTAGCGTCAACGTAACGGGCCTTTTCGCCCTGACGCGCGACCTCACTCCGATGCTCGTCGCCGCCGCGACGCCCGACTGGCCCTCGACCGTCATCAACCTTGGCTCGGTTATGGGCTATGTCACCCAGTCCGAGAACGCCTACGCCTATTCGGCCTCGAAGGCCGCGGTGCATCATCTGACCCGGATTCTGGCCGCCGAACTGGCGCCGAAACAGGTGACCGTCAACGCGCTCGCGCCGGGGCCCTTCCCAACGAACATGACGCGCTTTGCGATCGGTGACAAAGCGGGGCAGGCCAAGAGCGCGAAAGCCGTGCCCATGGGCCGGGTCGGCCGGCCGGATGATATCGCAGGGCCGATCCTCTTCCTGACCGGTCGCGGCGGAGCCTATACCACAGGCGCCATTCTTCCGGTCGATGGCGGGGTTGGCGTGACCGCGCCGCCGCCGATGTTTGGAGACAACTGATGAACGAACGGATCCAGCCGATGATCCTTGCCCCTGCGGATCTCAACAAGCACGTTGGCGACGAATTCGTTTCCCACTGGCTCGAAGTGAATCAGGCGCGCATCGACGCTTTCGCGACGGTGACAGAGGATCACCAGTTCATCCATGTCGATCCCGAGAAGGCGGCCGCAACTCCGTTTGGCGGGACGATCGCGCATGGGTTCCTGACGCTCTCGCTGCTCTCGGTCATGGCCTACGAGGCCCTGCCGAAGCTCAAGGGCCTCGCCATGGGCGTGAACTACGGATTCGACAAAATCCGTTTCCTCAGTCCCGTCCGGGAGGGAAGCCGCGTTCGCGGGCGTTTTAAGCTCCAGTCGGCCACGGAGAAGTCGCCCGGCCAATGGCAGCTGACCTATGACGTCAGTGTCGAGATCGAAGGCGGCGCCAAGCCGGCGCTGGCGGCGACGTGGCTGACGATGCAAGTGGTCAAGTAAGCGGAAGGGTGAAGGCGTTCGAGGCGAGCCCGCAGGGGTTCAGCTTTGCGGCTGCCCGTGACGGCCCGCGCCTTTTTCGAACCGCATCGCGCCGGCCTTGCCCTCCAGGGCTACGATCGGCGCGCCGAGGCGTCCTTCCTGTCGCAGCGCCTCGGCCAGCGGCAGATCCCATTGCGCATAGGCCGACCGCGCGGTCAGCGCGCATGCAGGCTTGCGGAAAGGCGGCAAGTTCGTGCGCGATCTTTTCCGCCACTGCGCGCGACTGCCCGTCGGGCACGACCCGGCTCGCGAGGCCCATGGCGAGGGCTTCCTCGGCGCCGACCGGACGGCCGGTGAGGATCATGTCCATGGCGCGGCCCATGCCCACGATGCGGGGCAGACGCACCGTGCCGCCGTCGATCAGGGGCACGCCCCAGCGGCGGCAGAAGACGCCGAAGGTCGCGCTCGCCTCCACGATGCGCATGTCGGCAAGCAGCGCAAGCTCGAGGCCGCCCGCGACCGCGTAACCCGCCACTGCAGCAAGCAGCGGCTTCGACAAGGCCATGCGGGAGGGGCCCATCGGACCATCCCCGCGGCCTTCCGGGTCAAGCTCGTGAACGCGCGCGGGATCGTTGAGGGCCGTGAGGTCGGCGCCGGAACAGAACGCGCCGTCTTCGCCCCAAAGCACTGCGACGCTCTGACTTTCGTCGTCCTCGAAACCGCGGAAGGCCGCGAGCAACGCTTTCGCCATCGGCCCGTCCACCGCGTTGCGGCGTTCCGGGCGGCTCATGATGATTGTGGTCACATGGCCGTCGCGCTCGACCCTCACGCCCCGATCGTCGGCCATATTTCTTCCTCCCGATGTGCGATGGGGTTCGCCGCGCGGGCTCTTACGCGAACCGCACCGCTTCGCCCTGAGACGGCGCGGTGAGCTCGCCTTCCCACATGACCCGCTTGCCGCGGATCACGGTTCCGACGGGCCAGCCCGTTACGCGCTTGCCGTCATAGGGGGTCCACGCCGCTCTCGAGGCGATCCAGCCGTCGCGGATCGTCTCGGTGCGCTTCATATCGACGATTGTGAAGTCCGCGTCGTAGCCGGCGGCGATCCGGCCCTTGCCGACGATCCCGAAGAGGCGTTGCGGGCCGGCGCTTGTGAGATCGACGAAGCGCTGCAGCGTCAGTCGGCCGGCATTGATATGGTCCAGCATGATGGGGACCAGCGTCTGCACGCCGGTCATGCCCGACGGGCTTTCCGGATAGGCCTTTGCCTTTTCCGCGAGCGTGTGGGGCGCGTGGTCGGAGCCCAACACGTCGATTACGCCCTGCGAGAGGCCGCGCCAGACCCCTTCCCGGTGCTCGGCGCCTCGCACGGGCGGGTTCATCTGCAGTTTCGTCCCGAGAGTGGCGTAGTCATCGGCGGTGAGCGTCAGGTGATGAGGGGTGGCTTCGCAGCTAGCGACATCCTTCGCGGCCTCGAGAAAGGCGATCTCCTCGCGGGTCGAGATATGCAGCACATGCACCTGCGCGCGCGCCTCGCGCGCGAGGCGGATGAGCCTTTCCGTGCAGCGAAGCGCCGCTGTTACGTCGCGCCAGATGGGGTGCGACGCGGGGTCGCCCGCGACCCTCAGAGGCTTGCGGTCTTCGAGGCGGGCCTCGTCCTCGCTATGGAAAGCGGCGCGGCGGCGGATTTTTTTCAGGATCGCGAGCACCCCCGCGTCGTCCGCGACGAGTAGCTGGCCGGTGGACGACCCCATGAAAACCTTGATCCCGGCCGCGCCTGGCAGCCGCTCGAGCTCCGGCAGGTCCGCGACATTTTCGTGTGTGCCGCCGACCCAAAAGGCGAAGTCGCAGTGCATCCGGCCCTTTGCACGGGCGAGCTTGTCTTCGAGGGCCTCCCCGCTCGTCGTAAGCGGATTGGTGTTCGGCATCTCGAACACGGCGGTCACGCCGCCAAGCACGGCGCCGTGCGAGCCCGTTTCGAGGTCTTCCTTGTGGGTCAGTCCCGGCTCGCGGAAGTGCACCTGGCTGTCGATCACGCCCGGCAGGATATGCAGGCCGTGGCAGTCGATGCGCTCGCCAGCCGACGCCCGGGCGAGGTCGCCGGTCTCGGCGATCCGCCCGCCGCGAACACCGATGTCGCGCTCGCCGGCGCCGTCCTGGTTGACGACAGTGCCGCCCGCCAGAATGAGGTCGAATGTCTGAGCCATGGATTGTCCTTGCGCGGGGCCGGAGGCGGCCTAATTGAAGGGGGCAGGACTGGCAAGGGCTCGGAGGCGGAATGACAAAGACCTGGCTCGCGGATAGAGGCGTCGTGCGCGTCGAAGGCGAAGATGCGGCGAGCTTCCTCGATGGTCTGCTCACCAGCGACATCGAATCGCTCAAGGTCGGCGAGGCGCGTTATGCGGCGTTGCTGACGCCGCAGGGCAAAATCCTGTTCGATATGCTTGTGGCGCGCGTTCCGGCCGAGACCGGCCAATCCTTTCTCCTCGACTGCACGGCCGAGCAGAGCGCGGACCTCGCCAAACGGCTCGGCTTCTACAAACTGCGCGCGAGGGTGGCGGTTGCGGACGTGAGCGCGGCCGAGGGGGTCGTGGCGGCCTGGGGCTCCGATTCCGAAGCCGCTCCGGAAGCCTTTCGCTACGACGATCCGCGCGACGCCCGCCTGGGCTCCCGCTGCGTCTTGCCGCGCGCGGCTGGTAAGGCTGTTGGCGAGGCGGACCTGCCCGCCTACGAGTTTTTGCGCATCAGCGTCGGCGTTCCAAAGGGAGGCGTCGATTTCGCTTATGGCGACGCCTTTCCGCACGATGCCGACCTTGATCTCCTCAATGGCGTC
This sequence comes from uncultured Alphaproteobacteria bacterium, assembly GCA_963824465.1. GTDB lineage: Bacteria > Pseudomonadota > Alphaproteobacteria > Rhizobiales > Beijerinckiaceae > Roseiarcus. The sequence continues at coordinate 338,848 of CAWGPL010000003.1, forward strand.
GACTTTGAGAAGGGCTGCTTCGTCGGACAAGAGGTCGTGTCGCGCATGAAACATCGCGGCACGGCGCGCAAACGCGTCGTGCGCGTGACCCTGTTGGGCGACGCGCCTCCGCCTGGCGCGCCGGTGCTCGACGGCGAGCTCGCTGTCGGCGCCCTCGGCTCCTCAGCCGGCCGAGAAGCCTTGGCGATGTTGCGGCTCGATCGGGTCGAGGAGGCCAGGGCGGCCGGCCGGCCCTTGCGCGCCGGCGGGGTGGGGCTCGCCCTGGCTGAGTGACCGGACTTTCCTTAGGCGGGTCGCGCCCGGGACCTTCGCCAGCCAAGCAGACCCAGAGAACCGAAGCCGAGTCCCATTAGGACCCACGTTTCCGCCTCGGGGGCGACCGCGAATGTAAGCGGAACGCCGTCTTCCATGATCGAGAGTGCAAAAGTCGCCGGGAGATCCAATGCGAACGCAGCTATCGGGGGCGGCGAAAAGCTGAACGAATAGGACAAGAACACGCCGGGCGGGTCCGGCTGCGGGTTGAACGCCGCCCAGTCAATAACGCCGCCCGGCCCGAAAAGCCCCAGCGACAGGACGAAAACGCTGCCGTCGCACATCACGCTGACGCTGCCGTCGCAGAAGGTCTGCGTCATCCCCGTGCGACCGGGCTCCGGCACGGCCGGCAGAAGCAGGCTTGGCGTGCCGGGAAAAAGCGAGACTGTAACAATGTAGCTTCCGCCCGACGGCGCGACGAAGAGGGGCTGGGTCGGATCTCTCAGATTAAGCCGCGTGACGTCGCCGGGAGGCTCGGGCTGAGGGTTGAATCCGACGAGAACGCCTGGATTGACAGTCCCACCCGCGGTTGAAAACGAAAACCCGGGCGAGCCGTCGGGAAACGTATAGTTGGTCGCATTGGCGCAAGCCGGCGCCGCGAGCAAAGCAAGCAGGAAAGCGCGAGCGAAAAAAACACGCATCTAACCCCTCCCCTTCATTGTTGAAAGCGCGGGTTAAAATCGAGTCCCGGCCTCGGTCACGGACGTTACGCCGCTGCAGGCGCCGTGTCGAGTTGGGGTCGCCGCCACGGTGGTCCGATTGGCGCTGAGCCGGTCTTCGCATTTGTATGAAGAATGTCACTTGACCTCATTTCGGGGCCTCAGTACGGATGCCTAGTCCGGGCCGGCCAACGGCTGCCGGACTCCGGCGAGGACGCCGGCCGCAGAGGAGGAAACGGTAATGAAGAGGCTTATTCTGGCCGGCGTCGCAGTGGCCGCAATGTTTGCGGCGATGAGCGGCGCTCAGGCAGCCGACAAGAAGACTTTGGTTTTCGTCGTCAATGGCGCGTCCGACTTCTGGAAGGCCGCGGAGGCCGGCGTCAAGAAGGCGCAAAGCGAACTCCCGAACTACAAGCTTGACTTCAAATATCCCGAACAGTCTTCGGCTGCGATCCAAACGCGGCTGATGGACGACCTCGTGGCCGCGGGCGTGTCGGGCATCATGGTCAGCGCCGTCGATCCGAAGACGATGACCGACGCCCTCGATCGCATTGGGAAGCAGGTGGCGCTGTTCACGACCGACAGCGACGCGCCCAAGAGCAACCGCGTCGCCTATATCGGTTCAAGCAACACTGATGCGGGCAAGCAGGCGGGTGAGATTGCGCTGAAGGCGATGCCAGATGGCGGCAAGTGCATGGGTTTCGTGGGTCTCCCCGGCGCAGACAATGCGCGTGAGCGCATTGAGGGCTTCCGCGACACGATCAAAGGCTCGAAGGTCGAACTCGTCGACGTTCGCGCCGACGACATCGATCAGACCCGCGCCAAGCGGAATGTCGAGGACACGCTGACCGCGCATCCCGAGATTAACTGCATGGTCGGCTACTATTCCTATAACACGCCGCGCATTTACGAAGCGGTCAAGGAGGCTGGGAAACTCGGCAAGATAACCATCGTCGGTTTCGACGAGGATCCGATCACCCTAGGCGGCGTCAAGGAAGGCACGATCGCCGCCACCGTCGTGCAGCAGCCCTATGAGTGGGGCTACCAAGGCATGAAGCTGATGGCGAAATACCTTGAGGGCGACAAGGCCGACATTCCGGCCAATGGTCTCATCATCATTCCGACCAAGATCATCGACAAGTCGAATGTTGATGACTTCTGGAAGGTTCTGAAGGAGCGTCAGGGCAAATCCTGATCCTGAAACGGATCGAGCGCCGGCCTGCCATTCAGGCGTGGCCGGCGCAGCTTTCATTTCAGGCGCCGCGTCCGCGCGCGGCGTCGCTTTCGCGTCGGGCGGGGCTTTGGCGGACAACCTTCTCGAACTGATCGAACTCAGCAAAAGCTATCCCGGCGTCCGGGCAGTCAACCACGTCAGCCTTTCGGTTGCAAAGGGCGAGGTTCTGGCGCTCATCGGCGAGAACGGCGCGGGCAAATCCACCCTGATGAAAATATTGGGGGGCGTTGTCGCGCCCGATAGCGGAATGATCCGCATCGACGGCCTGGACCGTCCTAGGCTGACAGTGAACGACGCTATCGCCGCGGGGATTGCGTTCGTTCACCAGGAACTCAATCTGTTCGAGAACCTAGACGTCGGCGCCAATGTCCTCTTCGGCCGCGAGCCGCTCTATGCCGGACCGTTGAAGCTCGTGGATCGCGCCGCGGTAAAGCGCATCGTTGGCCCGCTTCTCAAACGCCTCGACGTCGATTTCGGCGTCGAAGATCTCGTCTCGGACTTGTCGCTCGCTCAGCGGCAGCTTCTGGAGATCGTCAAGGCCCTCTCGCTGAACGCGCGCATCGTCATCATGGACGAGCCGACCTCGAGCCTGACATCGACCGAGACTGATCGGCTCCTGCGTGTGGTCGCGGAACTCAAGGCGGACGGGGTATCGGTAATATTTATCACCCATCGCCTGAACGAGGTGGGACGCTGCGCCGACAGGGTTGTCTGTCTACGAGACGGGTCGGTCGTCGGCGAGCTTACCAAGGGCCAGATCCACCGCGATGCGATGATCCGTATGATGATCGGCCGCGACCTCAAGTCGCTTTACATTCCGCCGGCCGCGCCGCCCGGAGAAGAAGTTTTGGCTGCGGTCGGGCTGCGCACGCAAGCCAATCCGGCGCACGCTCTTGATATTTCGCTGCACGCCGGCGAGATTCTTGGCATGGCCGGGCTGATCGGCGCCGGCCGCACAGAATTCGCCCGGACTCTGTTTGGCGTCGACATCGCCGTCGGAGGCGAGATCAGGCTCAATGGCAAACCGGTCTCGATCGGATCGCCGGCGGACGCCATCGCGCATGGCGTCTATCTCGTCCCGGAAGACCGCAAGCGCTATGGGCTCGTCCTGGTCAATTCGATCACCGAGAATGTCTCGCTCGCGAACCTTCGCGCTTTCGCTACGCTTCGGCTCCTCGACCGAGCTGCGGAGCGCGACAACGCGATGCGTCAGCGCGATGCCCTGAACATCAAGGCGCCCAACGTCGAGACGAGAGCCGGCGCGCTATCGGGCGGCAATCAGCAGAAGGTCGTCCTTGGCAAATGGCTGTCGATGAAGCCCAAGGTGATGATGTTCGACGAGCCCACCCGCGGCATCGACGTCGGCTCGAAGTCTGAAATCTACACGCTCATGCGCGCGCTCGCGGACGCGGGCGTCGCAATTCTGATGATCTCGTCCGACATGGAGGAGGTGATCGGGGTCAGCGACCGGATCGTAGTGATGCAGGAAGGCGCGGTCGGCGGGGCGCTCACGCGAGACCAGTTTTCGGAAGAAAACGTCATGCGGCTCGCGGTTGCGCGCGGGCATGAACACACCGCGACGTGATGCTCAAGAAGGGCTCTCATGCTTAAGAAAGATCTGGGACTTTTCCTTCTCATCATTGTCGTGGGCGCGGTGGTGGCGTTCCTGAACCCCCGCTTCATTTCTCCGATCAATCTCGCCAACACAGCCAATCTTGTCGGCTTGTTCGGTCTGTTTTCGATTGGCGAAGGTTTCGTCATCATCACCGGGGGCATCGATCTTTCGATCGGTTCTGAGTTCGCCCTGTTCGGCGTCATCTTCGTCGACATGCTCGTGACATATCATGTGCCCTGGGAGATCGCAGTCATCGTGATCGTGGCGTTTGGCGTCCTTCTAGGCTGGGTGCACGGGCTGCTGATCACGCGCATGAATCTGCAGCCGTTCGTCGTGACTCTTTGCGGCCTCCTGATCTACCGCGGCGTAGCGCGTTGGTACACGAACGACGGAACGGCTGGATTCGAGTTTGGACAGTCGTTTCCGGCGCTTGAATGGATCACGACGGGACGCAGCTTCGGCGTGCCCAACACCTTCATCATTTTCCTTGTCGTCGCAGCGATTATGGGCGTCGTGCTGCACCGTTCGGTGTTCGGCCGCTATCTATTCGCGATCGGCAAGAACGAGGAGGCGGCGCTTTACTCCGGCATCGCGACCAAGCGCATCATCACTGCGGCCTATATCATCTGCGGCGCGCTCGCGGGCGTCTCCTCGATCTTCCTCACCATGTACACCCGCTCGATCTCGCCAGCCAGCCACGGCAATTTCTATGAGCTCTATGGCATCGCGGCGGCGGTGCTTGGCGGATGTTCGCTGCGCGGCGGCGAGGGGTCCATTCTGGGCATCGTACTTGGCGCGATCCTGCTTCAGGTGCTCCAGAATCTCGTTAATCTTCTCGGCATCCCGAGTTCGTTGAACTTCGCCGTCATGGGAACTGTCATCCTGATCGGCGTGCTTGCCGACCAGCAGATCGTGAAGTTCAGACAGACGCGGGCGGATCGCGCCAAGGACTCCAATCTCGCTGCAGCGGCGGCAGCGCGGGCGCAATAGCGTCCGCGCCGCGCGTGATGGACTTAGCGATAGACCAGCACCGGAATCGTTGAGTGGGTGAGCACCTTTGCCGTTTCGCTGCCGAGCAGCAGAGCGGAAAGTCCGCGCCGGCCGTGCGAGGCCATGACGACGAGGTCGCAGCCCTTTTCGAGCGCTGCGTCGATAATGGCGCGGTAGGGCTGGTCAAGGACCTCGCTGATTGTGTCGCAGGGAACGCCTGCAGCGTCGGCGGCTATCTTCACCTGTTCGAGCGCGCGCTCCGAAAGGCGCTTGGCGCCTTCATCGTATTCGTCCTGTCCCATCGATACGAGCACGGCGTCCATCGATACGGCCTGGTAGGGCTGGGTGACGTTGATGCCCGTCACTCTCGCGCCGGATTCCTTGGCGAGTTGTATGCCATAGAGCATCGCCTTGCGCGACAGATCGGACCCGTCGGTCGGAATCAATATATGCTTGAACATAGACTCTCCTGGCCTCAGCCTTCCGCTGAGGCCTAGAACGACGCCGAGAACGGGTCAACGCGCAGGTCGTCGCGGGCAGCGCCCTGTTGCGAGGCAAGCGCCAGGGGGCTAGACTTGCGGGCGACAGGTGGCCGGCCCCTCCGGCCGGCGCCCTCTCTCCCAGCCGATACGCCAAGGAGCCTCCCCATGAGTTTCACTCTGCCTGATCTGCCCTACGCCTATGAGGCGCTTGGCCCCTATATGTCGCGCGAGACCCTCGAATATCACCACGACAAGCATCACCTCGCCTACGTCAACAATGGGAACAATGCTCTCAAAGGCACCGAGTGGGAAGGCAAGCCGCTCGAGGAAATCGTCAAGGGCTCGTTCGGCAAGAATCGCCGCAGTCTTCAACAACGCCGGCCAGCATTTCAACCATATCCATTTCTGGAAATGGATGAAGCCCAACGGCGGCGGGTCGATCCCGGGCGAGCTGGAAAAGGCGCTGAAGGACTCGTTCGGTTCCGTCGAGAAAGCCAAGGAAGACTTCATCCAGGGCGGCGTCACCCAGTTCGGCTCGGGCTGGTCGTGGCTCGCGGTCAAGGGCGGCAAGATCGAGGTCATGAAGACCCCGAATGGCGAGAACCCGCTCGTTCACGGCGGCACGCCCATTCTTGGCGTCGACGTATGGGAGCACTCCTATTACATCGACTATCGCAACCGACGTCCCGACTATCTCAAGGCCTTCGTCGATCACCTCATCAACTGGGAATATGTCGCCGAGCTTTACGGCAAGAAATGATCCTTCCGTTTCGTTCTGACATAGCCGCGGCCGCCTTCGGGCGGCCGTGTTCGTTTCAGGCTCTCGGCGCCATTTACATCTTGTGAGAGGAAGCGGGCGCCGTCCCGGCGCGCTCGGCATTGCGTTCCGTTGCGAGTCTCAGCATGGGCACGATGTCCTCGACTTTTTCCGCCACCAGGTATCGCAGTTCGAGTCCGCTGCGGATGAAGCCCTGATTATTCATGTGCGCGAATAGCCCAAGCAACGGCCGCCAGAATCCGAAGATGTCTGCGATCAGGATCGGCTTGACGTGACGGTCGAGCTGCGCCCAGGTCATCTGCTCGACGAGTTCCTCCAGCGTTCCTACGCCGCCAGGCAGCGCGACGAAGGCATCCGAGCGGTCGAACATCGCCTGTTTGCGCTCGTGCATCGTGTCGACGATGAGGAGTTCCTGCGCGTCGGTCAGCGGATGCTCCTTGCGGATCAGGAAGCTCGGAATGATCCCTGTCACCCGGCCTCCCGCCGCGAGTGTTGCGCGCGCGACGGCGCCCATGAGCCCTTCGCCTCCGCCGCCATAGACGAGCCCGATGCCCGCTTCCGCGAGTGAGCGGCCGAGCGCCTCCGCAGCCTCCGCAAAGCGTGGGTCGGCTCCAAAACCGGATCCGCAATAGACGCAAACGTTTCGTATGGTGGGGATCGCTGTTGCTTTGTTCATGATCTTCGGTTTGCGCTGCAGCAGTGAGCGGCGTCAAGCGACGCCGTGAGTGCGGAGAAGCGTAAACACCCAAGGAGCCAGTTCGCTCCCGATCGACCGAGGGGCGTTATCTCCGCGCGCGCCCTGCAACTCTGTTTCTGGGGGCCAGCATTTGCAGCCATTGCCGCGCGACTTCCGCCGTTCGGTCGCGCGGGATTCCATCTTTTCAATGAGTTGCAAGCCGCTTCATCGCCGGACGTCCGTTTGCAGCTTTCGCAGCCTCTGCAGATTCAGGCGTTCCATCGGCTTGTCCCTTCCATAATCCGCCCGCAAGCCTGAGTTCAAAAGGCGGCCCGTTAAGACCCAATCAGGAGCGGCTTCCGAACATTATCCTGAATAACAGAATATATGGCAAGAAATTTCTATTTTTATTTACGTCGCCCGGGAGGGGGCGAGGCTAGATGCGTAGCGGGAGCGATCGTCCCGTTCGCGGTCGTGTCGGCGACAAACGATCATGGGCAGAGGTACGCCGGACGGTGTCACGCCAGCCCGATTTCGCGCAAAATCTCGTTCTGATGTTCCCCGAGCCTAGGCGCCCGGCGGTCCAGGGCGAGCGGGTTCGCGCTCATCACGAGGGGTGTGCGGACGCCGGGAACGCCCTGCGGATCGATTCGCATGCCGCGTGCGGCGAACTGAGGATCGGCAAAAAGGTCGGCCACCGTGTTGATCGGCCCGGCCGGGACGACAGCGGCTTCAAGCGCCGCGAGCAGGTCGTCGCGCTTCCAGAGCCGTGTCTTTGCGATCAGCGCTTCCTCCAGAACCTTGCGGTGTGCGACGCGGGCCGCGTTGCTGATAAAGCGCGGGTCGCCGCGAGCGCCTCAAGTCCGAGCGCGCCGCAGAGCCGCCCGAACTGCCCGTCATTGCCGACCGCAATGATCAGCCAGCCGTCGGCGACGGGCAGCGTCTGATACGGCGCAAGATTTGGATGGGCGTTGCCCATCCGCTTGGGCGGGTTGCCGGAGGTGAGAAAGTTCATCGCCTGGTTGGCGAGCATCGCGCCCATCGTATCGAACAGCGACAGGTCGATATGCTGGCCTTCACCATCACGATCGCGCGCGATCAGCGCCGCCTCGATCGCGATGACGCCGTAGAGACCAGTAAAGAGGTCGCAAACCGCAACGCCGACCTTTTCTGGCGGGCCGTCCGGCTCGCCGGTGATGTCCATGTATCCGGACATTCCCTGAATAAGGAAATCGTAGCCGGCGCGCTTGGCGTACGGACCCGTTTGACCGAAGCCGGTCAGCGAGCAGTAGATGAGGCGCGGGTTGATTGCCTTGAGGCTCTCGTAGTCGAGGCCGAACTTCTGCAAGCCGCCGACCTTGAAATTTTCGATGAGCACGTCCGAGCGCGTGGCGAGCTTGCGCACGATCTCACGTCCACGCTCGGTCGCAAAATCAGCGACGATCGAGCGTTTGCCGCGATTGCAGCCATGGAAATACGCGGCGGCCTTCTCTCCGTCGGTTTCGAGGAACGGCGGCCCCCAACCCCGCGTCTCGTCGCCGCCCGGGGCTTTCCACCTTAACGACGTCGGCGCCAAGATCGGCAAGCGTCTGGCCGATCCATGGCCCCGCGAGCACGCGCGCCAGTTCAACGACGCGAATGCCGGAAAGGGCGGTCACGCGCTCCGCCTCCTCGGTTTCTCGCCGCGTCACCGCCGTTTCCTGGTCGAGAGGCGGCGGCGTGGCGCCGGAGAGGAAAGCTCGAACTCATTCGGGCGCCCTCAGAAAAACGCCTGCAATCCAGTCTGCGCCCTGCCAAGGATCAGCGCATGCACGTCGTGCGTGCCCTCGTAGGTATTGACCGTTTCGAGATTGGCGACGTGGCGCATGACGTGGAATTCGTCTGGATGCCATTGCCGCCGTGCATGTCGCGAGCCGTGCGCGCGATGTCGAGCGCCTTGCCGCAATTGTTGCGCTTGATCAGCGAGATCATTTCGGGCGCGGCGTTCCCCTCATCGATGAGCCGGCCAACCCGCAGCGCTGCGTTGAGGCCAAGCGCAATCTCTGTCTGCATGTCGGCGAGCTTCTTCTGAACAAGCTGCGTTCGCCGCGAGAGGCTTGCCAAACTGCTTGCGGTCGAGCCCGTACTGGCGCGCGCGCATGCCAACAATCCTCCGCCGCGCCCATCGCGCCCCAGGCGATGCCGTAGCGAGCGCGGTTGAGGCAGCCGAACGGGCCTTTAAGGCCCGAGACGTTGGGCAGCAGGGCGCTTCTCCGGAACCTCGACGCCGTCGAGCACGATCTCGCCGGTTATCGAGGCGCGCAGCGAAAGCTTGCCTTCGATCTTCGGGGCCGAGAGGCCCTTCATGCCTTTTTCGAGGACGAAGCCGCGGATTTTTCCGTCATGCGCGGAGGATTTCGCCCAGACAACGAAAACGTCGGCGATCGGCGCGTTGGTGATCCACATTTTCGAGCCCGTCAGCCGGTAGCCGTGCGGCGATCTTCTCCGCTCGCGTCTTCATGCCGCCGGGATCGGAACCGGCATCGGGCTCGGTCAGGCCGAAGCAGCCGATGGCATTCGCCGCTGGCGAGCTTCGGCAGATATTTTTGCGCTGCTCCTCGGAGCCGTAGGCGTATATCGGATACATCACGAGCGAGCGATTGGACGCTCATCATCGAGCGGATAGCCTGAAGTCGACCGTCTCGATCTCGCGCGCGACAAGGCCATAGGCGACATAGCCGGCGTCGGCGCAGCCATAATCCTCTGGCAGCGTTACGCCGAGGAGGCCCGCTTCGCCCATCAGCCGGAAGAGTTTCGGGTCGGTCTTCTCGTGCAGATAGGCCTCGCTCAATTCGCGGCCGCAGCATCTTCGCCGCAAAGTCGCGCGCCGTATCGCGGATCATCCGCTCGTCTTCAGTTAGCTGGCCTTCGAGGAGAAGGGGGTCGTCCCATTGAAAGGGGCCAAGATCGGGACCGTGATGGGCCATTGAATTTGCTCTTGCTCTATGCCGTTGGACAGGTCGCGCGTTCTATAGGCGCGCTTTTCGCGAGGGTCGAGAGGCGCAGTTTCCGCCTTTCGGAGACGTTCGGCGGGCTTTTCATTGCGCGGGCAGGGCGTCATAACGCCGCCGACTAAGGAGCAAACCCGGTAATGCTGAACAATCCGCTGTCGCACGGCCTTTGGGAAGCGACGGCGCCTACCGCTGCGCCGACCGCGCCGCTCAGAGGCGATGTAAAGGCGGATGTCGCGGTTGTCGGCTGCGGCTACACTGGCCTTTCGGCCGCTTTGCGGCTCGCGGAGGCCGGCGCGAGGGTTGTCGCTCTTGAGGCCGTCGAGGTCGGATTCGGCGGCGCGGGCCGGAATGTCGGGCTGGTCAACGCGGGCATGTGGGTCATGCCCCGCGAGTTCCCGAAGGTCCTCGGTGAGGACTATGGCGAGCGCGCGCTGGATTTTCTCGGCTCGGCGCCCTCGGCGGTCTGGCAGACGATCGAGACCTACGGCATCGCGTGCGACCCTGTGCACAATGGCACGCTCCACTGCGCGGTCGGCGCCTCGGGTTTAGCGGAACTTCGAGAGCGCGCGGAGCAATGGGGCGAGCGCGGCGCGCCCGTGACGCTGCTGTCGCGCGAGGAGACGGCGAAAAGGATTGGCGCGGATGTCTATTCTGGCTCGCTCCTCGACATGCGGGCCGGCACCATTCAGCCGCTGGCGTACGCTCGCGGCCTCGCGCGGGCTGCGATCGCCGCCGGCGCGGCGATCCATACGCAAAGCCCTGTGCGCCGGGCCGAGCGCAGCGGAGCGCAATGGCGCTTGTCCACGGCGGATGGGCAGGTGGTTGCCGATCGCGTGATCATGGCGACCGACGCTTATGGGGAGGGAACGCCCTGGCCCGAGCTGCGGCGGGAGCAGGTGCGGCTCCCTTATTTCAATTTCGCCACCGCGCCGCTTCCGCCCGCAGCGCGTGCGTCCATCCTTCCCGGCCGCGAAGGTTGCTGGGACACCAAGACGATCCTAAGCTCGTTCCGCTGCGATCGCGATGGGCGGCTCGTATTCGGCAGCGTTGGCGCGCTGCGTAACGCCGGCCTGCCCGTGCATCGGGCATGGGCCCAACGTTCGTTGAAGAAGCTTTTTCCAACCCTTGGAGACGTCCTGTTCGAGCATCAATGGTACGGCATGATTGGCATGACCGCTGACGCAGTGCCCCGCTTCCATCGGCTCGCCGACAATGTCCTTGCCTTCTGCGGCTACAATGGGCGAGGCATTGGCCCTGGCACTGTCTTCGGCCGGGCGCTGGCCGACCACCTGCTCGGTCGTATCGCCGAGAAGGATTTGCCGCTGCCATTAACAACTCCGGAAAAACCGTCGCTGCCCTTGCTGCGCGAAGCTTATTATGAGGTCGGCGCGCAGATCGCTCATGCCGTCGGCGCATGGGTCTAGCGAAGCGGGTGAAGGCCCCGGGGCGCTTCCCTTACGACATCAATTCACCCCATTCAGCGGCTACCCAAATCCATCGATGTCTGGCCGGCTTTCGGCGTCCAACAGGACGCGCCGGCGGCATGCTCGGCGCCGATAGCGGTCGCCCATTCACAGCTTCCGCTGGACTAACCTGACTGCATGGGAACGATCTATGGCTACTGGAACCGTCAAATGGTTCAATGCAACGAAAGGGTTCGGCTTCATTCAGCCTGACGATGGCGGGAAGGATGTCTTCGTCCATATCAGCGCTGTCGAACAGGCAGGACTGCGAGACCTCAGTGAGGGTCAGAAGCTCGCTTATGAAATCGTCGCGGACAAGCGCACCGGCCGTGCGTCGGCCGGAAATCTGAAAGTCGACTGACGCGCGGCAGATATCTCACGAAGTGACAGCCCCGGCTCGCGAGCAGGGGTTTTTTTTACAGACGCGCACCCTCGAACTCGAGGAACAGAGCATGGGCCGCCGAAAGCTCGGTGGCCGAGCGCGCGCTACTTTTTGGAATTGGGATTCGTAAATCTTGATTTTCCGACCATCCGTTGACGCTCGTCGCCCTTCAGTAAATCGAGATAACTTCTCCAGTTTCTGCCCTCTTCCCTTAACGCAAATATGATCAACAACAACAAGAACACTGCGAGCCCGAGCCCCATAAATGCGTCTTTCCCATTCATCGGAAGTTCCTTCTCTAGAGGCCCGACGGGATTCTAGCGTTCGCCCGGACGGCTGGGGCGCAACCGGGTCGGGCGGTCTTTCACGGGCAAGGCTTATCATCTTCAATTCGCGGCCGCCAACGAGGCTCACTCCCGCCCCCGAGTGCGGAAAGAGCCCCAAACAGCCAAGACGGCGAACCGCCTACCGCAATTGATCTTCTGACAGCGGGCCGCCAAACGTGTCGCGCAGCTCGCGTTTCAGAAGCTTGCCGCTGGGGTTGCGGGGCAGGTTGTCGACAAAAACGACGCGCTTGGGCGTCTTGAAATGCGCCATCGAGCCAGCGCAGTGCTTTTGCACCGCATCGGCGGTCAGCGTCTGTCCCTGCTTCACGACGATGACCGCGGTCACGGCCTCCACCCATTTGGGATCGGGCAGGCCGACGACCGCCACTTCCGAAACCTGCGGCAGCCGGTAGATCGCCTCCTCCACCTCGCGGCTGGCGACATTCTCGCCGCCGCTTTTGATCATGTCCTTCATGCGATCGACGACGGTGATATAGCCCTCCTCGTCGATCGTTCCGAGGTCCCCGCTGTGAAACCATCCGCCGGCGAAAGCGGCTGCCGACTTGTCGGGGTCGTTGTAATAGCCCGACATCAAATGCGGCGAACGGTGCACGATCTCGCCGACCTCGCCCACCTCGACATCGGCCATGTCGGGCCTGACGACTCGCGTCTCGACATTGAGGGCCGCTCGTCCCGCCGAGCCGGCCTTCCGCAACTGGTCCTCGGGTTTGAGCACGGTTGCTAGCGGCGCGATCTCTGTCTGGCCGTAGAAATTCCAGAGCCGCACGGAGGGGAGGCGACGCTGCATTTCAAGCAGCACCTCGACCGGCATGATAGAGGCGCCGTAGTAACCCTTCCGCAGGCTCGAGAGCTGAGTCGCCCCGAAAGCCGGCGAGCGGAGCAGCCCGATCCAGATGGTCGGCGGCGCGAAGAAGCTCGTGATCTTGTGCGTCTCGATTTGCTTCAGGATGACATCAGGGCTTGGTTTGCCGATGATCACATTCGTCGCGCCGAGGTAGACGGCCGGGCCGAGGAACACATCGAGCTGCGCGCAATGGTAGAGCGGCATCGCGTGCAGCACGAGGTCTTCGGCGGTCATGCCGCCATCGACAATGCAGCTCACGTATTGCCAGATTACGGCCTCGTGCGTGAGAGCGGCGCCTTTGGGCAGAGATTCGGTTCCGCTCGTGTAAACAATTTGGGCAATGTCAGCGCCTTCAACCTCCTCCAGCGGAGGTGTAGCGTCTTCGTCTAGCAAAGCGTCAAACGGCGTCACGCCGGAGGGAGGCGACGACGGTTCCTCGCCGGGCAGCCAGATGAGCGCCTCGACTGACGAATCCTTGGCCGCGGCCCGGGCGGTTTCCACGAAGTCGCCTCCGACAGCGAGTTGCTTGGCTCCCGAACTCTTCAGGATGAAGTGGATCTCGTTCGCGTTCAGCATGAAGTTGATCGGCACCAGGACGGCGCCGAGCCTTGCGAGCGCGAAGCGAAGTGCGGCGAAAGCATGGGAGTTGCGGGAAAGCGCCGCGACGCGGTCACCCTTGTTCACGCCCGCGCCGATCAAGCCACGCGCCAGCCGATTGCAAACCGCGTCGAATTCCGCATAGCTCCACTGCGCCGAGCCGCAAATCACCGCAGTCTTGTCTGGATGTCGCTTTGCCGAGCGACGCAGCAAATCGCCGATGCTTTGCCCTCGCGCGCGGGCGATAACCCCTGTCGTTTCCCCGTCCATTGTTCCTCACCGGTCTGACGCTGGCTGGTCCTCCATATCATGTTCGGCGTACGGTCGAAGCCCTGCGGGGGGCTTCAAAACTACCGCTGGAGATGTTATAAGCTTCAACTATGTTCGCTCGAGCCGCCGGAGATGCTGCCGCTGGGCGGGGAGAAAAGCCATGTTGGGTCCGACCGCTCACCTTGACACATTCGCTCGCGACAACCTCCCGCCGCCCGAACAATGGCCGGATTTTCTGCTGGAGGGTTTCGACTATCCCGACCATGTCAATGCGGCTGTCGAGCTGACCGATCGCATGGTCGAAATGGGCTTTGGCGATCGCGTCGCCCTCATTGGCCATGGCCGCCAACGGACATATCGGGAGCTTTCGGAGTGGACCAACCGTCTTGCCCGCGCGTTGGTCGAAGATTGCGGGATCGTTCCAGGCGCCCGCGTCCTGGTCCGTTCGGGCAACAACCCGGCGATGATCGCGTGTTGGCTGGCAGCCACCAAAGCGGGGGCGGTGGTGGTGAACACCATGCCGATGCTTCGGGCGGGCGAGCTTGCGAAAATCGTCGATAAGGCAGAGATCGGACTGGCGCTTTGCGATACCCGCCTCCTCGACGAGTTGGTCGCATGCGCCAAAGAAAGCCGCTTCCTGAAAAGCGTCGTCGGCTTCGACGGCACGGCAAATCACGATTCGGAACTCGACCGAATCGCGTTGAGGAAGCCCACGAGTTTCGCGGCGGTCCGCACGGGGCGTGACGACGTTGCGTTGCTCGGGTTCACCTCGGGCACGACGGGTTCCCCGAAGGCGACCATGCACTTCCATCGCGACCTCCTGATCATCGCCGATGGCTATGCGAAAGAGGTTCTGAAAGTGCGGCCGGACGACGTTTTCGTCGGTTCGCCGCCGATCGCCTTCACTTTCGGGCTCGGAGGCCTCGCCATTTTTCCGCTGCGCTTCGGCGCATCGTCGGTGCTGATCGAAAGCGCAACTCCGCCGAACCTCGTCAAAATCATCGAGGGTCACCGGGCGACAGTCTGCTTCACCGCGCCGACCGCCTATCGGACGATGACCGCGGCAATCGATGAGGGCGCAGATTTCTCGTCGCTTCGCTTGGCTGTCTCCGCGGGAGAGACCCTGCCAGCTCCGGTGCACGAGGCCTGGACGCGCCGCACCGGCGTTCCCATCCTCGACGGCATGGGCTCGACGGAAATGCTTCATGTTTTCATCGGCAGCCGGCTTGACGACTGCCGGCCGGGCGTCACCGGGCGCCCGCTCCCGGATATGAAGCGAAGATTGTTGACGACGCCTTCAACGAAGTTCCGCGGGGCGCGGTCGGCCGGCTCGCCGTGCGTGGGCCGACTGGTTGCCGCTATCTCGCCGATCCACGCCAGTCAGAATACGTTCAGAACGGCTGGAACGTAACCGGAGACGCCTTCACCGAGGATGAGGAAGGCTATTTCCGTTTCGCCGCGCGCAACGACGACATGATTATCTCGGCAGGCTACAACATCGCGGGCCCCGAAGTCGAAACAGCGCTCCTCACTCACGAGGCGGTCGCGGAATGCGCGGTCGTCGGGGTTGCGGACGAGGATCGCGGACAGATCGTCGCCGCCTTTGTCGTATTGAAGCCTGAGGCGCGCGCCGACGAAGCGTTGGCGCTTCGAACTCCAAAATCATGTCAAGGCGACCATTGCTCCTTACAAATATCCGCGTCTCGTTCGCTTTGTGGATGCATTGCCGAAGACGCAGACGGGGAAGATACAGCGGTTCCAGCTTCGTTATGCGGAAGACGCGCGAAAGGGCTCCACGCCCCGCGCCTAAGCGCGACAAGCTTCGGGCTTTCGGCTAAGGGTTTGCGCCGCAAGGGAGGGAACCCGTATGGCGAAGGCGCATCAGACTTATCTCGGGCTCGATATCGGCACGTCTTCGGTGAAGGCGCTCCTGATCGACGCCGATCAGCGGACCGTGGCGGAGGCGACCGCGCCCCTCAGCGTATCCCGCCCGCAGCCGTTGTGGAGCGAGCAAAACCCGGACGACTGGGTCGAGGGGGTCGAAGCGTCTGTCGCCGCCGTTCGTCGGCACGCGCCGGAAGCCTTCGCCTCGCTCGGCGGCGTCGGCCTTTCCGGACAGATGCACGGCGCGACGCTGCTGGACGCCAATGACAAGCCGCTTGCGGCCGGCGATCCTCTGGAACGACGGCCGCTCCTTCGCCGAATGCGACGAATTGCGCGCCCGAGTGCCGGATCTCGCCAAGCGGACCGGAAACATTGCGATGCCCGGCTTCACCGCCCCAAAGATGCTGTGGGTGGCGCGCCACGAGCCGGAGATCGCCAAGGCGACGAAGCGCGTCCTCTTGCCGAAGGATTATGTGCGCCTGCGCCTTTCCGGCGAAGCGGTCTCCGAGATGTCCGACGCCGCCGGCACCCTGTGGCTCGACGTCGGCAAGCGCGCCTGGGACGAGGTCCTGCTTCAGGCGACGGGCCTGACGCTGGACGCGATGCCGAGGCTGGTCGAAGGCTCAGAGGTTTCCGCATATCTCTCGCCCTCCGTCGCCAAAGCCTGGGGGCTCGGTGACGAAAAGATTCCGATCGCCGGCGGAGGCGGCGACAATGCCGCTTCCGCGATAGGCGTCGGCGCGACCGAACCCGGCTCGGGTTTCGTCTCGCTAGGCACCTCGGGCGTGGTCTTTTCCGTCACCGATCGCTTCATCAGCCTGCCGGAGCGGACCCTGCATGCCTTCTGCCACGCGTTGCCGCATCGCTGGCACGGCATGTCGGTCATGCTTTCCGCGGCTTCCTCGCTGTCCTGGATCGCCGCGGTGCTCGGACGCGGAAAAGGATATCGGCGCGCTGGTTGCGGGCGCCGAAAAATTCGCGCAGTCGAAGACTGCTATCAAGTCGGCGCCGGTCTTTTTGCCCTATCTCAGCGGCGAGCGCACCCCGCACAACGACGCTGAAGCGACGGGCGTTCTGGCGGGACTTCGCTCCGAGCATGGCGCGGACGCGCATCGTCTACGCCGTGATGGAGGGGGTTGCGTTTTCCTTCGCCGATGCAGTCGATGTGCTGGACTTGGCCGGCGCCCGCCCGGTGAGGCCGCTGATGGTCGGCGGTGGCGCGCGTTCGGATTTCTGGGGCCGCATGATCGCGGACGTGACCGGCTTGACGATCGACGTTGCGGCCGGCGCCGAAGCAGGCGCGGCGTTTGGCGCCGCGCGGCTTGGCATGCTGGCGGCCGGCGCCGGCAGCATCGCAGAGGTGTGCAAACGGCCGCCGACGCAGCGCAGCTTCGAGCCGGATCCAGGACGCGCAGCCCTCGCCGAACCGCGGCTCCGGCGTTACCGGGCGCTTTTCGTCGCCGAGCGGGCCGCGCGCATCTGACCGAAAAGCACTCTTTGTCAGCACGCGGGCAGACGCCTGCGTGCGCTTTCACTCCGCGGGGGCTCGCCCTTCCACCCATTCAGGCTCGCGCGGCGGCTTCTTGGCGGGGGGCGAGGGCTCGAGCGGCAGTTCCGGTTGGCTTTCATGGAGCTTCGCCATCGACGGCGCCGCCTTTCGCGATCCTCCAGAGAGCCAGCGCGCAACTTTGTCGAGATAGAGATAGATGATCGGCGTCGTGAACAGGGTCAGCGCCTGGCTGACGATCAGGCCGCCGAACATCGTATAGCCGAGCGGCTGGCGCAGCTCCGATCCGGTGCCGTGGCTCGAGCATCAGCGGCACCGAGCCGAGCAACGCCGCCATCGTCGTCATCATGATCGGCCGGAAGCGCAGAAGAGCGGCCTTACGGATCGCCTCGGTGGTCGAGAGTCCTTCGTCGCGCTCGGCGCTGATGGCGAAGTCCACCATCATGATGCCGTTCTTCTTCACGATGCCGATAAGAAGGATGGTGCCGATCAGGGCCACGAGGCTGAACTCGTAACCGAACAGCATCAGCATCGCGAGAGCGCCAAGGCCCGCCGAAGGCAGGGTCGACAGAATGGTCAGCGGGTGGATGAAGCTTTCGTAGAGCACGCCCAGGATGATGTAGACGCAGACGAGCGCCGCCACGATCAGCAACGGCACGGTCGCAAGCGAATCCTGGAACGCTTGCGCATTGCCCTGGAAGGTCGTGGAAAGCCCGGCGGGCAGCTGGATCTGACGCATCGCCTTCTGGATGGCCTCCGTCGCCGGGCCGAGCGCAACGCCGCTGGCGAGATTGAAGCTGATCGTAATCGCCGGAAACTGCCCCTGGTGGCTGATCGACAGCGGCATGACGGGAGCCGTCGTCCATTTTGCGAAGGCGCTCATGGGCACCATCTGCCCGGTGGCCGGCGACCGGATATAGATCTTTTCGAGCGGCGTCCGGGTCTTGCTGCATCTTCGGCGTGACCTCGAGGATCACGTCATAGGTATTGAGCTGAGTGAAATATTGCGTGACCTGCCGTTGGCCGAAGGCGTCATAGAGCGTGTCGTCGATAAGCTGAGGCTGAATGCCGTAGCGCGACGCCAGATCACGATCGATCTTGAGCGTCAGCGTCGTGCCGGAATTCTGCTGGTCTGTCGCCACATCGCGCAGTTCGGGCAGCGATTTCAGCTTGTCGAGAACCTTCGGAGCCCAATTGCTCAGTTCGTCCAGATTGGCGTCCTGCAGCGTGTACTGGAACTGAGTTTTCGAGAAGCGTGCGCCGACGGTCACGTCTTGCGCCGCCTGCAGATAGACGCGCATGCCCGGAATTGTCGCCAGTTTCGGCCGCAGGCGCGCGATGACCTGGAACGCGTCCACGTCACGGTCTTCGCGGGGCTTCAAGGTTATGAACATGCGGCCGTTGTTTGAGGTCGCATTGCCGACGCCTGTGCCGAGGCCCATCGCCATGGTCGCGACCGCAGGATCCGCCAGGACGATTGCGCCGGCCCTTTGCTGCAACTTGGACATCTCGGCGAAGGACACATCCTGCCCCGCTTCCGTTGTGCCGAAGAGGATGCCCGTGTCCTGCTGCGGGAAGAAGCCTTTTGGAATGATGACGAACAGATAGCCTGTCGCGATAACGGTCGCGAAGAAGGTGAGCAACGTCGCGAAGCGATGACGCAGAACGAAGTCGATCCCGCGCTCGTAGCCGTTCTGCAGGGCGTCGAAGCCGCGTTCGCTGAGCTTATAGAGCTTGCCGTGCTTTTCCTCGTTATGGGGCTTTAGGAAGCGCGAAGCCATCATCGGCGTCAGGGTCAGCGATACGAATGCCGAGACCGCGATCGTCATTGCGATCGTCACCGAGAATTCTCGAAATAGCCGTCCAATGATGCCGCTCATCATCAAGAGCGGGATCAGCACGGCCACCAGCGAGATCGATATCGAAATGATCGTAAAGCCGATCTCCGCCGATCCCTTGAGCGCCGCCTCGAATGGCTGCTCGCCCTCCTCGATATGGCGGGTGATGTTTTCCAGCATGACGATGGCGTCGTCGACGACGAAACCGACCGCGATGGTAAAAGCCATCAACGATAGATTGTCGAGGCTATAGCTGACCGCCCACATGAGCGCAGAGGCGCCGAGGAGGGCGAGTGGCACCGTGATGCTCGGGATAATCGTCGCCCACACGCTGCGCAGGAACACGAAGATAACGCCAACAACAAGGATGACCGTAAGGATGAGCGTACGTTCAACGTCCTGAACCGACGCCCTGATGGTTGTCGTCCGGTCTGATAGAACCTGGACCTTGATGCTGGGCGGGATCGAGGCCTGCAACTGGCGAAGGGTCTTCTTGATCAATTCAACGGTGGTGATGACGTTGGCGCCGGGCTGCTTGAAGACGACGAGAAAAACGCCGGGCTTGCCATTTGCCCAAGCCGCCTGCGTCGTGTCGAACGGCCCCATCACCGCTTCGCCAATATCGCTCACGCGCACCGGCGCCCCGTTTCGCCACGCGATGATGACGTTGTTCCAGGGCTTCGCCGTCAGAAGCTGATCGTTGTCGTAGATCGTGAATGCCTGCTTTTGGCCCTGTATCGTGCCTTTGGGACTGTTGACGGTTGCGATGCCGATCTGCTGGCGGATATCCTCGAGTTGCAGTCCTTTTTGGACGAGTTTGGCAGGATCGACCTGGATACGGACTGCCGGCGTCTGCTGACCGCCGACGCGCACGAGCGACACGCCAGAAATCTGGCTGATGCGCTGAGCGAGAATGTTCTCCGCCGTGTCGTCCACCTCGATGATAGGTTCGACAGCCGACGTGACCGAGAGGATGAGGATCGGCGTGTCGGACGGATTGACCTTGCGATAGGTCGGCGGACTTGGGAGGTCTTTCGGCAATTGGCCGGAAGCTGCGTTGATCGCCGCCTGCACGTCATTCGCCGCGCCGTCGATGTTACGGTCGAGGTCGAACTGGATGGTGATGGCGCTTGTGCCAAGCGAACTCGTCGACGTCATCTGGCTTACGCCCGCGATCTGGGCGAATTGCCGCTCAAGAGGCTGGGCGACGGATGTCGCCATCGTCTCCGGCGACGCGCCCGGCAATTGCGCGGTGACCGTGATCGTCGGGAAGTCGACCTGCGGCAGCGGCGCGACCGGAAGCGAGGGAAAGGCGACAAGGCCGACCAGAAACACCGCGACCATGATGAGCGTGGTCGCGATCGGTCGGCGGATGAACGGAGCGGAAATGCCCACGGCCGGCTCAGCTCCCCCGCGCGGGCTGAATCGTCACCGGCGCGCCTGGCTCGAGCATGAAGACGCCGGACGTCACGACTTTCTCGCCATCCTTCACGCCGTCGGCGATAACGGCCTCGGTCGTATTCTGGTCGGGCACCTTGACCTGACGAACCTGCGCTCGGTTGTCGTTGTCGATTACATAGACGTAGAGGCCCTTTTGTCCGCGCTGGACGGCCTCGGCGGGCACGAGAATCGCATTCTTGTCCACGCCGACTTGCAGGCCGACGGTGACCGCGAGTCCGGGCCAGAGCGCATGGTCCTTGTTATCGAACTCGGCTTTGAGTTTGATTGTGCCGCTCAGCGGGTCGACCCGGTTGTCGGACACGACAAGCTTTCCGGTCGCGATAGTCTCACCCGCGGGGTTCAGGACCATCGTCTTGAGAGGTCCCTCCTTCAGCTTCGCGTTGATCTCGTCCACATGATCCTGCGGCTGGGTGAAAACGACGGCGATCGGCTCGAGTTGGGCGATGCTGACGATCGCCGTCTGCTGGCTGGCGCTCACCAGATTTCCCTGGTCGGCGAGGCGGTAGCCCAGACGCCCCGAGATCGGCGCGACGATTTTGGTGTAGCTGAGTTGGACGGCGGCGGCGTCGATCGTGGCGGCGTCGGCGGCGATGGCGGCGGTCAATTGGTTGACCATGGAATTCTGCGTGTCGAGCTGTTGCTGGGTCGCAAAGCTCTGTTTGGCGAGGAGCGCGTAGCGGGCTTGGTCCAGCTTGGCGTTGGTCAGGTTCGCCTCGTCTTGCTGCTTTTTCGCCTTGGCCGCCTCCAGCGTCGCCTGAAAGGGGCGGGGGTCGATCTCGGCGAGCAGGTCTCCCTTCTGGACCATCTGGCCTTCCTGGAATGCGATTTTGTCTATCTGTCCGTCCACTCTGGCGCGAACCGTGACGGTATTGAAGGCCTGAACTTCGCCGAGCCCTTGCAAAATGACCGGAAAATCGCCGCGCCGCGCTTCGGCGACCGTCACAAGCACCGGAGCCGGACCGGACGGCTGGGCCCCGCCGGGTTGCGCCTGAGGCGGCCAGATCTTGTCGTGCGCTTGATGTGCGGCGGCCGCGACGCGCGGCGACCAGCGGTCCGCTGTATCGGGCTTGTAGACGGCGTAAGCCGCCGCGGCGGCGACCGCCACGCAGACAAACAAAATTATTCGGCCAAACCGCATTCGCGACCAATCCCTCGCCTGCCGCCCGCGTCGCGAGGGGTTTCGCGCAACTCACGGCAATTTCGAGATAACATCAAATCATGGCTTTGGAAGACGACTCCCCTGGAATCAACCAGAATTGAACGCACGAAATCGTGAGTTTAGCAGGGGTCTTGACCGCCCTGAGGGGTGCAAAAAGCCCTTCGTCTCCCCTATGTTCAGAATTCATGATTCGCCCGGAAACCCAGCGAAACGATGGCGCGGACGATCGCCCGGCGGATGAAGCCTTGAGCGCGCCGCTCGCTAGGCGTTTCATGCCCGTCTATCTGCGCGGGCTGAACGACGAACAGCTCGCCGCGGTCGAGGCGCTCGACGGGCCGGTGCTGGTGCTCGCAGGCGCGGGCGTCGGCAAGACGCGGGTGCTCACCTCCCGCATCGCCCACATCATCGCCTCGGGCCGCGCCCGCCCGCACGAGATTCTTGCGGTCACCTTCACCAACAAGGCCGCGCGCGAGATGCGCGAACGTGTCGGCCTCCTGACCGGATCCGTGCAGGGTATGCCATGGCTCGGCACGTTCCATTCGATCGGGGCGAAAATCCTGAGGATGCACGCCGAGCTTGTGGCGTTGCGGCCGAATTTCACCATCCTCGACGCCGACGACCAGCTCAGGCTCTTCAAGCAGGTCCTGCAAGCCGAAAACATCGACGAGAAGCGCTGGCCCGCCCGGGCGCTGGCCGCGCTCGTCGATGGCTGGAAGAACCGCGGCCTCGATCCGAAGCATGTTCCCGCCAGCGATGCGGCGGCCTTTGCCGGCGGCCGGGCGGTGGCCCTCTACGAGACCTATCAGGCGCGGCTGAAGACCTTGAACGCAGTCGACTTCGGCGACCTTCTGCTCGAATCGCTCAGACTCTTTCGCGAGAATGCGGACGTGCTCGCGGCCTTCCAGAGGCGGTTCCGCTACATGCTGGTGGACGAGTACCAGGACACCAACGTCGTCCAATATCTCTGGCTGCGCCTGCTCGCGCAGGGAAACGGGAACCTGTGCTGCGTCGGCGACGACGACCAGTCGATCTACGGCTGGCGGGGCGCGGACGTCGACAACATCCTTCGCTTCGAGCGCGACTTTCCGGGCGCCAAGGTTGTTCGCCTTGAGCGCAACTACCGCTCGGGCGGTCATATCCTGGCCGTCGCCGCCGGCCTCATCGCCAAGAACCAGGGGCGGCTCGGCAAGACGCTCTTCACCGACGCGGCGATGGGCGAGCGGCCGACTGTCACCGGCGTCTGGGACAGCCAGGAAGAGGCGCGGATCATTGGCGAGTCGATCGAGCAGCTTCAGCGCCAGGGCGTCTCGCTGAACGACGTCGCCATTCTCGTGCGCGCCTCCTTCCAGATGCGCGAATTCGAGGAGCGGTTTGTCGCCATCGGCCTGCCCTACAAGGTGATCGGCGGTCCGCGCTTCTACGAGCGGGCGGAAATCCGCGATGCGCTGGCCTATCTGCGCTGCGTCGCGCAGGAGGACGATGACCTCGCCTTCGAGCGCATCTTCAACACGCCCAAGCGCGGCCTCGGCGAATCGACCCTCGCGACGGTGCACGAATACGCCCGCCGCACCGGCGTTTCGTTGACCCGCGCGGCCCGCGCGCTGACCGAGACGGAGGAACTGAAACCCCGGCCGCGCCAGACGATCCGCGATCTTCTTGCCTCCTTCGACCGCTGGCGCGGGCGCGTGAGCCAGGTCCCGCAGGAGGAGCTTGCTCAGCAGGTTCTGGAGGAGAGCGGCTACATCGAGATGTGGAAGGCCGAGCGGACGCCGGACGCCGCGGGCCGGCTCGACAACCTGAAGGAGCTTGTCCGCTCGATGGGCGAGTTCCCCGATCTCCACGCCTTTCTGGAGCACATTTCGCTCGTCATGGACATTGAGAGCGGCGACGAGGGCGAGCGGATCTCGATCATGACGCTGCACGGCGCCAAGGGGCTCGAATTCGACGTCGTGTTCCTGCCCGGATGGGAGGAGGGGCTTTTTCCGAGCCAGCGCACCCTCGACGAGAACGGCCGCGCCGGCCTCGAGGAGGAGCGGCGCCTCGCCTATGTCGGCCTGACGCGGGCGAGGCGGGAGGCCAAGATCTCCTATGCCGCCAACCGTCGCGTCCGGGGCTTATGGCAGAATTCGGCGCCCTCGCGCTTTCTCGGCGATCTGCCCGAGGCGCATATCGAGCATAGCGAGACGGCTGGCCTCTCGGCGTTCGGCGGTTACGGCGCCTCCCGCTTCGACGGCGCCGCCGTCGCCTTCGAGACCGCCCGCTACGATACGCCCGGCTGGCGGCGCGCCGAGGAGCGCTCGCGGAAGCCGGAAGGCCCGCGAGGCGGCCGGGTCATCGAGGGCAAGGCGGTGAGCTGGACCGACAAGAGCGCCTACGCAGCCGGCGCCCGCGTCTTCCACCAGAAGTTCGGCCCCGGCAGCGTCGTGTCCGCCGACGGGCAGAAGCTCACGGTCGATTTCGACCACGCCGGCCGCAAGCTGGTCATGGAGAGCTTTGTCACGTCCGGCACGTGATTTTTTGGTGGTTTGCGCTCGACAACACCGTCATCGCGAGCCCGAAGGGCGTGGAGATCCAGGCGAGGCGGAGCGCGGCCTGCTGGATCGCCACGTCGCTTCGCTCCTCGCGATGACAGTCTGATCCTGGGAATTCGATTCTTCGGCGGCTTTGGACTTTCTTGGAACGCAGCCTTTTTGGGCTTTGAAGACCTTTGAAATGGCGTTGGAAAAGCTTGGATTTCCTTGGATTCTCTCGCCGGAATCGAGCCTTTTCAATAGGTTACGAGGGAAAAGGGGAAAAAGTATTTTCTGCGGCCCTGTCCGCCTCCGTGCGGCGCCGGTCGGAAGGCGAGGGGGTTCGCGCGAAGGGGCGAGGCGCAATGGCTCATAAGGGGGACTTTAGCACGGATTTCGATTTTCCGAAAGCCCACAGACTGTCCCAAGGCCGGTCGCAATTACGTGTGGGTAGCAATTACGTGTCGAAGGCGCGGTTGCCACCGGTCGCCGGGGCCCGATTTGTGCGTTCTTACTGGTGTCTAGCGTTGAAATAACGACAACCGCCGGCGGTCGCGGGGGGAATTAATCCCCGCCGGTTGCAAACGGTGTTACACGTCCCTCGGGAATAAACAGAAAGCCCGGAGATGTCTCCGCAAAGGACGAACGCCCTTGAGTGGGATTTATGGCAACTGCGGATCGCCAATGAGGCGGCTGGGGTCGCTCTCTGGTCCTGGAACGTCGACACTGATCTCTTAACGATGGATCAGCGAGCCTGCGAGTTATGGGGCGTTCCCAGCACGGGAAAGACGACTTTCGAGGAGCTATCCTCCCGCATCCACCCCGAAGATCTTGACAGGGTGCGCGCTTCCTTTGCTGCGACACGCGAGATTTCAGGGACCTACGAAACCGACTTCCGGATTATGGACGGCGATCAAATTCGATGGATCTCCGCGCGGGGTCGCGGAGACGAGGGGGGCATCATAGGCCGGGTCACGTTCGGTATCTTTATGGACGTGAGCATGCGGAAATTGGCTGAAGAAGCTCGTGAAATGATCACCCACGAGATGAATCACCGCATCAAAAACCTTTTCTCGGTTGCGGCTGCCCTTACCGCAATCGCGGCTCGCTCAACCTCGACAAAAGAGGAATTGGCGCACGATCTGACGCAACGCCTCACCGCGCTCTCCGCCGCTCATGATCTCGTGCGGCCGGACTTCAATGAACAAAGAAAAGCGACGCTGCTTGGCGACCTCCTCGATGTGCTTTTGAAGCCCTACGCTGAGGAATCTTCCCATACAGATCGCGTTCGGGTCACGGCGCCTCCCGTATTGGTTGGCGAGACGTCCGCAACGGCGCTCGCGTTGATCGTCCATGAACTCGCCACCAACTCAATCAAATATGGGGCGCTTTCTTCGAAATCCGGCGCGCTGGACGTTTCATGCGCAGACGAGAACGAAGAGATCATTCTTGTCTGGAAGGAAACCGGCGGTCCGCCTATCGCGGCTCCCGCGGAGCGGACCGGTTTCGGAAGCCGCTTGGTCGCTCGCAGCGTTTCCGGCCAACTCGGCGGATCAATCGATGTTCAATGGCCGTCGCAAGGCGTTCTCATCACCCTGCGCGTAAGCGAAGCGCGACTTGGCGCCTAAAGCCGCTGCGAGCCTCGTTTCCCGGGGAACGAATGGCCGTGCGGAGCGTTCATTGTGCGCCGCAATATTTCTCGGATCGTCCCTGGATATCGTGCGGGCCAATTGGACGCATACCCATGATCGCAGGCCGGCTCAAGAGACGATCGCGCACCTCCCTTGCCTTAAAGGGCCAGACCCTCCTTGAGGCGCATCCGTATGCGCTCGGCGCAGCCGTAACCGTGGGCGTTCTGGCTGTAACTGCCCTGGTGAACCGGTCCTTGGCCAAGACTGCTGAACGCGACAATCCTCCGAACGGTCAATTCCTGAACGTCAACGGCGTGCGGTTGCACTATGTCGAACGGGGTTCGGGGCAGCCGCTGGTCTTGCTGCATGGCAACGGCAGCATGATCCAGGATTTCGAATCCAGCGGTCTGATCGACTTGGCCGCCAAGACTTATCGGGTCATCGTTTTCGATCGTCCAGGCTTCGGCCATAGCGATCGGCCGCGGAATGTCGTCTGGACGCCGGCGGCGCAGGCTGAACTGATACACAGCGCTCTCGGTCGACTGGGCGTCCCGCAGGCGATCGTCCTGGGGCACTCCTGGGGCGCTTCCGTCGCGGTCGCGCTGGCGCTGAAATATCCGAAGCTGGTCAAAGGCCTCGTTCTCGCCTCGGGATATTTTTACCCGACGTTCCGACCCGGCGTGGTCGCTTTGTCGGCTCCCGCGGCGCCTCTGGTAGGCGACATTCTGGGGCACACGCTGTCGCCGATTGTAAGCCGGCTGATGTGGCCGCTATTGATGGCCAAGATTTTTGGTCCTCGGCCAACGCCAGCGAAGTTTGAGGGCTTCCCGAAAGCGATGGCGGTTCGTCCCTCTCAGATCCATGCGTCAGCCGCGGAGTCGGCGCTGATGATTCCGGATGCGTTTCGCTTCAGCGGCGAATACGCAAATTTGAAGATGCCGGTCGTGATCGTCGCGGGAGATGAAGACCGATTGGTCGACATCGATGCGCAATCTTCGCGGCTGCACGCCGACATCAGCCAGAGCAAGTTTCATCGCGTTCCCGGAAACGGCCACATGGTCCATCAGACCGCGACCAGCGTCGTGATGTCCGCCATCGATGAAGCGGCTCGCGACGGAACGACAGCCGGGGATAGCCCAACCTCACCCATCCGGGCGGCCGCGTAGCTTCGGCGGCGCCATACGGCGCCAAGCTTCGGTGACGGGGCCGGCCTTCCCTTTCGAAGTCGACGCGGTCTTTTGCGAAGCGCAGGCGGGGACGCCGTGCGCTCTTGGTCCAGTCCCAACTTCCTAAGACGCGCAACTGCCCATAATGTCAGGACCCAAGCTCCAGTTCGGGGATGACATGGCGAACGCTCAACAGAACGCGACCAAATTTCTGGCGATCGGGACCTCCAAGCCGATGACGCCGGAGCAGCGCAAGGAGCACTTGCTTGCGGAGGTCAGCGCGACGCTACAACTCTACCTCGATGGCAAAATCGATCAGTTCTGGCATCGTTACGACGGAAAGGGCGTCATCTTTATAATGACGACGGCGTCGATCGAAGAGGCGGATGAGCTCCTCAAAGCGCTGCCCCTGGGTGTGGCCGGAATCCTGAGCTTCGAACTGATCCCCATCGGTCCCTTGCGCCCGATCAACGCCCTGTTGGAGGCGGCCAAGTCGGCGCGATGAGCGCGCTGACGGCCCGCATCCTGCGCTCGTCCCGGCATACGACGCGCTACTGGGAGGGCGGGCCTGTCGACGGGCCATTGATGATCTTTCTCCATGGCTGGCCTGGAATCGGCCTTATGTGGCGCGCGCAGATGGAGGCTTTCGCCTCTGAAGGCTGGCGCTGCGTCGCGCCGGATATGCGCGGCTACGGCGGCTCATCGGCGCCAGCCGCCCCAGAGGCTTATGCGCTGAGCGACCTCGTTCGAGACATGGTTGAACTTCACGACCATCTCGGAGCGCGCCCCGCCATCTGGGTTGGTCACGATCTGGGAAGCCCGGTGGCGGGGGCGCTCGCGGCGCATCACCCTGAGCGCTGTCGAGGCGTGGCGCTGGTTTCGGTTCCCTACCTGCCGGAGGGCTTCGCGCTGCCGAACCTCCTGCCACGGGTCGACCGTGAGCTATATCCCGCCGACCAGTTTCCGGACGGTCAGTGGGATTACTATCGCTTTTACCTGACGCACTTCGAACAGACGGTAAGCGACTTCGAGGCGGACATCCCCGCCACACTTGCCGCGATCTATCGCAGTGGGAATTCCGGGTCGGTGGGCCAGCGCTCCCGGTCCGCCTCCGTCACGCTGAACGGGGGCTGGTTCGGGTCAGCCCATCGCGCCCCCGCTATTCCGCCCGACGTCACGCTATGGCCGCCTGGCGACTTTGGCGCCCTGGTCGAAGCGTTCGGCGTCACCGGATTCCGTCCGGCCAACGCTTGGTACCTTAACGACGACGCCAACATGGCCTACGCCCGTCGGGCGCCAGACGGCGGGCGCCTGCGACAGCCCGTGCTGTTCATCAACGGCGATTGGGACGCGATCTGCGACATCACGCGCGGCCGCCTTGGCGAGCCCATGCGCCGCGCCTGCCCGGAGCTTTCGGAGACGAACCTGCCGTCCGGCCACTGGCTTCCGCTCGAGCGCAAAGCCGAAAGCGCGCAAGCCATCCGTTCGTGGCTGAAGACGAAAGACCTGTCGTAAGTGAGCCAGCGTACGGGGATCGTCCCGCATCCCGCCTCCGCCAAATTCACGCGCTAAGAGCGCCCGGCCTCATTTCGAAAGCCAAGATGAATCATCGTCAGATAGAAGCAAACGGCGTCTCGCTGCATTTCGTGGAAGCGGGCGAGGGACCCGTGGTCCTTTTTTGCCACGGCTTCCCTGCGATCTGGTCCTGTTGGAAGGCCCAGATGGAAGCCGTCGCGAACGCGGGTTTCAAGGCGATCGCGCTCGACATGCGCGGTTATGGCGAGAGTTCCGCTCCTGAGGAAGCCGACGCTTACACGCCCTATGAAACGGTCGGCGACCTTGTCGCGATCCTTGATGCGGCTGGCGCCGAGACAGCGTCCGTCGTCGGGCATGATTTCGGCGCCAACATCGCCTGGAACGCCGCCATGATGCGCCCCGATCGCTTCACGGCTGTGTGCGGTCTCAGCGTCCAGTTTCGACAGCCGGGCGGACCCAGTTTTTTAGACCGGCTCCGCGCGGCCGGAAAACATCAGTTCTATTGGTTCGACATGATGAGGGCGGAATCGGATCAGGCGTGGGCGAACGCGGCGGTGACGATTCCCGGGATGCTTTACTGGACTTCCGGCGAGGCGCCGGAAGCGGGCCGATGGGATCCCTTCGATCCGTCACGCCGCCTCTTGCGCCCGGCTCCGACGGCTCTGCAATCGATCGACTCCGGCTATATCGCAGATGCAGTCGCGGCATTCGCCCGCACCGGCTTTCATGGAGCGCTGAATTACTACCGCGCCGTCGACCCTTTCACACGTCACTCGGGCGCCTTCGCAGGAGCTAAAATCCGGCAACCCGCCATGTTTCTAGCGGGCGCTCTCGACGGGCTGAACCTCGTCGCGCAGCCCAGCCCGGAGACGATGCGCAACAACCTGCTCGATCTGCGGAGCTTCGCCATGCTGGAGGGCGTCGGGCACTGGCCGCAACTGGAAGCGCCAGAGGCAACCAACGAAGCGCTGCTCGCTTTTCTGCAGAGCCTGTAGTTGAGGGTCGATAGGCTTCGGCCTCGATCGTCAGCCAATGCAAAAGGGCCGCCATTCCGGGGAATGGGCGGCCCTTTTGGCAGCGCGGGGTCGAGTCGGCTGCGGGGGTGTTTGCCTCAGCTTTGCGGTCCGGCCGGCGGCTCAGGCTGCGCGTTCGGCTCGGAGGGGCGGCTGCGGCGGTCGGCCATGAACTGGTCGAACTCGGCGCGGTCCTTGGCGAAGCGCAGGCGGGCGAGGAAGTCCTTGAACTCGCGCTGCTCGTCCTCAAGGCGCTTCAGCGTTTCGGCGCGATAATCGTCGAAGGCGCGGTTGCCGCTGGTCGCCGGGCCGAACCAGTCGCGCCCGCCCCGGAACTCGCTCCATCTTCGAGCGCATCATTTCCATCTTGTCCTGCATGCGGGCCATCTTGCGCTCAAAGCGGTCGCGGCCGTGTTCCCAGTCGAGCATCGGTCCATCTCCTGCATAGCTCGGGCGACGCCAAAAGCCGCAGCGTCCCCGCGCGATCATGAAGCCAAGAATCAGGAGGCCGATGGGCCACCACCACATAAACGCAAGAATCGTCAGGATGATTGGCATTGCCGTCTCCTCGTGTGAATGTAATGAACATTTACTTTATCGGCCGCCTTTGTCAAGCGCGATCGGCAGGTCCCCGATCCGGACTGTGACGCGGGTCACACGTCGCGGGCGCGTTTACCCCAAGGCCGCGCAGATAAATCAGCACATCCGCCTCCAGAAGCTCCTCGGGCGCCATCGGCATCGCGCGCTGAGCGCCGTCGCCCCGTCCGAACAGCGAGGCGATTCCATGCGAGATCGCCCAGATGTGGAGCGCGACCATAAGCGCGGGCGGCCGGGCGGCGGCGGCGGGCATCGCGGCGCAGATCGACTCGGCGGCGGCGCGCAGCACCGCGAAAGCCCGTTCGCCGGCTTCCCGCAGCGGGGGATTGGTTCCGACAGGCACGCCCGCTTCGAACATCGCCGAGTAAAAGGCTGGCTGCGCGCGGGCGAATTCGAGATAGGCCTTGCCGAGCCGGTCCAGCGCGGAAAAGGCGTCGGGGCGCCCGCCATCCCACGCGTGCTTCAACGCCGCCTCGAACTGCTCGAAGCCGCGCAGCGCCACGCTCGCCATCAGTTCGTCGCGGTCGCGAAAATGCCGGTAGGGCGCGGCGGGGCTGACGCCGGCAAAACGCGCGGCCTCCGCGAAGGTGAATCCCGCCGTCCCCTTCCGCGCGATCAGTTCCAGCGCCGCATTGATCAGGGCCTCGCGCAGGTTGCCGTGATGATAGCCGCGCTGGCCGGACGCGTCCTTGCTCCAACTCATGTAAGGATCACTAACATTTTTGCAGCCAAACTGTCGACGCCCCGCCTTTGGCCCCCTCTCCCTGGGCCTCGGGGCGATTGGAGTGGGCGGCTCCCTCGGCTATAGGCGGGTTTGCGCGCATGAGCGAGGCAAAGCCCGCGCGAGGGATGGAGGCAAAATGGCCGACGAAGCCCTGTTTCGCCGCATCGCGCTCTCCTTCGCCGGCGCCAGCGAGCATCCGCATTTCGACCGCCGCGCCTTCAAGGCGCGCGTCACCTTCGCCACGCTCGCGCCGGACGGGCTGAGCGCCAATATCAAATTCGCACCCGACGAACAGGCGCTGAAATGCGCCGTCGCGCCCGACGCGTTTCAGGCCATCGACAACGCCTGGGGACGCCAAGGCTGGACGCGCGCGACCCTTGCGGCTCTGAGCGAAGCGGAGCTTCGGGCGGCGCTCGAAATGGCCTGGCGCCATGGCGCGGCGCCCGCCCGCGCGCGAAAACGGTGACGGGGCGAGGAGGGGGAAACGTCATGGACCGGATCATGGACCAGCAATTCGCGGACGAGGCCGATGCGATTTTGCGCAAGGCGACGCAGGGCGAGACGGGAGCCCCTGGCGCGGTCGCCCTGGGGACGGACAGGCGGGGCAATTTCTTTGAGGGCGCGGCCGGCGTGCGCCGCCTCGGCGCCGAAGAGCCGATCGGGCCCGACAGCGTGCTGGCGCTCTTTTCCTGCTCGAAGGCGATCACCGGAACGGCGGTGCTGCAACTTCTGGAAGAGGGGCGCCTCGACCTCGATGCGCCGGCGAAGATTTACGCGCCGGAAATCGGCGCGCTTCAGGTGCTCGACGGTTTCGACGAGAAAGGCGGGCTCAATCTGCGTCCGCCGAGGCGCGACATAACGACCCGCATGCTGATGACCCACACCGCAGGCTTCGGCTACGATTTCTTCAACGCGACGCTGAAGCGTCTGGCCGAAGAGCATGGCCAGCCGGACCCGCGGTTGGGGCTGAAGCGGGGGCTTCAGGTCCCGCTGCTGTTCGATCCCGGCGAGCGGTGGAATTATGGGATCGGGATCGACTGGGCGGGGCAGGTCGCCGAAGCGATCGTCGGCGAGCCGCTGGACGCGATCCTGAAGGCCCGCGTGCTCGATCCCCTCGGCATGGCCGACACCGGTTTCGTCCTGACGCCCGCGATGCGCGCGCGCCGCGCCTCAATGCACCGCCGCGACAAGACGGGCGCGCTCGCTCCCTTCGCCTTTGAGCTCCCCGAAGCGCCGGAGGTTTTTATGGGAGGAGGCGCGCTCTTCGGCACGGCGGCCGATTACGCGCGTTTTTTGCGCATGTGGCTGAACGACGGACGGGGCGAGCGCGGCCCGGTTCTGAAACCCGAGACCGTCGAAGCCGCCGCGCGCGACAATCTTGGCGGCCTGAAGGTCGGCATGCTCCCCACGATGAACCGCGCCGTCACGGGAGACGCGGAATTCTTTCCGGGCCTCAGCAAGTCGTGGGGTCTGACCTTCATGATCAACGATGAGGACGCCCCGACCGGGCGCCCGGCAGGTTCGCTCGCCTGGGCGGGCCTCGGCAATCTCTATTACTGGATCGACCGCAAGAACGGCGTCGCCGGTTTCTGGGGCTCGCAGCATTTCCCGTTCCTGGACCCCGCCGCTTTCGGCGGATTTCTGGCCTTCGAGGCGGCGGTCTATCGAGGGCTGAAGCGACGGTCGTGAGCATTGCGGCGCCTCGTCGCTCCCCGCTTCCGGGCGACGGGCTTTACAGCGGGGCCGGGGGGTGGTCTACGCCTTACGGACATCCTTTCCGCCGGCGGGGTCGGGGGACGCGCTCATCGGCCGCCGCCGCGCTCCCTTCTGGGCTCGATCCTTTGCGCGACTCAAGCTGATGCCGCGAAAACCAGATCCGACGAAGAGCGTGGGGAGCCCCGTTCCAGCGCAACGCGCAGCGGCGCTTCGGCCTCGCGTCCGGCCGGAAGGCGGTTCGTTCGAACGCAACATTCATAGCCAGCTTGCGGCGCGCCTCGGACGGGACATTGTTCTTGGCGTCTATCCGGCCGGCTCCCTGCTGCCCAACGCTGTCGACATGTGCGAGCGTTTTTCGGTCTCACGAACAGCGTTGCGCGAAGCTTACAGCATGCTCAGCGCCAAGGCGCTGATCGTCGCGCGGCCCAAGGTCGGCACGCGCGTGCGCCCGAAGTCCGAATGGAACATGCTCGACCCCGAGGTGCTTGGCTGGCATTTGCAGGCGGCGCCGACCGAGGACTTCATCAACCATCTCTTCGTGCTGCGGCAGATGGTCGAACCGGAGGCCGCCGCGCTCGCTGCCGCAGCCGGATCGAGCGCGATCGTCGAGAAGATCGCCGAAGCGTATCGGCGGATGGAGCGATTCCGGAATGGCGGCGGCGACCTGATCGGCGCGGACCTCGACTTCCACACCAGCATTCTGCAGGCGACCGGCAATCCCTTCCTCGCCGCGCTCGCGGGCCTTATTCACGCGGCGCTCGAATTCACCTTCCGGCTCGGTTGGCAGGGCGCC
The DNA here is from genome assembly GCA_963824465.1 of uncultured Alphaproteobacteria bacterium. GTDB lineage: Bacteria > Pseudomonadota > Alphaproteobacteria > Rhizobiales > Beijerinckiaceae > Roseiarcus. Next base: position 372,025 of record CAWGPL010000003.1, read on the forward strand.
GCCCGCATCCGGGCCGACCGCCTCTTGCAGCACAAAGGCATCCTCGAAGCGATCCGCAGCGGCGCCCCCGAACTTGCCCGCGAGCGCATGGCCGAACTGCTCAGGGACTCGATCGAGGATGTGCGCATCCAGTTGAGCGAGCTAGGAAACTCTGACTCTGCCCCGAACGCCGCCGTCGGCTGAGAGCGGGCCCTCCGATCAAAGCGGGCCGTCAGTTCGCGTGTCCGCCGCGAAGCCGGATGCGGATGTGCTTGGGCTCGCGGAACGCCATCAGGCCTTCGACGCCAAGCTCGCGGCCCATGCCGGAAAGCTTCCAGCCCCCGAATGGCGCCTGCAATTCGCTGGTGTCGTTGACGTTGACGCCGACCGATCCGCTTTCCAGCTTCTCGGCGAAGGCCCAGGCGCGTTCGAGGTCGCCTGAGTAGACATAGGCCGCAAGGCCATAAGGCAAGCTGTTGGCGAGTTCGAGCGCCTCGGCGTCATCCCTGACGCGGCGCACCGCGGCGATCGGTCCGAAACTTTCCTGCGTCATGACGAGCGCGCGGTCGTCGGCCCCGTCGATCACGGTCGGCTGAAAGAAAAAGCCTCGGTCGAAGCCCCTGCCGGTTTCGGAGGCGCCGCCGGCGATCAGTCGCCCGCCATGCGCAAGCGCGTCCTCGATATGCCGCCTTGTGCGGAAGCGGACGCTCTCGTTGAGGACGGGTCCATAGGCCACGCCAGGCTCGACGCCGTGGCCGAGCCGCATCTTGCGCGTCTCCGCGGCCAGGGCTTCGAGAAAAGCGTCGTGCACGGAGTCGGCGACGAGGATGCGGTTCACGGCGATGCAGATCTGTCCCATGTTGGAGAAGGAGCGTCGCGCCGCGGCGCTCGCCGCCTCCGCGATGTCGGCGTCGTCAAGCACGATGAAGGGGCATTGGCCGCCAAGTTCGAGGGACAGGCGCTTCAGGCTCGGGGCGGCGGCGCGCATGATCGACTGGCCCGCGGCGGTCGAAGCGGTGGCGGTGATCATCCGGACATCCGGGTGGGCGGCGAGCGCCTCGCCCGCTTCGGGTCCGGTTCCGGGCAGGTCGTTCAGCACGCCCGCCGGCAGGCCGGCGTCGGCGAAACATTGAACGACGAGGCTGATCGCGAGCGGCGTTTCCGGCGGCGGCTTCGCGACCAGCGTGCAGCCTGCCGCGAGCGCCGGTCCGATCTTCCAGGCGTAGATGTCGACCGGATAATTCCACGGCGAGATCGCGCCGACGACGCCGACCGGCGCCGTCACGACGAGGCTGCGCATGTCCTCGCGCGCGGAGGCGCGCAGCGAGCCTCCGATCCTGCGCCCTTCCTCCGCGTAATAGCGGATCACTTCGACGCCGAAACGGATCTCCTTTTCGGCGTCCGGGATCGGCTTGCCCTGCTCGCGGGTGAGCAAGTCGGCAATCATGCCGAGCCGCTCGACGATCAGGTCGGCTGCGCGATGGAGAATTTTCGCGCGGGCGTCGGCGTGTGTTCGGGCCCAGCCGGGCAGGGCGCGCTTCGCCGCCTCGACCGCATCCCCGATGTCGTCGGCGTCGGCGAGCGAGGTCGACCCGACGAGATCGCCGGTGGCCGGATCGGCAATCGAGGCGCGGCGTCCTTGCCGCGCCTCGCGCCACTGGCCGCCGATGAAAAGCTTGCGTTCGTGCATGGTGGTCCTCAACGCGCTTTCAGACGGCGCCAAAGCTCATCGTAGTTTCGGTCGTTGGCGGCGTTCGCGGCCTCCTTGCCGGCCGTGTTGGGATTGACCATCACGAACGGTTGCACGCCGCGCGCGACAAGCTTCTCCGCGGTCGCCGAGACGATGGCGTGCGCGATGGCGATGGTGATGCTGGTCGAGTTCGCGCCGACCGGCGCTTCAAGTCCCTCAATTCGGATCGTTGCGTCCGCAAGGCCGGCGCGGGTGTCGATCACCACGTCGGCGACCTCGAACAGTTTTTTGCCCGAGGAATGCCGAGACGGGCTCGCGGAGGAATGCGGCAGCGAGGTCACGGCGACGACGGTCAGGCCCATCTCTTTCGCGCCCAGCGCGATGTCGAGGATCACCGCGTTCACGCCCGAATGCGAGAAGAGAATCATCGTGTCGGCGGGATCGATCTGATGCGATTTCAGGATCGCCCGGCCATAGCCTTCGACCGCATGAATGAAGCGATATTGCCGCGCGCCCATATCGCCCCAAACATGATGAAACGAAATCATCGTGCTCTCGACAATCGGGCGGAAGCCGACAATCGTGCCCGTGCGCGGAAACATTTCGAGCGCCGGCAGCGCGCCGTGTCCGGTCCCGAAGCTGAAGACGAGCTTGTCCGCCGCGATCGAGCGGGCGCAGGCTTCGGCGGCGCGATCGATGGCCTCGGCCTGCGTGTCACGCACGTCCTGCAGCCGCTCGATGAGCGTGGTGAAATAGCGGTCGGCGATTGCCGTCATATCTTCGTGAAGCTCCGTTGTTGAGAGATCAGGCCGCCGACACGGCGTCGAGCGCAACCTCGAACATGTCATCCTCGCGGGCGGCGAGCGCTTCCGCGTCAAGTTTTTCCTGCGTCAGACCGTCGACCGTTGCTAGGCAGAGGCTGGCCGCCCGCGCGCCAAGCATGCGGCCGACGGTGAGCAGCGTCGCCGTTTCCATGTCGGTCGCGATGAGGCGGAGACGTTTCGCTTCGCCGCGCGTCTCGCCGATCGAGCGCGCTTCGCTGGGGCCGAGCGCGAAGGATTCGGTGTAGAAGCCGTCGTAGGTGCCGAAGAGGCCGGCCCGCCACGCGAGCGAACGCCTGCCGAGCGCCACGCGCAGGGCTCCGCCGAGATCGAAATCGGCGACGGCGGGATAGCCCGCGGGCGCGTAAGTTCGCGACGTGCCGTCCTTGCTGAACGCGCCGTCCGCGAGCAGAAGTTCGCCGAGCCGCGCTGGGGGCATCGCCATTGCGGTGCCGACACGAATGAAGGTCTTGACGCCAAGGTCGAAGAGTTCGTGCAGGACGATGGCGGCGATCGGACCGCCCATGCCGAAGGCGGTCGCGGTTATGCGCTTGCCGCCGCGCATTCCCGTCACTGTGCGCAAGCCGCGATTCTCGGGCAGGATACGAGGGTCGTCGAGATGTTTCGCGATCCGGTCGATGCGCGCGCGGTCGCCGGTCAGCAGCGCCGCTTCGCCGACGTCCTCCTCGGCGCAACCGATGTACCACGCGCTACGCGACATGAGTTTTGCTCCCCGGTTCGACATTCACGCGGGTGAGCAGCAAACTCCGCGCAGCGAGGATTCCGCTTGCGACCGCCAATTCCACCTCGTCGCCTTTCCATGCGGCGAGGAAGCCGCCGAGAAATGTGTCGCCCGATCCCGTGGTGTCGTCCGCCTCGACAGGCTCCGCGGGGACGAGCGTCTCCGCGCCGTCACGCAGAATGGCGACGCCCTCGCTGCCTCTCGTCTCAATGCGAAGCGGCGCGCTTCTGCCTCCCGCCCGGGCAAAAGCGTCGCTGACAAAGCCGCGCTCGCCCCGGCTGGCGACGACGACGTCCGCTCGTCTTGCGAGCGCCGCCGCGAGGTCGGGAGGAACCGCGCGCGCGTCCGCCTTCACCGCCCAGATCAGTTTCGCGTCCGGCCGCAGAAGTTTCAGCGCCTCACGCGTCGCCTGTTCGGGCCCGACGGTGACGCAGAGCCGATCGGCGGCGCTGACGAGGTCTCGTTGCGCGTCGTCGAGCGCGATCGGCTCCGGCAGGCTCGGGTGATAGAGGCAGTGGCAGCCGCCGCTTGGCTCGTAGGCGAGGATGCAGACGGGCGTGCGGCCCGCGCGGGTCCCGACGCCGTGGCTGACGACGCCGCGGGCCCTGAGCTCCGTGCGATAGCGCTGGCCCTCGCCATCGTCGCCGACCCAGGTGACGGGCGTTGCGTCGCCGCCGCTCGCCGCGATGGCCGCGGCGACATAGGCCGGGGAACCGCCGAGGCGTGGAAATTGCGCGGCGCGCGAGACAACGGTGGTGGTCCGGTCGGGCTCGGGCGCGCGGTCGAGCCGGACGGCGTAATCAAGGCTCGCATAGCCGGTCACGACCACCTTCACGCGAGCATCTCCAGCGCGCGCTCGAGCGGCGCGACTTCGCCAAAGTAACGCTCGATGTCTTCGATCGAGGCGGCCGCGAGGGCGGGGCGGTTCGAGTTCGTCGCCTCTCTCGGCACGACGACATCGAAACCGTTGGCGAAAGCATCCTGGACCGTCGCGCGGATGCAGACATTGGTCTTCACGCCCGCAATGACGACGCGCCCGACCCCCTGCTCGCGCAGGAACAACGCAAGGTCGGTTGCGAAGAAGGCGCTGTAGCGGCGCTTGGGCACCACGATCTCGCGCTGTCCCCGCGGCGCAAAGCCTTCGAAGAAGTCCGCGTCCTTATCGCCGCGAAAATGATGTCTCGGGAGCTTGCGCCACTCGAAATCGTCGAAGCCCGGATGGTGCTGCTCGACCGCGTGGACGACGATGCGATCGGTTTCTCTGGCGCGCGCCAGCAGCGCGCGCAGGGGTTCGAGAACGGCGGCGGCCGCCGGATAGAAATTCGGCATCCCCTCGAGAAAGAAAGAGTTCGTGACATCGACAAGGATGAGCGCCGTGACGGGCTCTTGCGATCGATCGGACGCGCTCAACGGACGATTCCCCGCCGCTCCGCCCGACGCTCGGCGAGCCCGAGGCCGGTGAGCACGACGATGACAATGACATAGGGCAGGGTCTGCACGAGGTCGGCCGGCACGCCATGACCTTGCAACCGAATTTGCGCTGCGTCAAAGGCTCCGAAGAGGAGAGCGCCGAGGGCCGTGCGGTAGGGCGACGCCCGGCCGAAGTAAAAGGCTGCGAGCGCGATGAAGCCTCGGCCGCCGGTTATGCCTTCGTTGAAGAGGCCCACGACGCCGATGGAGAGTTGCGCGCCTGCAAGGCCCGCGAGCGCGCCGGCGAAGACGGTCGAGGCGTCACGGATCGAGAGCGGCGCGAGGCCGACCGAACGCACCGTCGCTTCGGCCGCGCCGGTTGCGCGCAGACGCAGGCCCCACCGCGTCTGCTTCAGGACGAAGGCGACGACCGGCACGAGCGCCCAGGCGAGCCACGTCAGCGGGTCCAGTCCGGAGACGATGGCGCCGACGACGGGGAGGTGGGCGAGGAGGGGAATGTCGATGCGCGGCAGCATCGCAACGCCAGGCGGATTGTAAGTTCCCGACACCCCATAGGCGCTTTTCAGGATGAAGCGGACGAGCCCTGCCGTGGCGACGCTGAAGCCGAGGCCAACGATGATCTCATTCGCCGCGAGGCGCGTGACGACGAGCGACATGGCAAGGCCAATGAGCGCCCCGACCGCGAGGGCGCGCCGCCGCGCCGAGGCCTGCGCTGCCGGTGTCGGCCGAAACAACGACCGCGACCAGCGCGCCTCCAAGCATCATCGCCTCGAGCCCGAGATTGACGAGGCCGCCGATGCGGTTGACGAGTCCGCCGATCGCCGTCAGCAGGATCGGCGTCGTCATGAGGATCGCTGCGTGAAGGAATGGATCCATCAGGCGCTCCGACGGCGCTTCCAGAGAACGCCGAGATGGGCGACCGCGAAAATCATCACCGCGCCTTGCAAAATCTCGACGATTTCGATCGGAACGTTGCTGAAGAGCTGGATATTCGCGCCCGCCGAAGTCAGCGCGCCGAACAGGATCGAGGCGACGATCAACCCCGCCGCGCTGTTGCGCGCGAGCAGTGCGATGGCAATGCCGGTGAAGCCGTAGCCCGGCGAGAAGCCGCCGACGAATCGATGCACGAGGCCGAGCGCGTGGATGCCGCCCGCAAGCCCGCCAATCGCGCCGGAGACGATCATCATCGTGAGGAAAACGCGCGCAGGCTCGATGCCGACCGCGCGGCTGAAGCGCGGATTCATGCCAACCAGCTTCGAGCGCAGGCCCGAGACCGTGAAGCGACTCCAGACGCCATACGCTATGACAAGGACGAGGCTGATGACGAAGCCGAGATTGAGGGTCGTTGGCGGCAGCAGCCGGGGCAGTTCCGCATTGGCGGCGATGAGCGGCGTCGCCGAATTGGCCGAGCCGCGCGCTAACAGCGGCCCGTTGACGAGCCAGCCCGTAAGCCCGATCGCGATGAAGTTCAGCATCAGCGTCGTCACCACTTCGTCGACGCCGAGCGAGGCGCGCAATACGCCGGGCGCAACGAGCCAGAGGCCGCCGATTGCGCAAGCGGCGCCGAGCGCAAGCATTATCGCGAGCGCCGAAGGCCAGCCGGGCAGCGCGACGCCGATGACGGCGGCGATGAGGCCGCCAAGATAGAAGCATCCTTCGGCGCCGACGTTGAAAATGCCGGCCCGGAAGGCGATCGCCGCGGCGAGGCCGGTGAGAAGAAGCGGGGTTGCGGCCGTGAGCGTGGCCGCGATGCGACGGTCGCCGCCGAACGCCTCCTCCACCATCAGCCTGTAGACGGCGAGCGGTTCGAACCCCGCCGCGAAAAGTATGGCGGCGCCGATCGCGAGGGCGAACGCGACCGGCGCCGCAATGTCGAGGACGTGAGCGATCCGGAAGCCAAATGCGCGGGTCATGCCGCCGCCTTGCGCCCCAGCATCAAGCGTCCAACCGTCTCGACATTCGCTTCGGACCGCGCCAGCTCTCCAACGACCGCCCCGTTGAAGAGACACAGGATACGATCCGACAGCGACAGGATCTCATCGAGCGATTCCGAAACCATGAGGACGGCGCCGCCCTGGTCCCGAAACGCCGCGATGAGGTTATGGATGAAAGCCGTCCCCGCGATATCCACCCCGCGGGTCGGTTGAGCGGCGACGAGGAGCTTCGGCGCCCGTGCAAGCTCGCGCGCGATGGCGAGGCGCTGCTGGTTGCCGCCCGAAAGACTCGAGGCGGGGTCGGAGACCGCGCCGTAGCGCACGCCGAGGCGCTTCAGGGCGGCGGCGGTCTCCGCACGGATGGCGCCGGGACGCAGAAAGCCGAAGCGCGAGAACGCCGGATCGTCCTCGCGTCCGGCGATGAAATTTTCGGTCAGCGGCGCGCTGAGGCAAAGGCCTTCATGCGCCCGGTCGGCGCTGAGATAGCCGATCCCCTGCGCGCGGAAGCGAGCGGTCGGAGCGCCGGCAAGGTCCGCGCCCGCGAATCGGATCGTCCCGGCGAGCGGCGCCAGGATGCCCGCCGCGCAGGCGACGAGTTCATCCTGTCCATTGCCGCCGACACCGGCGACGCCGACGATCTCGCCCGGGCGGATGTCGATGTCGACAGGGCCGAGCCGTTCGAAGCCCATCGGATCGCGCGCGACGAGGCGGCTCAGCGAAAGCAGCGGCTCGCGGCTTGCCGGCGCCCGCGCTTCAATTCTGGTCACGGGCGTGGCTTCACCCACCATCGCGCGCGCGAGTTCGTCAACGCTCGTCGCCGACGCGGTCGTGTTGGCGACGACGCGGCCCGCGCGCATGACGGTGATTGCATCCGCACACTTCAAGACTTCTTCCAGCTTGTGGCTGATGAAGAGGATCGTCCGACCCTCCGCCTTCAGCTTCTGCATGAGCCGCAGCAGCTCTTCGATCTGCAAGGGCGCAAGCACGGCGGTCGGCTCGTCGAGGATGAGGACGTCGGCGCCGCGATAAAGAAGGCGCAGAATTTCGAGAATCTGGCGCACATGAATGGGGGCGTCCGCCGCCGTCGCCCGCCAGTCGATCGTGACCCCAGCGGTCGCCGCGAGCCGTGTCGCCTCCGTTTCCGCCGCGCGCCAGTCGATCAACCCGTCGCGTCGGGTCGGTTCGCGGGCGAGGATCAGGTTTTCGAGCAGCGTCAGCGGCGCTGCGAGCATGAACTCCTGATGGACCATGCCGACGCCGCGGGTGAAGGCGTCGGCAGGACCCTTGAGGCGCACAGGTTCGTCGTTGAGGATGACTGTCCCATCGTCGGGGAAGTCGACGCCCTGCAGCATGCGCATCAGGGTCGACTTGCCCGCGCCGTTGCCGCCGACGATGGCGTGGATCGTCCCGGGCTTCACCGAAAGATCGATCCCGTCATTGGCGACAAGCGAGCCGTAACGCCGCGTAAGCGCGCGGGCGCCGATCCTCACAGCAATGGGGTTAGGCTCGGCCACTTCGCGAATCCCGCGCTCACTTGAAGAACGAGGGATAGCCCTGGTCGACGACGTTCCAGACTTTGATCTTGCCGGACAGGATGTCCTTCTTCAGGTCCTCGACCTTGGCGAGGATCGCGGGCGGGATTTCGGCTTTGGTGTATTTCATCGGGGAAAGGCCGACGCCATCCTGCGCGAGTCCGAGCGTGACCGTCTTGCCGCCGGGGAACTTGTCTTCGGCGTAGTCCTTCATCACCGTCTCTACGGCGATATCGGTGCGCTTGACCATGCTGGTCAGGACCGAGCCCGGCGCGACTCCGTCCTGGTCGGTATCGACGCCGATGGCGAATTTTCCGGCTTCCTTCGCGGCCTTGATGACGCCGAGTCCGGTGCCGCCTGCGACTTGATAGACAACGTTGGCGCCCGCATCGAACATCGCCTTCGCCATTTGAAGGCCGATCGCCGGATCGCCGAAGTTGTTGGAGTAAGCGACCTTCACCTCGACGTTCGGGTCGACGGCGCGCGCGCCCTCGATGTAGCCGACGATGAACTTGTCGATGCCGACCGATTTCGTTCCGCCGATCACGCCGATGACGGGCTTGCCGCTCATGCCCTTGATGGAGGCGTCCTTGGCGACGAGGGTCGCAAGCGCGCCCGCGAGATACGAGCCCTGCTGCTCCTCGAAGATCACCGACGCCACGTTCGCGCCGGGACGCACCTGATTGAGGATTACGTAGTCCGTGCCCGAATAATCCTTCGCGACCGCCTGCAAGGCGTCGCCATGCGAATATTCGAGATCGACGATGAGCCCGAAGCCCGCGTCCGAGGCGCGGCGGAGAATATCGTTGGCTTGCGCGACGACGTCTTTCGACTCGACGCTCTTGCCCTGAAGCTTGTATTCGGCGAGCGCCTTCTTGAAGCCCGAAAAGGCAAGATCGTTGTAGGACTGATCGCCAAGGCCGCCCTGCGCGATGATCAGCGCGACCGGTTTCTCAGCGGCGTGAGCCGTTGTCGCGCCAAGGCCCAAAGCGAGGGCCGACAGAACGCTTATCATTTGAATTCGACGCATTCGCAGTCTCCGTTGACTTCGAAACGAAAGGAGCATCCAGCGCGCCGCCGCTGCGGATTTCGGTCTCATAGGCGTAGCGCCGCGCGTCGTGGACGGCGTCGTCCACATCGAGCAGCATGCCCTCGGCTGAATAGGTCTCGCGGCGCACGGTCATGACGACCGCAGGCTTGTCGAGCGCGAGGAGGCGAGTCTCCTGCGCGGTCGCGAGCCGCGCCTGCAGCGTTTCGACGCCGCGGTCAGTCGCCAGCCCGGCGTCGCGAAAGAGCCGGTAGAGCGAAAAGTTGGGCTTCGACGCCGCCGATTTGGTAAGCCCGATTCGCCGCGCGACATCGGCGTCAATCACCGAATGATGGATCGCGGCCGGCAGCCCGTCGACCAGACGAAGCCGGTCGAGCCGCACCAGGGACGACCCCTCCGGATAGGGGTACGCCAGACGATCCTTGGCCCCGACAATCGGGCCGAAGCCCAGAAGCCGCTGGACGGTCGCGCGCCCTTGCGCCTTCATCGCCTCGGTGAAGCTCGTCAGATAGGTCGGGGCGCGGCGCAGCCGCGGCGGCGCCACGAAGGTGCCGAGGCCCTGACGGCGGGTGAGCAGGCCTTCGTCCACCAGAATCTCGATCGCTCGCGTGACGGTAAAGCGGCTCACGCCGAAACGGCGCGCGAGCTTCGGCTCGCTCTCGACCCAGGCGCCCGGTTTTTGCCCGGCGACGTCGGCGCGCAGCCAGTCGACGAGCTGGAGATAGAGCGGCCGCCCGGAGGGGGAGGCGAGATCGATGCGGGTCGCGCGCGTCGCCATGACATCCAGTCAATCAGTTGACTGGACAAGCGTGACATGCAGGCAGCGTCTGCGCAAGCCCATTTCTTGGGCTCGGGCGCCCAAATGGCAGGGCCGCGGCCGGGCGGCCCGCCCTTGGCGCCGCAGCTCCCGACCGCCCTTTGCGCCAAGCAAACCTTGCGCTCCTTCCCGCTTCCAACGCGTGGGATTGGGAGCTTGCCAATCGCGGGCGGATGGGTCACGATTTATCAGAAGTTGGCTGGATGTTACGCGACGTCGTTGCTGGATATTCAGCAGAGAGATTGACGCACCGCCGGCCTCGGAGCGCAGATGAAGTCCGGATCGTTCGTTCGCATCGCGGCGCTCGCCGAACTTTCTGGCGACGGTCCATTCGCGCTCTCGGTCGAGGGCCGTGATGTCGTGCTTGTGCGAACGGGCTCCGGATGGCGCGCTTTCGAGGGACGCTGTCCACATCAGGGCGCCCTCCTCGGTGAAGGCGAACTGGACGGCGGCGCGCTCGTGTGCCGCAACCATCGTTGGCGTTTTGCGCTGGACTCCGGACAGCGGATCGGCGGCCCGGAATGCCTGGCCTCGTGCCCGGCGGTGGAGCGGGATGGAGCCGTCTTTGTCGACCCGGCGGGCCTCAGAGAGGGGGCTCAGCGCCGCACAGGCGCGCAGTCGCTTGCCGATCTTCCCGGTCCACGTCCGGCGCCGTTCTTCGGCAACGCGCTTCAGATCGACGCCTCGCAGCGCGCATCTTGCGATGGAGGGTTGGATCCGCCAGTTCGGGCCAATCTATCAGCTACGCGTCGGGGGCCAAAGGATCATCGTCACCAGCGCGCCCGACTTTATCGAAGAGATCCTGCGCGCAAGGCCCGAGACCTTTCGGCGCTCCGCGCGCACCGACGAAGTGCTGTCGGAGGCCGGCATCAGGGGCGTCTTCAACGCTGAGGGCGAGGCCTGGCGACCGCAGCGCAAGCTTGCCGTCTCGGCGTTGGCGCAACGGCACCTCAAGGCGCTTTTCCCGCACATCCGCACGGTCGCCGCGCGAATGAGGCGCCGCTGGCTCGCGGCCGCTGCCTCGGGCGCTTCGCTCGACGTCGTCGACGAGATGAAACGGTTCACCGTCGATGTGACAATGCTGATCGCGTTCGGACACGATTCCAATACGATCGAGCAATCGGACGACGTCATCCAGAGACATCTTGAGCTGGTCCTTCCGACCATCGGTCGCCGCACGTTCTCCGCCGTGCCCCTATGGCGATATCTCAAGCTTCCGCGCGACCGCCGATTCGACCGCGCTCTTGCCAGCGCCAACGCATGGCTGGCCAAGCTTTTACAGGAGACCCGTCTCCGCCTTGAAGCGGACCCAACGCTGCGCGCCGCGCCATCCAATTTCGTCGAGGCGATGATCGTCGCGGTCGACGAGAACGGTGAGCCCTTTTCCGACGAGACGATCCTATCGAATCTGTTGACGATGCTGATCGCGGGCGAGGACACGACCGCCTTCACCCTCGCCTGGGCGCTTCACGAGCTTTGCGACAGTCCGGGCTGGCGCGCCGAATTGCGGCGCGAGGCGGACGCGGTTCTCGGCGGCGCCGAGACGCCCGGCGACGTCGAGGCGACGAACCGGCTCGCTATCGCCGGCGCCGTTGCGAATGAGACGATGCGACTGCGTCCGGTCGCGCCGATCATTGGCGCGACCGCGAATGTCGACACGTCGCTCGGCGACTATTTTGTGCCCAAAGGCACGACCTTACTGCTCTTGCTGCGCCCAGATGCGATCAACGAGGCCAATTTCGCCGCTCCGCTCGCGTTCCAGCCGGAGCGTTGGCTCGGAGGAGTTGAGGGCGCGCATGAACCGTCCGCCTTCCTTCCGTTCGGCGCGGGGCCACGGATGTGCCCCGGCCGCTCGCTCGCGCTGATCGAGATGAAGACCGTGCTGTCGATGCTGTTCAAAAGCTTCGACCTCGAACGAATCGGCGGGACCGAAGGCGTGACAGAACGTTTCGGCTTCACGGTTTCGCCCGCCGGCTTGATGGTGAAAGTGAAGGCGCGGACGCAGTCTCACGAGAAGGTCGCGTGACGCGTGCGTTGTATGATCTCGGGGTCATGGCTCCCGCCAGAGTGTTCGCGGAATATGGCTTCATGATCCGCTTCACCTCCGTGAACCGGTCGGGAAACACGGCCTGTTCGCCGTAACCCGAGACGAACGCGAAAGGCGCGCCCAATGTGGCGAGTTTGTCGGCGACGGCGAAGCTCGTCTCGTCGCCGAGATTGACGTCGAGGAGCGCATAGTCGGGCAGCCGCTCGTCCATGAGCCGCATCGCGTCCGCGACGCCGCGCGCCGATCGGACGGAAGGGACGCCGAGGCGGCGCAGCATATCCTCCGCGTCGAGGGCGATGATCATATTGTCCTCAACAAGCAGGACGTCGGCCGGCAGGTCCGTCGCCTGGACCTCGACTTGACGCGCCTCCGAGGCGCCCGACATATCCGCATTCGAAAGTTCGGCGTAGCTCGACGGAATCACGAACCGCGCCTTCACGCCCGCGAATAAAAACTGCAGTTCGGCCTCGCCCTTGAGGTCGTGGACGATGGAACGCTCGATGACCGTGCTGCCGAATCCCCGTCGGCTCGGCGGGCGGACCGGCGGACCCCCGTGCTCGGACCACACGATCACGAAGCGCCCTGTCCGGTCGAAGCTGGTTGCGATCTCGACGTGACCGTGCTGGTCGGCGAGCGCCCCGTATTTTGCGGAATTGGTGATCATCTCATGAATCACGAGCGCGATCGTCGTAAAAGCCTCGGGCGAAATCAGCGCGTCCGGGCCGACGAAATCAACGCGTTGCGCCTTGGCGTTAAGATAGGCGCCGACCTCCGCCTCGATCAGCGAGCGGAACGAGGCCGGGCCCCAGCGTTCGGCGGTGACCTGGTCATGCGCCCGCGCCAGCGCCTGGATGCGGCCGCCAACGACGCTCGTGAATTGCTCGACCGTATAGGCCGCGTCCTTGCTCTGAGTGATGACGCCCCGGATCAGATTGAGGATGTTGCGGACGCGGTGGTTGAGTTCGGCGATGAGCAACTCCTGCCGCGACTGATTGCGCCGGCGCTCATCGAGGGTGACGTCCGTCAGGCGCAGAATGACCTCAAGCAGGCTGACGCGCAGACTTTCTGCGATCCGGCGCTCGACAGGAGTCCATGGCCGGCACTGTCCGCGCACGGTTTCCTTCCACAGCGCAAAACTCTGCCGAGGCGTCAGCCGTGCGCCGAGCGGGCCGACCGTGACGGGCTTTGCCGGATCGCCAGCCCAGTTCACCTGCTGGGCGAATTCTCCGCGAAAAAAGATCAGATAGTCGCGCGCCGGACGCGACAGGGGCACGACAAGCGCCCCGGCGGCGCGGTCGGCGAAGGCCGCGGCTGGCGGATATTCGGCGCTGAGATATTGTCGCGCCCAGATGTCAGTGACGCCGCGCTGCTTCAGAAAGTCGATCAGGCTCCTGAATTCGGTCTCGTCCGGGGTGCGATCGAGCAGCATCAAGCGTTCGTCCATCCACAGGCCCACGCCGTCGCAGGCAAGGAGATCGGCGACTTCGTCAAGCCGACCGGCGATGCTCTCGAACTGCTGGGCTTCGCCGGCCATCACCGTGATCAGCCGCTGATGTATCCGTTGCGCCCGTCCTTCGTAGAGCGCCTCGGCGGCGCGTTCGCGGGTCTCCATCATGAGCGAGAACATCTGCCCGAAAAGCTCCGCAGCGGTCCGGCTGCCAAAGCCGATCAGGCGCGGCTCATAGTGATGGCAGGCGAACAGGCCCCAAAGTTTGCCGTCGCGCAGGATCGAAACGGACATCGACGCCCGCACGCCCATATTGTTGAGATATTCGATGTGGATCGGCGAGACGCTGCGCAGGACGCTCATCGATAGATCGAAGGGGCCGCCATGACCTGTCACGGCGGGCTCGATCGGCGAGGGCGTCGCGTGGATGTCCGGGATGATTCTGAGCCAGTTGCGCTCGTAGAGCCGGCGGGCCTGATGGGGAATGTCGGAGGCGGGATAGTGGAGGCCGAGATAGGATTCGAGGCCGGATCGCGCCGATTCGGCGATGACTTCGCCGGAGTCGTCCTGGTCGAAGCGGTAGATCATGACGCGGTCGAAACCGGTGAGCGCTCGCATCTCCCGCGCCGCCACTCGGTAAAACGAGCGGTCGTCCTCGGTCTGTTTCAGCCGGGCCACCATGCTGCGCACGATGGACGCGGTGTCGGTCGGCTGATCGTCGAGCGTCCGCTCGCATTCGATGACTACGCTGTCGCCTGCGAGATGGACGGCGACGTCGCAGCGCAACCCTTCGGCGAGATCGACCGCGAACATGCGTTCGGTCGTGTCGCCGACGATCGCCCGCTGCAGCTTACCGCGGATGGCGTGGACGACCTCGCGGTCTAAGAGCGAGTTGACCGGGCGCCCTATGATTTCCTGCGGCGCGACTCCGAGCCATTCCTCAATGTTGCGGGAGACGTGCTCGATCACCCAGTCCATTTTCGACGCCGCGATCAAAAATCCGAACGGCTGGATATGGCCAAGGAGGTGGATCGGCTCGTGATCGCAATTGGTGAGATCAACCGTCCGCGCGGCGGTTTCAACCATCTTCGCGCTCAATTTTGATCCCCCCCGTCGCGCGGGCAAGGGTCGAAGCGAAGGCGGCGAAAGTCGCCCGGGCGCTCGCGATCGCCTCCTCGAGACCTTCGCGCGCCGCGGCGTCCCCCTCAAGACGGAGAAGAAAGCTCGGCCAGAAGCCTTCGCCCGTCCCGTGCCGCAGATAACGGGTTGCGGACCTTACCCGCGGGCTTTCATGCGCCAGCGCCTGCTGCGCCAGCGCTTTCGCCCCGAGGCGGGACCCTTCCAACACATAGAGCGCGCCATAAAGCGACGGCGGGCTCGAAAACGCGGGTAAGTCGATCGGCAGACAGGTTTCGTGGGCGTCAAGATCCGCGAGGTCTTTCCGGAGCGCGGCGCTGCGGGCGCGCCGCGGCCAATCTGGCAGGAGCGCCTCGACTCCGGCCTGAGAGAGTGCGGCTTCGAGCGGAAACAAGGCCTCGCCCGATCCGATGAGAAAGGCGCGATAGCCGGCCTCTTTGCCGAGAAGAGGCGCGAGAGAGGCGTCGAGAGCGCGGTGATCCGGCGTCGTGGCGTCGCGCAGGATCGATCGCATCGTGTCCGCCCGCACGCAGGAGCGGCGGCGCGTGGACCCCCGCGAAGTTTCTGAGTTCATAGAGGATATGGAATCGACGAGAGCACCGGGGAGGGGACCTTTCCCAGTTGGCGCTGGATGGCTGCACGGGGCGGGCGAGGGCCCGCCCGGTAGGACGGCAACCGCCGTTGGGGATATTGTTCGTTCAGCGCTTTACCATGTCCCGCTTGCGCGATCTGTCTACTTGTGAACACAAACGGCCGCCAAGAGCCCAGTTCCGACGAGAAAAGCCATGTCGAATACCTTCGCCCCCGTTCGCGGCGCCGAGATTGCGCACAACCTCGCCGGGCAGCAGCAGAACAGATTGCTGGGGCTCCTGCGCGTCGACGATTACGCGCTCCTCTCGCCGCACCTTGAATTCCGGGAGCAGCGAGCCACCGAGCTGCTGTATCGACCGGGCGACAATGTCGAGCGCGTCTATTTTCCGTGCGGTCCGAGTTCTAGCTGCTTATCTGGTGACCAACGAGGACGGACGGGACGTCGAGGCCGCATTGGTCGGGTGCGAGGGCGCGGTTGGCGGCATTGTCAGCTTCGGACACCTGCCTGCTTATTGCCGCATCGTCGTGAAGTATCCCGGCGCCTTCGCTCAGTTGCGGGTTAGCGTCCTCAACCAGGCGAAAGCAAAGTCGCCGTCGTTGAACTACCTCTTCGCACGCTACGCCGATTGCCTTCTTGCGCAGGTCTTCCAGTCAACGGCGTGCAATGCGATCCATTCGATAGAGCAGCGCACCGCCAAGTGGATCATAGCAGCGATGGAGCGGACCGGCGATTCGGAGGTCCCGCTCACCCACGAACAACTGGCCGCGATGCTTGGGGTGGGGCGAAGCTATGCAAGCCGAGTCATTCTCGGCTTCAAGGCGGAAAACATCCTGGAGACGAGACGAGGAGCGCTCCTCGTCAAGAACCCCGACGCTTTGAAAGCAAAAGCCTGTCTCTGCAATGAAGCCGTGAAGGCTCATTTCGAGGCCGTGCTGAAGGGCGTCTACCCGTCTGCGGGGGATTGAGCCCGGAACAGCCGCCGGATGGCCAGCGGAAACGGATCGTCGTCTGTTCCAATTGACTTCGCCCCAAAGAACTTCCTCATCAGAGAAAGCGAACGGACGACGACGTCGCGATCGTATCAGCGGTCACGCCGGCGAGCGTCAGGGAATCTCCGTACGAGTTCGCGGATCGTCACGCCCGCGGCGCTCACAAGAGCGTGCGACAAGACCGCAGCGAGATCCTGCGCCTGAGACATCCCTGGCCTCAGATAGGTAAAGGAGGACGCGGAAAGCGCGATCGAGTCCGCGCCGGCTCCTTTGGCGACAAAGCCATCGACCGTCTCCGGCCGAATCGTTGTCCGAAGGAGAGGGCCGTCGAGCTGGCGCCTGCGTCGACACAGATCGTCTCGTTGGCGTGGAAGGCGAGCGCGAAGGTGCCGCCGCCGGCCTGGAGGTTTTCCCGCTCGAGCCGCGCGTAATGGTGACGCCGGACTGGATGACGCTGATCTGGCTCGCGGTGGCGCTCATGTTGAAGCTCTCCGCAGCCACGCTGCCGTTGGCGGCGACGGACTGATAGGAGGAATAACTCTTCCCCAGCACATTCGAGTAACTGTATTCCCTCGCCCCGCCGGAATTCGCGACGGTTGTGACCTTCAGCGCCGCCGCCGCGGCGAGGGCGGCTGAGGAGGCGTTGGAAGTCAGGGCGAAATTGGCGCTGGTCAGCGTGTCGGCCCCGCTGGGGAGAAGGATGGCGAGATCGGCGGAGGTTTCGCCCGCGAGCTTCGCCTGGACATAGGTCTGGCCGTCGCTCGTATACCAGCGCACCTGCGCGCCCGCGCCGCTGAACGGGGCGTCGCCGATATAGGTAAAATTCTGCACCCCCGCCGTCGACATGTTCGCGTCGATCCGGCTCAGATCGATGACGTCCTTGCCCGGATCGAAATTAGCCGAACGCATCCGGTGAAGACGTCATCATGGTCGAAGAGTCCGAGATCGCGAGTTCGGTGACGATGCTCGCGCCGGTGCTGGAATACATACGCTGGTTGCTAAAGCCGCCGACGAAATTCGTCGCCACGCCGGCGGTGGCGTAGAGATTGTAGTTGGGCGAGCCATAGATAGTCGCGACGGATGGGTAGCGGCTGATTATTCCGGAGGCCTTGTAGGCGGCCAGCGCCGTGGTCGAATAGTCAGGATTATGCCAGTCGATCACGATATTGTTGGTGACGGTCGAGCCGGCCGGGGGATTGGGATAGATGGCCCCCGAGTTGCCGAAATCCGATGTAATTGCCGGTCACCAAAACGTTGCTGAATGTTCCGGCGGAGGCGAGACCGACCTGGATGGTGTAGCTGCCTCCGAGCAGGTAGTTCCCGGAAGCCGTCACGTCGCTGGTGTTTCCGCCCTCGGTCGTGATGCGGATGGCCTGGCCCGGACCAAAGCCCGTCGTGTCGTCAGCGTTTGGGGTCCAGTCAACAAAATTGTCGGTGATGGTCACCGGGGCGCTCGTGGACGGCACCCAGATGGCGTCGGCATGGCCGCCCGCCTGATAGCCGCCGCTTGAAAAGTAATTGCCGGTCACCACTCCCCCCGAGAGGGTAATCGCGTCGCAGGGCGAGTCGACGAATGTATTGTCCTTGATGGAGATGGAGCCGCCGCCACGGATGAAGTCCGCTAGCGGGGTTGAATAGGTCGGCCCGGTGAAGGTGCAGTTCCGGACGGTTGTGTTCGCTCCATCGTCCACGACAGAATAATAGATTGACGTCGGCTCGAACGTGCAGTTCGTCACTGTAACGTTGTTCGCCTTGATGAGGAGTTGATTGTTGCCGAAGTCGATGCCGCTGAGGTTCACGCCGTCCTGCGTGACGATCACCTGATGGCTATAGGCGCTGTAGTAATAGCCGCTTTGGGTTCCAAGCGTCTCCGCCTTGACCAGGGATGCGGTGGGCAGCTTGTTGCCCGTTTGCGTGTCGACGCCGGGGATGACCGCTCCCGGGCCCGCCGCATCGCGCATAAGTTGCATCTCAAGCTGGCTGTACATGTTCGGCCTCGCCTTTACGCCGGCGTTTGTAACGACCGAAAGTTGCATTCGGGAAAAGTAATACGCTTAAATTGATAGTGCTTTTTCGGACGCCGGATTATTTAACGCGCGAACCTCACCGATAGGGGAGAGGCTTCCGCGAATTCCAGGCGCCGAAAGGGCTGGCTCCCCGAAACCAACAACCATTCGCTTAACGTTGCGTAACTTCGTTCATCGGCGAACGTTGGCGAACAACCTTGATGCAAAGCGCGATCCTTTCCTGAGTAGAATCCGAGGCTTTCTTCGCATCAGACGATGTGAGTAACACGACTGTCTGTGCAAACACTCTGCGCCTTCATCGATCATGGGGCGCCGAATTGAAATGTTCGATTCCATGCCCTTGGGCATCACGAGATAAAGGACCTGAGGCCATGTTCTCTCTTGAAGCCTATCTCGGGTTCTTCGTTGTCTTCGGCGTCGCCATCTGCGTGTTTGGCGTCGGTGCGCATCCTGCGCGAATACGAGCGGGCCGTCGTCTTCACCTCGGCCGCTTCCAGCGGGTCAAAGGCCCGGGCCTCGTCCTGCTGATCGCCGTTTATCCAGGAAATGGTGCGGGTGGACTTGCGCATCCAGGTCATTGAAATTCCGAGCCAGGACGTCATCTCCCACGACAATGTTTCGATGAAAGTCGACGCGGTGCTCTATTTCAATGTCGTCAATCCGGAGCGGGCAATCATCAGGTCCAGAACTATCTGCCGGCCACAAACATGCTGGCGCAGACCACCTTGCGCGCCGTGCTCGGCCAGCACGAACTCGACGAAATGCTCTCCGAGCGCAAGAAGCTCAGCGCCGACGTGCAAGGCATTCTTGACGCGCAGACGGAGACCTGGGGCATCAAGGTCAGCAACGTCGAAATCCGGACCGTCGAACTCACCGAAAACATGGTGCGGGCGATCGCCAAGCAGGCCGAGGCGGAACGGGATCGGCGCGCTAAGGTGATCCACGCCGAAGCCGAGTTCCAGGCGTCGCAAACGCTCGTCAACGCCGCCAAGATCCTCGGCAGCATCCCTGCGGCGATGCAGCTGCGTTACCTCCAAACCCTGACCGAAATCGGCGCGGAGCAGAATTCGACGGTCGTCTTCCCGATGCCGATCGACATCATGAAGCCGTTCCTCGAGATCATGGAGAAAGCGGACCGATCGATGCCGCGCCCCAACGGGTCGGAGAAGGCCAAGCCGCGCATTTGAAAGTCCGCTGGAACACTAAACGACGCCTCCCGCGCCGCCCGCGGGCTCCGCGGCAGCCTGAGTAGATTCCGAGGCTGCATCGGTCGGGCGCGACTCCGGTAAGACTTCTCAAGGCGGCAAGACCTGGTTCTGTTGGGCGCGAGTTGATCGAGAGGATCGGTCAGACCGGATTGCGGAGAGATCCGATCGGACGCGCCGATCGACCCCAGGCTGACGGCGCGCCGTCGTCCTGCCCTCTTGCGAGATCGGTCCGGGCGACCTTCGGAGGCGAATTGAACGGCGACAAGCAAGAGGTAATACGACGATGAACATTCCCGTTTCCCCACGAGACTTACCCACGCCCGACGACTCCCCCGAAAAGGGGACGGGCGGTATTGGACTTCACGCGAATTGGCTCTGCTCGACGCCTACTGGCGCGCCGCAAACTATCTTTCGGTCGGACAGATCTACCTCTATGCGAATCCGCTGCTGCGTGAGCCTCTCACCCTCGCGCATGTCAAGCCGCTTGTGGTCGGGCACTGGGGAACGACTCCGGGGCAGAACTTCATTTATGTTCATTTGAACCGGGCGATCAGGCTGCATGATCTCGACATGATCTACATCGCCGGCCCCGGTCACGGCGGTCCGGCCCTGGTCGGAAACACCTATCTCGAGGGCAGCTACAGCGAAATCTATCCTGACATCAGCCAGGACGAAGCCGGGATGAAGCGGCTCTTCAAACAGTTCTCCTTTCCGGGCGGAATTTCGAGTCATGTCGCCCCGACGACGCCCGGCTCTATCCATGAGGGCGGTGAGCTTGGATATTCGCTCAGCCATGCCTTCGGCGCCGCGTTCGACAATCCGGGCTTCATCGTCGCCTGCGTCGTCGGTGACGGCGAGGCAGAGACCGGTCCCCTGGCGACGGCTTGGCAATCCAACAAGTTTCTCGATCCGATCACGGACGGAGCGGTTCTTCCGATCCTGCACCTCAACGGCTTCAAGATCAGCAACCCGACGGTCCTCGCGCGCATCGAGCATGAGGAGTTGGAGCAGTTCTTCCGGGGTTGCGGCTGGGATCCGCTGTTCGTCGAGGGCGACCAGCCCGAGGAGATGCACCGCCTGATGGCGGCAACTGTCGAAACAGCGATTAACCAGATCCATGCAATTCAAAAGAGCGCGAGAGAGAACAAGGATGCTGCCCGCCCGCGTTGGCCCATGATCGTTCTGCGATCCCCCAAGGGGTGGACCGGCCCGAAGGTGGTCGACGGCCTGAAGATCGAAGGCACATTTCGGGCGCATCAGGTTCCCCTGCTTGTCGACGTCGCGCACCCGGATCATGTCAAGCTGCTGGAAAGCTGGATGAAGAGCTACAAGGCGGAAGAGCTCTTCGACGCGAACGGAACGCTAAAGCCAGAACTCGCGGAGCTCGCGCCGAAGGGCGCCCGTCGGATGGGCGCGAACCCTCACGCCAACGGAGGAATTCTTCTGCGCGACCTGCAGATGCCGGATTTTCGTGATCATGCGGTCCATGTTCCCGCGCCCGGCGCGGTCACCGCACAAGATACCCTGACGCTCGGCAAATTCCTTCGCGACGTAACGCGCCTCAATGAGGACAAGCGCAACTTCCGAATCTTCGGCCCGGACGAGACGCTTTCAAACCTGCTTGGCGATGTCTTCGAGGTGACGAATTGTCAATGGGAGGCGCGCAGAGTTGATGACGACGAATTTCTTGCGCCGCAAGGGCGCGTGTTGGACTCCATGCTCAGCGAGCATCAATGCGAGGGATGGCTAGAAGGCTATCTGCTGACGGGCCGGCACGGCCTCTTCAACTCTTACGAGGCCTTCATCCGCATCGTCGACTCCATGTTCAGCCAGCATGCGAAATGGTTGAAGGTCACACTCGAACTGCCGTGGCGGCGCAAGATCGCCTCGCTGAACTACCTCCTCGCGTCTCACGTCTGGCAGCAGGACCATAATGGCTTCACCCATCAGGACCCCGGTTTCCTCGATCACGTGATCAACAAGAAGGCGGACATCGTCCGGGTCTACCTTCCGCCGGACGCCAATTGCCTCTTGTCGGTGTTCGACCATTGCCTGCGCAGCCGGCACTACGTCAACGTCGTCGTGGCGGGCAAGCACGCGCTGCCGCAATGGCTCACCATGGAGCAAGCCGTCGTCCATTGCACCGAAGGCATCGGCATCTGGCAATGGGCGAGCAACGACCAGGACGCGGAGCCGGATGTCGTGATGGCCTGTTGCGGCGATACGCCGACGCTCGAGGTCCTGGCCGCCGTATCGATCCTGCGCGAACATTTGCCCGAATTGAAGATTCGGGTGATCAATGTCGTCGATCTGATGCGACTTCAGCCCTGCGCGGAACATCCGCATGGACTGAGCGAAACCGATTACGATTCGCTCTTCACCACGGATCGGCCAATCATATTCGATTTCCACGGCTATCCGTCGCTTGTCCATGGGCTGACCTATCGCCGGGCGAACCGCAACCTCCATGTCCGCGGCTACAAGGAGGAGGGCACGATCACCACAGCGTTCGACATGCGCGTTCAGAATGATATCGACCGCTTCCATCTGGTGCAGGACGTCGTGGACAAAGTTTCTCATCTCGGGAGCAAAGGCGCGTATCTGAAGCAGATGATGCGAGACAAGCTCATCGAGCACAAGCATTACATCGACCAGCACGGGGAGGACCTGCCGGAAATCCGGAACTGGATGTGGGGCGCGAACGCAAGGCCGCACGTCAACTAGACCGTCGGAATGCCCATCAAGGTCGGCGAGGCGAGCGGCTGTCGACGATCGAGGTGCGCATATTGTGCGCACATAGGCCGCCGGCCCCAGTTCACGCAGCTCCGCAAGTGCGGCAAAAACGGGTCGTCGAAGAAGGGGATCGAGAAGGGGCCATAGTCCAAGGGAGCGCCCGCCGCCAAATTCGCAGCCTGGGCGTCAGCCATCGCGATGCGGTCCCTCCGTAGAACTGTTCCACGGTGTTTTTAGGAATTCGCCTGAGGCAGAATACCGCAGCTCCGATTGAGGGTGCGCCGAAGGGACTGATAAGGGTGTGGCCTCTCGAAGGAGGACGGCTTTGCCGAAGAGTGCGACCCCTAGCCGAGTGGGGCGGGATCCAACGACCCGGTCGGCCGACGGCCACGCCGGTCAGGCGGCCCTCACCCTGAACCTCGAGCGTTACGTTCCGGGACTGTTGAATTTCATCGACAACAAGATGACGAGCAGCGCCGCTGCGACCTACCGCAATCTTTTCGGGGTGAGCGTCACCGAGTGGCGCTGCCTGTCTCTCATCGCGCTCGAGCCCTGGCTGTCCCCACAGCGCGTCTGCCAGGTGATTGGGCTCGACAAGGCTGCGGCCAGCCGGGCGCTCGCGAAACTCCGCGAGAAGGGCTTAGTGCAAACGCGGCCCAACGCCCTGCGCAGCCGATTCCTCGAAGTGGCGCTGACGGAAGCGGGCGCTCACACGCATGACATGATTATCCGCGTCGCCCATGAACGCGAGCGCCGCCTGCTTCGCGCGCTTGCCCCTTCGGAGCTCGACGCGCTGCTGATCGCCCTGCACAAGATGCACAGCGCGATTCCGAGCGCCCGGGAGTCCATCGAATATGCGAAGACTCTCGGAATTGAGTTGGCGCGGGCTCCACGACGGCTGAAGACGTAGCTCTGTCAGACCGGAAGCGGTCGGTGTTGTATGACGGCAGCTGTCGAGCGAATTGTCGACCGTAACCAGATGAGTCCGGCGTCCTGCGAGCGATATTTGTGCCATTGCACGGCCTGCTGCATCTTCGGCAGGCGATACGGAAGCTCGACGATCTTAACAGGCAGCGCCCGCCCCGCCTGCTCCGCGAGTTGTCGATGCACGGTTGCGATCCGGTCGGTGCCGATCACCAGCAGCGGCAGGCTCATGAAGCTGTAGGTGACGACGTCGGTTTTGCGCACGACGTTGTGCTGCCGGAAGAGGACGGATTCGAGCGGCTGAGCGCCGGCCGGCGGCTGCGTGGCGACATGCGAAGCCTTCAGGAAGACTTCGCGCGTGAGTTTCCCGCGCGCGAGCTTCCCATCCTTCCAGACGACCCCGCAGAAGTCCTCCTCAAGCACGATCTCATACGGATGCCTGCGCGAGCGGAAGTCGGTCGGGATGATGAGCAGGTCAACGTCGCCGCGTTCGAGCAGCCGCTCGGGCGCCTCGACCTGATGCAGGAAATTGAAGCGGACCGACGGTGCGATCTTGCTGCAGCGCGCGAGGAGGTGCGGAATGAGTGTCGCCAACGTGTAATCCGATACCAAGACGTGGAACTGGCGTTCGGATTGCGCGGGATCGAAGTCCGATGGCGTCGCGACCGTCCACTCGACCCGTACAAGTACGTCGCGAACGGCCTCCTTCAGAGCCTCGGCGCGCGGCGTGAGCTCCATGGAACGGCCGAACTTCACAAGGAGTTCGTCGCCGAAATAATCGCGCAGACGGGTCAGGGCGTTGCTCATTGCGGATTGCGTGATGTGCATCCGCTCCGCCGCCGCGCTGACGTTGCGCAGATGCAGAAGGTGATCGAGGGCGACGAGCAGGTTGAGATCGAGCTTGTTGAAACGCATGGGCGTCCCATAAGGGCAAGACATTCACAAAATCAATATCACAAATTGAAACAATCAATTTTCATGACGTCCAAACTCGGGCTATCGCAGGAGCAATGAGGAACGTCCGAGGTTCGGCGCGGTCGCGCGTGGAGACACGCTCGATCGGGCGGACCCGAAGCAAGGGTTGTCCCGTGTTCAGATATTTCCCGACCAACTACGTCTGGAATCTTTCGGTCGATCTCGCGATCGAGATGGGCGCCCGGATCGGCGAGATCGAGGAAATGTGCGCGCCGCTCCTGGAGGCGGCGAAGCAGCCAGACGCCGCCGGCACGAAGGCGTTCCGCGAGACCTGGTCGAAGATGGCCGACAAACTGGCAGCGCTCGCGGAGGAAGACGAGGCGCGAGGACGCCTGATCTCCGCCGGCGACAAATATGGCCGGGCCTCAACCTATTACCTTACCGCCGAGCGGCTTCAGGCCCACAACGCTCCGGGGCGGCTCGAACTCTATAAGAAAGTGCGCACGTATTTCGACCGCAGCGTGAAACTCGCGGGAGAGAATTGCGAGCGCGTCGAAATCCCTTACGGGGGCAAGCATCTGTCCGCGCTCTACGTCCGCGCGGAAAACGTCGGCGGCCGCGCGCCGGTCCTGGTTCAGCTCAACGGGCTCGATTCGACCAAGGAGATGAAATATCGCGTCGGCCTTCCGGCATGGCTTGCGAAACGCGGCGTGTCGTCGCTCGTTGTGGACCAGCCCGGAACGGGGAAGCGCTACGCCTTGAGGGCCTGCACGCCGTCTACAATACAGAAATCTGGGCGAGTAAAATCGTCGACTGGCTCGAGGCGCGCGACGACGTCGATCCCGAGCGGATCGGTTGCGAGGGCGTCTCGCTTGGCGGCTATTATTGTCCTCGTGCGGTCGCTTTCGAGCCGCGCTTCGCCTGCGGCGTCGTTTGGGGCGCCAATTACGACTGGCGCGACGTCCAGAAGAAGCGTCTCGAGCGCGAGGGCAATTTCCCCGTGCCTCATTACTGGGAGCATGTGCGTTGGGTCTGGGGGGCCAAGGACCAGGACGACTTCATGGCAATTGTCGAGAACGTCCATCTCGACGGCGTTCTCGACCGCGTCAGGGTCCCCTTCCTGGTCACGCACGGCGAGAAGGACTCGCAGATTCCGCTCAAATGGGCGCAACGCACCTACGACGATCTGGTGAACAGCCCGAAGCGCGAATTGAAGATCTTCACCGACCGGGAGGGCGGCTCGCAGCATTCGAGCTTCGACAATTCGGCCAACGCCGGCGCTTACATCGCCGACTGGGTGGCGGAGACGCTCGGCGGCCGCACCGCCATGGCAAACTGACGACCGAAGAGGAGGCCTCATGAACATCATCGGACCCGACGCGCTTGTCTTCGGCGTCGACGACGTCGGCGCTTGCCGCGATTATCTGGCCGCCTACGGGCTGGACGCGGTCGACACAGACGAAACCGGCGGCTTCTTCGAGGGTCTGGACGGCACGGGCATCGTTATTCGCGATCGCAAGGATCCGCGCCTGCCGGCGCCGCTCGCGACCGCAAGCATGTTGCGCCAGACCGTATATGGCTGCGCCGACCAGGCGACGGTCGATGCGGTCGCCGACGAACTCGCGAGAGACCGTCAGGTGAAGCGTCTCGATGACGGTTCGCTCGAGACGGCCGACGATCAGGGCTTCGCGCTGAAGTTTCAGGTGACGAAGCGGCGCAAGCTCGAAATGGCGGGCGAGAAGATCAACGCGCCGGGCGACGCGCCCCAGCGCGGCCCCAACACGATCGGCGTTTGGCAGGACATGCCGGCCAAACCTCGCACTCTCTCCCATGTCGTCTGTTTCGTGCCCGACATCGCGCCCGCGGAAGCGTTCTACTGCGGGCGGCTCGGCTTCAAGGTCACGGACCGATTCAACAACGCCGGACCTTTCCTGCGGCCTGCCGGGACGCAGGACCATCACACGCTCTTCTTCATCCAGACGCCGCCCTACATGCAGGGCTGCGAGCATTTTGCTTTTCACATGGGCGGCCCGACCGAGCTGATGATGGCGGGGTCACGCTTCGTGAAGGCCGGCTACCAATCCTTCTGGGGGCCGGGGCGACACAAATTCGGCTCGAACTGGTTCTGGTATTTCAACAGCCCGCTGGGCTGCCATGTCGAATATGACGCCGACATGGATCTGCACGACGACGAGTGGTCGCCGCGCGAGGCGATGGCCAACCCGGAGAACTCGCAGGCGTTCCTGTTCGAGCACCGCGAGAAATGGTTCCCGTCAGGCGGACCGCCTCCGGGCGCAAAGGGCGCCGACCATTGATGGTCCGCCTGATTGGCCGCATCGACGATATTCGCGAGGGCAGGGCGCGCGCGTTCGGTCCGTTCGACGGCTCGCGCGTCAAGGCCTTCGCGGTGCGGAAGAACGGCCGCTTGTTTGCCTGGTGGGACGCCTGTCCGCATCACGGCGGCACACCGATGGCGTGGAAGACGCACGCCTATCTCAATTCAGCGGGCGACCGAATCGTCTGCGCGTCGCATGGCGCGGAATTCGAGATCGAAACGGGTCTGTGCGTGCACGGCGCGGCGCTCGGCCAGAGGCTCGAGCCCGCGCCGATCGAGGCGACGCCAGACGGCGCAATCGTCTTCACGGACTGACGACAAATACGGGAGGGAGCGGGATGTCGGCCAAGGGGCTTAAGGTCCTCATCATCGGCGGCGGCTTTTCGGGTATGACCGCCGCGATCGAATTGCGTAAGGCTGGCGCGGAGGTCGATCTCGTTGAGATTGACCCAGGCTGGCGTTCCTACGGCGCGGGAATCACGCTCGGCGGCGCGACGATGCGGGCGCTGCGCGACATCGGCGTGCTCGACGAGTTTCTGAAGCGCGGTTATGCGGCTGACGGCGTCGATCTCTACACCGCCGCAGGGCAGAAAATAGCAAGCCTGCCGACCCCGCGGATCGCTGGCCCCGACGTGCCCGGCGCAGGCGCCATCATGCGCCCGGCGCTCGCCGGCATTCTCGCAGAGGCGACCAGGGCGTCCGGAACGAGGGTCAGGCTGGGCGCGACATTCGATGCGATCGAAAGCCGTGGCGACGTCGTCCGCGTCGCCTTCACCGACGGGACCGGGGCCGACTACGACGTGGCGATCGGCGCGGACGGACTCTACTCCAAGACCCGCAAGGCGATCTTTCCGGATGCGCCCGCGCCCCGCTATACCGGCCAATGCGTGTGGCGCGCCGTGCTGCCGCGCCTGCCCGAGGTCGATGCGCCGATGATGTGGCTCGGCGACAGGGTCAAGGTCGGCGTCAACCCGGTTTCGCACGACGAAATGTATATCTTCGTCACGGAAGATCGGCCGACCAACGACCGCCTCGATCCCGCGCGCTTCACCGAGCTGCTGAAGGGCCTTATGGCCCCGTTCCCCGCGCCGCTCGTGCAGAAGCTCAACAGTTTGATTGGCGACGATTCGCACATCGTCTATCGCCCGCTCGAAGGACTGCTTCTGCCGCGTCCGTGGTTCAAGGGTCGCGTTGTGCTGATCGGCGACGCGGTCCATGCGACGACGCCGCATCTGGCGTCCGGCGCCTGCATCGGCATCGAGGATGGCATCGTGCTCGCGGGCGAACTCGCCCGCGCCGATCAGGTCGCCGACGGCTTCAAGGCTTTCGAGGACCGACGCTTCGAGCGCTGCCGCATGGTGGTCGAGAATTCCCTGCGACTTGGGGAACTCGAAATCGCGAACGGCGACAAGGCCGAGCATGCCGCCATCATGGGCAAATCCATGATGGCGCTTGCCGCTCCGATCTGAACCAAAAGGGAGGCAACGAACATGCAGGCGAGCACCGAGAGCTGGCGCGGCCGCATCGCGCTGATGGTCGCCCATTGCGCCGGAATGATCGACCTGGTCGCGTTGCCCGTTTGGGTCGGCGCGCTGATCGCCAAATACGGCTTTTCGCCTCAGCAGGCCGGCGGTCTCGCGACTCTCTTCCTGCTTGGCGCGGTCGCAACCAGTCTCTTTTTCGCGCCGCGGTTCAACCGGATCGATGCGCGCCTCATGGCGATTGTGGGATTCCTCGGGGCGGCCGCGGCGTTCTTCGTCGCTTCGCTCTCGTCGAGTTTCGCCGCCATGGCGCTCTGTCATGTCGTAGCGGGCGCTTTGGTCGGTTGCGCGCTCAGCTTCACGCACGGCACCATCGCTCACAGCAACCATCCGCACCGGCTCTTCGCCATCGTCGGTTTTTCGCTCGGCGTGTTCGCGATCGTCTTTCTCGGCGCCACGCCCAATCTGATTGTGGCCTTCGGCGGTCCGGCTCTGTTCCGCACCTTTACGCTCATCATGGCTGTCGCCGCCGTCGCAGCGTTGCTCGCCTTCCCAAAGGCGACGAAGCGGCTGGACGAAGATATTGTCGTCGAGGTGACTCACCTGAAGCCCGCGGTGTGGTTTGGCATAGCCGGCGTGAGCTGCATGGCGCTGACTCAGGCGATGATGTTCAGCTTCCTGGAGCGCATCGGCATCGATCGCGGCTTCGGCCGCGACGCGGTGACCGGCGTCCTGATCGCGCTGGGGTTCGTCAGCCTCATCCCCGCTCCCCTGGCGGCGTTCCTCGAGAAGCGCCTCCCGCCGAACGCTGTGCTGATGACCGGGCCGATCGTTCAGGCTTTGATCGCGATTGCCATCGCCCTCAGCAGCACATTGCCCGGTTACGCGATTCCGGCGGCGTTGTTTGCCCCGGTGATGATCTTCACCCACACCTTCGCCTTCGGAGTCCTCTCGAAGCTCGATCCGACGTCGCGTGCGCTCGCCGGCACGCCGGCGATGCTGATGATCGGGGCGGCGGTCGGGCCGATCCTCGGCGGCGTGCTCGTGCAGACATTCGGATATCCGGCGCTTGGCGTCGCCGCGGCAATCATCGCCACAATCGCCTTCACGCTCTTCTCGAAGGTCCATGCGCAGGCGGCGCCGGCGCTCGCCCCCGCGAAGGCGCGGATCTGAGCCTTACGCCGGCCGGGTCACCCTCTCCGCTCGGGAGGAGAGGGGGACCGCCTTCACGCCTTGACCACGGTTTCCCGCAATTCGCCGAACACCGGCGTTCCGTCGGGCAGCTTGACTTCCATGCTGACCGTGTCGCCGAAGGCCATGTAAGCGGTCTTCGCTTCGCCAAGATCGACCATCTCGATGCCGCGCCGCTCGGCAATGCAGCTTGAGCCGACCTCGCGATAGGTCTCGTTGGAGACGGTGCCCGAGCCGATCACGGTGCCAGCGACCAGCGGCCGGGAATAGGCCGCGTGGGCGACGAGATCGTCGAAGCCGAAGCCCATCGCATAGCCGTTCGCGGCGCCGAACTGTTTGCCGTTCCACTTGACGTTGAGGGGCAGGTCGACCCGGCAGTCACGCCAGTGGGGGCCAAGCTCGGCTGGCGTAACGGCGACCGGGGCCATGCCGCAGGGGGGCTTGGCCTGCACCCAGCCGAAGCCGGTCTTCATCTCGATCGGCGCCAGTTTGCGCAGACTCCAGTCATTGATCTGGACAATGAGGCGAATATGCTTCGCTGCATTCGCCTTGCCGGTATTCATCGGCACGGCATCGGTGATGACTCCGAATTCGCCCTCGAAGTCGATCCCATCGTCGGTCGAGACAAAGGGCGCCTCCGACACCGGCGGATAGAACCTATCGGAGACGCCCTGGTACATCAGCGGCTTCGGATTGGGGACCTTCTTCTCCATGCCGAACACTTTGTCCATGAGATTGCCATGGCTCTCGAAGGCCGAGCCGTCGAGCCATTGCCATGCGCGGGGCAGGGGCGCCAGGGCCTTGGCGGAATCGAAGGGCGCGCCGGCGCCGGCATTTATGGCCTCGATACTCAGCCGCGAGCTTCGGCGCGAGCGCGTCCCAGGCTTCGAGGGCGGCCTGCAAGGTTTCGGCGGCTTGCGCGGGCGCGGCGCGCTTGAGGTCGCGCGAAACGACATGCAGGCGCCCATCCGGCTTGCCGTTGGGCATCGTGGCGAGTTTCATCGGATCATTTCCTCGGAGTCAGGGACGGTCGGCGTTCAGTCCTCGAAGATTGCGACGGCGCGGCACCATCCGGCGGAGGCGCCTTCGACCTTCACGGGGAAGCACGACACCATGAAGCCGGTCGGCGGCAGCGCCTCGAGATTCGAAAGCTTCTCGATGTGGCAGTAGGCGCGTACCGCGCCGGCTTTGTGCCCTTCCCAGAAGAGCGAATAGTCGCCCGTCTCCTTGATCCGCTTCGCCGTATAGGCGAAAGGCGCGTCCCAGCTCCAGCCGTCGATGCCGGTGACTTTCACCCCCCGCTCGGTGAGATACAGCGTCGCCTCGCGACCCATGCCGCAGCCGCGCCCGACGAAATCGTCGTGGCCGTAGCGAGCCCCCGCTGCAGTGTTGACCAGCACGATGTCGAACGGCTGAAGCGTATGGCTGATGCGCTTGAGTTCAGCCTCCACGTCGGCCGCCGTGCAGACATAGCCGTCCGGCTGGTGGCGGAAGTCGAGCTTCACGCCGCGCCCGAAGCACCATTCGAGCGGCACCTCGTCGATGGTCCACGCGCGCTCGCCATTGTTCATCGTCGGGTGATAGTGCCAGGGCGCGTCGAGGTGGGTGCCCGAGTGGGTCGTGATCTGGCAGCGCTCGCTCGCGCAACCCTTGCCTTCGAGCTGCTTGTCGACCGGCACGCCGGCCATCTGCTCGAACTCCTTCGCGCCTCCATCGTGATCCATATATTCGATCTTCGGGCAGCAGCGGCGGCGGGTCGGACGCGATGCCGGCCTTGAGGGCGACGGAAATGTCAACGAAACGTCGGGCCACGATTGGGAACTCCTGCTTGAGTGTGAAAGGGCGACGCCGATTTCTGAGCCGCGCTTGCAAGCGCCATTGCGCCCTCCCGGTCCCAGCGCGGTTCGTCACGACGGATGCTATGGATTGCTTGCCGGTCGATATGGACGATGGCGAAGGCGCTCGCGGCCTCGTCAGACGTGAGCAGCAGCCGCTCTGACACGGACGTCGTGCTCCACCTGCTTGCGGGCGAGTTCGGGGTCGAACTTTCCGTCCGCTAGTACGAAAAGAATGCGGGTCGGCCGCTCCGAGCGGTTCGCCCAGGCGTGAATGGTGCCGCGCTGCACGACGACGTCCCCCGCCTTGAGCGGCACTTCATCATCGTCCAGGAGGAGGACAATTTCGCCTTCGAGCACGACGCCGTAGTCGATCAATTCCGTGCGATGCATGAGTGGATGGCGGCCGGGGATCGTATGTTCCGCGTTCTCCGCCAGTCCGACCTTTTCGAACAAGGCGCGCGCCGTCTCCTTGTCGAAGGCCGGACCGTTCTTTCCCTCGGGGGGAATGTCCACGATGCGGATGATTGTGCCTGTGGGAGGGGGCGCGGTGTCGCGGTGGAGGTCGGTGGGTTCCGCTTCCGTCGCGGCGACGGGCGCCGGCGAAGCGCGGGTATTCCAGATTTCATGGAAGGCGAGGCCAGGCTGCTGCGGCGGCCGGGTCACGTGCGGAGGAGGAGCGTCCGAGAGAACGATCGCCCGTCCCACGCTGTCGTGCCCCGTGACGACGCGACGGATGTCCTTGGCCGCCATATTTTCTCCCATTGATTGGTCGTCCGTACAATTATCAGAGGCGGCCGCACGGCGCAAGTTTTCCGCCCCGCGGCGATCAGGAGAGCTGCGAGCGGGCGACCGCTTCCATGCCCGCTGTGGCGAAAGTGAGCAGGGTTGGATAGGCGCGCCCGAGGTCGCGCGCGCTCGCCTCTCCGTCCGTCAGGCTGTCGAGACGGCCGTGCTGCGAAGCCGCCCTCAGCATGGATTCCAGCACGAACAGGAAGGCGCGCGCCGCTTCGCCCCGATCGGCGTCAGGCAGCGCGCACTGGATCGCGTCGAGGAAAGCGCGCGCCGTAGCATC
This sequence comes from uncultured Alphaproteobacteria bacterium, assembly GCA_963824465.1. GTDB lineage: Bacteria > Pseudomonadota > Alphaproteobacteria > Rhizobiales > Beijerinckiaceae > Roseiarcus. The sequence continues at coordinate 403,955 of CAWGPL010000003.1, forward strand.
GAAATGACGCGACAGAAGGCCGACCCAGCGATCCTGTTCCCCGAGCCGCGCGAGAACCCGAAGGTAGGCCCGCCAGCCTGGATCGCCCGAGCCGGCCATTTCAAAGAGCGGCGCTATGAAGGCGTCGAGTACGGCGCGAACGCCGGGGTCAGCCAGAGCCGCCAGGCGTTCCTCGCGCATGCGCCTTAGCATGTCGGCGCGGCGTGCGACGACCGCCTCGAACAGAGCTTCCTTGGAGCCAAAGTGGTACGAAGCGAGGGCAAGGGTGACGCCGGCCCTGAGCGTGATGTCCCTCAGCGAGACCGAATCGAAGGACTGATCGGCGAACAGCGCCTCGGCTGCGTTGAGGATCTTGTCTCGGGTCTGGTCACCGCTGATCCGGGTCGGCCGCGGCGGACGGGCTTCTGCCTCCACTGCACGGTCTTCGCCTGCCTCCCTCGAACTGCCCTGACGCGCCATGCCCCGTCTCAAGTCCCTGCGCAATTTCCCGTCGGCTTGTGAGGAACGGGACTTGCTCGATCCTGCGCGCTTCCCTATGGATTGATCGAACGACCAATCAACTCATAGCACGGGCTGGGAGCGAATGAAAGTTGCGGTGATCGGGGCGGGCGGCTTTGTCGGCGCCCGGGTTGCGCAACGGCTCACCGAGACGCCCTCTGTCGGCGCGATCTCGCTCCTTGATCGTACGGTTTTCAAGGCGCCCGACGACCCCCGCGTCTCGTCTTTCGTCGGCGATTTCTCCGACCCCTCGATCTGCGATGCCGCGCTCGACGGAGCGGACGCCGTCATCCTGCTCGCGGCTATCCTCGGCGGCCAGGCGGAGGCCGATTATACGCTTGCGCGCCGCGTCAATGTCGACGCCACGCTTGCGCTCTTCGAACGGCTGCGCGACCGGGCCCCAAAGACACGCCTCGTCTTTGCCTCCACCATCGCCGTCTTCTCAAAGCCGCTGCCCGATCCCGTAACCGACTCGACCCCGCTTGGACCCGCCATGGTCTACGGCGCCCAGAAGCTGATGATGGAGGTCGCCCTCTCGAATTTCGCCGTCCGCGGCTGGCTCGACGGGGTCAGCTTGCGCCCCTCGGGCGTAATGGCGCGCGACGGCGCGGACGCTGCGCTGCGCACGGCCTTCATGTCGCGGCTCTTTTGGTGCGTGAAGCGCGGCGAGGACATCACGTTGCCCGTCGCGCCGGAGAGTCGAACGTGGATGGCCTCCGTCGAAATTGTTGCGCGCAACTTTATCCACGGCGCGCTTCTGCCCGAGATCGGCGCGACTCGGGCTTTGACCCTGCCTGCCCTCTCCCTGACCTTCGGCGAGCTTGTCGCCGCCCTGAGGCGCCGATTCCCGGCGAGCTTGTCCAAGATCGCCTTCGCGCCAGACCCGGAACTCGTCGCGCTTTTTGGCAGCTATCCGGGACTCGAAACCACAACCGCCGCCCAACTCGGCTTCGAGCGCGATGCGGACGCCGACGCACTGGTGGCAAACGCGCTCTCTTGAACTTTCGAGGCTATTCACGTCGATCGCAACCACCGCAAAGCTTTCCCCAACATCACCGCGTCGGACTCTGTCGTTTGCTATGGCCAAGCCTCGAACGCTGTTTGCTCTTTCTCGGGAGGAAGACGCGCGGCTTTGCGGTAGGCGCCGGGGCTGACGCCCGCTATTCTGCGGAAGAAGCGATTGAAATAGGCCGGATCGCGAAAACCCAGACTGTAGGCAATCTGCTCGATCGGCAGCGCGTTTTGAGTCAGCCGGAGCCGCGCCTCTGCGCCGAGGCGGTCGTGTACGAGCCTCTGCGGCGAGCGTCCGTGTGTGCGCAGGCAGACGCTGTGCAGATGCGACCGCGTAACGTTGAGGATGCGACAGAAGTCGTCGACGCTGAAATTGTCGCGATAGTGCATCTCGACCAGTTGCCGAAAACGCTGGGCGGTCGGCGCTGTCACAATGAGCGCATCGCTTTCGCTCTCCGTGGCGCAGGCGCGCCAGAGGTGCATGACGATGAGTCCGAGATAGAGCGCGGTCATGCCCGACGCGCCGGGGCCGGGATTGCGGCTCTCTCGCGCGAGCGCCGCAAAGACCGCGCCAACCTCCGCGACGCTGGGCTCAATGCGCTGCGCCGGCGCGACCAGCGTCCGGGCGATCGTCGCGCGCAGTTGCGCGGAGAGCGGGCTGTCGCCGACAACTCGCCAGACCAGTTCCTCGTTCGCCATCAGCCACGCGCCGTCGCCGCCGGCCAGAACGCGGAAGTCGCCGGCCACGTCATGCGGCGCCCAGAGAACCTGCGGGGCGGTCAGTTCGATCGGCGCCGGACCGGGCGCCGCGAAGACCGCGCGCCCGTGCAGCAGCAGGAAGGCGCGAAAGCAGGGCGCGCCGTCGATGGTGCGCTTTGCCCAGGTCTGGTCGGTAAGGCTCGCCTGAATCCTGGCGGCCACCAAAGTCGGGCGACGGGTGATCGCCAGAAGTTTCGGTTCGGGCATTGCAGGAATGTGCAAGAAAAGCGAATTTTTGTCCATTGAAGCCACAGACGGCGTGGATAGGAATAAGCGTCGGCTGGGAAGGAATGGTCCGGCGCACGGACCCAAATTCGATAGGGAGGAGTCCGCCGAATGTTCGATGTCGACGCTCCCGCGCGCGAATCTGGCCGCATGGGCTCTGCCGTCCGCACGTTCGACCGCCTCAACCCCCTGACCGGCGCCGTCGCAACCCGCGCCGCCGCGGCCACTATCGAGGACGCCGCCGCGGCTGCGGCCTCCGCCGCCGCCGCCTTTCCCGGATGGTCCGCGCTGGGGCCGGGGGCGCGCCGCGCGCGGCTCATGGCGACCGCTGACGCGCTCGAGGCGCGCGAGTCCGAGTTTCTGGAGGCGATGGCCGAGGAACTCGGCGCAACCGAGCCCTGGAGCCGCTTCAACGTCAGTCTCGGAGCCGAAATGCTCCGCGAGGCCGCGGCGATGACCACGGCAGTCAAGGGCGAGGTCATTCCCTCGGCGGTTCCCGGAACAACGGCCTTCGCTGTGAGGCGTCCGGTCGGCGTCGTCCTCAGCGTGGCGCCGTGGAACGCGCCGGTCATTCTGGGCATGCGCTCGATCGCCATGCCGCTAGCCTGCGGCAATACGGTGGTGTTCAAGGCCTCCGAAATCTGCCCGCGCACCCATTGGCTGATCGGCGAGGTCTTTCGCGCCGCGGGGTTCGCAGAAGGCGTCGTCAGCGTCGTCAGCAACGCGCCCGCCGACGCTTCCCGAATCGTCGAGGCGCTCATCGCCCACCCGACCGTGCGCCGGGTGAATTTCACCGGCTCGACGCGGGTCGGCCGCCATGTGGCGGAACTGGCCGCCCGGTATCTGAAACCCGTCCTGCTCGAACTCGGCGGCAAAGCTCCGCTGCTGGTGCTCGACGACGCCGACCTTGACGAGGCCGCCGCGGCAGCGGCGTTCGGCGCTTACATGAACCAGGGCCAGATCTGCATGTCGACGGAAAGGCTGATCGTCGACGAAACCGTTGTCGAGGCCTTCGTCCGCAAGCTTGCGGTCAAAGCCGGGACGTTGGTTGCAGGCGATCCCCGCAAGGCGAAGGCGCCGCTTGGCGCGATGATCGGCGCTGAAGCGGTGGAACGCGTGCTGTCGCTCGTGCGCGACGCAGTTTCCAAGGGCGCCCGTCTTGTGTGCGGCGGTCACGGCAATGGCGTCCTGATGGACGCGACCTTGCTCGATCACGTTACGCCGGCCATGCGCATATACCACGAGGAATCCTTCGGTCCCGTCGCCGCAATCATCCGAGTGAACGGGGCCGACGAGGCTGTGAGGGTCGCGAACGACACCGAATATGGGCTGAGCGCCGCAGTGTTCGGTCGCGACGTCGCGCGCGCGTTCGAAATTGCGGGGCGGATCGAATCCGGCATTTGCCACATCAACGGCCCTACCGTGCAGGACGAGGCTCATGCGCCGTTTGGCGGCGTGAAGGCTTCGGGCTACGGCCGCTTCGGCGGGGCGGCCGCCATATCCGAGTTCACCGAGCTCAGATGGATCACCATTCGGTCAGGCAAGGGTTCCTATCCGATCTGAGGATGGCGGACCGGCAAAATAGGGAGGATTGTGATGCGCGTTGACTTCATCATCGACGGCGCCGCCGTCGGGGCGGCGTCCGGGGCGACTTTCGTCCGCAAGGATCCCGTGACCGGCGCGGTGGCGAGCGAGGCCGCCGCGGCCAACGAGGCCGACGCGGCCAAGGTGGTTGCGTCCGCGCATCGCGCCTTTCCCGCATGGTCCGAGACGGGGCCGGGGACGCGGCGCGCCCTGCTGCTCAAGGCGGCCGACCTTCTCGAAAGGCGCGTGGACGATTTCTCGAAAGCGATGACCGAGGAAATCGGCGCGACCGGCCCGTGGGGCGGCTTCAACGTGCATTTCGCTGCGAGTTTGCTGCGCGAGGCGGCGGCCCTGACGACGCAGGTTACGGGCGAGATCATTCCCGCCGATAAGCCTGGCGTGATGTCGCTCGCGGTTCGCCAGCCCGCTGGAGTCTGTCTTGGCATCGCGCCGTGGAACGCGCCGGTGATCCTTGGCGTGCGGGCGATCGCCGCGCCGCTCGCCTGCGGCAACACCACGATCCTGCGCTCGTCCGAGGTCTGCCCGAAGACCCACAGCCTGATCGTTGAGGTGATGAACGAAGCGGGATTCCCGAAGGGCGTCGTCAACCTCATCTCGAACGCGCCGCAGGATGCGCCGAAGATCGTCCGGGCGCTGATCGCCAATCCGGCCGTCAAGCGGGTCAACTTCACGGGCTCTTCGCGGGTCGGCAAGGAGATCGCCAAACTCTGCGCCGAGCACCTGAAGCCGGTGCTGCTTGAACTCGGCGGCAAAGCGCCGCTCGTCGTGCTTGCCGACGCCGACGTGGACGCCGCGGTCGATGCGGCGGTATTCGGCGCTTTCGCCAATCAGGGCCAGATCTGCATGTCGACTGAGCGCATCATCGTCGACGAGAAGGTCGCCGACGATTTCGTCGCCAAGCTCGCCGAGCGCGCCGCCGGCCTGCCGAGCGGCGATCCGCGCGGCCATGTCGTGCTTGGCTCGCTGGTCAATCTCGCCGCGGCGGAACGCATGGACGAACTGATTGCCGACGCCAAGGCCAAAGGCGCCGCCGTCGTCGCCGGCGGCGCCCGCAATGGCGCAATCGTCGACGCGACGGTAATCGACCACGTTACGTCTGACATGCGCATCTACCAGGAGGAAATCCTTCGGGCCGGTGAAGCCGGTGGTCCGCGTCAACGGCGACGACGAGGCGATCCGCGTCGCAAACGACACCGAATACGGGCTTTCATCCGCCGTATTCAGCCGCGACATCCAGCGCGCGCTCGGCGTCGCCAAGCGCATCGAATCGGGCATATGCCACATCAACGGCCCGACCGTTCACGACGAGGGGCAGATGCCGTTCGGCGGCGTGAAGGCTTCGGGCTATGGTCGGTTTGGCGGCAAGGCGGTGATCGCCGAGTTCACCGATCTGCGCTGGATCACCATCGAGGGGCCGCAGCACTATCCGTTCTGAGCCGGGACAGGCCGCACGACGGAAGCAAGGGAGGAAATAAAAATGGACAAGCGCATCACCATCGAGGGTCTCGCCGGCTCGTCGATCTCGCGCCGCGGGCTGATCCGCGTCGCCGGCGCGGCGGGTTTCGCGGCGGCAATCGGCGCCCGCGGAGCCTTTGCAGCAGGCGCGGAGACCAAGCTCAAGATCGGGTTCGTCAGCCCACGCACCGGCGCGCTCGCCGGCTTCGGCGAGACGGACGGTTACGTGCTCGATCTCGTACGCAAGGCGCTCGCATCCGGCCTCAAAGTCGGCGACAAGACCTATGCAGTCGATATCCTGGATCGAGATACCCAGTCCGATCCCGCAGCGGGCCGGACAGCTCGCAAAGACGCTCATCAACTCCGACCAGATCGACATGATGCTGGTGGTGTCGACGCCCGAGACGATCAATCCGGTCGCCGACGCCTGCGAGGCGGCAGGGGTGCCCTGCCTCTCGACCGTCATGCCGTGGGAGGCCTGGTATTTCGGCCGCGGCGCAAAGCCCGGCCAGCCCTCGCCCTTCAAGTGGACCTACCATTTCGGCTTCGGCGGCGGCGAGTTCTACAAGACCTACGTCTCGCAATGGAACCTGATCCCGACCAACAAGAAAGTCGGCGTGCTCTATCCCAACGACGCCGACGGCAACGCGATTCGCGAGAACCTCGCGCCCGCGCTCGCCAAAGCCGGCTTCACCATCGTCGATCCCGGCCCGTATGAGGACGGCACGACCGATTTTTCCGCCCAGATCGCGAAGTTCAAGGCGGAGAAGTGCGAGATCTTCAACACCTTCCCGATCCCGCCGGATTTCGCCGCTTTCTGGCGCCAGTCCGCGCAGCAGGGTTACACGAAGATGGTCAAGATCGCGCAGATTGCCAAGACCGGGCTGTTCCCGAGTCGAGGTCGACGCGCTCGGCTCGCTCGGCGTCAATCTCGCCAGCGCCGCCTATTGGCACAAGGCGTTTCCCTACAAGTCGCCGCTGACCGGCGTCAGCGGCGACGAACTGGCGAACGGCTATGAGAAGGAATCCGGCAAGCAGTGGACGCAGCAGCTCGGCGCGACGCATGTCGCTGTTCGACGCCGGCTTCGAGGCGCTGAAGCAGAGCGGCGCTCCGTCCGACAAGGCCTCCGTCGCCAAGGCGCTCTCGACGCTCAAGGCCATGACGATGATCGGCAAGGTCGACTTCACTAGCGGCCCGGTGCCCAATGTCTCGCCCGGTCCGATCGTCGGAACGCAATGGGTCAAGGCGCCGGCGGGGTCGAAGTTCAAGCTCGACTATGTCGTGACGGATAACGCGACCGACCCGAACGTGCCGGTGTCAGCCAAGCTCATGCCGTTCAACGGCTGAGCGACGATGGCGGAGGGGGAGTCCGGATCGGCTTCTGCTGAAGGCGGAAGGCGTGACGAAAGCCTTCGGCGCGCTTGCGCGTGCTGGAGGACGTGGACTTTGCCCTCGGCGCCGGCGAGGCGGTCGGCATCGTCGGCCCCAACGGCGCCGGCAAGACGACGCTGCTCAGCGTGCTGGTCGGGGCTCATGCGCCGACCAGCGGGCGGGTGCGCTTTCGCGGCGAGGACGTGACCGATGCGCCCGTCGCCGAGCGCTGCCGCAAAGGTCTGGTGCGCACGCACCAGATCCCGCGCCCGTTCGGCGGCATGACGGTGTTCGAGAACGTCTTCGCCGCCGCCGCCCACGGCGCCGGCCTCAAGGGCGGCGCGGCCTACGACAAGGCGATCGCCACGCTCGCGCTCTCCGGTATGACGGCGATCGCCAACCGCCGCGCCGAGACGCTCGGCCTGCATCGACCGCAAGCGCCTCGAACTCGCGCGCGCGCTCGCGACCGACCCGCAAGCCTTGCTGCTCGACGAGATCGGTGGCGGCCTCACGGACGCGGAAGCCAACGAACTCGTGGACATCATTCTCGAACTCAAGCAGCGGGGCCTCGCCCTCGTCTGGATCGAGCATATCGTGCATATCCTGCTGCGCGTCGCCGAGCGGCTGGTCTGCATGGACGCGGGGAAGGTGATCGCCGACGGCGATCCGCAGGCGGTCATGTCCGACCCGAAGGTGATCGAGGCTTATCTCGGCGGAGGGGCGATGTGACGCTGCTTTCGGTCGAGGGCCTCGAAGCCCGCCATGGGCAGTTGCAGGCGGTGCGCGGGGTGAGCCTCGCGGTCGAGCCGGGCGAGACGATCGCGCTCGTTGGCGCCAATGGCGCCGGCAAGACGACGATGCTGCGCACAATCGCTGGCGCCCATCCGCTCGCGGGCGGCCGCGTGCGCTTCAAGGGCCGCGACCTCGCGGGAACGGCCGCGCACCAGCGCGCCGCGATGGGGCTGGCGCTTGTGCCGGAAGGCCGCCGGCTGTTCTCGCGGCTGACGGTGGACGAAAACCTGCAGCTCGCACAATCGGCCGGACGACAGGGCGCGTGGACGCTGGACGCCGTGATGGACGCGTTCCCCAACCTCGTGCCGAGGCGCAAGGAACCTCGCCGGATCGCTCTCCGGCGGCGAGCAGCAGGCGACCGCCATCGGCCGGGCGCTGATGATGAACCCGGAGTTGCTGCTCCTTGATGAGGTTTCGCTTGGTCTCTCGCCGCTCGCGGTCGATCGCGTCTACGCGGGGCTGAGCACCCTCAAGTCCTCCGGCGTAGCGATCCTCCTGGTCGAGCAGGATCTCAAGCGTGCGATGGGGATGGCGAGCCGCACGATCTGCATGCTTGAAGGCCAGATCGCCCTCGAGGGGCCGACCGATACGCTGACCCGGGAGCAGGTGACACAAGCTTATTTCGGCCTCCGGGGCGCCCACGAGACTGAGGCGCGGCGGTGATCCTCGTCAACCAGATCGTCCAGGGCGTCCTGCTCGGCGGTTATTACGCCGTGATCGCCTGCGGGCTGTCCTTCATGTTCGGCGTGATGCAGATCATCAATCTCGCGCATGGCGGGCTCGCAGTGCTCGCGGCCTACGCGCTCTACGTATTAGCCGACCGCTATGGAATCGATCCGTTTCTTGGGCTTCTCCTCGTCATCCCCGCGATGGCGCTGGTGGGGCTCGCGCTGCAACGGTTCGTGCTCGAGCGCAGCGCGCGCGGCGGCCTGCTGGTGCCGGTGCTTTCGACTTTCGGCCTCTCGATCATCATCGACAACCTCCTGTTCGAGGCGTTCGGCGCCGATACGCGCTCGCTCGCCCCCTATATCGGCGACCTGTCATTCGACAGCTGGTCGCTGACGGACGACATCGCGATCGGCAAGCTGGCGGCGCTCACCTTGGTCACCGCTGTCGTGATGATCGGCGCGATACAGCTCTTTCTAGACCGCACCCTGATGGGCCGGGCGATACGCGCCACGGCGGAAGACCCGGACACGGTCGGCCTCGTGGGAATCAACGCGCGGCGCATCAACGCGACCGCGGCCGCGATCGCGATGGCCACTGTCGCCGTCGCCGGCGCCGCGCTCGGCATGCGCGCGACCTTCGATCCCTATGCCGGCGGCGCCCAGCTCATCTTCGCCTTCGAGGCGACCGTCATCGGCGGGGCGGGATCGCTTTGGGGGACGCTGGTCGGGGGGATCGTGCTCGGAGTCGCCCAAAGCCTCGGCGCAACGATCAATCCGCAAGGCTTCCTGATCGCCGGTCATGTCGTGTTTCTGGCCGTGCTGTTCGCCCGGCTTTTCTTCGGCGATCTCGGGCCGCGCTTCAGACGCGCCCTGCTTTTTGGGGCGCAGCGATGAGCACGTCGGTCGAACGCTGGACCAAGGCTTCGCGCACTGCAATGGCCGTGGCGGCGCTGCTGATCGCGGTCCTCGCTTGCGGTCCCGCTCTGTTCAGCGCCAACGCCGTCGACAAGCTCACGACCCTGTTCATCTATGTGATCCTCGCGGTCGCGTGGAATGCGCTGGTCGGCTTCTGCGGACTCGTGTCGATCGGGCAGCAGGCGTTTTTCGGCCTCGGCGCCTATGCGGCGGTGCGGCTCGCGGATATGGGGCTCAGTGTCTATCCCGCTTTGCTGGTCGGGGCGCTGCTCGTCGGCCTGCTCGCGCTGCCGCTGTCCCACGTCATGCTGCGGCTCAAGGGTGGCGAGTTCGCGATCGGCATGTGGGTCGTGTCCGAGCTCGCGCATCTGCTCGTCAACCTCGACACGGTGGTGCGCGGCGAGACCGGCACCTCGCTGATCCAACTCAACGTCTACGCTATCGAGACACGGCGGGCGCTGACCTACTGGTCGGCTCTTGCAGCGATGACCGGCCTGCTTGCCATCGTCTTCTGGCTCCTGCGCAGTCCGCTGGGCGCGGCGATCCGCGCCATTCGCGATAACGAACAGGCGGCGGAATCGATCGGGGTGCGTGTGATGAACGCGAAGCGCGTCGTCTTCGTGCTGACCGCCTTCGGCGCGGCGCTCGCCGGCGCATTGTGGCTCGCAACCGCGCTGACCTTCCAGCCGAAGGCCTATTTTAGCCCGGTCTGGACCGCCTACATGATCTTCATGGCGCTGGTCGGGGGGCTGGGCACCTTCGAGGGCGCGATCCTTGGCGCGGTGGCCTTCTTCGCGATCGAGGCGTGGTTCGGCGCTTTCGGCGTCTGGTACCTGGTCGGCCTCGGCGCGACCGCTCTCGTGTTCGCGCTCGTTTTCCCGCGCGGAATATGGGGCTGGGTCGAGAACAACACGGCGCTGCGCCTGCTGCCGATCGGCTATCGTCTGCGGCTCGGCGCGGACAGCCCGAACACCAACGGCTAGCGGAGGATGCCCATGCTCTTCGGAAAGACGATCGTTGTGACCGGAATTTCTTCCGGTATCGGCGCGCGAATTGGCGAATCCGCCGCGGCGATGGGCGCCGACGTGATCGGCGTCGACGTCAAGGAGCCGAACTCGACCAATGGACGCCTTCGTTCGCGCCGACATCGGCTCGCCCCAGGGCGTGGCAGAAATCGTCGATGCCCTCCCCAAGCGGATCGACGCGCTCTGCAACGTGGCGGGCGTGTCGGGCGTGCTCGGCGCCGCGAAGACCGTCGCGATTAACTTCTACGGACTGCGCGCGCTGACTGAGGCTCGTCGCGCCCCGGCTCCGCGAAGGAGGCGCGGTCGTGAACGTCGCCTCGATCGCCGGCTACGGCTGGCGCGCCAATCTCGAACGCGCCAAGGCCTTCGTCGCCGCGCAAGGTTTTCCCGATCTCCCGCCTCTGCTTGAGGCGCACAAGGTCGCGGAGGGAGAGGGCTATCCGCTCTCCAAAGAACTGTTGCTCCTATGGACGATGCGGGCAGCGCATCAGCCGCTGTTCAAGGACCGCGGAATCCGGATCAACGCAGTCAGCCCCGGCCCGGTGGTGACGCCGATCTTCAGGGAATTCCGGCAGCTTTTCGGCGACGCCCGCGTCGACGACGACGTCGCCCGCGTCGGGCGCCCAGGCACACCTCCCGACATCGCGCCGGCAGTGCTGTTCCTGTGTTCCGACGGCGCGCGCTGGATCAATGGCGTCAATCTACCGGTGGACGGCGGTCTCGAAGCCTCGATCAACGCGAGCGTGCTCGGGTTTTAGTCAATGCTTCGGCCTATCGAGTTGCGACGTGCGGGTTGCAGGCGAGCTCGGCACATTGGCGAACCCGGTGAACTCCTTCATCGCGACAAAGCCCGAGTCTAAGAAATCATAGAATTGAACGTCGTCGGCGCGCGCGACGTTAATGCGAGCGCCCGGAATTGCGCTGCGGCGATCGACGCTGAACACGCTCCCCGGCGCGATAAAAATTCCTTCTTTCGCGCCGAGCTTCGCGAACGCTATGTCGTCCATTTCCTCGCGCAGTTTCAGGTAAAGGTAGTAGCCCCCGGTCGGCTCCGCGAAGGTCTGCAGCCCTCGGCGACCGAGGTTGGCCGTCACCGTATCCGTCGCTTTGGCGATCCGCTGGCCGAGCCGAACGAGATGCTTACGATAGCGCCCATCCTCGATAAGCCCGTGCACGAGCCGCTCGACATGGCCTGAACTGTTCACTGTCGTCAGCATCTTGAGTTCGGCAAGCTGCGCCACAAGGTCGGGCCGCGCCAGAATATAACCGCAACGCAGATTGGCGGAGAGCGTTTTCGAGAATGTGCCGACCGTTATGACGTTTTCGAGCTGATCCAGGGTCGCGAGGTCGACCCCCTTCACGTTCGGAAGGTCGAGAAAGGGCTCGTCCTGAACGACAATTGTTCCGCGGCGCGAGGCGAGATTGAGCAGCGCGTGGGCGGTCGGCAGGATGATCGAACCGCCGGTCGGATTCTGCGCGACCGACTGCGTGAAGAATAGCTTTGGTCTCTCCTCGTCGAGCTTGCGCGCAAGATCGTCGAGATCGGGCCCGGTCGGCGTTCGCGTGACGCCCACAATGCGTACGCGCGCGAGCGTCAGCTTGGCGAACAGCGGATAGTAGCCCGGATCATCGACGAGCGCTGTATCGCCGGGCGCCAGGAAGTGCCGGATGACAAGGTCGAGCGCGTGATTGGCGCCGAAAGTCGTCAACACCCTGTCGGCGCTGCACGTAACCTCACGCGCTTCCATGAGTTCGCGCGATCCTATCGCGCAGCTCCGGAGCTCCCATGGCCGAACCGTACCCGTCTTCACTGGAGATGCCGCGTGCGGCGCCAGGCGTCTGCTGCCGTCGGCCTTGGGCCTCCTCGGTCCAAGAAGGCGGCGGCCGGCCGTCGCCGACCCTGACGGAAAACGTCTCTTCGAGCTGAGCGCGTAGCAGGGTCACGATGTCGACCGCCTCCTCGACATGCGGTGGCCGGATGGGCTGACTGTGAACCTGAGGCTTCGCGGCGAAGAAACCGGAGCCGTGCCGGGACGCCAGAAATCCCGCCGTCACCAGACGATCGTACGCCTCAATGATCGTGTTCTTCGAGACGCCGAAATCCGCGGCAGCCCTGCGGATCGACGGCGCCCGCGAGCCGGGTTTGAGGCTGCCGGACTTCGATGCGCCTGCGCAGCTCCTCCGCCACCGCCTCGATTCTTGTCGCCACGATCCAAATCCGTCTGGGATAGTGTACCCACAAGCTGATGGGTACAAATGAGGACTGTTTTTGCAAACCGTACCTTTACGGATCACACATCCCATAGGACGTTCTCTCTCACAAGATCGGAAAAGACCCGAAGGAGGATCGCCCTGACTGCCGATGCCGCCCCTTCGCTGCCTGCAGCGCAGATCAGTTCGCGCATCGAGGGATTTCGCGACCTCGATCCTGACGCCCGGCTTGAGCGCGTGGCCGCCGCCGCAGGCCTCGATGCGGACGCCAAGCGCGCACTTCACGGCGCGGGCGCCCTGCCCCTAAGTTCTCGCCAACGGAATGATCGAGAACGTCATCGGAACATTCGACATCCCGCTCGGCGTGGCGACCAACTTCACGATCAACGGTCGCGACTACCTCGTCCCGATGGCGGTCGAGGAGCCTTCCGTCGTCGCGGCCGCCTCCTACATGGCGCGCATTGCGCGCAGCTGCGGAGGCTTCCACACCTCGAGCAGCGAACCCGTGATGCGCGCGCAGGTACAGGTGCTCGGTCTTTCCGATCCCTACGGGGCGCGTGTGCGCCTGCTCGCGCAGAAGAAGGACATTATCGCCGCCGCAAACGCGCGCGACCGCGTGCTGATCAGCCTCGGCGGCGGATGCAAGGATATCGAGGCATACGTCTTCGGCGACACCTCGGTGGGGCCGATGGTCGTGCTGCACCTCCTCGTCGATGTGCGCGACGCAATGGGCGCCAACACCGTCAACACCATGGCGGAGACGCTTGCTCCAATGATTGAGGAGATCACCGGGGGAAAAGTCCGGCTGCGAATCCTCTCGAACCTCGCAGACCTCCGCCTGGCTCGCGCCAGCGTTCGCCTCACGATGGACGCCCTGAAGACTTCCGAATTCACCGGCGAGCGGATCGCCTCCGGCATTGTCGAGGCCTGCGAACTCGCGATCGTCGATCCCTATCGCGCGGCCACCCACAACAAGGGGATCATGAACGGCGTCGATCCGGTCGTCGTCGCGACAGGCAACGACTGGCGCGCGGTCGAGGCGGGCGCCCACGCCTACGCCTGCCGGTCTGGCCGCTATACGTCGCTCACGCGTTGGGAGCTGGATGGCGCCGGACGTCTTGTCGGCACGCTCGAAATGCCGATGCCGCTGGGCCTCGTCGGGGGCGCTACAAAGACGCACCCGGCGGCGCGCGCAGCGCTGGCTCTTCTCGGCGTCAGGAGCGCAACGGAACTGAGCGAAATCGCGGTCGCCGTGGGGCTCGCCCAGAACATGGCCGCGCTGCGGGCGCTTGCGACTGAAGGCATCCAGCGCGGCCACATGGCCCTGCATGCGCGCAACATCGCGATTCTCGCCGGGGCGGCCGGCGCCGAAATCGAGGCCGTGGCAAAGACGCTAGCCGCCAGACACGACGTGACCGTCGACAGCGCCAAGGCGGCGCTCGCAGACCTCCGCGGTCAGCCGGCCTGATGAGCCCGTCATGAGCCTCTTCGATCGCCTCCGTCCTCGCGTCGCTTCCCTCCTCGGCAGCCAGGAAGGAATTGTCTTCATCCTCGCCGTCGCCGCCTTTGTCGTGTTTTCGATCGCACTTCCGGATTTCGCGGCGCCCGGCAACCTGCTCACGCTCGTGCGCAGCGTCTCTGTGCTCGGCATCCTGGCGCTCGGCATGGCGCTCGTCGTCATTGCGCGCGGAATCGACGTGTCGATGATCGCCGTGATGGTCGTATCCGTGTCCTGGGCCTTCGTGATCACGCGGACCGGCTATTCGCTGGAGCTTGCCCTTCTGATCGGGGCCGTCTTCGCCATCCTCGTCGGCGCGTCGACCGGCCTGCTGATCGCGTTCGGCGAAGCGCCTCCCATCTTCGCGACGCTGGCGGTCGGCTCCATCGTTTACGGCTTCGGGCGGACCTTTCTGTTCACGCTCGAAATGCAGAACGTGCCGCCAGGACACGCCTGGTTCGACTTCATCGGAAAGTCCAGGCTGTTCGGGATTCCGGTCACCGTCGTCGCGTTCGGCGTACTCTGTCTGGCGTTCCATTTCGTGCTGCGGTCCTTGCGCTTCGGCTGGCTGACCTACGCCATGGGAAGCAACCCGAGCACGGCCCGAACGACCGGTCTGCCGATGCGGGGCATGATCGTGGCGCAATACGCCGTGACCGCGTTCGTCGCCTATATCGCGGGCCTGATCCTCGCCTCCTCGGCCTCGGCGATCAATGCGCGGCTCTACAACTCGACGATGATCTACGACATCCTGCTCGTCATCGTGCTCGGCGGCATCGGCCTGAACGGCGGGAGCGGGCGGGTGCGAAACGTCATCCTCGGCACGATTTTCGTCGGAATTCTTCTTAACGGCATGACGATCATGAACGTGCCCTTCACCATGCAGAATCTCGTGAAGGGCGTCGTTCTTCTGCTCGCCATCGTCTTCGATTCTCTCGTCAATCCGCGGGACGAGCAGACGTCGCAACAGGGCGACCTCTGAACCAGCGGGCGCCGCAGAAGCCAAGAGACCAGGGAGGCTACAATGAAACCAGGACTGATCGGCGGAATAGCCGCCGCTTGCATGATGGTCGCGTCGTGCATGACGGGCGCTCACGCACAGGAGAAGGGGCTGGAAAACCCGCGCAGCGCGGCGTTTCACTCGGGCCTCGAAGGAAAGAAGGTCGTCTTCGTTCCGCTCTCGATGGGCTTCGACCTCACGGAAGGATGGGCGGCGCGCATGAAAGCGCAAGCCAAGCGACTCAACTACTCCTTTGAAATCCGTGATCCGAACTGGAGCACCGATGCGGGCGCGCGCGCCTTGCAATCGCTCATCTCCGAAAAGCCGGACCTCATCGTGGTCCACAACCCCGACATCCAGTCCTATGCGCGGCTACTCAAGCAGGCGCAGGCCGCGGGCATCAAGATCGTGCAGATCAACCTCGAATCGAATACCCAGACGGACTCTTATGTCGGGGCAGATTGGACAGAGATCGGCGAGCAGGCGGCCAACGCCATCGTCGAGAAGTGCGGCGCGGGCAAAGGCAAGTCGACCGAGGTCGCTATCGACACCGGCGTGCCGACTGCCGCCTCCGACGTCTTCCAGCTCAACGGCATCTACCGCGTGCTGAGCAAGCACCCGGAAATCAAGGTCGTCTCGCAGCAGGCGACCGAGTATAATCCCGAAAAGGCCCGCTCCATCATGGACACGGTGCTGCAGCAGCATCCGAACCTGTGCGGGGCGATCGGCATCTGGGACAACCAGGACACCGGCACCGCCTCGGCGATCAAGCAGGCAGGGAAGAGCAACCAGGTGTTCCTAGTGACGAGCGGCGGCGGCAACCGCGTCGGCTGCGAGAACGTGCAGAACGGCCTCTTCAACCTCTACATCAGCTACAACGTCCCCCTTCAGGGCGACCTTCTCAATCAGGAGATCGCACGCCTGCTTCTGTCGAAAGAGAAAGCCGGCGAGGCGAAGGCGATGTACTTCAACCCCCTGACCCTCATCACCAAAGACAACGTCAATCAGCGCAATTGCTGGACGCTTGACGAAATCAAATAAGGCTGGGCCCCGGAATGACCGCCGACGCGCTGATCCGGCTGCGATACAGGCTTCTGCCGGATCGGCTCGTCGGGGAAATTCTGTCCAAGAGTTGGATCGACAGCGCGATCCCAGCGCTTGTCCTGGTTCTCGTCGTCCTGTGCATGAATGCGGCAATTCCCGGCTTCCTATCGGCCGGAAATCTCGCCGATCTCTCGCGGCAGCTTTCGGAGTTGGGCCTGATTGCGATCGGCATGACAACGGTCATGCTGTCGGGGGGCATTGATCTTTCCGTCGGCTCGATGTTCGCGCTCTGCGTCCTGACGGCGCTGACAGTCATGAACGTGATAGGGGCGCCGGTCTGGGCGGCGGCGCTGGCGACCGCGGCCGCCGGGCTCCTATGCGGCGCCTTGAACGGTGTTCTGATCGGCTACCTCCGGCTTCGCGCGTTCATCACGACGCTCGTCACGCTCGTCATCTTTCGTGCGCTGTATGACATCGCCTTTCCCATGCTCGCGAGCGGGATCGTTGGCAACACGCCGGAGTCGTCGCTGTGGGATGCGATCGGCTTCGGAACCGTCTCGGGAATCCCGATCTCGTTCCTCGTCTTCGCCGTGATCGCGCTTGTCGTGCATGTCGCACTCTCGCGGTTGCGTCCGGGCTGGCGGCTGCGGGCGGTCGGCGGAGCGCGCCGCTCGGCCTATAACGCTGGCGTCGACGTCAAGCTAACCGTGTGTCTCGCCTATGTGTCCTCAGGCCTGCTGACGGCGATCGCCGCCTTTCTGTTCTCGGCTCGTCTCGGCAGCACCGGCGCCGACACAGGCATTGGGCTCGAAATCGCGGTGTTGACGGCGGTGCTGCTCGGCGGCGTTTCGCTCGGCGGCGGACGCGGGTCGGTCGGCAACGCCGTCATCGGCACGCTGCTCGTGTTGATCCTGACCAACGGCCTGATCCGACTCGGCCTGCCGGGCTCGCTCAATCAGCTTATCCTCGGCGTCATCCTCATCGCCGCAATGTTGTTCAACGCCAAATGGATCAAAAACCGCGGCAAGCTTCTCGCCAAGGTCTATGTCTCCCCGGACTATCTCCGTCTGCCGGAGCGCGAGGCTTCCGCCGCGGACGTGTTCGCCATGAACGACCGGCTCGGCGCGAGCCAGATCATCGGACTTGGAGCCGTGGAAGGGCCGGAGGACGTGGCGCTCGACGCGCACGACAACCTCTACACCGGAACCCGCCACGGGACGATCGTGCGCTTTTTCGCGCCCGACTATGCGCGCAGAGAAGTGTTCGCGCGGATCGGCGGCCATCCGCTCGGACTCGTCTTCTCTCCGCAGGGCGATCTTCTGACCTGCGTCGGCGGCATGGGCGTCTATCGCGTCGATCCGGCTGGAAAAGTCTCGAAGGTCACTGACGAGACCAACCGGAGCTGGCTCTCGATCATCGACGATTCCCGCCTTCGCCTCCCCGACGATCTCGACGTGGCGCCCGACGGCCGGATCTTCTTCAGCGAGGCGACGATCCGCTACGACATGTCGGAATGGGCGGTCGATGGTCTCGAGGGGCGCGGAAACGGCCGGCTGATCATGTTCGATCCCCGGACCAGCCGGACGCGCACCATCCTGCGGGGGCTCAAATTCGCAAATGGAGTGACGATGTGCCGCGACGGCCAGTCGCTCTTGTTCGCGGAGACATGGGCCTGCCGCATCAACCGCTATTGGTTCGACGGTCCGAACAAGGGCCGCCGTGAGGTCTTCGTTGACAATCTGCCGGGCTATCCGGACAACATCAATCGCGGGTCGAACGGCTGCTATTGGATCGCGCTGCTCGGCATGCGCACAAAGACCTTCGATCTCGCCATGCGCAAGCCGAGCTTCCGGCGGCGTGTCGCCAAGCGGCTTGCGCCCGACGAATGGCTCTTTCCCAATATCAACAGGGGCTGCGTCGTGCGCATTTCGGCAACCGGCGAGATCCTCGACGTGCTGTGGGACGAAAAGGGCGAGAACCATCCCTCGATCACCTCGACCGCCGAACATAAGGGTTGGCTCTATCTCGGCGGCGTCTCCAACAATCGCATCGGCCGGGTACGGATCGCCGACGCGGACCCGGATTGGACCCCGGCTCTTGAAGCCGCGGGGCGCGCCTGATGCTGGACATTTTGCGGAGTCTGTTCTCCGGACGGGACTCTGTTGTGGCGGTTCCGGCGATGGATGGCCCGTTCAAACCCAATAACCGGCTTGAAGAGGCCGAGCGCGTGCTCTCCGTCCCCGGCGTCGACAGCGTCGCCGCGGGGGACGCGCTCTATTGCAGCGCAGGCTCCGTTCTCTACCGGATCACTCCGGACGGACAAAACGCGACGCTCGTAGAAGCACAGACCTTCGACGCGCCGATTGCTTTCGTCGCAGCGGCGCCGGACGGCCGCACAGCGGTGGGCGTCAGTGGCGTCGGCGTGCGCCTTTTCAGCCGCGACGCCGGCTGGAGCGCTTTGCCGCTCCCCGCGCCGCTCTCTGCCTGCATGACCGCGGCCGCGTTTCTTCCCGACGGGAAGCTCGCCCTTTGCATCGGGTCGACGCGCAATCCGGCGTCGCAATGGAAGCGCGATCTGATGGAGAACGGCGCGTCCGGCGCCGTGCTGGCGATCGATCTCACGGACGGGAGCTTTCGCGAAATCGCGTCGGGCCTCGCCTTCCCAAACGGCGCGCTGCCCAGGGCGGGGCGCCGCATCCTCGTGGCGGAAAGCTGGCGGCACAGGCTTGTCGAAACATCGATGGACAGCGGATCGCCGACGCAGACGGCGCTCGACGAGTTGCCGGCTTATCCCGCGCGTATGGCGAGAGCCAGCGATGGAGGATTTTGGCTGACCTGCTTTGCTCCGCGGCGGCAGTTGTTCGAACTGCTGCTCAAGGAGGACGACTATCGCAGCGCCATGACGGCTTCGATCGATCCGGACGAGTGGATCGGGCCGGATCTGAGCCAGGACAAAAGCCCGACGCAGCCGTTGCAGCAAGGGGCCGTCCGGCAGATGGGAATCCTGAAGCCCTGGGCCCCGTCGCGCTCTTATGGGCTCGTCGTCCGGTGCGACGCGAACGCAGTTCCGCTGCAGAGTTGGCACAGCCGCGCGGACGGGCGCCTGCATGGCGTGACGTCGGCGGCGGAATGGGACGGCGACCTGTGGTTCGTCTCGAGAGGCGCCGGGGTTCTGGGGCGTTTCCCGGCGGCGAGGGAGGAGCAGCCGTGACGGATCTCGTCGAGTTCCGCAACGCGACGAAGGAATTCCGGGGCAACCCCGCCTTCCGGAATGTCTCGCTGTCCGTCCGGGAGGGGGAGATTCTCGCGCTGGCTGGCGAGAATGGAGCGGGGAAATCGACGCTGATGAAAGTGCTCGCCGGCCTCTACCCGCTGAGCGCTGGAGAAATGCTGCTCGACGGCAAGCCGGTTACGTTCGCATCGCCTGCCGAAGCCGTAGCGCGCGGCGTCGCCATGGTGTTTCAGGAAACGAACCTTATCCCCTCGATGAGCGTCGCGCAGAACATTTTTCTTGGCTCGGAAGGCTTCTTCAATCGGTTGCGCGGCATCAACATCGCAGCCCAGCAGCATCTGCAACGGCTGAACTTTCCTGTCGATCCCGGGGCCCTCGTCTCCTCGCTCGGCGCCGCGAAGAAGCAGATGGTGGAGATCGCCCGCGCCGTCCATCATCAGGCTCGGGTGTTTATCTTCGATGAGCCGACGGCGACGCTGACGCCGGAGGAGAAAGAGCATTTCTTCGCGCTCGTCGCGCTGTTGAAGGAGCGGGGCGCGTCCATCGTCTTCATTTCGCATGCGCTGGAAGAAGCGCTCACCGTCGCCGACCGGATCGCCGTCCTGCGGGACGGTGAAGTTATCGTCGTCGACGAGGCCGCGAATTTCACGCGCGAGCGCATCGTGCAGGCGATGGTCGGGCGCCGGCTGATGAACGAGGTTCATGGCGTCGAGGCCGCGAGGCGGCAGGCGCGACGGCGCGGCGACAAGGTCTTGGCGCTCGAGAACGTCACGATGGGCAAGACCGTGCGGGGCGCGACGCTCTCGGTCTTCGCCGGACAGATCACCGGCATGTTCGGGCTTGTCGGCGCGGGTCGGACCGAGATGATGAAGATCGCCGCGGGCGTCCTCAAGCGCGACTTCTTCCATGGCGGCCGCGTGCGCCTGCATGGCAAGCCGGTGCGGTTTCGCGTTCCGCGTCAGGCGATCGCGCATGGGGTCGCCTATGTCACCGAGGACCGAAAGGCGGACGGCCTGTTCGAGAATATGCGCATTCCGCAAAACATCTTCCTCGGGCGGCTCGCGACCGGCTCCAATCCGTTGACCTATGTGACGATGGCCGAGGCGCGGCGGCGGTCCAAAACCTGGATCGAAGCCATGAACGTCCGGGCCATCGATCCGAACGCCAAGGTCATCGAGCTTTCCGGCGGCAACCAGCAGAAGGTCGTCATCGCGAAGTCGCTGATCCAGAATCCGTCCATGATCATCTTCGACGAGCCGACGCGGGGCGTTGATGTCGGCGCCATCGCGGAAATCCATCAGATGATCGAGAAGCTGGCGGACGCCGGCGCCGCGGTCGTTGTCATCTCGTCCTATCTGCCCGAGATCCTCGCCCTGTCGGATCGCATCCTCGTGGCGCGGCAGGGGCGGATCGTCGAGGAAATGGCGATCGACGAGGCGACGGAGGAAAAGATCATGTACGCGGCCGTGCATTGAGTTCGGGGCCCGCGTACACGAAGGCATTGAGAATGGCGCTTCCAAAAGATGTCCGGATCGTCGAGGTCGGACCGCGCGACGGTCTCCAGAACGAAGCCGCGCTCGTCGCCACAGACGTGAAGGTGGAGCTGATCAAGCGGCTGGCCGAGGCGGGCTTGCGAACGATCGAAGTCGGAAGCTTCGTCTCGCCCAAATGGGTTCCGCAAATGGCGGACACCGCGGCGGTTCTGCAAGGAATCCACCGCAAACCCGGGGTGGCCTACCCGATTCTCGTACCCAACGAGAAAGGGCTCGACGCGGCTCTCGCGGCTGGCGTCGAGGAGGTCGCGGTATTTGCGGCGGCCTCGGAGGCGTTCTCGCGCAAGAACATCAACTGCTCAATCGACGAAAGCCTTGCGCGCTTTGCGCCCGTTCTCGAGAGAGCGCTCAGCCTCGGCGTGAAGGTTCGCGGCTACGTGTCCTGCGTGCTCGGCTGCCCGTATCAAGGTTTTGTGCCGCCGGCCGATGTCCGGCGCGTGGCGGACGCGCTTTTCGACATGGGCTGCTACGAGGTGTCGCTCGGCGACACGATCGGCGTCGGAACCCCTCTCGCCGCGCGTCGCATGGTCGAAGCGGTTTGCGAGCGTGCTCCGGTCGAGCGGCTGGCGCTGCATTTTCACGACACATACGGTCAGGCGCTCGCCAATCTCTATGCCTGCCTCGACCTCGGCGTCTCAGTGGTGGATTCCGCGGTCGCCGGTCTTGGCGGCTGCCCATACGCCAAAGGCGCAACCGGCAACGTCGCCACGGAGGACGTCGTCTATATGCTGCGCGGCATGGGCGTCGAGACGGGGGTCGATCTCAACATGCTGGTGAAGACCGCGCTCTTCATCGCCGCTGCGGTTGGACGTGAGCCGCAGTCCCGGGTCGCGCGCGCCTCTGCCTTAATACGCCCTGCACCCTAGCTGTTTGGTCCCACCCTTTGCTGGGACATTCTTGCTGACTGGGGCCGGCGTTCCTCCGGGCGGTTGTGGATCGCCGCCAACTCGACCCGCGTGAGTGGGGAAGGACACCTATTTGCGCCCGCCGCTTCAATGGGCATGAAATGACGTCCCTGCTTATCTCGGGTGAAAGGGCCAACGGCCGGAAATACGCGCCGGGGGTGGCCGCTTGGTGAGAGCGAACGCTGATTTCGCCGAGCTTTGGCGCTCTGGGCCCGAACGGGATGATGCTACGCACGTCGAAGAGATCGAAGCCGATATTGCCAAGGCGCCGCTTGGGCGTTTTCCGCGTTCAACCGTTACAGGTACTCTATGACGTCGCGGTCGTCGGAAGCCGACTTGACACTCGCGACGATCAAAACAGGAGAGCACAATGGCAAAGTTCGCGCTGTACGTTCCACTTAAGGCCAAGCCTGGCAAGGAGAAAGAGGTCGCGGACTTTCTGCAATCGGCGGTTCCTTTGGTGAACGCCGAACCCGGAACGATCTCATGGTATGCGATTTAGGAAGGACCATCCTCTTTCGCGATATTCGATACCTTCGACGACGAGGCTGGACGCGACGCGCATCTCAACGGAAAGGTCGCCGCCGCGTTGATGGAGAAGATCAAGGCGGGCGACCTGTTCGACAACAAACCGGAAATTCATAAATTAGGCATCATCGCAGACAAATCGGCGAAGTAATGGTCTGGCGGTCCCTCGGGTAGCGACTGCCCTCCGTGGGTAGGGCCAAGAGCAGGCCGTCGCCAGCGCCCGAGGGAAGGCTAGCGAATAGGTGATCCGTTTCGCGGGGGCGGCTGCTAAAGCGACCGAAGCGGACGCCAATCGGCCGTTAGCGCGGGGGGATATCGCCAAGTATCTCCGCCCCAAGCGAGCCTGCAGGTCGGCGGAGTTGCCTAGTTTCGCTCTGCACGGTGGATTTTGGCTCCCCGAGTTGGACTCGAACCAACGACCATTCGATTAACAGTCGAATGCTCTACCAGCTGAGCTATCGGGGATCAGCCGGGCCGCGATATAGCAGAATTTGAAGCAATGGAAAGCCGTTTTTCCCGCTTGCCTTTGGCCACTGGCCGGGCTCCCCTCCGATTCATGCTCGATCCCTCGAAAGTCCCGGAACTCCTGACCCCCGCCGAAATGGGCAGGGCCGATCACGCCGCGATGGCCGGCGGCGTCCACGGCATTGTGCTGATGGAACGGGCCGGACTCGCCGTCGCCCGGGGCGCGGCCCGGATCGTGCGCACGCGTGGCCGCATCGTTGTCGATCTGCGGTCCGGGCGGCAACGGCGGCGACGGTTTCGTCGCCGGACGCCTGATGTCCGCCTGGGGATACCCCGTCGCGCTGGGCCTATTGGGGCCCCTGTCGGCGTTGCGGGGCGACGCGGCGCTCGCGGCGTCGCGGTTTCAAGGCGCGGTCCTGCCGGCCGCCGACCTCGATATCGAGGGAGCGGACTGCGTGATCGACGGCCTCTTCGGCGCCGGACTCGCCCGCGATCTCGACGGGGAAGGACGAGCGCTCGTTGAGCGGGTCAACGCCTTCGCCCAGGAGGGCGGCCGGGTGCTCGCTGTCGATGTCCCCTCCGGCCTCGACGGGGCGACGGGCAAGGTCCGCGGCGTCGCGGTGCAGGCGACGGCGACCGTCACCTTTTTCCGGTTGAAGCCCGGCCATCTCCTCGAGCCGGGCCGTGCGCTCTGCGGCGCGATCGGACTGGCTGACATCGGCATTCCGGCCGGCGTGCTCCCTGGCATTGCGCCGCGCGCGTTCGTGAACAGTCCCATCCTTTGGGAAAAGGGCCTGCCGCGTCTGACCGCGGCCTCCCACAAATATGCTCGCGGCGCGGCGCTCATCCTGTCGGGCGGAGCGCACCAGACCGGCGCGGCGCGCATGGCGGCGCGGGCGGCCCTGCGGATCGGGGCCGGGAATCGTAAGCGTCGCGAGTCCGCTGGAATCGGTCGCCGTCAACTCCGCACATCTCACCGCGATCATGGTCGCGCCTTTCGACGGCGTCGCCGGCTTCGAGGCGCTGCTCGGGGACGAGCGCCGTCGTGGCGTCCTGCTCGGACCCGGCGCCGGGGTCGGGGAGCGGACGCGGAGCCTGGTCACGAGCGCCCTGACCACACCCTCGCCCGGCCGGACGGTCGTCCTCGATGCGGACGCGCTCTCAAGCTTTGCGGGCGAGGCGGAAGCGTTGGGCCGGCTCATCGCACAGGGCGGCCATGGAGCTGTCGTCACCCCGCATGAGGGGGAGTTCGCGCGTCTCTTTGCCGGGGCGCCGGGGGTCAGGCCTGAGGACGACAAACTTACGCGCGCGCGGGCGGCTGCGCGGCTGATTGGAGCCGCCGTCGTCCTGAAGGGGTCGGATACGGTCGTCGCGAGCCCGGACGGGCGCGCGGCGATCGGCTGGGACCTGCCGCCTACACTGGCGACCGCGGGTTCGGGCGACGTGCTCGCGGGCTTCGTGACCGGGCTCGCAGCGCAAGGCATGGCCCCGTTCGAGGCGGCCGCCGCGGCGGTCTGGCTTCACGGCGCCTGCGCGCGGACGCTGGGGCCGGGCCTTATCGCCGAAGACTTGCCCGAAGCGTTGCCGCGCGTGCTCCGGGACTTCGAGTCGAACCCTGACGGTTTTGTGATCGAGTAAGCGATTTCAAAAGCTTAGGCGCCAAAAAGTGCAACTTTTGCGCTTCGGAACGACCCTCTCTGTCGGGGTGATCCGGAGGGCGAAATGATACAGCTACTTATCGTATTCCACGACGTGGTTGTCGCTCTGGTCAATAATCGCGCGATGTCCGTTGATCATTGCGGAGCCGAAGCCGGGACGGTCCGGAAGCGACTCGGAATTTACGCCCGCTGGCAAGGTCTGGCCTTCCTCGATCGTGCCGGGCAGCGAGATGACCGGTCCGAGAATGGCGGAGCCGGATCTTGACGCGCCATACACGCCGGGCAGCGCGCCGGGCGCGGACGAAGATGGGCCATAGACCCCGCCCAGTTGACCTGCCGTGGAGGAAGGTGGACCGTAGACCCCCCGGAGCGCGCCGGAATTGTTCTGGGCGACGCTGACCGAAGAAATTCCCAGCAAGATCAGGAGCGAAGTTATGAGTCGCTGCATGGCGATTCTCCTGAGATTTTACTCAAACCCGCCCTCCGTCGGCGGGCCGCGACAATAAGATCGGATCTCCTGACGATAATCTCAATGCGCCGATCCTAACATTCTTCGTCCATTCGGCCGTCCGCGGGCTTCGCGAAGCCCGCTTTCACAGCCGACGCGCTGGATGCTCCCGTGTTTGGTTTTTCAGAATAACACAGCCAGCGCTAGAGATCAAGAATAATGGCCCGACCCGCGCCCCTTGCCCTACCTTTTGGAGGCCCTCTTCGAGGCTGCGACCCGTCAATCGGGGGGGCGAACCCTTGAAGCTTTGGCCTGCGGATCGGTGGCGAAAAATATTGCACATTTTTGACATTTTGTCTTGTCGGTGTTTTGATCTGGCCGAACGCAATTCATTCGACCCGGCCGGCTTTCAGCGAAAAAGCGAGCGGCCGTCGGATAGGATCGCAGGCGCCCGATGAAGCGGTCCGCTCGTGTACGGCTCTGGATCGAAGCTGGCCTCGCGGCGATCAGCGGGGCGCTCGCCGTCATAACTCTGTTCTGGCAGGACTGGATCGAAGCGCTGACCGGATTCGATCCGGACAGCCATGACGGATCGGTCGAGTGGGCGGTCGTCATTGCTTTAGCGATTATCTGCGCGGTGTTTTCGTTGGCGGCCCGGGCGGAGTGGCGCAGATTGAAGGCGAGCGCCGCGGTCGGCGCCTGATTTATCGCACGCGCTCCAGGTTTTTAAGAGATCGGGTTCGGACATCGGGCGGCTTGCAAGTCGCCGCGCGTCCGTCGAGCGAGCAACGAAGATCCAGAAGCTTCGCGACTGGGTCGGGCTGAACGCCCTGTGCGATGGGAGGATTCTTTGTCCCCCGTGAGAATTGAAGAGATCGGACCCAACGACGCCAATGCTTCGCTGAGCCTTGGGGCGACGGACCAATGGGTTTCGGGCAAGGCGCTGTCCGTCGCCATTTCGGCCGACGGACAGCGCGCCTATCTCGGCGGCCACTCCGGCGTCTGGCGGTCGAATGACGGCGGGGCGAACTGGACGCATTCTGAGGCGCCGCAGCCCACGCCCGGACAGCCTGTCACCGGCGCGCTGACGTCGCCGAACGTTTATGATCTCGCGATTTCGCCGGCCAGCAACGACATCGTATTCGCCGCCACTGGGGACGACGCCCGCTCGCCGGATCGGAGTGGCGTATATCGCTCCACGGACGGCGCTAAGACGTGGGCGCTCGTGGCTCCGGCGCCCCAGACCGGCAACCTCTTCGTGGTCAGCCAACTCGCGATCGCGCCCGACAACCCAAGCCTCGTCTACGCCGCCGCCGGCGCTTCCCTCCTGTTCAGTTCGACGGGCGGCGACCACTGGGCGCCGCTGACCCTCACGCCGTTCAATATCGGCGATCGGGTCTGGCACGTCGCGACCGGACGCATGTCCGGCGCGGAACGCTGGGTCTATGCGGTCGGCACCCGGGTGTGGTTTTCGCGCGACGGCGGCGACACCTGGAGCCAGGACATGGTGGCGGCGTCGCATAATTTGACGCTCGGCGCGACGCGGTTTGGCGGCTCCAGCGGGGCTCGCGCGCTCGCGGTCCATCCGACGAACCCGCAAATCGTCTTTCTGACGCGGACCGACTTCTCGATCTGGAACGGAGACTACATCAACCTGCCGCTGACCCAGTTCTGGACCCAGCTTGCGCCAACGCCCGTCATCCCGAACGGCCCGACCGACAGCGGCGCCAATTTCATCGTCCCGCATGTGACGCCGGACAATCAGTTCTTTCTGATCTCATCCGACCGGCGGACCGTTTGCATCGCGCAAAACCTGCCGTTCGGAACGAGTGATTGGACCCGTATCGAAGACGGCAATTGTCACGTCGATCCCCATTCGCTTGCGCTCACTCCCGATTTCTTTCCGGCCATCGCCTCGGGAAGCCCAAAGAGCCGGGGCCGCGCCATTCTGGTCAATGACGGCGGCGCAGTGTTCACCACCGACGGCGGTCGCTCGTGGTCGCACGGCAAGGGGCTACGGACCCTGAACGCCGCCAATTTCGCTGTCGCCCCGAGAGGCGCGAACGCGGCCCCCACCTTGTTCTTCGGCGGCGGCGACAATTCGGGCTTCTCGTCGGCAGACGGCGGACACAGTTGGTCGACGCAGGATTACGACGGCGGCGACAACGACTGCTCTTTCGCCGACCCGATGCAGCCGACGCGCGCCCTCGTTTTTGCGCCCCGGCAGGAGGGCCCGAACGAGATTTTTCGCGAGATCTTCCTCTATGTTAGCGGCGGCTCCGGGCCCCCGAACGTGGGCTGGGGAACCGGCGACCGGCGTCAAATTCCGGGCCCTCTAAATCTGCCGCCCGCGACCCCGACCTCGAAGAAGGTTGCGGGGTGGAACGCGGTCAGCTCTTTCGTCAATTTCGGCTTTCGTCCCCTCGTTCTCACCATTGCGGGGCAGGAGGCGCCGATTCCGGGAGGCGACGTTATGATCGTCCGCTTCACCCCGAACGCAGCCTTTTTGATGCGCACCTGGAAGCTCGCCGACATTTCGAGCGCGGGCGACTGGGTCTCGAGCGCAACGGCGGATGGCCCCGGCGTCAAGTCATTCCAGGTCGGTCCGCAACTTCCGGTGAACAATTCCGGCGCCGTGCAGGCGTCGGGCGGCCATGGCGGGACGGTATTCTATTTCAGCGATCCGGTTCACTTCGATTTCGACGAGGTCAACAACCCCGGCGGCATGCGGCTTTGGAAATGGACCGCCGGAATGTCGGAATGGGCGCTCATCGTTCCGCACCGCACGGTTACGCTGCCGACGAGGCGCGGGGTGGGCGTCATCGGACTTCCCCAGGGCCCGCAAAAAGCGCGCAGAATTCTACGTCGATCCCTACCGGCCCAATCTCATTTACGTGCTGGCGGACGACCATGTCTATCGTTCGGACGACGGCGGGTCGGGGTGGGTCGTGGACACGCTGCTCGAAAGGCAATTGACCCAAAACGGCGCCTTTTCGTGCGTCGTGTCGCAGGACGACAATCCGGCCGAGGCGTTGCTGCGCGACATGCAGTTCGATCCCCTTCGTCCCGGGACGCGGTTCGCCGCCGGGCCGGCCGGAAATCTTCGCGACCTTCGACGGAACGAACTGGGCGCCGCTCGCTGTCTCGGAAGCAATCGGCCTGCGTCCGACCGGCATCCTCTACGACTTTCGCTCTTGTCCGCGCGCGCTCTACGTTTCGACTTTCAACAGCGGAATTCTCAGGATTAGCCCCTTTCCGCCCGACTGGGATTTTCCGATCGACAGCCTGCAGGCGGCGACCGGGCTCATCACGCTTTTGCGTGTGCATGAGATCGGCACGGGCTTTGGACCTCCGGACGACTTTCTGGACGCGGAGGTCATCGTCATGTTGGACAGCGAGCCGGAAAAAGCCTTCGGCTTCCAACTGCGCGACGGGAGCAAACTGCCGAACGCCCAGGGCCAACTCA
Organism: uncultured Alphaproteobacteria bacterium; assembly: GCA_963824465.1. GTDB lineage: Bacteria > Pseudomonadota > Alphaproteobacteria > Rhizobiales > Beijerinckiaceae > Roseiarcus. The sequence continues at coordinate 432,288 of CAWGPL010000003.1, forward strand.
AGCTTCTTCGCGACGCCTTCAACGCCAATCGGCGGATCCGTCTGGAATTCATTCGAACCGGTTGTCGGACAGGACAGATCGTCCGGGTGATCGAGCAACATTAGCAGGAGCCCCGTCATGCCTCTCAACAAAAGCGGAACTCTCAGCCTGCTGCGTGTGCATGAACTCGGCTCCGGCTATGGGCCGCCGACCGATTCGATCGACGTTGAGGTCGTCATGCAATTCGTCGGGGACACCGCGAACACCTTCGGATTTCAGTTGCGCACCGACTTCGAACCAGCCGGTGCGGCAGGGCATGCTCGACCTCTTGCGGGACGCCTTCAACAACAACTGGACCGTGCACATCGATTACGAAACGCCGCCGGGCAAGCATAACGGCGTCATCGTGCGGGTGTGGCTCACCAAGCCCGCCGTGCAAAGACCCCCTGTGGTCTCGGCCAGCCCGAACCGCTGAACGGCGCCCTTACTTCCCGATGTGGGCTCGGAAATTCGCAACGACCTCGGAGAAACCCTCGTAGTTGAGAGGCTGCGCGACGAGGAAGGGTCCGACCAGATAGACGGGAGTGCCCTGAAGGCCGAGGGCGTCCGCCTGAGTCTTGTTGCGCTTGATCAGCGCCATAATCTCCGGGCCATGCGCGGCGAGGTCCTTGTCGAGCCGGTCCATATCGACGCCGGCGGACTTCACCGCCTCGCGCATCGCGCTATCATCCGCCTTGCCGTAAATCGCCATGAGCGCGTCGTGGGCGGCCTGGTATTTGTCCTGATGTTTGGCGGCGAGCGCGAGCCGCGCGCCATAGACGGAGGATACGGCGAGGATGGGCCAGTCCTTGTAGACGAGGCGGATTTTTCCATCCTGCTCGACGATGCGCTTGAGGTCGGGCGCCGTGGCTTTGCAATAGGGGCAATTGTAGTCGAGGAAGGCGACGATCGTGACGTCGCCCTTCGGGTTGCCGGCGACCGGGGCTTCCGGGTCGTCAAGGATCGCATGCACATCGACCTTGCCGGGCTTGGCGGCGGCGGGGAGCGCTGCAAAGAGCGCGCCCGCCGAAAGCGTGGAAATAAAGCCTCTGCGGTTCAAGTCGATGATCCTTGTTTGGGCGCGCGGCCCGAGACGCTGGCTTTCGACCAACGCAGGGAAAGAGCCTCAGGTCCCTGGGCCGCTGCGCATTCTTGCAAAGATGTCGCGTAAGGGAGCGCCGCCCCAGGCGGAAGTCACGAAATCGTTGTGGCTGACGGACCCTGCGTCGACAAAAACGATCTCGCCGCGCCCGAGCGAGGAAGGCAGGCTCGTCTGCACCGAAAGCCCGGCCTGTTGAAGGGCGCCCATCGCCTCCATGTTGCCGGATTTCGAGGAGTCGGAATAGGCGCTGAGGAAGAAGCCGTTGCGTCCGGGCCCCTCCACCCAGTTCAGGAACTTGTCGCGCTCGCCATAGAGGGCGTCGAGGAGCACGACGCCGCAAATCCGCCCGCCCGCGCCCCCGACGGCGAGCGAGTAAGCTGCGGGTAGATATCCGCCGCTATAGGCGACGATGACCACGGGCATACGCCGGAATTCGCCCCGCGCGGCGGGGTAGAACCCGCCAAGCTTCGTCTCCGCCTCATTGAGGAAGGCCCCAAACCCGCCCGGCGTCCAGAATCGTCCTGCGCTCGAATCCGGCGCGTCTACGGCGAGCTGCGGGGCGACCAGCACGGCGTTGAGCCCCAAATCGGCGAGCTGCTTGACGATCTGCTGGCGCGCGATCACATCGCGCGACAGCGTCGCCGAATTGCCGTGGAAGAAGACGACGAGCACGCCCGGCTGACCGGGATTGAACGTCTCCGGCACGGCGAGCAGCACCGTGCGGTCGTTATAGGTCTGATCCTCCCACAGAAGACCGCCGCGTGGGCTCGAGTGCGCGAGGCGGCCGTTCTCGTCGACGTCGAGGAACGGCCGCGACTCCCCCGTCTCGCGATAGTTCGGGATCATCCCATGGTAGGGAAAAGCGGAATTCTGGAACGAAGCCAGTTCGACCTCAGCGCCGTCCACGCTTGTTGCCTGCGGCCGCCCGCCTGCGATGGATGCGCCCGGCGGCGGAGGCGCGGCGCAACTCGCGAGCAAGAGCGCCGTCCCCAGCCCCAGGCCCGCAGAGGCCGCCCGCATGAGAGCCCGATCCCGCATCGTCGCTCCTTGCCTTCGTTTGAAGCGAGCAATCCCAAGCCAGCAGCGCCCCCCTCCCATCGCGGAGGCGGGAGGCGGGGAAAAGGGTGTGCCGCGCCGTTTCATGACGGACCCACCTACGCCATGCGCGAGTCGAATGGGTCAAGGGGAAATCGTTACGGGTCGTGCTCATGAACGCGGAGACCGACAGAGTTGCACACTACGTCCGGCGCTTGCCGGGCTTATGGCCAAGGACGTGGGTTAGCCTGTTTGGCGGGAAGGGGGTCACGCGATATAATAGCCGACAACCAGCGGTGATTAATATGGATCCAGTCGACGGCCAATACTACGAAATTGCTAAGCCTGGATCTTTGGCCGAGAAAATTACGGCGCTTGCCCGCGAACAGATTTATCAGGATTTCATTCGGATATGCGCCCCAGACGCCTCCGACAAGATATTGGACGTTGGCGTCTCCGATATTCTTGGAGACGCTGCCAATGTCCTTGAGCGCCGCTACGCCCTGCAACGGAACCTGACTGCAGTTGGTCTCGGGGAGGGGCGTGGATTCAGGAAATCATTTCCTGAGGTCAAATATTATCAAATTGTCGCTAACCAGCGCCTTCCATTTCCCGACCGCTCATTCAATATCGTGACTTCAAACGCTGTTCTCGAACACGTTGGGAGTTTCGAGAAGCAAAGATTTTTCGTATCTGAGCTTTTGCGAGTTGGTGAGCGCGTCTTTATAACTGTGCCAAATCGTTTCTTTCCGGTTGAACATCATACCGGAATACCATTCTTGCATTGGTCAGACGTTTCATTCAAATTTGCTTGCCGCGCTCTACAGAAAGAAAAATGGTCATCCCCCGACAATTTAATTTTGTTATCCAGGCGTCGGTTGCTGTCAATCGGTTTATCACGCAACGTAAAAATTGGTTCAACTGGAATAAAACTCGGACCATGGAGTTCAAATCTATTTCTGTTTGCTGACGGCCTAAGTAGTTAAATCAAGTCAAATTTACGCGACAGGCGCGCCTTGGTCGGGATGTTGCGGCAGGGTGGGTTCGCCGCGCACATCGCGTCATCTCAGTCGCGTCCGCTTACGGTTAACGATCTGTTGATCGGCGCCGGCGAGGATGCGCTTTCGGGCGACGCAGAGAACGAGGCCAATGCGCGCATTCATTGGAACGCTGATCGCCTTTTGCGCCACGCTCGCCATGAGCGCAGCCTTCGCTCAGGACAAGGGAACGCTCGATTCCAGGCCGCTTCCCCCGCTCGCCAATCCATCCAACCCGAAGCTTCCCGCCAAGGAGGTGTTCGGGCGGGAGACGTCGCCCGCGCCGGGGCCGGCGCGCTCGGTCGGCTTTTACTCGCGCGGTTGTGTCGCCGGCGCTGTCGCGCTGCCGTTGGACGGCAAGTCCTGGCAGGTCATGCGGCCGTCGCGCGATCGCTATTGGGGCAATCCCGCGATCATCGCGTTCCTCAAGCGCTTTTCGGCAAGGGCCAGAGCAAAAGGGATCTGGAGCGGGATTCTGGTCGGCGACATCGGCCAGCCGCGAGGCGGTCCGATGCTGACCGGCCACGCCTCACATCAGGTCGGGCTTGATGCGGACGTGTGGTTGACGCCAATGCCCGACCGGAAGCTGACCCGCTCCGAACGGGAAGATATGTCCGCGGTGAATATGGTGGCCGAGAACGGGCTCGCCGTGGATCGCTCGGTCTGGTCCGAGCGGCAGGCGGGGATCGTAGCAACCGCCGCGGAAGATCCCGTGGTGGACCGGATCTTCGTCAATGCAGCCATCAAGAAGGCGCTTTGCGAAACGCATCGGGGCGAAGCGTGGATGACGAAGGTGCGCGCCTATTGGGGCCACAACTACCACTTCCACATTCGCATCAAGTGCCCGGCGGGCGAAGGCTCATGCCAGCCGCAGGACCCGGTTCCGCCCGGCGATGGCTGCGACAAGTCTTTGGACTGGTGGTTCACGGAAGAGGCGCTGCATCCAAAGCCCGGCAAGCCGCGTCCGCCCATCACAATGGCGCAGATGCCCACGGAATGCAGGAGGATCGCGGCTGAGGAGTGACGTTCACACGCCCTCGGGGTCGCCGCCGCCGGAAGGAGGGTGATTCGGCGTATGGTGGCCGAGCCTGTCGGCGAGCGCCAGCAGACAGGCCGAAACGACGAAGGCGATATGGATGCCGGCAAGCCAGGCAAGCTCGCGGTCCAACTCGTGGTCGATGTTCATGAAGCCTTCGAGCAGCTTGATCGCCGAAATGGCGACGATCGAGGCCATGAGTTTCAGCTTCAGTTCGCCGAAATCGATCTGGGCGATCCAGTGGGGCCGTCCGTCGTCGGGCTTCATCTCGATCGGCGCGACGAAGTTCGTATAGCCCGACAGCAAGACGATGACGACCAGAGACGCCGAGAGGGTCATGTCGACGAGGGCGAATTCGGACAGCAGCACCTGATCGCCGTCGAGGTGCTTTGAACTTCGACAGCAACTCCCAGAGATAGATGCCGCCCTTGGCGACCAGCGCAATGAGGCTTAACGCTAAGGCCAGATAGAGCGGCACCAGCAGAAACCGGCTCGCGAACAGAACCCGCTCAAACGGTCTCTTGAACATGAAAGCGATCCGGACCCCCGATTACGGGTGTTTTAGGACGCGAAGGCGCCGCCACGCAACACGTCAGGCGCCGCGAAGCACCCGCCCCGCGACGGCGTCGAGCTTCTTCACGAGATCCTGATCGCGCGCCTCCGCATGGGTGATCAGGGCGTATTCGAGGGCGCGGTCCGAGCCTGCCGGGCAGGGTTCGTGTTCGACGGGAAACTCCCGCAGCACGCGGGCGACCAACGCCGCAGCCTTCGCGGCGTTGTCGTTCATGACCTTGATGACGGATGCGACATCGACGGCGCCGTGCTCTTCATGCCAGCAGTCGTAGTCGGTGACCATCGCCACCGTGGCGTAGGAAATCTCAGCCTCGCGCGCGAGCTTGGCTTCGGTCGCCCCCGTCATTCCGATCACGTCCGCGCCAGCCGCCTGATAACCGAGCAATTCGGCAAGCGAGGAGAACTGCGGCCCTTCCATGCAGACGTAGGTTCCTCCGTCCTGGTGGGCGATTTCCTCCGCCCTGGCTGCGTCGACGAGGCGGCGTCGCAAAAGCGGCGCGATCGGGTGCGCCATCGAGACATGCGCCACGCAGCCCGTGCCGAAGAAAGTCGACTGGCGAAGATAGCGTGCGGTCGATGAATTGGTCGATCATCACGAAGACGCCGGGATAGAGCTCGCGGCGAAAAGAGCCGCACGCGGAGAGCGCGATGATGTCGGTGACGCCTGCTCGCTTCAGCGCGTCGATATTGGCGCGGTAGTTGATGGTGGACGGAGAGAAGCGGTGTCCCCGCCCGTGGCGGGCGAGAAAAACCGCCTCCGTATTGCCGATGCGACCGAAGCGAAGGGCGTCGGACGGCTCGCCCCACGGGGTCGACACTGTCTCCTCGCGCAGGTCCGTCAGTCCGGGCAGATGATAGACGCCCGAACCGCCGATCACGCCCACGACCGCCTTGACCATGGCTTCAAGTCCTCGCTACGAGCGGCGGGCGAAGCTCGAGCGTCGCCTGCCAGAACGGAAACGCCCGCGGCGAGCGCGGGCGTGAAAATGGGCGACGGCGGACTCCCGTCAGTGCGCCAATTCCCAGATCCGCTTCTTGGTGAAGTAGAGCAGTCCGGCTAGCACGAACAGGAAGATCATCACCCTGAAGCCGATCTTCTTGCGCTCGTTGAGGTTCGGCTCGGCCGCCCAGCTCAGGAAGGCCGCTACGTCATTGGCGTAATTGTCGAGCGTCGGCGGCGTTCCGTCGGTGTATTTCACCGCGCCGTCTGTGATCGGCTGCGGCATCGCGATCTTGTGGCCGGGGAAGTAGAGGTTCCATTGCGAGTCGTCTGGCTTGGTGTAGCCGGTCAAGATAGCGTGGATATAGTCGGCGCCCATCTCCTGGTATTCGAGGCCGGGCACGGCGTCGAAGATGAACCACGGGAACCCGCGCTCGTATTTCAAAGACTTTGCGAGGAGATTCATGTTCGGCGGCGCCTTGCCGAAAGTCGCGGCGGCGGCCTGATCGTTCGGGTAGGCGTCGGGACGCGGAATGTCGTCGGCGAGCGTACCGGGACGCTTGAAAATCTCGCCCTTATCGTTGGGCTCGGCGTTGGTGACCTGATAGGTCGCCGCGAGCGCCTTGACCTGATCCTCGGTGAAATGCGGTCCGCCGGGCTCCGCCAGGGATCGGAAGGGAATGGTCAGCGCATGGCACGTGCTGCAAACCTCACGGTAAACCTGAAAGCCGCGCTGCAACTGAGCCTGATCGTAGGTTCCGAACATGCCCGAAAAGCTCCACGACAGGCGCGGAGGATTGGGCTGGCCGGCGGTCTCTTGCGCAGCGGCCGCGCCGCCAAGGAGGCCGAGCGCGAGGACGGTCGAGGCGAGACGGGCGAAGGGGGAGCGGATCATCGTCATCGTCCTTGTCCTCACTCCGCCGGCTGAGCGGCAGCAACAGCCTTCTTCGCCAGCACAGCGTCCGCAATCGATGGCGGTATAGGCTTCGTCTTTTCGGTGAAGCTGAGGACGGGCATGATGATGAGGAAGAAGCCGAAATAGCCGAGGGTAAGGAAGCGCGCGACCAGCGTCGTTCCCTCCGAGGGTTCCTGCGATCCGAGCCAGCCGAGGACGATGCAGATCGCGGCGAAGATCCAGAAGAAGAAGCGGAAGGTCGGACGGTATTTCGCGGACTTCACCGGAGAGCGGTCGAGCCAGGGCAGGAAGGCGAGGATAGCGATCGCCGCGAAGAGCGCGATCACGCCCATGAGCTTGTTCGGGATCGCGCGCAGGATCGCGTAGAAGGGTAGGAGATACCACTCTGGCACGACGTGCGCCGGGGTCGCGAGCGGGTTTGCGATCACCGAATTGTCCGCGTCGAGCAAATAGTTGGGGATGTAGAAGATCAGCCATGCATAGAGGATGAGCCAGACGGAGACGGCGAAGACGTCCTTGATCGTAGCGTAGGGCGTGAAGGCTACGGTGTCGCGCTCGACATTCTTCACCTCGACGCCATCGGGATTGTTCTGGCCGCCGATATGCAGGGCCCACACATGCAGCCCGACGACCGCGACGATAATGAAGGGCAGTAGATAATGCAGGGCGAAAAAGCGGGTGAGCGTCGGGCCGCCGACCGCGAAACCGCCCCAGAGCCAGTGGGCTATGCCGTTGCCGACGAACGGAATGGCGGAGACGAGATTCGTGATCACGGTCGCGCCCGCGAAGCTCATCGAACCCCAAGGCAGCACGTAGCCAAGGAAGGCGGTCGCGGCCATCAGGAAGTAGATGACGACCCCGAGGATCCAGAGCAATTCGCGCGGCGGCTTGAAGGACCCATAGTAAATGCCGCGGAACATGTGGATGTAAACCGCCAGGAAGAACAGCGAAGCGCCGTTCGTGTGCATGTAGCGGATCAGCCAGCCGTAATTCACATCGCGCATGATCGTGTCGGTGACCGATGTGAACGCCTCGTTCGGCGAGCCGACGTAATGCATCGCCAGCACGACGCCGGTGACGATCTGCGCGATGAGCATGAAGGTCAGAATCGCGCCGAACGTCCACATGTAGTTGAGATTGCGCGGCGTCGGATAGGCGATGAACGACGAGTGCATGAGGCCCATCACAGGCAACCGCAACTCAAACCAGCGACCGATCTTGCTCTTGGGAACGTAGGTCGAGGGACCGCTCATGGACTGTCTCTGTTTTTTGCCGCTGGCCGGAAGGTGGATGGGGAGCGAAGATCAGCCGATCTTCACCCGGGTGTCGGTGAGAAACTCGTATGCGGGGACCGCAAGGTTGAGCGGCGCCGGCCCCTGGCGGATCCGCCCGGAGGTGTCGTAGACCGAGCCGTGGCAGGGGCAGAGCCAACCCTCGTATTTGCCCTCGTGCCCCAGGGGCACGCAGCCAAGATGCGTGCAGATTCCGCTGACGATGAGCCATTGCGGCTTCTGGACCCGAGACTGATCGGTTTGCGGATCGCGCAATTCGGAGAGCGGAACCTTCTGAGCGTCCTCGATTTCCTTTTTGGTGCGGTGGCGCACGAACACGGGGCCGCCGCGGAATTTGACCGTGACGATCTGACCTTCGGGGATCTGCCCGATGTCGACCTCGGTTGAGGACATGGCGAGGGTGGCGGAATCGGGGTTCATCTGATCGATGAGCGGCCACGCAAGAGCTGCGACCCCGACCGCTCCGATTGCGCCTGTTGTAAGGAAAAGGAAATCTCTGCGGGTAGGCGCCGCGGTCATCGTCGCGCTGGTCATCAAACCCCCAAACTACCTTTCACCTTTTGGCGGGCGACAAACTTCGCCTAGCGCGCGCTTCTCTCGGTTTTGGTAAGGCCCCGGCGCCAATTCGAACACCTGCGAACCCGGATCGATCCGTCTCCAGTTTGGAGTCAGTCGAAGTTTGAGGGTGCTTTTTGCATTGATCCTTTTCGATGTCCATAGGCCAGCGGCGTTTCGTCACGCGCCGCACCCGGTCGACTTTGGTCAGGTCCGCTCTCTGGGCTAAGGCGTCGGAATGCCTGAGGCCGTTTCCCCGCTTCTGCTTGCTCTGTTCGAGCCGGATATCGCCCAGAACGCCGGCGCGATGATGCGCACGTGCGCCTGCCTCGGCGTTGACATCGCCGTGATCGAGCCCGCGGGCTTCCGTATGGCGGATCCGCGTTTCCGCCGCGCGGCAATGGACTATTTGTCCGCGGTTCGGGTTCAAGGCCATGATTCTTGGACGAAGTTCGAGGCGTGGCGCGCTTCTCAGCGACGGCGGCTCATCCTCCTGACGACGAAGGGGGAGACCAATCTCTGGAATTTCCGCTTCCGGCCGGAGGATGTCCTCCTGGTTGGGCGCGAATCGGCGGGCGTTCCCGAGGGGGTCCACGCGGCCGCGGACGCGAGGCTCAGAATTCCAATTCGCGCTCCGCTGCGCTCGCTCAATGTCGGCGTCGCCGCTACGATCGCGCTCACTGAGGCGCTGCGTCAGATCGGGGCATTGCCCGGGGACGATCTGGGCGTCCCCCCGGCGTAGATGCAGTCGCTCGGCGCGGCGGAATTGCGTGACAACAAAGCCGGCTTGGGCGATGGTTTCACCGCCTGGCTGGCGGGAGGAGGAGGCAATGACCGATAGGGAAGCGGTGCGCGTCTTGATCGCGGACGACCATCCCCTTGTGGTCGGCGAACTCAAGGAGGCGGTGCTCGCGGCGGCGCCGGGCGCCGAAATCACTGTCGCTCATGATTTCGAAGGCATCGTCGCGGCCCTCGATGCGGAGCCCGACACGGATCTCGTGCTGCTCGATCTTGCGATGCCGGGCGTCCGCGGCTTCTCGGGTTTGCTTTTCCTTCGTTCGGAACGCCCCTCGACGCCCGTCGTGGTCGTATCCGCCAACGAGGACCGGGCCGTGATGCGCCACTGTCTGGAATTTGGCGCTGCCGGCTTCATCCCGAAATCGACCGCTCTTGCGGCGATGCGAGGCGCAATCACCGAAGTGCTGGAGGGCGGCCGTTGGACGCCGCCCGATTTTGATCCGAACGCCCAGCCCAATCGAGAGTCGAGCGCGCTCGCTCGCCGCCTCGCTGCCCTCACGCCCCAGCAGGTCCGCGTGCTGATGATGCTGTCGCAGGGGCTCCTCAACAAGCAGATCGCCTACGAGCTGTCCGTTTCGGAGGCAACCGTGAAGGCGCATGTCTCCGCAATTCTGCAAAAGCTCGGCGTCGAGAGCCGGACCCAGGCGGTGATCCTCGCCACCAAGATCGAATCGGCGCAGGAGCTTTCGATCGCGTCCTGATCCTTCGCGGCGTCGCCCAGTCGCCCCTCAGGGCTTGCCCAGCGGACACCCGCCGGCGCCGGGCGGGCGAAAGGCCTGATCGGCCGGGATTTTCGCGACGATCGCCAGATAGTCCCACGGATATTTCGATTCGGCCGGCGCTTTCACTCGCGTCAGGTAGCGGTCGTAGAGCACCCGTCCGTCGGCGCGGACCACGCCATGGTCGGCGAAAATGTCATGGATCGGGGCTTCCCGCATCGCCTTCGTCACCGCAGCCGCGTTATCGGTTCCAGCCTTCGCGACGGCTTCCAGATAGTGGCGCACCGAGGAATAGAGCGCGACCTGGTTGTCGTTCGGCATTCGTCCCCGTTTCTCGTAGAAGCGCTTGGCGAAAGCCCGCGTCTGGTCGTTGAGGTCCCAGTACCAGGACTGCATGAAGGTGAGCCCGTGCGCGACGTTGAGGCCGATGGCGTTGACGTCGCTGAGGTAGGTGATCGGCGTCGCGAGATATTGTCCGGCCGAGAGATTGTACTCGCTCGCCTGTTTCAGCGCATTTGAGAGGTCGGCGCCGGTGATGGCGAAGACGATCACCTTCGCTTTCGAGGCCTGGGCATCGAGGAGATAGGAGCTGAAATCGGCCGTGTTGAGCGGCGAGCGCACGGCTCCGACCACCTTGCCGCCAGCCTTGGCGATCGCGTCGCGCGCATCGGCTTCGAGCGAGGCGCCGAAGGCGTAATCGGCGGTGATGAAGAAGAACGTGTCGAGCTTCTTCTCGACAAGCGGACGGATGAGGGCGACCCCGTTCGACCAGTTGTCGGCGTTCCATTGGATCCCGTTCGGCGAGCAATCCTTGGCGGTGAGATCGGATGAGGAAGCAGAATCGAAGATGACGAGGCGGTCCCTGTCCCTGGCGAGTTTCTGGATCGCCAGCGCCACGCCCGAATTGGTGATGTCGAAGATCGCCCGGACGCCCTTTTCGTCGTACCATTCCCGCGCGATGGAAAGCCCGACGTCGACCTTGTTCTGGTGATCGGCGACGAGAAGTTCGATCGGCTTGCCGAGCACCGAGCCGCCGAAATCCGCGATCGCCATCCGCGCCATCTCGACCGAGCCCGGCCCAGCGAGGTCAGCATAGGGCCCGGATTCGTCGTTCATGATTCCGATCGTGAACAAATCCGCGCGCGCGGCGGCGCTGATGAGCGTCAGGGCAAGTGCAACGCAGAGGGCCGAGATTCGCCGAAGCATGGGACGCGGAACTCCAGATGACTGCATAGGCGCAGCCTCTCCGAAGTTGGTAGTGGACGCAATGTCCATGCCGCGCGGCGCGGATGCGCAGGATCAGATGTTCGTGAGGGACGGCCTGTGGCCGCCCCTCCGCGATCAAGCTTTTCCGCGGTTCTGCCGGTTCTCGATGAGTTCGCCAACCACCGCCGGATCGGCCAGGGTCGAAGTGTCGCCGAGCGCGCCATATTCGTTCTCGGCGATCTTGCGCAGGATGCGGCGCATGATTTTGCCCGAGCGCGTCTTAGGCAGGCCCGGGGAAAACTGGATGAGATCGGGGGAGGCGATGGGGCCTATCTCCTTGCGCACCCAGGCGACGAGCTCCTTGCGAAGCGCCTCGCTCGGCTCTTCGCCCGCCATCAGCGTGACATAGGCATAGATGCCCTGGCCCTTGATGTCGTGCGGGTAGCCGACCACTGCGGCCTCGGACACTTTCGCATGCGCCACGAGCGCGCTTTCGACTTCGGCGGTGCCCATGCGGTGGCCGGAAACGTTGATGACGTCGTCGACGCGGCCGGTGATCCAGTAATAGCCGTCCGAGTCGCGCCGGCACCCATCGCCGGTGAAGTATTTGCCGGGGTAGGCGGCGAAATAAGTCTTCACGAAGCGGCCGTGGTCGCCATAAACGGTGCGCATCTGGCCGGGCCAGGAATCGGCGATGACGAGGTTGCCCTCGCAGGGGCCTTCGAGGACATTGCCTCCCGCGTCCACGACCTCGGGCATGACCCCAAAGAAGGGTCGCGTGGCGGAGCCCGGCTTGAGCTTGGTCGCGCCGGGCAGCGGCGTAATGAGGATACCGCCGGTCTCCGTCTGCCACCACGTGTCGACGATCGGGCAGCGGCCCTCGCCAACGACATGATAGAACCATTCCCAGGCCTCTGGATTGATCGGCTCACCGACCGAGCCGAGAAGCCTTAGCGACTTGCGGCTCGTTTTCTTCACCGGCTCCTCGCCCGAACCCATGAGCGAGCGGATCGCGGTCGGCGCGGTGTAGAAGATATTGACCTTGTGCTTGTCGACGACCTCCCAGAAGCGGCTGACATTTGGATAGTTCGGGATGCCCTCGAACATCAGGGTTGTCGCGCCGTTGGCGAGGGGTCCGTAGACGATGTAGGAGTGGCCTGTCACCCAGCCGACGTCGGCGGTGCACCAGTAGACGTCGCCTTCGTGGTAGTCGAAGACGTACTGATGCGTCATCGACGCGAAGACGAGATAGCCGCCCGTCGTGTGGACGACGCCTTTCGGAGCGCCTGTCGAGCCGGAAGTGTAGAGAATGAACAGGGGGTCTTCCGCGTTCATAGGCTCGGGCGGGCATTTCGACGAGACGCGCTCAGCGGCCTCATGCACCCAGACGTCGCGGCCCGGCGTCCAATCGACCTTGCCGCCGGTGCGCTTGACCACAAGGACATGGCGGACGCCCGGCGCCTTTTTCAGCGCCTCGTCGACATTGGCCTTGAGCGGCACCTTGCGGCCGCCGCGCAGACCCTCGTCTGCGGTGATCACGATCTCGGACTTCGCGTCGTCGATGCGGCCCGCGATGGCGTCAGGCGAGAAGCCGCCGAACACGATGGAGTGAACGGCGCCCAGCCGCGCGCAGGCGAGCATGGCAAACGCCGCCTCGGGGATCATCGGCAGATAGATGGTGACCCGGTCCCCCTTCCTTACGCCGTGCCAGTGCAGGATGTTGGCAAACTTTCCGACCTCCTCGGCGAGTTCGGCATAGGTGATGTGGCGCGACTCGGCGGGGTTGTCGCCTTCCCAGATGATCGCGGTCTGGTTCGCGCGCTTGGGCAGATGCCGGTCGACGCAATTATAGGCGACATTGGTCTCGCCATCCTCGAACCACCTGATCTCGACGTGATGCGAGTCCCACGACGTGTGTTTGACCTTGGTGTAGGGCTTGAACCAGTCGATTCGCTTGCCGTGTTCCCCCCAGAATCCCACCGAGTCCTCGACCGAGCGCTTGTACATTTCCTTGTATTTCGCGTCGTCGACCCAGGCGCGCTTCGCCCATTCGGCGGGGACGTCGTAGATTTTCTCGGACATGAGGGTCCTCCCACAAGCGGACATTTTGGGCGGGAGATTTCGTCCCGCGCGCGTCGCAGTCAAGCGGCTTATGCGCCCGCGGCCGGAGGGCGACAAGACTGCGACATCTCATGCTTTGGAACTAGTTAAAGGCCGCCCATCTTGCATACGAGCGCCCATTCGGCGTCGGTTACGGGCTGCACTGAGAGACGTGAGTTCGTCACCAGCGCCATGTCCTTGAGACGCTTTTCCGCCTTGATCGCTTCGAGCGTCACCGCGCGGGGCAGCGGGCGGAGCGCCCGGATATCGACCATTCCAAACTTGCCGGTCTTGTCGGTGGGGTCGGGGCGATAGGCTTTCGACACCTCCACGATGCCGACGATCTCCTTCCCCTCATTGGAGTGATAGAAAAACCCCTTCTCGCCCAGCTTCATCGCCTGCATGTTGAGCTTGGCCGAGTGGTTGCGCACCCCGCTCCAGTCGGTGCCCGTGGCTCCCAAGCCTGCGAGCTTTTCGAAGGACCAGGCGGACGGTTCGCTCTTGAACAGCCAATGCGCCATGAGGGCCTCTCCTCAGGTCAGAACGTGGCCCACGCCTTGCCGCCAGGGGGTGATTGTCGTCGTTTCGAACAGGCCCGCTTTGGCGAATGGGTCGCTCGCCACCAACTTGCGGACCTCATCCTCATTTTCGGCCTCGAAAATGAGCATGGAGCCGCCGGGCGTTTTCAGATCCGGCCCAAGCAGCGCGCCGCCGATCTTCACTTTGGAGCCGAGGCTGTTGAGATAGTCGAGATGGGCCGGCCGATTTGACATTCTGAGGTCGAGACTGTCGGCCTTATCCTTGCAGATCGTCAGAAACAGCATCGTCCGTCCTCCCTCTCATGTCGGGGAGGCTTACGGCAGGCATAGGCCGAATGCAAAGGCCTATTCCTCGCCCCTCTGGGGCCGGGCGAGCAACGTTTGAACCGCGCCCTGAACGTCGAGGGCGCCCTCGACCAAGGCGGCGACGCAATCGGCGATCGGCATTTCCACTCCCCGCTCGTGCGCCATCTCGGTCAGAGCCCGCGCCGTGAGGGCGCCTTCGACGAGGCGGCGCTCGCCAGCGAGGGCCGCGCTCTCGCCCATGCCGATGGCGACGCCGAACGAGAAATTGCGCGACTGGGACGAAGAGCAGGTGAGAACGAGATCGCCGAGGCCGGACAGGCCCATCAATGTTTGAGGTCTCGCCCCAAAGGCCGCGCCGAAACGTCGCAGTTCGGCAAAGCCGCGAGCGACCAGCGCGGCCGAGGCGCTAGCGCCGAGACCCCTTCCGGCCGCGACGCCGCAGGCGATGGCGAGCACGTTCTTCGCGGCGCCCCCGATCTCGACTCCGCGAATGTCGATCGAATGATAGAGGCGCAGGTTTGGGCCGTGGATTAGGGCGCAGAGCCAGCGGGCGAGACCTTCCTCGGACGCGGCGAGCGTCACCGCGGTCGGCAGACCCGGCGGCCACGTCGGCGGCGAAGGAAGGTCCGGACAGGATGGCTGCAGGACGGGCAGGCGCCGCCTCGCGCAAAATCTGCGTCATGAAGGCATGAGCGCCCCGCTCGACGCCCTTTGCGCAGGCGACCAGCGGCGCGTCGCCCGGCAGAGTCGCCAAAGCGCCCGCGACCTCTCGCGACGCCTGCGCCGGCGCCGCGACAAGGATCGCCTCAGCGTCTGCGAGACGCGCGAGATCGGAGGTCGCCTCGACGGCGCCGGCGAGACGCAGCCCGGGAAGTTTAGGGCTGGCGCGCGTTCCGGCGAGTTCGGACATCGCCAAGGGATCGCGGCCCCAGAGCGTCACCTCTCGTCCGGCTGCCGCGGCGGCGTTAGCGAGGGCTAGCCCCCATGCGCCGGCGACCGCGACGCCGACCTTGCGTTTCATCGTGCTGGGGTTCCTCGAAGCGTCGATTTCCCGCCGCTTCTAGCCAAAACCTCGTGCAGCGCCTAGGTATTGGAGGAGGCGTCATCGCGCCGCCATTCGCGCAGCGCGTCAACGGACCGGTAATGCCGTCGGCGCAGGTCCAGGAGGCGAATCAAGGATGCCGGAAATCGATCTTGCGACCGTCATCTTCGCGATTATCGCGTTGTTCGTCGTTTTCAAGCTGCGGTCGGTCTTGGGCATGCGCAGCGACGACGAGCGTCCGACGGGCGGACTAATGGCGCCGCTACGGCGCGCGCCCGGGCCGGAGGGGGCGCCAGCGCCGCCAAATGCTTCCGTTCCGGCCCTGTCGGCAGCCCCTCCAGCAGAGCGCTGGAAGGGTGCGGCTGAGCCTGAGGCGTGGCCAGGGCTCGACGCCGTCGCGGCGGCCGACCCGAGTTTCAACGCCGCCAATTTTATAGCCGGCGCCAAGATGGCGTATGACATGGTCGTGCATGCCTTCGCGGCAGGGGATTCTCAGACTTTGCGGGGCCTCATGGCCCCTGAAGCCTTCGCCAATTTCGACAACGCAATCCGGGCGCGAACCGCCGCGGGACAAGTCATGACGACAACGGTCGTCTCGATCGACGACGCAAAAATCTCCACCGCCCAGCTTGCCGGAACGATGGCTCACCTTGCCGTGCGCTTCGCCGCGAAGCTCGCCTCCGCCACCCGCGACGCCGCCGGCGAAGTGATCGACGGCTCCGCGACGGACACCGCCGACCATATCGACATCTGGACCTTCGTTCGCGACGTGCGCTCCCGCGATCCGAACTGGCGCCTGACCGAGACTCATTCGGAACGCTGACATTTGCTGGCCGCGCGGCCAAAGCTCGAAGCGGTGGGTTTCGACGCGCTGGACGGTTATCGGGATGACGATCTCCCGGCGGCTTTCCGCTGTTTTGTGCGGTCTGCCGAGGCGCTCGTATCGGGCGCCGTGTCGCCTCGAGGGGCGCTCCCGCCCTCCGCCGGGCTGTTGGATGCGGCACGCGCGGCGCTCGGAGAGGAGCGCTCCGATCATGGGAGCGCCCGCCGTTTTTTCGAGACGTGGTTTCGTCCATACCGCGTCGGCTCGCAGGGGGCGCAAGCCGGTTTTTTGACCGGCTATTACGAGCCGCACGTCCCAGCGTCACGCGACGAGACGCCGGATTTTTCCTGGCCATTACTGTCTCGCCCGCCGGATCTCGTTACGTTCGCACCTGGCGAAGCGCCTTCGTCTCTGCCCGAGGGCGTGACGGGCGCCCGTCGATGCGGGGATGGCTCGCTGGTTCCTTACCCGACCGCGAGGCGATCGAGCGGGTCGCGGGCAGGGCCGATCGCCTGGGTTCGCGACGCAGTCGAGGCGTTCCTCATCCAGGTGCAGGGATCGGCCCAACTCCGCTTTCCGGATGGGGGGCGGGCGCGGCTGGCCTATGACGGACGCAACGGGCGCCCTTATACGTCGATCGGACGCATTCTGATCGAAACCGGCGCAATTCCCGAGCCTGAAATGTCGCTCGCGCGCTTGAAGCGCTGGCTGCGCGAGTCGGGGCTCGCTGAGGGCGAGCCGGGGCTTGCCCTGATGCGGCGAAACCAGTCGTTCGTGTTCTTTCGTCTTGTCGAGACGTTTGACGCCAGGCTCGGGCCAGTCGCAGGCGGGGGCGTCCCGCTCACCCCCCTGCGCTCCATCGCTGTCGATCGTATGCTCTGGCCTTATGGTCTGCCGTTCTGGATCGAGGCGGAGCTGCCTTGGCAGAGCGACACCCCAAGCGCGTTTCGCAGGCTGATGATTGCGCAGGACACGGGATCGGCCATTGTCGGAGGGCCCCGCGCCGACCTATTTTTTGGCGGCGGCGACGCCGCGGGCGCGCGCGCCGGGTCGATTAGGCATGAAGCCCGGTTCGTGGCGCTATTGCCGCTCGGAGACATTCGGTGAGAGAGGGGCCGCCGCAGAAATCTCGACTGAGGCGCCTCAGCGACGAGGAGATCGCGCTCTGGACGGAGGTCGCCCGCAGCGTTTCGCGTCGCCAGGGGGCGAACCTTCCGACTCTGACGAAGCCACTGGTTGCTAAGGTCCCGACCGCCGTCGCTCCAGCCGCGAGGACGCTGGAAGCGGCGCCCCCGAAACGCGCGCCGCTTCCGCTCGCGCCTATCGAGCGACGGCTCATGCGGGAACTCAGACGCGGCCAGGGCGCTGTTGACGGCGCCCTCGACCTCCACGGGATGACCCAGGCGGAGGCACATCAGGCGCTCCGCGGTTTTCTCCGCCATTCGCAGGCGCGCGGCGCGCGGCTCGTCATTATTGTGACAGGGAAGGGCGCCTCATTCGAGAGCGAGGGTTCTCTCTCCGGCGAACGGGGCGTGCTTCGCCGCGTTACCCCGCATTGGCTGCGCGAGCCGGATATGCGCTCCATCGTGCTGGGATTCGAGGAGGCAGGCCGGGCGCACGGCGGCGCTGGCGCGCTTTACGTTCGACTACAGGCGACCATAGCCGCAAGCGGCGCTAGGAGATGCGAAATGGCGAGCAAGTCAGACTTCACTGAAGGCGAATGGAAGGTTCTTCTGCAAAGCCCGCTGATTGTCGGCGTTGCGATACTGGCGTCCGAGCCCAGCGGCTTTTTCGGTATGCTCAGGGAGAGCATGGCGAGCGCCCACGCGATCGTCGCGGCCCGGTCGGACCCTGACGCCGACGCGCTCGTGAAGGCTGTCGCGGCGGACTTCGAAACGTCCGAGGGACGCGCCGCGGCCCGCGATGGGCTCAAGGAAACTGTCGCTGGCGCGGATCCGCGCCAGATCAAAGACAAGGCGATCGAGGCGCTGAGACAAGTTCGGGCCACCCTCGAGGCGAAGGCGCCCGGGGACGCAGGGGCGTTCAAACTGTGGCTTGCCGGAATTGCGAGATCAGTGGCGGAAGCAGCGTCTGAAGGCGGCTTCCTCGGATTTGGCGCCGTGCAGGTCAGTGACGCGGAGAAGGCCACGATTGCAGAGGTTGAAACGGCGCTCGGCGCTCCCGCGCCCTCGGCGTAGCCAGAAATGCGGCGGGCCGGGCGTAAACCCGGCCCGACTTGCGCTTGCTGTTACCGCTCGTTGTAATAGCCATGATGATAGTGGTGATGCCAGTGATGCCGGTACGGCTCATAAGCATAGCCACGGTTGTAGTGGTGATGTCCGGTGGCCGCGTTGCCTACCGCAGCGCCGCCTAGACCGCCCACGACCGCCCCAACCGGGCCGCCAACCACTGCTCCGCCAACTGCGCCGGCTACGCCCCCGGTGACGGCTCCGGTTTCATCGGCGAAGGCGGGCGCAGAAGCGGCGCACAGAAACGCGGCCGCGGAAAAAAGCAAAATCTTACTGTTCATGGAAACCTCCTTGGGTCCAGCCAAAACCAGAAATTGGATGCGGGGAAGAACGCGCTCGAGCGTCGAGTGTTCCTTGCCTGGCAAGGAACTTTGGGGGCGCGCCGCTTGACGCGCAGCGTCTTAGCGAGCGCAAAAAGCCGAAAGCCGCGCCCCTAGAAGGTGACGCCCGGTGGAAGGAAGGCTTTGATCTCGGCGGCGGGCACAAAATATTTGGCTATGTCCACCTGTCGGACCGGAACGCCATTTCGCAATACGCGCATCGAAATCTTTCTGCTGACGATCCCGAGGAGGCACTGTTGGCCGGCGTCGAACACACCCGACCCTGAGTTGCCGGTCGTCGCGACGTCGCCGATCGTCGTTCCGAAACGTCCACGAACGTCGACGGGAAGGGCCGCGACGGGGAGGACGCGCGATCGCGCCGTCCCCTCCGGGGTCGCCACCACGACATATTCGCCCGGCTTCGGGGAAGCGGCGCAGAGAGACAACCGCCGCATCCGCACCCGAAGCGGCAAATGCGTTTGATCAATCGACATCAGCGTCAGATCGACGTGGTCGAATGCTCCTTCGCGCACGAGCGTAGCGGGAAACTCGCTCTTACCGATTACGACAACTGGTTTTGTGGCGGCGAACGGTGCCGTCACATGGGCTGCGGTCAGGACATAGCCGTTGCCCAGGTACACTCCGTACCCTGGCCAACCCTGTTTCGGCGTATGATTGATATGGACGGCGAAGTTCAGAAGCGGCGCGTCCTGGGCGTTGCTGACGGCGAAGGCGGAATGGGGCGATCCGATGAACGCGGCGAGCAAGAAGATAACGCGGCGCCACCTCTTTAGCGTTTTCGCCGTCGCCCGAGCCTGAGGCCTTGCGCTAAAAGGAAATGGTCGGAAATAGGCCATGGATGGGATCCGAGAGCATGCCCCACCCCCTGCCAAGCAGGGAAGTGAACAGCCGGAACAGGCAAAGCAGTTCCACCAATCCGGCAAACATCACATTGAGATAGACGTGTCCTCCAGCGAAGTGCAACCCCGTTTCCTCCCCAATACGGTGATCGTACGGGACGTTCCGCACATAGGAGGCAGTGCGGCCGAAGTAGGAAAAAACGGTCAGGCCAAAATATTGAAGCCGTCGAGAGATCAAAAATATGAAAGCGTACATCAGGCCTAGAATCGCAACTATTATTTCCGTATTTCTATCGTGAATTGTATCCAGTACGAACCAAACCGCTGCCAGCATTACCACTCCGGCGAAGAGCCGGAGGAGAAAGACGATCGCGCTGATCATGGCCGCCCCCTTCAGCCGCCCCAGGCGCGGCCCCGATTGGAAGATCGCGCAACCGGAAGGGTTTGACAACGCAAGTTGGCGGATTCGGCCCTCCCGAGGGACAGGTGACCGCTTTTTTTTCGACTAGCTTTGGCTTACACTGTCCCTAGGTCTCAGATCCGCCGCATGGCGGAGGGCAATCTCCCCGTCAACACATATCGAGCGGCGAACAATGCTTGCCCAATCCAGATCGCGTCGGGACAGTCAGGAATGAGCGAGAGCCAAGCTGCGCATGACCCGGGGCGGCCGCTAGCCACTATCAAGGAATCGGGCGGACAGGCGCCGCGACGACGCCTCCCGATCTCCTATCGAGCAATCCCAGGCACTGCGCTGTTAGTGGACGTCGTCCTGATCGCAGCCTGCGCATTGGCCGCTCAGTTGTTGTACAATAATTTTCCCTTCGGATCGGAAGACGAGTTCTCGCATTCGATGGCGGCGGCGATTTTCGTCGCCATACTGTTTGTCGCCGCGATGCGGGTCCAGAAGCTGTATAATCCGTCTCAGCTTGTCGTCATGGAGGACCAGACCCGGAGCGTTTTGAGCGCCTGGTGCGGCGCTTTTCTGATTTTGGCGTCGGGCGTGTTCACCTGGGGGGTGAGCCACGACCTTTCGCGAGGGGACATATTGTTGTTCTGGGCGTTGGGAGCCGTGGCGCTGTTGAGCCATCGCGCCTTCTGGTGGTTCGCCTTGCCGCGCGCGCTCGAAAGCGGCGCCCTCCGCGGGCGAACTGCGATCAGCCTAACGTGCGAGGACGCGGTCCCGCCTAGATTTGTCGAGAACCTCGCGCGCCACGGCTACCACCTCGTCGGACAGTACCATCTTCCGACGGACGAAGCAGCCCGCGACGACGTCATCGACCGCGTCATCTCGCTGTGCCGGGCTTCCGATATCGAGGAGGTTGTGCTCTTCGTCGATCCAGAGCGGATGGCGAATGTGCGTTCCATCGCGAAACGCCTGCGGGTGCTGCCGTTGCCGGTAACCTTCGTTCCGTTCGGCACGCTTGCGCAGTTGTTTCAGAGGACACACAACGACATCGGCGATACGGTCGCCATCGAGTTGCAACGTGCGGCGCTTACCCCGGTCGAACAGGCCGCCAAGCGCACCCTGGACATACTCGTTTCCGCCGCGGCGCTAGTCCTGCTTTCCCCGATTATGTTGGCCGTAGCGATCGCGATTAAGCTGGACTTAAAGGGGCCCGTCTTCTTCCGGCAAACACGGCACGGTTTCAACGGCCGCCCGTTTGCGATCTACAAGTTCCGATCCATGTCCGTGATGGAAGACGGCGACGTCGTGCCGCAGGCTCAAAAAGACGACGCGCGGGTGACTCGGGTCGGACGGTGGATCCGGCGCTACAGCGTCGACGAATTGCCTCAGCTTATCAATGCTTTCTACGGCGATATGTCGATCGTGGGACCTCGTCCCCATGCCGCTGCTCACGATCGCTTCTTTACCTCTGCGATCGAGAAATACGCCTTTCGCCATCATGTAAAATCAGGCATCACGGGCTGGGCGCAAGTGTGCGGGGCTCGGGGCGAGACGGATACGCTCGACAAGATGCAGAAGCGGGTCGAGCTGGATTTGTGGTACATAAACAATTGGAGTATCTGGTTGGACATCTCGATCATGATAAGAACAGCTTTTGTAGTATTTTCCGGAGAGAATGCTCATTGAGGTTGGTGTTCTCCCGCGCGGAGCCACGGGGCGTATTAGCTTAGGACGAAAAAATGTCGGTCGATACATTTAAGTCAGACCCTAGCAGAAGCGATGCCCCGGCATTGGGAGCTGGGCGAGACCGGACCACGCTGTTGGCTTACGCAGGCGGGATGGGTCTCTGCTTTCTGCTGGCGTATTTGCCAACCTATATGAAGCTGGCGGACACGGTCTGGCGCTCCGAGCAGGAAGGTCATGGCCCGCTCATCATGCTGGCGGCAGTCTGGCTCGCGTGGCAGCAGCGGGACAAACTTTCCACAATCACTCTCAAGCCGGCCCCGATCGCGGGATGGATTGTGCTCCTGTCCGGATTGGCGCTCCTCGTCGTGATGCGCTCCCAGTATCTGGTGATGGTCGAAGTCTTCACTCAGATTCCGGTTCTGTTCGGCTGCGTTCTGCTGCTTGGCGGGTGGCCGCTGGCGCGACTTTTCGCGTTCCCGATTGCGTTCCTGTTCTTCTCCGTGCCCCCGCCGGGCTGGCTAATGGATGCATTCACGGTTCCTTTGAAGGCGTGGATCTCCGACGTGACGACCAACTTCCTGTACGATCTGGGGTACCCGATCGCCCAGAACGGCGTCATGATCATGATCGGGCCGTACCAACTGCTGGTGAAGGACGCCTGCTCGGGCATGAACTCGATCTTCGCCCTTTCCGCGATCGGAATTTTCTACATCCATGAGTTCGTTCGGAACAATTGGTTCCGGTCCATCGTCCTCGTCCTTTCGATCATACCGATCACCGTCCTTGCGAACTTCTTCCGAGTCCTGACCCTTGTGTTGGCGTCCTACTATTTCGGCGTTGACGCCGTCGAAGGTCTTTTCCACGACCTTACCGGCATCGCATTGTTCGTTTTTGCGCTGGTGCTGTTCTTTTTGCTGGACGGCGTGCTCATTGGCTTGGGGTACGCCTTCCGGAGGATCAGCCGGCCAACCGCGGCGACGGCCTGATGATCGCTCGGGGCTGCATGGACTAGCGGGACAGCCTCCGTTCCCTCATGATTGGCGGGTTGGAACGGCGTGGATCCAACACGCGCCAAAGGGCTGGGCGGGCGGGGAATGATTACTGTTTATGACTTCGTGACGGTGACGTGCTTTGCCTGCGTCGTAGTCACATATTTCATGTTCACCGAAGGCGGAGGGAAGGTTCTCGCGCACTTCATGCTGCCGGCGGCCGCCTTCGCAATCGCAAATCAAGTCGGCAACGCCGCGCTCAAACACGGGGATGATGTCTGGATGCACGGTCTTGCGATCGTCCTCATCCTCGCTGGCGTCGGCTACACCTATATCATTGTCCGGCATTAGGCGGTCCGGACCGCCGGCTTTCGCAGGCGCCTGAATGGCCACGCGCATATGTGGGTCGCAACCCAGCCCCAGAAGGCTGCGAACACGCCCGCGGTCAGGGCTTCGAACGTGAGCGGCGTGGCGGGTTCGTAGGCGTCGAGTGTTTGCTTCGCAATCGGAGCGTCGAAGTTTCGCGCCAGCGCATAGAGCCTGAGAAGCGGCCCGGCCGAGCGTCATCGCGTCGACCTGCGCTTGCAAGCGGTCGGCGCGCTCAATGGTTTCCCGCATATCGACGCCCCGCTCTTGCGCCAGACGGTCCGGATTCCGTTCGAGCCGGGCGACCGCCTGAGCAGGGGTCAGCTTTTCCTGCGTCGCCTCTTCGTCGAACCGGGCGATCATCCGGTGGAGTTCGGCAAGGGCGCCGCCTAGTCGCTGGCGGTACTGTTGGGCGAACTCGGGCGCCTGCGTCCCGACGAGTCCGAACATGAAGGCGATCGCCAGGGCCAGTCTGCGTGCAATCACCGCCGTCGTCTTCCTGATTCCCGCAGCGCCGCGTGCGATGCTAACGAGACCTCACAGCGGCGTCACGAACTCTCTATCGTAAGCCGAATTTGGAGGAGCTGGCGCTTCGGTGGCGGATCTGGGCGAAGAACAAGCGTCAGCCTCATATGTTCCCCCGCTGTTTCGCGGCCTTTATGGCTGGAGGATCAACAGCTTGGCTCCGGACGCCATTGCCGGTCTGACGCTTGCCGCCCTCGCCATCCCGGAACAGATCGCGACAGCCAGGCTCGCCGGTTTCCCCCCGCAAGCCGGTTTCGTCGCATTGATCGCCGGGGCGATCGGATTCGCGATTTTCGGGGCCAGTCGGAGACTTTCCGTGGGCGCAGACTCGACCATCGCGCCAATATTCGCTGGGTCCCTTGCCGTGCTCGGCGCAGCCGCCGGCCCGGATCACTATGCGCAGGCGGCGTCGGCCCTGGCGTTGACGGTCGGGGTCATTCTGACTCTCGCGGGCGCGCTGCGGTTCGGCTTCATCGCAGACCTCCTGTCGATCCCCGTGACGACCGGTTTTCTCGCTGGCGTCGCGGCGCATATCGTCGTGTCGCAGGCGCCCGATGCGCTCGGCCTGGAACGCCCTGGCGGCCCGCTCCTGACGCAGGTCGTCTCCCTCACGTCGCACCTGCCGTCCGCCAACGGATGGACGCTCGCCATCAGCCTCGGGATGCTCGCCCTGATGCTCATCGGAGAGAGATTCAGCCCGCGATTCCCCGCCGCTCTCCTGGGCATCGTCGCCGCCAGCGCAGCGACCCGATTTTTGGAGCTGAGCGCGAACGGCGTCGCGACGCTTGGCGTGGTTTCCGGCGGGCCAGTGCGTTTCGCCGCGCCGATGGTCGAGGTGACCGACTTCCGGACGATCGCGCCGCTCGCCATTGTCATCACGCTCGTCATCATGGTCCAGACGGCGGCGACCACCAGGTCCTTCTCCGGGTCCGAGGATCCGGACGTCAACCGCGATTTCCTTGGCGTCGGCGCCGCCAACATCCTGGCCGGGGCGGTCGGCGTCTTTCCGGTCGACGCCAGCCCCCCACGCACCGCAATCGTCGCCGAGACCGGAGGGACGTCGCAGCTTGTCGCGCTCGTTGCGGCCATGGTCGCCGTGGGGGTGCTTCTCTTCGGGGCCGACGCGATCGCCGAGGTTCCCCGCGCGGCGCTGGCCGGCGTCCTGTTTTTCGTGGCGCTTCGGATCGTGAGGTTGCGGGTCTTCGCGGACGTGTGGAGACGGAGCCGCGCCGAGTTCGGTCTGATCCTTGCGACCCTTTTCGCCATGCTCGTCCTGCCGATCGAGCAGGGCGTCAGCGTCGGCATCTTCACCTCGCTCCTGCACGGCGTCTGGACGACGACGCGCGCCCGGGCGATCGAACTGAAGCGCATTCCGGGCACCTCGATCTGGTGGCCGCCCACCGCTCGGGCGGCTCCGACGAGACCGTCTCCGGGCGTGAAGGTGATCGCGCTGCAGGCGCCGTTGTCCTTCCTCAACGCCTACGACTTCAAAGCCGAGATCGAACGCAACGCCCGCGGCGCGGCGCTCCGGCTCGTCGTCATCGAGGCCAACGCCCTGGTCGAAATTGACTATACTGGCGCGGCCATGCTCAAGGGCGTCATTCGGGGTTTGCGGGACCGAGGAGTCGACGTCGCGGTCGCCCGTCTGGAATCGGTGCGCGCGCAGAAAAGCTTCGCGCGGCTCGGACTTTTCGATCTCATCGGCGCCGACCATATCTTTCACAGCGTCGAGCAGGCGGTGGAAGCGCTTGATCCTGCCGCCGGCTCCTCATCCCCTCAAACCGGAGCATGATCTCTTTGTCGGATATCCCCATCGGCGTCGTAACGATCTCGGACCGTGCGTCTCGGGGCGTCTATGAGGATAAGGGCGGCCCGGGCATTGAGGCGGCGCTCGCCGATCTCCTGGCCACGCCCTGGCGAGCGATGCGAAGGCTCGTCCCTGACGAGCGTCCCGTGATCGAGGCGGCCCTGATCGCCCTTGCCGACGCTGAAAACTGCCCGCTTATCCTCACGACCGGCGGCACTGGGCCGGCGCCGCGCGACGTAACGCCCGAAGCCACCGAGGCCGTCTGCGATCGTCTGCTTCCCGGGTTCGGCGAGCTTATGCGGACCAAAAGCCTGCTTGAAGTCCCGACCGCGATCCTCTCCCGCCAGCTTGCGGGCACGCGCGGCGCGAAGTCTCATCATCAACCTGCCGGGCAAACCGGCCGCGATCCGAACCTGTTTGGACGCAGTCTTTCCGGCCGTCCCCTACTGCATCGACCTGATCGGGGGGGCGCGGCTGGAGACGAATCCCAAATTCTGCGTGGCGTTCCGGCCGAAGGGATGATACGGCGGAGGGTGTCAATCGAATTCAGCTAACGAATTTAAATCACGCGATATTTGGAGACGGCATGCTCACCGCCGTTCCGCGCAATGCTCATGTCGAAATCGCGCTGGCTCATCCGTCTTGTTTTTGATCCCTGTCGTTTCGGGCAGCCGCCCGGACGGGAGGGTTAGTTCAGCGGGGCCGACGCCTCGCTACAGGAGAGGGAACGCGCCATGACGACCGATCTCTGGTATTTGGCTCTGACAGCTGCGCTGACCGCCGCGCTTTGGATTCCCTATATCGCCTGTCAGGTCATGACGAACGGGCTTCTCGCGCCCGAGAACTACGTCGACCCGAAGCCCCGCCCGGTTCCGCTCTGGGGACAGCGCGCCCACCGCGCCTATCTCAACGCGATCGAATGCTTTGCGCCGTTCGCGGCGCTGGTGATCGTGGCCCAACTTGCGGGCAAGGCGAACGGCATGACGGCTTTCTTTGCCTTGAGCTTCTTCTGGCTCCGGCTGGCGCACGCGGTCGTCTATTGGCTCGCGATCCCCTTTATCCGAACCATCGTTTTCACCCTGTCATTCCTGTGCGTCTTGGGGATTTTCTGGGAAGTCGTGAAATAGCTGACGCATCGGGGCTTTTCGGGCTCTAACTGTGGCGCGCGAAGCGTTCGCCGGGGATGGCCTTTCCGGCCTCGTTCCCTTACATCAGCGGTCTCGAACGCCGGAACGACAAGCGCATGACCGCCGCCGTCCATTTGCTCGAACCCGAAGCGGAAGTCCGCGCCGCGATGCGCGGCGTCGGCCTCAAGGCGCGCGCGGCCGCGCGCGTGCTCGCCAACACCCCGTCGGAGCAAAAGAACCGGGCGCTGACCGCCGCCGCGCGACTTTTGCGGGAGCGGGTTTATGAGATCCTCGAAGCCAACGCCCGCGATGTCGTCGGGGGCGAGGCTAAGGGCCTTGCGCCCTCGTTCATCGACAGGCTGACCCTCAACGAAGCCCGGGTCGAGGCGATGGCGGCGGGCCTGGAGGAGGTCGCCGCTCTGCCCGATCCGGTCGGGCGGGTGCTTCAGACCTTCACCCGTCCGAACGGGCTCCTGATCGAGCGCGTCTCGACGCCGCTCGGCGTCATCGGGGTGATCTACGAGAGCCGCCCGAACGTGACGGCGGACGCGGGCGCGCTTTGCCTGAAGAGCGGCAACGCGGTCGTGCTGCGCGGCGGTTCGGACAGTTTCCATTCGTCGGCTGCGATCCACGCCTGCCTCGTCGCCGGCCTCAAGGAAGCGGGTTTGCCGGAAGCCGCGATCTCTCGCGCGCCCTTCGCGTCCCGCGCGGCGGTAGGGGCGATGCTGGAAGGGCTCGACGGCGCCATCGACGTCATCGTGCCGCGCGGGGGCAGGGGGCTTGTGGAGCGCGTTCAGCGCGAGGCGCGCGTGCCCGTTTTCGCCCATCTCGAGGGCATCGTGCATGTCTATGTGGACCGCGCGGCCGATCTCGAAAAGGCGAAGACAATCCTGGTCAACGCGAAAATGCGGCGCACGGGAATCTGCGGCTCGGCCGAGACGCTGCTCGTGCACCGCGACGCCGCGCCAAATATGCTGCAGCCTCTCATTGCGGCGCTTCTCGACGCCGGCTGCGCGGTGCGGGGCGACGATCTGACCCGCAGGGCGGATTCGCGCGTGACGCCGGCGAGCGAAGAGGACTGGCGCACCGAATATCTCGACGCGATCATTTCCGCGAAGGTCGTGGACAGCCTGGACGACGCGATCGACCACATCGAGACTTACGGCTCGCACCACACGGATTGCATCCTGACGGAGGACAAGGCGGCGGCGGAGCGGTTTCTGAACGAGGTCAACTCGGCCATCGTGCTGCACAACGCCTCGACCCAGTTCGCGGACGGGGGCGAATTCGGCTTCGGCGCCGAGATCGGCATCGCGACGGGGCGCATGCACGCGCGCGGGCCCGTCGGCGTCGAGCAGCTCTGCACCTTCAAATATCGGGTGCGCGGCGACGGGCAGGTCCGGGCTTAAAGGCCCGCGCGCCCTTCCCCCCGCGGGGAGAAGGACTTGCTTGCCGCCCTCACTCCGCCGCGGCGCGCCTCGGCAGCACCCAGTTCTTGCGCGGGAAGTGGCAGGTGTAGCCGTTGGGGTAACGCTCGAGATAATCCTGATGCTCGGGCTCGGCCTCCC
Source organism: uncultured Alphaproteobacteria bacterium (assembly GCA_963824465.1). Lineage (GTDB taxonomy): Bacteria > Pseudomonadota > Alphaproteobacteria > Rhizobiales > Beijerinckiaceae > Roseiarcus. The sequence goes on from CAWGPL010000003.1 coordinate 460,228, forward strand.
AGAACGCCCCGACGGGCACGACCTCCGTGACCGTCTTGCCGGGCCATATGCCGGAGGCGTCGACATCCGCGATCGTGTCTTCCGCAACGCGCCTCTGGCTTTCGTCGGCATAGAAGATCGCCGAGCGATAGCTGCGCCCGATGTCGTTGCCCTGGCGGTTCTTGGTGGACGGGTCGTGGATCTGGAAGAAAAACTCCAGAAGCTGCCGGTAGCTGATTTTCGACGGATCGTAGATGATCTCGATCGCCTCGGCGTGGTCGCCGTGGTTGCGGTAGGTCGCGTTCGGCGTCCGGTCGTCGCCGGTGTAGCCGACGCGGGTCGAGACAACGCCCGGCATGCGACGGATCAGATCCTGCATTCCCCAGAAGCAGCCTCCGGCCAGCACCGCGCGTTCGGTTGAGTTCGCCATTGCATTGGCTCCTTTCGTTCATGGGTGTCTTCGCTGAAAATCTGCCCTTCGTTACGGGTGGTTTCAAGGCGGAAGCATCTCCGTCCGGTACTTGGGGGCAAGCGCCATCGCCTTTTTCGCCCGCTCCGCCATTTGCGCCTCGTTGAGGTGCGGCGGCGGCGATGAGCGGCTGGGGACAGGATCGCCGACCTCCAGGAAAAACCTCTCCTGTCCCGCCGGGGCGCACAGGCAGAGCATGTGGACGGGGGCGTCCGACGCGTTCTTGAAAAAGTGCGGCGCGTTGGCGGGGATGCTGACCGTCGCTCCAGCCCCCACGGTTTTCGTCTCGCCGCGGAAGGTGAACGCCAATTCGCCTTCGAGAAGCGTGAACATTTCCTCGAAATCGTGCCGGTGCGGCGGCGGACCGCCTCCTGGCGGCACAATCATGTCGATGAGGCAATAACGCCCGGCCGTCTGCTCTCCGGAGACGAGGATCGTGTACACGTCGCCGGCCAGCGCCACATGGGAGAGGGCAGGATCGTCCGGTTCGGCGACGGTGAGCCGCCGCGCCGGATCGTCGGCCGGAATTGGGGATAGGGAATCGGTCACGAGGGTCTCCTGGGGTGTGCCGGGCGCGCTTGGCCAACGAGGCCTAGGCGACAAGGTTCCCGACCGCTTCACGCCTGTTGGAAAAACTTGCCGGGTCGCGGTTTCGGCTTGAAAGCGGCTCTTTCTGGGGGTTTGAATTCCTTGGTTTTTCTTGGATTCTCTCGACCGAAACGAGACTTTTCAATGGGTTATGGGGGAATCGCAGGAAAAGTTTTTTCATGCGCGCCCGGATTGAACGCGCGGGATCGGGAAGACCGTCCGAAACCCCGCTTGCCCGCGCCCGTCTGCATGCAGAACAGCCTAGAGCATTTCCGATTTTCCGCAAGGAATTGCGCGGGTGATAAGTCGAGTTTGGCGGCGGCGGGCAGGCGATCCCTGTGACAGAAATCACGGCGGGAGCGACAGAACTCGTGTTGGAGGCGCGTCTCCGTCGACCGTCGAAGGCCGCCGGGGTCATCTGGGAAGCGCGATCCGCGCAAGAGGAGAATATGGCGAAGCTTGATCTGGTCTATGTTGGCGTCGGCGCGCTTTGGCTTGTCGTGGGGATGCTGCTCGGCATCGTGATGGGGGCGGCCGAGAGTTTCACCTACGCCCCGCTTCATGCCCACATCAATCTCGTAGGCTTTGCCTGCCATTCGATCTTCGGCCTCGCCTATCGCCTGTGGCCGGCCATGAAAGCCTCCGCGCTCGCGCCGATTCAGTTCTGGCTGTTCGTCCTTGCGACGCCGGTGATGCTGATCGGCCTTTACTTCACGCTGAGCGGCGGCACGTCGGTCCCGACCATCATCGGCTCCATCGGCGTCAGTCTCGGCGCGGCTTTTTCGCCGTCATTGTCTGGCGGGCGTGGGCGGAATGAACCCCTCTCCCGTCGGGAGAGGGGCAGGGGTGAGGGGACCGACGCAGGCGAACAAAGCGCCGCTTATATGCTGGCGCGACCTGCGCTGGAACCTTGCCCAGGTAATGGCCCGTAATGCCACGCAATGTCGTACGCGCCCGGCTTCCTGCAACGTTTCGGAGGACATTGCGGCGATGCGCACTTACTATCGGAGGGCTGCCGTAAACGGCGGCGAGGTTTTCTATCGTGAGGCGCCGCGTTCACGGGTCGCGCCCGACTCCATCGGACGCGTGCTCCAACTCGCTTTCAGGAATGAATGATGAAAAGCATTTTCTGGCCGGTCGTCGCCATTTCGCTTGCGGTTGGCGGCGCGGCCGACCCAACCGCGGCTCAGGATATGCCTTCTCAAGGGTTCAGTTTGTACGGCGCCTGGTCAGGGGAATTGCAGACCCCGAAGGGCGTGATCGCTATGACCAAGTCCTACCGTCCTGACGGCGCCTATGTCAGCGTCGGCCGGCTTTCCAACGGAGCGGCGCAGCGCTTTTTTGGTTCGTATCGAGCGACAATGACCGGCCAGAACGAGCTTGTCGTACAGAACCAGCCGCGGGCCCGCCAACCCTCGGCCATGTGCGCCCGGATGCAAAGCCGGAACCTCATCAATTGCGTGCCGATCAGGCTTCCGCCGGCCGCGACCGAACGGATCAGGGTCGTGTCTCCAACCGAAATACAGGTCGAGTCATCGGCGCCCGGACAGGCGCCCGTTTCCGTGACCTTATATCGCGATCCTCATCCCGCTCTCCTGAGCATGAACATACCGGAGCGGCAGGTCACCGATATGTGGGCCGCGCCCATGCCGCAGGCGCCGACAATCACGCCCTATGATCAAAGCGGCGTCCACAAAGGCATGAACGATTTCATCTACGGCCACATGCGCGGCTGCCAGTACAAGGACACCGGCGCCAACGGGACCTATTACTCCGGCTGCGACCGGTAAACGCGCGGAGGCGCAGAAGGAGCGCCCCCAGGGCGGAGGACCGGCATCAGTAAAGGCGGCGACGTAGTCGCAACGCGTCAGACCGAATAGATCTTGCAGACTTCGGTGTTGGTGAAACGGCAGCACGCCGATGACTTTGCAGTGCCTTTCTACCGCGCATAGTCCGCGAAGACCTTCATGCTGCTTCCGTCGAGTTCCATGACGAGCTTTGCCGCATGGCATAGAGTCGGCGACATAGCGCGGGAACCTGTCGCCGGAATTCGCGCCTGAAGCGCGATCCGCGCGAATTGCGCCGAATGTCTTCCGCCTGCGTCGCCATACGAAGGCGGGCGAATTACGTTGGCATCGACGGCAAGCGGGTTGCCACCAGCGATCACCCCTCCCCAGTCTCACCGACGGCGAGAGGGGATCACCCCGCCGTCTCCAAAGCATCCCCGCTGCATTCGGCCGCGACTTGCACGCCACCGAATGTACAAGTCTGTCGGTGATCCACGGCGGGTGGGGCGTTGACAGGCGGCCACGGCATTATAGTCCGGGTGCCGCGCAGCTTTATGCCGCCTTATCGCGTCATGGCGCAAAACTAAAATCGATCTACGCGGGCGCAGGGACTCAGAAGTACGAGCCGAACGTCGAGCAATTACGTCACTTGTGGGCAGATGCGCCTAACAATGTTGGAGCGCATTCGGTCCGATTTGCCAGATGGCTCGACTTGTAAGATTAGTCGGCGGCGATCACAACCATTCCGATCGAACAAATCGGATAAGGTTTGATCGACACATGTGATCCCGTTTACAGCGTTCATGCAAATGGCCGAAGGGCAGCATCGTTTCGGAGATGAGCTAAAGGAAGCTCCGTGCCCAGAACCAGCAGGTAGGGTCATGCGTTTTACATAGGATAACGCGAGTTAAATCTCGATTATCGGTATACTTGGACGAATCAAGCGCAGGTCCCCGGCGGAAAGAACAAGTCGTATGCTCAGCTCTTCGGAACGGTGCAATAGAGGACGTTGATAAGCTTCAAACTTAGGATGACAGAAGTAATTCATATGTTATCAATCTACATCATTACTCTCAGTAGACGTAGTTCTAAAACGTGTTGTACGAATATCGCTCCAGATGCTCCAGAAGTCCTACGTACTTTCGGTGCGCTTGCAGTCTACAAATATGATGATCTTGCTCTAGTAATGGCCGGAACTAAGAACACGTACGAAACTCGCGATACGTGAACATCACTGACGAAGGCATAGCCAAAATGCAGTTCTAGCCAGTATGGACGCGAAATGAGCAACCTGTCCAGAGAAATAGATCGACAACTTCGATAAACGATGGGACTTGTCAGGAGGCTATTGCGATAATGCAGTTGCGACAAATTACTGAAACTGCAGTTGAGAGCACTTTGCGATGTAGATGATTAACTGATAAACGGCAAGGAGAGTTGAGTAGAGAGTCTTCAGCGACGCCGATCTTTCTACGCGAGATTTTCTGAGCGATAGAACTTGTTTCGAAGTATACGAACTCTTCGAAAACGGTCACAAAGGCACTGTGGACGTGCAGATCAACGTACTAGACGATGAATTATGGTAACAGATCACGATATCTAGAAAATATCATTTGTAGCTAACTTCATCACCCCCCCCTCCGCCTCCGCATCCCCGCCGCCCCCTTCGGCCGCGCCTCGCCGCCGCCGAGATTGTGGGGGCCCATGTCTTCGTCGGTGGGCTTGCGGGGGCGGGTCGAGGGAAGGTTGGCGGCGCGGCCGTAGGGGCGTTCGCCCTGATAGGCGCCGGCGACGGCTTCCACGTCGGTCTGGCGCGCCAGCGGGTCGTCGCCGACCGCGAGCGCCACGGTTTGCAGGCGCTTGATCTCGTCGCGCAGGCGCGCGGCCTCCTCGAATTCGAGGTTGCCGGCGGCTTCCTTCATCCGCTTGTCGAGTTCGTCGATGGTGGCGGTTAGATTTTGCCCGATGGCCGCGCCGTCGGCGAGGCCGACGTCGACCGTGACGTGATCGGCCTCGTAGACGGAGCCGAGGATGTCCTGGATGCCGCGCCGGATCGACATCGGCGTGATGCCGTTGGCTTCGTTATAGGCCGTCTGCTTCTCCCGCCGGCGGCGGGTTTCCTCCATCGCGCGCTCCATCGAGCCGGTGATGTTGTCGGCATAGAGGATCACCTTGCCGTCGATATTGCGCGCCGCGCGGCCGATCGTCTGCACGAGCGAGGTTTCGGAGCGCAGAAACCCTTCCTTGTCGGCGTCGAGAATGGCGACCAGAGCGCATTCGGGAATATCGAGTCCCTCGCGCAAAAGGTTGATGCCGACCAGCGCATCGAAGGCGCCGAGGCGCAGGTCGCGGATGATTTCGATGCGCTCGATGGTGTCGATGTCGGAGTGCATGTAGCGCACGCGCACGCCATTCTCGTGCAGATATTCGGTGAGGTCTTCGGCCATGCGCTTGGTCAGCGTGGTGACGAGCGTGCGATAGCCGCGCTGCGCGACTTCCTTCACCTCGTGCAGCAGGTCGTCCACCTGCGAGCGCGCCGGGCGCACTTCGACGGGCGGATCGATGAGGCCGGTCGGGCGAATGACCTGCTCGACGAACACGCCTTCCGTCTGCTCCATTTCCCAGCGGCCGGGGGTCGCCGAGACGGAGACGGTCTGCGGCCGCATCGCGTCCCATTCCTCGAAGCGCAGCGGCCGATTGTCCATGCAGGAGGGCAGGCGAAAGCCGTATTCGGCCAGCGTCGCCTTGCGGCGATAGTCGCCGCGATACATGCCGCCGATCTGCGGGATCGTCACATGGCTTTCGTCGGCGAAGATGAGCGCGTTGTCGGGCAGATATTCGAACAGGGTCGGCGGCGGCTCGCCCGGACGGCGCCCGGTGAGATAGCGCGAATAGTTCTCGATGCCCGCGCACGAGCCGGTCGCGTTCAGCATTTCGAGGTCGAAGAGCGTGCGCTGTTCGAGCCTTTGCGCTTCGAGCAGGCGGCCCTCGCGATTGAGCTGGTCGAGCCGGATTTTCATCTCCTGCTTGATGCCTTCGATCGATTGCAGAAGCGTCGGGCGCGGCGTGACATAGTGCGAATTCGCGTAGATCTTTACGAATTCGAGGTCCTGCGTCTTCTGGCCGGTGAGCGGATCGAATTCGACGATCGCCTCGATCTCGTCGCCGAAGAAGCCGACGCGCCACGCGCGGTCTTCATAGTGCGCCGGAAAGATTTCGATCGTGTCGCCGCGCACGCGAAAGACGCCGCGCGTAAAATCGCCCAGCGAGCGCTTGTATTGCAGCGCGACGAGATCGGCGATGAGCTGGCGCTGGTCGACGCTGTCGCCGAGCTTCAGCGAGAACGTCATGGCCGTATAGGTCTCGACCGAGCCGATGCCGTAGATGCAGGAGACGGAAGCGACGATGATGACGTCGTCGCGCTCCAGCACCGCGCGGGTCGCCGCATGACGCATGCGGTCGATCTGCTCGTTGATGTCGGATTCTTTCTCGATATAGGTGTCGGTGCGCGGGACGTAGGCTTCCGGCTGGTAATAGTCGTAATACGAGACGAAATACTCGACCGCGTTGTCGGGAAAAAAGCTCTTGAACTCGCCATAGAGCTGCGCGGCAAGCGTCTTGTTGGGCGCGAGGATAAGCGCGGGGCGCTGCGTCGCCTCGATCACCTTGGCCATGGTGAAGGTCTTGCCCGAGCCGGTGACGCCGAGCAGCACCTGATCGCGCTCGTTGCGCCTTCACGCCCGCGACAAGCTCGTCGATCGCCTGCGGCTGGTCGCCCTTCGGCTCGTATTCGGACACGACGCGAAAGCTCCGCCCGCCCTCGGACTTTTCCGGGCGCGGCGGACGGTGCGGAACCCAGGGCGGGCGCTCGCGGATGTTGGGGTCGCCGAGTTCGAGCAGCGCCTTCAGCGAGTCCACCGTCGCCGCCGCGCCGGTCATGCCGCGCGGATGGTTGTCCGGACCGGGCGCCTCGAAGGCGCGCTGCGGCGCTTCTCCGAAGCCGGGCTGCGGCTCGGTCAGGGCAGGGTTGAGCAGGGCGGCCAAGATGTTGGTCGAGCGGCTGCAAGTCCGGGCGCGAGGCTTTCGCCTGCGTCGGCTTGGCGGCCGTGGACTTTCCCGGCGTCTTGGCGGGTTTCTTGGGGGCGGGCATAGATGCGAATATGGGACGAGTCGCGGCGAGGGGGAAGGGCGGGACATCCCGTCCAGCCAGGATCCGGCCAAGAGTCCTTTCGCGAACGCCTCAGGTCGAACCGCCAGCGGAATCGGGTTGAATTCAAGCCACGGCGGCGCATGTTGGGCGCCGTCAGTGGGAATCGATCCGATGCGACAGGCCGCCGCGAGTTATCACGTCTTCGAAACAGCCATGGGCTTTTGCGCCATCGCCTGGAGCGAGAGCGGGGTCGCGCGCTTTCAATTGCCGGTAAAAAGCGCCGAGGCGGCGGAGCGGTTGCTGCGGCGGCGCGCTGAGGGCGCCGAGCCCGCCGCGCCTCCGGACGCCATCGCGGCGGTCGTCGCGGCGGCCAAGCGGTATTTTGACGGGGAGGAAGCGGACTTTTCCGGAGTTCGGCTCGACCTCGGCGATGCCGACGCATTCTTCGGCCAGATCTATGACGCGCTGCGGCGGGTCGGTTGGGGGAAGACGACCACCTATGGCGCCTTGGCCAAAGAGGTCGGCGCAGGCCGCGAGGCGGCGCGCGACGTCGGCCAGGCGATGGCCAAAAACCCCGTGCCATTGATCATTCCCTGTCACCGGGTTCTGGCCGCCGGCGGCAAAATCGGCGGCTTCTCCGCGCCGGGCGGATCGAAGACGAAGACGCGCATGCTCGAACTGGAAGGCGTCCGGGTCGGGCCGCCGGAAGCGGCGCAGCCGTCATTCGCTTTCTGAGGGTATCGATCGGAGCACCGCCGCCCTCTAATCCGCCAGCGCCTGATCGAGATCGCGGATGAGGTCGTCGGCGGTTTCGAGCCCGATCGAGAGGCGGATGACGTCGTCGCCCGCGCCCGCCGCCTTGCGCTGCTCCTCGGTGAGTTGCCGATGCGTCGTCGAGGCGGGATGCAGGATGAGGCTGCGCGTGTCGCCGATGTTGGCCAGATGCGAGAAAAGCTGGACGCTTTCGACCAGCTTCACGCCCGCCTCAAAACCGCCCTTGACGCCGAAGGTGAAGACCGAGCCCGCGCCCTTCGGCAGATATTTGCGCGCCAGCGCCTGATACGGACTTCCATCGAGACTGGCGTAGGAGACCCAGGCGACCTTTGGGTGGCGGCTCAAAAATTCGGCGACCTTGAAGGCGTTTTCGACATGCCGCTCCATGCGCACGTGCAGGGTCTCGATGCCGGTGATCGTGAGCAACGCGTTGAGCGGCGCGAGCGCCGGGCCGAAATCGCGCAGCGCCACCGCGCGCGCCTTGGTCGTGAAGGCGAAGTCGCCGAAATTCTCGAAGAATTTCAGCCCGTGATAGGCCGGCTCCGGCTCGGTCAGCGACGGGAAGCGGCCGCCCTGCGCCCAGTCGAACTTTCCGGATTCGATCACCACGCCGCCGAGCGCGTTGCCGTGGCCGGAGAGAAATTTCGTGGTCGAGTGGACGATGATGTCGGCGCCATGCTCGATCGGCCGGCAGAGATGCGGCGTGGCGAGCGTGTTGTCGACGATGAGCGGCAGGCCTGCGTCGTGCGCGACCGCCGCGACGCGCTCGATATCGACCACGATCCCGCCCGGATTGGCGAGGCTCTCGATGAAGATCGCCTTGCATTTCGGCGTGAGCGCCTTGCGGAAATTCTCCGGATCGGTCGGATCGACGAAATGGCAGGTCCATCCGAGCTTCTTGAAGGACAGGCTGAACTGGGTCAGCGAGCCGCCATAGAGATTGCGCGAGGCGAGAAACTCGTCGCCCGGCTCCATCAGCGTGAAGAAGGTCAGGAACTGCGCGGCGTGGCCGGAGGCGGCGGCGACCGCGGCGCGCCCGCCTTCGAGCGCGGCCATCCGTTCTTCGAGCACGGAGACGGTCGGGTTGGTCAGGCGCGAATAGATGTAGCCGAAATTGTGCAGATTGAAGAGCGAGGCCGCGTGATCGACGTCGTCGAACACATAGGCCGTCGTCTGGTAGATCGGCGTCGAGCGGGCGCCGGTCGTCGGGTCGGGCGCGGCGCCGGCATGGATCGCGCGCGTCTCGAAGCCGTAAATCGGCGTTGCGCGGCGGCGCGGGCGCTCCTTGACCCGGCGCGTCAGCGGCGGCTCGGGCGGACGGTTGCGGATGATGCCGCTGTTGACGCCGCTCCACGACAGTTCGCCGCCAAGGCGCCCGAACTCGATCTTCGGGCAGCGGTTCATGATCACTTCGAGCCCGGCCGCCTCGGCGGTCGCCGCCGCCTCGTCGTTGCGGACGCCAAGCTGCATCCATAGGACCTTGCGCGCCGATCGCGATGGCGTCGGCTGCAACCTCAGGCGCCTCGCGCGAATTGCGGAAAAGGTCGACCATGTCGACCGGCTCCGGAATGTCGCGGAGAGAGCCGTAGACCGTTTCGCCGAGCAGGGTCTGCCCGGCAAGCCCCGGATTGACCGGGATCACGCGATAGCCCTTCCCCTGCAAATATTTCATCACGAAGTAGCTTGGCCAATTCCAGTTGGAGGAAGCGCCGACAAGCGCAATCGTCCTCGTTTTTGCGAGGATCGAACGAATTTTTGCGTCGGAATAGGGAATGGGTTTGAGATCGGCCAAGGCGAAGCTCCAGCAGGGATAACCCATCCTAGCGCAGGACAGGCGCGGACTTCACTGCCCGCGGGTTTTCGGCGCCTTCCCGTCAACCGTCTGCCCGATACTCCCTGAGCCGGCTCACCATCTCGTCGGAATATTGGCGCCTAAGTCCCGCCGCTTCCATGGCGGGGCCGTTCACGCGGCGGGTGATGGCGTCGATGTCCCAATTGTCCGCGAGCGGAAGGCAGCCGTTGCTGGCGAGGTACCAGCAGCCGGACCAGGCGGCTCCCTCCTTGGTCTCGCAGAACTCGGCCGCTTCCTCCGGCGTCTTGTCGATGGCGCGGCCGAAAGCGGAATATTCGTCGCGGCCGGTAAACTGGATGAGGCCACGCCCGCGAAAGCGGTAGCCGTCGCCGCTCGCCGCGTCGCCATTGCCGTTGATCCCCGCGTAGACGTAATCCGCGAAGCGGCTTGGGTCGCCGCAATAGGGCGCGGCGGCGGCGGGGTCGGAGAACAGCGCTGGCCAGACCTGGCAGGCGCGTTCGGGCGAATAGTAGAGATCTTCGACGACTTCGCTGAGCGCCGGGCCGGCCTCGACAAGGAACTGCCCCATCGCGGCGGCCTTGCGGCGGTCGTTGGAAAGGTCGAAGCGCCCGAAAGCCGAGAGGAGGGCCGGGACCCAGGCTGCCGCGTCGGCCTGCGGGCACACGGCCTGCATCGCGGCGGTCAAGGCCGCGGCTCCTTGAGCCGACGCGGCCGGGGGCGTGACCGGGACCGCGCGAGGGGCGGGAGGAACAGGCGCAGGGGGAGGCGGCGCGGGAGACGCCCGCGGAGCTCTCGTCCCGGGGATCACGACCGACATCGTGTTTTCGATGAAGTCCGCTCCGACATAGCCGGAGGCGGCGATGCCGAGCAGCGTCTTCCAGTCGCTCGGATCGATTGTGATGATGGTTTCGAGGTTCAGCGCGATGCCCGCGAGCGCACCGGCGACGAATCCGATCAGCAGGCTCAACGCGAGATAGGCGAGGCTGAAGACGGCTTGTTCGCCGGGCGTCGTCGAATTGAGGGAGCCCGCGTTCTTGAGGCCGACGACGGCGCGGACCCCTTGTCCAAGCACGCCGAGGAGGCCGCAAAGCAGCAATGCGAGCAGAACGCTCGACACGGTCGGCGCGGCGCTCCCGCTCCCCATTTGCAGTCTCCTGCCTGACCTAAGGGAAGGGTAAAGCAGGATGGCTAAGGTTGCGTTAACGCCGGTCCGCCCACGCCGGCCGTTACGGGATGCCGCCCGGCGCCGTGGTCTCTTCGGCCGCCTTCGAACGGCCGGCCCACAGGAGATAAAGCCCGCCGCCGATGATGACGATGTTGCCGCTGATGATCGGCAGGCTCGGGACGTCGCGCCAGACGAGGAAGCCCATCAGCGCCGCCCACAGGATCGCGGAATAGTGCAGCGGCGCAAGCACGGCCGCGCGCGCCATCGCAAGCGCCTTGGTGATGAGGATGAAGCAGAGCATCGACACGATGCCGACGAGCGCCATCAGCCCGAGATCGAAAAGAGGCGGAGGCGTCCAGGCGAAGGGCAGGGTCCCGGCGCCGATGAGGCCCGCGCCGGCAAATTGCCAGACAGTCAGTTGCAGCCAGTGGGAGCGCCTCAGCCTGCGGGTCAAAATCTGGCCAAGCGCGAACATGCTTGCGCCGAAGAGCGCGAGCGGCGAGCCCCACGAGAACATCGCGGGCGTCGGTCTCAGCGCGATGACGACGCCGACGAAACCGATCATGACCGCGATCCAGCGGAAGCGCTCGACCTTCTCGCCGAGCAGCGGCGCGGAGAGCGCGGTGACGATCAGCGGCGCGGCCATATAGAAGGTCATCACATCCGCGAGCGGCATCGAGCGCGTCGCCCAGTAGAAGCAGAACGTGTCGGCCGCCATGCAGAGCACGCGCAGGAGCTGCAGCAGGGGGTTCTCGACCGCCAGCAGCGGGGCGCGAAGCGACAGCGCCATCGGCGCCAGCACGAAAGCCGCGCCGATCGAGCGCAGCATCATCAGTTGCCCGACGCTGTAGTCCGTAACGAGCCACTTGCCGATGGCGTCGTTGAGCGCGAACAGGAAGACGCCGAGGAGGTAGAAGACGACGCCAAGCCCCACGGCGCCCGCAACGCCTTTGGCCGCCGGCGTCAGGGCGGAGGCAGTCCCGCTCAACCGCCGCCCCCGCGCGCGACAAAGGCGCGCGCTTCGTCGGAGAGGGCGATCCAGCGAGCGGACTGCGACGGCGCGACGACGATCCACTCCCGTTTCGGGCGACCGGGACCTGTCGTGAAGCGCTCTCCGGCGCCCTCGGCGATCAGCGCGTCAACGCGGCTCGCGGGCAGCTTGAGCAGGAGGCCCTCGCCAGAGAGCGAGGCGAAGATTTTTCCTCCGACCTTGAGCGCGCCGGCGCCGAAGCCCCGTCCTCCAGGTTCCGCGCCCGCCTGGCCGTGATGGATCCGGAGAGCAGAAAGGACTGCGGCCGCCTCCCCGCTCTCGCGGGCAGCGCGGCCGTCTGTCTGCGCGCCCATGAATGCGCTCTATGCGTCGGGCGTTTTTTGCAAACCGTCAGCGCGAATAGAACTCGATGACGAGGTTCGGCTCCATGTGGGTCGGGTAGGGGACTTCGGAGAGACCCGGAACGCGGGTCATCTTGGCCGCACCCTTGCCGTGATCGACCTCAAGGTAGTCCGGCACGTCGCGCTCGGCGAGGCCGGCGGCCTCGAGCACGATCGTCAGCTGGCGCGAGGCTTCCTTGATCTCGACGGTGTCGCCGACCTTCACCTGATAGGAGGCGATGTTCACCCGGCGGCCGTTCACCGTGATGTGGCCGTGGTTGATGAACTGGCGCGCGGCGAAGACGGTCGGGACGAACTTGGCGCGATAGATGACCGCGTCGAGGCGGCGCTCCAGAAGGCCGATGAGATTGGCGCTGGAGTCGCCCTTCATGCGGATCGCTTCCACATAGTACTTGTGGAACTGCCGCTCGGAAATGTTGCCGTAATAGCCCTTGACCTTCTGCTTGGCCTTGAGCTGCGTCCCGAAGTCGGTCGCCTTGCCCTTGCGGCGCTGGCCGTGCTGGCCGGGGCCGTATTCGCGCTTGTTGAACGGGCTCCGGGGACGGCCCCAGATGTTCTCGCCCATGCGGCGGTCGATTTTATACTTGGCCTGAATACGCTTCGTCATCGCGGTTCCTCTGCGATAGAGTGGATCGAGGAACGCGCCCTCCTGCTGCGCCCTTTTGGGCGCCGACAGGCTGCCGCCGAGCAAGGCGGAAGCCGCGGGTGCGTCAAACGACAAGCGCGCCCCCAAAGGCGAGGGCGCGCTCATCTACGGGGTGTAGTTAGGGGACGGGCCGATGGCTGTCAAGCGCGACGCCATTCCGGTCTTCCGGTCTCAAAAAGTCAGGTTGAAGCGCAAAGCCGTCATGAATTTATAGACCGGATATTGCTGGACGATAGGCACGCCGACTTCAAGCGACACGTTGAACAGGTCGCTGAACTTTTTGCCGATCCTGGCGTCGAAAGGCAGAAACAGGCGTCCTGTCTGGCCCGTGATCGGGTCGCCGAAATTCCAGCGGATGTCGGGGCTCGGGTAAAGCGTGAAAAACCAGCGGTCGGGCAGAGTGATGTTCACCATCGGCGCGAATTGCAGATTGCTGATCGCCTTGCCGAGGGGTCGCCCGCGAAGCTGACCTCGTAGCGCATGAGCGGCTCGAAATAGGCGCCGCGCCCGATCTCCGGCATCGTGTAGCGGGCGCCCGCGATCGGCATCGCCCGCCAGGTGTCCGAGCCAAAAGTGGAGCCGCCCGTCGGCATGATCACCCGAAGGCCCGCGCCGAACGCCCATCGTTCGGTCAACTGGTGAATGACCGCCGCCTGAAGATCGGCGTCTCCGAACCCGTAGACAAAGTCGCCTCCCGGATTGCTATCGGTGACGGGATTTTTTGCAAGATAGGGAAGGTCGCCGCGCAGGATGAGCTGCGAGTCCGAATCGAGACGTATTCCGACGTCCCCCCGCAGCTTGAACGTATCGGTCGTGACCGTGCGCGGATCGCCTTCGCTGTTGAGGCCGTTGGTGGTCTTCACCTGATACTCCAACTGGAGCAGGTTTTGCGGCGTCAGCAAATCGCCGGCAGGCGCCGCATCCTGGTTGGGGACGAGCGTGACAGTTCCGGCTGGCGTATCGATCTCAGTCGGTCTTGCGGAGCCGGCGGGGTCCTGGGCGAAAGCCGGCCACGAGGCGGCGAGGAAAAGGCTGTATGTAAGAGGTCGCGCGACGCGCGACTGGCCGCGGCTCCGATTTGCCTCTCTGGCGCGCCCTGCGATCAATGCGGCGATCTTCCCGGGAGAACGGAGACGGGCTCCTCGTTTGCTTTGAACCAGCGCAGCGGACGCTATGCGATGGCCCCCGACGCGGCAAGCAAGCGGCGATTTCCCGCCCCCGCCGCCCTCGGAGTTTCCTCCGTCAATTCGCGAAGGCGAAGACCCGGTTCCAGTCTTTTTTCATGCTGACCACGCTCCAACCCTTGGCCTGCGCTTCATCGTAGAGCGTTTGCGGAAACGTGCCGATCCTGCTCTCGGGCAGACCTTGCGCGGGTCCATAGGCATATTCGCGGTCGGCGTCGTCGTGCAGGAGCAACATCGCCATGCGCGCGCCCTCGCCCGCAGTCGTATATTCGCACATCTCGCGGTCGCCGCTCGAATTGCCGAAGGCGAAACGCGGCCGGCGCCCGATCATGAGATGGATGCCCTCCGGCTTGCCGGCCTTATCGTCATTGAGCAGGAGTTTTGGCTCCTTGATCAGCACCGGTTTTCCCTCGGCGTCGTATTGAAATTTCACCGCGCCGGCTGTGCCGACGACTTGCTGCCGCGGGATTCCATAGACGCGGTCAGCGTAGGCGCGCACGAAATCCTGTCCGCCGCCGGTCACGATGAAGGTAAGGAAACCCTTCGCGCGCAGATAACCCAGAAGTTCGATCTGCGGCTGATAGACGAGATCCGTATAGGGACGCTTCCAGCGCGGATCGCGGGCCTCACGCGATCCACTTCGCGACATCCTTGCGGAAGACATCGACGTCCATTCCCGTCAGCGTCGCGCCAACGATCTCGATGAGGTCGTCCATCGAGAGCCTCGCCACGCGCGCGCGGTCGCCCGACATGACGGTCTTGAACGGCTCTTGATTCGCCAGCGCCGGCTTCGCTTTCACGAGGCCGGGAACCCTGTCGAAGCAAAAAACAAGCTGTGTATAGATCGGATGCTCGACCCATAGCGTGCCGTCCTGATCGAAGCAGGCGATGCGGTCGTCGGGCGGCGCGAATTTGACGCCGCCCGGTTCGGTGACGTTTTTGACGAAGGCGAGGATCGCCCGCTTTGCAGGCCCTTCGCTCCATGAGGGCAGCGGATCGCTTTGCGCGGCGGCGCCCCGAAGCGCGGTTGCGCTCGCCGCGGCGCTGAGCACGAGGGCGACGAAATGGCGGCGATGAAGGTCCATGCCCGGCGTCTTTCTCCTGGGGACGATTGCGCCAGCCTTTCGTCGTCTAAGTCAAAAAAGGAACGGGACCTGCGAGCGCAATCGACCGCCACTTTCGCAATGCGGCGTCACGGAACGATAACACGCGCGACGAATCCCCGATCTCAATTGTCGCCTTTCTGCTCGTCAGCTTGTCCATAGCCTGGTCGATCGAGAAACTGCCCGGCTTCTGACGGGGCGGAAAGTCCTGGAAGGTGCTTAGTAACTCGCCGACGATCGCCTGAGCCGGAACGCAGCACAACATGCGTGTCAACGAACCATTTGTCATAATCGCCTGCCTCGTGCTCGCACGCTCGAAGGGGTCGGACCGCAGATTGAAAATCATGGGCGCGCGAGCGGGACCAACGGCTGCATCCAGACCGCCAGGCCATGTGCCTGCTGCTCCAGGAACACGACCTTCCACTGATCGTAGCGGAGGCCAGCGAGGTTGCCGTCGTCGGTCCAGTAGAAGAACTCGCGGCGCTTGTCCGGGCCTTTGCCGGAAAGCAGATCGCGCTGGTCGTAACCGTCAAGATGCACCTTGAAGGTCTTGTCTCCTGCGCTCGTAGCCCTGCAGAAGCTTATCCTTGATATCGGGTTCGCCCGCCGCGCCAACCAGCGTCGGGACCCAGTCTTCGGCAGGAGAAGATGTCGTTTAGTTCGGTGCGCGGCTTGGACCACGCCGGGCCAGCGAATGATTGCCGGCACGCGGTAGCTGCCTTCCCAGTTGGTGTTCTTTTCGCCGCGGAACGGCGTCGTGCCGCCATCCGGCCAGGTGAACGACTCGCGCCGTTGTCGGTCGTGTAGATGACGATGGTGTTGTCGGCGATGCCGAGGTCGTCGAGCTTCTTCAGAAGCTGGCCGACCTGCCCGTCATGCTCGACCATGCCGTCGGGATAGATTCCAAGGCCCGTCACTGCCCTGCAGACTCGGGCTTCAGGTGCGTGCAGATGTGCATGCGGCTCGGATTGAACCAGACGAAGAACGGCTTCTTCGCCTCGATGGGCGCGGTCGATGAAGTTGAGCGAGGCGTCGAGGAACTCCTGGTCGACCGTCTCCATGCGCTTCTTGTCGAGCGGACCGGTGTCCTCGCAGTTCTGCTTGCCCCATCGGCCCGAAGCGTGGGTCGTCGCTCGGGTCTCGGTCGTCGGTCGCCGATGCATCGGAGAACGCCACGCGGACCGAAGCGCGAGTTTGAACTGCGGGTTCTTCGGGTAGTCGGGGTGCTCGGGCTCGTCCTCGGCGTTGAGGTGATAGAGATTGCCGAAGAACTCGTCGAAGCCATGCACGGTCGGCAGGAACTCGTTGCGGTCGCCGAGATGGTTCTTGCCGAATTGCCCGGTCATGTAGCCAAGCGGCTTCAGCAGATCGGCAAGGGTCGGGTCCTTGTCCGAGAGGCCTTCTTTTGCTCCAGGCAGGCCGACCTTGAGAAGGCCGGTGCGCATCGGGCTCTGGCCGGTAATGAACGCAGCGCGGCCGGCGGTGCAGGACTGCTGGCCGTAATAGTCGGTGAAGATCGCGCCTTCGTTGGCGATGCGGTCGATGTTGGGCGTCCGGTAGCCCATCATGCCGCGATTGTAGGCGCTGATGTTCCAGTAGCCGATATCGTCGCCCATGATGACGAGGATGTTGGGCTTCGCCGGCGCGTCCGCCAGCGCCGGCGGCGCGAAAGCGGCAAGTCCGAGGGCGAGCCCCGCTGCCAACGGAAAGAACCGCATTCTCATGTGTCGTCCCCCCTCTTTCGCTATCCCCTATTGCGGCGCCATGGCCAAGTCCAATATCCTTCTGGGTATCGGGCTATAACGGGGCGGCGGATTGCGGACGATCAGACAATTCGAGATCGTGGAGGCGCTCGCAACTCATCGCCATTTCGGCCGCGCGGCGGCCGCGCTGGGTGTGTCGCAGCCCTCTCTCACCCGCAGCCTCAATCGGATCGAGGAACTCACCGGGAGCGTCCTCTTCGATCGCGCGGGCGTCAAACCGACGATTTTTGGCGAAATCGTGCTGCGATACGGACGCGGAATGCTTTCGAATTGGGCCGAGCTTTCGCGCGAACTCGCACTGATAGAGGGTCTCGATCTCGGCGAGCTTTCGGTGGCTATGGCCTTCTATCCCGCGGACATTTCGGGCTATGCTGCGGCCGCGCTGCTTTCACAGCGGCATCCGAATGTCGCCCTAGAGCTTCGGGTGCTGGATTGGCCGCGCGCCAAGGAGGCGGTGCTCGCCGGCGCCGCCGATCTCGCCTTCGCCGACATTCGCGCAGCGTCGCAGAGTTCCGACTTCGACGTCTATCCGGTTCGCGCCGGTCCCTTGTCCTTCTTCTGCGCCTCCCGACATCCCCTGGCCCAAAGAAACGACGTCGGCTTCGACGATCTGACGGGCTATCCTTGGGTGGGGCCAAGCCTGACGCCGGCCATGAGCGCGGCGATGCCGCGGGAGCCAAGACCCTGCTGCGTGATCGACCCCACGAGCGGCCATCTGCGCCCGCGCATTCTCGTCGAGAGCTTTGGCGCGGCCAAGCAGATCGTGCGCTCCGGCGAGGCTTTGTCCGCCGGCCTGCCGTTGCAGATCGAGGCGGAAGTCGCGGGCGGGCATCTCGCCGTGATTCCCGTCTCCACATTCATCGACATCAACTATGGATTCATCCTCAAGCGGGACCGGATGGTTTCGCCGACAGCCAAGGCCTTCATGAAAACCGTGCGGGAAGTCGAGGGTCGAATTTCCGGATAGTCTGAAGGGCATGAAAGACCGGCGCGTCGATTTTGCTTGTTGCGGGCCGCGCCATCGCCTAATCCCCCGGGCTTCCAACCCCTCGAACCCCAGAGAGCGTCGAAAAAGTGCGCGCGGAAGCCGAGCAACTCGTCGAAACGATCAAGCAGTCCGTGGGACTGCTGAGGAGGCATCTTTGACGTCGATTCAGCGACGCGAAGACTGGCGGAACTGAACGCAAAATCCGAGGATCCCGGCCTCTGGAACGACCCCGAGGCCGCGCAGGCGCTCATGCGCGAGCGGACGACGCTGGAGGATCGGCTGGGTTCGCTCGCCAAAATCGAGCGCGACCTCGACGACGCCATAACCCTGGTCGAACTCGGCGAGGCGGAGAGCGACGCAGCGACCGAGGACGAAGGGGTCGCGGCGCTGAAGGCGCTGCAAGTCGAAGGCGAGCGGCGCGCAGCTCGAGGCGCTGCTGTCGGGCGAGGCCGACGCCAACGACACCTATCTCGAAGTTCATTCGGGCGCCGGCGGCACGGAGAGCGCCGACTGGGCGCGGATGCTGCTGCGCATGTACATGCGCTGGGGCGAGCGGCGGAAGTTCGACGTCGAAATCATCGAAGAGACGGCCGGCGACGAAGCGGGGATCAAATCCGCGACCATCGTCGTCAAGGGCCACAACGCGCACGGCTGGCTCAAGACGGAGTTGGGCGTGCATCGGCTCGTGCGCATCTCGCCCTTCGATTCCAACGCGCGCCGGCACACGAGCTTCGCCTCGGTGTGGGTCTATCCGGTGGTCGACGACCGCATCCAGATCGACGTCAACGAGAGCGACTGCCGCATCGACACGTATCGCGCGTCCGGCGCGGGCGGCCAGCACGTCAACAAGACGGAATCGGCGGTGCGCATCACGCATATTCCGACCGGCATCGTCGTCGCCTGCCAGTCCGAGCGCTCGCAGCACAAGAACCGCGCCACCGCCTGGAACATGCTGCGCGCCCGCCTCTACGAGCGCGAACTCGAAGCGCGCGAGGAGAAGGCCACCGCCGACGCGGCCTCCAAGACCGACATCGGCTGGGGCCACCAGATCCGCTCCTACGTGCTGCAGCCCTATCAGATGGTGAAGGACCTGCGCACCGGCCACGTCTCCGGGCACGCCCGACGACGTGCTCGACGGCGACCTCGACCCGTTCATGGAGGCGTCGCTGGCGCAAAAGCTGTCGGGGCGGACGGCAGTGGTCGAGGACGTGGATTAGTTACGGCTGAGCGCCCGCGGCTCCGCCGCGCGTCGCCAAAGCCAAGCGCCGCCGGTTCTTCGAAAACCGGCGGCGCTCGTTCTTTAAGTCAAATAAGGTTCAGGCCGTCTTCAGCGCCGCCCGGCGACGCGAACGCGCCCAGACGCCCATTCCGACAAAGCCGGCGATGAACATCGCCCAAGTTGACGCCTCGGGAGTCCCCGCCGCCGTCAGCGAGACTCCGTCAATCAGAGCGTATGGCGGCTCACCCGTTCCTGCATTGACGAACGTGAGGATATTGCCCACTCCATCATACGTGAACGTCGTCGAATAGAGCGTCCACGGTGTGAATCCCTGGCTCGGGGTGCTGATCGTCGGAGTCGTATAGCTTTGGTCGCCGAGCGTGGCTGTCACCGTCTCAGTCGTGTCGCCGCCGCCGCAGCATTCCTGAGCGGTAGCCATGTAGAAGCTCAGCGTCACGCTTTCTCCCATGGTCAGTCCGTTGATAGACTGATAAATCGACCCGTCGAAACCGCTGGTTCCGTCGAGCGCCATGAAGTTGCCGCCCTGGGGACTCAGGGGCACGGTCGGCGCGAGATATCCATAGGTCTGGGAGTCATCGCAGCGGATCCCCGACCCGGAGCAAAACATCACCCACTGGCCGGTGCTCGTCCAGCCCGTCGCCGGCGTATTTGTTCCAAATAACGCGAGCGAATTTGTGTATTGCGACTCCTCAAAGCCTCCGTTGGTGACAAGTTCGGCGGACATTACGCTGGATGAAGCAAAGGCCGCCCCGACCAAAGCAATCCAAGCAAAGGATTTTCGCTTAAACAAGTTATACATGTTCGACTTTCCCCTTACGTTAAGTCACAGGATCGATCCTGCGACTGCCTACGCATCTTCCGCCCGTGACGAACGGGCAGACGATGCCGACCCCTGGGGATACGCCCATCCGGCCACAACCGAGATGGCGACAGTTCGATGGTTCGCGCCCCGCAGACCCCAAAAATGCGAAATCGAAAAATGAAAGACTTTTGCAACCTTAAGCGTCCATCCGCCGTAATGGCTAGGCTCTGGTCAGCCTTGAGGATCACATTATTGTGAACTCGGGGCGATCTCGCGGGGACATGGCGGCGCAGGAGCGGTCATTTACAACTAAATTTATATGTGATTTGAGATCGCTTTAGGCAATCTTATTTTTTTTTGCGCGCCTGGGAGGTCACAACGATGCCGCTTGGATCGAACACGCGAACGCCTGGAACATGCTGCTCGCGCGTCTCTCCGAGCGCGAACTGGAAGCGCGCGAGGAGAGGGCCGCCGCCGACGCCGCTTCTGTCTCGTGATACCCGTCTTTGTCGCCGCCTCACGGGAGGGGGACGGCACGGACGGCAAGGCGAGGAGATGCGAAACTCGGCCTTGCATCCCGAGCCCGATGAATTGGATTTCGACTGGAGGGCGGGGTCGCCCCACTCGCCCACGTGCGAGCGGCCCCTGGGGAGTGAGGCCGCCGAGGCCAAGCTTGGGAAAGCTTGCGCCTCCAAGCGTCAACGCTTTTTGGTTAACGCTTGCGCAGATCGCGGAGCAAGTCAGTTCGGCCCCTTCCCTAGAGATAGCCGCACAACTGAAAGGTTGCAAATCGTGGAGAACTTCACCATTTCCACTTGACTTGACCGTTCGGTCAGCGCAAGCGTAGTCCGCTCGATGAGGTTAATGCGAGCGCGGGGACCGCTCCGTCGAATTTTACGTGAAGGTGTAGCGCGCGATCTGGGGAGACTGGCGCGCTCAGGGTATCGGGGTCCGCCCTACTTCGAAACTAAGCGTCGCAGTAGTTTCTGCGACGCTTTTCTTTTGTCCAAATGCGCCGCGGCAGGGGGCGCTAGTCCGGGGCGTCGATTCGGGTTTACGGGATTGCCTGCCTTGCCGCTTCGGGCGCAGCGCTTGGATCGCGTCAGCGAGCCGCCGCGATCCCCGGCTTTTCCCCCACCCTCATCCCCGTGCCTTCTCGCGGGCGGGAGAAGGGTTTGCCCTACGCGGCAGCATCCGCGCGAGCACATCGTCTCTGTCGATCAGCGCGTGCTTCAGCGCGCCCGCGACATGCAGCGCGACGAGGCCCGCGATGACGAGGGCGGCGACCCAATGCGCGGTCGTGGCGGCGGCGAACAACGCATTGTTGGGCGCCGCGATGTTGGGGACGACGAAGAGGCCGAAAAAGCGCGTCGGGATCGGCAGCGGCGAAGCCGAGACGATGAGCCAGCCGCTTGCGATCACGACGAGCGTCAGCAGGTAAAGCAGCGCCTGCACGAGCGCCGAAAGCCGTCGCTCCCACGCAGCAGAGTCCGGCTTCGGGGGAGCAGGCGCGAGCGCGCGCGTGACGAGCCGCGCGACCGTCACGGCGAGCGCCGTGAAGCCAAGGGATTTGTGCCACTGAAAAAGATCGAAGGTGAACGCGGCGGAGAGCCGCCCATGAATCATCAGCCAGCCATGGAAGAGCAATTCAAGAATGAGCGCCGCGCCGATCCAGTGAAGCACGATTGCAGAGCCGCTCCACCGCAGCGGCCCGGATGCGGCGTTCAAAGTTGGGCAGCCTCGCTCGAAATGCGCAGTTCCACGTCCTTCGAAACGAGCGGAAAGCCGGAATTCATGCCGAAATCCAAGCGATCGATGTCGGCCTGAGCCTCGAAGCTGAAGCGCTGGCCGGCGCCCGCCGGCAATCGCTTGACCGAAACATTGACGCTGAGCGGCTTCGTGACGCCGAGCAGCGTCAGTTGGCCGGAAACTTTCACCTCGTGGTCGCTGACCTTTTGCACCGAAGTGGAGACGAAATCGATCGATGGAAAGCGCGAAGAATCGAGGAAAGCGGCCGAGCGCAGATAGTCGCTGAAGCTCGACGACCCGACGTCGACCGATCCGGACTTCACATGGAAGGACACCGCGCTCTTCTCGGGTCGGTCGAGATTGATCGAGATCTTGCCGTCGAACTGCCGGAACGCGCCCGCCGTTTTCGGATAGCCAACCGCGTCGATGGAAAAGGCAATCTCGGTATGCGTGGGATCGATCCGCCAACTGGCGCCGCTCGGGGCCGCATGCGCCGCCCCGCACAGGATGGTTCCAACGCCGAGCGCCGCCGCGGCACAGGTAGATGAAACAGACAGCGCCCGTTTGGTCGCGTTCATTCTTTTTATCTCCGAAATCGCTTCCCGTAAGCAACGGTTAGACAGACAATTCTATTCGACGCGGCGCGTTCCTTTGAGTGCACGAATTCGTGAAAGCGACTTTTCAGAACCGCGTCTCCAACGTCTTCGCGTAAGCCTCGACCTGCGCCTGCGGAAGGTCTGCGATCACCAGATAACCCTTGCCGCCGCGCGACCACGAAGCGAGCGAAAATCCGTCCCGGCGCTGAGACTTCAGCGGCGCGTCGGCGCGCGCGTTGGCGATGACGCAAAAGAGGACCGGAGCGCCAGCGCGATCCGTCTGCACCACTTCACCGAGCGGCTTGTCGTCATAGGCGAGGATAAAGGCGGTCCTAAGGTCGAGACCCGGAAGGGCGACGGCTTCGGGCGTGAGCCGCGCGCCGACCCGCGCGCCGACGGCGGCAAGCTCGGCCGCCCGCGCGTCGGCGTTCTCCGGGATCTGGGCGAAAGTCTCGTGGGTGTAAAGCGCCATATAGTTCACGACAGCGCTGCGCCAGTCGTCTTCCGCTTTGTCGCCTCGAAGGCCGAACATGAGAATGGCTGCCGCCAGCGCAAAGCCGATCATAAGCCCGGCCGCGAGATCGCGCAGGGCGAGCGCCCGAAAGCGTAGGGTCCGGCGAGGAGGGGCGTCAGGCGGAATGAACGCCTTCAAACGCGCGAGCGGCGCTTGCGGCAGAAGCGCCTCGAACGCCGCGCTCAACGCCTCGCGCTCTTTAAGAAGCGTCTCGTAGCGCGCGCGCAAGACAGCGTCGGTCGCGATGCGTTGCATCATCGCGTCGGCGAGGCTCTTCTCAAGCTCTCCGTCCGCAAGCGCAATAAGATCCGCGTCGTCGATCGGGCCCTCCCTCAATCCTGTTTGAGCCCTGTCAGGGCCGCTCTCGCGGCGGCGAGCCGGCTCATGACCGTGCCGATGGGCACACCCAGCGCGTCCGCAGCCTCCGCGTAGGTGAAGCCTTCGCCATAAACCATAAGCACCGTCTCCCGCTGAGCCTCCGGCAGGCGGCTGATAGCTGTCAACACTTCGCGAGCGAAAATATTCGTCTCCGCCAGTTGCGCGCCGTCGAACGTCAGCGCGTTCTCTGCGTCAACCACGCCGCCGCCCTCTCGGATGCGGCGGGAGCGAATCTCGTTGAGCCAGATGGAACGCAGTATGGCGAAAAGCCAGCGGTCGAGCCGCGTTCCCGGCATGAACTGATCGGCCCTCTCGATGGCGCGCACGCAGGTCGCCTGGACGAGATCGTCGGCGGCGTCGCCCGAGCGGGAGAGCACAAGCCCATAGCGCCACAAACGCGGCAGCAAGCGCGCAAGCCCCTCCCGCACCTCTCTACGAGCCGCGTCGGTCATACGCCCATTAGAACACGACAGAGCCGGTCGGACGACATCCCTGCCGAATAATTTTCTTTCGCGCGTGTTTAAGCGGCGTTCAAAGATCCGAAAGGCAACAGCTCATGAGCGCCTCGCCCTGCAAGACGCGACTAGGTTCCGCGCTTCTCTCCGCACTATTCGTCGCCGGTCTCGCCCTCTCGGCGCCCCCTGCTTTCGCTGCCGGCGGCGGCGGCGGCGGCGGCGGGGGAGGCGGAGGAGGAGGTGGTGGTGGTGGAGGGGGTGGCGGAGGTGGCGGCGGCGGCGTCGACCACCGTAACAATCAGACCGATCTGACGACCTGCGCGCCCGGCCAGGTGTGGGACACGCGCCACAAGAAATGCCTCACCAAGCGCAGCGGCGTCCTTCCGGATTCGGAGCTGACCGAATACGCCTTCGCGCTCGCCAAAGCGGACCGCTATCAGGAAGCGCTCGACGTTCTCGACATGCTCGAGAACCCGAACACGCCGCGGGCTCTCAACTATCGCGGCTACGCCACGCGGAAGCTTGGCCGGACGGACGAGGGCGTGGGGTATTATCTCAGGTCCGTCGCCCTCGACCCCGCATACCCGCAGGTGCGCGAATATCTCGGCGAGGCCTATGTGATCGAGGGCAAGTACGATCTCGCAAAGGAGCAGCTCGCGACCATCGAAAAGCTCTGCGGATCGAAAGAGTGCGAATATTACGAGGATCTGGCCGAGGCGTTGGAAAAGGCGCATGCGCTCTAGTCCCGGCCAGTCCTCACACGGCGCCGTTCCGGTGGCGCCGCTAAGCGGCGCGGGCCTCGACTGGGAGCTCGCCTTCCTGGGGCGATGGTCCGCGCCGCTTCTGCTCGTGGCGCGCGCCATGCTTGCCTACATCTTCATTATCGAGGGATTAGGGAAAATCTCAGGCTATGCCGGCGTTGCGCAATACATGCAGG
Source organism: uncultured Alphaproteobacteria bacterium (assembly GCA_963824465.1). GTDB lineage: Bacteria > Pseudomonadota > Alphaproteobacteria > Rhizobiales > Beijerinckiaceae > Roseiarcus. Next base: position 484,700 of record CAWGPL010000003.1, read on the forward strand.
GCCATGGCGTGGCGTCTGCGCTGCTGCCGCTCGTCATCGCGACCGAGCTTGGCGGCGGCCTGCTCATCCTCATCGGCTTCTTGACGCGCTGGGCTGCGATCGCGCTCCTTGGCTTCTGCCTGCTGACAGCGATTCTGTTCCACAGCAGCGCCGATCAGGTCATCGAGATGCAGAAGAACGTCGCCATGGCCGGCGGCTTTCTCGTTCTCGCGGTCGTCGGCGCCGGCGCGTGGTCGGCAGACGCGTGGCGGCGTGGGCGCGGATAAACGGGGAGGGCGCCTCAGCTTTTCATGCGCGTCATGAAGGCGATGACGCGCCGCGCGATGGCGCCGTAAGGCGGCTGCAACAACAACTGCACGGCGGATAAGCGGCCCTGCTGGAATATGGGCCGCAGTTTCGAGAAAGCGTCGAAGCCTTCGCGTCCATGATAGCACCCCATGCCGCTCGCGCCGACGCCGCCAAAGGGCAGATCGTGCTGGGCGACATGCTGAATGACGTCGTTGACCGTGACGCCGCCCGATCGCGTGCGTGCGATGATCGCGTCGCGCGTCGCGGCGTCGTTGGTGAAGGGATAGAGCGCGAGCGGCCGGTCATGAGCGTTGATCGCGTCGATGGCCTCCTCGGTCTTGTCGTAGGGGATGATGGGAAGGATCGGCCCGAAAATCTCGCGCCGCATGACCTCCATCTCCGGCGTCCCATGCAGGACGATATGCGGCGCGAACTTGCGCTTTGCCGCGTCCGGCGTCTGTCCTGCGGCGAGGTTGACGAGCGTTGCGCCCTTCTCCTGCGCGTCGGCGAGCGTCCGCGTGAGCCGGTCGAAGGAGCGCTGGTCGATGATCGCGGTGAAGTCGCCGTCGTTGATGTCGGGATAGCGTTTGGCGAACAGCTTTTTGCAATGGTCGACGAACGCGCTCTCCGAGCCGCGCGGCACGAACACATGGTCGACCGCCAGGCACACCTGGCCTGCGTTGAAGGTCTTGCCCCAGAGAATCCGTTCCGCCGCCGTCTTCAGCGGAAAGTCGGGAGCGACGATCGCCGGGCATTTGCCGCCGAGTTCGAGCGTCACGGGCGTGAGGTTTTTTGCCGCATTCGCCATGACCGCGCGGCCGGTCGCGCCGGAGCCCGTGAAGATCAGATGGTCGAAGGGCAGGGAGGAAAAAGCGGGTCCGCGTCCGCCCCCGTCCGCGAAGAAGGTGAGCTTGTCGGGCGCAAAGTATTTCGGCGCGAGTTCGATGAGCGTCTCGGCGAGCCGATCGGAATTCTCCGACATTTTCACCATCGCGCGGTTGCCGGCGGCGAAAATGCTGACGAGCGGCGAGAAGCTCAGCATCAGCGGAAAGTTCCACGGCACGATCACGCCGACGACGCCGAGCGGCTGCGGAATGACGCGGTTGCTCGCGCCCGGAAATGTGGTCAGGCGGTCGATCCGGCGCTTGCGCGGCTTCATCCAGCTCTTCAGCCGCTTCTTGGCGTCATGGATGCCGTCGAGCACGGGAAAGATCTCGGCGAAGCGCGTTTCGAAGTCGCTGCGGACGCCATAGTCGGCGTTGATCGCCGCAACGATCCGCGCGTCGTTCTCGATGATGAGCCGCCTCAGCCCGTCGAGGTCCGCGAGGCGTTCGGCGTGGCTCGGCTCGGGCGCGGCCAGGAACGCCGCGCGCTGTGCGTCGAGACAGGTTTTGAACTCGGCGGGAATCGCGAGATCGGCCGGAAAGACGGGCGCATTCATGGGGTCGGGCCTTGTTGGCGTTTCGCTCTTGTAAATTCGCGGACGAATACGACCTTAAAACGACCGCCTCGGAGCGTCAGGCCGCATGGCGCGAGCGGACGCCGCCCCCGACGCCCTCCTCTCGCCGGGCTCGTTATCCGTCCTTGCCGTCGCGAAGGACCGGGGCCTATAGAGGGAAAATCTGGCCGAGAGGGCCAATTCTTCGGAAAAGATATGTCATCCGTCGACGCCAAGCCGTCCAGCAATCGCAAGCCCGGCGCGAAGCCGGACGCGCCGAACGAGCCCTTCAAGCGGGCGCTGGTCTCCTGCACGCGCGCAATGGCGCGGCGGCCCGAGCTTGAAATCTCCTTCTCGTCGGACAAGCCGGGACTCGCGACGGGCCCGGAGGGCGCGAAGGCGCGGCTGCCCGAGCCGCCGCGCAAGCCCAATCCGCGCGAGGCCGCTATCATTCGCGGCCAGGCCGATTCCTTCGCCTTGCGCCTCGCCTGCCACAGCGAGACGGTGCATCGTCGGCACGCGCCGCAGAACCCGGCCGCCCGCTCGCTGTTCGATGCTGTCGAACAGGCGCGGGTCGAGGCGATCGGTTCCCGCCGCATGGAGGGCGTCGCCTCCAACCTTACGGCGATGCTCGATGACCGTTATCATCGCAGCCCCTTCGCGGAGGCGCGCTCGCGCGACGAGGCCCCGCTCGAGGACGCCGTGGCCATGATCGCGCGCGAGCGCATGACCGGCCTCAAGCCTCCCGCCGGGGCCGAGCGCCTCACGGAGCTTTGGCGGCCCTTCGTCGAGGACAAGGCGGGGGCGGAGCTCGACAAGCTCGCCGGCGCGATTCTCGACCAGAAAGCCTACGCCCGGCTCGCGCAGAAGCTTTTGACCTCGCTCGGCCTCGCGAGCGAAGCGGACGCCGACACGGACGAAGACCAGCAGGACGAGGAAAACCAGCCGCCGGACGAGCCGGACGAGGGGGAAGGCGAAGGCGAGCAGCAGGAGTCGGAAGATTCCATGCAGCGCGAAGCGGCGGACAAGTCGTCGGACGACGCCGACGAAGGCGCGATGGACACGGTCGATGCGCCCTCGTCCGAGCTCGAGGACGAGGGGGAGGCGGGCGAGGCGGAGGAGGCGGTCGAGAATCGGCCGCCGCAGCCGAATGCTTCCGAGCGGCGCGGACCGGATTACAAGGCCTTTACGACCCGCTACGACGAGACCCTCGGCTCCGAGGAACTGTGCGAGCCGGAAGAGCTGCAACGGCTGCGTGAATATCTCGACAAGCAGCTGCAGAATTTGTCGTCAGTGGTCGCGCGGCTTGCCAACCGTCTGCAAAGGCGGCTCCTGGCGCAGCAAAATCGCTCGTGGGAGTTCGACCTCGAAGAAGGCATTCTCGACACCGCGCGCCTGCCGCGCATCGTCATCGACCCGCAGCAGCCCCTCTCGTTCAAGCGCGAGAAGGACATGGATTTCCGCGACACGGCTGTCACGCTGCTCATCGACAATTCGGGCTCGATGCGCGGACGTCCGATTACGGTGGCGGCGACCTGCGCCGACATTTTGGCGCGCACGCTCGAGCGCTGCGGGGTGAAGGTCGAGATTCTCGGCTTCACGACGCGAGCCTGGAAGGGCGGGCAATCGCGCGAAGCCTGGCTGCAGGCCGGTAAGCCGGCCAATCCGGGCCGGCTCAACGATCTCCGCCACCTCATCTACAAGTCAGCCGACGCGCCCTGGCGGCGCGCACGGAAAAACCTTGGGCTGATGATGCGGGAGGGCCTGCTCAAGGAGAACATCGACGGCGAGGCGCTGCAATGGGCGCACGACCGCCTGCTGCACCGCCCGGAGCAGCGCAAGATCCTGATGATGATCTCGGACGGCGCGCCGGTCGACGATTCGACGCTCTCCGTCAATCCCGGAAACTACCTTGAACGGCATCTGAGGCAGGTGATCGAGGAAATCGAGACGCGCTCGCCTGTCGAACTCATCGCAATCGGCATCGGCCACGACGTGACCCGCTACTACCGCCGCGCGGTCACGATCGTGGACGCCGAGGAACTGGGCGGCGCGATGACGGAGAAGCTTGCAGAGCTTTTCGATGAAAATAGCGCGCCGAAGCCCGTGAAGCCCGAGCCCAAACGCAAACGCCGCGCGGCCTGAAGCTCGCACGCTTTTGGTCGATCACATGCCTTTGGACGGAATTCGGCTCCCCGCGCCCCTTCCACCGCGCTGACGCGTGGTTCCCCTCCTCCGCTTCGCGGGGGAGGGGAACCGTCAGAGGGCGGGGGAGGGGGCGAGGCCGTTACGAACGCAACGCACCCGAGGCCGGTTCGGTCCGAACCATCGCCCCGCGTCGCCTCCTGGCCGGATTTCCGAAGGGAGACGACGGGGCGTCGGAAGCGGGCGACCTACTTCGACATATTGTCGTCGCTCTTCATCATCGTGTCGCCCTTCATTTTGTCCTTATGCATCATTGCGCCCTTGTGCATTGAGTCCTTGCTCATCTTCTTGCTGTGCATGGCGTCGTTGTGCATCGCGTCCGATTTCATCGCATCTTCTGCGTGAGCGACCGGCGCGACGATGAGACCGAGGGCAAAGAATGAGCTGACAATGGCGAAAGACTTGGTCATGGGCTGAACCCTTCCTCTTGTGGAGGGAGCGCCCGCGACCGGGCTGCTCCGAATGTGGCGAAGGCCACCCTTCAACTTCGTCTTTCGAAACAGCGTGGTTACATGGGGCGCGCAAAATATTTCCGGCCAGGGCCTTTTTAAGGCGACCGCCGCTGTAGCGCGCGTCAGCCCCTCAGCTTCGCGACGATGGCTTTGACGGCGCGCGCATTGTTCTGCGCGTCGCAGGCGTGCGTCGAGGCGATGAGCGCGTTCTCAATATACCGCTTGGCCTCGCCGGACAGCGTCCAATCCATGGGCGGCTCATAATCCTTGAGCGCGCCGCCCGCCTCGATCTGGCCCTTGCACAATACGAGCGCCTGATAGTCGAGATCGCTGTCGGCCGCCCGCGACGTGTAGGGGTCGCCGTCGGCGCCCGGCGGCTCGCCCTCAAGCTTCATCTCGCGCGCAAGATGCTCCTCGTGGGCCGGCATGCTCGAATAGAGCCCGAAAAACGGCGCGAAGACATCGTTGATCGCAAGGGCTGGCGTCGGATTTGCGGCGTTCGGATCACGGTAGCCGATCAGAACCACCATGATGTCGAGAACGTCCGCCGACCCTCCAGGCATCGCCCGGATCGCATGGATCATCTCGCGAAGCGTCTCTGCGCCGGCGCCGTCGAAATAGCCTCCGTCGAGAATGTGGTCGGAGACTTTTGGCGACCCGTCTTTTTTGCAGCGGCCCGCCGGAAGTTGAAAATTCTGGAACGTTCCGCCCGGACTGACAAATGGAAAACGCGCCCCGTTGAGGATCGCGGTCGAGGCCGCGACGTCATGGCCGGCGCCCTCGAAAAAGTCGTCGGCGTCCACCTCGTCGCAATTGAAGGCGACACCGCTCGTGAGCACGCGTCGGCCGCTGTTCTCGCTCGCGCCCTGCACGATCAGGATGGGACGCCAGGCTTCGTTGGCCTTGGGCGCGAGGTTCAGGAAGGGCTGGCTCATGATCGTCGACGCCGGCGATGCGGGGTCGATCTGAGCCCACGCGTCCTCCCATGAGCGCTCCAAGGTCTCGGCGCGGTCGGGAAGGAATGTCACCGGCAGGAAGCGCTGCAGAAGATCGGGGAAGAGCATCCCCGTCATCGCCGGCCCGAGCCCATCCTGTCCGGCGAAGCGCAGCAGCCGCAATCTGAAATCGGGGGCGTTCGGATAGGCCTTGAGCATGGCGGCGTAGCCGACCGCTCCGACGCTGCCGCCGGAGACGGAACTGATCGCGAAGATATGCGAAGCAACATCGAAGCCCGGCTTGCCCTCCTGCGGGGCGAGCGCCGTGTCGCGTAAGTTCGCGAGCGCGGCGGCCGTCCAATAGCCCGCGCGCGAGGCGCCGCCCTGCACGGCGATCAGGGCCATCGTCTTCTTGCGGTCTTTCGGTTGCTGGCTCGACCACAGGGCGAAGGCGTCCGCGAGGTTCATGCGGTCCGTCGGTCCGCTCGTCGCCGTCGCGAATGCGCGCCGTCCCACTCCGTGATTATCGACCCAGAGACCGAAGACAATGGCGGCGAGGAGGAAGACGGACGTGACGGGCACCCGCAGCGACGCGCCGAGCTGGATTGCGATCACGATCGGCGGGATGATGAACCCGAGCCCCAGAAAGACGACGGCGGGCGCTCCGAGCCAGGCGCCGAACCCAACCGGCCATACGGTGGCGAGGATCATCGCGATCAGCGCCCCTGCCAGCCCGAAGATCACCCAGTAGCGCTGGAAGAGCGGAATTCCGCGCCTCCCTGCGACTTCCATGCGGGCGCGAATGTCCTGCCGCTTGACGATCAGCCCAAAGAACACGAGCCCGATCAAGCAAAGCGCGATGACGAACCAGGTGTTGGGAGCTGGAGTGAGCCACAACGCGATTGCTGAGCCGATGAAAGGGACGGCGCCCAATATGCGCGGGGTCCATTCGAGAAAGGCCCTCGGGCGCCATTGCGTGCGATCGACGCCATAGTTGGATTCGACGACAAGCCGCGACCAGCTCCACGCCTGAAGCCCGAGAAAGAGCAGCCCCGCCGCGAAGGCGATCTGCAGCAGCCAGGATCCCCGCTGAAGGAAATTGTCTTCGCCGACGCCGCGCACGAGATCGCGCCCCTGGCGCATGAATATCAGGATGGCGGATACGCCGAAGACGAAAGCCGCGATGACCGGAATGCCCGCCGTGCGGGCAAAGACATCGCGAACGCTGTGCCACAAACCTATCCATCCGCCATACGCGCTGTCGCCGGGAGCGACGCCGCCCCGCACGGCCTCGAGGCGGAGCGATCCGCTATTGGTCGCGTAGCCGCCGAGATCGTCATTCGCGAAGACGGCGAGTTCGCCATCCTCATGAAACAGTTCGGTGGCGCCCGCGCCGATGGGGAAGGGCGCCCGGAGGCGGCCTTCAGGCGTCTTCACCTGCCCCATGAGCTTGAGCCAGGGATGGCCGGCGGCGCGGGGCGCAAGCTGGAAAGCGTCGGCGAGAAAGTTGCGATACCCGTCTGGGCCGCAGATCAAATAGCCGTTCCACCAGCGGCCTGAAGCCGAGAAGGACCAGGTCTCCCCCTTTGCGACAGGCATGACCGTAACTTCCGGCGAGTTCGCCGGCACGGTCGTTTCCACGCGCTGGACGGGAAGCGTTGGGGGACGTTTTGCGGTGGGATCGGTGCGGGGCGCGTCCGAGCCGCCGCGTCCTTCGGTCGCCATGGCGTGCCTCCTGGCGGGGCGTGTCGCGTCCCTCTCCTCCCTTTGGGACGCTCGCAAATGTGCAAACCCCGCGCAGTGACCCGCGTCACACGACAGGGTCGGAAGATCAGTCCTGCCCGGCCCGCCATGAAGTAGAGGCGCGCGAGCGGCGCGGCCGCTGCCGCGGCGGGCGATGGAAACCCCGGTCCTACGCCAGAAAGCTTCGGGCGATCGCGATCCTTCTCTGGGTCTCGCCGATGATATCGGCCGGCCGTTCGATGCATCTCACGAACGCGGACACGGCGTCTTCGAGGGTCGCCGCGCGCCTGAACGCCTTGGCGTTCTCCGCGGCCTTGATCGTAATCGTAATGTTCTTCGAAGGGTTCATGAGGTCTTCGGGGCTATGTCCGGCTCCAAGGCCGCCCAGCCGATTCAGTTGAAACAGACCGAAGCCGTCCGCGCCTCGGGCGACATGCGCGCTCGGATTCAGGGCGGACTCGGCGACAGCGTTCGCGAGCGCGGCGACCTGCTGATTGAGGTCGAAACCCGCGTTGCGGAATCTCGTCACGATGGATCGGGCAAACTTCCTGCCGGTCGCGCCATTTGGCGCGCGGCGGAAGTCGATCTTGTGCGACTTGGGGATGTCCGGGGGGCTTGCGGAATCGGGCAGCACGACGACCGCGACGTCTCGCCCGAAGAAGGATTTCGCGGCCGGGGCGGGAAGCTCCTTGGTCGCCGCGAGAGCACGATCCAGGCTCGCCGCCAGCGAGGGGCCTGCGCTGTCCGGCCAATGGTCCAGGTACAGTTCCGCCGCGCTCGGGTTTCGCCCCAACGTATTGAAAAGCCTCTGCCACGCGCGGAACACCATCAGCGCGAAGACATGACACTGGAATTCCCAGGACTCGATGTCCGTCGGCCCATAATTGTAATCGAAATCGGAATCCGTCCGATATGCGTCCCATTCCTTCTGGCTGAATTGAAAAGGCCCCGTCAGGTCCTTGGCGCCCGGATCCGCGATCCCGGATCTCAGCTGGGCGACGGCCAGCATGTAATGAAGGTAGGAAAAGACCCCGCAATACACGGCGGAGTCGACGCAGGTCACCGCAAATTCGGATCGGTCCATCGTCATGATTTGTCTCCCCTCGGCTCGCTGTCGGCTTCAAGAGCGCCTTGCATGAGGCTGTTCCTCCGGCGGCTACGCCAACAGCCCCCGAGCGATCTTGATTCTGGCTTTTTGCTGGCCGGGAATGTCGGAGGGTCGCTCGACAGATCGCACAAACGCGTTCACGGCGTCTTCCATAGAGGCGGCGCCGGTGAAGCTGCTGACCTTCCGCGCGGCGGCAATGATGATCTGAGTATTCTTTTTTGGATCGACGAGTTCGTCGCGGCTATGTCCGGTTCCAAGGCCCCCGTTTCGATTGAGTTGAAAGAGGCCCCAACTGTCCTCGCCCCGTCCGGCGTGGGCGTTCGGATTCAACCCCGACTCGCCGATCGCGTTCGCCAGTGCGGCGATCTGCTGGCTTGAGCCGAAGCCGGCGCTGTTGAAGTCGTCCACGATCTGATGCGCAATTTGCTTCCCCGCGTCGCCTCTTGGAACCTTGTCGAAATTGATCTTGCCCGTGGACACGTTCTGGGGCGGCGGCGGTTTCGCGGGATCGGACAGCAGGATTGTCGGAATATCCGCGTCGAAGAAGGCTTTGACGGCGGGTGCGAGAAGATCCTGCGTGCTCTTGAGCGCCTTCTCGAGATCCGCAGCCACCTTGGCCGGATCGGATAAAGGCCATTGATCCTGATAGAGTTCGACAGCGCTTGGGTTGCGATTGAGCTTCGCGAACAATCGCTGCTGGCCTCTGTACGTCATCAGCGCCGCGATATGGCTCTGCATGAACCAGAGGTTGATGTCGCTCGCGAGGAAATTGAATTCGAATTCCGAGTCGCTCCGAAAAGCGTCCCAATCTTTTTGCGTCAAGCGGAAGGGACCGATCTGATCTCCAGTCGTGTCATCGGAAATGCCGGACCGCAGCTCCGCGATCGCGGTCAGATAATGCAGATAGGAAAATATGCCGCAATACACCGATGCGTCGACGCATGTTTGGGCGAAGTCCCCGCGGTCAATCGACATGGCTCAATCCCCTTTCGATGTCCGAAACTCGCGCGAGAGCGGTCATTCTCCCGGGCACTTATTGTCGCCAGGCTTGAGCATGAAATTCAAAAAAGTAATGTCGCGCACAGTCAGGATGTAGGACGCGTCTGACGTGTCGGATTCCTCGACGGGGTGACCGTCGGTATCGAATTTTTGGCCCTTGGAGATCAAGTACTGGCGCAGCGCGGCGCGCGTCGGCGAGTGAATGGCGCCGAGAGCGCCATCCCTCACGGGCCCCCCGGTGTCCCCATCCACGCAGAGCGCGGTTTGCCATTTGCGGATTTGAGTTTCCGCGAGCGAACGCTCCGCTGCGTTGAGCCCTTCGGCGTTGGGTTGGGGGCGAGGCGTCGGATTGCCCAATGGGGCCTTGACGTTGTTGATGACCACAATCCTGCGGGTCTCGACGACCTTGCGAATTTCGGGCGGCGAGACCCGGTCGCCGACCGTCAGGGTCGGCGCCGGATTCGATTCGGACCCCGGATTGGCGACGACGCGGGCATTGGACACACGCTCCAAAATCCGAGCCTCGATATTGGGAGGCAAACAGATTGCCAGATAGTCCTGCATCACATGGTACGCGTCCGCCGGCGAATTGATGTCCTGCGGCTTGACGCCCCGGCGATAGGCAGCCTGCATCTCCTTGACGAAGCCGTAGGTGGTCGCGGGGGGAAGCTGAAAGAGGAAAGATCCCGCAACCGAATCCGCGGCGGATGAGCTGAATCCGAACGCCGCCGCGACGACGCCGAAGGTGATGACGGAGGCCCTCGTTAGGGTCAGCACCGCAGCGGTCGCCTGATTGCCGGCCTGCAGAACATCCTGCGCGAATTGGCGGTCGCGCTGAAGATAAAACAGCTTGTCGAAATACACTGCGCATTGGTCATCGATAAAATTGAACCCCGCCTGCGCCACCTGATAATAAGTCGGATAGTCAAAACCGCCGTCCGGGCGGAGGATCTTGTTGTCTCTGGCGAGGGCGTTCACAATAATGGCGGCGTTGCTGCTTCCGCTATCAACTTCGGCGCTTTGCAGCACCGCGCTAGGGCCACGAATGCCTCCGATCCCCGAGGCGCCGCATCCAGCCAAAAGCAAAGCAATCGCCGTCGGAACGAATAGAGACGCAACATTGCCGAAGATACGGGTCCGCATCACTGCCCCTTTAGATCAAGGGAAATTTACTGGGGCGCCCGCAGAACTTGGGTTCCGGTCAGAGAGCGCGGCGAAGATTTTACGGACGGTACGCGGGACGCGACGCTCAAGATCGGATCTTGCCAAGCGTCGATCAGCGGGGCTGACATCGGTCACGAGGCTCGGCAATCGACGTAAAGTCAGCCGCACTTTTGCGTGAACTTGGTTAACTCGCGGTTAAAGTTACCTTTGCGCTGCGTCACCGGGCTCGAACCGATGACCGCGAATCGCTCGCGCAATCAAACTAGACTTCTGGAGCCGGCGGGTTTCGTCTTCGCTCTACGTGTGGGGGCCGTTTGCGGAGGCTCCCCACGCCCATTCCCGTCGCCGCTCGGATCAGCGGTCCGCAGCGCGCCACGCGGCGACGAAGGCCTTTGCCTTCTCCGCGACTTCGGCGGGTGTCATGCCCGGCTTGTAGAGCGCTCCGCCGACTCCGAATCCGGCGGCCCCAGCCTTTCGGTAGGGCGCGACGCGCTCGGGCGTGATGCCGCCGACCGGGAAAATCTGGGTTTCTTCGGGCAGGACGCTGAGCCAGGCTTTCATCGCCTCGGGCGCGAGACCCTCGGACGGAAACAGTTTTAAGGCTGAGGCGCCGTAGGCGAGCGCCCGGAACGCTTCGGTTGGCGTCGCGACGCCGGGCAGGGTGGAAAGCCCATGCTTCGTGGCCCGCTCGATCACGTCAAACTCGGCGTTTGGCGAGACGATGAGACGTGCGCCCGCGAGCGCCGCCCGCTCGACCTCATCCGCTGAAAGCACTGTGCCGACGCCGACAAGGGTCCGGTCTCCAAATCGCCGCGAAAGCGCGGCCACGCTAGCAAGCGCGTCGGGGGAATTGAGAGGCACTTCGATGGCGCCGAAGCCTGCGTTCACGAGAACGTCGGCGATCGCCTCCACTTCGTCCGGCTTCACGCCGCGGAGGATGGCGACGAGGCCCGTGGGGTCAAGCGTGATCATGCGAAGAGTCCGGCGCTTTGCGAGAGAAGGAAAAGTCCGCGCGCGGCGGCGCCGGCGGGCGCAGCCTCCGCCGCCAGGCCGAGCGCCGCGAAGGCGTCAAGATAGCGCTGCACCAGCGCCGGCGCGCCCGCGATCCGCGGGGCAGCGCGGTTCGGGAACAGGCGCAGCGCTTCGGCGATTTCGGCGCCGATCAGGAGGCCGGAGAGATAAGCCCCGGCTTCGTCCTCGGGAAGCTTGCCCATGAGCGGCAGCGTGCGCGCGCCAAACAAAGCGCCGAGCAGGCCCGATCCTCCTTCGCCTCGCGTAGCCGATGCGCCCGTGCGCACGCCGAGCGCGAAACCGGGGCCGGGACCTTTAGGCGCCGCGGCGCGGGCGAAGGCGCCCAGCAATGTGTGATCCTTCACGGCCGCAAACAGTTCGCCCGTGACGAAGGTGCGGAAGCGCATGACGCGCCCGTCGTCGACCTCGGCCCATTTGGAATGCGAGCCCGGCAGGATCACGAGGCGCGCGCCGGCGTCGGCGATGCCCAGAATCTCCACCTCTTCACCGCGCATCACATCGGGGCGGCCCGTCTCATCTTCGTATAGCAGGCCGGGCGCGAGCCATAGCCGCGCCCCGTCGGCGTCGACCTGAACAAGCTCGCTTGCGATTGACGCGGGGTCGGCCGGGCAGCGCGCATAGGGCGCCTCGCGCCAACCGTTTCGGCTCCCGACCATGCCCGAGGCGATGGCCGGCAGTCCGGGCCGCGCAGCGAGCCAGGCGCCGACGACCCGCCGATAGACGGCCGGAAATCCGCCGCGAGGAATTGTCGACACGCCGTCCCCGGTTTCGACCGTGTCGAGAATGGCGCCGCCATGTCCCATGAGATAGGCGCGAAAGCTCGAAGTTCCCCAGTCGACGCCGATCAGGGCAGGCGCGTTCTGCGGCAAGGACGGTCTCTCAGATGACGGCAAGCAGCCCGCCGTCGATATAGATCATTTGCCCGTTGACATAGTTCGAGGCGGACGAGGCGAGAAAGACGGAGGCGCCGATCAGGTCTTCCGGCTTGCCCCATCGTCCCGAGGGCGTGCGGCTCTTCACCCATGCGTCGAATTTCGCGTCCGCGCGCAAGGGGGCGGTCAGCTCGGTCTCGAAATATCCCGGCCCTATTCCGTTGGCCTGAATGTCGTGGATCGCCCATTCCGCCGCCATCGATCGGGTCAACATTTTGAGCGCCCCCTTTGCCGCCGTGTAGGGCGCGATCGTCGCGCGCGCAACCTCGCTCGCGAGCGAGGCGATGTTGATGATCTTGCCGCCGCGCCCGCGCGCGATCATGCGTCGCGCCGCCTCGCGGCCGACAACGAAGGCCGCCGTCAGATCGGTCTCGACGACGCGGCGCCACTCGCTAGTCTCCAGCTCGACCATGGGTTTCCGCACCGTGACGCCAGCGTTGTTGACCAGGATGTCGACGGCGGCTCCGTCTTCGTCGAAGCGCGTGAATGCGGCGACGACAGCCGCGTCGTCCGCCACGTCGAAAGCGCTGACGCTGACATCGTGTCCCCTCGCCCTCAGTCGCTCCGCCGCGGCGGCAAGCTTTGCCCCATCGCGCCCGTTGAGCACGATCTTCGCGCCGGCGTCGGCGAGGCCGCCCGCAATCGCCAAGCCGAGGCCTCCTGAGGAGCCCGTGACGAGGGCGGTCCGGCCGGAGAGATCGAAAAGATCGGAGGCCACGCGCGAACGAATTTCTGGTTCCTTCACGTCCCGATCTCGTCCTCGGCCTGGCGTTTGTGGGCCGCGAGCGCCATCAGGCGGCGGTCGCGCCACGCCTGCCGCTCGGAGAGCTGGTCGGCTGGAAGACGTTCGCGGCGCTGCGCCTCGACGCCGTCCATCGCCGGTCCCGTCCAGTCGATGCGGCGCTGGGTCGTCGGAAAGATGCGCGCGTACATCTGCTCGTAGCGCTCGGCGTAGTCGCGCACGCCGCCTGGCGCGTTGAGATCGATGGTCTCGAATGGGCCGATGAAGGACCAGCGCAAGGCAAGCCCCTCGCGCACGGCGACGTCGACGTCCTCCGTCGTTGCAAATCCATCGGCGACGAGACGGAACGCCTCTTCGAGCAGGGCGCCTTGCAGGCGGTTGATGACGAAGCCGTCGATCTCCCGTTTCATGACGATCGGCGCATGGCCGGCCGCGCGCATGAACTCAGCCGTCCGCTCGACGACGTCCCGGTCGGTCCATGGCGATGGGACGATCTCGACCGCGGGGATCAGATAGGGCGGGTTGATCGGGTGGGCGACGAGGCAGCGCGCCCGGCCCTTGACGCCCTCGGTGAAATGGGAGGGCAGGATCGCCGACGTCGAACTCGCCAGCACGGCGTCGGGATCGGCAAGCCGGTCGAGCGCGGCGAACACCCGCTTCTTGATCGGGAGATCCTCGGGCGTGTTTTCCTGCACATGAGTCGCCCCGTCGAGCGCCTCTTCGAGCGAATGGGCGCGCCGCATCCGCGCGCGCACATTGACCGCGGCCTCGCCTCCCAAGAGTCCGTGCGCGTCGAGGTCGGGGAGGGCCTTGTTGACGAAGCGCAGGGCGTCGTCGATCGCCTCCGGCTTTTCGTCCCAGATTGCGACCTCATGCCCGGCGCGGGAGAAACTGATGGCCCAGGCCCGGCCGACGAGGCCGAGCCCGACGAGAGCGACCTTGGCCATAGCGAAAACTCCTCCCTCTCACGCGGCGTTCCGCCTGGGGTCACTTGAGGTTGGTAGCAGGGGGACGGGACGCGATCCAAGCAAAAAACACCGAGGCTCAGCGCCATTGGAACGGCGCGCCGCTCCCTTTATGATCGCGCCCATGCGAGAAGAGGATATTGTCGCGCTGTCGGCCTGGATCGCCGAGGTCAGCCTGAAGGGCCGGCCGGCGACGCGCTTCATCGAAAACCTTGCCGAGCGGGCGAGGGGCCACGGGTTGCCCCTCGCGCGGATGATTCTGTTGATGGACACGCTGCATCCCATCTACGAAGGCCGCGCCTATCGCTGGGATCTCAGGAACGGCCTGGCGGAGGTGATCGAATACGGCAGCACCGCGGAAGGCGAAGCGGCCGAGCGCTGGCGGGCCTCGCCCTTCTACAGGATGCTCGAAAGCGGGGAGCGCACGTTTCGGCGCCGGATCGACGCCAATTCGATCGTCGAATATCCGAGCCTCATCGAATATCGCGACGCCGGCCTGACCGACTATCTCGCGATGATCCGGCGCTTCACGTCCGACGGCGTGATCGGCGAAATGGACTGTTTTTACGCTTCCTGGATGACCGATCGCCCCGGCGGCTTCTCGGACGAGGACATCGCGGCGCTCGAGCGCCTGACGCCCTTCGTCGGGCTCGCCATCAAATCGGACTCGCTCTCGAGGATCGCGGAGACGCTGGTCCAAACCTACCTTGGCCGCGACACCGGGCGTCGCGTGCTCAGCGGCCGCATCGCCCGCGGCGTCGCCGACCGCATCCGGACGGTTTTGTGGTTCAGCGATCTGCGCAACTATACCCGCATCTCCGACAGCGCCGAGCCGGAGCAGATCATCCCGCTCCTCAACGATTACGCGGACGCCGTCGTGACGGCGATCGAGGCGCATTCGGGCGACGTGCTCAAGCTGATCGGCGACGGGGTGCTGGCGATTTTTCCGGCCGAGGACCGGGCGGCGGCGACCGGCGCGGCGCTCGCGGCGGCGCGGGAGGCGCGGACGGCGGTCGCCGAACTCAACGCCCGGCGGACGTCGGAGGGCCTTCCCGCTACCGACATGTATCTCGGCCTGCATCTTGGCGACGTGTTTTACGGGAACATCGGCAGCAAGGAACGGCTGGACTTCACCGTCGTCGGTCCGGCGGTGAACGAGGTCGCGCGCATTGCGGCCATGTGCCGCTCGGTCGAACAGCCGGTGCTGGTCTCCTCCGCTTTCGCCAATGCGTTCGGCGACGGCCAGCGTCTCTTCGCCTCCGTTGGGCGATTTGCGCTCAGAGGCGTCGGCCGTCCGCAGGAACTTTACACGCTCGACGAAGAGATCCTTGACACGCCGGCGGACGCCGCGGCGGCGCAGATCTGATGGGCCCCGCGGCGCGTCGCTAGACGCGCGCGACGACGAACACGAAAAGGCCTGCCAGAAGAAGAGCCACGAGCGTGGCCAGACTCGCGGCCACCGCTGCGCCGTTGAAGGCGCCGTTGCTCGCAATGGCGTAGGCGCGGATCGAGGCGTGCGCCAGAACGATAAGGGCCCAGAGGCTAGCGACGATCACGATCAGCATCAGAGCCAGCGATAGCCGTTGCAGGAAATCGTCGAGCGGCGTCTTCGCCAGTATCTGAATTTCGAGAAAGGCGAGCAGAAGTCCCAAACATCCCCAAACGATCCACCAGGGTGGGGCTGCATGCACTATGCCTAAATCAGCCCAGTAAAAGGCGGCCAGAAGATAAACGGCGACCAATCCGAGCAGCGCAATCCCGGCGGCTCGGCTGAGCAGTCCGCCTGCCGCCAATCTGACAACCGCGAGAGCCCCGAAGGCGATCAGTCCCGGCCAAAGCCACCAGGGTCCGACGTCCCCCCAGCCTTGGATGGAATCGCCCGCCGGAAGCCAGAGCGCGTGCGAAAACGCGAGCAGCGTCAATGCGAGAATAACGAGCAGGGGAATGCCGACCCGGACGGCGCTTGCTGCCTTCAGGAGACCGGACTGGTCGTCCACGAAGAGCGCGGGATCTTCGGCGGGACGCACCCCATTGACAATGAAACCGGCGATCTGCGTCCAGTGCTCGTCCTGGATTGCGCCGCCATGGCCGCCGGTCGCGAATTTCGTCGACTGGGTGAGGTCCGGGCAGACCTTTGGCGGCTCGGTCTTCTTGTAGCCGATCTCCTTGAATCCGTCGAAGCCGGCGCCCCCGAGATCCATCATGTATTCGAGGCTCTTCGGCAGGAGCGCGACGACCCAATCGGTCGCTCCGCGGGCATTGTGGAATCGTTCGATGCGCCCCTCGTCCTTTATCCGGGTCCAGGGAAAGTCCGGATCGACGACACTGCCAGCGAAATAGATGTTCCCGAAATGGGCCGCCGGATAGTCCCTGAGCGCGGCCGCAGCGACATAGGTGCCGTTCGAATGCCCGACAAAGTGCGGCGTTGCATTCGGATAGAGGGCCTTCACATTGACGTAGTGGTCCATGAACCACTGCACTTTCGTCTCCCGTATCCACGGGAGAACAAAGGCCCCCATCGGAAAATATCCATATGAGTGGGTCCAGGAAGGAAAAAGTCTCGGGCGCTCCCCCGGGGTTGGGTTGGGGTTCGCGAGGCTCCATTTGGCCTCCCAGGTTTTTTTGACTGCAGCTGCGATGCGGTGCGTCCAGAATCCGTCGTCGCGAATGCCGTGGAGAACGAAGACGAGGTCTGTGACATCCGTATCGACCACAGGCGGCGCATCCCAGAGGTCTGCGGGATTAATGACGAACTCCGCAAACGGGTCAGCGGAGTTCGGGTCGGACAAGGCTTCGAGCTCCTCGGGGGCGCTCGTCAGTGCGGTGAGAAAGATCGCCTGCTTTGTCGGCCCCAACTCATCGTGGAAATTGAGCACGCCTGTATGATCGGCGCCCGGCATTTCGAGCACAAAAAAATTCTTGGTTTTTTTCGAGCTATGCGCGCCACCGGAATCATGACCGCTTGGCGCCCAAGCGCGTATTCCCTCGACATCGAGGTCAACCTGATCGTGCGGCGACACGAAATCGTCACGCGCGCCCATAATCTGGATGACAAGCGGGTTGACCGCCCCTTCGGGCGGGGGCGCGGAGCGGCGGCCGTTTACCTTGCAGGCCCTTCTCGCCGATTTTCTGGTTATAATGCGTTCGTTCGGTCGAATTGAACCATCGCCGATACGCCATCCAGAGCAGGCGCGATTGCACGATAAATACCGAGCCCTTGCGGGTGTCGAGCATCGTTTTTCCGAACTGCATGCTCGTTGCGCCAAAGACGGACGGAATATTCAACACGTAGCTCAGAGCGCGAAACAGGTTGATGATTGTCGTGTTGTACCAGCTCGAGCGGTCGGAAATGCTCCAACCTTTTTCCCAGGCGGCCAGCAGGACGATCCGTTCGACCCTTGTCGCCCATTCGCGCACCCTCTGAAAGCCGTCGGGAAAATCGTCGCGATACGCGTAATAGCCCGCGTAATCGGTCGGATTCGGCATGCCCGCGAGGAACAGCCGTCGTAGGAAAAGGCCCCCGAGACTATAGCCGACCAGAATGACATGTTCGTACGGTTTCTGGGCTTTGCTTTCCCAGATCGCGTCGAAGTCTTTGCCGAGATCGAGTAACCGTCTGCTGCGCCCCGGCAGATGTCAAGAAAGTGGAAATAAGGTAGGGTCGGGCGATAGATATCGGCAAATTGACCGCAGAGAAGATTGAACCTGGATAGCTCAGATAATCATCCGACATATCGCCGGTAATGTCTCGACGAATCCCGTGCAGAATGACAACCAATGTGGTAGCTTCATGGTGTCGGCATAAAATTGTGGCTCATTAGAATGTCAATTAGGAGCATTTCGATATTCGTAGTCGTCATTTGCGGTATTCTCTCTCAAAAAATAATCGACTACAATAAATTTAGGCTGTGGAACTCAGCGATCAAACGGTCAAAGCGTGAACAATGTTACATATTTTGTAATACTTCGACAAGGGCTGCCCCGTCAGGGCACAGGACGAATCGTGACATGAGCCTTGACGCAAGCCATTGCGCCCTCGATACGGGCGGCGCATGTCGCCGCCCGCCACTCCGGTCCTGTCGGTCGAACGCCTCGGAAAATCCTTCGGGAATCTCAAGGCCGTTCGGGACCTGTCGTTTCACGTGTCGGCCGGCGAAATTGTTGGGCTCCTGGGCCCCAACGGGGCCGGCAAGACGACGACGATCAGCATGGTGCTCGGCGTGCTCGCGCCGAGCGAGGGGCGCGTTCTGATCGATGGAATCGATCTTGCGCAGGATCGCAGCAGGGCGTTGGCGCGGACGAATTTCGCGGCGGTCTATGCGCCGTTGCCCGGCAATCTCACGGTCGAGCAGAATTTGAATGTCTTCGGACGCCTTTATGGGGTCGAGCATCTGCGCGAACGGATCGAGCGGCTGCTCGATCGCTATGACCTCACGCGTTACCGGAACACCAAGGCCGGGGTTCTCTCCTCCGGCGAGCAGACCCGGCTCGCGCTCGCCAAGGCCATGCTGAACAAGCCGCGGCTTTTGTTGCTGGACGAGCCGACCGCCTCGATCGATCCGTCCGCCGCGCGCGAGATCCGCGCCGGGGTATCGGTGCTTGTCGATCAGGGACACTGCGGGGTCTTGTGGACGAGCCACAACATGGTCGAGGTCGAGGCCGTGTGCGACCGAGTCCTCGTTTTTGTCGCACGGCCGGATCGTGCTCGAGGGCGATCCGAAGACGCTTCCCGGAGAGCATGGCGTCGGCACGCTGGATGATCTCTTCGTATCGGTGGCCAAGGAGATGCTCGGGGCAGCGCCCGCGCGATGAGCCTCTCGCGCATCGCGGCGGTCCTGCTCAGGATCGTCTACCTCTATCGCGGCAGTCCGCAGCGGGTGTTTCCGCTCTTCATCTGGGTGACGGTGGATGTGCTGCTCTGGGGGTTTCTGACGCGCTATCTCAATTCGGTGTCGGGCGCGGGGGTCAATTTCGTTCCGGCGCTGCTCGGCGCGGTGCTTCTGTGGGACTTCCTCACGCGCGTCATGCAGGGCGTGACGATGGCTTTTTTCGAGGATGTCTGGTCGCGGAACTTCCTGAATTTCTTCGCGACCCCTTTGCGAACATCCGAGTATCTGACCGCGCTCATCGTTGCTTCGATCGGCACGAGCCTGATCAGCCTCGTCCTGATGATCGTCTTCGCGGGCCTTGCGTTCGGATTGTCGTTCTTCAGCTATGGCCTGGCGCTGGCGCCGTTCCTTATGATCCTGTTCTTGACGGGAATCGCATTCGGCGTGGCGGCGTCGGCGCTGGTGCTGCGGCTTGGACCCGCCTCGGAATGGCTGGTCTGGCCGATACCGATGATCGTTTCGCCTTTCGCCGGCGTTTTCTATCCAACACAAATTCTTCCCGGCTGGATGCGTGCGATCTCGGCGATCCTGCCGCCATCCTATGTCTTCGAGGGAATGCGGGCGGTCGTCCGCGGCGAGCCTGCGCCCTGGGGACTGCTGGCGATCGGCGGGGGCCTCGCCCTGATCTATCTGGCGCTTGCCAGCCTCGCCTTCGGCGCCGTCTATCGCATCGCCATCCGCTCCGGACTGATCGCACGCTACAGCGCGGAGACGGTCAGCTGACGGGGCGCGTTCTATTCGCCACACCCCTGCGGAAATCGTCGATGCACGAAGCCTTTATGGCGGGAGAAAGGCTTGCGCTGGCGGCGGCGCGCGGGCAGAGTGCCGCGCGGATTCGGGCGGAGCTGGCTGCCGCGAAGGCGGCTTCAGGCGCGGGGCGCGGTAGATGCGGATTGTTTCCCTGATATGTCTTTTGCTGGCGCTGGCCGGCTGTGCGAACACACGCACCGTCACTTTCCTCTATTCGCCGACCCGGCCCGGAGTTGGCGGTTTTCCCGCCCCGTCGGAGTTTGAGGCGGCGGCGCAGAAAGAGTGCGGGCGCTACGGCCTGATGGCGGTGCATTCCTGGGATAGCTGGACATCGTTCCAACGCATCCGGTCGGATTGGAAATGCGTCCAGCCCCCGACCCCGGTCCCGTACTGAGGGGACGCGTCCCGCCGTCGCAGCGCTGTCCGGACAGTTCATTGAGCAACAGCGTCGGGTCCGTTTAAGTCAGGCCGGCGACTTGCTTCCTGATGGTCAGAATTTCCTGAACTTTGATTGACATTTTCAGAATTTCGACCTATCATGCTCGCAAGCGGATGTGTTGTCGTTCCTGCCTCGGCGGCGCGGGCTGGCTCGTCAGCTCTGGGAGGCGATTTTTAAGCGCGGCGGCTAACCGGGGTGTAAGCCTCTGAAAAGATGGAAATCCGCGCGGAGAAATGGCGGAATGCGGTTGGAGTCTCCTCATTTCCCTGAAATACAGGTCTGAGGCTGCGAGCGCAGTCTACTTGCCGTAAGTGAGCCTCATCGCGCGCGGCTGCCAGCCGGGGGGAGCGGGATAGGGGGCGGCTTCCGAGATTGCGGCCATAACCGACATGTCGAGGCTCGGCGAGCCGCTCGAGGTGACAAGCCTGCGATCCACGACGTTGCCGCCTTCATCGACGAGGAACACCACCGCCCCGCTCCGCCTCGGCGGAGGCAGGTGCGAGGGATCGCGCAGATGCTGGCGGATCATGCCGTAGACGATCGTGAAATACCGCAAGTCGGCGTTCCCTCCGGTGACCGGCGCTTCCGTCGCCGCATGGGCGAATTTGGGCTCCGGCATCTCCATGGGTTCAGGGATGGGCACGCCGGGCGGCCCCTTCGCTTTCGGGGCGGGCGGAGGCGCGGGCGCGTCGGCGACCTTCGGCGCTGGGGGCGCGGCCTGGGAATCGGAAGGCGTCGGCGTCGGCGCGGCCGATTGATCGGCGTCCTTGTCCGGGACGGCTTCGGCCGGAGGCGGCGGCGCGCTTGCGGTCTTTTGCGGAGCAGCCTGCTCGCGCTGGGAGTCGGGCGGGGCGCCGGCCTGCTGGTTCGGATCGGCCGCTGTCTTCGGCGCCTGCGACTTCTCGTCCTTCAATTCCCGGTTCGCCTTCTCCTGAGTCGCGGCGCTCGGCGCGTCATAGGCCGGCTTCTCGTCGTCGGGAGCCGGGGGCGGGGGCGGCTGCTCCTTCTTCGGCTGGGGCTTCGGCGGCGGTTCCTCCTGCACAAGCTCGACCGGAACCTCTTCGATCGGAGGCGCGGGGCGGGGCGCAAAGAGGCCATAGACCAGGATCGCGGCCGGTATCAGGATATGCACCGCCGCGGCCGCGATCAGCGCAAACATGAGCGTCCGGCGCTCCGCCGGGTTCGGCGCGGTCGGTTGGGCCTGATGGTCGAGCGCGTCGACGTGGATAACGGCGTCAGACGGCGTCATGCGGCGCGGGGAGCGCAAACTCCGGATTGTTAAGTCTGTCCTTCCATCGGTCATGCGAGGCGTTGGGTCAATCGCGGTTCGCGTTTAATATCGCTTCAAATCCGGGTGATAGTCCGGGGCGCGCGGCTTTGCCGCGGGGCAGGCTTTGGCGTATGCCGCACGTGAGAAGGATGAGGGTCGGCGTGGACGGAATGGATGGGCGAGGCCGCGAGCGGGCGCCGAAGGCGCTGGTGTTCGATTCCGGCCTCGGGGGCCTCTCGGTGCTGGGGGAGATCCGCCGCCTGCGTCCCGACGTCGAGATCGTCTATGTCGCGGATGACGCGGCCTTCCCCTATGGGCGGCTCAGCGAGTCCGTTCTCGTCGCCCGCGTGGGCTCCGTGATGGCGGAAGCCATTCCCATGCATCGTCCCGACATCGTGGTCGTCGCCTGCAGCACGGCCTCCACCCTCGCCCTGCCGGGGTTGCGCTCGACCTATCCCGATCTCCCCTTCGTCGGCGTCGTGCCCGCGATCAAGCCGGCAGCCCACGCCTCGCGCTCCGGACTGATCAGCGTGCTCGCCACGCGCGGGACGGTCGCGCGCGACTATACCCAGGCTCTGGTTCGCGAGCACGCCGCCGATTGCGAAGTCACGCTCGTGGGTTCGGCCCGGCTTGCGCCGATTGCCGAGGCGGCGATGCGGGGCGAGCCTGTCGACGAAGCGACGGTCGCCGCCGAAATGGCGCCCTGCTTTGTCGAGAAGGATGGACGCCGCACCGACGCCGTCGTGTTGGCCTGCACGCATTACCCTTTGCTTCTCGACGCTCTGAAACGGAACGCGCGCTGGCCGGTGGAGTTCATCGATCCGGCCCCCGCGATCGCCCGCCGGCTCGATTCGCTCCTCGGCGCTTCCGCGCCGGGAGCGCCGGCTGCGGGCGTCGGTGCGATGATCTTCACCAGTGGCGTAAGGCCGCAGGCGGACCTGCAAAAAGCCTTGCTTCGGTACGGTTTGGCCTTTACCCCGTCGCGGGCGATCGGCCTGGCGGTGGCCTGAGCGGCCGGCGGTCGGCGCCTTGGCGTCGCTGCGGCGCAAACGAGACAAAAGCCCTTCAACCTCCGGAAAGGCCAGCGCCCATGCGCACATCGGTCGGTCAGCCCGTTCGCCTTGTCGACTATCGCCCCGCCGATTTTCTGATCGAGCGCGTCGATCTCGACATTTCGCTCGACCGGAACGCGACGCGGGTCGTCTCGACCCTTTCGATCCGACCCAACCCGGACGGTGACGCCGCGGCTCCGCTGGCGCTCGACGGAGACGAACTGGTCCTCGTATCGGCGGAACTTGACGGCGCCCCTTTGCCGCCGTCGGACTATGAGGCGGACGCATCCGCCTTCCGGCTCCCGAATCCCCCGCGCGGTCCCTTCACGCTGAAGATCGAGACGCGACTCGATCCCGCCGCCAACACCAAGCTTATGGGCCTTTACCGCTCGGGCTCCGCCTATTGCACGCAATGCGAGGCCGAGGGCTTTCGCCGCATCGCCTATTTTCTCGACCGTCCCGACGTGCTGTCGACATATCGCGTGCGGCTGGAAGCCGACCAGGCGGAAGCGCCTGTTCTGCTGTCGAACGGCAATCTTGTCGACTCGGGCGTATCAGAGAGCCGGGGGCGGCATTGGGCGATATGGGACGATCCCCACAAGAAGCCGTCCTATCTTTTCGCGCTGGTCGCCGGCGACCTCGCTCACGTCGCGGACAATTTCATCACCGCGTCAGGCCGCAGGGTCGCGCTCGGGATCTATGTCGAGAAGGGCCGCGAAGAGCGCGCGGCCTATGCGATGGACTCTCTGAAACGCGCGATGGACTGGGACGAGCGGACATATGGCCGCGAGTATGATCTGGACGTCTTCAACATCGTCGCGGTGTCCGACTTCAATATGGGGGCGATGGAGAATAAGGGCCTCAACGTTTTCAACGACAAGTATGTCCTGGCCTCGCCACAGACCGCGAGCGACGACGACTACGCCAACATCGAAGGCGTGATCGCGCACGAATATTTCCACAACTGGACGGGCAACCGCATCACCTGCCGCGACTGGTTCCAGCTCTGTCTCAAGGAGGGCCTGACTGTCTTCCGCGATCAGGAGTTTTCCGCGGATATGCGCTCCGCGCCAGTCAAGCGTATTGCCGAGGTGCGCGTGCTCCGCGCCGCGCAGTTTCCAGAGGACGCTGGGCCGCTCGCGCACAACGTCAGGCCCGAGGTCTATAGCGAAATCAACAATTTCTACACAGCGACCGTTTACCAGAAGGGCGCGGAAGTCATCCGGATGCTCAAGCGCCTGATCGGGCCGGAAATGTTCCGGGCGGGCATGGACCTTTATTTCGACCGTTACGACGGGACGGCGGCGACCGTCGAGCAGTTCATCGGCTGCTTCGCCGAGGTCTCCGGCCGTGATCTCGAACTTTTCATGCGCTGGTATCAACAGGCGGGCACGCCGAAGCTGACCGTCCGCACAACCTACGATCCGGAAGCCCGAACCTATCGGCTTGACGTGGCGCAGACCGTTCCGCCGACGCCAGGCCAGCCGACGAAGCTGCCGATGACCATGCCGCTCGCCCTTGGCCTGATCGATTCGCAGGGTGAGGAGTGCGTGCTGTCCTCTCTCGACGCCAGCCCGAGCGAACTTGCCAGTGGCGTTTTCGAACTCAAGGAACTCCGAGCGCTCGATCCTCTTCCGCGACGTGCCGCGCCGACCGGCGCTGTCCTTTCTGCGCGGCTTTTCTGCGCCGGTGACGATCGACGACGATCTCACCGAGGAGGACCTCATTGTCCTTGCCCGGCACGATAGCGACAACTTCAATCGCTGGCAGGCTCTTCAGAGTCTCTCGACGCGCGTGCTGATGCGTGGCGTTCGCGCCATTCGCGCGGGCAAGCCTCCGGATCGCGACGCTGGGCTCGTAGCGGCCTTCGGAGGCCTCATTGAGGATGCGCGAACCGGGCGGATCGACCCAGCTTTCGCGGCTCTGTCGCTGACCCTGCCGACCGAAGCGGATCTCGCGCGCGAGATCGCAGAGAATGTCGATCCGGATGCGATCTACGCAGCCCGCAAGGCGCTGCGAGGTCTGCTCGGCCGCATGCACAAGGAGGCGCTGCTGGCGTTGCACGCGCAGTTCGCATCCTCAGGACCCTTCAGCCCGGACGCTCCAAGCGCAGGCCGTCGCGCGCTGCGCAACGCTGCGCTGGCGCTCTATGTCGACGGCGACGTCATCAGCGGATTACAAGCGGCTCACGCGCAACTCGCGGACGCGGACAACATGACCGAGCGATTGGCGGCCTTGGCGGCCATAGCCATGAAGCCCGATTCCGCTCGCGAACACGCGCTCGAAGCGTTTGGACGCCGCTATGCGATGGAGCCGCTGATTCTCGACAAGTGGTTCGCGCTGCAGGCGCAAATCCCCGAGAAGGAGACGCTGGAGCGGGTGCGCGGTCTCATGAGTCATCGCGCCTTCTCGATCGCCAACCCCAATCGCGTCCGGGCGCTGGTCGGCGGCTTCACCGCCAATCAGACGCAGTTCAACCGCGCGGACGGAATAGGCTTCGCGTTCCTTGAGGAGATCGTCCTTTCCCTCGATCCAACCAATCCGCAGATCGCCGCCCGCCTTCTGACCGCGATGCGATCGTGGCGTTCGCTCGAAGATGGGCGCAGGAGGCTTGCGGAGGCGATGCTCAAGCGCATCGCCTCCCATGCGACGCTGTCGCCCGATGTCCGTGACATCGTCACGCGGAGCCTCGGTTGACCTGCGCCAACCGGGCGTTTGGCTGTCAGGTTTCTTCTGGAGCAAAGACCCGCAGACGATGGCCGTCAGGATCGAGCGCCACAAAGGTTTTGCCGAAGTCCATGCGTGTCGGCGGCTGGAGAATTCTTAGACCGCGCCTCGCCCAGTCGGCGTGAGTCGCGTCCACGGCGGTCCCATCGGCCACGGTAAAAGCGATCTCGCTTGCGCCAGGGCCGCCCGACGTCCGAGGCTCGACTTTATCGCGCGACCATAATCCCAGCATCACCCCCTCGCGCAGCGGCAGCATTGCGAAACTTGGCGACTGCTCCAGAACTGGCGCCTTAAGAAGGTCCGCATAGAAGGAGGCGCTGGCGGCGGGCTCATCGACATGCAGCAGAAGAAAACTGAATTCGGCCATCGGTCTCTCCCGTTTCAGGACCGCCAGGACCCGGCGGCCTTCGAGGAAAGCCTAGCGCATCCTCCTGTCAGTTTTTGTCAGCAATGCCTCTCGTGGTTCCTTCACCGCGCTCAAACAGGATTCCTTCTCGCGCCTTCCATTCCTTCAGCAACGCCTGGCGGCGGCGCGGATAGCGTGCGGATGTGACAGAAAGCTCCGCGATCCGGTCGGTGCGGAAATTGCGGAAGTCGCCTCGCAATTCGCACCACGCGGAGACCACTCGCGCGCGATCGAAGAAGGCGAGCGCGAATGGCCAGATGGTCCGGCGGGTCGGGCTTCCCGCCTTGTCCGCGTATGCGATGTCGAGTTTCCGCTCGGCGCGGATTGCCGCGCGGATGGAAGCGAGTTCCGCGTCGCCCGCTGCGATCGGCTCGCCGGGCCCAATCAGCAGGTTCGACGAATCGAGGCTCTCCTTGAGGTCGCTGGGGAGCACCGCGCCGATCTTGGCCAGCGCGTTTCGTGCGGCGTCCGCGAGCGCATCGTCGGCGCGCTCATAAACCCAGCGCGAGCCGAGGACGAGCGCTTCGATCTCCTCTTCGGTGAACATGAGCGGCGGCAGCATGAAGCCGGGTCTCAGAACATAGCCCACGCCGGCTTCGCCCTCGATATGCGCGCCTTGTGCGCGCAAGGTTTCGATGTCGCGATAGAGTGTACGCAGCGAGACGCCCGCCTCCTCCGCGAGCGCGGCGCCTGTGGCCGGTAAGCGGTGGCGGCGCAGGATCTGGATCAAGTCAAGCAGGCGCTGGGCGCGGGACATCCCGCGATACTGCCAGAAAATGGCGGTGCAGGGCAGCGGCGTGGAAGCGTTTGTCGGCGGCGCGGGCGGTGGTAGGGTGTCGCATGACGAAAAAGGAGGGCGCTCGTTCATGCAGGCTCCGGAGGCCGAACCTCGCAAGGTCGCATTGTTCAGCGGCCACATGATCGATGCGCCTGGGCGCAAGGCGCCCGATTCCCGCCGGACAAGGAGCCGATTGCGGCGCAGGCGATCGCCGGCGCGCTGAAGGACATTGGGCTCGCAGAGGGCGATATCGCGATCTGCGGCGGGGCCTGCGGCGGCGACCTTCTTTTTGCCGAGGCGGCGCTTGCAATGGGTGTGGGCGTCGAACTCTACATTCCTTTCGCCGAGCCGACCTTCCTCGAAAAATCTGTCGATTTCGCCGGCGCGGATTGGCGCTCCCGCTACTTCGCGGTGAAGGCGCGTTCGGCACTCCATGTCATGCCGGACGAACTCGGGCCCACTCCGGAGACAGAGGATCCATATGAGCGCGACAATCGCTGGATGATCGATCAGGCGTCGCGCTTTGGGCCCGATAAGGTGGATCTCGTCTGCCTCTGGAACGGCGAGCAAGGCGACGGCCCAGGCGGCGCTCAGCACATGATGGAGGAAATCCGCGCGAAAGGCGGCCGAGCGCTATGGCTCGATACGCGCAACCTCTGGTCGGTCTGAGGCGAGCGGGAATGTTCGACTTGCCGGGGTTCACGATCGTCCCAAACCAGAAAAGACCGCGGTGTTGAAGCGCGCCGCCGCCTAGCCTTGCGGCGCTGGACAAGCGTGGGCCCGCGCCCCCATAGTGGGCGCGCGGACAACGATGGGTTGCGAGATGACGATCGTAACGCCCGGCGGCGCTAACCTCGGACTGTTCGCTGCGGCGGCTTTGACGCTCCTTGTGATCCCCGGACCTGCGGTTCTTTATATCGTAGGCCGCTCCATCGAGCAGGGGCGCCGCGCCGGTCTCATTTCTGTCCTCGGGATCCATACGGCGACGCTCGTCCACATCTTCGCCGCTGTTGTCGGCCTCTCCGCCGTGCTCGCGTCCTCCGCTCTCGCCTTCGCCATCGTCAAATACGCGGGCGCGGCCTACCTTGTCTGGCTGGGCCTTAGAAAGCTCTTCTCGCGGAATGTCCCACGGGGGGAGGCCGCTCATCGCCGCGCCCCGCAAGGGGAGACGGCTCTTTCGCGAGGGCTTTCTCGTCAACCTTCTGAATCCAAAGACGGCGCTTTTCTTCCTCGCGTTCCTTCCGCAGTTCGTCGATCTAAGTCGCGGCTATATCGCATTGCAGATCGCCATACTCGGATTCCTGTTTGCGTTGCTCGGTCTTGTCTCCGATAGCGCCTATGCAATGGCCTCGGGCGCCGCGGGGGAATGGCTGAAGCGCAGCAGCCTCTGGCTGATCATCGAGCGCTATGCGAGCGGTCTTCTGATGGTCGGGTTGGGCATGACGGCCGCCTTCGCGGGCGGCGACAGAAAGTAGGCGTTCAACTTTAGAAAAGAACGGGTTGGCGTGAGTTCAAATAACTGTGAACGGTTTCTTGGTCGGCTTGGTCTTTTGACGGTCGCGCATGCAAAGTTTTCGGTTAGAGTGCACTGCAACAACATACTTCTGGAGTCTGTGATCCATGTCCCGACGCGGAGCCGCGGTCGGAGCGCTGTTACTTGCGCTGCCTCTGGCAGGGTGTAACGGCGTCCTCAATCCTCAGGGGCCAATCGGCCAAGCTCAAAAGCTGATCCTGATCGATTCCACGATAATCATGCTCGCGATTGTCGTCCCTGTGATCATCGCGACGGCGGGTTTCGCCTGGTGGTTCCGCGCTTCCAATACGCGCGCTTTCTACTGGCCTGATTGGGCTTTCTCCGGTCATCTCGAGCTGATCGTCTGGGCGATTCCGGCGCTGGTCATCACTTTCCTCGGCGGCATCGCTTGGTATGGGTCGCAGGCGCTCGATCCGTTCCGGCCGATACCGTCCCAGGCTCAACCCGTCAGCGTCGACGTCGTGTCGCTCGATTGGAAATGGTTGTTCATCTATCCGGAGGAGGGGATTGCAACGGTCAACCAGCTCGTGATTCCAGCGGGTACGCCCGTTCACTTTCGCCTGACCTCCTCTGGCGTCATGAACGGTTTCTTTGTCCCGCAGCTTGGAAGCATGATCTACAGCATGGCCGGCATGATCTCGCAGCTTCACCTTGAAGCCGACAAGCCCGGCGAGTTCCTCGGGATGTCCTCAGTGTTCAGCGGCGAGGGCTTTCCGACGATGATGTTCAAGGTCAAGTCCGTCTCAACGCAGGACTATGCCAAATGGGTCGCGGACACGCAGAAGACGGGTTCCGAGCTTAATTGGGACGTTTACGCGAAACTTGCCGAGCCAAGCATGGCGGTTCCGCCGCGCACGTACGCGCCGGTCGAACGCGGACTCTTCGACATCATCCTGGGTAAGACCATCAATCCGAAGGCTGTCGCCGCGGCGAATTCCGCCTGGGCGTGGTGCCGGCCGGCCGCTTTGTCGCGTGAGGGGTTGTAATGCTTGGTAAACTGACCTGGTCGGCAATTCCCTTCGACCAGCCGATTCCTCTCGTCGTTTCAATCGTTGTCATCGTCGCCATCATCGCGATTCTCGGCTGGGTCACCGTCAAGGGCTACATCCCGTATCTCTGGGAAGAATGGATCACGTCCGTCGATCACAAGCGGATCGGCGTGATGTATTGCGTCATGGCTCTGGTGATGCTGATCCGCGGCTTCGCGGACGCCATCATGATGCGCGCGCAGCAGGCGGTGGCGTTCCACTCCAACGGCTATCTGCCGCCTGAGCACTACAATCAGATTTTTTCGGCCCACGGCACGATCATGATCTTCTTCGTGGCGATGCCGTTCATGATCGGGCTCATGAATTTCGCCGTGCCGCTCCAACTCGGCGTCCGCGACGTGGCCTTTCCGACTTTCAATCTGGTGTCGTTCTGGCTCACCGCCTCCGCGGTTCTGCTTGTGAATCTCTCGCTTTTCATTGGCGAGTTCGCCAAGACCGGTTGGCTGGTCTATCCACCGCTCTCGGAGCTAAAGTTCTCGCCCGGGGTCGGCGTCGACTATTACCTCTGGGCAATCCAGATATCAGGCATAGGCACGCTGCTCACGGGGATCAATTTCGTCACGACGATTCTCAAGGTCCGCGCGCCGGGTATGACGCTCACCCGGATGCCGATCTTCTGCTGGACAGCGCTCGCGGCGAACCTGCTTATTGTCGCGGCCTTCCCGATCCTCACCGCGACGCTGGCGATGCTGCTGCTCGACCGGTATCTCGGCTTCCATTTCTTCACGCCGGACATGGGCGGCAACGCCATGATGTTCGTGAACCTTATCTGGGCGTGGGGCCATCCCGAGGTTTACATCCTGATCTTGCCGGCCTTCGGCGTCTTTTCCGAAGTCATCTCGACCTTCTCGTCGAAGCCGCTCTTCGGCTATCGGTCGATGATCGTCGCGACCATGGCGATCTGCGTGTTGTCCTTTCTGGTGTGGGTCCACCACTTCTTCACGATGGGCGCGAGCGCGGACGTCAACGGCTTCTTCGGCATCATGACGATGATCATCGCGGTGCCGACCGGCGTGAAAGTCTTCAACTGGCTGTTCACGATGTGGGGCGGCCGCATCCGCTTCGAACTTCCGATGATGTGGGCCCTCGCCTTCATCGGAACGTTCGTGATCGGCGGCATGACCGGCGTTCTCCTGGCCGTTCCCCCGGCGGACTTCGTGTTGCACAATTCGGTCTTTCTCATCGCCCATTTCCACAATGTCATCATCGGCGGCGTTCTGTTTGCCGGCTTTGCGGGCTACGCCTACTGGTTTCCGAAGGCCTTCGGCTTCAGGCTCGATGAAAAATGGGGGAAGGCGGCCTTCTGGTTCTGGGTCATCGGATTCTACGTGGCCTTCATGCCGCTCTATGTGCTTGGCCTTGAGGGCATGACGCGCCGTCTGCAGCATTATGATGTGGCCGAGTGGCATCCCTGGCTGTTGGTCGCCGCGTTTGGAGCCGTGCTGATTCTTTGCGGCATTGGCTGTCAGGTGATGGAACTCGTGGTCTCCATCCGAAATCGCGAGGCGCTGCGTGACCGAACGGGGGATCCGTGGGATGGACGGACGCTTGAGTGGATCACCTACTCTCCGCCTCCGGCCTTCAACTTTGCTGTGCTGCCCAACGTGACGGGCGAAGAGGCGTATTGGGGCATCAAGCAACTGGCGATCGCCAACAAGCGGCTGACCGACCTGCCGAAGTACGCGGCGATCGAACTCCCGCGCAACACGCCGACGGGTTTCGTCGTCGCGTTCTTCGCCAGCGTCACCGGTTTCGCACTCATCTGGCATATCTGGTGGATGGTCATCATCGGGCTGGTGGGAGCTTTCGCCACCTTTGTCGCTTTCGCGTGGCGCGACCATTCCGAATACGAGATGCCGGCGGCGGAAGTCGAGCGGTTCGACGGCGAGCGCCGAAGGGCTCGTATCGCGCTCGTCGAGGGGCGCGAGGAAGGCATCACGCCGGTCAACTACACCGGACCGCCGACACATGGAAAAGACCCGCACAGGGTTGGGACGCGCGCGGAGCCTGACGGCGGATATACGGGTCCGGCGCCGAAGCGCATCATTACCGGCTACGGATTCTGGATCTTCCTGCTCTCCGACTTCATCATGTTTTCCGGTTTCTACGCGGCGTATGCGGTGCTGTCGCAGGCCACCGCCGGAGGGCCCGGACCGAAGGATCTGTTCAACCTTCATACGGTCGCGCTGGAGACCACGCTTCTGCTGCTCTCGAGCTTCGTCGCCGGCTTGGCCGCCATCGCGACGAATGTCCGCAACATGCTGTGGACGCAGATAGGGTATTTCGTCACGGGCCTGCTCGAACTCGGCTTCCTGCTGCTCGAACTGAACGAGTTCGCGCATATGCTTGCGGAAGGCGCCGGGCCGAACCGGAGCGGCTTCCTATCGGCCTTCTTCGCGTTGGTCGGCCTGCACGGCCTGCATGTTACGATCGGCCTTCTGTGGCTTGGCACGATGATGGCGCAGTTCTGGGCCAAGGGGTTCCGCCCCGAGATTTTGCGGCGCGCGATGTGCTTTGCGCTCTTCTGGCACGCGCTCGACATCATTTGGGTCGGCATCTTCACCAATGTCTATCTTCTGGGAACGCTCCGATGACTGAGCGGGAATTCGGACTCGACAAAGACCTCCATGACGCCGCGCCAGGCGATCCGGATCCGGACGAGCGGGGCGTATCGGCCGAGGTTGTCAACTACCTGATCGGCCTCGGCCTCGCAGCGTTCCTTACCGTCGCCTCCTTCTGGGTGGCGAGCGGCACGAACTGGATCTATGGGCCCGGTGTCGTCATGGCGCTCGCTGCGCTTGCGGTGGGGCAGATGGGGGTGCATCTCGCTTTCTTCCTGCACATCACGACCGGACCCGACAACACCAACAACGCGCTGGCGCTCGCCTTCGGTGTGCTCATCGTGGGCATCGTCATCGCCGGCTCGGTCTGGATCATGTTCCATCTCAATGGCAACCTGATGCCGCCAGAGATGTTGATGGACATGAACTCGCGGCCCTGAAGCCCGCGCGCTGAGCGGTCCGGAGAGCAAACACGAGCCGAGCAGGGTGTTGAGCGTTTCCGTCTCCGACTGCCGGCAATGGCGCGTGTAAGCATTGTGTCGTCGAACGCCTTTTATGTTTGCTTGGTAGACGGCCCGGGCGAAGGGTCGAAGTCGATCTGGCGTCGGCCGCTCGCCCGCCTATCGTCGTAGCCCCGGCGGGCCTTTGCTGCCGAGGACGTTCGGCAAATGCTCGTTCAATTCACGAATGGATATCGTAGTGTGATGCAGCTCACAGGGGCTTGTCTTGCTTTAGCCGCGCTACGGCTTATATCCGCGCTGCACAAGAAACGTTCGCACCTGCACAAAAAGCAAACCTGATTGATCAAAGCCATGACACATAATCGTATCTGCCCCCACTCGACCTCTCCCGCCTATACCCGCTCGGACCTTTGCGCCCAGCTAGCGCCGCTGAACAGCTATGGCCTCAACGGCCTCAGTTCGGCGCTGGTCGACGGGCTCAAGGCTCTGGCCTCTCTCTCCCGATCCGCGCTTTCGGGCGCCGGCCGCGCTTCCGAAGAGCGCGGCCGCCAGGTGGAGGTCAATTGACGCCTGACCTCAGCGCAGGCGCTCGATGAGCGCTATCGCCGCCAGCGGGTTCTTCGCCTTAAATCCGCTGATCACATAGAGGAAGACGTCCCGCGCCTCCGGCTCTGCCGGGGGCGCGATCGTTTTAAGTCCTGGCGCGCTCTCTCCGCGCGCCCAGGCCTTCGCTCGATCGGCCCAGGCGTCGAGCGCCAACCTCGAATACCCGGCGTCCTCTTCCTCCGTGGTTCCCATGATACGGGCATAGACATAGGGGCCAGTGACGTCGGCGATCTGCGGGTACTTCCCATCCGCCGCCACGACGACACCGACGCCCCGATCCCGGGCGAGCGCCACAAATTCAGGCGAACTGAAGCTTTCATGGCGCACCTCGACTGCATGGCGGATAGCCAACCCGTCGACGGACTTCGGAAGAAGATCGAGGAAAGCGGCGAAATCGTCGGGCTCGAATCGTTTCGTCGTCGCGAACTGCCAGTTGATCGGACCGAGCTTGGCGCCGAGCTCGGTCACGCCGCTCTTGAAGAAGCGCTCGACCGAGGAGCCCGCCTCCGCCAGAACGCGGCGATTGGTGGCGAAGCGGGTGCCTTTCACGCAGAAGACGAAACCCTCCGGCGTGGCGTCACGCCATTTGCGGAAGCTGTCGGGCGTTTTCGAGCCGTAATAAGTGCTGTTGATCTCGATCGAGGTCAGCCGCGCCGCCATATATTCGAGTTCGCGCGCCTTCGCGACGCCCTTCGGATAGAAGGTCTCGCGCCAGGGGTCGAAATTCCAGCCGCCGACGCCGATCCGGATGTTTCCCGCCTCCGTCATGGTCGTCTCCCTGCGATAGTCGTCAGGCGCGCGCCAGCGGCGCGACCTTTCCTCCGGTCAGCGCCACGAGGTCGGTCGGCGTAAGGCGGAAGACCGCGTTCGGCGTCCCCGCCGCAGCCCAAATCTCGTCGAGCCTGGTCAGCGCCTCGTCGATTAGCGTGACCGGCGGAATTTTGTGGCCAAGCGGGGGGACGCCGCCGATCGCGAAACCCGTGCTTTCCCGCACGAATTCGGGGTCTGCGCGAGACATTTTTTCGCCCAGCAGGGCCGCGGCCTTCCTTTCATCAACCCGGTTGCCCCCGGAAGCGATGACCAGCACCGGCCTGCCGCTTGCCGAACGGAAGACGAGCGATTTCGCGATCTGCGCAACGGTGCACCCGATCGCCGCGGCGGCCTCCTCGGACGTGCGGGTGCTGGCGTCAAATTCGAGAACGGTGAACCGGTCGCCTAAAGCGGCCTGGACCTTCAGGGCGGAAGGAGCGACGGCGGGTCTCAGGGCGGCTCTCCCTCGGAAATAGTCGGCGGACGCCAAGCGCCGCGCCGCTTCTACGCTCGGCGGCGCAGAATTGACAGGGGCGCCCGCGCCGGATGTCAGAACATCCCGAAGCCGCGCGCCATCGCGGCGGCCGAGACCGGGATCAGCGCAAACAGCGCAGCTTCCACGTAGAGAATCCTTCGTAACCGCGCGACCTCCCGCGCCGCGGGCCGGAAGCTGGCGTTCGCGCGGACCTCGCGGCGCCAGCCGATGAAGGCGAAGGTCGGCGCCACGGAAATGACGCCCACAGTCAGGAACAACGCCATCTTGATCCAGAAGAACGCATTGGCGAGGTAATAGTCGAGCCCTTTCGCCGCGAGGAAAATGCGCAACAGGCCTGCCGCCAGCGCAATCGCAGCCGTGAGGCCGAACCAGGCGTCGATGCGCGCAAGCCGCAGCGCCGTGCGGTCGTCGATCAGGGTCGCTGTCAGCGCGAGTTCGGCCGCGAGAATGCCGGCCAGGGCGAAGACGGCGAGATGGTGGAAGCTCGCAAGCAGCCAGTCGAGAAACATCGCCGGCAAGTCATAGCCGCGCGCCGCCGTCCCGGCCAGCCCGCCTACGCCCGGAATTTGAGCGCCGACGAGGCTTGCGGGTCTCCCGCAGCGACGGTAGGTAGGCCCGCGCCTCATCGTTCGGGAAATCACGGCTCATGAAAAAAGTCTACGCCAGCGCCGAGGATGCGCTTGCCGGTTCGATACGTGACGGCATGACGATCATGTCGGGCGGCTTCGGGCTCTGCGGCATTCCGGAGACGCTGATCGAGGCGGTGAAGAGGTCGGGCGCGAAGGACCTTACCGTCATCTCGAACAATGCGGGTGTGGACGGAATCGGGCTTGGCGTGCTCCTCGAGACCGGCCAGATCCGCAAGATGATTTCGAGCTATGTCGGCGAGAACAAGACCTTCGCCAATCTCTATCTCTCCGGCAAGCTCGAACTCGAGTTCAATCCGCAGGGCACGCTCGCCGAGCGCATCCGCGCGGGCGGGGCGGGCATTCCGGCCTTCTTCACGCGGACCGGCGTCGGCACGATCGTCGCCGAGGGCAAGGAAATCCGTGACTTCAACGGCGAAGCTTTCGTGATGGAAACGGGCCTCTATGCCGACATCTCGCTCGTCCATGCTTGGAAGGGCGACAAGGAAGGCAACCTCGTCTACCGAAAGACCGCGCGTAACTTCAATCCGATGATGGCGACCGCGGCCAAGCTCACGATCGCCGAGGTGGAGCATCTGGTCGAGCCCGGCGAGATCGACGCCGACCTGATCATCACACCCGGCGTTTACGTGCAGCGGATCGTCCACGTTCCCAACGCCGAGAAGCGGATCGAACAGCGAACGACACGCAAGCGCGAAGCCGCCTGATTTCCGAGGAGACTCCCATGCCCTGGACCCGCGACCAGATGGCGGCCCGCGCCGCGAAGGAACTGAAGGACGGCTTCTACGTGAACCTCGGCATCGGCATCCCGACGCTGGTTTCCAACTATATTCCTGACGGTATGAGCGTTCAGCTGCAGAGCGAGAATGGCATGCTCGGGATGGGACCCTTCCCTTACGAGGGCGAGGAAGACCCGGACCTCATCAACGCCGGCAAGCAGACGGTCACGCAGCTTCCGACGACGAGCTTTTTCTCGAGCGCCGAATCCTTCGCGATGATCCGCGGCGGCCACATCGACCTCGCCATCCTCGGCGCGATGCAGGTGGCGCGAGAACGGCGACCTCGCGAACTGGATGATTCCCGGCAAGATGGTCAAGGGTATGGGCGGTGCGATGGATCTCGTCGCGGGCGTGAAGCGCATCGTCGTCGTGATGGAGCATTCCGCCAAGGACGGCCCAAAGCTCCTGCACACGTGCAATCTACCGCTGACTGGGGCGAAGGTGGTCGATCTGGTGATCACCGACCTTGGAGTCTTCACCATCGACAAGCATGGCTATGCGGGCATGGCGCTCATCGAACTCGCCCCGGGCGTGACGGCGGACGAGATCGCCGCCAAGACGGAGGCCGCCTATCGGGTCGCCCTTTAGCTAAGCGGCTCGTATCGCCGAAAACAGATAATTGACCCCGAGGTCCGGCGAGAGCCGCCAGGTCCGGCGGAGGGGATCATAGGGCATGCCTTGCTTCTCGATTGCCTTGAGCCCGGCCTTTCGGGCGGCGAGCGTCAGTTCCTCGGGCGTCACGAACTGTTCCCAATGATGGGTGCCGGGTTCGAGCCAGCGCAGCACATATTCAGCTCCGACGATGGCGAGGGCGAAGCTTCTGAGCGTCCGGTTGAGGGTCGAGGCGAGGAACAAGCCGCCCGGCTTCAAAAGCGACGCCGCCTGCGCGACGAGCGCGGCGGGGTCGGGGACATGTTCGATCACCTCCATCATCGACACGACGTCGAAGCGCGCCAATTCGCCCGCAATCTCTTCGAGCGTCGCCGCTCGGTAAGATGCCCGCGCGCCCGTCTCCTCCGCGTGGGCGGTTGCGACGGCGATGAACTCGGGCGCCGGATCGACCCCCAGCACCTCGGCGCCGAGCCGGGAGAGCGGTTCGGCGAAAAGCCCAGCCCCGCAGCCGACGTCCAGAATGGCGAGGCCCGCGAGCGGCAGAGGCGCCTCCGGATCGCGGCCAAAGCGGCGGCAGATGCGGTCGCGAGCCCACCCGATGCGCAGCGGCGTGATCTTGTGGAGTGGGGCCATCGGCCCCTCTGGGTCCCACCATTTTTCGCCGAGCGCGGCGAAATGCGCGACCTCGTGGGGTGAGACGCCTACGGCGGAACCTGCGTGCGGCGAGTTCATCGCGTGACCTGTTTGGCTTGAAGATTATTGGATTGGACGCAGCCTACAGCACATTCTCGCATATTGGGCGACTGCCGAAGGTTTTCGCCAGGACTATCGGTCCGGAAAGGAGGCGCCAGGTTTGTGAAGGAGCAAGTCTTTTCAAGAACTTGAGTGTCAAATTTTGCAACTTTCACGGATTCGGCCGTATCGGACGCCAAGTAGCGTCCCGCTGGAAACGAGCGACGCATTCTTTGACGACCGGCGGTTAAAGTCGAGGCTGCGCTGTTTCTGGTCATACAGATCATTGTAATCATATTTTCTGAAAAAGACAAGAATTGGCAAAGCGGTCTCGACGCGGCGTCGCAGATAGTGGGAATCGAATATCTTTCATGCGCGATTTCACTCACCCTCTTTCGGGATATCACGCATCGGCTCCAGATCCCATCGCGCCGCGCGTTCCCCGTGGCGTTGACCCCTCGGACCCGCGCCTTTATAGGGCGCTCCGCCTCTGTTTGCGCGCGGGGCGCGCGCATCGCTTTTCAATCCGAAGGTTCTCTCCTTGTCGCGTCTGGTGATGAAGTTTGGCGGCACGTCGGTCGCCGATGTCGAGCGCATCCGTAATGTCGCTCGGCACGTCAAACGCGAGGTCGAGGCGGGGAACGAGGTGGCCGTGGTCGTCTCCGCCATGGCGGGCAAGACGAACGAGCTCGTCGCCTGGACCAGGGAAGCGGGCGCCCATGCCGATAATGAGGAATATGACGCCATCGTCGCCTCAGGCGAACTCGTCACCGCGGGACTGCTCTCGCTGGTGCTTCGCGATATCGGCATTCCGGCGCGCTCCTGGCAGGGCTGGCAAATCCCGATCCTGACCGACGATGCGAGTGCGGCTGCGCGGATCCAGAAAATCGACGGCCGCGGGCTGATCGAGGGGTTCGGACGGGGGCAGACCGCGGTGGTGGCGGGGTTTCAGGGCCTGCATGCGCCAACCAACCGGGTGACGACGCTCGGGAGGGGCGGCTCCGACACCTCGGCGGTCGCGCTGGCGGCGGCGATCCATGCCGACCGCTGCGACATCTATACCGATGTCGATGGCGTCTACACGACCGACCCGCGGGTGGTGCCGAAGGCGAGACGGCTCGATAAGGTGGCGTTCGAGGAAATGTTGGAAATGGCCTCGCTCGGCGCCAAGGTTCTGCAGGTGCGCTCGGTCGAGATGGCCATGGTGCACAAGGTCAAGCTCTATGTGCGCTCGTCCTTCGACGACCCGGCCGACCCGAAGCTTGGCACGCTGATTTGCGACGAGGAAGACATCATGGAGCAGCAGGTCGTCACCGGCATCGCCTTCTCGCGCGACGAGGGGCAGATCACGCTGCGCGACGTCGCGGACAAGCCTGGCGTCGCCGCGGCGATTTTTGGCCCGCTCGCCGACGCGAACATCAACGTCGACATGATCATTCAGGTCGTCTCGGACGACACGACGACGACCGACCTCACCTTCACCGTGTCGGGCGCGGACTTCGAACGGGCAAAGGCAATTCTGGAGGGGCAGCGGCAGGCGATCGGCTTCACGAAGCTCAGCGGCACGCAGGATGTGGTGAAGATATCCGCCATCGGCGTCGGCATGCGCTCGCATTCGGGCGTCGCCGCACGAGCCTTCAAGGCGCTCGCCGACAAAGGCATCAATATCCGCGCGATCACGACGTCGGAGATCAAGTTTTCGGTGCTGATCGACGAGGAATATACCGAGCTTGCCGTGAGGACGTTGCACACGCTCTATGGGCTGGACGCACGGTAAACGACTAAGCTTCTTGTCGTGAGTAAGTAAGTTCCATTTCTCGCCCGCCCTTGCGGGGGCTCGCAGGAGTATGGGCTCGTTCTTTCGCGCTCTGTGAGATTAATCACAGTTCGCTCACACAATTCATACTATATTCATGCCGTTTAATCGCGAAAATTGCTTCGCTGAAAAATAATCAGACCCTCCTGTTACTGAATGGAGGAAACAATGTTAATTTGTCCAGATATAATCATGCCGGTCAGAAGATTCCAGAATATTCTACCTCGGAAGTTACGCAAGCAGGATGTTTCCGACTATCTTACGTCAAGAACCTTCGAAAGAAAATTCGGATGCGAATTTCCGAGGAGAGATTTCCTTCTGGGACTTTCAGCCTCGGCAGCGTTGCTCTCATTGCCGGTTCGCCCTGCTCGCGCTCTCAACGTTGGAGGTATTCTCGATGTTTGTAAGGGCACGATAGAATGCGGGTTGGCAGCACTCGAACTTCTTGATGAATATTATAAAGTCAGGAAGTCAATTTCCGGTCAAGCAGAGGCAACCAATTCGGACGGCCGGTCGGAATCTGGCGCCATAATCCTGGCAATATTTGACAGCGACGACGCCATCGAAGCGTCTGACGGCCGCAAGTACGCCATCCCAAGGTACACCACGGCCAAGTTTACCTTTCATCAGGGCCCGGCTCCCCAAAGAATCCGGAACCAAGACCTTCGCTGTCGTGTCGGAGATCGCCGCCGATACTGTAGAATTTGATGTTGACGATGAGGATTGAGCGCCAAATTATTCCAAGGAGGATATTATGGCCACCAAGTCGGGGAGAGAACTCCCGGCCGTTTCCCTAGGCCACTCAGTCGCAAATTTCTTCGCAACCGTGTTGCTTGTTGGTGGGATCTCACTTTCGCACGCGGCTCAAGCTAAATCGGTGGTGTTGGCGAGAGTAGGGGTATGGAAGGCGTTCGGAGGGACTACTGATGACGGCGTTCCCGTCTGTGGAGTCGAGACATCCGGTGAAGGGAAATACATCGCCGTTAAATACTTCTTTCCGGATGATCATTTCACAGTTCATCTGATCAATAGCGAGTGGAGAGTAAGAAATGGTGCACATATATTCGTGGCGCTGCAGTTCGACGCCGCCAGCCCCTGGACCGCTTCCGCCGTCAGTGGACATTTGAGTACTGGGGACGTCGCCCTCGAAATAGCGGTTCCATTCACGCGGATGCGGCCATTTTTGGCCGAATTTCGCGGGTCTTACACGCTCGGTGTTGCCTTTCCGAAGGACGATGTCAGCGACTGGACTGTTGACCTCACAGGCTCCGACGCAATCGTTGACCGCTTCGCGCAATGCATACAGTGGATGACGACGCCCCGTTCTCACGGGCGAACATCAACATAGCGACATAGAGTATCGTTGTCGCACGGTCCCCGGAGCACACAGGTCCGTGCTCCGGGGAATCTTTTGTTCGCAACGGACGGTCTGCCGTCCTGACCTGGGAGCCTTCGGTTTACTCCAGATAGGTGACGACGCCGGTTTGCAGGTCGTAGATGG
Organism: uncultured Alphaproteobacteria bacterium; assembly: GCA_963824465.1. Taxonomy (GTDB): domain Bacteria; phylum Pseudomonadota; class Alphaproteobacteria; order Rhizobiales; family Beijerinckiaceae; genus Roseiarcus. Next base: position 524,618 of record CAWGPL010000003.1, read on the forward strand.
CCGCCACCACCTTCAGCTTGCCTGCCGCGATCGGTCCGGAGATCAGGCTGCTTGTGGCTGGAAGCCGCGCAGCGGTTCGCTTCGCGCTCTCCTTGGCCGCATTGTTCGCGAAATCGCCCGGCTGGTCGCGCACGGCGAGCGCCGCCGGAATGATCGGTTCGATCATTGGACCGATGACGCCGGGAAAGGTCGCATTCTTGGTCACGACGTCACAAGCCGCCTTCACCGCGCCGCAACTTGTGTGAGCGAGGATGACGACCAGCGGAGACCCGAGCACCGCGACGCCGTATTCGATCGTGCCGAGCGTTCCGGTGTTGACGAGGTTTCCCGCGTCGCGCGAGACGAACAATTCGCCGACGCCGTGGCCGCCGAAGATCAGTTCCGGCGGCACCCGGCTGTCGGCGCAGGCGACAATCGTCGCCCACGGCGCTTGGCCGGCGGCGGCGACGCTCCGGCTTTCCTGGAGATCTGCCGAGCACAGCTCCGGATGGCTGACATAGCGTTCGTTGCCCTCTTTCAGTTTAGCGAGCGCTTCGGCTGGCGAAAGTGAGGCTGGCGCGCCGTCGGCGGCCCGCGCCAGACGCGCCCATCGCCGATACCAGCGCCCCGGCCGCCGCAAACTTCATAAACGCGCGCCGGCCGAGACCGGCCGTCTTGCATGCCTCACACATCGCGCCCTCCCGTTTTGCAGCGCTCCGCCGCATATGCGATGTCGGAGCGCCGCTATTTCTTGGTAATATCCGATTTCCGGAGTGCGTTTACTGCAGCGGCGGGATGCGCAGCACCTGACCCGGATAGATCTTGTCGGGGTGGGTCAGCATTGGGCGGTTGGCCTGGAAGATAACATCGTATTTCGGCCCGTTCCCCTTGCCGTATTCGCGCTCCGCGATCGCCCACAGCGTGTCGCCGCTCTTGACCGTGCAATATTTCGCCTCGGGTTCCGCCTTGGCTGGCTTGATGTCGTTCTGCACCGTCTGCACGCCGACCGTGTTGCCAAGCGCCACCGCGATCTTCTCGGCCTGTTCCTGACTCGATGTCGAGCCAGACACCGTCACCTTGTCGCCGTCGACGTGGATCTTCACGTCCTTCGAATCGAGCCCGTGCTTCTCGAGTTCCTTCTGGAGCTGATCGGCAGGGGCGGCCTTGGCCTCGCTGCCCCCGAAGATTGAGGCGCCGACATTCTTGACGAAACTGATGAGACCCATGGCTTTCTCCCGCAATTGGCGCCGCGCGACGCTTCGCTCCCGCCCCGGCTCGCCACATCTATATCCCCGAAGGCCATGACAGGCGCAAGGCGGGAGGACCCCGCGGGTCTTTCGGCCTCGAAAAAGACATAGTCTTGGCGCATACAGCGAGCATCGAGTTTTGGCCGATTGGCCCGCGTCGCTTCATGAGCGGCAGGCACTTTCTCCTCGACATCGATGACCAACCCGCCCAGCGCTTTACCATGAGCGCGGGGCTCAACGCGTAACGGCCTCCCCCGTGCGCAGTACTAAGGACTACCAATGCAAGTCGGAACCGTGAAGTGGTTCAACGCCCAGAAGGGCTTCGGTTTTATCCAGCCGGATAAGGGCGGCCCGGACGTTTTCGTCCATATCTCCGCCGTCGAGCGCGCTGGAATGAGCAACCTCAGCGAGGGCCAGAAGATCAGCTTCGAAATTGTCGCTGACAAGCGCTCGGGCAAGTCGAGCGCCGGCAACCTCCAGGCCGCGTAACCGCTTCGGCGAGGCGAAAGCCTCGCCTGAACGCCACAAGGAAAGCCGCCGCGCATTCGACCCGCGGCGGCTTTTCTTTGTGCGCCGTCGCCGCTATGGGTCGCGCCATCGTCTTTCCCCGGACCGGCGCATGAACGACCCTTATGAAGTCCTCGGCGTTTCCAAGACCGCCAGCCCCGAAGACATTCGCAAAGCCTACCGGCAGCTCGCCAAGAAGCTGCATCCCGACTTGAACCCCGGCGACAAGAAGGCCGAGGAGCGGTTCAAGGAAGTGTCCGTCGCCAACGACCTGCTGTCCGACCCCGAGAAGCGGCGCCGGTACGATGCAGGCGAGATCGACGCCTCAGGCGCCGAAAAGGCCCCGCCGAACGCCCGCTACTACCGCGAATATGCCGGAGGCGGCGGACCCAACCCTTATGAGAACGCCGGCGGCTATGCCGACTTCGAGCAGGGCGACGATCTCTTCGCCGAGCTTTTGCGCCGCAGCCGCGAGCAGGCCCGCCGCGCGCCGGGCGCCGATCTCCATTACGAACTCGCGGTCCCGTTCCTCGACGCGGTGAACGGCGCGACCCAGACGATCACCCTGCCGACGGGCGGGACGCTCGAGGTGAGAATTCCAGCGGGCGTCGAGGACGGTCAGGTTCTTCGGCTCAAGGGCAAGGGGGCTCCATCGCGAGGGGAAGGGCCGCCGGGCGACGCGCTCGTGCAGATCGTCGTCCAGCCTCATCCTTATTTCACGCGCGAGGGGGACAATATTCTTCTCGAGCTGCCGATCACCGTGAAGGAGGCCGCGCTGGGCGGAGAGGTCCGTGCGCCGACGACTACAGGCGGCGTTATGCTAAAAATTCCCAAGCACGCCAATAGCGGCGACACTCTGCGCCTGAGAGGCAAGGGCGTGAAGACGCGCGCGGGCGCGGGGGACGAACTCGTCAAGCTCAAGATCGTGATGCCGCCGGCTGACGAGGCTCTCGATTCGTTCTTCGAGAACTGGACGCCGCCCGCCGGCTACGATCCGCGCAAGGAGATGTGAGCCCATGTTCGACGAACGCGAGTTCCTTGAGCGCGCCCGCCTCGATCGGGCGACTCTCGAAATCTGGGTGCGGGAGGAATGGGTAATTCCGTCTCGCGAGCAGGGCGGCGCGTCGAGCTTTTCCGAGGCTGACCTCGCGCGCGCGCGCCTGATCCACGATCTCAGGCACAATATGGGTGTGAATGACGAAGGGCTCGGCCTCGTCCTGCACCTGATCGATCAGGTGCATGGACTCCGCCGGGCCCTGTCGCAGGCGCTAGGTTCCCTTCACGAGCGCGACGCGGCGCGCTGAGAGAGAGCCGAACGCTCGGATTCAGCAGGCGCGCCAGTGGCGGTGGCCGTATCGGTCATAGTAGTGGCAGCGATGATGGGGATGCGCGCCGAGCGGCATTCCGGGTTCGGTCGCGACAGCGCCGACGCCCGCGCCAACCACAGCGCCAACCGGTCCGCCGACAACCGCTCCAGTCGCCGCGCCCGCAGTCGTCCCGACGGTCTGTTCAGGAGTGGCGCAGGCGCTGAGGCCAAGCAGCGTCAGTCCGGCAATCGATAACAGGCCCAGCTTTTTCATGGAGCGCCTCCCGCCAGAATTGGCGCGAGGAAAACGCAGAAAAGCCGCCGTGGTTCCCCATTTCGGGAAGCGCGGCGGCAAAATCCGGCAAGGAATGCGCGAGTAGCGCCTGGCGCCTGTGTGGCGCGCTAGGCTGCGGCCTTCTCTTCGCCCGCCTCGGCCTGCTTCTTGGCGATCTCACGCTTCAGCGTCGCCGCATCGGCGGAGAGATCCGCGTCGGCCGCCTTGGCGAGGAATGCGTCGAGGCCGCCCCGGTGTTCGACGGAGCGCAGCGCGGCGGCGCTGACGCGCAGGCGCACGGCGCGGCCGAGCGTTTCGGAGAGCAGCGTGACCTGCACGAGATTCGGCAGGAAGCGGGTCCGCGTCTTGCGGTTCGAGTGGCTGACCTTGTTGCCGGATTGGACGGCCTTGCCCGTCAGCTCGCAGCGGCGCGACATTGCAAACGATCCTTATTCAAAGCGATACGGAGCCAAACACGAAAATGCGGGCGGCTCCAGGAGGAGCGCCCGCCGGTCGATCCGGCCCATGGATTGGGTTGCGGGTCTATAGGGGAGGCGGCTTTCGGCGTCAAGTTGTGCGATGGGCCGGAGGCGAGTAATCGGCTCGGGAAAGCAGAGGAGTTTCCCTTGGCCGAGCAGGGCCTTTCCGACGATCCGTCCGGGGCAGCCGCCCGACTGGCAAGCCTGCGCGGGGCGATCGCTCGCCGGGCTCGAGATTGCGGCCGCGCGCCTGAAGATATCAACCTTATCGCCGTCTCCAAAACCTTCGACGCGGACGCGGTCTGGCCGACGATCGCGGTCGCGGGTCAAACCCGATTCGGCGAGAATCGGGTGCAGGAAGCCGTTCCGAAATGGCGCGACCTCCGCGCCCGCGCGGGCGCGCTGGGCACGGCGATTGAGCTGCATCTTATCGGGCCCCTCCAGAGCAACAAGGCGCGTGAGGCGGTCGAGCATTTCGACGTCATCGAGACGGTCGACCGCGAAAAGATCGCGACCACGCTGGCCCACGAGATCCAGCGGCAGGGCAAGCATCCTAAGCTTTTCGTCGAGATCAATACCGGCGCCGAGCCCCAGAAAGCTGGGGTTCTGCCCGAGGAGGCGGACGCTTTTCTGGCGCGCTGCCGGAACGATTATGGGCTCGCGATCGACGGACTCATGGCCATTCCGCCGGCCGACGAGCCCGCCTCGCCGCATTTCGCCCTGCTCGGGGTCATCGCCAAGCGCAATGGGATCAAGGATTTGTCCATAGGTATGAGCGCAGACTGGGAACTCGCGGTCCAGCTTGGGGCAACCTATGTCCGGATCGGAAGCGCGATCTTCGGAACTCGAGGCTGACGCTGCCGTTATCGCCGCGCTTCCGACATTTTGTCGACGTTGAAGGCAGCCCATGTCGTATTTCGTTTTCCTTCTGAGCCTCCTCCTTCTCGCCGCTGGCGGGTACGGGGCCTATCTTAGCCTCGACCTTCTCCCAACCAGCATGGGCATGCTTTACGCGCTCTGCGGGGCCTTCTCGGCGGTCATGGCGGTCGTCGTCTTCAGCATCGGGCTTCTCATTCGCCGCGTCGACAGGCTCGTGAAGGCGGTCCGCAACGCGCAGCCGGTCCCGATCCTCGTCCATCCCACGCCCATTCCCGCGCCGGCGCCCTTCGAGCCGGCGGTTGTCATGGCGGGACCGGAAGTCCCGTCAGAGCCGATCCCCGAGGGCTATGAGCCCGCCGTCGTTGAAAGCGCGGTCATCCCGGAGGGCGAGGACGCTACGAATTCGGACGAGCCCCAGGAGGAGCCGGTTAACGAGAATCGTGTCGGGCATCTGCCGACTTTCGCCGCGATCGAGCACGCGTTCGAAACGCCGGAACATCCGCCCGCCCTCATAGGTCGCTATTCCTCGGGCGGGGCCAATTACATGATTTTTGCCGACGGCTCGATCGAGGCGGAGACGGAGGAAGGCGCTTACAAGTTCAAGTCCATGGGCGATTTCAAGCAATATCTGGCCGAACGCCGAGAAGTGAAGGGGTAAGGGCGGGACGCGCCTTGCGGATCGCAACGCCTCTGTTCAAAAACCCGCCGCCATATTAGGAACGCCCGCCCAGAACTGTTTTTCGTCGCTTGCCGCAAACGACGACAACAAGGGCTCGCGATTTTATTCCGCCGGAAATGGGCATGTCAGAGCAGGATCTGGTGGAAAAGACCTTCACCGCTCGCGAAATTGTAATCGCCCTCTATCGCTCCATTCTGCAGCGCGACCCGGAACAGGCGGGCCTCGAGGCTCATACGGTAAACGTTGAGACTCTGGGTCTTGAGCCCGTGGTGGAGGCCTTCGTAAGTTCGCCCGAGTTCCGCGGACGCTTGTCGCCGCCGAGCCCCGACATGACGTTGAGCAAGGCGGACGGAATTCAACTTGGTCTTTCGGACGACGACAGGGCCAAGCTTTGGGATCATATCGGCCGCGCGTGGACTAGCATGGGCGAGACGGACCCCTATTGGTCGGTGCTCGCCAATCCGAAATTCAAAGGCGCCCGCGTCGAGAACCGCGCGATCGTCGAGGAATTCTACGAGAGCGGCGTCGTCGACATCCGTTATCTCGACGCCTTTCTGGAGCGAAATGGCGTTCGTTTGCCCAAAGAAGCCGTCGTCGCCGAGTTCGGATGCGGGGTCGGGCGCGTCACGCGCTGGCTTGCCCGGCGATATGCGCGCGTGCTCGCATTCGACATTTCCGGATCGCATCTGGCGGCTGCCCGCGAGCGGCTAACTGCCGAGGGCCTCGCCAATGTCGAACTGGTGAAGGTCGCCGGGCCGCAGGATCTCGCGCGGCTCGAAGGCGTCGATCTTTTCTTTTCGATGATCGTTTTGCAGCATAACCCGCCCCCGATCATGGCCGAAATTCTGGAGCGTGCGTGCGAGGGGCTCAAGCCCGGCGGCGTCGCCTTCTTTCAGGCCCCGACCTACGCCGAGGGTTACGCATTCGACGTGCAGGCCTACCTCAACGATGAATACAATAAGAACGACATGGAGATGCACTTTCTCCCGCAGCGCGAGATTTTCAGGATCTTGCAGGCCAACAAACTTGAGGTGATCGAGGTCCGGAGGGACGGTTGCATCGGGCACTTCGATCGGTGGATTTCGAATACTTTTCTCGCAAGGAAACGCTAGATCGCGAGGAAGCGCGCGCGTTGGCGGAGGTCACACACGTCGGCTAATGTACTTGACGGATAAACAGAGACGAGGCGGCCCCGGTTGGATGGCTTCGCCAAAGGAGATGCAGGATCATGTCGCTTCGCATCAATGACGTTGCGCCCGATTTCACGGCTCAGACGAGCAAGGGGCCTGTCCACTTCCACGAGTTCGTCGGCGACGGCTGGGCGATCCTCTTCTCGCATCCGAAAGACTTTACGCCAGTCTGCACCACCGAGCTTGGCTACATGGCGAAGATCGAACCTGAGTTCACCGCGCGCCATACGAAGCTGATCGGCCTTTCGGTCGATCCCGTCGACAGCCATTCCCGCTGGCTCGACGACATTGAGGAGACGCAGGGCGCGAAAGTCAACTATCCGATCATCGGTGACAGCGATCTGACGGTGTCGAAACTCTATAATATGTTGCCGGCGGAAGAGACTGCCTCGGATGGGCGCACCGCGGCGACCAACCAGACCGTGCGTTCGGTCTTCATCGTCGGACCCGACAAGAAGATCAAGCTGATGCTGACCTATCCGATGACGACAGGACGCAACTTCGACGAGATTTTGCGCGTCCTCGACTCGATGCAGCTGACAGCCAAGCACAAGGTCGCCACGCCGGCCAACTGGAAGCAAGGGGATGATGTGATCATCTCCGGGTCCGTCACCGACGATGAGGCGAAGAAACTCTATCCGGAAGGCTGGAAAGCGCCGAGGCCCTACCTGCGCATCGTCAAACAACCGGGTCGGTAAGCGCGCGCAACGCCGCCGCTCTGTTGCGGAGCAAGGAACATGATCTTCCGGCAATTGTTCGACTCGACCTCCAGCACGTATTCCTACGTTCTTGCGAGCCGGCGCGGCGGCGAAGCGCTCATCATCGATCCGGTCCTCGAAAAGGTGGACCGCTATCTCAAGCTCATGGAGGAACTCGACCTCAAACTTGTCAAGGCCGTCGACACCCATCTGCACGCCGACCACATCACGGGGCTCGGGGCGCTGCGCGACCGCACGCATTGCGTGACGGTGATGGGCGAACAGAGCAAGGTGGACGTCGTCTCGATGCGCATTTCCGACGGCGATCGCATCACGGCAGAGGGCCTGGCGCTCGATGCGCTCTATACGCCGGGACACACGGACAATTCCTATTGCTTCCTGTTCGGCGACCGCGTCTTCACTGGCGATACGCTGCTCATCCGCGGCACGGGACGCACCGACTTCCAGAACGGGGATTCACACGCGCAATACGAGAGTCTGCAGCGCCTCATGCGCCTGCCGGAGGACACGCTCGTCTTCCCGGCGCACGACTACAAGGGCGATACGGTCTCGACGATCGGCGAGGAGAAGCGCTGTAACCCGCGCCTCAAGGTGAAGGACGCGGAGGAATATGTTGCGCTTATGGCGAGCCTGCACCTGCCGAACCCGAAGATGATGGATGTCGCGGTTCCCGCGAATATCCATCAGGGCTTGCATCAGGAAGAGATCGCGCGGCGCGGCTGGGCTTTTTCGGCGGAAGAGGCGAAGGCGTTGATCGGTCGCTCCGACATCGCGCTTATTGACTTGCGTGAAAAGTCCGAGCGCGAGCGCAACGGGTCGATCCCCGGTTCACTGCATGCGCCCTATGGCGAACTCATGGACAACATCGACGAGGGCGGCCTCATCCACGAACTCGCGCAATCAGGAAAGACCGTCCTGTTTTACTGCGCCTTCGGCGAGCGTTCCGCGATGGCGGTGCAGGCGGCTCAGGATAGAGGGATGACGACGGCCCGCCACATTGAGGGCGGCATGGCGGCCTGGACGAAGGCGGGCGGCGAGCGGCGGTGACCGCCGCGCTTTTTCTGAATGCGGAGGGCCGACGTCCGATATGCGTTGTTCTCAGGCCGCTCTTGGTCAAAAAGAGAAGCAATGCGGATTCCTCCTCGCTCAGACCCGGCGTTTCGGAGCCCAGTTCGAGCGCGAGCGTTCCGGCCACCCACGCCTCAGGCACTGCAGGGTGGATATAAGACTTGCGGCAGACAGTCGGCGTATTGCCAAGCGCGGAAGCCACGCGCATGAGCGCGCCGCGGACGAGCGTCTTCGCCTGCGCTTTGCTCTCGAACGGTCCCGCTTCCCCGAGAAAACGCGTCATCAAAAGCGTGCCCGCCCACGTACGGAAGTCCTTGGCGGTGATCTCGGCGCCGCTCGCCTCGCGAAGATAGGCGTTGACGTCGGCGGACGATACGGCGCGCAGTTCGCGCACGTCGTCGAAATATTGCAGCAGATGCTGGCCAGGCAATTCCTGGCAGGCGCGCAGGATTTTCGCGACGCGCCGGTCGCGCATCGCGAGCGACCATTGCTTTCCGCTCTTGCCGACGAAATGGAAGCGGATCTCCGCCCCCGCGACCGAGACGTGCCGGTTGGTGAGCGTCGTCAACCCATAGCTTTTATTGGCCTTCGCATATTCGTCGTTACCGACGCGGATGAGCGTCGTCTCCAGAAGGTGGACGACGGTCGCGAGCACTTTCGCGCGAGGCAGGCCGCGCAGGCTCATGTGATCGGCGACGGCCGCGCGAATGGCGGGCAGGGCTGCGGCAAAGGCGGCGAGGCGCTCGAATTTCTCCCCTTCGCGCATTTCGCGGAAGGACGCATGATAGCGATACTGCTTGCGTCCTCGCGCGTCCCGCCCCGTCGCCTGGATATGGCCGTTTGCGGACGGGCAGATCCACACATCCGCCCAGGCCGGCGGGATGGCGAGCGCGCGAATTCGTCTCAGAGTTTCCGGGTTGCGGATCGCTTTGCCGCTGCGGTCGAGATAGGCGAAGCCGGTTCCCGCGCGCCGGCGGCGAATTGCGGGACCGTCGTCACGGACATATCGCAAGCCCCCGAGATCGGGAGGTTCGGGGTCGGCGACCGGAGGGGAAGCGATGGTGTCGAGCATCGGCGGTCCAGTTCAGCCGATGCAAACGCTCCCTCGCCCGCTACGGTTCCAATGGCCTTCAATCGCTCAGCGTCAGCTTTCGCGACTGGACCGGAGCGCCATGGCTCCGGGCGAGGGTAAAATCGACCTCCGCCGCGCCCGGCGCGACGCGCGAAACGCGAAAGATGTCAAAGACCGGAAATCCGACCATGCCCTTCTTGCCGCCGCCAACGGGCCGTTCCTTCGCCGAGCCAATATTCGCGACGGAGATGATCGTGGAAGACGCGGCGGCGGACCATGCGTAGCCGGCGCCGCTCGCCCGCTGCAGCTTGACATAGACTGCCTGGCCGCGCGGCAGCGCAAGCGAAAGCCCGGCTTCGGGCACGTCGCGCGCGGTCGAGAGATAGAAATCGAGCGTGCCGGCCGGAGCGGCGGAGGTCATAGCGATAGCCAGACCGAAAGCCATCATCGCAACGCCGCGCATGCCCGTCCTCCGCTCAATTCCGAACGCGGTGAGCATAGCGGCTGCTCACACCGCCCGTAAGCGGAGCGGGAGGCCAAACCTCAAAACGCCACGCCTTTTTCCGCCGCCAGCGCCTTCAACGAAACTTCCGGCCGCGCGCCAAGATGCTGGATGATTTCGGAGGCGGCCAGCGAGCCGAGCCGCCCGCAGGTCACCATGTCGGCGTCGCGCGCGAGCCCGACGAGAAATCCGGCGGCGAACATGTCGCCGGCGCCCGTGGTGTCCACAAGCCGGGCGATCGGAAAGGCCGGCGCCTCCCACGTCTCGTCGCCCTGCACCACAATGCAGCCTTTCTCAGAGCGGGTGACGACGCCGAGCACCTGCTCGCGGCGCAGCGCGTCGAGCGCCTCCTCGAAATGCGTCGTCTGGTAGAGCGAAAGAATCTCGTCGGTGTTGGCGAATAGCGTGTCGACGACCTTGGAGCGCATGAGGTCGATGAATTCGCCCCGAAAGCGGTCGACGCAGAAGGAGTTGGAGAGCGTCAGGGCCACCCTCGCGCCCGCCGAGTGGGCAAGCTTGCCCGCCTTCTGGAACGCGGCTTTGGCGTCCGGCCGGTCCCACATATAGCCTTCGAGGTAGACGACTTTCGCCCCTTTCGCGAGATCCTCATCAACGTCGGGCGGAGAGAGGTAGGAGCTTGCGCCGAGATAGGTGTTCATCGTGCGCTCGCCGTCCGGGGTCACATAGACGAAGCAGCGGCCGGTGGCGGGTCCGTGCTCCGCGGGCTTCGTGTCGAACCCGATGCCGACCGAGCGAATGTCGGAGATGAAGGCTTCCCCAAGCGGATCGCGCTTCACCTTGCCGATATAGGCGGCGCTGACGCCGAAGGAGGCCGCCCCGACAACGGTATTGGCGGCCGACCCGCCCGAAATCACCCTCGGATCCACTCGGGCGGCATATAGCTGCTCGGCGCGGTCTTCGTCGATGAGGGTCATCGCGCCCTTCACCATTTCCTGGGCCTGAAGATAGCCATCATCCGCATAGGCCAGAATATCGACCAGCGAATTGCCCAGACCCAGAACCTCGACCCGCGCGCTCATGCCGCCCCCAAACCCGTTGCAATCGCGATTTCGCATTGCACAACGGCGAGGTCAAATGGGCGGCGCCGCTCCCGCAAGCGGGAGGCGGGTCTCACCTCAACGAGGCGTTGATCGCGTTCAGAGCTCTCGACCCTGGGCAAAGGACCTCGGAGCCGAGCGCGTTCAGGGGGCGATCCGTTATCTGGAGGCTCTCGTTGAGCTTCGGGCCGTTCGGATCGACAAACAGCAAACCTGTCGCGATCTCACCTTTCGCTGCATGACGGGCGATGGTCGCGAGCGCCGCCGTGCGGTCCGATAGGTCATAATCATCGGCGAATTTTCGGAGCCGAATTGTCGAGCCGTCGTGCAGTTCGACGTTGTGCGCCTCGCCCTCGGCGTAGTCGATCTCGATCGGGTCGCGCGGCAGGATCACTTCGAGCGCATTGACCGCGATATTGTGCTCGCGAACGTAGTCGAAGCTTTTTGTCGAGCCGGGATGATTGTTGAAAGTGACGCAGGGCGAGATCACGTCGAGGAAAGCCGCGCCGCGATGCTCGAAAGCGGCCTTGATGAGCGGTGTAAGCTGCGCCTTGTCGCCGGAGAAGGAGCGCGCCACGAAAGACGCGCCAAGCTCGATGGCGAGGCCGCAAAGATCAAGCGGCTGGTCGGTGGCGCCGACGCCCTTCTTGCTTTCCGATCCCCGGTCCGCGGTCGCCGAGAACTGGCCTTTGGTCAGGCCATATACGCCATTGTTCTCGACGATATAGACCATATCGACGCCGCGCCGCATGGCGTGAGCGAATTGGCCGATGCCGATGGAAGCCGTGTCGCCGTCGCCCGAGATGCCGAGGTAGATCAGATCCGAATTGGCGAGGCTTGCGCCCGTGAGCACCGACGGCATACGCCCATGCACGGAATTGAAACCGTGGCTCTGTCCCAGCATATAGGTCGGGGTCTTCGACGAGCAACCGATGCCGCTGAGCTTCGCGATGCGATGAGGCGGCAGGGCCAGCTCGAATGAGGCGCGAATGATCGCGGCGCTGATCGAGTCATGTCCGCAGCCGGCGCAGAGCGTCGACATCGCGCCCTCGTAGTCGCGGTGCGTCAGCCCGAGCGCGTTGACTTCAAGCGCCGGGTGATGGAATTTTGGCTTGGCAAGATAGCTCACGACACAGCCTCGATCGTCTTCTTCGCACGCGACGCAGGAAGACGGCTGGCGATCTCGCGCGCGATGAAGCGCGCGGTGATCGGCATGCCGCCGAAATGCAGAATTGATGTCAGCCGCCCCGGATCGAGACAGAGATCCGCCGCCATCAGCGTGCGCATCTGCGCGTCGCGGTTTTGCTCGATCAGAAAGACCTGATCATGCGCGGCGACGAAGTCGAGGATCTCGGAACTCAGAGGGAAGGCGCGAATGCGCAGCGCGTCGACGTCCACCTCCTGAGCCGCGAGAAGGTCGAGCGCTTCGTTCATCGCATCGGAAGTCGAGCCGTAATAGATCGCCCCGACCCGCGTCGGTTTCGCCGCTTTGCGTAGAATTGGTTGCGGGACGAGACCACGCGCCGTCTCGAACTTGTGCGATAGCCGCGCCATATTGTCGACATACGGATTGGCGTCTTCGGTGTAGCGGGCGAAGCGGTCGCGGCTTGTGCCCCGCGTAAAATAGGCGCCCTTCGTGGGGTGCGTTCCGGGCAGCGTGCGATAGGGGATCCCGTCGCCGTCGGCATCGTTGTAGCGACCGAAATTGACGATCCGTTCGAGGTCGTCGTGGCTCAGAACCTTGCCGCGATCGTAAGTCCGGGAATCATCCCACGCGAACGGCTCCGCGAGGTGCGAATTCATGCCGATGTCGAGGTCGAGCAGCACGAAGACTGGCGTTTGCAGGCGTTCAGCAAGATCGAAGGCCTCAGCCGCAAACGCGAAGCATTCGCCGGGTCCCTCCGGAATGAGCAGCACATGCTTCGTGTCGCCGTGGGAAGCAAAGGCGCAGGCGAAAAGGTCCGATTGCTGCGTGCGCGTCGGCATTCCCGTCGAGGGCCCACCGCGCTGCACATCAAAAATGACAACCGGAATTTCCGCGAAATAGGCAAGGCCGAAGAATTCCTGCATCAAGGAAATGCCGGGGCCGGAGGTTGCGGTGAAGGCGCGCGCGCCGTTCCAGCCTGCGCCGACCGCCATGCCGATCGCCGCGATTTCGTCTTCGGCCTGAATATGCGCGAAGTTTCTCGCCCCCGTCGCTGGGTCGATGCGATAGCGATGGCAATTGCGTTCGTAAGCTTCCGCCAGCGAAGTCGAGGGCGTGATCGGATACCATGCGCAGACCGTCGCGCCTCCATAGACCGCGCCGAGGCCCGCCGCGAAATTGCCCTCGACGAGGATGCGCTCGCCGACCGCGTCGCTATGGGTTACTCGCAGGCCGATCGGGCAGGCGAACCGCCCCTTCGCGTCCTCATGGCCGAGCCGCAGAGCGCGCTTATTTGCTTCGATCAGCTTGTCCTTGCCCTTGAAGCGCTGGGCGACGAGCCGTTCCATCACGGCAAGATCGATGTCCAGAAGCGCGGCGAGCGCGCCGACGTAGACCATGTTCTTGTAAAGCTGCCGCTGCTTCGGATCCGGATATTGCGCGGCGCAGATCTCGGTCACCGGCATCGCGATGACTTCGATGTCGCCGCGCAGCATCGAAGGCATGAGAGGACGCGTCGAATTGTAGAAGAGATAGCCGCCCGGCTCGATAGCCGCGATGTCCTGTGCAAGCGTCTGCGGGTTCATGGCCACGAGCATGTCGATCCCGCCACGCGCGCCGAGCCAGCCTTTTTCGCTCACCCGTACTTCATACCAGGTCGGCAGGCCCTGGATGTTTGAAGGAAAGATGTTCCTCGGCGCTATGGGAACGCCCATCCGCAGGATCGACTTCGCAAACAGCAGATTCGCGCTCGCAGATCCCGATCCGTTGACGTTGGCGAACCGGATAACAAAATCGTTTACCGCAGAGATAGACATGAATGGCCCGCCCGGGCTGGCTCAAAAGTGAACTTCTGCATGTCCCACGCCCCGGTGGGACAGCGTTCCGCGCAAAGGCCGCAATGAAGGCAGAGGTCTTCGTCCTTGACCATCACGCGACCGGTTTTCACCGAATCCGACACATAGAGCGCCTGCGTGGCGTTCAGCGCAGGCGCGGTCAGCGTTAGCCGTAGCTCTTTCTCCGGCGCGTTCTCAACGAAGGAGATGCAATCGAGCGGACATACGTCGACACAGGCGTCACATTCGATGCATGCGGGTGGCGAGAATACAGTCTCGACGTCACAATTTAGGCATCGCGCGGCTTCCTTTAGCGCCTGCTCCGGATTGAAACCGAGTTCGACCTCGGTCTTGAGATTCTTCAACGCCCTCGCAGTCTCGACCTGTGGGACGGCATATCGCTTATCGATCGTGATGGCGTTGTCGTAGGACCACTCGTGAATGCCCATCTTCTGGCTGACGAGATTGGTCATTGGCGGCGGTCGAATGCGCAGGTTCTCGCCTCGGCAGAAGGCGTCGATCGAGATTGCGGCCTCGTGCCCATGCGCGACGGCGGTGATGATGTTCTTCGGACCCAGCGCCGCGTCGCCGCCAAAGAAAATGCTCGGCGCGCTCGACTGGAAAGTCAGAGGATCGATCGACGGCAGCCCGTCGCGCTGGAAGGCGACGCCCGCGTCGCGTTCGATCCAGGGGAAGGAATTCTCCTGGCCGACCGCCACAAGAACGTCGTCGCAGGGTATGTGCACATCGGGTTCGCCGGTCGGAACAAGCTGGCGGCGGCCGTGCTCGTCGTGGCGCGCCTCGACTTTTTCTAAGCTGACGCCGGTAAGCCTGCCGTCGACGTGCGTGAAGGCTTTTGGCACGAGGAAATTGAGGATCTCGACGCCCTCGTGCATCGCGTCCTCCTTTTCCCAGGGAGACGCTTTCATCTCGGCGAAACCGGAGCGGACGACAACTTTGACCGTTTCTCCACCCAGGCGCCGCGCCGTGCGGCAGCAGTCCATCGCAGTATTGCCGCCGCCCAGCACGACGACGCGCCGGCCGACAGACGTGACATGGCCGAACGAGACGCTCGCAAGCCATTCGATGCCGGTATGAATATTCGCGGCCGCCTCGCGACGGCCGGGCGCGTCCAGATCGCGGCCGCGGGGCGCGCCGCAGCCTACAAAGATCGCATCGAACCCTTCGCCCATCAGCGCCTTCAGGCTGTCAACCCGGCGGGAGGCGACGAAAGCGCCGCCCGTCGATAGGGCGTAGCCCACTTCCTCGTCGATCACCTCGTCGGGCAGGCGGAATTTGGGGATCTGGCTGCGCATCATTCCGCCGGCCTTCGCATCCGCGTCGAAGACGACGACTTCGTAGCCGATAAGCGCGAGGTCGCGGGCCACCGTCAGCGAGGCGGGTCCGGCGCCGATGCAGGCGACGCGCTTTCCGTTGCGGCGTTCAGGCCCCGTGGGGAGGAGACTCGCGACATCGCCCTTGCGGTCGGCCGCGATGCGTTTCAGGCGACAAATTGCGACTGGCTCTTCCTGGAGGCGGCCGCGACGGCAGGCGGGCTCGCAAGGCCGATCGCATGTGCGTCCCAGGATCCCGGGAAAAACATTCGAGTTCCAATTGATCATATAGGCGCCGTCGTGGTCGCCCTCCGCGATCCTGCGGATATATTCCGGCACAGGCGTGTGGGCCGGACAGGCCCACTGGCAGTCGATAACTTTGTGAAAGTAAGCCGGCTCTTTCCAATCAGTCGCTTCCACGACGCCCGGCGCTCCCAAAATTGTTCGACCAAACGGTCAGATTTTTTATTGGCGGCATTCAAACCGGTTTCCGCCGTGTGTCAAGCGTCAACCGGGGTAAAGAACAGTTTAACTCGTGGAAATTCCTCAAAATTTAGTGAATTTAGAAACCCACGGCGGTCGCGCCGGTTCCGCCCTCGGGAGCCGACAGACCATCAATCAGCGCCTTTAAGGTTGCAATCGTGGAGGCGTCCGCCTCGCCGTCGATGCGTTCCGGACGGAAACGGCGCTGGAAGGCGGCGACAGCGGCGCGCGTGTCACGATCGTAAACGCCGGTGATCCCCACGCCGTAACCGTATAGCGCCAGCATCGCCTGAAGGGCGCGAACGGGCGGACCTTCGT
The DNA here is from genome assembly GCA_963824465.1 of uncultured Alphaproteobacteria bacterium. Taxonomy (GTDB): domain Bacteria; phylum Pseudomonadota; class Alphaproteobacteria; order Rhizobiales; family Beijerinckiaceae; genus Roseiarcus. Next base: position 540,691 of record CAWGPL010000003.1, read on the forward strand.
CATGCAGGCGGAAAAGCGCGGGGCCCGATATTGGCCTCGCCTCCGTCCAATGGCCGACCCCTTGGCGCCACAGCCGTTCCCAAGGGAACCGTTCGCCAGGATCACGCTTGCGCATCGGCGCGACATCCGAATGCGCGAGCACGCGCTCGGGCCGGATCGCCCAGCGGGCGCAGATGTCGCGGCAAAGCGCGATGACGGCCTCGATCTGAGGGGCGGGGAAGGGGGGGAGGCCGCCATCGTGGCCGGGATTTACGATCTCAATCCCAATCGATGCGGAATTGAGGTCCGTTTCGCCCCTCCAGACGCTTTTGCCTGCGTGCCAGGCCCGTTCGCTCTCGGGGACGAGTTGGTCGATCCGTCCGTCTTCCCAGACGAGATAGTGCGAGGAGACTTCCGAAGCGGGGTCACAGAGCCGGGCCAGCGCTCCTTCGCCGGTCGACATCCCTGTGTAGTGAAGGATTAGGCAATTCGGCCGACCCCACTCCGCGCCGCTCGCCATGGTTTGGCGAGGCGAGGAAGCGGCCAACAAGGGAGGTGTCCGGGGAGGGGGACGTGGTCATGGGAAATAAAAAGGCGACCCCCCGAACAATTGGCCCGGGCGTCAAGCCCGGGCCAGCGAGTTCACCTCAGTAGTTGCGCGCCAGGCAGACGCGGCGGCCGTTATAATCGTAACCCCAGCGTGCACAGTGGTGTCGCGGTGTGACGGCGTTGCCGACCATGGCGCCGCCGACGCCGCCGATCGCCGCGCCCGCGAGTGCGCCGCCCGCGCTGCCTCCCGAGACTGCGGAGCCGATGAGCGCCCCGGCGCCAGCTCCGAGACCGCCGCCAATCAGCGTATTCGTCTGCTGCTGTGTCTGGCAGGCGGACAGGGACACTGCGCCAAACAGGGCCAGGGAAAGCGCGATGATCTTTTTCATAGAAGAATCCCTCCGTTGGCCGGCGCGACCACCCGCGTCATCGCAAAGACCCATCCCGCCCGCCTATGTTTCGGTTTCAGTAGAAAGCGACGCAGACGCGGTTGCCGTTGTAGTCATATCCCCACTGCGCGCAACGGCCTTGCGGCTGAGGCGTTGCGGCCGAGCCGATCATGGCGCCCGACGCCGCGCCGATCGCAGCGCCCGCCAGCGTGCCGCCCGCGCTGCCGCCGGAGACCGCCGATCCGATGAGCGCGCCCGCGCCGCCGCCGAGCGCGCCGCCTACGAGAGCATTCTGCTGCTGCGGCGTCTGGCAGGCCGAAAGGGAGACCCCGCCGGCGAGGGCCAGCGAAAGAGCGATCATCTTTTTCATGGAAAGAATTCCTCCTAAAGCCCCACGGCTGATGGAAATCGGGCCCCCCGCCGTTGCGACGGGCTTTGCAGCCGGAAGCCCATGTCCCGGCTGCAAGAGGGCCTTTTCCCACAATCATCGTAAAGCTGCAATGAACGGGGAAGTTCCCACAGAGTCGCGCGAATTCGACCCCGAGAGTTCACGCGGCCGCCACTCTCGGCCTTGACCGATCCTCACGCCGCCCCCTATCCCTCGCCGGCCAGTCGGCTGGACGGCCGCCGCCTTCACGGGCGGAGGAAAGTCCGGGCTCCAAACGGATACGGCGCCGGATAACGTCCGGCGGGGGCGACCCCAGGGAAAGCGCCACAGAAAGCAAACCGCCTCCATGGGCTTCAGGGTTCATGTGGGCAAGGGTGAAAGGGTGCGGTAAGAGCGCACCGCGCGGGCGGCAACGTTCCGCGGCACGGCAAGCCCCGCCGGGAGCAAGACCGAATAGGAGCGATGCGCGCAGGAGCAATTCTCGCGGGGCCTTTCCGTTGGCTCTGTCGCTCGGGTTGGTTGCTTGAGGCGCCCGGCGACGGGCGTCCTAGAGGAATGGTCGTCACGCCAGGGCGCGAGCCCTGGCCATACAGAACCCGGCTTACAGGCCGGCTGGCGCATTTTTTGGAGGGCCGGGTCGCGGACCCAGCCGGCGGCTGCGGTTCCGGACCGCGGCGATAAGAGGCAAGGGCACAGGGAGAAACGTTTGACGCCCGAGGAATTCCGGCGCGCCGGCCATGAGGTCATCGACTGGATCGCCGACTATCGCGCAACGCTCCCCGAGCGGCCCGTCATGGCGCGCTCCGAGCCCGGCGCCATCCGGGCCGCGCTGCCGAAAGCGGCGCCGGAGGCGCCCGAGCCGTTCGAAGCCATCCTGCGCGACATGGATGCGCTCATCGCGCCGGGGCTGTCGCATTTCCAGCATCCCCGGTTCTTCGGCTATTTCCCCGCCAACAGCGATCTTTCGTCGGTGCTCGGCGATTTTTTGAGCTCCGGCCTGGGCGCGCTCGGCCTGACCTGGCAGGCCGCGCCGGCGCTGACTGAGGTCGAGGAGGCCGTCGCCGATTGGATGCGCCAACTCGTTGGGCTCTCCGCCGCCTGGAGCGGCGTCATTCAGGATACGGCCTCGACGAGCACGCTGGTCGCCCTGATCTGCGCCCGTGAGCGCACGACGAACTATTCGCTCGCGCGCGGCGGCCTGGCGGAAAGCGGCAAACGGCTTGTCGTCTATACCTCGGCCCAGTCCAACAGTTCGGTCGAAAAGGACGTCCTCCTCGCCGGCTTCGGCCGCGAGAACCTGCGCTTCGTCGATCTCGACGCGGCCTACGCCATGCGCGCGGACGCCCTGGAGGCGATGGTTCAGGCCGACCTCGCCGCCGGACGCACGCCCTGCGCGATCGTTGCGACCACCGGCGCGACCGGCACGACGGCGCTCGATCCGATCGCCGCGCTCGCCGGCGATCGCGAAGCGCTATGGGATCTGGCTTCATGTCGACGCGGCGATGGCCGGTTCGGCGATGATCCTGCCGGAATGCCGCTGGATGTGGGAGGGGATCGAGAGCGCCGACTTGCTCGTCTTCAATCCGCACAAATGGCTTGGCGCCGCTTTCGACTGTTCGCTCTACTATGTTCGCGATCCCCAGCATCTCATCCGCGTGATGGGCGCCAACCCGAGCTATCTGCGCAACCACGTCGAAGGCGAGGTGACGAACTATCGCGACTGGGGCGTCCCGCTTGGCCGCCGCTTCCGGGCGCTGAAACTCTGGTGTCTTTTGCGCGCCGAAGGCGTGGAGGCTTTGCAGGCGCGCCTTCGCCGCGACATGGAAAACGCCCGCTGGCTCGAAGGCGAGGCTGCACCGCGCGCCGGGCTGGAGGGTTCTGGCGCCTGTTCCGTTGCAGACGGTCTGCGTCCGCCACGAGCCCGAGGGACTCGAAGGCGAGGCGCTCGACAGCCACACGCTCTCCTGGGCGCAGGCGATTAACCGCTCTGGAAAAGCCTATGTTACGCCCGCGATTTTGGACGGTCGTTGGATGGTGCGCGTTTCGGTGGGCGCGTTGACCACCGAACGGGCTGACGTGGAAGCGCTCTGGGCCCTCATGCGCCATGAGGCGGAACAAGAGCACGCGTCGGCGCACGCATGAAAGGGCGCCTTTTCCGCGCCGCGAGCCGCGCGTAGGGAGGAGCCCAGCCCAAGCCCCGGGTGGGGGGACTGAATTGAAAGGAAGCAAATGCAGCTTGCGAAAGAGGTCGTCGCATCGGGCGACTGGTCGGGTGAGCCGGCCGACGCGGTCGTGCTCGAATTCGACGAGCGCTACCGCCAGCATGCGGCGTTCTCCGGCGTGGGTGGACTTGCATTCACGCTTGAGCTTCCCGAGCCGACGATGTTGCGTCATGGCGACGGCCTCAAGCTCGAGGACGGGCGCATCGTGGAAGTTGTCGCCGCGCCTGAGCCGCTGATGGAGATTCGCTCTGCCGACCCGCTTACGCTCATTCGCATCGCGTTGCGGCTCGGCAACTATCACGCGCCCGCGGAGGCGACGGCGAAGACGCTCCGTGTGCGCCGGGACTCGGAGATCGAAGACATCGCAAAATCACTGGGCGCCCGAGTAACTCCGCTCGAGGCGCCCTTCAACCCGGAAGGCGCGGCCTATGTGATGGCTGAAGCCGCGGCCCATGATGGCCATCATGATCATCACGACCATGGGCATCGTCACGGCCACAACCATGAAGAACATGATCATGGACATCATGGCCATGCGCATTCCCATCCCGGTCACGATGAGGCGCAGGGGCTTCACGTCCACCACGAAAACGATCATGCGCACGGCGACCACTCCGACGAGCCTGATGCCGGCCATTCCAGCCACGACCACGAATCGGCTGTCCGGCGGCATCGGGGCGAGGAAGACGTCGATCCTTCGAAGTAACGGCGCGAGCCCTGTAGGCGGGTTGGGCGTCGCGATGCTCCAGTACGGATAAGCTGGTTTAACGCTTCGACAAGCCTTCGGGATTATCAAAAGTCGCGATAGGCTGGAACTTCGTTTGGGAAACCCGCGTTTCTATCTTCTCACCGGCTGGTCCTCGCGGCCGTACGGTTAAAAGTCGCGCATCTGATCGCGAGGCAAGCCCAACATGGGAGGCAGAATGGCAAAAGCAAAAACAGCAATGGGCGCTCTGACGGCCGTGCTCATGGCGGCGGCGCCGCTCCAGGCGGAAGCCATGGAGATTGTCGCCGGCTCGAATGGGACGCCAGCCGCTGCGAGCCCGCTCGTCTTGGCCCAGTTTCACGGCCATCCGCATGGACGGCCCGGGGGACACCCCGGACACGTTGGGCGTCCCGTCGGTCGGCCGCCGGGTTGGCATGGCGGTCATCCGCCGGGAATGCGCCCGGGAGGACCGGGCATGCGACCGCCGCCGGGCGGATGGCATGGACATCCCCCTGGAATGGCGTGGCGTCCGCCGCCGCGTCCGCCGGGCTGGCGCCCGGTCGGCGTCCCTGTGGGCGGATGGGGTTGGGGTCGACCATCCGGATATTGGTGGGGCGCGGGCGGGGCGATCGCCGCAGGCGCAGCGCTCGGCATGTTGACAGCGGCCGCGGCCGCCTCCTTTGCGCCGCCGCCTCCAGCGCCGGGGCTGTGCTGGTACTATACGAGCCCGGCGCGAACGACCGGCTTTTGGGACAATTGCCCGTAAGGGCGCGTTCTGGACTGCGATGGGCCCGCCGATTGGCGGGCCCATTCGTTTTGGCGGGACGATCTGTCAAAGCACCCAGCGGAATGCCCGCCGCAACTCGCTCACGCCGTTACGGTCATAGCTCCTGCCATGCGCAAGGAGGATGCGCTCGGGCCCCCAGCTGATCATCCGTTCAACGGCCGCGCGCAGTTCGCGCCGATGACCGATAAAACTCCATTGCATGTCATAGGGCGCTTTGCCGTCGGGGTCGGCGGCCCCGAAAGCCCGAACCGCCCAACGCAACCAACGCTTGCGAATCCGGGCAGGCTCGAAATTTTCGATGAGGTCGGTGAGGATCAGCGTTTTGCTCGCGCGATGGAAGAAATCGACTTCCGTGAGAAGGCTGCCGGGCGCCAGGCATTGGTCGAAGGCGCCTGCCCATTCAGCAGGCGGTTCGTCGCCGAGCGTTCGGTCGATGCGTATGTTGCGGCGCGCCTTGCGCGCGACGCCCGGAGCGCCGTAACTCACCGTGTTCGGAAAAGCCACCTGCCATTCCGGCAAATACCAATAATGCAGGGTGTTCGGCGCTATCAGAAACGCTACGCGCCCAAGCTTCTCCACCGTGCGCGCGAGCCCCTCGTCCCAGGCCGTAGGCGAATGGATCCAGATCTCTCCGGATGGCAGGCGCACGACGGTCATGCGCGTCGGAAAGGGCAGCGTCGTTCCCAGATACCGCATCCCAATCTCAGGACCGTCGACCGTCCAGACCGCGTCGGCGACGGGTTTCAACGTGTTGAGAGGGAGATACGGCCGGTAGGTGTCCATTGGCGAAAGAGGTCCATGCGACGTTCCGGCTTGCCGGCCTGCGAACCCTTAGCGGCTCCCCGCGGACCCTATCGGGTCCGGCCCGCGTCCAGAAGGCGCAGGACGATCCACACCGGAATGACGACCATCGCTCCGGTCAGCAGAATGCGGCCGATCTGCCGCACGTCGCTAAAACCAAACTCAACCATGTGCCGCAGAGTCCGGACAGCTTGATGAAACAGCGTCGCCGGATCGAAGCCGAACATTTCGAGCAGTAGCCCGACCAGGAAGGACACGACGACCAACCGCACCAGCACGGCCATCGGCGAACCGCCGATAAAGTGAGTAAGGCCACCGCTAAACATCGGCGGGTTTCGATGCTCCCATTCCCGTCCGGCCCAGCCTACCCAATTCGCGGCCCCGCCGCGCCCGTTGATTCGCGGAGCGCGGCGGAGTTTCGCATCAGGCTTTCGGGAACTGGACGACCGTCTTCTTGGCCGGAGGCTCTTCTCCCTCGGGCGAGCCTACCGGCTGGCCGTCGAGGGTAAGCCGTCCCTTGTCGGCGCTGATCTTGACGGTCGAACCGTCCGCGATCTCGCCGGCTAGCAGCTTCTGCGCCAGCGGGTCCTGAACCCACTTTTGGATCACGCGCTTCAGCGGCCGGGCGCCATAGCTCGGGTCGTAGCCCTTGTCAGCCAGCCATTGTCGTCCCTTTGCGTCGAGATCGACCTTGATCTTGCGCTCGTCGAGCAGCCGCTGAAGCCGCTTGAACTGGATCTCGACGATCGAGCCCATGTCCTCGCGCCGCAGCCGGTGGAACAGGATGATCTCGTCGATCCGGTTCAGGAACTCAGGACGGAAGTGGCCGCGGACGATGCCCATGACCTCCTTCTCGACCGCTTTGGCGTCTTCGTTCTCGCCAAGGTTCACGAGGTACTCGGAGCCGAGGTTCGAGGTCATGACGATCAGCACGTTGCGGAAATCGACCGTGCGGCCCTGGCCGTCGGTAAGCCGTCCGTCGTCGAGGACCTGCAACAGGACGTTGAACACGTCCGGATGCGCCTTCTCGATCTCGTCGAACAGCACGACCTGATAAGGCCTGCGGCGAACCGCTTCCGTCAGCGCGCCGCCTTCCTCATAGCCGACATAGCCGGGAGGCGCGCCGATAAGGCGTGCGACCGAATGCTTCTCCATGTACTCTGACATGTCGATGCGGACCATCGCGCTTTCGTCGTCGAACAAGAACGCGGCAAGCGCCTTGGTAAGCTCGGTCTTGCCGACGCCGGTGGGCCCAAGGAATATGAACGAGCCGATTGGCCGGTTCGGGTCCTGCAGGCCAGCGCGGGCGCGCCTGACCGCCGTCGAGACGGCCGTCACCGCCTCGCGCTGCCCGACGACGCGTCGCGCGATCTCCTCCTCCATCTTGAGGAGCTTTTCGCGCTCACCTTCGAGCATCTTGTCGACCGGCACGCCGGTCCAGCGAGAGACGACCTGAGCAACGTGGTTGGCGGTGACCGCCTCGTCGACCAACGCTCCGCCGCTGCCTTGCTGTTCGGCTTCCGCAAGCTTCCGCTCCAGCTCGGGGATCGTGCCATAGGTCAGCTTGCCGGCTTCTGCGTAGTCGCCCTTGCGTTGCGCCTGAGCGAGCGCATTGCGGGCGGTGTCCAACTCTTCCTTGAGTTTGGCGGCCTGGCCGACCTTGTCCTTCTCGGCTTTCCAGCGCGCGGTCAGCGCGTCGGACTTTTCCTGCAATTCGGCGAGTTCGCTGCCGAGCTTCTGCAGGCGGTCCTTGGAGGCGTTGTCGGTCTCCTTCTTTAGCGCCTCCTGCTCGATCTTGAGTTGCATGATGCGCCGATCGAGCTCGTCCAACTCCTCGGGCTTGGAGTCGACCTGCATCCGCTGGCGGGAAGCGGCTTCGTCAATGAGATCGATCGCCTTGTCCGGCAGAAACCTGTCGGCGATGTAGCGGTCGGAGAGGGTTGCCGCTGCGATGATTGCCGGGTCCGTGATGCGGACGCCGTGATGGGCCTCGTACTTCTCCTTGAGGCCGCGCAGAATCGAGATCGTGTCCTCGACCGTCGGCTGGGAGACGAATACCGGCTGGAAGCGCCGCGCCAGCGCCGCGTCCTTCTCGACATGCTTGCGAAACTCGTCGAGCGTGGTCGCGCCGACGCAGTGCAGTTCGCCGCGCGCAAGCGCAGGCTTCAAGAGGTTCGAGGCGTCCATCGCCCCGTCCGCCTTGCCGGCGCCCACGAGCGTATGCATCTCGTCGATGAACAGGACGATGCCGCCCTCGGCAGAGGTGACCTCATTGAGCACGGCCTTCAGCCGCTCCTCGAACTCGCCGCGATATTTGGCGCCCGCGATCAGCGATCCCATGTCGAGCGAGAGCAGCTTCTTGTCGCGCAGCGACTCAGGCACGTCGCCGTTGACAATGCGCAGCGCCAAGCCCTCGACGATTGCGGTTTTGCCGACGCCGGGCTCGCCGATCAGTACGGGATTATTTTTCGTGCGGCGCGACAACACCTGGATCGTGCGGCGAATCTCCTCGTCGCGCCCGATCACCGGATCGAGCTTGCCGGTCTTGGCGGCCTCGGTGAGGTCGCGGGTATACTTCTTGAGGGCGTCATACTGGTTCTCGGCGCTGGCCGAGTCCGCGGTCCGGCCCTTTCGTAGGTCGTTGACGGCCGCGTTCAGGCTTTGTGGCGAGACGCCGACATTGGCCAGGATCTTGGCCGCTTCCGAACCCTTCTCCATCGCGATGGCGATGAGCAGGCGCTCGACAGTGACGAAGGAATCGCCTGCTTTCTGCGCGATCTTCTCAGCGTTGTCGAAGACGCGCGCGGTCGTCGGAGCGAGATAAATTTGTCCCGCGCCCGAGCCCCCGACTTTCGGGAGCTTGGCGAGCGCGGTTTCCGTCTGGCGGAGCGCCTCCCGCGAGTTGCCGCCCGCGCGATCGATAAGGCCAGAGCAGAGGCCCTCCTCGTCATCGAGAAGCACCTTTAGAAGATGCTCGGGCGTGAACTGCTGGTTTCCCTCCCGAAGTGCAAGCTGCTGGGCCGACTGGACGAAGCCGCGTGCCCGCTCGGTATATTTTTCGAGATTCATGGTCTTTCCCTTGATGGCGCCGTCCCCAGCCCCGAAGCGACAGGAGCGGCCCGATGGTCAGATTGCCGCCTAGCGACGGCTTGAGCATCATGTAGGGTCATGGCCTTGCCCTCGGAAGTGTTATGGGGCCTTGCCGAGCCCAAATTTTCTCTCCTGCGACAGGCGGTCGCGGGATCAGGAGGACGTCGTACGCTTAAGGAATTCCTGAAACCACTCGGCATTCATGCCGGCGATCGGCAGCCAAGCTTTGAACAATGTTTCTGGCGAGAAGCGCTCAAGTTCAACCATCATCCGTCGCTCGATCTCGGCCATGGCTGCCTTCTGCATCGGCTCGACGTCAGGAAGCCCCATGAACTGCCGGGCTTCGAGCGGGGTGCAGTCAATGTCGACGGTGATCTTCATATTGGCGCGAAGCCTCCTGCCGCATCAGAGCCGCTAGCCGCGGCGGCTGTCAATTCGTCCGCGCCAAGGTGGGTTTTCTCAAGGTTTCCGCGCCCGCTGAGATTGTGTCATCGCCAAGACGATCTCATCGACCGAATTGGCCCCTGTGAGACGTGAGGTTGATTGCCGCGGGCGTAGCGAACGGCTGGACAAAACCGCCTCTTACAAGGTAAACTCAGAATCGTCACGTTGAATGTGAAAGGTGTTCACTCACGGAATAGTTTAACGAAAGGCTTGGTTTCTGGGGGGCTGCCGAGCGCGCAAGGAGAGGTCGTATGGATACTCCTGCCCAACGCCCATATCGCCACGGAGATTTGCCAAACGCTATGCGCAGCGCGGCTCGCGCCATACTGGACGAGGGAGGTCCCGACACCGTGGGGTTGCGGGAGACAGCCCGACGGGTCGGAGTCTCCGCAACCGCTGCTTACCGCCATTTCGCGAGCAAGGAGGATCTGTTGGCCTCCGTCGCCACGGAAGGCTTCCGCGAATTGCATGAGCATCTGGAGGCGGCCCTAGACGAGCGCGCGCCATTTGCCTCGCTTGGCCTTGCCTATGTCGATTTCGCTGAGCAGAAACGCGGCCTTTTTCGACTGATGTTCGGTCCGGTTCTCGTCGAGCGCGCCAAATATCCCCAGCTCGACGAAGCGGCGCAGGCCGCATTTGTGCTCCTGGAGCGCGCGGCGGATAGGAGCTCTGACGGCCACAGTCCGGAGGCGGTGGGAGGTTGGGCGCTCGTCCATGGTCTCGCCGCACTCACGATCGATGGGCTGATCCCCAAGTCGCACGCCCATGAACTCGCAGGGGAGATCCTGCGGGCGCGGGGGGCAAAAAGACCGAATTGACGTCACGTTCGGGAGCGGATCGCCCTCAACCGCCAAAAATGACCTTTCGAAAGCGCCAGGACGCGATTGTAAAATAAACGACGCCGATCGCGAGCATTGCGACGAGTGGACGCCATACAAGGGTGATATCGGCGCCGCGGAACAGCACTGCTTGAGCGAATTGCACGAAATGCGGCGTCGGGCTGATCGTCTGAACGAAATACTGCAGCCAGATCGGCATGCTCTCCATCGGCGTGGCGCTACCCGAGAGCAGTTGCGTCACGATCAACACTGGCATTGCGAGGAGGCCGAACTGGCCCATGGTCGTCGCGAGCGTGCCGAGCATGATGCCCAGCGCCGCCACGACGAGCGCATAGATCGCCGCCCCGAGCAGGAACAGAAGCAAAGACCCGTTGATCGGCGAGCCGATCCACCAGTGCACGACGAATTGCAGCGACAGCATCGCTGCAACCAGGATGACGAGGCCATTGGCGATCATCTTGGCCAGCATGATCTCCGACGGCACGACCGGCATGACCAGCAGGTGCTCGACCGTGCCTTGTTCGCGCTCGCGAATCAGCGCCGCGCCGGTGAGGATGACCGTCAGAAGCGTGATCTGGTTGATGACCTGGGTCATCGCTGAGAACCAAGCTGTCTTGAGGTTCGGGTTGAAGGCGGCGCGCACAACGAGATTGATCAAACCAGCGGTCGCGCCCTCCCGCCCTGAGATGAACCTCTGGATCTCATTGGCGATCGCCGTGTTGAGGTAACCGGCGCCATTGCCAGCTTGGGCGACCGCCGTCGCGTCAACGTTGATCTGGATGCCGGTCTTGCGCTGAGCGCGAATGTCAGCCTCGAAATTCGGCGGGATCTCGACCACGAACAGCAGCTTGCCCTGATCCATCAACGGGTCGATCTGGGAAGCTGTGATGTGCACCGGCGGCTGGAAAGTCGGTAGCCGAAGCCCCTCCGCGATCTGACGCGACAGGTCGGATCCGTCCTCGTCCACGATGCCGACCGAGAGATTGGTCGCTTCCGTCACTGCGCCCGTGGCGACCGTATTGACCGAGATGCTGAAGGCGTAGACGACCAGGATCAGCATCGTCGGGTCAGCCCGAATGCTTCTCAGTTCCTTGATGACCAGATGGAAGATATTGACCACATGGTCGACGAAGGTGAGCGGCTTCGTCTCCGCGAGGCGGGGGACTGCCGGCGGTGCAGACGCCGTCATCTTAGGTCTCCTGCTTGCGAAGCAAGACGAGCGACAAAGCCAGAAACACGAGCGCGATGAACGCGATCGCGGCGATGTCGCGCCAGAGGTCGGCGAGGCCAAGCGCCTTGGCGAATACCCCGACCGAGACCTGCTGATACCAGGACGAGGGAAAGGACAGGCCGATCACCTTCGCCCCGCCCGAGAGCGACGAGACTGGGGCGAGCATTCCTGAGAAATTGACCGCTGGCACGATCGACAGAATCGCGGTCGCGAAGACGGCTGCGACCTGCGTTCGCGTAAAGGAGGAGATCAGAACCCCGAACCCCACAGTCGCGATGACATAGACGATCGTTCCGAGGAGCAGAACGAGGAACGGTCCCTTCGGCGGCACGCGGAAAATGAAAATCGCGATCATGAGCAGGGCGAAGAAGGCGATCATCGAGACCGCGATATAGGGCAACTGCTTTCCAACGAGGTACTCGAACCGAGTGATTGGCGTCGAGCGAAAGTTGGCGATCGAGCCGGTCTCCTTCTCGCGCACGACCGCGATCGCCGACATGATCGCCGGAATTAGGCAGAGCAGCAGCATGAAGATGCTGGGCACCATCGCGTTGACGCTGAGAAAGGCCTGATTGTAGCGGAAGCGCGTCTGGATATCGTCGGAGTTCCAGGCATTGGCCGTGCCGGCGCGGTGCAAGCTCCGCTGCAACTCTTCCCCTTGATTCCGGATTACGCGGGTCACGTAGTTCTTCGCCGTTTCGCCGCGGAACGTCATTGCGCCATCGACCGTCGCGTCGACTTCCGGCGCGCGGTTGCTGAGAAGATCTCGGCCGAATCCGGGCGGCACTTCGACCACGATCTGAGTATTCCCGCTTCTCAGCCGCCGCTCCATGTCGCCCGGCGTCTTGATCGGGGGTTGGACCTCGAAATAGCGCGATCCGTCAAAACCCTGAAGCAGCTCGCGGCTCTCGGGCGTCTCGTCCTGATCGAAGCTCGCGGTCTGCAGGTTCTCGATGTCGAACGAGATTCCATAGCCAAAGGCGAACATGAGAATGATGGGGCCGACGAGCGCGAAAGCCAGCCGGATCGGATCGCGCAGCAGCTCGACCGTCTCGCGGCGCGCGTAGGCCCAAAGCCGGCCGATTTTGAAGCGCTTCGGCCGCTCGGGCGCCGCGGCTTCGGCGGCGGTCGGCGCGGGCGCCTCGGCTTTTTTCGACATGTCAATGCCAGCGGCTTCCGCGAGATAGCCGACGAAGCAGTCCTCAAGCGATGAGCTTCCGCGCTCTTTGACCAGTTCCTGCGGTGCGCCAACGGCGAGCACCTTGCCAGCATGCATGAGCGAGATGCGGTCGCAGCGGTCGGCCTCGTTCATGAAATGGGTGGTGACGAAGATCGTCACGCCTTCGTCTCGCGAAAGGTCGATCAGCGTGCGCCAGAACGCGTCGCGCGCGATCGGGTCGACGCCCGAGGTCGGCTCATCGAGGATGAGAATGGAGGGTTCGTGCAGCACCGCGACGGCGAGCTGGAGGCGCTGCTTCATGCCGAGCGGAAGGCTGTCGGGGCGCGAATTGACGACCGACTTGAGATCGTAGCGCTCGAGCAGGTCCTCGATCCTCCCCGCGACCTTTTCCGGCGGCAGGTGATAGAGTTGCGCGTGGAGCTCGAGATTCTGCGCGACCGTCAATTCGCCGTAGAGCGAAAAGGCCTGGGTCATATAGCCGACGTTGCGCCGGGCCTGCATGTCGTTGGAGCCCATCGGCTCGCCGAACAGCTTGCACGTGCCGCTGCTCGCCGGCAGGAAGCCGACCAGCATTTTCATAGTCGTCGACTTGCCGCAGCCGTTCGAGCCAAGAAAGCCGAAGATCTCCCCCCGCGCGATTTTGAAGCTGACATGATCGACGGCGACGAAGTCGCCGAACTGGCGCGTCAACCCTTCCGCCTCGATCGCCGGCGTCTCGTCCGGCGAGGCCACGCGCGGACGCACTACCACTTTCTTATGCAAGGCCCGTTTGGCCTCAGGCATCATGGCGATGAAGGCGTCGTCGAGATTAGGCTCGCCGGTCTTGGCCAGCAGCTCCTTGAGGGTCCCCGTGGCGATGATCTTGCCGTCGTCCATGGCCATCAGCCAATCGAAGCGCTCCGCCTCGTCCATGTAAGCCGTGGCGACGATCACGCTCATCTGCGGCCGGCGCGCGCGGATCGTATTGATGAGATCCCAGAACTGGCCGCGCGAGAGGGGATCGACGCCGGTCGTCGGCTCGTCGAGGATGAGGAGGTCGGGATCGTTAATGAGCGCGCAGCAGAGGCTCAGCTTCTGCTTCATGCCGCCCGAGAGCTTGCCGGCCGGACGCGCTTCGAACTTCTCCAGGCTCGTCGCCGTAAGAAGCTCATCAATCTTGGAGCGACGTTCCGTCGCGGACAATCCGAACAGGCGGCCGAAGAAGTCGATGTTCTCGAATACGGAGAGCGTCGGGTAGAGGTTGCGGCCGAGGCCCTGCGGCATATAGGCGATGCGGCCGCGAATCTCGCGTAACGTTTCCTGGTTGGCGATGGTCTTGTCGAAGACGACGACCTCGCCGGACTGGATCTTCTTTACGCCCGCAATGAGCCCGAGCAGAGTCGACTTGCCGACGCCGTCCGGCCCGATCACGCCCACCATGATTCGCGACGGAATGTCGATGGTGACATCGGCGAGAGAGATCGTCGCCCCGTACCGGTGCGATACGTTGTTGACCCGGGCGACCGGCTCGCCTGTCATTTGGCGTCAGGCGCTTTCACATCAGACGCGTCGCTGTTTGGCTGCCCGGACGCCGCGGCCGGGGCGGCCAGCGGACGGTCCGGCAGCTTGACCTGAAGCTCTTCCGGCCAGTCGACGCCGGGCTTTGTCCGCACAAAACCAAGGCCTCTCACCCCGGTCTTCACCCGCGTATAATATTCGTTGAGGATGCGCGCGTCGACCCGCAGTTTCACGCGGAACATGAGCTTGGCGCGCTCGTCGCTCGTCTCCACAGTCTTTGGCGTAAACTGAGCGTCGGCCGCGACAAAGCTGACATTCGCGGGGATCACGTAATCGGGCACCGGGTCGAGAATAAGCCGGGCCTCATCGCCGATCTTGAGGCGTCCTACGTCCGCCGCCGGCAGGAAGAGCGTCATATAGACGTCGGTCAGGTCGAGGATCGTGACGATGGGCGAGCCTGCGGCGACGACTTCGCCGGCGCGCGCAAGCTGGTACTGCACCCTTCCGTTGCGAGGCGAAACCAGCGTCATGTCCTTGATGATCGACTCGATTCTCTCGACTTCCGCTTCCGACGACTTGATCTTGGACAGGGCCTGGTCGCGCTGCGAGGTGAAGCTCATCACAGACGCCGTCGCCGCTTCGAAATTGCGCTTGCGCTGCTCAAAGGTCTGCTTCGTGATGAAGCCGCTCTTGATTAGCTCCTGGCCGCGGGCGAAATCCGACTTGGCGAATTCGAGCGCGCTCTGCCGCGCCGAGATTTCCGCCTCTGCGGAGGCGAGCGCGTCCTTGGCCCGCTGCACGTCCGACTGAGCCGCGCGCAACTGCGCTTCGTATTCCGGCGAGGAGATGCGCGCGATGACCTGCCCCTTCGTGACAGTCGAGCCTTCCTCGACTGTCACATCCTCGAGCCGCCCGGCATATTTTGACGAAACATCGACCTGGGTCGCTTCGATGCGGCCGTTCGACTTGACAATTCCATCAGGCAGAGACGAGCCGCGGAGCTTGGCGATCAGGTTCTTGAGGATCTGCGCATGCGCCGTCGGCACAAGGGGACTGCCGGTTTGCGCAGCCCAGGGCAGCGCGCAGGCGCTTGTCAGAAGGACCAGGGCGAGAAAGCTCCGGGCGCGTGTCATCTCATAAATCTCCTGAGCGAGCCGTTTCCGTCCTGCGCTTCCGCGGCATGATCCCGCGCGCCTGCGAGCGCTGGCATTTCTAAATAGACGCCAGTATCTTGTAAAGGACAGAGGCCGGAGGACGACATGGCCGCCAAGAAGAAAAACAAGGAAAAACTCGGTTCCGCGGGGAAAAAACCCGACGGCAAACTTCCGGATAAGTTGGGAGGCAAGGTTTATGAGCGCGAGCTTGCACGTTTGCATGCCGAACTCGTCAAGCTGCAGCTATGGGTCGTCGAAAAGGGATTGAAAATCGTCATCATTTTCGAGGGACGCGACGGGGCTGGAAAGGGGGGCGTGATCAAGGCGATGACCGAGCGCGTCAGTCCTCGAATTTTTCGCGTCGTGGCGCTCCCGGCCCCGACCGAACGCGAAAAATCGCAGATGTACATTCAACGCTACATGCGTCACCTGCCGGCTGCAGGCGAAATCGTCATCTTCGACCGCAGCTGGTACAATCGCGCAGGCGTCGAGCGGGTGATGGGATTCTGCTCGATGGATCAGGTCGAGCGCTTTCTCGAACTTGCGCCCTCGGTCGAGAAAGTTATGGTGGAATCGGGGATCATCCTGATAAAATATTGGCTGGAAGTCAGCCCGGACGAGCAGACGCGCAGACTCGAAGCGCGCATCAACGACCCCAGAAAAATCTGGAAGCTGTCGCCGATGGACCTCAAATCATACAGCCGTTGGTACGATTACTCCCGCGCCCGCGACGACATGTTCAAGGCGACCGACACCCCTTGGGCGCCGTGGAACGTTGTGCGCTCTGACGACAAGAAGCGCGCGCGGCTGAATACGATCGCGCATTTCCTGTCGCTGGTCCCCTATAAAGAACTTTCGCGTGGAAGGACCGTGCTGCCGAAGAGGCAGAAGCCGGATGGCTACCGGCCTGCGGACTATCCCCAGAAATCCGTGCCGGAACTGGAATGGGGCGCCCAGTAGCCTGGAACGCTGTATTCTTCGGCGAGCGCGGGCCGTCAGACCTGACCTTACATGCGCGGTCCGGCCATCGTTCCATGAATAGGCGTCCCGCGTGTCATCGTGCCGTGGGCGTGGCGGTGATGGACAGGCGAGCGGTGGCTCGCGTGCGGACGAGGTCCTCTCGGCTGTAGGAAGTGCGGCGTCCTTGTCTGGGACGGGGGCGCAGTCTGTGCGACTGCCCCGCCCCCGAACGCCATAGCGGCTAGAAGCGCCGCCGCGCAGACAATTTTGGACCGATCCATTTCGCCCTCCCGGCGCTTGTGCATGCGCGCCCAACCCGTATCTTAAGACCGCTCTGCGGCGGGATTCCCTTCCCTGATCGGCAGGCTGCGGTCAAGGCGAACGGGAGAAGCGGCCATAATCGACGCTGCAAGTTACCGCGCGCAGGAGGCCCTGCCGGACGGTCGGGCCGTCCTGATCCGAGCGCAGCGGCCCGACGATCGCGACGGCTATCTCGCGGCTCTGAAGCGAACAAGTCCCGAAACGCTCTATCATCGCTTCTTCATACCGAAGCGCAGATTTTCAGAAGAGGAGGCGCACCACTTCCTCGATATCGACTACGTGACTCAGGTGGCGCTCGTCGCGGACGTCGAAGAGGACGGTAAGCCGGCTCTTGTCGGCAGCGCGCGCTACATTGTCACTCGGCCCGGTCAGGCGGAAGTTTCCTTCACCGTCATCGACGCTTATCAAGGCATGGGCATCGGAAGCCTGCTGTTGCATCACTTGGCCCTGATTGGCGAGCAGGCGGGCGTCAGGGAGTTCATCGCGGAAGTGCTCGCCGACAACGGGCCGATGCTGCGCGTGTTCGAGCATAGCGGCCTTCATCCGCGAGAGACCCGTAACGGTACGGTCATCGATGTGACCATGCGCCTCCCGCTCGATTGCGCCGGCGTCGACGGCTGAGTGAGTGCACTTGGCACCCGCATTTTGGATTGCGGAGCCAATTCCGCTAAAGCGAGCACTTCGCCAGTGTCGTGTCCAAGGCAGCGTCGGCAGACGGGCTATAGACCATTGCGCCAGGCGACTGGGTCTTGATGCGGAGGGTTGCGGGCGTGTAACTGATCGCGTCCTTGCACTCGCCGGTGATCGTATAAGCGTCGCCGCTGCGCGTTACCTTCTCGACGCGGCAGACAGAGGCTGGCGCAAAAATCTGCGAAGGCGTGATGATGACAGCCTGCGCGAACTTGTCGATCGGCTGCCGAAAGACGATCCCGCCGCCTCGTCTCGCGAAGATCTTGGCGCAGTCGGCGGGATAGGTGGTCCAGGCGCCAAGCAGTCCGGACGGGATCGAATCCGCCTGGGCCCCTGACGTCAAAGCGCAAAGCGCGGCCAATCCTGCGGTCGCCGATGCCAAGCCTCGCCTGATCACTATTTTCGCCCCCGCATCGCGCGCCTTACGCGCAAACTCATGTCTTGGGAATGGTGGAGCCAGACGGAATCGAACCGACGACCTCTTCAATGCCATTGAAGCGCTCTCCCAACTGAGCTATGGCCCCGGATTTTCCCAAGAAACTGGCGCTTCGTTTGGGGCGAAGCGCCGCCGCTTGCGGCAGGGCGGCGGTATAGCCGCAAAGCTTTCCTCCCGACAAGGCCCGCGACGCAAAAAACTGGGCCTGATCGAGGCTTTCTTCAGGTTTCCTCGTCCGGCGCGATGTCGCCGTCGATAAGATTGCTGACGTCGTCGTCGTCTTCCTCTTCCTCTTCAAGGAAGGGGTCATCCTCCGCGTCGTCGCCGCCGTCCTCGACGTCGATGTCGTCGACCGCCGTTTCGACCGCCTTCTCTTCAGCCGCCTCGACTTCGTCCAGCGAGACCACATCGACCCCAGCGGGCGTTGCGACTTCAGGATCTTCCTCTTCTTCCTTCGAAGCGGAGCGGGCGCGCACGCGCGCCAAGGAAGACTGTCCCGCACTTGGGGCAGACGATCGGGTTCTTGTTCAGGTCGAAGAATTTTGCGCCGCAGTTCTGACACTGGCGCTTCATTCCGAGTTCGGGTTTGGCCAAGGCAATGGATTCCGTCGTTCAAGGACCGGATTTTTCGGAGCGCTCCGTTAGTCGGGCGGGGCGGGGCTTGTCAACGGTGGCGTCGGGCGCGGGTGACAGAGAGACGGGCGGATGATAGGAGCGCCGCTCTCTCAGGCGCCATGGGCGCTGGGCAAAGAAACGAGTCCCTGCCTTGTCGGCTTCCCCCTCTCACTCCGCTGAGGTCTCCCCGCTTCGCGCCCTGCGCGCGCCGCCGCTCAAGGGACGCTTCCGGCCGCCGGGCGACAAGTCGATCTCTCACCGGGCCTTCATTTTCGGGCTGCTCGCGCGTGGCGAGACCAATATCGAAGGGTTGCTCGAGGGGGATGACGTTCTGGGCACCGGCAGGGCCTGCGAGGCGCTTGGGGCGGTGACCGAGCGGCTTGGGCCCGGCCGCTGGCGGGTCCGGGGTCCGGGAATCGGAGCCATCCTTGAGCCGCGCGCCGCGCTCGACTTCGGCAACGCCGGCACCGGCTCGCGCCTCATGATGGGGGTCGTCGGGAGCCACGGGATCACCGCAACCTTCGACGGCGACGCCTCGCTTCGGAAGCGGCCGATGGCGCGCATTCTCGATCCGCTTCGGCTCATGGGCGCTGAGGTCGTCTCCGAGGCGCCGGGCGGCCGCTGCCCCATCGTCCTCAAAGGCGCCCGCGATCCTGCGCCGATTGTCTACCGGACCCCGGTCGCCTCGGCCCAGATCAAGTCGGCGGTGCTGCTCGCGGGCCTCAACGCTCGCGGCAGGACGACCGTTATCGAGGCCGAGGCCTCCCGGGACCACACCGAAAAGATGCTGGCGCATTTCGGCGCCGAGGTCCGCGTGACGACGGAAGGCGATGGGCGCCGGATCGAGCTCGTTGGGCGCCCGGAGCTGACGGCGCGGCCTGTCGTCGTGCCCGCCGATCCATCTTCGGCCGCCTTTCCGATTGTGGCCGCGCTCATCGTGCCCGGCTCCGACATCGTCATCGAAGGCGTGATGACCAACCCGCTCAGGACCGGGCTTCTGACGACGCTGATCGAAATGGGCGCCGACATCGCCTTCCTGGACCGGCGCGTAGAGGGCGGGGAGGAGGTCGCCGACCTCAGGGTGCGGGCGAGCGCGCTCAAAGGGCGTGGATGTGCCCGCCGCTCGCGCCCCCTCGATGATCGACGAATATCCGATCCTGGCCGTCGCCGCCGCCTTCGCCTCGGGGACGACGCGGATGCGGGGCCTGCACGAACTCCGGGTCAAGGAAAGCGACCGGCTCGCCGCGGTGGCCGCCGGGCTTGAAGCCGCGGGCGCCGATTGCGCCATCGAGGGCGACGATCTTCTCGTTTCCGGCGGCGCGCCGCGCGGAGGCGGCGTTGTGGCGACCCATCTCGATCACCGCATCGCGATGAGCTTTCTCGTGATGGGGCAGGCGACCGAGCGCCCGGTGACCGTCGATGACACAGCGATGATTGCGACGAGCTTCCCGACCTTCCGCCCGGCGATGGAAGGCCTCGGCGCCGTTTTCGGCTGAAGGGGGCGGCGCTTATTACGCATTCTATCGGCGGATAGGCCCGCGCGATTTGGTTTCTCGTGGAAGAGCCGCGCTTCTGTCCGGGAAACGCCCGTGAAACAGGTTGGAAAAGCT
>CAWGPL010000004.1:0-127381 GCA_963824465.1 uncultured Alphaproteobacteria bacterium
TTTTGTGACCGTTATTGCTCATTCGCCTGATCGCCACACTCGAGATGCCGTGACAACGCGAAAGTTAAGATCTTCAACAAAGAGCGGTGGTGAGCGGCTTCATCAGATGTGCTCCACGCACTGGCCGCTCGAGATCACCTCGGCGAAGTCCTCGGCACTGCCTCTCGTCGTCGCGGCCGCCTCGTCGCCACTGTGAACTCCGGATCCTCGAAGGCGATTGTGTCGCGCACCACGCTGAGCCAGGGTCCGTACCTTCCCCATACGCGACATCGGCAAAGCCCATCACATGAACTGCATTGCCGTCCATGGATGACGAATCGAACCGTGCGAAGTCGTTGGAGTCCGGCGACTGATCCGCTCCGCGACGATGCAACGCCGATGCAACCAGAAGTGAGCAATTCGCGGCGATCGACGGTGCGCCTCGCCGTCCAGCAAAGTCACAACGTCGCTCAGCGGATCGTCGCCGCTCCAACAACAAGCACGATGCCTCTTCTGCGCCATCCTGACGGACTTCCATGGCGACGCAGAACTCGACCGTGTCCCCTTCGTCGGCTCGCCTCCCAGTGCTCTGCAAACACAACATGATGATGCACCCACCATCCACCATGCGACACGACACACAAATGCAAACA
This sequence comes from uncultured Alphaproteobacteria bacterium, assembly GCA_963824465.1. Classification (GTDB taxonomy): domain Bacteria; phylum Pseudomonadota; class Alphaproteobacteria; order Rhizobiales; family Beijerinckiaceae; genus Roseiarcus. The sequence goes on from CAWGPL010000004.1 coordinate 633, forward strand.
CGGCAACTCATTTTGCACACAACAGCAACAACGCACGAGAGATGGGATTAAATTAACAGACTGCACAATCAGAAAAGCATAACACCAAGATCACAATATCACAACCCTCCTCCACCCCAGTGACACACAGATATCCAAATCGGGTTGCGAGCCTGGAAAATCTCGAGGTAACACGACACCCGCCGGCGGATCGCGAACCTCCACCGTCGCCGTTCTCAGCCGCTTGACACACAATCAAGCCGCCCCTCCAACACACCTCAAGCCCCCTCCCACCTCATTCTCCTCCTCCTTTATCAGAGAGATGCATCAAAGTGATACCCCTTCTCTCCAGGCTGCTGACGAGGATCCACAAATCGAGACAATGACCCAGATCAGACACATGCAATGAGGCACTGATCAGCTGAAGACGAAGCTGTCATCGGCTACGTCAGCAATCAGCGAGCACTCACATCAGCCGCACCACCATGCACCGAGGTTTTCCACCATCCTGTCCAAGCTCAACACTACAATCGCGCTCAAGCCTCCTCCATAGAGTTTCAGCAACTCCGGCCGCGCCCTGTGCCCCGGCCATCCACTCAGAAGCATTCCTTCATCAAATGGATCCTCGACGGCGACTGCCGGCCCGCCGCAGTCGACCACTCCGCCCTCACAGCAATATGACCACTCTCAACATGGCGATCCACAATTATCTCGGCAAATTCCTCCAGCGTCGGTCTCATCAACAAGCACCAAACAGGAGCTGTCTCAAAGGTTTGTGCGCCGGGTTTAACAAAACTGTTGCAAGTGTACCGGTAATGTTGGGCACGCTATCTCGGCAAATGCTGATTGGCGCTTGACCCAACAATGCTGATCGGGGCGAGCTCGACAGATCGCCGTCACCTCTCTCTCGAGGACACCGATACACAGATTGACTTTCTTCGACAACTGACAGCGATTCACCGTCTTCGGCCGACGATGGCCGCACACAACCTTGATCCGTTCTCGATCTGGTTGCGCCTCTTCATATCACATTTACCCAATGGAACAAGCGCGATGAGCGCGAGCGCAACATCGCCGCGATCCGCGAGCACATGGCGTGCATCGACGCCCTGAAGAGCCGTGACCGCGAGCGGGTCGCAGCAGCGGTCGAGGCGCACATGACGACTGCGCGGTCGACGCTCCTCAGGGCTATCGAGAATTTCGAGCGGGCGGCTTGAAGGGGCGGATCGTCGTGGGCGCCGCGTAACGTCATGTTTTGCGGGCGCCGCCCCGCCCGGCGTTTCGAAGCCGGGCGGTTTCCTGTTTGTCCGAACTCAGGCGAGGTAGGGCGCGGCCTCGAGTCCGAGCCCCGCCTTGACGGATTGAGTGAGCGGGTCGGCAAGCAGTTCGCTGCGGCCCTGTCCCAACGCCTGCACGATCTGGGCCGCCACGTCGCGCGGCGGCGACTTCTCCCCTTGGATGCTGGCCGTCATATCGGTGTCCATATAGGCGACGTGGACCGCGAGCACCTGCGTGCCCTGCGCTTTCAAATCTTTGCGAAGTCCGTTCGACACCTGCCAGGCGGCAGCTTTGGAGGCGCTGTAGGCTGTCGACCCGTCAATCGTCAGCCAGGACAGGATGGACAGGATATTGACGATCGCGCCCCCGCCATTGGCTTTCAGGATCGGCGCAAAGGTGTTGCTCATTCGCCAGAGGCCCCAGAGATGCGTCTCAAAGATGGCGCGGGCGGCTTCGACGCTGTCTTCGGCGGCGGCTCCGCGCCAACTCGCTATTCCCGCGTTGTTGACGAGCACGTTGACGTCGCTGAGCCTTGCCGCCGCCGCCGCCACGCTCGCGGGATCGGTCACGTCGAGTTGCACGACCTCCGCGCCCTCGATCGAGACTCCGTCCCGGCTTGCGCGCCCCGGCGTAGACCTTTGCCGCGCCCGCCTCCCGCAGCGCCCGCACGAGCGCGAGGCCGAGGCCCCTGTTGCCGCCGGTGACGAGCGCCGTGCTTCCCTTGATGTCCATCGCTCTACCCTCTGACAATTAGATGTTGATCGACATCCAATTAGATGTCGACTATCATCCTGTCAACGGGGTACGAGAGCGAATGCGCAAATCAGCGAAGGAAGCGGCAAACACGCGGGCGCGGATCGTCGCGACGGCGGCCGAGAAATTCCGGGAGGACGGCATCGTCGCCACGGGCTTGAACGGCCTCATGGGCGCGGCGGGCCTGACGCATGGCGGCTTCTACAAGCACTTCGCCTCGAAGGATCAGCTCGTCGCCGAGGTTTGCTCGCATCTCGCCCACGTGAAGACCGGCGCGATGGTCGAACAGACGATGAGCGCGCCTGAGAGCGAGCGGCTGGCGGTCTTCATTCGCGCTTATCTCTCGCGCTCTCACCGCGATGAGCCTGGGTCGGGCTGCGGCTTTGCCGCGCTCGCCTCCGAAATGGGCCGCATGGGGCCGGAGGTGAGGCGGTCGGGACGGAAGCTTTTGCCGAACTCACGGGCGCGCTCGTGCGCCTGGAGCCAAGGCTCAAGGGGTCCGAGGGGGAAGCCCGCGCCCGCGTCGCCGCCGCGACGATGGTCGGCGCCCTCATCTGCGCCCGCGCGGTCGGAGACGAGGCTTTGTCGCACGCCATCCTGAAGGACGCGCGGGAAAGTGTGATTGCGCGGCTGCAAGGGCCTGAACGCCAAGGCGCGCCCGGCCGCTAGGATTTGCATGGGAAGATGGGTGCGCGGTTTTGGCAGCGACAAAGCCTTTTCAATGACTTAAGTGTCAAAAACTGTCCGTTTGTCAGCTTATAACTCCCTGGCGCTTGCGAACTTCTCGCTCGAAGCTTGGAGGAGCGCAGCCTCCGTTTTAGCGGTCAAAAGAACGTATAGGATGCGTAATCTAACCGAGGGGGCGGAATTTATCACCAAATTGTAGCGTGAATAATTTTAGCTTCATCGCGAGACAAGATGATTTTGTTCATCCGAATATATCTACCATATAATTCTAAAAAAACAAATATCTCGGCTGACTCTCGTGGCGTCCGCTGTGTTGGAGCCCATTGGCTCCGTCGTCTTGGCCGGCCTCGTGCCGGCCATCCACGCCGGGCCGCCACAGCCGCGAGGTGATCGTTCGCTCTATCAGTGTCTTGATCTTGAACGCGCAGCGTTCTCGTGGATGGCCGGGTCCAGCCCGGCCAGGACGCAGTCAAGGCTGGAGTGGGCACTCAAGTACGTTGCCGGTACAGGGGCTTTCTGACTGTCGGTCCATTCGAATCCTTTGATCGTTGTCTATTGTCTTGACGCGTGGACTTCATGCACGGACAAATCGGCTTGGGAAGGATTTGGGGCGTTCATTGCAGAACACGACATTCGCGGAGGTGGTCTCGGCCTTCGGTGCCGAAGCCCGAGCCAAGCTCGACAATCCCGCCGTTTCCGGCGCACCTGAAGACCAACTCCGCGGCGCCGCTCGAACGGCTTATTCACGGAACTCGCGCGCGCTCGGCGGCCTTGCGCCCGGCCATATGTCGCTTGTCGGCGAAACGACGCTCTCGCAAATGCAGACGCGGCCGGACTATGCGGTCATCGTCAACAACGCGCTTGTCGGCTTCATCGAGGTCAAGGCGCCGGGCAAGGGCTGCGACCCGCGCAAATTCGCCGACCCGCACGACAAGGGGCAATGGGGCAAGCTCAAGTCCCTGCCAAACCTCGTCTATACCGACGGCAATGGCTTCAGCCTTTGGCGCGACGGCGAACTCGCCGGCAAAATCGTCCTGCTCGAAGGCGACATCGAAAGCTCCGGCGCGAAGCTGAAGGCGCCGGAGGCGTTGCGCGCGCTCGTCGCGGATTTTCTGAGCTGGGCGCCGCAACCGCCGACCAGCGCCAGGGCGCTGGCGCAGACCAGCGCGCGCCTCTGCCGCCTGTTGCGCGACGAGGTTCTGGAGGAGATGGCGGCGGGCCACGGCAGCCTGCAGGGTTTGAAGCAAGACTGGCGGAAGCTGCTGTTTCCCGAGGCCACCGACGAGCAATTCGCCGACGGCTATGCGCAGGCCGTGACCTTCGGCCTCCTGATGGCGCAGCGCCTTCGACATTTCGCTCAAAGACGGCGTCGAACTGGCGGCGATCAAGCTGCGAAGAACGAACACGCTGATCGGCACGGCGCTCAACCTTCTGACCCAGGACGAAGCCAATCAGCAATCGCTGAAAACCTCGCTCGGCACGCTGACCCGCGTCCTCAACGAAGTGAACTGGTCGACGCTCAGCAAGGACAAGCCGGAAGCCTGGCTCTATTTCTATGAGCATTTCCTCGAGGTCTACGACAACCGCCTGCGCAAGCTCACCGGCTCCTATTACACGCCGCCGGAAGTCGTCGAAGCGATGGTCAACCTCGTCGATCAGGCGTTGCGCGGGCCTCTGTTCGAGCGGTCGGCGGGGCTCGCCTCGTCGGACGTCACGCTCGCCGATCCCGCGGTCGGAACCGGCACGTTCCTGCTCGGCGCGTTGCGGAAAATCGCCGCCAATGTCGAAAAGGATCAGGGCGCGGGCACGGTTCCGGCGGCGATCGCCGCCGCCGCGAAACGGCTGTTCGGCTTCGAACTCCAGTTCGGTCCGTTCGCCGTCGCGCAATTGCGCCTGCTGGCCGAAATGCGGTCCCTGACCAAGATGGCCGCGCAACAGGCCCCGCCCGAACTCAACCTCTACATCACCGACACGCTCGGCAATCCCTTCGTCGAGGAGGAGCAATTGCCGCAGATCGTCGAGGCGATCGCCAAATCGCGGCGCGAGGCGAACAGGGTCAAGCGCGATCAGCCGATCACCGTCGTCATCGGCAATCCGCCGTACAAGGAAAAGGCGCAGGGGCGCGGCGGCTGGATCGAGAACGGCGCCGGCGGCAAGCTGCACGCGCCGCTCGACCGATGGAAGGCGCCGCGCTGAATGGGGCGTCGGCGCGCACGGCAAGCACCTCAAGAATCTCTATGTCTATTTCTGGCGCTGGGCGACGCTGAAGGTCTTCGGCGCCGGCCGCTTCGCCGCGACTGGCCTCGCCGATACGGACGAGGAAGGCATTGTCTGTTTCATCACTGTCGCCGGCTTTCTCAACGGGCCGGGCTTCGAGAAGATGCGCGACGACCTGCGCCGGACCTGCTCGGACATTTTTGTGATCGACTGTTCGCCCGAGGGCCACCAGCCGGACGTGCCGACGCGCATCTTTCGAGGGCGTGCAGCAGCCGGTCTGCATCGTGCTCGCGGCGCGAAAGCTCGGCAAGGATGACAAGACGCCGGCGCGCGTGCGGTTTCGCGCGCTGCCGAAGGGCAGGCGGGAGGACAAGTTCAAGGCGCTCGCGGCGCTGTCTCTCGACGCGAAGGACTGGATCGATTGTCCTGCCGACTGGCGCGCGCCCTTTCTGCCGGAGATCGGCGGGAACGTGGGCGGATTTCGCGCCGCTTGCGCGATTTGTTCGATCTACGACGGACTCGGGCGTCATGCCCGGTCGGACATGGATCATCGCGCCGGACACGCGAGACCTTGCGAACGGCGATGGGAGCGGCTGATCGCAGAGAAGGACTCGACGCGAAAGAGAGGACGCTGTTTCATCCGCACTCCGCGAGCGGCAAGTCGCGACAAGACATTCAGTCAAGACCGTCGACACTGCGGTCTCGGCCACGACGTGCGCTCGCTAGTTCCGGTCGCCAAGGACAACGGGCCATGTCATCACGCCCGATCCGCTATGCGTTTCCGCCGTTTCGATCGGCAGTGGATCATCCCGGAGCATCGACTGATCAATCAGGCCCGACCCGAGCTTGTGGAAGGCATGGTCGGACAAGCAGGTTTTTGTGACGGCGCTCGAGAGCGCATTCGCCGACGTCCGGTCCCGCTATCACGCTTGACAGCGCTTGTTCCCGACCACGCATCACTACAAAGGCTCGTTCGGCGGCCGCGTTTATCCGCTCTGGGCCGATGCGCAGGCGACGCAATCGAACGTGCGCGCGGAAATTTTGCAGACGCTCGCCAAGGCGCTCGGCGCTCCCGTCACGCCGGAAGACGTGATCGCCTATATCGCCGCCGTCATGGCGCATCCGGCCTTCACCGCCCGGTTCAAAGCCGATCTCGTGCGGCCGGGCCTGCGCGTGCCGCTGACGGCGGACAAGGCTCTGTTCGACGAAGCCGCCGCGCTCGGGCGCGAAGTGGTCTGGCTGCATTGCTACGGCGAGCGCTTCGTCGATGCGGCCGCCGGCCGGCCGAAAGGCCCGCCGCGCCTGCCGCAAACGAGAGGCCGACCATTCCCGCCGACGGCGCCATTCCCGGCGCGCCCGAGCCGCTGCCCGAGACCATGGATTACGACGCGGCCAAGCGGCGGCTCGTCATCGGCAAGGGCTTCGTCGACAACGTCACGCCGGCCATGCGGAATTATGAGGTTTCCGGCAAGACCGTGCTCGACCAATGGTTCAGCTACCGCAGGCGCGACCGCACCAAGCCCATGATCGGCGACAGGCGGCCGCCCTCGCCGCTGGAAAAAATCCAGCCCGACGGCTGGCTCGCCGAATATACCGAGGACCTGTTGAACCTCCTCAACGTGCTCGGCCGGCTGGTCGCGCTGGAGCCGCGGCAGGCCGACCTGCTCGACCGGATCGTCGCCGGGCCGCTCGTCGCGGTCGCCGGCGGCAAGCGAGCCGGGGACAACTGGCTGACGAGCCGTCGCCATGAGGCGCGCCGTCTGGCACAATTCGCGCCCGAATCGCCGCAAAACGAGACGAGCCGCCGCCCATGACCCGCCAACTGGACCTGTTCGGCGAGAGCCAGCCGGAGCTTCCGGGCGTCGAAACCGCGGCGGCCGTCTATCGCGCCGACCCGGACGAAGTGCGCGCCGAGCTTTTGCGGGTGCTCGCGAAAGTGCGCGCGGCGCAGAGCTTTTCCGTGGGACGCGCGCCGCACGCTCTACTGGCGCACGGTCTTTCCGCAGATGACCAACTGGCTGCCGGACGAGGAGGCCGCGCAGTTGCGTTTCGCGTTCGAGGCGGAAATCCGGCGGCTGGAAGCGGCCTGAGTTTGGCGGATTGACGCTCCGGGTCGAGGCCGATCCGACCCCCGGACGCGACCCGCAGACAAAACCGGTTGATTTTTGCGTCCCTTTCTGCCTAGAAGCCTCTCCATGCGAACGCAGTGGACGACCCTGCTCCTTAGCTGCCCGGCGCGCTAGACGCGTCGGGATTGCTCGTTCTCGCTTTCTGAACCCTCAGAATATCAGTCTTTTCCGCGGCCGGCTCGCCTGAAAGCCAGGGGCCGCCGCGCCGCATCCCAAGGGTCCGTCCCATGCAGCCCAATTCGAAACCCTCCATGCCGGTTGAAAAATACCGCGCGTTCCAGCCCATCCAATTGTCCAATCGCCAGTGGCCCTCGAAGGTCATCGAGAAGGCGCCGATCTGGTGTTCGGTCGATCTTCGCGACGGCAATCAGGCGCTGATCGAGCCCATGGGCGTCGAGCGCAAGATGCGCATGTTCAAGCTCCTGACCGACATGGGCTTCAAGGAGATCGAGGTCGCTTTTCCCTCGGCCTCGCAGACCGACTACGATTTCGTGCGCTCGATCATCGAGGGTGGGTTCATTCCCGAGGGCGTGGCGATCCAGGTGCTGACCCAGTGCCGCCCCGAACTGATCGCCCGCACCTTCGAGGCGGTGAAGGGGGCGAAGAAAGTCATTCTCCACTTCTACAATTCGACCTCCGCCCTGCAACGCGAAGTGGTTTTTCGCACCGATCCGGAAGGCGTGAAGGCAATCGCCGTCGAGGCGGCGAAGCAGGTGAAGGCGCTGGCGGAGGCCGCGCCCGAGACGGAGTTCGTCTTCGAATATTCGCCCGAAAGCTTCACCGGCACCGAACTCGAAGTGGCGCTCGACATCTGCGAGGCGGTGAAGGCGGTGATCCAGCCGACGCCCGAGCGACGCCTGATCCTAAATCTGCCCGCCACCGTCGAAATGGCCACGCCGAACAATTACGCCGACGCCTTCGAATGGTTCGGGCGGAAAATCTCGGACCGCGACAGCGTGATCCTCTCGGTTCATCCGCATAACGATCGCGGCACGGCGGTCGCGGCGGCGGAGCTTGCCTTGATGGCGGGCGCGGATCGCGTCGAAGGGACGCTCTTCGGCAACGGCGAGCGCACCGGCAACGTCGACATCGTGACGATGGCGCTGAACCTCTTCACGCAGGGCGTCGATCCGAAGCTCGACCTGCACGACATCAACGCGGTCAAGGACGTGGTCGAGCATTGCAACCAGTTGCCCGTCCACCAGCGCCACCCTTACGTCGGCGAACTGGTCTACACGGCCTTTTCCGGCTCGCATCAGGACGCCATCAAGAAGGGCTTCGAGGCGCAGGAGAAGCGCAACGACCCGATCTTCCAGGTGCCGTACCTGCCGATCGATCCCAAGGACGTCGGGCGCGATTACGAGGCGGTGATCCGCATCAACAGCCAGTCCGGCAAGGGCGGCATGGCCTACATCCTCAAGGCCGATCACGGGCTGGATCTGCCGCGCGCGCTGCAGGTCGAGTTCTCGAAGATCGCGCAGGAGCGCATGGACTCGGAAGGCAAGGAGCTGACCTCGCCTGAACTCTGGTCGCTCTTCCGCTCAGCCTATCTGCTCGACGACGCGCCGCTGACGCTGGTGAAGTACCAGACGATCCCGACGCGGCCCGACTATCACGAGGTTGTCGCGACGCTGAAACGGCCGGACGGCTCGACCTTCACGATCGAGGGCGAGGGCAACGGTCCGATCGACGCTTTCGTGGACGCGCTTCAGAAGACGTTCAAGGTCGAGTTCGCCTTCATCGACTATTCGGAGCATGCGGTCGGGCGCGGCGCCAATGCGACGGCGGCGAGCTATGTCGAGATCCAGGACCCGAAGGGCAGGGCGATCCACGGCGTCGGCATCGACCCGAACATCGTCATGGCCTCGCTTAAGGCGACGCTGGGGGCGGTGGTTCGCCTGATACGTCGGGACGGCCGGGTCGAGGAGGCCCGCGCCGTGGTCGAGTCGCTTTCGCGCTGAATTTGGCGCTTAAGCCTTACGGAGCTTTAAGGCCTCTTTGCGCGTTTCTGCCGCAGCGACGGAATTTGCCCGGCGCTGTCCGGGGAGTTGCCTCCAAGGATGTGCTGGAAAAAGCGTTGTGCGACGGAGGGGTTCTCATGTTCACGAAGCGGTTGCTGTCTTTAGCCCTGCTGGCGGGTCTCGGCGGATCGCTCGCGGGCTGCAATCAACCTTACGATGCGTACGGCTATGGCTATGGCTATGGGGTGGGCCCCGGGTCGGGCTATTATTGGGGCGGAGCGAACCCCTATTATTATGACTGGGGCGGCGGGCCCTGGTACGTCGGCGGCGCGCTTTGGACCCCGCCTTATGCGGGTTGGCGCCCGCCTTATCGCGGCTGGCGTCCGCCGGGCGCGGTCACCGGTCCTCGGCCTCCCGGCTGGGGCCCGGGCTGGCGTCCTGGCGGCGCGGGTTGGGCAGGGGGCGCGCGTCCACCGGGTTGGGGCCCGGGACAGCCGGGCGTACATCCCCCAGGCTTCGGTCACGCCGGATATAATCCAGGTTTTGCCGGCCGGCCTGGAGGCTTTGGCGGCCGTCCAGGTTTCGGGGGCCGGCCTGGCGGCTTCGGCGGCGCGCGGCCCGGGGGCTTCGGAGGTCACGCCGGCGGCTTCGGCGGCGCGCGACCGGGCGGCTTCGGAGGCGCCGGAATGGGCGGGGGTGGACCGGGCGGGCACTAAGCGCCGCCGTCCTCCCGTGGGCTACGACCCGAGGCCCCGCGTCGCGGCATAGTCCAGCGATTTCCGTGCGGTCCATGCGGTCGCGCATCTTGGTGAGCGCGCTGATGCGGCCGTCGACCTCGGCCGGCGCTCGCAATGTCATGCGTACCCGTGATTTCGACAAGCTGCGCGTGAAGATTAGTTGACATTTACAACTCACTAGCTAGACAGGAGGGCGAGAGGAATTAGGGAGGATCGGGATGGACACCACGGAAAGGGCGGCTGGCGGCGCGCCTGTCTGGGACGCCGATCCTTTCTCGGTCCCCTTTTTCAATGACCCGTTTCCGCCGCTGGCCGCATTGCGCGATCTCGGGCCGGCGGCCTACCTCCCAAACTACGACATCCATGCGTTGGGCCGTTACGATGAGGTCCGCGCCGCGCTCAGCGACCCTGTGACTTTCTGTTCGAGCCGCGGGGTCGGCCTGAGCGACTTCGCGAGAGAAAAGCCGTGGCGTCCGCCAAGCCTCATTCTCGAGGCCGATCCGCCGGCGCATACCAGGACACGCGCGGTTCTGAGCCGGGTGCTCTCGCCGGCGGTGATGAAGGCGTTGCGGAACGGGTTCGCGAAACAGGCCGACGAGCATGTCGATGACCTGCTCGCCCGCGAGAGTTTCGATGGCGTCACGGATTCCGCCGAGATCTATCCGCTCTCGGTGCTTCCCGACGCGCTCGGCCTCCGCAAGGAAGGACGGGAGCATCTGCTGCCTTACGGCGCGACCGTGTTCAACGCTTTCGGCCCCGACAACGCCATTCGCCGCGAGGCGCTTGCGGCGGCGGCGCCGCATGTCGAGCATGTCGCCAAACAGTGCCTCCGTGAAAACCTCGATCCTGACGGCCTCGGCGCCCGCATTTATGCGGCGGCGGATGCCGGCGAGATTCCGCCTGAAGCCGCGCCGATGCTGGTCCGCTCGCTGCTCAGCGCGGGCCTCGACACAACGGTGCATGGGCTAGGGGCTGCGCTCTATTGTCTGGCGCGCTTTCCGGCGCAGTTCGAAAAGCTGCGCGACGATCCGTCGTTGGCGCGCAACGCCTTCGAGGAGTCGGTGCGCTTCGAAAGCCCGGTGCAGACCTTTTTTCGCACGACCACCCGGCCAGTCCGGATTGGCGACGTGGAGATCGACGAGGGGCGGAAGGTTTTGCTTTTCTTCGCCTCCGCCAATCGTGACCCCCGCAGATGGGAGCGTCCCGACGACTACGACGTGACGCGACAGACAAGCGGCCACGTCGGCTTTGGCTCCGGTATTCACATGTGCGTAGGCCAACTCGTAGCGCGCCTCGAAGGCGAGGTGGTTTTGGATGCGATTGCCCGCAAGGCGCGCTCGCTCTCCCTCGCGGGAGCGCCAATGCGCAAATACAACAACACGCTTCGCGGCCTCGCGTCGCTCCCTCTCGTCATGAGAGCGGCGTAATGGCGACGATCGCCTTTGTCAGTCCGAAAGGCGAGCGGACTGTGGTCGAGGCCGCTCCGGGAACGACAGTGATGGTCGCCGCCGTCACGCATGGAATCGCGGGGATCGTCGCCGAATGCGGCGGCAACGCCATGTGCGCCACCTGCCACGTCTATGTCGCGGATCAGAGCGGCCTGCCGCCGATGAGCGACGACGAAGACGCCCTTCTGGACGGCGCCGCCGCGGAGCGCCGCGACACGAGCCGGCTCTCGTGTCAGTTGAAGATCAGCGAGTCGCTCCGCGAGTTGACGATCGAATTGCCTGAGAGGCAGACCTGAACTCGCGGCGAGACCAGAGTTTGAGGCGGTCAGCGAGTGGACCTTTTCGTATCGTTGCGATCATGAGCGGGTTGCCGATGGGCGCGGCTGGAGCTACTTCCGCCCGTCGCCCATTCCTGCGGCAAGACCTGCGGGGCCGACTTGGAGCTGCGACGCGTCGCCCTCGGGACAGGTCCAGTTCTCGGCTTCCCTAACGTCGCCGGATCCTGAATAGCGCGCCTGTTCCGGGAAGGCGCAGAGCGGCATGGCGCTAAGCGCGGCCGCGTCCGGTTTGTCGTCGGAATACTTGGTCGCAAGGATCGCATCCGGCGCCTTGCCCTGCTCGACCCAGGCGTCGAGCGCGCTCAGCGTGTCGAAGGAGTTCGGCCCGTCCCCGCCGAAGCAATGGAGCATGCCCGGCGCCATGAACAGTCGCGCATGTTCGCTCGCTCTCACATAGCCGCCCATGCTTTTGGCAAGATCCTCGTAGAACCAAACGGTGCGGTAGGGTGAGATCGCGGGGTCGCCATATCCATGGTAGAGGATCAGCTTCTTGCCTTTGGCGAAAAAGGGCGCGAGCCGGTTGGGGTCATCGACATTGGCGGCGCCGAGGCGCGCATCGAACTGGCTCAAGGCTGTCGCGTCGCCAACCTCACCGTCTTTCTCAGGCCACTTCGCGTTCATGTCGTAGGACGGATCGTACAGGTCCAGATATTTGACGAATCCGTCAGACGCCGCCCATAGAACCGGCGGCTTCTCGCCCCATGGCTCCGCGGCTGCGGGATCGCCTGCGGGCGACGGCGTTTCGACCCAGCCGAGAAAGCCTCCGGCCGGGCCGTCGGCCGCAGTGAGGTCGCTCATCGGCGATCCAGGGTAGAGCGTATGGCCGCTCGGGTCCGTCAGCGGCTTCATGAAGACTTTGAACGCGTCCGCCTGCGCCTGCGTCAGAATCGCGGGCACGAGCGACTGAGGGTCGAAACTGCATTTCGCGGGGTTCTGGATCAGTCCGTCCTTCACCCCATCCGCTTCATCACAGGCGGCCACAACGGCCTTGTCGACCTTGGCGAGCGTGTCGGGCGGGACATACGCCTTGAGGAACGCCTTGGCGTTCTTGTAGCTCCAGAGCGCGGTGTCCATGGCCATAAGCGGGGCGCCCGCGATCACCCCGTCGTAGTCGTCGGGATAGCGCATGGCCTCCATAAGGCCCATGTGGCCGCCGAAGGAGCAGCCGTCGAAATAGGCGCGCTCCGCCTTGAATCCGTAGAAGCCTGTGACGAGCGCCTTCGCGACGGCCGTTGCCTGGTGGGGCGCGCGATAGAAGTAGTCGACGATCCTGGCCTCGTTCGGTTTGCCGGGCGCGTCTAGAATCCAGTCCGTGTCGAACGGATTCTTGCCGACATGGCCAGTGTCGGTGATCGCCGTCGCATAGCCGAGCTTTAGCGACGCGGCGACATCGTGCGGATTGGCCGAGGGACGCAGCGAACCCGCGAGGCCCCCCACGCCGAGGAACAGGAGCTTGCTGTTCCACTTCTCGGGCAGGCGCAACTCGAGGCGCGCCGAATTCGGTCCCGCGCCTTCGCCATCGGTCGCAACCACGCCTTCGACTTTGCAATAGGCTTGCGAAGGTTCCTTCGCGGCAATCTCCTCCGCGGAGACCACTGTGAATTGATGAATCCCGAGCCCCGCAATCGCCTCGGGAGCGCAGGCGGCGGAGGCTTCGGCCGCCGTGGGAAGAGCAAGCGCGAAGGCGCTCACCGCAAGAATGGCGGCCGGACGGCGCATCCTCTCGGACATGGTTCCTCGCCTCAATGTCGGGAGCAGGCGCGCCCGAGCGCGTTTCTGTCGGGAGCCTATCGGCGGGCCGCGCAGCCTGTCAACGAAATGGCGTCGCGTTCCCGTTCAAGCCGTCGCGAGCGCCTCGTTCAGCTATGGCGCGACGGAATCGTGAGCGAAATTCGCGGGAGCGCCCCGAAACACAGATTTGCTTCGCGTCAACGGGCCCGCTAGGCTGCCTTCGGCGCGGGGCGGGAATGCCAAGGAGAGCTACCATGTTCGGAACCCGGATTCTTGCCTGCGCGCTTTTGGTCGGGCTCGGGGGGACGCTCGCGGGTTGCAACGAGCCCGTGGCCTACGGTGGATATCCGGTGGTGGGGGGACCGGTCGTGGCGGCGCCGGTTTATGGCGGCGCCTACTACGGCGGCGGCGGATATTACGGCGGAACCTACTATCGAAGTCCCTATTACGGCGGCGCTTACGGGTATCGTCATGGAGTTTACGCTCGCGGCTACGGATACCACGGCGGCGCCTATCGCTACGGTTATCATGGCGGCGCCTACCGACACGGGGCCTACCACGGCGGCGCGTATCGCGGCGGCGTCCACCGCGGCGTTTATCGGCGCTGACGCCAAGTCCCCGGCGGCGGCCGAAACGTAAGGTTTCAGGCCGTCGCCTCGGCCGCCTCTACAGGGCGGGGCCGCCGCGGGGCGATCGTGAGGGCCAGCGTCGCGGCGACGAGGCACGCTACGCCCGCGACATAGAGCGCCGGCAGGTAGCTTGAGAGGTCGCTGCGCGCGAGGCCCGCGCCGAACGCCGCGGTCGCCGCTCCAAGCTGGTGAGCGGTGAAGATCCAGCCGAAGGTGAGGTTGGCCTTTTCCGCGCCGAACTTCTCCGCCGTCAGACGCACGGTCGGAGGCACGGTCGCCACCCAGTCGAGCCCGTAGAAGACCGCGAAGGCCGAGAGGTCCACGACGGTGAAATTCGTGAACGGGAGCAGGATCAGCGAGAGCCCGCGAAGCCCGTAGTACATGAAGAGCAGGTAGCGGTTGTCGAAACGGTCCGACAGCCAGCCCGAAAGGATCGTGCCCACGAAATCGAACGCGCCGATCACCGCGAGCGCGCCTGCCGCCGCGACCGGCGCGATGCCGTAGTCGCCGCAAAGCGAGACCCAATGCGTCTGGATAAGGCCGTTGGTCGAGAGGCCGCAGACGAAGAAGGTCGCGACCAGAACCCAGAACGTCCGGCTCGTCCGCGCCGCGTAGAGCGCGCGGAGCGGCGAGGCCATCATAGCGGTGAGCGAGGCGTCCTGCTTCGGCGCAGGCTCGACCGAGCGCGCGCCAAGGGCGGGAAGACCGACGTCTGACGGACGGTCGCGCATCAGCAGGAGCGCCACCACCCCGGCCGCGAGCAGGATCACGACGACGAAGCCGAGCGCGGTGCGCCAGCCGTAAGCTTCGGTGAGCTTGGCGATCAACGGCAGGAAGATGAGCTGCCCGGTGGCGTTGCTGGCGGTCAGCATGCCGACCACGAGGCCACGGCGGTCAACGAACCAGCGCGTGGCGATCGTCGCCCCGAGCACGAGCGCCACCATACCCGTGCCGACGCCCACGACCACGCCCCAGAGCGCGATGAGCTGCCAGACCTCCGTCATCGCCATCGAGGCGACGATACCCCCGGCGATCAGGGCGATCGCCGAGACGACGACGACCCGGACGCCGAAACGGTTGATGAAAGCCGCGGCGAAAGGCGCGATCAGTCCAAAGAGCGCGAGGCGGATCGAGAGCGCGACGGAAATTTCCGCGGTGCTCCAGCCGAACTCCTTTTCGAGCGGCTGAATGATCACGCCAGGCGCGCCCATGGCCCCCGCGGTGGCCAGCATGACCAGAAACGTCGCGCCCGCGACCGTCCAGCCATAGAACAGCCCGCGGGCCTGCATGGCGGCGGCGATGCGGTTCGACAGGGAAAAGGCCGCCGGCAGAGGCGGAGGCGCAGCGCTCGCGGCTATTGAAGGTGAGGGCATCGGAGAGCGAATTCCTGAGAGGGAAGGATTAGAGGACGCGGGCGAGGTCGAGCAGGGCTTTCGCGTGCTCACCACCGATTTTCGCCTCGATTTCGTGCTGCGCTTTTGTCCAGAGGGGAACGGCGGCTCCGAGGGTTTCGACGCCTTGCGGCGTGAGGTCGACCGCCGCTTCGCGCTGATCCGCAGCGCCGTTAAGGTCGACCAGGCCCATGCGCGTCAGCACCCGCACGTTGCGCCCGACGGTCGAGCGGTCGAGTTCGGCGAGGCGAGCAAGCTCGGTCAGCGACGGCGATCCGGCCCGTTCGATCCGGCGCAAGAGGCTGTATTGCGCAAGGTTCACTCCGGCGGGAGCGAGCGCATTGTCGTAAAGCGCTGTCGTTTTGCGGGCGACGGCGCGCGCGGCGGCGCAATAGCAGAGAGTCTTCATCGGAGCGGGTATGTACCCGCAATCGATCCGAAACACAAGGGCGCGCGAGCCAGTCGGTCTCTACGCCTCCGCCCCGCCGGCAAGCCGCTCGGCGAGCGCCTCGAGCCTTGCTCCGAGCGCTTCGATCTGCTCGGCGACTTTCACCGAGCGCGCGCCGGCTTCCTCCGCGCCTCGACGGTCGGACGCGGCGCGGTCACGGGTCTCCATGAGTTCGTCGGCGATGGTGAGCGCCGCCATCACGACGAGGCGGTTGTCGCCGATCTCGCCGAACGAGCCTCGCAATTCATTGATCTTGCCGTCGATCATGTTGGCGAGCGACTTCGATCCGCGTTTCCTCGCCCTCGTTGCAGGCGAGGCGGAATTTTCGGTTGTCGATCGTCACGGACACATGCGCCATGGGAAAACTCCGGCGTCTTGATCGCCTTCAGGCCGCGGATGGGCCGACCCGGTCGATGATCCGGCTGATCGTCTCCGCAGCGGTTGCGAGCCGCTCGCTTGCTTCGGCGCTCGCGCGTTCAAGCGCGCGAGACCGATCGAGCGCCGCATCGAGCTCGACCGCCAGCCGTGAGCGGTCGTCCTGCATCAGCGCATATTCTTCTTCGGCGTTTGCCCGGGTTTCGTCATGGCGCATTCGCCGCTCGGCGGCGCGCTCGAGGTGGTCGATAGCCGCCGCGAGCCGGTTCAGGGCGAGATCGAGAGCGCCGGGAGGGGTTTTCGTTCCATCCATTACAAGGATTCGTTTACGCGATGCCTGAATCGGGCGCAACGCTCCATAGCCCGGATGGCGATTGACAGTGACAGGCTGGCGCACCTAACTGAGGCCGGTTCGAACTCCCGAAAAGCCCTCCCGAAGGAGCCTCCATGGCGAATACGTCCGAACACGATTCCATGGCCAATGCGATCCGTTTTTTGTCGGCCGATGCTGTGGAAAAGGCCAACAGCGGCCATCCCGGACTGCCGATGGGGGCGGCGGACATCGCGACCGTCCTTTTCCGGGACGTCCTTAAGTTCGACGCGGCCGACCCGCACTGGCCCGACCGCGACCGCTTCGTGCTCTCCGCCGGCCACGGTTCGATGCTGCTCTATTCGCTGATCTACCTGACCGGGATCGGCGGAGACAAAGGGCTAACGATCGACGACCTCGAGCACTTCCGCCAGCTTGGCTCGAAGACGCCGGGCCATCCGGAATATCACCATACTGTCGGCGTCGAGACGACGACCGGTCCGCTGGGCCAAGGCATCGCGACGGCGGTCGGCATGGCGATCGCCGAGCGCATGATGGCGGCGCACTTCCCGGGGGTCGTCAACCATCACACCTATGTGCTCGCCTCGGACGGCGATCTCATGGAGGGAATCAGCCACGAGGCGATCGCGATCGCCGGACATTACAGGCTCTCGAAACTCATCGTCTTCTGGGACGACAACGACATTTCGATCGACGGCAAGGTTTCGGTCGTCAACGACAATGTCGATCAGGTCGCGCGCTTCAAGGCGGCCGGCTGGAACGCCACGCTCGTCGACGGTCACGACGCCGCCGCCATCCTCGAGGCGGTCAAGGCGGCCCAGATCTCCGAGAGGCCGTCATTCATCGGCTGCAAGACGACCATCGGCTTTGGCCTGCCGACGAGGGCCGGCACCAACAAGGCGCATGGCGAAGCGCCAGGCGCCGCCGAGATCGCCGGCGCGCGCAAGAATCTCAACTGGCCGTACCCTCCCTTCGTCGTGCCGAACGAGATCCTGTCCGCGTGGCGCGAGGTCGGAATGAAGGGCGCGTCGAAGCACGCGGAGTGGAAGAAAGCGTTCGACGCACTGAAGCCCGAGCAGCAGGCGGAATTCACGCGCCGCATGAGCGGAACCCTCCCCAAGGACCTCGACGCCGTCATTGACGCCTACAAGAAGAAGCTCGCCTCGGACGCCCCCGAAATCGCGACCCGCAAGGCGGGCGAGGCGGCGCTGAACGTGATCGCCCCCGCGGTTCCCGAACTCGTGACCGGCTCTGCCGATCTCACCGGCTCCAACAACACCAAGGTCGCGGCGACCCCGGAAATCACGCCGACCGACTTTTCCGGCCGCTACATCCACTGGGGCATTCGCGAGCATGGCATGGCTGCGGCCTGCAACGGTCTGGCGCTGCATGGCGGGATCATCCCTTCCGGCGCCTCGTTCCTGTGCTTCACCGACTATTGCCGCCCCGCGCTGCGCATCGCGGCCCTTTCCGGCATCCGGGTCGTGCATGTCTTCACGCACGATTCGATCGGGCTTGGCGAGGACGGGCCGACGCATCAGCCGGTCGAGCATCTGGCGGCGCTGCGCGCGATGCCGAACTTGTACAATTGGCGCCCCTGCGACAGCGTCGAGACGGTCGAGTGCTGGCAGGCGGCGCTTGAGATGCCGCGCTCGCCTTCGATCATCATTCTGACCCGGCAGGCGCTGCCTGCGCTGCGCAAGACTCATGTGGCGGAAAACCTCTGCGTGAAGGGCGCCTATGAGCTTTATCCGGCGGAAGGCAAGGCCCAGGTGTCGCTGTTCGGCTCGGGCTCCGAGGTTTCGACCGCGGTCGCCGCGCAGGCGCTGCTTAAAGCCAAAGGGATCGCCGCCCGTGTCGTGTCCGTGCCTTGCATGGACGCTTTCCTCGATCAGCCCGCGGACTATCGCCGCTCGGTGATCGGCGACGCGCCGGTCAAGGTCGGCGTCGAAGCGGCGGTGCGGCAGGGGTGGGACGCGCTGATCGGCGACGGCCCCTTCATCGGCATGACCGGATACGGCGCGAGCGCCCCGTACAAGGATCTCTACAAACATTTCGGCATCACGCCGGAGGCGGTGGCCGAAGCGGCGGAAAAGGCGCTCGGCAAATAGCCTCAGGCGGCTGCCGCCGCGGCGGATTTCTCAGCGGCCCTCCGACGCTGGACTTTGGCCGAAGGACGGGGCATGTAGCGGCCGGCTCAAAAGAGGCGGCCGCGCTCCCTTTCGATAAAGCCTGCGGCTGGCCGCTCGATACGCAGGCCAGAGGAGTTTTGGACGATGGCTGTCAAGGTTGCGATCAACGGCTTCGGGCGCATCGGCCGCAACGTCCTGCGCGCCATCGTCGAGTCGGGCCGCAAGGACATCGAGGTCGTGGCGATCAACGATCTCGGCCCGGTCGAGACGAATGCGCACCTCCTGCGCTTCGACAGCGTGCACGGCCGTTTTCCCGCCGAGGTCGTGGTCGAGGGCGACACGATCAAGACGGGCGGCCAGACGATCAAGGTGACCGCGATCAAGAATCCGGCCGAATTGCCGCACAAGGCTCTTGGCGTCGAAGTCGCGATGGAATGCACCGGCATCTTCACTTCGCGCGACAAGGCGGCTGCGCATCTGACGGCCGGCGCCAAGCGCGTGATCGTTTCGGCGCCGTCGGACGGCGCGGACCTGACGGTCGTCTTTGGCGTTAACGACGACAAGCTGACGAAAGAGCATCTCGTCATCTCGAACGCCTCGTGCACGACGAACTGCCTTGCGCCGGTCGCCAAGGTGCTGAACGACGCGGTCGGCATCGAGCACGGCTTCATGACGACGATTCACTCCTATACTGGCGATCAGCCGACGCTCGATACGCTCCACAAGGACCTCTACCGCGCCCGCGCGGCGGCGCTTGTCGATGATCCCGACCACGACAGGCGCCGCCAAGGCCGTCGGCCTCGTTCTGCCGGAGCTCAAGGGCAAGCTCGACGGCTCGGCGATCCGCGTGCCGACGCCGAACGTGTCCGTGGTCGACCTCAAGTTTGTCGCCAAGCGCGCGACCTCGAAGGACGAAATCAACGAGGCTGTGAAGAAGGCGGCGAACGGTCCGTTGAAGGGCGTGCTCGGCTATACCGAATTCCCCAATGTGTCGATCGACTTCAATCACGACCCGCGCTCGTCGGTGTTCCACCTCGACCAGACGAAGGTGATCGACGGAAACTTCGTGCGCGTCCTGTCCTGGTACGACAACGAGTGGGGCTTCTCGAACCGCATGAGCGACACAGCGGTTGCGCTCGCGAAGCTGATCTGACCTGCGATGTCGACCGCGCCGACGCGATGGCGCGGTCGGGTCTTCAGGCCGCCCCTGTGGCGTCTCAAGCATAAGGACACGCTGCGATGACGAAACCGTTTCGCACGCTCGACGACGTCGACGTCTCGGGCAAGCGCGTGCTTCTTCGCGTCGACCTCAACGTTCCGATGGAAAACGGAAAGGTTACGGACACGACGCGCATCGAACGCGTCGCGGGCACTGTCGACGAAATCGCGCGCAAGGGCGGCAAGGTGATCCTGCTGGCGCATTTCGGACGCCCGAAAGGCGGCCCGGACGAAGCCAATTCGCTCCGGCCCGTCGCCAGGGCCGTCGCCGACATCATCAAGCGCCCCGTGACCTTCTGTCCGGCGAGCATCGGCGAGACGGCCGAGGCGGCCGTCTCCGGCATGAAAAAGGGCGAGATCCTGCTCCTCGAGAACACGCGGTTTCACAAGGGCGAGGAGAAGAACGATCCCGCCGTCATCGAGGGCTTCGCCAAGCTTGGCGACATCTACGTGAACGACGCTTTCTCGGCCGCGCATCGGGCCCACGCGTCGACCGAGGGCGTGGCGCACAAGTTGCCGGCTTGCGCGGGTCGCGCGATGCAAGCGGAACTTGAGGCGCTGACCATCGCGCTCGGCAATCCGGCGCGCCCCGTCGCCGCCATCGTCGGCGGGGCGAAAGTGTCGACCAAGCTCGAACTCCTCGGCAATCTGATCAAGAAGGTCGAGATCCTCATCATCGGCGGCGCGATGGCCAACACGTTCCTGTTCGCCGAGGGCAAGAAGGTCGGCAAGTCGCTTTGCGAGAAGGAGATGGCAGATACCGCCCGCTCGATTCTGGTCGAGGCGAAGAAGGCCAATTGCCGCATCGTGCTACCCATCGACGCGACGGTCGCCAAGGAGTTCAAGGCGCACGCCAACGCGCGCGTCACCGACGTCGATCATGTGGCCGACGACGAGATGATCCTCGACATCGGGCCAAAGTCCATCGTCGCCATCGAGGAAATTCTCGGCGGCGTGAAGACGCTCGTATGGAACGGGCCGTTCGGCGCCTTCGAGACCCCGCCCTTCGACGCGGCGACGAACGGTGTCGCCAAGACCGTCGCGTTCATGACTCGGGAGGGCAAGTTGAAGTCGATCGCGGGCGGCGGCGATACCGTCGCGGCGCTCAATCAGGCGGGCGTCGCGGGCGAGTTCACATACGTGTCCGCCGCGGGCGGCGCCTTTCTCGAATGGATGGAAGGCAAGGCGCTTCCCGGCGTCGAGGCGCTGCGGGCGAAGTAACGGCGCCCTCGCTGCGCAAGGGATCGGCTATCTCCGTCTGATCGCCAGACTCTGCGTCGCACGGCCGATGAGCCCCTGCTCGTCGTAGAGCGCGGATTCCGCGAGTCCGCAGCCGTTGCCGCCAAGTCGGGTGCGGGCGTCGAGGCAGATCCACTCGCCCTTGGGCCGCCGAAGCAGATTGATCGTCAGGTCGCAATTGACGAAGGCGTATTTCGCGAAATCGAGAGAGGCGCTGACGCCGTTGCCGGAATCTGCGGCGACCGCCGCGCGCTGATAGGAGGTCGGCGCCTCGCCGCGCACCAGGGCGTATTTCAGTCGAAACCAGGCGGCGCACGGGCCGTCGAAGAACCGTCCTTCCGCGACCCGGTTTTCGACGAGATCTCCATATCCGAACGTATCGTGAAAGGGCATCCGCACGACCTTGCTCGCGTCCGGCGACTTCGGCGCTTGGGGCAGGGGATGGCCCGGCGTCCCATCCGGGACGGGGATTTCGTCCTCGCGCTGCATGAGCGCGGTGAAACGCGCGAGTTCCTTGCCCTCAGCCGTAAGCCGGCCGGAATAGTGGCCGGCTGAGCGGCCGATATAGTCGGCGGCCGTTTCGATCCGGCATTCGCCGATCGGAACCGGACGGATGAGGTTGACCGTCAGCCGTGCGAGATGGGTAAGCCCGTCCACGCGGCCCGCTCGTTCCACCGAGCGGGTGATCAGCGCCGAGGGCGGCCCGGCGTGCTGGTGATCCGGATGCCAGGGGCCGCGGGTGAGGGCCGTCGCCTGCAAAAGATCGTCGCCGAGTTCAATATAAGCCGCGTCCAGATCGTGCCCATCGTCCATTCCGTTGTCTCCATATCCGTTTGGCGTTTGCGCTCTGAGGGGCGTCGGCGCAAGACGCCGCGAAGCATGGACCTCGAGAAGCATGGACCTCGATACGATTCTCGCGGGCGTCGAACGCGCTGGCCTCGCGCCTCGCGGCGCCTTGCGCCTTGAGGAGCCCGACCGCGCGGGCGCTCTCCTAGACGTGCGGACGCTCCTCCTTGTCGGCACGACCGGGCGGCGCGGCTGGGAGGCTTTCGCCGCAAGCCCGGAGGCGCGCGACGGCCTTGACGATCCGCTCGACCGTTTCAGCCGCCGCGTGATCGGCAATCTTGCGGGGGCGCTCGGCGCAGTGGCGCTCTATCCGTTCGGCGGACCGCCGTATTGGCCTTTTCAGCAATGGGCGCAGCGGGCCGAGCCGGTCCATCCCTCGCCAATCGGCGTTCTCATCCACCCGGTCTATGGTCTTTGGCACAGCTATCGCGGCGCGCTCGGCTTTGCGGACGCCATCGCTCTGGCGCCCTTCGACCGCGCGCGGAGCCCGTGCGACTCGTGCCGTGAGCGGCCATGCCTGCAAACCTGCCCTGTCGGGGCGTTCTCTTCGCAAGGGTATGATGTCGATGCCTGCGCCCGGTGGCTGCGACTCGCGGCGGGAATGGACTGCATGGCGCATGGGTGCCTCGCGCGCCGCGCCTGTCCGGTCGGGCGCGAATACGCGCACGCCTCGGATCAGGCGTCATTTTCCATGCGCGCTTTCCTGAGCGCCCGCCGGTCGGATCTCACCCGCCCGGATTCTTCGCCGTGACGACCCAGATCGCGCCGTCCAGGGGCACGCTGTCGCCGACGAGATGCGTCGCAAGCATTTTTCGAATGTCGGCCTCGGCTGCGGCGCGCACCGCCTCGCTCTCGTCCGCGAGCAGGCGGCTCGTCGGTCCGGCAGACATCGCGGTCTCCACCGCGGAATCGAGCCCGCGGCCGATGGCGATGTCGATCTTGAGGTCGTGCGCCGTCAGCGAGACATCCGCGAAACCGGCCGCGTGGAGGATTCGGCGCACACGCGCTTCGTCACCGAAGGAGAACGGTCCGGGGTCTTCCGGCCCCGTCTCGGGGAGCGGGGGCGTGTGCCTTTTGGCTTCGCGCAAGGGCGCGATCGCCCAGAGGTTTTTCTTTGCTTCCCGCCAGCAGGCGAAGACAAGCCGGCCGCCGGGTTTGAGGGCGCGCCGGAGATTTGCGAAGGAATGGGCGGGATCGGCAAAGAACATCACGCCGAAGCGGGAGAAGACGAGGTCCGCCGCGCCGGGGTCGAAAGCGTAGGTCGTGGCGTCGGCCTTGGCGAAGCGCAAAGGCAGTCCAGCGGGCGCAAGTTCGCGCGCGAGCGCCAGCATCGGCTCGGAAATGTCGACGGCGAGCACGTTTCCCTCCGGCGCGACGCGTTCAGCCAGCGCTGCGGCAAGCTCGCCACAGCCGCATCCGACGTCCACGATCCGCTCGCCCGGCCGTGCGGCGGCGGCAGGCAAGATGAGGTCTGAGACCGGCCGCAGCATGAGGTCGTGGCGTTCCTGATGGTCACGCCAACGTCGCCCCGGAGCGCCGTTCCAGAATTCCGCCTGGGCGGTGTTGCCGGGATGGATTGCGGTCTCGGACATAACCCTCTTCCTATTCCGCCGCGTGCGGCGCTTTTTCGAGGTCTGGATCATGCCCGAGCGCGAGCGTGATCCCGAGCGCGACGACGGCGCAAGCGGCGATGGTGATAAGTCCCCAGGAGAAGCTGCCGGTCAGATCCTTGATCCAGCCCATGACGAATGGCCCGAAATAGCCGGAGAGATTGCCGATCGAATTGATGGCGGCGATCCCCGGCGCAACGGTCGCGCCGGCAAGAAAGGCGGTCGGCAGAGTCCAGAAGATTGGCAACGCCGAGAAGACGCCGAAGGCGCCAATGGTAAGCGCGATCATCTTCGAGACCGGATCCTGGAGGAATGCGGACCCGCCGACGCCAACCGCCGCGATGAGAAGGGAGCCGGCAAGATGCCACGTGCGCTCGCCGTGCTTGTCGGAGCGCATGCCCCACCAGATCATGCCAAGGAAGCCTATCACGTAGGGAATCGAAGCGATCCAGCCGGTCGCCGCGATCGAGACCCCGAAACCTTTCACGATGGAGGGTAGCCAGAAGCTGACGCCGTAAAGACAGGCGACGTTGCCGAAATAGACCAGCGCCAGGGCCAGAACGCGAGGGTCGTAGAGACTGGCGAAGATGCTGCCTGGAGAAACATGCTCGCGTCGCGCGTCTTCCGCCGCCAGGCGATTCTGGAGCCAGGCGCGCTCGCTCGGGAGGAAGCCACGTCGCATCCGCCGGGCGGTCAGTCAGATAGAAAAAGGCCACGAACGCGAGCAGGAGCGAAGGCAGCGCCTCAATGAGGAATAGCCACTGCCACCCCGACAATCCGTGCCAGCCGTGCAGGCCAAGGAGAGCGGCCGAGATCGGCGAGCCGATCGCGGACGAGAGCGGGATCGCCGCCATGAAATAGCCGACGATGCGCGCGCGATAGGCCGCGGGGAACCACAAGGTCAGGAAGAAAATCATGCCCGGAAAAAACCCGGCCTCGGCAAGGCCGAGCAGGAAACGCAAGCCGTAGAACGTGTGTTCGGGGCTGAGACCCGTCCACGCCGCAATCTGCGGGATGAAAGCCATCGCGCCGGAGATAATGCCCCACGAGAACATAATTCGCGCGATCCAGATCCGCGCGCCCACCCGGTCCATGATCACATTGGAGGGCACCTCAAACAAGAAATAGGCGAGGAAAAAGATGCCGGCGCCGAAGCCGAAAGCTGTGTCGGAAAGGCCGAGATCCGTGTCCATCGTCAGCTTGGCGAAACCCACGTTCACCCTGTCGAGGTAGTTGACGAAATAGCAGAGCATCAAAAACGGAATGAAGCGCCGTGCGACCCGACTAAGCGTCAGCGCTTCGTTTGCGGCCATCTTCGTCTCCTCCAAGGTCGCGTTCTTGTCACAAGCGCGCGCCACACTTGTACGAAGAATTGCGCTCAGCGCAACTCACGCCTGCGGCATCGGCGTAGGTTGCGCTCAGGCGCCCAAACCGGCAAAATCTCGTGCGGAACGTCGATACCGCCGAGGAGGACTCCATGGCCCGCTCGCCCCGTACCCCCCCAGACAAGCCCGAATCCGAAAAGACGAAGTCCGCCGCCAAACCCAAAGAGAACAAGTCCAAGGAGAAGGGGGGCGCAGCGGAGAACAAGGCCGCTGCGCCAGCCGAGCCGCCGAAGACGAAGAGCGCCGCTGAAAAGCCCGTGAAGGAAAAGCCGGTGAAGGAGAAGGCGCCGGTGACGGAAGCGGCCGCTCAGGAAGCGGCGCCAAAGCGCGCACCTGAGAAAAAGCGGGCGCCGATCGACCAGGAGATTGAGATTCGCGCGTACGCGATCTGGGTCGAGGAAGGCATGCCCCATGGCCGAGACGAGGATCATTGGCATCGCGCCCGACGCGAACTCGACGAGGAATAGGAGCGGCCGTCTGCGGCATGCCGGTCTGGCGACGATCCTCGTTCGCACGGGTATCCCGGAGTCGCTGGCTGAGACCGCCTGGCGCCGTCGGCTGGCGACCGCTCAGCCGCGCTCGGCGGCGTGGAAATTGTCCGATTGCTCGACGGCCTCGACAAGCGCGCTCAACCGAGCGAGGACTGCGGCGAAGCTCGACAACGACTGAAACTGCGTCACGATCAGCGAGAAGGCGGCGACGAGAGTCGAGAAAGCCATCGCTGATTGCGTGATGACGCCAAATTCGATTTTTCCTTCGATGAAGGCCGGCGCGATAATGAGCGCAGGAATGATCTGGATCATCCAATTGTAGCCCGTGGCGAAAAAACCGACATTGCGGTTTATTGACGTGATCCGTCGAAAATTGGCGACAAGCTCGTCGAGCCGCCCAAGGAGCGACGCCGCTTGGGCTTCCTCTTCTCGCGCCAGCATGATCGACTCGGCGTTGTCACGAACATAGATGAGGCCGGAGCGAAAGCTTGCCTCCCTGTCGAGCTGATCGTAGTTCAGCCTGATCAACGGCCGCCCCAGCACGACCATGAAGATCGAGCCGCAGACCGCATAGAGCACGGCCACGCCGAAGAGCAATGGGCTGATCGTCCACAAAACATCGGAGAAGGCGACGATCGTGAAAGCGCTGTTGAGCGCCATTAGCACGAAGGAGAGCGTCGTGATCGTGAAGGCGCGTACATCCTCGGAAATGCGTTGGTCTGGATTGGCGATCGTTTCCGACAGGTTGAGCTGATAGTAGGTTTGGTCGGCGAGGTAGCGGCGCACAAGACGGCGCGTCAGATTGTCACGCCACAAAAGCCCGAGCCGCTCTTCGCCCAAGCGGGCAATGACCGAGATGCACGTTGAAGCCGCGAAGACGGCGACGTACAGACTGGCTTGCCGGATGAATCCGGACATGTCACGATCCGCAATTGCGGTCATGAAATTCCGGCCCACAAAGCTGTTGACGACATTCACCGCGTTTGCCGTCAACAACAGGAAAACCAAAGCGCCGAATATTAATTTGGCCCGCCAGCCCACCTCTGAATTCGCAAACGCTCGGACAGCCGTAAGAAAGCGCCCTGCGGTTTTCTTCAGCGGAATCGCCTGCCGGTCCATAGTATGAGCCGATTGTTGATCTTACTGGCGGTTTGCCTCAGGGTCAGTGTACCGCGCGGCCGTCTTGCGGGCTAGAACCACGCCAGGTTGATTGGTCCCGGGGATGTTGTTGAAACGACATGGAACGCGGACAAACTGACAAGTCGCGGCCGCTGACGCCTCCGAGGCGCGGGTTCGAGCGGGAAAGTAAAAGTCTGAAGAACGCCGTAGCCGTAGCCTGCGCAATGTACGACGACCGCACTCAACGGGAGAAAGATTGATGACCAACATTTTGTCCGACCAGCAGCTCCGGCTGATCGACGCATACTGGCGGGCCGCCAATTATCTTTCGGTCGGCCAGATCTATCTGTTCGACAATCCTCTCCTGAAAATTCCGCTGCAGAGGGAGCACATCAAACCGCGGTTGCTCGGCCACTGGGGCACGACGCCGGGATTGAACTTTATCTATGCGCACCTCAATCGGCTGATCAAAGAGCGCGACCTCGACATGATCTATGTGACGGGCCCTGGCCATGGCGGCCCGGGATTGGTTGCAAACGCCTATCTGGAAGGGACCTATAGCGAGGTCTATCCGAACATTTCGCAGGATGAGGTCGGACTGAAGAAGCTCTTCACCCAGTTCTCGTTCCCCGGCGGCATTCCCAGCCACGTCGCGCCGGAAACTCCGGGCTCCATTCACGAAGGCGGAGAGCTCGGCTATTCCATTTCGCACGCTTACGGCGCAGCCTTCGACAACCCGGATCTTATCGTCGCTTGCGTGATCGGGGACGGCGAAGCGGAGACCGGCCCGCTCGCGACGAGCTGGCACTCGAACAAGTTCCTCGACCCGGAGCGGGACGGCGCGGTGCTGCCCATCCTGCATCTCAACGGCTACAAGATCGCGAACCCGACCGTGCTCGCGCGCATCTCGCACGATGAGCTCGATCATTTGATGCGCGGCTACGGCTACAATCCATATTTCGTCGAGGGTGATGATCCGAAGGTCATGCACGAGCTCATGGCCGAGACGCTCGAGAAAGTCATCAGCGAGATCCAGGCGATCCAGCACGAGGCGCGCGCCAACGGATTTAAGAAGCGGCCGATTTGGCCGATGATCGTGATGCGGACGCCAAAAGGCTGGACCTGCCCGAAATTCATCGACGGTAAGAAAACAGAAGGCTATTGGCGCGCCCATCAGGTGCCGATAGCCGACATGTCCACCGAGGAGCACGTCCGCACCCTCGAAAACTGGATGAAGAGCTATCGTCCCGAGGAACTGTTCAACTCCGCTGGCCGTCTCGCGCCTGAACTCATCGCGCTGCCGCCGAAAGGGACGCGACGCATGAGCGACAACCCGCACACCAACGGCGGCGCGCTTCTGCGGGACCTTCGCATGCCGGAATTCCAGGATTATGCGGTGAACGTCACGGCGCCGGGCGCGGCGACCGCGGAATCGACCCGGGTCATGGGCAAGTACCTGCGCGACATCATGAAGATGAATATGGACTCGCGCAACTTCCGCCTGTTCAGCCCGGACGAGAACAACTCCAACCGCTGGCAGGACGTGCTCGAGGTCACCGATCGGGCGTGGGTGGCCGAGACCTTCGATTACGATGATCACCTCGATCCGCGCGGGCGCGTGATGGAGATGCTATCCGAACACCAATGCCAGGGATGGCTCGAGGGTTATCTGCTGACCGGCCGGCACGGGTTTTTCTCGTGTTACGAGGCGTTCATCCACATCATCGATTCCATGTTCAATCAGCACGCCAAGTGGCTCAAAGTCTGTAACGACATCGAGTGGCGCCGTCCGATCGCCTCGCTCAACTACCTCCTGTCAAGCCATGTCTGGCGGCAAGATCACAATGGGTTTTCGCATCAGGATCCCGGCTTCATCGACCATGTGCTCAACAAAAAGGCGGAGGTCGTGCGCGTCTATCTGCCGCCGGACGCCAACTGCCTGCTCTCCGTCACCGATCACTGCCTCAAGAGCCGCAACTATGTGAATGTCGTGGTGGCGGGAAAACAGCCTGCTCCGCAATGGCTCACCATGGATCAGGCGGTCAAGCACTGCACGGCCGGCATCGGCATCTGGGAGTGGGCGAGCAGCGATATGGAAGGCGAGCCGGATGTCGTAATGGCCTGCTGCGGCGATGTTCCAACCCTCGAGACGCTGGCCGCCGTCAGCCTGATTCGCGAGCATTTTCCGAAGCTCAAGGTGCGTGTCGTGAATGTCGTCGATCTCATGCGCCTACAGCCGGCGAGTGAGCATCCGCACGGGTTGTCGGATCGCGATTTCGATACGCTTTTCACCGTAGACAAGCCGATCATCTTCGCTTTCCACGGCTATCCATGGCTCATCCACCGCCTAACCTACCGGCGCGCCGGACACGACAACATCCACGTACGCGGCTACAAGGAGGAGGGTACGACGACGACGCCCTTCGACATGTGCGTGCGCAACGATCTCGATCGCTTTCACCTGGTCGAGGACGTGATCGACCGCGTGCCCTCGCTCGGGCAGCGCGCGGCCTACGCCAAGCAGGCTTTGCGCAATAAGCTGATCGACCACAAAGAATATATTGCCTGCCACGGCGATGACATGCCGGAGATCCGCGATTGGACCTGGGGCGGCAAGGTCACAAACGTCAAAGCGACCTCGACCGAAGGCGACAACGTCTGATCATCCGCTTCGGAGCGGCGACAGTAGGCGTCAAGCGGCGCGTGGCGGGAAAATCGTCGCCGCCGCGTCATGAAAGGGCGTGCCTGTCCAAGGCTGCCGCGGGTGGGGCTCGCCTGACGCCCCACTCGGGCCTGCGGGGGAGGATAGCCTGCGGGTCTCTCGCGCGGACGCCGCTCCCTTCCGCCCGCAGATTTGCGAGACGGCGCCATTTTGAGACGCCCGGACCCGCGGCCCTAACGGAAGTTTAACCCTAACGACCCCTAATGGCAGTGCGGCGGCGATACGGGCGCAGGCGCCGCCCGCCATCCTTCGCCGCCCGAGGGGTCCGATGTTCGGTCGCGCTGTTTTGCGAACAGAGCCCGCGTGCGGGGAAGCGCGCCTGCGCGCGCCCGCGGCCGCCCGGCGGTCCAAGCTCGCCTTCGATCTGGCGCGGAAACGAGCCCGAGGGGACTATGTCTGCGCTGCGGCCCACCCTTCCCGTGTCCGCGGCGGAGACGCGCGCATGACTCCTCCTTTTCGCCACGTCCCTGTTCTGCTCGTCGAAGTCCTGAAAGCCCTGCAACCGCGTCCCGGCGAGATTTTCATGGACGGCACGTTCGGCGCGGGAGGCTATGCGCGCGCGTTCCTCGAGCGCGGCGCGCGTATCATCGCGGTCGACCGGGACCCTTCAGCGATCCGGGATGGCGCGACGCTCGCGGCCGAGTTTCCGGACCGTTTGACGCTTATCCAGGGGCGTTTCGGCGAACTCGACACGCTGGCGCGTTCCATTGGGATCGACGCCGTAGACGGCGTCGCGCTCGACATCGGCGTCTCGTCGATGCAGTTCGACGAGGCGGAGCGCGGATTTTCGCTTCGGTTCGACGGCCCACTCGATATGCGCATGGGGGGCGAAGGGGCCAGCGCCGCGGATATCCTGCGGGACGCGGACGAAGCGACGATCGCCGATATCCTGTACCACTTCGGTGAAGAGCGGGCGGCGCGGCGCATCGCCCGAGCCGTCGCTGCCGATCGCCAGGTGAAGCCCTTTAAATCGACGCGCGAGCTCGCCGAGATGATCGCACGCGTCGCCCCGGCCCGACCCGGCGAACTGACGCATCCCGCGACGCGCTCCTTTCAGGCGTTGCGCATCGCTGTGAACGACGAACTGGGGGAACTCGCCCGCGGCCTCTTCGCGGCGGAGCGGCTGCTTAAGCCCGGGGGGCGGCTTGCGGTGGTGACCTTCCACTCGCTGGAAGACCGGATCGCAAAGCAGTTCTTTGCCAGCCGTTCGGGCAGGGGCCGTGCGGCCTCCCGGTTGCTTCCTGGCGAGCCTCCCGAGCCCGCGCCGACTTTCGAGGTTCCGCGCGGCCAACCGGTCGAGCCCGGCGAGGCCGAGGCCGTCGCCAATCCCCGTTCACGTTCGGCGAAGCTGCGCTTTGCGGTGCGCACGCACGCGCCGGCCCGTAGCGATGACGAAGCCATTTTGTCTCTGACGCGCCTTCCGGCGCGCCGCCGGAGGTAAGGGTCATGTGGCGTCTTCTGCATGCATTGGCCATCGCGGGGGTGATCGGGTCGGCGGCTTACGTCTATGGCGTCAAATACCGAACAATCTACGCTTCGGAGCAACTCGTGAAGACTCGCCATCTCGTCGCCAGGGAGAAGGATGCGATTAGCCTCCTGCGCGCCGAATACGCGCATCTTGCCCGGCCTGACCGGATTCAGGAACTTGCCGATTCGAAGCTTGGCATGCAGGCTCTAATGCTGACCCAGATCGCGCGCGCGGCGGACCTGCCCGAGGCCGCGCCTAAAGTTGACTCGATCGGCCGGACTTTGGAGTCGCTGGGGCTTCTCAAGGACAGCGCAACGCCTTCCGACGCGACGGGCGGCGCGACTCCGGCGGTGAGGTGAACATGGCGGAGCTTCCGAACAGCGCCGGCGCCGCGCCGATGGCGCGCAGGCGCATCGGCCCTTTGAGCCGCCTCGTGATCGCGCTCGTGCGGCGATATCTCCCGCCCAACTTCGGCGTCGATCTCGAGCCGGTCGACCGGCGCGCCGCTTTCCTTGCGGCTATCAGGCCAGCCAATTTGCGTGCGTATCTGCGCGCGCTTCTGCTGACCCGTCTGGACCGTTCGGGCGCACGCATCCGTTTGGTCTCACTTGCTATGTTCGCCGCGTACGGCGCCATCGTCGTCAAGCTGGTGGTGTTGGGAGTCTCGAACGATCCGCCGGTGACGCTGAAAAGCGCGGCCGACGCAGCGATCTCGGGCGCGCGACCGGATCTGCTCGACCGCAATGGCGAGCTTCTGGCCACCGACGTCAAGACCATGTCCGTCTTCGCCGAACCGAACCGCATCATCGATGTCGATGAGGCGGTCGAACTCCTGACCGCGGTGCTGCCGGACCTCGACGCGAAAGAACTGCGCGAGCGGCTCAGTTCGAAGAAGGGCTTCGTATGGGTCAAGCGTCAGGTCACACCGAAGGAGCAGGCGGAGGTCTTTCACCTCGGGCTGCCCGGCGTGGGATTCGTGCCTGAGAACAAACGCGTCTACCCGAACGGCCCGATCGGCGCGCATGTGATCGGCTATGTCGACACGGACAATATCGGCATCGCGGGCATGGAAAAATGGCTCGACGAGCAGAGCCTCACCGATCCGCACGTTCCGGGCTTCTTCGTCGATCCGGCGAGTCTGAAGCCGGTCCGCCTTTCGCTCGATCTCAAGGTCACGCACGCGCTGCGCGACGAGCTCGCGAACGGCATGCAACACTGGAAGGCCAAAGCTGCCGCCGGAATGATAATTGACGTGAACACCGGAGAGGTGATCGCGCTCGAAATCGCTTCCGGACTACGATCCCAACAATCCGCTGGAAGCTCACGATCCGAGCCGCATCAACCGCATCAACGTCGGCGTCTATGAGATGGGGTCGACCTTCAAAGCGCTCTCCATCGCCATGGCGCTCAATTCCGGCAAGGTCACGCTCGGCTCACGGGTGGACGCCCGCGAATCGCTGCGCTACGGCCGCTTCACGATCCATGATTTCCACGCGACGCATCGCGTCCTCACGGTTCCGGAAGTGTTCACCCATTCCTCCAACATCGGCACCGCCCGTATGGCGCTGATGGTTGGGGTGGAAGGCCACAAGGCGTTCCTGAAAAAGATGGGTCAGCTCGACCGGTTGCGCACCGAACTGCCGGAGAGCGCCGAGCCGCTCGTGCCCAAACACTGGGGCGAGCTGAACACCATGACCATCGCTTTCGGGCAGGGCCTCAATGTCGCGCCGATCCAGGCGGTCATGGCTGTCGCGGCGCTCGTGAACGGCGGACACATGATGAAGCCGACCTTTCTGCCGCGCACCCAGGAGGAAGCCGATTCGATCAGCAAACAGGTCGTGAGCGCGCAGACCTCGGAATCGATGCGCTATCTCATGCGTTCGAACGCGACCCACGGTTCGGCCAGTTTCGCCAATATTCCTGGCTATTACGTCGGCGGCAAGACTGGTACGGCCGACAAGATCATCCACGGACGCTACTCGCAGGACAGGGTGTTTACGACGTTCATGGCAATCGTCCCGGCGGACAAGCCGAAATATCTTTATATGGCGATTTACGACGACCCGCAGGCCGCGCCGGGCGACTACGGCTACCATACCGCCGCCTGGAACGCGGGCCGCACGACGGGCGCGCTCATTCGCCGAATCGAACCGCTTGAAGGCATCCCTCCGTTCAAGGAAGCCCCGCAGCAGCCGTTCCCCATCATAGCTCGGCTGGGCTATGGAGCGGACGCCGACAAGCTCGGCAAGGAGTGAACCCCAGGCGGATGATGCGTCTTTGTGAAATTCTCGATTTTGCCGGCGCCGACGCTGCGCTCGCACAGCGCGAGGTCGGCGGTATTGCCTTCGACAGCCGTAAGGTCCGGCCGGGTGACGTGTTCTTCGCGCTCGCCGGCGCGAAGGACGACGGATTGAAGCACGTGGTGGAGGCGCTTTCGCGCGGCGCGGTCGCGGTCGTCTGCGAGCGCGACGCGGCTGCGGCCGACGGCGGCCCGGGACCTGCGCCTCTTCTGCGCGTGCCCGATGCTCGGGCGGCCCTCGCGCGCGCCGCGCAGCGGCTCTTTCCGCGACAGCCGGAAACCGTGGTCGCCGTTACGGGAACGAGCGGAAAGACTTCGGTCGCGGCCTTTGTCCGCCAGATCTGGACCGCGCTCGGCCGCGAGGCGGCCTCGCTCGGCACGACTGGCGTCGTCTCCCGCCCGCTGACGGTCTATGGCTCGCTGACGACGCCCGATCCGCTGACCCTGCATCAGACGCTGGACCGGCTTGCCGTCGCGGGGGTGACCCATCTGGCGCTCGAAGCCTCGTCGCATGGCCTCGACCAGCGCCGGCTCGATGGGGTGAAGATTGCGGCGGGCGCCTTCACGAACCTGACGCGCGACCACATGGATTATCATGCGAGCGTCGAGGATTATCTCGCCGCCAAACTTCGCCTCTTCCGCGAACTTTTGCCGAAAGGCGCTCCCGCCGTCATCGATGCCGACAGCGTGATTGCGCCGCACGTCGTCGAAGCCGCCAAGGAGGCCGGTCTTTTTGTCATGACGGTTGGCGCCCAGGGCGAGTCGATCCGTCTCGTTTCGGCCGGGCGCGACGGCCTCGGCTCCGCGCTCGAAATCGCCTTTGGAGGTCGGACGCGCAAGGTGCGCCTGCCGCTCCCAGGCGACTTCCAGATTTCGAACGCGCTCGTCGCTTCCGGCCTCTGCATCGCGACGGGAAGCGAGGCGGACGCTGTCTTCAAGGCGCTGCAAGGCCTTCAGGGCGCGCCTGGTCGTCTTGAGAGGGTTGGCGAAATCGCGCGGCGCTTCTGTCTTTGTCGACTATGCGCACAAACCCGACGCGCTCGAAAAGGCGCTCGCGGCTTTGCGGCCTTACGTGAGCGGCCGGCTGATCGTTGTCTTCGGCTGCGGCGGCGATCGCGACGCCGGCAAGCGTCCGATCATGGGAGAGATCGCGACCCGCCTCGCCGATGTCGTCATCGTCACGGACGACAATCCCCGCTCCGAGAACCCGGCCTCAATCCGCGCGCAAATCCTCGCGGCGGCGCCCGGCGCCATTGAGATTGGCGACCGGGCGGCAGCGATCCGGGCCGGCGTCGAAAGACTGCGTCCGGGCGACGCGCTGATGATCGCCGGCAAGGGGCACGAGATCGGCCAGATCGTCGGCGACCTTACGCTGCCGTTCAGCGATGCGGACGAAGCGCGCGCGGCTCTCGCGGAGGCCGCATGATGGCGCCCCTCTGGACACAATCAGAACTTGCCGAGGCGCTAGGCGGCGCCCCGAGCCAGCCGCTCGGCGGTAGGATCGAGGGCGTCTCGATCGACAGCCGCACCCTGGCGCAAGGCGATCTCTTCGTCGCCATCAAGGGTGAGACGCACGACGGCCACGACCATGTTGCTCGCGCTTTCGAGGCGGGCGCCTCGGCTGCCGTCATCAGCAAAGCGCGGACGCCAGGACTCGCGCCGTTCGGACCGGTCTTTGCGGTGGACGACACGCTGAAGGGACTGGAACGGCTTGCTGTCTCTTCGCGCAGGCGGGCGCAAGCAAAAATCGTCGCGGTGACGGGGTCGGTCGGAAAGACCAGCGTTAAGGAGATGCTGCGCGTCATGCTCTTGGCCTGCGGCGAGACGCACGCTTCAGCCGCCTCCTACAACAATCATTGGGGCGTGCCGCTGACGCTTGCGCGCATGCCAGCAACGGCGGCTTACGCCGTCGTCGAAATGGGAATGAACCATCCGGGCGAAATCGCGCCTCTCACCCGCATGACGCGGCCACATGTCGCGCTCGTCACGACGATCGCGCCTGTCCACATCGAATATTTGGGCTCGCTCGAAGCGATCGCGGACGCCAAGGCTGAAATCTTCGAGGGGCTTGAACTACACGGGACGGCGATCGTCAATCGCGATGCGCCACAGGCCGAGCGGCTTGAGAAAGCGGCGGCGGCGCGAGGCGCGAATGTGCTGACCTTCGGCGCCAGCGAAGGTTCGGATGCGCGCCTTCTGGAGGTCGTCGACACGGGCGCCGACTCGGAAATCAGCGCGCGAATCTTCGACCGGGCGCTGACTTTTGTTCTCGGCGCGCCTGGCCTGCATATGGCCCAGAATGCGGTCGGCGCACTCCTGGTCGCCAAAGCGTTCGGCGCCGATGTCGCGAAATGCGCGGAGGCGCTGGCGCATTTCGCGCCACAAAAGGGCAGGGGCGCCCGCCTCTTGCTTCAGGCGCCGGATGGTCCGGTCACAATCATCGACGAGAGCTACAACGCCAACCCGACATCGATGCGCGCGGCGCTTGCTCTGCTCGGCGCGACAAAGCTGAGCGCCAAGGGCCGCCGCATCGCTGTCGTCGGCGACATGTTGGAACTCGGGCCTCAAGGTGGCGAGATGCATGCGGCGATCGCGCCCGATCTCGTCTCCAATCGCGTCGATCTCTTGTTCGGCGCCGGGCCGCTGACTCGCTCGCTATATGACGCGGCCCCCTCGGACATGCGCGCCGCGTGGACGGAGCGTTCGGCCGATCTCGCGCCCGAAACTCATCGGCGCCGTGAGAGGCGGGGATGTCCTCATGGTGAAAGGCTCGAACGGGAGTCGCATGGGTCCGCTCGTCTCGGCCCTGCGCGAGCATTTCGGCTGCACAGGCATGGAAAGTTGAGGGCCGACAATGCTGACCTGGCTCTCTGACGTTTCCTGGCTTCCGAACGCCTTTCACGTCTTCCGCTACCTGACGTTTCGCACGCTCGGGGCGGCGGCGACGGGGCTGTTCGTCGTCTTTTTCTTTGGCCCGACGATCATTTCGGCCCTCAGGCTAAAACAGGGGAAGGGCCAGCCGATCCGGACAGACGGACCGGCCTCGCATCTGCTGACGAAGAAGGGCACGCCCACCATGGGCGGCCTCATGATCCTCGTTGGGCTTTTCGTCTCGGCGATGCTGTGGGCGAGTCCGGAGAGCCCCTATGTCTGGATCGTGCTTTTCGTGACGGCGGGCTTCGCAATCATCGGCTTCTACGACGACTATCTAAAAGTGACGAAGCAGACGACTGGCGGCTTTTCGGGGCGCGCACGGCTGGCGGCCGAATACGTCGTGGCGGCGCTCGCCTGCTACGGCATCATGAAGATTGGCGGCGCGGGCGCAACCTCGCTCGCGGTCCCTTTTGTCAACGAATATGTGCTGAACTTTGGTTGGGCCTTTCTGCTTTGGGGGCCGTTCGTGATCGTGGCCTTCGGCAATGCGGTGAACCTCACCGACGGTCTCGACGGTCTCGCCATCGTTCCGGTGATGATCGCGGCCGCGACGCTTGGCCTCATTTCGTATCTCGCTGGCAGTTTCGTCTATTCCCATTATTTGCTCATCCATCACGTGCCGCTGGCGGGCGATTTGGCGGTGGTCTGCGGCGCGCTGATCGGCGCGGGCGTGGGATTCCTGTGGTTCAACGCTCCGCCGGCCCAAATCTTCATGGGCGACACGGGCTCGCTGGCGCTCGGCGGGCTCCTGGGAACCATTGCGGTGTGCATCAAGCATGAGATCGTTCTCGCGGTCGTCGGCGGCCTCTTCGTCATGGAGGCCCTCTCGGTCGTCGTTCAGGTTGCCTCGTTCAAGCTCACCGGAAAGCGCGTCTTTCGGATGGCGCCGATCCATCATCATTTCGAACAGCTTGGCTGGTCCGAGGCGCAGGTCGTCATGCGCTTCTGGATCATCGCGTTCGTGCTCGCGATGGTCGGTCTCGGCACTCTGAAGCTGAGGTGACGATGACGCCGGTCGAGACTCTTCGCGGGCAAACGGTTGCGGTCTTCGGACTTGGCGGGTCGGGCTTGTCCACGTTGCGTGCGCTCGTCGCCGGAGGCGCCGAAGTCGCGGCGTGGGACGATAGCGAGAAGGCGCGCGCCCGCGCCGCAGAGGCCGGGTTTGCCCTTGTTGACCTCAACGAGGCCGACTGGCGCGGCTTCCGACTACTTGTGCTCTCGCCTGGCGTTCCGCTGACGCACCCCGAGCCGCACTGGACGGTGAAGCGCGCCGACGAGGCGGGCGTGCCGATCATTGGCGACATCGAGCTTTTCGTGCGTGAGCGCGCAGCGCGTGCGCCCGAGGCGCCGTTCGTCGCCGTCACCGGCACGAACGGCAAGTCGACCACAACCGCGCTCATAGCCCATGTCCTCAAGGAGACGGGACGGGCGGTCGCCCTTGGCGGCAATATCGGTGTGCCTGCGCTCGACCTGCCGCCCCCCGCGCTGGGGCTCACGCACGTGCTCGAGTGCTCGTCCTATCAGATCGATCTTGCGCCCTCGCTCAATCCAACCGTCGGGCTCCTCATCAACATCACGCCCGACCATCTCGACCGCCACGGGTCGATCGAACGCTATGCGGCGGTCAAGGAGCATCTCGTCGCTCAGTCCGAAATCGCGCTTGTCGGCGTTGACGACGAGCCGAGCCGGGAGATCGTGGCGCGGCTGAAAGCGCGTATCGGCCGGCCGCGCGTGGTCGCCATATCCGGAGGCGATTCGCCGCTCGCTGACGTCTACGTCCGCGAGCGTAAGATTCTCACTCGCAACGACAGTGTGTCGGCTGTCGATCTTTCCGGCGCCGCCGCTTTGCGCGGGGATCACAATGGGCAGAACGCTGCCTTCGCCTGCGCTGCTGCCCGCGCGCTCGGCGTCAGCAACGAGTTGATCGAGGCCGCATTCCATTCCTTTCCCGGTCTCGCGCATCGGATGGAGGAGGTCGGCCGCTCTGGCCGCGTGCTCTTCATCAACGATTCGAAGGCCACCAACGCTGACGCCGCCGAAAAGGCGCTACGAAGTTTTCACGACATCCACTGGATTCTGGGGGGCAAGCCGAAGGCAGGCGGCATCGAGCCGCTGCGCCCGCTCTTTTCCCGAGTCGCAAAGGCCTATCTGATTGGCGAGGCGACGGAAGCCTTTGCTGAAACCCTGGATGGGGCGGTTCCTTTCGAGCGCTGCGGCGATCTCGCCCACGCGACGGCCGCGGCGGCGCGCGACGCCTTCGCCTCGGTCAAGGAAGAGCCGGCGGTTGTGTTGTCGCCAGCCTGCGCGTCCTTCGACCAGTTCGCCAATTTCGAGATCCGCGGTGAAACGTTCCGCGCACTCGTCCTCGACCTGCTCGACACGGAGCGAGGAAATGGCTGCGCCAAAGATCAAGGAGACCTGACCGATGCCTTCAAGAGCGGATCGTGGCCTTGTCGCGGACTGGCTGCGCACTGTCGATCGCTGGCTCCTCGGCTCGTTCGCGGCGCTGATGGTGATTGGCCTCGTGATGGCGCTTGCGGCGAGCCCAGCCGTCGCGGAAAGGCTCAATCTCTCAACCTTCCATTTCGTTGATCGGCAGGCATTGATGCTGATTCCGACGGCGGTCCTCATGGTCGCAACTTCCTTCCTGTCGCCCCGCCATGTGCGGCGCGCGGCGCTCTTGCTTTTCGCCGTTTCCTTGGCGCTGATCGTCGCAGCGCTGCTCTTCGGCGCCGAAGTGAAGGGCGCGCGCCGCTGGATCTTCGGCATTCAGCCATCGGAGTTCATTAAGCCGGCCTTCGTCGTGCTCGCCGCATGGGCCTTCACCGAGAGCGGAAAGCCGGGGCCGACCGCGATCATGGCAAAGGTGCTTTCCTTTCTGATCCTGCCGCTCACCATCGTGCCGCTTATTCTTGAGCCTGACTTTGGACAGACGATGCTGGTCTCGATCGTCTG
The DNA here is from genome assembly GCA_963824465.1 of uncultured Alphaproteobacteria bacterium. Taxonomy (GTDB): domain Bacteria; phylum Pseudomonadota; class Alphaproteobacteria; order Rhizobiales; family Beijerinckiaceae; genus Roseiarcus. The sequence continues at coordinate 39,483 of CAWGPL010000004.1, forward strand.
GGCTTCGCTCTTCTTTCTCGCCGGCCTCCACTGGTTCTGGGTTGTCGGCGTGGGGGGCCTCGGCGTCCTGGGCGGCCTCGCGGCGTTTCAGTTTTCCAATCACGTTCATGAGCGCGTTCTACGCTTCATCGATCCAGATTCCTCTGGCGGTATGGTGGACACGTTTCAGATCGACACGGCGCTTCAGGCGATCCTGTACGGGGGTTGGTTCGGACGCGGGCCAGGCGAGGGCGTCTACAAGCGCATATTGCCTGACGCACACACCGACTTCGTCTTCGCCGTGACCGGCGAAGAATTCGGCATGATCGCCTGCATGGCGCTGATCCTGTTCTTCGGCTTCATCGTGCTGCGCGGCCTTTGGCTCGCTTCGCGCAATCAAGATCCGTTCTGCCGGTTCGTCGCGGCGGGCATGATCGTGATGTTCGGCGTGCAAAGCTGGATCAACATGGCGGTGAACCTGCGCGCGATGCCCGCCAAGGGCATGACGCTGCCCTTCATCTCCTATGGAGGATCGTCCTTGATGGCGCTCGGCATCGGCATGGGCTTCCTGCTGGCGCCACCCGCAAGCGCCCAATCGCCGATTTGCCGCAGCATCATCTGGTTCCGGCGGAATGAGCGATGCGCGACCAATTCTGCTGGCGGCGGGGGGGACGGGCGGTCATCTTTTTCCGGCGGCGGCGCTTGCCGAGGCTCTTCGCGCGCGCGGCGCCGAGGTCGAGCTTGCGACCGACGATCGCGCGCTGAAATACGATCGGAATTTTCCCGCTCGCGCTGTTCACGCCTTTCGCTCCGCGACGACGACGAGCGCCGGAACGTCTGAGCAAAGCGACTGCCGTCGTTACGCTTGGAAGCCGGAGTGCTCGCAGCGCTCGTGAAGCTGCGAGGCATTCGACCGCGTGCGGTCGTCGGCTTCGGGGGTTATCCGACCGTCCCGCCGTTAGTTGCTGCATCCATCCTGCGTCTGCCGACCATCCTGCATGAACAGAATGCTGTGATGGGGCGCGCCAACAAGTTCCTGAGTTCGAGGGTGTCGCTGATCGCGACCGGCTTTCCGGACCTCAAGGGCGTCAACGCGGCGACGCGAACGAAAATCCGCCAGACCGGAAATCCGGTCCGCCCCGCAGTGCTTGCGGCCGCCGGCGCGCCTTACATGGCGCCAGTGGATGGGCCGCTAAAGCTCCTCGTGACCGGTGGGTCGCAGGGCGCGCGCGTGATGTCGGACGTCGTCCCGGCGGCGCTCGCGCTCTTGAGCCCCGAGGAGCGGGCGCGCATTCGTCTTACTCAGCAGGCCCGTGGCGAGGACAAGGAACGGGTCGCCGCCGCCTGCGCCGGGATGAGCTTTGAAGCTGAGATTGCCGAGTTCTTCTCCGATTTGCCACAGCGCATGGCGGAGGCTCATCTCGTCGTCGGCCGCGCAGGAGCTTCGACCGTCTCTGAGCTTGCAGTAATCGGGCGCCCGGCGATTCTCGTGCCGTTTCCGCACGCGCTCGACCAGGATCAGGCCGCCAACGCCGCCCTGCTCGCAGCCGCGGGCGCGGCGATCGTGCTGCCGCAAACCGAATTTACCCCTGCGCGTCTTGCTGGCATCCTACGCGAGGCGCTGGCGGCGCCAGCCAAGCTCGCAGATATGGCGAAGGCGGCGAAGACGGTGGGAATTCCTGATGCTGCGGATCGGCTGGCTGATCTGGTGCTACAGGTTGCCCGTCCGGCCTGACTGCGATCGCCTCGTGGCCCGGAACCGCGCTGCGCGCGCCGCGTTTGAGGCGGGGAGCCTACCATGCCGGAAGTCAAAGTCCGATCGTATACGCCGGGCCTCCGTCCGCGCCGCACCAAGCTTGAAACGCCCGGTTGGGGCGGCGAAAGACAGGCCCGCCAGACGGGATCGATGGAGCAGCCGTGGCATTGCGTGCCGTTCACCGAAGGGGCGCGCTACGGGATTGAACTCTTCTATCCGTATGAAACGGAACTCCACGTGAGCGTCCTCGACGGCAAGCTCAGGCTTGAGGGCGATTTTGGTCCGGCCGCCGGAGGGTTACGGGGCGGAATGGCCGCCCTTTCGGCCTTTTGGCGACCTCTACTACACCTATCAGCTTTCGCTCGATCTCAAGGTCGAACCCGGGTTCGCCTTGCGAACGGAGCCGCATCCCCGTTTCTACACCGATCCGACGAATACGACGCCGATCGCCGTTCCCGCGCTGATCCGGCGATGGTGGCCGATGCTTTATTTCCTGGTCTTCAAGGCGCCGCCGGCCGGCGGTCGCCACATTTTCCGGCCCGGAGAGCCTTTCGTGCAGATTCTCATCCTTCCCGAAGAGGCGGATTTTGAGCTTGTGCCGATGGAGGAGGAGGAGGCCGCCGAACGCGAGTTACAGTCTCGTCGGATTTATCAAAGCCGCAGCACTCTGTCGGCTGGAACGGAATGGACGTCCGCGACCAACACCGTATTCGACGGTACGTATCGCCGTATCCTGGGGGCAGCGAGCGAGAAGGCCAAACGACAAGACAGATGAAACCGAGCCGCGCTTCCGCGGGCTCGGTCCGAAGTCCACCGCCTAGGCGCCCTCAGTAGTAGTGATGGTAATGATGATGATGGTGGTGGTGATACCCATGGTGGCCCCAGCCCCAACCCCAATGGTGGTGATGGTGATGGTGGTGGTGATGATGGTGGTGATGGTATTGCGCAAGTTGAACTGTCGGGGCCGGATCGGCTCGACGCTCCGAATCCATCGCTTTTAGCGTCGCGCTCGCATTCGGGACGGGCTCAAGAAGCTCGGCGAAACTTCGAGCCGGCTGCATGACCGTATCAGGGTCGATTGACGGGCGGCCCGTCGCGGCGGAGGCTGCGCCCCCGATCAAAGCAAATGTTGCGCCGCCGACAAGGCCGGCTATCATTTTATCCAACGCGCCCTCCTTTGAATCGTTAGACCCGTTGCGGAACCGTTGAAGCATCGAAAGGTTCCCGAAAGCGCACCAGGCGCCCTTCACAAATCGGGCAGGGGGCGAGCCATCCAACTCCCCTCCCGTTGCGTCGTCCGCACATGAGGCGCGACTGTAGCGGCCGACTCCGATGACACTGTGTTCTTTGGGAGGCCCGGAGGATAGGTGGCTCGCGAGTCGGGATCGCGGAGTCCCGGGACCGCTGCTGACAGCCGTTCACCCTTCCTGCTAGTCTGGACGGCGGCAAGCCGGGAAGGGCCGGGACGTGGGGCGCGCGATGGGCAGGCGAGGAGCGATTCGGCGGATCGTCGGGGCGATCGTCTTGGCGCTCGCGGTTGTCGCGTGGCGATCGGCCTCCGCGGGCACGCTTCAGGACGTTCGGGGGCGCGGCTATCTCCTCTGTGGCGTAAACGAGGGTCTGCCTGGTTTTGCGGCAATGGACCAGCGCGGATTTTGGACCGGCTTCGACGTTGATTTCTGCCGTGCCGTCGCGGCCGCGGTTTTCGGCGATGCGACGAAAGTTCGGCTTGTTCCACTCTCGGCGGATGCTCGGTTTCAGGCGCTGCAGGCGGGGAAGATTGATGTCCTTGCCCGCAATTCCACCTGGACGATGGCGCGGGAGACAGAATACGGCCTCACGTTCGTCGGCGTCACCTACTACGATGGTCAGGGTTTTCTCGTGCCCCGTGCGATGCGGGTCAGTTCGGCGCTTGAACTCGACGGCGCCAAAGTCTGCGTGCAGCGCGGTACGACGACCATTGACAACCTCGCCGACTATTTCAACGCCAACCACATGAACTTCGCCGCTGTCGTCTCGATGTCGCCCGAGGAAGCCGTCAAGGACTACAATGGGGGCCTCTGCACGGCGATGACCAGCGATCTTTCGCAGCTCTATGCGCTGCGGCTGACGCTCGCCAAGCCGCGTGACAACATTGTGCTCCCCGACGTCATATCCAAGGAGCCGCTTGGGCCGGTCGTGCGTAACAACGACCGCCAGTGGATCGACGTCGTGCGGTGGATTCATTTCGCGATGCTGAACGCGGAAGAGCTTGGAGTGAGCTCCAAGACGATCGGTCAGGCAATGAGCTCGCGTAAGCCCGAGGTCATGCGTCTTGTCGGTACGTCCGGCGATTTCGGCGGACAACTCGGCCTTTCCAATGCTTGGGCTGCCAATGTCATCCGTCTCGTCGGAAACTATGGCGAAGTCTTCGACCGCAATCTGGGCGCAAAGACGCCCCTGGGAATCCCACGCGGGCTCAATCAGCTATGGACCTCAGGCGGCATCCAGTACGCGCCCCCGATCCGCTAATCTAAGCTCCCTTCTCCAAAGTTGCGCGGTATCGATCGCGGCTCGACTTCAGATGGTCGTAGGCTGCCGCGCGCGCCGCTTGGGGGTCCCGCTTTTTGATCGCGCCCCTGATCGCCCGGTGCTCGCGTTGGATCATCGCCAGATAACGAGACCGCTCCGCAGCGGAAAGGCTCTCGAGACGTATCCGGCTACGGGGAATGAGAAGGCTGCCAAATGTTTCGAAGATGCGGCTGAAATGGGGATTGTGGGTCGCGGCGAGCACGGCCGCATGGAACGCGTAATCCTCCTCCGCGCCCGAGCCGCCCGACCTTATGACGGCGTCCATTGTTTCGAGTCGACGGTCGATTTCCCTGAGGTCCGAGGCGCTGCGCCGTTCAGCGGCCAGAGCCGCCGCTTCTGATTCGATGCCGATGCGGAGTTCGAGGAGGCGGACGATGTCCTGCAACGACTCGACTTCGTCCGCCCTGATCGAGAAGCTTCGGGGCGGCCTTTGCGCCACGAAGGCGCCAAGCCCCTGCCGCGTCGTCACCAGGCCCCGCGCCTTGAGCGAGGCCAGCGCCTCTCGGACGACCGAGCGGCTAACGCCGGCAGAGGCGATGATCTCCTGCTCGGTCGGGAGTCGCTGCCCCGGAACAAGGGAGCCGGACTCGATCTGCGCGAACAAAGTCTCAACCAGCGCCGCACTGAGATTTTGCCGTTGCGGCACAGGCTTGAAGGAGAGATCGTTTGAATTGACCATGGGTTGAATGTCCCGCGCTCGCCTCGCGTTATGGGCCCGCTCGGATGGATAAATCAACATCCGGCCCATTGTCATATCGGTTGTGAGCTGGCTCATTGAACGGGAGACGCTCCTGGCTGGCCCCGCTGCGCCGACCTCCCTCGAATCTTCGACGGCCTGGCCAGTATTAAGAATGCGGCGCGTGCGTTACGCGCCGCCGGTTGGCCGAACTTTCAGCCCGACGCGGGCCGCCGCATTATCGAGATGTGCGCGCATGGCCTCGCTGGCGGCCTGCGGATTCCGATCCTCAATGGCGGCCAGGATAAGCCCGTGTTCGGCCAGCGTCACTTGAGCCATTTCGTCGGACCGTTTGCCGGAGGAGGCGAGAATGCTCTCGCGCACACGTTCGGATACGAACTGGAGGAGTTGCGCGATATAAGCGTTCCTGGTCGCATTTGCGACCGAGAGATGAAAGCTCAGGTCCTCCTTGAGCCATGCGACGCTGCCGTAAGGAGCGGCTGCCATCGCCAGGCAGCACTTACGCATTTCCTTCACGTCCTTGATGGAGCGCCGCTCGGCCGCGAGCGCGGCTCCCTGGACCTCGATGAGGCCGCGCAATTCGAACAGGCTTGCGAAAGCTTCTCCCCCCCGCAGGTCATCCTGTGTGATGGCGAGAACGGGAGAGTTGCCGGCGTCGGCGACGAAGGCCCCGCGGCCCTGCTTGGACCAAACCCTATTCTCCGAGCGCAACCGTGCGATCGCCTCCCGAACAACGTTGCGACTGACGCCGAACGTATTCGCGAGCGCCTGCTCGGTCGGCAGCTGATCGCCAGGCTTGAGTCGTCCTTCCGCAATCTCTCGCGAGATCGAACTCGCCACGAGCGTGGGCAGGTGCGGACCGCGGCTGATGACGTCGAGCTTCAGCGCCATACTTTATGCGACCTCCGCGCCCGACGGAAGAATTCTACCTGGGCTCATGAGGGCCCCAGGATCGATGGCTGTCTTAAGCGAGTTCATAAGGTCCAGCGTCACCGCGTCGACGCGCGACAGAAACGCCTTTCGTTTAGCCCGGCCTATCCCGTGCTCGGCGCTGATGCTGCCGTTCATCCGGTCGACGACCTCGAAAATCAATCCTTCCGCAATGTCAAAGAGAGCATCAATGCGATCGTTGTCCAGCCCCTCCGGGGGGATGACATTGAGGTGCACGTTGCCGTCGCCGATGTGGCCGTAGGCCAGCGGAAAAGCGTCAGGCAGCGCTTTTCGTATCGCTTCGCTGGCTTCCGCAATAAAAGCCGCAAGGTCGGATATCTGGATCGAAACGTCCGTGCGCAGATACCGGCCGCCGCGACCTTGCGCTTCGACCATGGTCTCGCGATACGCCCAAAATCTTTCAGCTTGCGCTCGGCTGGCCGCCATGACGCCATCGAGGGCAAGATCGGCGCTTTTCTCCAGGAAGCCCAGGACCACTCCGCTAAGGTCGATGTCCGCGCTCGTCGACGCTTCCATCAGCACATAAGCCGGATAGCGGGCGGCAAGCGGCTGCGAGAGATCCGGTCTTGCGCGCACCGCTATGTCGAGGCCGGCCTGCAATATGAGTTCGAAGGCGGTGAGCATGTCGCCGCAGTCACGCCGCGCCCGCGCAAAGAGCGCCATCGCGTCATCGACGCTTGCAAGGCCGATGAGCGCCGTCTCGATCTTGGTCGGCCGCGGAAACAGTTTGAACACGGCGGCGGTCACGATGCCGAGCGTGCCTTCGCTTCCGATAAAAAGCTGTTTGAGGTCATATCCACGATTGTCCTTGCGAAGCGAATGGAGGTGCGACCAAATCCGACCGTCCGGCAGCACGACTTCGAGGCCGAGAACAAGGTCGCGGGTCATTCCGTAACGAAGCACGTTCATGCCGCCGGCGTTGGTTGCGATATTGCCCCCGATCTGACAGCTTCCCTGCGCTCCGATGGAGATCGGCAATATGCAATCCTGAGCCTCCGCCGCGACCTTCGCCTTTTCGAGTACGCAGCCGGACTCGACGGTCATCGCGTAATTGATCGGGTCGATGTGGCGGATCGCGTTCAGCCGTTCGAGACTGACAATGAGTTCGGCATTATCAGGCCCAGCAATCGCGCCTCCGACAAGGCCGGTCAGACCGCCCTGCGGCACGATGGGAATCCGCAATGCACGACTCACACGTACAAGGTCGGCGATCTGACCAACGCTGCGCGGCCGCGCCACCGCGAGCGGGCGCCCGGAATACTCGCCCGACCAGTCGCGGCTATAGGGAGAGAGGTCGGCGTCATCGGCAAGGAGGTCCCCGACCGGGAGCACAGACTGTAAAGCTTGGAGCGCCTCCGCTCGCCTGAGGGGCAGCCGGGGCGTGATTGTTTCTCTCATTTCTCGACTAGACTCAAATCAATCGTAGGGTATGTGATCCCCGCGAATTTGTGACCTCGCAATCCACCCTGCGCCAAAAAGCGGCGGCGCGCGCGCTCGACCGCTGTCCGCTCCGCGCTGAGCCGGGAAATCGCAGACGAGAGCAAGGCTCCGTGCCGGCGCGTCACTTGATCACCGGGATCTTGCTGCGATCAATCGTCAGCGCCACAGCTCCGATCAGAACCGCGCCGAACACCATCTGCTCGGCGAAAATGTCAACACCCACAAAGGTCATGCCTATTCGTACGATCGACACGGTCAGCGCGCCAATCGCCGTGCGGCCAATACCCCCGAGGCCGCCAGTGATCGCCGTGCCCCCTACGATAACAGAGGCGATTGCCGGCAAAAGCAGCTGGTTTGCAAGCGTCGGCGATCCGCTCGAAAGGCGTGCGGCCAGAATCGCGCCCGCAAGCGCGGCCAATAGACCGCTCGCCGCGAAAGCCATGATCTTGGTGCGCTCTACGTCCACGCCTGCCGCCCAGGCCGCTGGTTCGCCAGCTCCAACCGCAATGCAGTAGCGGCCAAACCGTGAATAGTGGAGCACGCCGTAGCAGACGAGGCCAACGACGATCGAGATCAGGACGACCACTGGCGCCCCCACGACGCTTTGGTTGATCCAGGCCGCGCTGGCGCGGCCGGTCTCTTCGACGGTGATCGCCCGGCCTGAAGACGCCAAGAGCGCAAGCCCAGAGGCGACACCCCCCATCGCCAAGGTCGCGACAAAGGACGGAACCCGCAGCTTGACGTGCACGATGCCGCTCGCGATTCCGAACAGAAGCCCGGAGCCGATCGCGAGCACGAAGGCGAACAACCCGAAGCGCGGTAGAGTTTGAGCCAAGATGACGCTCGATAGGGACGCGACTGACTGAATGGAAAGGTCGATCGCGCCGAGCAGAATCACGAAGGTGACGCCTGCGGCGAGCATGAAGAGGACAGCAGTGTCGGCGAGCACAACAGCGAATGTCTGAGGTGTCGCGAAGCTTGGCGCATTGACGGCGATGACGACCATCAATGCGAGCAATACGGCAAGCGGCGCGAACCGGCTCACGAGTTCCCCGCTCAGCCTGTCCCTGCGGAAATCGCTTATGGCCGACACGTCGATACTCCCTCACACCATCATGCGCACGAGATCGACCGGCTCGGGTTTCCGGCCGTCGCTCGAGTTGAAGCGGGCCGTGACCTCGCCATCGCGCATGACGAGGACGGTGTGGGCTAGGCCAATCGTTTCTTCCAGGGTGTCGGAAATCAGCAGAACGCCAACACCTTCCGCGCAGAGATCCCGGATAAGCCCGTAGACTTCCTCTTTCGCGCCGACGTCGAGTCCGCGAGTTGGATGGTCCAGAATCATGATTCGAGAGCCCGCGGTCATCCAGCGGGCGAGCACAACCTTTTGCTGGTTGCCGCCGCTGAGGTTCAGGCAAAGGGCGTCCGGGCCGGGCGTTTTGATCCGTAGCCGCTTGATCCAGTTCCGCGCGAGGTCCCCTTCCGCGCCGTGACGGATAGCGCCGCGCCGCATCACGGGAGCGAGGTTGGCGAGCGTTATGTTCACCGCCACCGACAGGAACATGACCAATCCCTCGACGCGCCGCTCACGCGGCACATATCCGACCCCCCGTTCAACGGCTTGGCGCGGCTGCACGAAGCGGGCCGGTTGGCCCCCGACCCGAAGCTCGCCCGACGTCTGTGGCATGAATCCCGCTAGGCAGCGCGTCAATTCCTCGCGCCCGGATCCTACGACGCCGGCAATGGCGACAACCTCGCCCGCGCGTATCCGGAAGCTAACGTCGTTGAAGGCGCCGGCGCATGTAAGCGCATTCGCCTCGACGAGCGCTTGTTCTTTCGGGGGCGCCTGCCGCGCTTCGAGATAATATTCCGTCTGCGCCCCGCGCCCGACCATCATCTCATGCAGAGTGGCCGCGGTCGCGGTGGAGACTTCGGGCTGCGCGCACGACGGCGCCGTCCTTCATTACATAGATTCGGTCGCTTATGCGCAGCACCTCGTCGAGCCGATGCGAGACGAAGACAAAACCGGCGCGGTCCCTCAGCCGGCGCACCCGAGCAAAAAGCGTCTCCACCTCATCGGGGTTCAGAACAGAGGTCGGCTCGTCGAGCAGGATCACAAGGGGCTGGTCGGTCGCCTCTTCAAGCGTCATCGCTTTCGCAAGCTCAATCAATTGGCGTGCAGCGAAGCTCAAGTCCGCGACGCGCGCGTTCACGTCGACAGTGACGCCAATCTTGTCGAGTTGGCGCGCGGCGGCTTTGCGCAGAGCGCGCCAGTTCAGGACGCCCATATGGATAAAGTCTTCTTCGTGGCCGAGATAGATATTCTCCGCCACTGTCATATTGAGAATGAGCGACTGCTCCTGAAAGACCATCCCGATGCCATTCGCTGCTGCGTCGCGCGCGTTGCGCAGCTTGACCGGCTGCCCGTTGATGCGGATCTCGCCCTCGTCCGGCTGGTGCGTTCCGGAAAGAATGCGCATGAGCGTCGATTTGCCGGCGCCGTTCTCGCCAACGAGTCCGACGACTTCGCCCGACCGCACCTCGAAATCGACGCTCCGGAGCGCCGGGACGCCGACGAAGGATTTCGATATCGCGCGCGCTTCCAGCATCTGTCTACTTCACGATCTTCAGGCGCTCTCTGTCGATGGAGAGGCCGACAGCAACGATGATCATGAGGCCCATCAGGGTCTGCTGCGCATAAGGTGAGACCCCGAGCAGGATCATCCCGTTTGCGAGAACGGCGACGATCAAAACGCCCACAAGCGTGTTGAGCACGCCTCCTTCGCCGCCGGTCAACGCTGTGCCGCCGACGACCACGCCGGTAATGGCGGTGAACAGCCTGCCGTCGCCTATGACCGCGTTGGACTGACCGAGCTGCGCGGCGGCCAGCACGCCGCCCACCCCATAGAACAATCCAGCGAGGGTGAAAGCAGCGATCCGCACCCGCTTCACGTTGACGCCCGAGAAGGCTGCGATGTCCTCTCCGCCGCCGAGCGCGAAGATGTGGCGGCCGAGCCGCGTGTAGCGCTCAATGAAGACGGCCAGAAGAACCGATCCCGCGCCGATCCAGATCGTCATTGGCATGCCCAGAAACCTTGAGAGAGCCAGCGCGCGCAATTGCGGGTCCATAAGACGAACCGCAGAGCCCCCGAGCATGAATACGGAAAACCCAAGTCCGACGAACCACATTCCAAGCGTCGCCATGAAGGAAGGGATGCGCAGCATCGTCTGGATTGTCCCGCAGACGAACCCCAGAAAACAGCCGGAGACAATCGCAAGCGCCGCCGCCATCCACCCCAGATTGTTCGCATTGAGATCGTTGGCCGCGAGCATGACAGTGACCATCGCCGCGACAGACAGCGTTCCTTCGATCGAGAGATCGATACTGCCCATGAGGATAACGAAGGTCAGCCCCATCGCGATCGTCACCGGGACAGCCGCGGAATTCAAGATCCGCACGATGTTGCCCCAACTGACGAAGTTGGGATTGGCGAGGCCCAACGCAATCGCAAGTCCAATCAATACGAGGAGCGGACCGTGCCGTCGCAGGAGGCGACGGCCCTGACGCGCCAAAGCCGACGGACCGGCGACCGATTTCCTGTTCGCCTGCGTGGCACGCCGTTCCAAGGGAGCGCTGCTCAAATCAAGAGTCCATTGCGACGAACATGTCCAAGGGTATGGCGCGGAACTGCGTTCCAGCTCCGCGCCCTTTGAATATCAGCGCCCTTACGCCCTTCGGATCGGGCCTACGACGCGGCCCCAGTAATCGTTCCAGTCTATGACGGGTTGCGATTGCACGTTCGTCTTGATGTACTCAGCAACGGTATCCTTCGAGATGAGAACTGTCTTGCCGTAGAACTCTCGGTGTTCCGCGGGTTCCTTTGCAGGATCGAATTTCTTCATTTTCGCGCCGAGCGCGATCGACAACCCCATGCCTCCCTGCCAGAACGGATCGGAGGTAATCGTACAGGCGAATTCGCCGTTCTTAACCGCTTCGACTGCGGCCTTGATGCCGTCGACGCCGACGATTGGGATCTTGCCCGCCATACCCTCCGCGCGCAGCGACTCAAGCGCACCCGTTCCCATGTCGTCGTTTGCGGCCCAAACCCCTTTGATCTGGTCGCCGAATCGTGTGCGCAAATTACCCATCAGCTCGTAAGCTTCAGTGGATTTCCAGTTCGCGACCTGGAAATCGAGCAGCTTAATGTTGGGATTGGCTGCAAGCGCGAGGTCGAGGCCCTTCTTGCGTTCGATTGCCGCGGTGGTCGAGATCATGCCTCCGAGCGCCACGATTCCGCCCGAGCCGCCCATTGTCTTGAAGAGGATCTCGGCGATCGTCTTTCCGCTTGCTATGCCATCGAACTCGATGTGAGAGACGTAGTAGGGATTGAAATCTTCGGGGTGCAGATCTGTCGGCTTGTTCCACTGCGTGACGACATAGGCGCCGGCCTTGAAGCAGGACTCGACAATCGGGCGCGCGTCAGGAGTGTCGTTAGGGTCTGAGTTGAGCACCATGTTGCCGCCGGTTTTGGCGAGCATGGCGCGTATGTCCGCAATACCCTTCTCGCTGTTGCCTTCGGAAACGAGCGTCACATGCTCCAGTCCGGCGCTCTTCGCGAAGGCCTCGGCGCCCTGCTTCCAGACGGCGTGATAGGGGTTCGATAGCGACCGGATGGAAGTCACCAACGTTGGCTTGTTCTCGGCAAAAGCCCGCCCCGGAACGGAGGCGACGAATGCGCCGGCCGCCGCAGCCGTCATCATCTGGCGGCGATTCAAATCTAGACCTGGTTTGCGAAAGTCGCTCATTAGACCCTCACTCGTTGCGTTTCCTGTTCCGCGCGTTCGCGCAGCGTCCGTCCGTCGGGGCGCGCCATCTTTGGCGTCGCAAGTCATCAGACAACCCGTCAACAGCACAACCCTACGACAAGAGCGCGAGGGGCACAAGCGCAATGCGACGTGAGCGCGCCGGTTGCTAAGCGATTCGTGAGCGAACGAGCGACGTTGGGTCAAGCGCATTTCAATCGGTTGTATAATTCTCCCGTAACGGTTGTCGCGCATGCTGGGCGGCGCAATGGCCAGAAGTTCCAAACTTGGCGCGGTTCGGCATGCCGCGGTTCACGCCGCACGTGGGCTCCGCTCCCTCGCTCGCGACGCCTGCGGGACGACGGCGATCGAATTTGCGATTGTCGCGCCTGCGATAATTGCAATTGCGCTCGCGACGCTTCAGGCCGCGACTATCTTCCTTGCGAAAGCGTACTTCGAGTCCGGGGCTGAGACGGCGGCGCGGATCGTGCTGACCAACCAGACCGGCGCCCTGACTGCAGCGCAGTTCAAGACGGAGGTGTGCGGCCAGCTCACGGTCCTGTTCGATTGTTCTCAGGTCATCGTCGAACTGGAGCCGTTGCCGGCAGGGACGAACAATCTCGCCTCTCTGCTGCCTACCTTCGACTCCCATGGCAAACTTGTCGGCACGCCGCCGATGGCGGTTGGCAATCAGGCCGGATCGCCGGGCACGGACATGCTTCTTGTCGTGATGTATCCCTGGCCCGTGTTCGGGGGACCGCTCGGCTTGAACCTCTCTAACCTCGCTGGGGGAAAGCTGTTGCTGGCCTCGACGCAAGTATTCCGGATCGAACCGATATGACGCGGAGAGTCCGTAGACGGATGCGAGCTTTGCTGCGTCGTGTGGGGAGAAACGCGGAGGGCGTGGCGGCCGTCGAATTCGCCATCATTCTGCCTGTGGCCCTGCTGATGATGAGTCTCGTCGTCTACGGCGGCCAGATCTACGGCGTGCAACGCAAAGTTACGCTCTCCGCTGCGACGGTGGCGGACATCTTTGCCCAAGCGAACAACACCGGCTCCGCCACGATCACGGCTGCGGAGCTCAATCAGAATTCTGGCCTATCCGAACCTGGTTCTTTATCCGAACGATCCGGCCGGCGTGAGAGTCGTCGTGTCTCAACTCTCCGTTCAGGCGGGCACGGGGGGCGGGCCGGCCATCGGCACGGTCGTAGGCAGCTGGGCGAACCCGAACGGAACCTCCCGCGCAATCGGCCAGCAGATGCAGGTCGATCCCTCCATCGCCTCCGCGTTCACCGGCGCCGGAACCAGCTACATCGTTTTCGCGGAGGTACAGTATCCGTTCCAGCCGACCGGGCTCTATGTGTCCATGGGGCCGATAACGCTGCAGGATTCCGTGATGATGATTCCGCGAACGGCGGCGCAGATCACGGTGCAGTAAAAAAAGAAGGGAGCGGAGTCGCCGCTCCCGTCCGTTTCCCTTTGGAGCTCCCTATTTTTGGTGGCGTGCGCGCCAAAGGCGGCGGGAGCGCCTATGTAAGTCCCGCCGCCTTCGCCTGGGGTTTGCCCTTAATTTGTAAGGTGGCCTGACTGAGTGACCGCGGCAAAGAGCGTCGAGAGCGCAACCCCGAGATCCGAGCCGATAGACGCGTCATAAAAGAGCCCGGGCGAGGCACAGGCTTGAAGCGCTGGCGAGATCGAAGATTGGAACGGCGCAATCCAGCTATTGTACCAGCTGTTGGCGGTCACGGGCAGGTAGTCGGTGTAGAGGACGGCGATCTTTACCCCGCGGTTCTTAATCGTCGTGCACCAGTTCGTCAGGGTGGAGTTCCCCCCCGGCGCATTGCCCAGATCGTTGATCGCCTGTTGCAGGCGGTTTCCGTTGTATTGCTCGTCCTCGACGCCGTCGGTGACGAGGAACAGCACTTTCTGAGGCGTATCTCCGCTTTGGTTGCTGCCATAGCCGGGCTTGGGAATGTAGCTTGCCTGGCTGAGCTTGCCGAGCGAATCGTCGTAGTTGGTGCCCATGTCGCCAGGACCGGCCTTCGACGAACAGGCCGAACTCGCGCAGCTATTGTTGTTGGAATACATCTCCATCACGCCGAAGGTCGCCGAGTTCGTCGACCATTGATGGATGTAGTCGGTGGTCAGAGGGACAAGTTGCGTGAGTCCGATCGACCACAGCGAGTCCATCGAATAGATCGCGAAGCGATACTGCGGCGGGGTGGTGAACTGCGAAGACGCTGCGGTTTGCGAGGCGGTCTGGAGCAACGTCGTCACCCCGCTCGTCAGCTCGTCTACGCGAAGCGTGAGGCCGTTCTCGCGAGCCAGCGCGTAATTGTCGAGTTGCGCGCCCTGCGTCGACACGTTGCAATAGGCCTTCGTATAGCCGTTGGCGGTGACAGTCGGGGTCGTGTACGCCTTCGTCTTGGTGTTGTAACACGGGTTGAAAATTGTGTCGGTCTGACCCGACGTGGAGCTCGTGTCCGCCTGATGGCACGCGAAGGCGCAGCCCGCATTGCCGTCCTGCTTTTGCGTCAGGCTTTGCATCTGGGTGATCCCCGCCGTTGTCGCGGGCAGCGCCATCGACGGCGAGTTGTCCAGCAACACATAGAAATCGATATTTGGGGGAATTTGCGCTGTCGCTTTCGAGGAGCCGGCGACCGGCAACGAGTCTCGTCCGAGCACCGCCGCAAAGATCGTCGCGACCGATGTCGAATAGTTCACCGTGACGTTGCGTACGAGTGGGTTGCTTCCGGTCGAGACCAATACCTGAACGGAAGTCCGGCTGAGACTCTGGAAGGTCGTTCGTCAGGCCCTGAAACAGGGAAACCGCGGCGGCCTGCGCGATCGATGCATTCTGCTGCAGCATGTTGGGCGTTAACGCCGCGAGGGCGGCGGCGTCGGCGGCGGCGTTCAGCTTGGAGTGAATCTGCGCCGCCCGCCCATAGTCGATCGCGGCGCCGGTGCCAAAGACAAGGATTGGCGCCAGCATGGCGTAGAGGGTTGTCACATTGCCGCCGCGGTCGCGGCGCAAACGGCGAAGCAAAGAAGTCGACACGAGGCGGGCTCCCTTCGCGTCCGGCGAGCAAGTTCGGCCGGACTAAAACGGAAAAAGCCTGCGCTACTCCCATGAAGGGTGGGCTAAAGCGGTTGATTCAATTGAAGGCGTTATCAATCTTCGGCCGGGCTTCGCTTGCGCGGCAAGGGGCTAACTTGAGCTGGCAAGCAGTTTCGGCTAAAAGTTCCGCTTTATCAAAAGTGTTCAAGGAGCGACTCATGCCGGCTGGCGGATGGTCCCTGGTCAGGCGCGCCGTCATGGCCTTTGTCGCGTCGACGGTGTTTAGCGCCGTCACGGCCTCGGCGGCGCCCTATCTGGTGGCGGACGCTGACAGCGGCCAGGTTCTTCTCCAGAGGGATGCTACCGAGGTTTGGTATCCAGCATCGCTCACCAAGCTGATGACCGTCTATGTCGCGCTGGAAGCGGTCAAGGAGGGGCGGTTAACAATGGAGACGCCGCTCGTCATGTCGGTTCGGGCTGCCCGGATGCCGCCTTCAAAGATGGGGTTCCGACCCGGCACCGAGGTGACTCTGGATAACGCCCTCAAGATGCTGATGGTGAAATCGCCCAATGATGTCGCGGTGATGATCGCCGAGGGCATTTCCGGTTCCGTTCCCGCCTTCGCCGCTGAGATGAACGCGACGGCTGCTCGCTTGGGACTTCACGAGTCGCACTTCGTGAATCCGAACGGGCTGCACAATCCCGACCACTATTCGTCCGCTCGCGACATGGCGCTCATCGCCCGAGCGCTGCTTCACGAGTTCCCCGAAGATGCTGGGCTCTTCAGCATCGGCGAACTGCAACTTGGCAACCAAATCATCCGGAATCATAACGGCCTGCTCGGGCGCTATCCCGGGGCTGACGGCATGAAGACCGGATTCACATGCCCTGCCGGATTCAATGTGGTCGCCACGGCCACGCATTGGAACCGTCATCTGATCGTTGTCGTATTGGGGTCAGCTTCGGCGAAGCTTCGGACACAGGAAGCCGCGGATCTCTTCGATCGCGGTTTTGCGATGGGCGGCGGCTCGGCGACGCTCGACTCACTGCCATCCGCGGATGGGGAGAAGCCGGGCCCCGAAACGAATGTATGCAGGCACCGGAGCGCCGTTGCCGCCGCCGCGGCGGACGAGGACAGCGCAGAAGCGCAGCAGGCGACTGGTCCAGGCCAGGGATTTGGCCCCTTCGGGCTCTTCGCGGCGGCAGCGCCTGTCCACGCCGTGCTGTCAGACGGGCGCCCAGACTTCGATCCAGTGCCGGTGTTCATAGGTCCGGCTCCGGGCTGGAAGGGGCCGGTTCTCAGCGCTCGCGATTCTGGCGGGTCTCTCCCAAGAGACGTTAAGGCCTATGCTGCGGAAGCGCCAGACACGGCCGCGGAAGCAGGCGCGCCCGCGGTGTTGAAACACTCCGTGAAGACGCCAATCGCCCATCACAGCCGAGAGGTCCATCATCGTGAACGACGGGCGAAAACGGCGGTAAAGGCCCCAGCAGCCGCGCCGAAGTCTGATTCTACGACAGAAACTGAAAAGAATTCGGAGCCCCAGTAAGTCCGCATTATCAATAGGAAAGCAGACTTGCTGGAATGATTGAATTACATTTCAAGGTTGGCAGCAAGAAAATTTTCACATAATGCCTTAGTTTGGCCCGCTTGTGGTCAAGGGCATGCCAAATCCCTCCGGTATAGTCTTGATCATGCCAAGGGGGATCGGTTCCCGGTCAGCTCGGTTTTCTTGCCCCCCAGCCCCCGAGCGCCAGCAGGAGCCGAACATATCCCTCTGAGGCTAGCGGATCGGCGGGCCCCCTCCCAGCCGGTCCGCTCTTTTTTCTTTTTTCCCTTGTTCCCAAGCTGTCAGCTCAAAGTCGCGTCTTCGTCATGCGAACTCATCTAGCCCACGCTCCCGACCTGGAACGGAGAGGCTTGGATGCGTCAGTCCCATGCGCTGCGGAAGGCTACCTCGGTCGGGTTGAAGGCCGCGGTCCACCGCGCAAAGGCCATGTCGCGCGCCGGCGCGCTTGAGCGCATGTTCACCTTCACCTTCTCGAATCTGGTCTATCCCCAGATTTGGGAGGATCCCATCGTGGACATGCGCGCCCTGGAAATCGGGCGAGGACACGAAGTGATCGCGATCGCCTCAGGGGGCTGCAATGTTTTGTCCTATTTGCTCGACGACCCGGGTCGCGTCACTGCAGTCGACCTCAACGGCGCTCATGTCGGCTCTTGGTCGCGGTTACGCCATCCTAGCGTTTGCTCGCCGGCCGGGGGACGGCGAGACACGACGACAATTTGTTCCCTCTCTCAAAAATCTCAATCCAAACTCGTCGATAATGATATAGATCTGTTCATATATGTATTATTGAGCGGCGGCCGCCGAGTCCTCCAGTTTGACGCTAAGACGGATCTAAGCCTCTGAAATCATGAAATCGTGAACGCTAAACTCGTCGGGCGATTTCCGCTCGACGCCGCAGGGCGCCTCGCGCGCTCTAGCCAAGCGCCGCACGCGGCCCTAAATGTATGAGGACGCGGAGCTGGGTGGCCCGTCAGGACAATATTCCTCGGGGCCGTACGATCCTTAAGGGTGCTGTCCCTGTCTGAGCCCGTGGGCTTTGGCACATGGCGCCCACCTACTCACGTAGGCGCCCGGGATCACCGTCCAACGGCCGTCTCGGCTCCGCGCGCCCTTATCTGTCGGTTTGGCGCAACTCGCCCGTGACCACCCCTGACGCCAATCCAAAGCGCATCCTCCGCCAGGAGGCGCTTGCCCGCCGCAGCGGGCTTACCGGCGAGTCTCGGGTGGCCTTGAGCGAACGCTTGACCCGCGAGGGACTTCGTCTCGCCTCGCTCTGGAAACCGGACGTTGTTTCGGCCTTTCATCCGATCCAAGATGAACCGGATACGCTTCCGCTGCTCGCCGCCCTTTCCGGGGCGGGATTTGCAACAGCCCTCCCGGTCGTGATCGGCCGCGGGCGGCCTTTGATCTTTCGGCTTTGGCGGCCCGGGGACCCGACCTCAGCCGGAGCGTTGGGCATTGCGGAGCCGCAACCCAGGCGCCCCGAAGTCGAACCCGACCTCTTGTTCGTGCCGCTCGCGTGCTTCGACATGCGCGGCCATCGCATAGGTTTTGGGGCCGGCCACTATGACCGTACGCTCGAGCGATTGAGGGCCATCAAGCCTATTCATGCCGTTGGCGTCGCTTATGGGGTTTGCGAAGTTGCCGCTGTGCCGTATGAGGCGCATGATCAACCTTTGGATGTTGTCTTGACCGAGCAGGACACCTTTTCTTTCGGCGGTTCCTGAATGCGCCTTTTGTTTGTGGGCGACGTCGTCGGCCGATCCGGCCGAGCGGCGGTCATTCAGCATGTGCCGTTGCTCAGGGCGCGTTGGAAACTCGACTTCGTGGTCGTTAACGGGGAGAACGCCGCGGGAGGTTTCGGCCTCACCGAATCGATATACGAGGAGTTCCGGTCGATCGGCGTCGACGCGGTGACACTCGGCAATCATTCTTTCGACCAGCGGGAACTGTTGGTGTTTATCGAGCGGCAGCCCTGCCTGATCCGACCCGCCAATTATCCAACCGGAACCCCTGGACGTGGCGCGACGCTGGTCACGAACGAGAAGGGCATGCGCCTGCTTGTGATCAACGTCATGGGGCGCATTTTCATGGAGGCGCTCGACGATCCTTTCGCCGCGCTCGACCGCGAACTCGCGGCCTGTCCTTTGGGAGAGGCCTGCGACGCCATCTTGATCGACGCCCATGCCGAAGCGACGAGCGAGAAGTCGGCCTTCGGCATCTACGCCGACGGCAGGGCGAGCGCGATCGTCGGCACACACACTCACATTCCCAGCGCCGACTGGCGTGTCCTCCCTGGGGGCTCGGCCTACATCACCGAGGTCGGCATGACAGGCGACTACGATTCCGTCATCGGCATGGAGAAGGAAGAACCCCTCCGCCGCTTCACCCGCCGCATTCCTTCGGGCCGGTTTGAACCAGCCCAGGGCCCAGCCACACTGTGCGGCGTCGCCGTCGAGGTCAACGCGCGCGGTTTGGCCGAGGCGATTGCGCCGGTGAGGATCGGCGGAATCCTGCGCCGGCTACACCGGATTTCTGGAGTTAAGCCCGTATGACCGCGCCGATCATCGTCTACGACCTCGACGGCACCCTTGCCGACACCGCCGGGGACCTCATGGGGGCGCTGAATACGGTTCTAAGGGGAGAAGGGCTTGCGCCGCTCCCAGTCGAGAAGGCCGGCTCGCTGCTTGGCGCCGGCGCAAGAGCGCTTCTTCAGCGCGGTTTCGCTGAATCTGGGTGCGAACTCGCCCCTGCGAAGCTGGAAGTCCTTTTCGGGGATTTTCTCGCCCATTATAACGCTCATATCGCGGAAAAGACCGTCCTGTTTCCGGGGGTCGTCGAGGCGCTCGACCATTTCGAGCGGGCCGGATGGATTCAGGCTGTTTGCACGAACAAGATCGAGGGGTCGGCGCGTCTGCTGATCCGCGAACTCGGCATCGAATCCCGCTTCGCGTTCATCTGCGGACAGGACACGTTCGGCGTGGGCAAGCCGGATCCCAGGCCCCTTGTCGAGACCATCGCTGCCTCGCGGGGTTCGGTCCAGCGCGCGATCATGGTGGGCGACTCGCGGACCGACATCCAAACCGCTCGCGCCGCCGGCGTTCCTGTGGTGGCGGTCGACTTCGGCTACACGGACGTTCCTGTGGCGGAACTCGACCCGGACCGCGTTGTCTCAAGCTTTCATGATCTGCCGGCCGCCTGCGCAAGCCTTCTGGTCCTTTCGTAGATGCTGACCAACAAGGGGAAATATGGTCTCAAGGCGATGGTCCATCTGGCGGGGCTCGAGCCGGGAGCGCTGGCCCAAGTCGCCGACGTCGCCGAAAGGAACGCAATCTCCAAAAAATTTCTCGATCACATTCTCACCGAGTTACGGCATGCGGGCTTGGTTTATTCGAAGAAGGGCAAAGGCGGCGGCTACGCCCTCGCAAAAGCCGCCCACGAGATCAGGGTCGGGGCGATCGTTCGTGCGCTCGACGGTCCGCTAGCGCCTATCCCCTGCGCTTCTGTGACTGCCTATCGCCCTTGCGACGACTGCGCCGATCTGAAGACCTGCCCCGTGCGACTTATTATGCTCGATGCACGTAACGCCATCGCCAATGTCCTCGATAACCGGACGCTCGCTGAGATGCGGGCGCTCTCCGATCCCTACAGAACTTGAGGGGATGTATCACATTTGATTTTGGCGGGGACTGCGGATTTCTGCGCTGTTTTCAAATGTTGCGAGTTTTTCCAAGTGCTCGAAAAGGCTCTGGACGGCGTCGCGGCCCACAAAAGTCGCTATGCGGTCTTCGTGCCGATCGGCTGCGGCGTGGAGTTGGTGGATTAGACGCCGACCGGCAGCGGTCAGAACGAGCGCATTGCTGCGCCGATCGTTTGGCGCCGCATCTCGGCGCACGAGGCCACGACCTTCGAGTTCATCGATCATCGCCACGAAATTGGCGCGCTTGATGCCGAGAGCCTCCGAGACCGCCGTCTGTTTCATCCCAGGATTGCCTTCGATAATGGTCAGAATCGAATATTGTCCCGGCCGGATGTTGAACGTCTCGAACTCCGCAAAGAAGTCCCTAAACACCGCGACCTGCGCGCGCCGCAGCACATAGCCCAGCCGCCGGGTCAGCGGACCGTAGTCGATCGGCAGGACGTCATTGGCCGGGGCGCCTCCGGCGTCAATCGCCTCGACGCCCTGAGCGCGCTTTGCCGCCGTCGATTCCATGCCGGCCTCCCTGTGTCACGATTATATTGACACAGGATATTAGATATGACCAATAACAATTATATCTTTAACATACCGCGAACGCGGCAGGCGTCCGGAGGAAGCATGGCGGCCCAAGATCCGGAACAGGCAATAGAACTGGATTTGCCAAAGTCGCTTGCAGCCACGCGGCGCGGCGCCATCGCCCATCTCCGCCTGACGCGATCGGAGAAGCGCAATGCGCTTGATGATGTAACCGTCCTTGGGCTGGAGACGTTCTTCACTCGCCTGCCTAAAGAGATCCGCGCGGTCGTACTGACGGGCGAGGGTCAACATTTTTCGGCCGGGCTCGACCTTTCTGAGGTTGCAGAAGATCTCGATACGCTTGAGCGTGTCCTCCACTCTCGCATGTGGCATCGCGCTTTCGAGGCGATCCAATTCGGACGCGTTCCGGTCATTGCGGCAATGCACGGCGCGGTCGTCGGGGGCGGCCTCGAGCTTGCCGCGTCGGCCCATATTCGGATCGCCGATAAATCGACCTACTACGGCCTGCCGGAGGGACAGCGCGGCATTTTCCTGGGAGGCGGGGGTTCGGTCCGGATCGCCCGGCTCATAGGCGTCGCGCGCGTTCAGGACATGATGCTGACGGGGCGCACGCTCAATGCCGAGGAGGGTCACCAGGCTGGAATTACTCAATATCTGGTCGAAGAGGGGAAGGGCTTTGAGAAAGCCATGGAGGTCGCCGCGAAGGCGGCGTCAAACACCGCGACGACGAATTTTGCCGTTCTGCATGCTCTCCCGCGCATTTTCGAGAGCGACCCCGCGAGCGGTCTTCTGACCGAGTCCCTTATGGCGACGATTGCGGAGATCAGCCCGGAGGCGCAGCAACGGCTCAAGGACTTCCTTGAAAAGCGGGCCGCCAAGGTGCTGCGCCAGGGATGAGCGCTTTCGATGGCCCCGGTGTCGGCGACCGACGCTGCTACGCGCGCTCACCAGAGCATCGTCCAAGCTATCGCCTTCACGTCCGCATTGAACTCAGCCGGCGCCAGGGATTTCTGGCAGTCGTGGATAATCTCGCGCAGGCCTCGCCGTTCGGGGTCCCCCGCCTCAAGAAGATCATTCATCTGGCGCAGCCTGCGCACCAGCGTCTTCATGAAGGCGACCGCGCGCTCCGGATGCGTCTCGATCGCGTCAATGAACTCGGCGTACGAAGCCGCAAGGCACTCCACGTCCGTGACGGCTTTGACGGTCGCGGAGCGCGGTCCTGGTTCGATGAGGCTCATCTCGCCAAAGACTTCGCCGGTTTCCAGGCAGCCGACGCTTTTGGGACTGCCGCCGCGGCCGATAAGCACTTCGACCGATCCGGAGACGATGAAGTAGGCGGCGTCGCCCTCGTCCCCCTCGGAGATGATCGTGTCTCCGGCTTTGAACGCGACGGTCTGCATGTCCCTCTCCTGGATCGGCCGTCGGACCCTGCCACGACGGATCGAAACGCGATAACGTGTGCCCGAACGCTGGCATATGCGGGCAGTCACAGAGCAGCTTCCACCAGTCCCACGCGCTCCGCACGATCGTGGAGTTCTTTGGCCGGCGCGCCCGGGCGTCTATACCGCTAATCAACTTCAGGAAATAGCCGGGGAGGAGCGATGCAGAGGATAAGGCTCACTTTCGGTCCGCCGCAGGTGACGGTTGAATCGCGTCCGGACGGCGCGATGCTCGTGCGTTCTCCCCACGATCTCAGCCCATACCCTCCGGCGATCACGCATTGGCTCGAACACTGGGCGCACAAAACACCCGACAGCGTCTACCTTGCCGAGCGGTGGGGGCTTGACTGGCGGAAGGTGACCTATGCCCAGGCCCATGGCGCCGCTCGACGCGTCGCCCAGGCGATCCTCGACCGCGGCCTTTCGGCCGAGCGCCCCGTCGCGATCCTTTCCGGCAACAGCGTCGATCATGCGCTGCTCGGCCTTGGGGCCATGATTGCGGGCGTGCCCTATGCGCCGATCTCGCCGCCATATTCTCTGGTCGACAGGTCCTTCGCCAAGCTCAAGGCGATTCTGGCGACCCTCTCGCCCGGTCTTATCTTCGTCAACGACGGCGTTCCGTTTGCGGCCGCGATCGAGGCTGCCGTTCCGAGGGACGCCGAGGTCGTGGCGGGCGCCAATCCGCCGAACAGTCACGCGTCCGTCATGCTCGCGGATTTCATCGCCAAACCTGCTGGCCCCGAAGTCGACGCCGCGCACGCCAAGGTCGGCCCGGACACGATCGGCAAGTTTCTCTTCACGTCCGGCTCGACCGGCCTGCCCAAGGGCGTCATCAACACTCAGCGGATGATGACGTCGAACCAGGCCATGCTCGCCGCCGTCAACCCAAGCTTTGGCGCCGAGCCGACGACGCTTATCGACTGGCTGCCCTGGAGCCACACGTTTGGCGGCAACAACAATTTCAACCTCGTGCTGAGGAATGGCGGCTCGTTCTATATCGACGCGGGTAAGCCGGTGCCCAGCGGCATTCGCCAGACCGTCCAGAACCTGCGCGAGATTTCTCCCACCGTTTATTACAATGTGCCCAAGGGCTTCGAGATGTTGCTCCCCTTCGTCCAGGAAGACGAGGCGTTGCGCAAATCCCTGTTCGCCAAGCTCCAGGCGTTCGTTTATGCGGGCGCGGCTCTGCCGCCCCATGTGCGCGAGGAGTTCGAGCGGCTTGGGCGGGAGACGGTCGGCCATGTCGTGCCGATCCTCACATCCCTCGGCTCGACCGAGACCGGGCCGTCCGCGCTCAGCGTGACGGATAAGGCGCGGGCGCCGGGCGTTGTCGGCATTCCCAATCCGGGCGTCGTGCTCAAGCTCGTGCCCAACGGCGAGAAGCTGGAGGCGCGCCTCAAAAGCCCGAGCATCACGCCCGGATACTGGCGCCAGCCAGAACTCACCACGGCGGCCTATGACGAAGAGGGCTATTACAAGCTCGGCGACGCCTTGAAGTTCGTCGACGAGAACGATCCCGAACTCGGCTTCGTTTTCGACGGTCGCGTGGCGGAGGATTTCAAGCTCGCGACCGGAACCTGGGTCAGCGTCGGGCCGTTGCGCCTCAGGTTCACCGCCCATTGCGCCCCCTATGTGACGGATGTCGTGGTGGCCGGCCATGACCGCGACGACGCGGCCGCTCTTGTCGTGCCGAACCTCGAGGCTTGTCGCGCGCTGGCCACCCTCAACGGCCAGCCGAACAACGCCGACGTGCTCAACCATCCCAAGGTGCTCGCGACTTTTTCGAGCCTGCTTGCGACCTTCAACAAGGGCGCTGGCAGTTCCGCGCGCTTCGCCCGAATCCTGCTCATGGACGCGCCGCCGTCCCTCGATACCGGCGAACTCACCGACAAGGGCTCGATCAACCAGCGGGCCGTGCTCGCAAACCGCAAGGCGCTGATCGACGAACTTTACGCCGAAACGCCCTCGCCACGCATCATTCGCTGAACAGGACCGTCCCGCATGAACCTCGACCAACTCGTCGCGATCGACGTCCACACCCACGCCGAGCGGTCGTGCCGCCAGCCGGTCGACGCCGTTCTGGGAGCCCTACGAGGCGGCGGCCAACAAGTACTTCAAAGCGGGCGAACGCCCGACCATCGCCGAGACCGTCGCCTATTATCGCGAGCGCAAGATCGGCCTCGTCATGTTCACGGTCGACAGCGAGCACGAGATCGGCAACCGGCGGATTCCCAACGAGGAGGTGGCCGAGGCGGCCGCCGCCAATTCGGACATGATGATCGCCTTTGCCTCCATCGACCCGCACAAGGGCAAGATGGGCGTGCGCGAGGCCCGCGCGCTGATCGAAAGCGGAGCCATCAAGGGCTTCAAGTTCCACCCGACCGTGCAGGGCTTCTTCCCGAACGACCGCATGGCCTACGACCTCTACGAACTCATCGCCGAGCACAAGCTGCCGGCCGTCTTCCACTCGGGCCATTCGGGCATCGGCACCGGCATGCCGGGGGGAGGGGGCATGCGGCTTAAATACTCGAACCCCATGCATCTCGACGATGTGGCGGTCGACTTTCCCGACATGACCATCATCATCGCCCATCCGTCCTGGCCGTGGCAGGACGAGGCGTTGTCGGTCTGCCTGCACAAGCCGAATGTCTACATCGACCTCTCCGGCTGGAGCCCGAAATATTTCCCGCCGCAGCTTGTGCAGTATGCCAACGGCCAGCTTCGCACGAAGATGCTGTTCGGCTCCGACTTCCCGCTGATCGCCCCCGACCGCTGGATCAAAGACTTCGAAGGCGCCGGCTTCAAGCCGGAAGTCCACGACCTTATCCTGAAGCAGAACGCGATCCGCGCGCTGAAGCTCGATCAGGCCGCGTGAGGCGCGCGCCGGGTTTGGAATGTCTCGCCCGACCCTTGTTCGGCGTCGAAACGAGCGCTCAAATGGGGTTGGAAACGCTTGGAATTTCTTGGATTCTCTCGTCGGAATCGTGACTTTTCAATGGGTTACGGCGGAATCGCGAGAAAAGAAAAATGTGAGCGCCCTGGGTTTCGCCAGCGGGAGCGGGGCGCTTTGCCCGAAGCGCGTTCGGGCTGATCGGCGAAAGCGAACTCGTCGAGAAATTGACCTGTCAACATATCGCGCACGCCGCTTGAGAATCGCAAGAACCGAACCTTGAGGATATCACGTATTCTGTTTTTCACAACTGTACGATCACGATCTGCTGAGGCCGCGATTTCAGCGAAGGCCTCGGCACGGACAAGGGGGCTGACTTCCCTCGAATCTCTTGCGGCGCCCGAATACGCCGCAGAATAGTCGCGCGTCTGGATTGCAGCCGTGCGCTCACGGCAACTCAAACTGCGCTTTCACGGCCCCAACGAAAGCTTCGGCGCTTTCAACGGCCCATGCTGCATCGGAGAGCCTGACTAAATCGCCGCTGTAGTCGGCGAGCTGGCGAAACCGCTGCACCTTGTTGAGCGCTTCGCCATGCGCATCCGCCATATGGCCCGCCAGCACAACCTGCCGACCGAACTGCGCGACGAGGCCGTTATGCGTCTTGATTGGCGCGGCAATGTCCTCGGCGTGAAGCGCGAACAAGGCGGCGTGGGCGGCGTCGAACATCGCGTAGTAAGCGCGATTGCATGCGCCGTCGGCGTCGCCCGTCGTAAGCAGGACGCGCGCGCCGGCGAGTGCGCGCTCGGCCTTCCGAAGATAGGTTTTCGGCAGGGGCGACGCCGCGCTCACAGGTGAACGCCTTCGCGGAGAATGTTCTCGATCAGGGCCGGATTTCGGAAGGTTTCGGGGCGTGCAACCTCACCCTCCCACAGGGGGAGGCCCTGCACCATCACGCCCGTTTCCATGAGCACATGAAACTCAATGCCGGCAAAATCGCCAGCGACTTCGGAGCGCTCGCCACGCTCCCCTTTGAGGACCACGGCAATATCAGCGTCGCTGTCGGGCCGATGATCGCCGCGCGCTCGGCTGCCATAGAGAATGGCGTCCTTGACCGCATACTTGCCTTCGAGCCGCTTCATGAACACGCGCGCCGCCCGCTCTGTCGTGGTGTCGAGCTTGCGCATCGCCGGCGCGGGCGGGGCGGCCTTGTCGGCCAAACGCGAAATCGTGCTCTGCGAGACGGCGAAGCGGCGCGCCAGGTCGGCCTGTGTGACCGCGCCGTCCGCAAGGGCCTTGCGCGCTTCCGCCTGCTGGTGCGGCGTGAGCTGTGGCCGGCGGCCCATATGTTGCCCGCGCGCTCTGGCGCGTTCGCGGCCTTCGCCGGTGCGCTCGCAAATCAGCTCGCGCTCGAACTCCGCAAGGCCCCCCAAGACGGTGAGGATCCATCGGCCGTGCGGCGCGGTCGTGTCGGCCCAAGGATCGCCGAGCGAGCGAAACTCTGCGCCGCGCTTCGTGAGCGCGTCGATGATGTTGAGCAGATCGCGTGTCGAGCGCGCCAGCCGGTCGAGGCGGCTGACGATAAAAACGTCGCCGGCGCCGAGGGTCGAAAGCGCACTTGCCAGTTCAGGACGCTCCGCGCGCGCCCCACTCCCCTTCTCCCGAAAAATCTTCTCGCACCCGGCCGCATTCAGCGCCTTGAGCTGAGCGTCGAGGGTTTGGCCTTGGGTCGAAACGCGGGCGTAGCCGTAAGTCGTCATAGTCCGAAATTATAGCGGAGATTAGCCTAGTTACGCAAGTATCTTTTGCATTGTCTAAGCGCTCAAAACCTCAGGGCTTGGCCACCGACGCTGCAATCACGACTTTCGGGGAGGCTCGCATCGCGTGCAAGCTCCTGAATGTTTTATGTTGCGTCTCTATGTTGCGCCGGCGCGCGAAAGGAGGATCTGGTTTGAGGGGAGGTCCAGTTCCTATCGTGGAGATCCGTTTCGCGGGGCCGCTCGCCAACCGTTTGGCGGCGCGCAAGGCCGGGCCGGAAGTCGTTCTCAATTGGCTCGGACAGGCGGGCTTCGTGATTGAAGCCGCAGGGCGGCGATTGCTGATCGATCCGTATCTTTCCGATACGCTCGCGCACAAATATCGCGGGACCGCGACGCCGCACGAGAGGATGGCGCCTCCGCCTATCGATCTCGCCGGCTTGGGCCGCATCGACCTTGTCCTCTCGACCCATCACCATACCGACCATATGGATCCCGGGACCCTGTCGCCGCTCGCGGGATTGCAGCCTGACCTTCGCTTCGTCGTTCCGCGCGCCAGCCGCGCCGAGGCGCTCAAGCGCAGTGGCGCCTCGGAGGACCGGTTGATCCTCATGGACGCAGGCGACATCGTCGAGCCATGGCCCGGTCTTTCCGTCGTGGCTCTGCGTGCGGCTCATGAAACGCTAGAGCGGGATGAGGACGGACATCATCGCTTCCTGGGATACGCGCTCGTCTTCCGACGGGAAGGGCGCCCCGACGTCACGATCGTCCATTCGGGGGATACGGTTCCGTTCGAAGGGCAAGGGGAGGAGATTGCGCGCCTGCGGCCCGACCTGTTGCTCCTCCCGGTCAACGGCCGCTCCGAGGCGCTGTCGGCCCGCGGGGTCCCCGGCAACTTGACGCTGGATGAGGCGGTCGCGCTGACGATTGAAAGCGGCGCGCCGGCGATGATTGCCCATCACCACGGGCTTTTCGCCTTCAATACGCTTCCGCTCGCCGTCATCGAGCGGAAGGCGGCCGAGCCTGGACTTCCCGTCCGGGTCATTCCTGCGATCGAGGGCTTGGAAGTGCGGGTCGGCTGGCCCTAGAGTGGATGCAGCTTGAAGAGCATCCATGGAGCCGCGTTGGAATCGGGAGCACCGCGTTTACTGAATAGTGCGCTCGAAAAAACTCGCGCGACCCGGCCCAATCTGAGCAAATCGGAGGGCAAGGTCGCTGATCTGATCCTTGCGAACCCCGCCCGCATTCTGGATTCAAGCCTGGCGGAAGTCGCGGAGCTGGCGGGCGTCAGCCAACCGACCGTGATTCGCTTTTGCGTCGCGGTTGGCTTTTCCGGCTATCAAGAATTCAAGCTGAGGCTCGCCCAGAACCTGGCTCTTGGCCGGTCCGCCACCCATTCCGTCATTTCGGACAGCGACGCATTGGACGCGGTCGCGGACAAGATCTTCGAATATACGATGACAAGTCTCGACTGGGCGCGTCAGCATCTGGACCGCGCGGCGCTGGAGCGGGCGGTCGACGAGCTTGCGCGCGCGCGCTCGATCACCTTCTTCGGCTTTGGAGCCTCCGCGATTGTGGCGATGGACGCCCAGCAAAAATTTCCCCTATTCGACGTTCCAAGCCGCGCCGAAGCGGACGCGCACCAGCAGATCATGGCCGCTTCCATGATGCGGGGCGGCGATGCGCTGGTGGTGATCTCCAACACCGGCCGCACGCGACAGATCGTCGAGGCGGCGGAGATCGCCAAAAGCGCAGGCGCGACGGTCATCGGAATGGTCGGCGCAGCCGGACCGATCAGCGCGCTGTGCGACGTGACTCTGCTGGTGGAGACTTTGGACAACACCAACGTCTATACGCCGACCACGTCCCGCATCGCCGCGCTCGTGATGATCGACATTCTCTCAACCGCCGTCGCGCTTCGGCGGGACGCCGATCACCTTGCGCGGCTCAGCCGCATGAAGCGCCGGCTCAATGTCTTTCGCTCCGGCGAAACGGACCTGTCCGGCTGACTGCGCCGGGCATCTAACCCCCAATGAAAAGGACTCCGCACATGACCGGGTCTGCGCCCGCGGTTTCCCTCGACGCCCTTCGCCGCGAACTCGCTCCCGACCTCTTCACCGCGGACGCCGACTTCATGGCGTCCTATGCGCGCGATCGGACGGGGCGCTATTACGGATTGCCCTTCGCCGTGGCGCGTCCGCGGACGACCGATGAGGTCGCCGCGGTCGTCAGGCGTTGCGCCGATCTCGGACTCGGCGTCGTGCCGCAGGGCGGGCTCACCGGGCTTGTGGGAGCGGCGGTGTCGGACGCCGAGGAGCCGGAGGTCGTCGTGCGGCTCGACCGCATGAACGCCGTCCGCTCGGTCGATCCCGTCGGCTACGCCATGATCGTCGAGGCGGGCTGCATCCTCGAAGTCGCCAAGCAGGCGGCGGACGCGGAAAACTGTCTCCTGCCGATCACCTTCGGCTCGCAGGGCTCGGCGCGGATCGGCGGGAATGTTGCGACCAACGCCGGCGGCTTCAACGTCCTGCGCTATGGCATGACGCGCGACCTCGTGCTCGGCCTTGAGGTCGTGCTGCCGGACGGCCGGATCTGGAACGGCTTGCGGACTTTGCGCAAGGACAACCGCGGCTACGACCTCAAGCAACTCTTCATCGGGGCCGAGGGGACGCTGGGGATCGTGACGGCGGCGGCGCTAAAACTGTTTCCGAAGCCCACGCAGGTCGAGACGGCGTGGATCGGGCTGCGCTCCATCGCCGATGTCATGGCCTTCTACGCCAAGGCGCGGCGGAGTTGCAGCGACCTCCTGTCGGCCTTCGAGCTTATCCTGCGCGACGGGCTGATGCTCGGCCTTGCCGATCGAAGCGACCTCACAGATCCCTTGGAGCAGCCATGCCCGGTCTATGTCCTCCTGGAGCTTGCCGCCGGCGGCGCGGTGGACCTGCGGCAGGTGCTGGAAGCCTGTCTCGAGGACGCCGCCGACCTCATCGTGGATGGGACGATCGCGGCCAGCAAGGCGCAGGCCGAGCGCCTGTGGCTTTACCGGGAGGCGATGGTCGAGGCGCAGAGCCGCAAGGGCGCCTATTATCGGACCGACGTCTCGGTGCCGATCCCCTCGATCCCCGCCTTTCTCGACGCGGCGCTCGCGGCGCTGGCGGCGTCCCTGCCGGAAGGGCGGCCCATCGCTTACGGGCACGTCGGCGACGGCAATATCCACCTTAATGTCGTGCCCCCGCCGGACTTCTCGACGGCGCAGCGATACGCCCTCTTCGAGCGGGCGGAGCGACTAATCTTTGGGACGGTGGACCAGTTCGGCGGAAGCTTTAGCGCCGAGCATGGCGTCGGGCGGTCGAAGAAGCGGGCCTTTCTCGAACGCGTCGATCCGGTGACGCTCGACCTGTTCCGGACCCTGAAAGGCGCGCTCGATCCCAAGAACCGGTTGAGCAGGGGCCGCATCTTCGATCTTTGACGACGTCGCTTCGTTCGCCGCGGAAACTCGGGCGTCACGTTTGGGATCGACCCGGTTATCTCGCGGCGAGGCGATGGCCAGTCGCTATGCTCTGACGCCTTTCGCGATCTCGGAGAGGGCGTCGAATTCCGGTCCGCGGACCGGAATGGCGATGTGAAAGACTTCGCCAATGACCTGCGTCCAGCCGTGCAGAAAATAGGTCCAGCCGTCTTCGATCTGGAGGCGCCGGGCCGCCTGCTGCGCGCGCGCCTGTTCGAGGAAGACGAGGTCGCCGCGATAGTTCAATTCCCACGCGATCGCCGCTTCCGGGAAGCGGGCGGCGTCAGTCAGGGGCGAACCGGGCGCGTCCTTGCCGAGACCGGTGGCGTTGACGACGAGGGACCCGGGACGCAGGCTGGCGAGCGCGGCGTCGTTGTCGTTGGCCGTCGAGGCCAGCACGTATTCTGTCGGCACGCCGGAATCGAGTTTCGCGTGGATCCGCCGGATCTCTTCGAGCCTCGTCGGATTCCGGTCTGAAACCACGATGCGCGAAGGCCGGTCGGCGCCGCGGGCCTTCTGCATCAGATGCCAGGTCAGGGCGATGGTCGAACCGCCGGCGCCCATCGAGAAGGCTTCCGCCCCCGTGCGCTCGAAATGCCGCTCCGGCAGGAAGCCATCGAGCGTCAGCCCCGACGAGATCGGATCTTTCGCGTGACAGACGAGCTTGCCGTCCTGCTTCGACAGGCAACTCGTCTCGCCCATGAACAGGGCGTGCGGATCGATCACGTCGAAAAGATCCCGGCAGGATTCGTAGAGATCGATCTTGTGCGTCGTGACCAGCGCGCCCAGCGATTTCGGATCGGTCTTCAGGAACGCGACCGCTGCGCGATAGGATTCAGGCGGAGCGTGCAGCGGAAAATCGACGCCCTTGATGACGGCGTCCTTGAGGCCAAGCCTCTTCGCCCAGGACGGGAACACCTTCATGATCGAGCTCTTCGTCGTCGTCACGCCGAAGAAATAGAGGGTTGGCGCCGTCGCCGGTTCAAGCGGCGTCAAGGGCGTCACGCTGAGATGTCCCATGAGTGCGGTCCTGCATCGAACGCGTCCAAAAGCCTTATGACGCGGAGGCGAAAACGCGGGCGACGCGGGAGGCGGGTCGCCCCTTGTAGCTTGCGTTGTCGGAGAGCCGCCAGCCGCCTTTCCCGTCCTCGACGATCCGAGCCTTCATGCCTCCGGCTTCTTCGATGATCGCGTAGTCCTGACCCGAATCGGCAGGGTAGGCGAAGGTCATCACCAGGTCGTCGGGGCCGGTGTTGACGGAGCGATGGATCCAGTAGGGCGGGACGTAGCACAACGCGCGCGGCTCGATTTCGACGGTGCGGATGTCGCCGTCCGGCAACTCGAGCAGCATGACGCCGCGGCCGCTCTCGCCGTAATACATTTCCGGCCGGTTGGCGTTGGCATGAATATGGCCGCGGGTCAGGAAATATTCGCGCCCGACTTTGCCCGGCCGCATCCTGGTGACGCCGATGATCATGTCGCCCGCGTTCGCGGAGGGCTTGAAGTCCGTCACCTCGTAGACAACCGCGTCGCCGAGTTCCTGCTTCAGAGCGTCGAAAGCGGCCGCGTCCTCGTAGAGGCCGTCGAGATCGGCGAGCGTTTTCACGTAGCGGTTGGTCGCGCCGATCAGTTCGCCCTGCGCGACGTCAACGCGGCAAACGCCCGGTTCCATGAGCTTCATCGCCCTCCCTTTCTCATTCGCCGCCGGAGACATTGGGTCGCAAGAATGTAGTTTCGCTACAACTATGTCAAGCCGCCGCATATCCATAAACACAAAACTGACATAATATAGCCTATATAATGCCTTTTTATGCCGATTGTGCGCTGCAACATTTTTCAAACGGGCGTCGTTCTCAAATTTTTTACGAGACAGGCCTCTTGACGAGTCTCCCATCTTGTACTTAGGCTACAAATCGCGGCCCTTTGGCCCCAAGACATGGCAAAGACATGGAACGTGGAGGAAACTCAATGAAGACAGCCCTTTCGGCTCTCGCCCTCGCTGCCGCGTTGGCGGCCGGCGCCACAGGCGCGGCCCAGGCGGCCGACTGCAAGGTCGGCATCGCGATGTACACGCTAAGCGCTCCCTATTTCGCCGCCCAGGTCGCCGCTGCCGTCGACGAGGCGAAGAAGGCCGGATGTCAGGTCTCGCAGTCCGATGGCCAGAACGACATGGGCAAGCAGATCGCCGACGTCGAAGACATGGTCGCCAAGGGCGTCAACCTTCTGATCCTCAATCCTCGCGACCCCGAGGGACTCGTCGCCGCTGCGAACGCCGCGACCAAGGCGGGCGTCAAGGTCGTGGTGATGGATTCCAGCATCAACCCCAAGGCGCATGTCGTCACCCAGGTGCGGTCGTCGAACGACCAGAACGGGTTTTTGGTCGGCGAGTGGCTCGCCAAGAAAATGGAAGGCAAGCCGATCAAGATGATCCTGCTCTCGGGCTCGCAGGGCAACGAGGTCGGCCGCGACCGGCGCCTCGGCGTGTTCAAGGGTTTGCTCGAAGGCCAACTCGTCAATGACGGCCACGCCGGCTTCGAAGTGCTCGGTCAGGGCTGGGGCGCCTGGTCGACCGATGGAGGCCTGAAGGCCGCCGAGGACCAGCTTCAGGCGCACCCCGACGCCAACGTTATTCTCGGCGAAAATGACTCGATGGTGCTGGGCGCCATGAAGGCGCTCGAGGCCGCCAACAAGAAGGACGTGCTGGTGCTCGCCGCCGCCGACGGCCAGAAGGAAGCGCTCGAGCTGATCAAGGAAGGCAAGTACGGCGCGACCGGCCTCAACGATCCCGATCTCGTCGCGCGCACCGCTGTCGATATCGGCGTCAAGGCGCTTAAAGGGGAGCTGCCGTCCGACTATCCCAAGCTCGTTCTCACCACGCCCGCGGTGATCACCCAGCAGAACGTCGACAAGTACTATCGCAAGGACGCGGTGTTCTGAGCGGCGACTTCGACGGCATGCACATCTGACGGAAGCGCAGCGGACGTTCGCGTCCGCCGCGCTTCCTCTCTTCGCGAGGGCGCCATGGCCGAACTTGCAAGGCTTGCGGCCATTACGAAATTTTTTGGCGGCGTGCATGCTCTGCGCGGCGTCGACTTCGATGTGCTGAGCGGCGAAGTGCACGCGCTTGTCGGCGAGAACGGCGCCGGAAAATCCACTCTGATGCGCATTCTTGGCGGCGAGATGCTCCCGAGCAGCGGCGAGGTGAGCATCGCCGGCAAGACTGTCGAGTTTCGGGGCCCCCGCGAGGCCCGCGCTTACGGCATCGCCGTTATCCATCAGGAGCTGGCGCTCGCGCCAGACCTGTCGGTCGCCGAAAATATCTTCCTCGGCGAATTGTCCGGCGTCATTTCCTGGAGCGCGCTGCGGCGGCGCGCGTCTGAATTGATATCCTCGCTCGGCTTCGAAATCGATCCGAGCCGCCGCGCCGGCAGTCTCGCAGTGGCCCATCAACAAGTCGTCGAGATCGCAAAGGCCCTCTCGCGCAAGGTCAAGATCATCGTTTTCGACGAACCGACGGCGGTTCTGTCGGCCCAGGACGCCGAGCGGCTGCACGAGATCATCGGCCGGTTGCGTGGAGAGGGCGTCGGCATCGTCTACATTTCCCATCGACTCGAAGAAGTGCTGAGCGTCGCCGATCGCGTGACGGTGATGAAGGACGGGCAGGTCGTGGCGACCCGGCCGGCCGCGGGCCTGACGGTCGACGAGATGATCCGCATGATGGTCGGCCGCTCGATGGCGGCGTTGTTTCCCGAGAAGAAGCCGCGCACGATCGGCAAGGAGCGGCTGGCCGTCCGCGATCTTCAGGCGGGGCGTCTCGTGCGCGGGGTCGGATTTTCGGTGCGCGCGGGCGAGATCGTCGGTCTCGGTGGTCTCGTTGGATCGGGGCGCAGCGAAGTGGCCCGCGTGATTTTTGGCGCGGATCGGCTCGAGAGCGGAACGATTGTGCTCAATGGAGCGGAGCAAAAGGTGCGCTCGCCCGCAAACGCCGTGAAGTTCGGCGTGTGCCTCGTGCCCGAGGATCGTAAGGCGCAGGGCGTGGTGCTTGATGCGCCGATCCGCATCAACGCGACGATGGCCAAGCTTTCCGCGGTGGTGAACGGACTGGGCTTTATCCGCAAAGCGCTGGAAAGGAAGATCGTCACCGATCTCGGCGCGAGCCTCAAACTGAAAGCTTCGCGCATCGACGCGCCCGTCTCCAGCCTGTCGGGCGGCAATCAGCAGAAGGTTGTCCTCGCGAAGTGGTTTCTTGCCGGCGGCGACGTCATCATCCTCGACGAGCCGACGCGCGGCGTGGACGTCGGCGCCAAGAGCGAGATCTACGGGATCATCCTCAAGCTCGCGGAAGAGGGCAAAGCCGTGCTCGTCATCTCCTCGGAGCATCAGGAGCTGTTTGGTCTTTGCGACCGGATCCTGGTGATGGGCGAGGGCCAGTTGCGCGGTGAACTGACGCCGGCGGACTACAGCGAGGAAAAACTCCTCTCGCTGGCGATCTCCCGAAGCGTACACGGAAAGGCGGCCTGACAGATGACGGCGATCACCGGAGCCCGGGCGGAGAGCGGACGGCGGTTTGACTTCGGCGACTTCCTGCACCGCTTCGGGACGCTCGGCATCTTCATCGTGCTGGTCGTCGCGGCGTCGTTCTGGTCGCCGAGCTTCCTGACGAAGCCGAACATCCTCAATGTTCTGCGGCAGGTGGCTTCGAGCGCCGGGATCATGGCGGTCGGGATGCTCTATGTCATCCTGACGCGCGGCATCGATCTTTCGGTCGGCTCGGTCGCCGCGCTCGGCAGCGTGCTCAGCGCCTATTTCATTGCCTTCTCCGGCTTCAGCGTCCCGGTCAGCGTTCTCTTTGTCATCCTGTCGGGCGCGGCCTGCGGCCTCGTGACGGGATCGTTCGTAGCCTATCTGAAGCTGCCCTCGTTCGTCATGTCGCTGGCGATGATGGCGATTGCGCGGGGTCTGTCGCTGATTTTCTCGGCGGGGCGACCCATTCCGATCGGCGACAGCGGCGAGTCGCTCGCCGACTTCGGCTCCGGCTTCCTGTTCGGCCTGCCGGAACCGGTGATCCTGATGTTTGCGATCTTCATCGTCGGCGGAATCGTGCTGAACTTCACGAGCTTCGGCCGCATCATCACCGCGATCGGATCGAACGAGGAGGCGGTGCGCCTCTCCGGCATCGCGGTGCCGCGCTACATTCTGTCCGTCTATGTCATCTCGGGGGCGCTCGCGGCGGTCGCGGGCATCATCGCGACCAGCCGCACCGGCGTCGGGTCCGCCCAGGTCGGGGTCGGAG
Organism: uncultured Alphaproteobacteria bacterium; assembly: GCA_963824465.1. GTDB lineage: Bacteria > Pseudomonadota > Alphaproteobacteria > Rhizobiales > Beijerinckiaceae > Roseiarcus. The sequence continues at coordinate 75,427 of CAWGPL010000004.1, forward strand.
CGGAACTCGACGTCATTGCCGCCGTGGTCATTGGCGGCGCGAGTCTCATGGGCGGGCGCGGCGGCGTCATCAATACGCTGCTCGGCGCGCTGGTGATGGGCATCATCGCCAACATCATGAATCTCGCGGGCGTGCCTGGCTACAACCAGAATGTCTATATGGGCCTCATCATCGTGCTCGCCATGCTGATCCAGTATGGCGCCGGCTCGCTGAAGCGCTGACGGAATGGCGCGCGACCTGACCCTCGCCATCGATGTTGGAACGGGCAGCGTCCGCGCCGCGCTGGTCGATGCGGCGGGCGCGATCCTGCACATCGCGGCCCGCGAGCACGACCAGATCGTGCCGCAATTCGGCTGGGCGGAGCAAAGGCCGCTCGACTGGTGGGCGGGCGTTTCGGCTTCGATCCGGGACGCGCTCGGCGCGGTCGAAGGGGCGTCCTCCCGCATAGCCGCCGTCTGCGCCTGCGGGCAGATGCACGGCACGGTGCTCGTCGACGAAGCCGGGCGCCCGACGCGCGACGCCGCGCCCCTCTGGAACGACAAGCGCACCGCCGCCATCGTCGCCGACTTCGAGCGTGAGCACGGCGCCTCCGCCTATCTCGCGGAGAGCGGCAACCCGCCGACCCCTGCGTGGCCCGCCTTCAAGCTGATGTGGCTCAAGGAGAACGACCCGCAAGCCTACCGCGCGGCAAGCTCCGTTCTGATGCCAAAGGACTACATCAATTTTCGCTTGACGGGCGAGATCGCGATGGATTCCGGCGATGCGTCCTGCAGCTTCCTCATGAATCCGCGGACCCGCCGATGGTCGCAGACGATGATCGGCCTGCTCGGGCTCGACGCCGAGAAACTGCCGCCGATCCGCGAGCCTCTGGAGATCCTTGGCGCGGTGACCGCGGAAGCCGCCGCAGAAACTGGATTGCGAGAAGGGACGCCCGTGCTGGTCGGCGGCGCGGACTATCCGATGGCGCTGCTCGGCTCGGGCGCCTGCCGTCCCGGACTCGCCTCCGACGTGACGGGCACGTCCTGCATCCTCACCCTCATCGCCGAGGCGCCGCTGCTCGATCCCGAGGTGTGCAATGTCGCGACGATCGAGGGTCACTGGGGGCCGTTCGTCCTCCTTGAGACGGGCGGCGACGCCATGCGCTGGGCGCGGCGCGCCTTCCACGAGAAGGCGCTGACCTATGACGATATCACGGCGCGCGCCGCCTCCGCCCCGGTCGGATCGGACGGTCTCTTCTTCATGCCCTACCTTACGGGAGAAGAACTCGGCGCCCATCGCAACGCGCGCGCGCAGTTCTTTGGCCTTGGCGCGGCGCATGGGCTCGCGCATCTCCATCGCGCCGTCCTCGAAGGCGTCGCCTTCGCGGCCGCCCGGCACCTGCGCATCATGGAAAAGGCCGCCGGGCGCAAGATTGAGCGCGTGATCGCGTCCGGCGGCGGCGCCAAGACCCAGCTCTGGCTGAAGATCAAGGCCAGCGTTTATGGCGCGCCGATCGTGGTTCCGAAGGAGCCCGAATGTGGCGTGATCGGCTGCGCGGCGCTGGCGGCGACGGCCGCCGGCCGCTTTGCCCGGCTCGAAGACGCGGTCGCGACCTATGTGCGCTACGTCGACGAGGTTCCGCCCGATCCTGACTGGACGAGCGTCTACGCGCGGATGCAGCCCACCTTCGACAGGCTCTATGCGCATTCGCAGGTCCTCTACGACGACCTCGACGCACTCGCCGCAACACACTGACTGGAAAAAGCATGGACGAAATTCTCGCAACCTTCCGCCCCGATCTTTTCGCGGACAAGCGCGTCCTGATTTCGGGAGGGACCAGCGGCATCGGTCTCGCTCTCGCGAAGGCTTTCGCCAAACTCGGCGCCGAAGTGACCGCGACCGGCGCTTCGCAAGGCCGGCTTGAGGCCGCGCGCGCCGACGCTGGGGCGAAAGGGGTCCGCTTCGAATTGCTCGATGTCCGCGACCGCAAGGCCATCGATTCTTTCGTCGGCGGGTTCAAAAGCCTTGACGTGCTCGTCAATGCGGCTGGCGTCGCCAAACCGGAAAAAGAATATGAGGAAGACGCCTTCCTCGACGTGATGGACGTCAATCTCAACAGCGTCATGCGCCTGTCGATGGCGGCGCGGCCGCTCTTGGCGAAGTCGAAGGGCGCAATCGTCAACGTCGCCTCGATGTTGAGCTATGTGGTCGACGACGCTGTGCCTGCCTATTCCGCCAGCAAGACCGGCCTTCTCGGCTTGACGCGCACGCTTGCGCACCGTTTCGGCCCGGAAGGCGTTCGGGTGAACGCCATCGCGCCCGGCTATCACAAGACGGACATGACGAAGGCTTTGTGGAGCGATCCTGAGCCCGCCGGAAAGATCGCCGCAAAGGCGGCGCTGAAACGGTGGGGAACAGTCGAGGATCTCGTCGGCGCGACTCTCTTTTTCTGTTCGCCCGCGGCTCTCTTCGTCACCGCAACGACGCTTCCCGTCGATGGCGGCTATGTCGTGAGCGGCTTCTAATCCAGCGGGTCGAGGACGAAATATGGGCGGCTCTCAGCAGACCCGGATCGGATTTGGACGCGCCTATGGCGGTCCGGGCAAATATATTCAACGCCCGGGTGAGATTGAACGCCTCGGCGCGCATCTGAAAACGCTCGGCTCGAAGGCGTTCGTGCTTGTCGACGGCTTCGTGCTCGAACTCGATGGGCGAGGCCTTGCGGGCTTCGCTCACGGCAAGCGGCGTCTCGTACGCCATCGAGCGTTTCAACGGCGAATGCTGCTCTGAAGAGATCGCCCGCGTCGAGACGCTCGCGAAAGCGCAGGCCGCGGTGGTCGTGGCCGGAATAGGCGGGGGCAAGACGATCGACACCGCCAAGGTCGTCGCCTGCGCGATCGGCGCGCGGCTTGCGATCGTCCCGACGATCGCCTCCACCGATGCGCCCTGCAGCGCGGTCGCTGTGCGATATACGCCGGACGGCGTCTATCAGGAGTCGATCTCGCTGCCTCGCAATCCGGATATCGTCCTCGTCGATAGCGCGGTGGTCGCGAAGGCGCCGGCGCGATTTCTGATGGCGGGCGTGGGCGACGCGCTCTCGACATGGTTCGAGGCGCGCTCCAACGTGGAGACCTGCTCGTCGAACTATATAGCCGGTGGCTTTCCGGCGCCGGCGGCTGGGCTCGCGCTCGCCAGAGCCTGTTACGACGTGATCTTGAGGGATGCGCTTGCGGCCCGATATGCGGTTGAGCGCGGGGCGCTCACTCAGGCGGTCGAAAACATCATCGAAGCGAACACGTTGCTGAGCGGTCTCGGCTTCGAGAATTGCGGCGTCTCCGGCGGCCACGGCATTCATGACGGGCTGACGGCGCTCGACGAGACGCACGGCTTCTATCACGGCGAAAAAGTTGCATTCGGCACGCTCTGTCTCCTGATGCTCGAGGGCCGGCCATTCGCGGAAATCGAGGCGACGGCGCTTTTTTGCCGTTCGCTCGGTCTGCCGACAAAGCTCGCGGATTTGAAGCTCGGCAAGGCGACCAAGGAGGACATCGAGCGCGTCGCTGAGGCCGCGCTCGCTCCCGGCTCCGCTACCTGGCGGTCGGCGGCGCCATTGTCAGTTGCAAGCGTTCGCGATGCGATCCTCGCGCTCGACGCCTTCACGTCCACGCTCGCGGCATGAATTCGTCGCCGGCTCGTTCAAACCCCAAGGACCGTTCCATGCAAGCTGCCGTCATGTACAAGCCCGGCGATATTCGACTCGAGGACGTGCCCAAGCCGCAAGCCAAAAAGGGCGAGGCGCTTCTGCGCGTGGCGGCGGTGGGCGTCTGCGGATCGGATATTCCGCGTTTGCTGACCAAGGGCGCGCACCGCATGCCAATCATCTGCGGGCATGAATTTTCGGGACATGTCGTCGATGTCGGCGAGGGCGTGAGCGGGTTCGATGTCGGCGAACTGGTCGGCGTCGCGCCCCTCCTGCCGTGCCGGGTCTGCGATCAATGTGCGACGGGAAATTTCTCGCGGTGCCGCAACTACGACTATTTCGGGAGCCGGCGAGATGGCGCTTATGCGGAGTTCGTGGCGGCGCCGGTCGACAATCTTCTCAAAGCCCCGGACGGCGCCGATCCGCGCGCCGTCGCGATGACGGATCCCGCCTCGATCGCGCTCCACGCCGTGTGGAAGGCGCCCCCGACGATGGGGCAGCGGGGCGCCGTCGTGGGCTGCGGCCCGATCGGGCTTTTCGCCATCCAGTGGATGAAGCTGATGGGATGCACCGAGGTTGTCGCGGTCGACCTTGCCTCGGCGAAGCTCGAAGAGGCGCGCGAAGCGGGGGCGACCCATACATTCCTCGCCCATGAGGCGCCGCTGGACCTGCCGTGCGACCTGATCATCGAAGCCGCGGGCGCGCCGTCCTCGATCAATCTCGCGACGCAAATGGCTGCGGCGGGCGGCCACGTGGTCTTCATCGGAATCCCGGTCAGCGACGTTCCGCTCGACAACAAGACGTTCCAGCACCTCTTGCGTCAGGAAGTGTCGCTGCATGGGGCGTGGAATTCCTTCTCCCCGCCCTTTCCCGGTAAGGAATGGACCGTGAGCCTCGCGGCCCTCGCCGACGGGACATTGAAATGGGAGTTCATGATCACGCACGAACTGCCGCTCTCCGAGTTGCCACGGATGTTCGAGACGATCCGCGGCCGCAACGAGCATTTCTCCAAGGTCATGTTCCGGCCCTGAAGCATGCCGCGATTGCTCGGACTCGATTTCGGCACGGGCGGCGTGCGCGTCGGGGTCTTTGACCTCGATCGGCGCGCCATGCTCGCGGAACGCGAGGAGCGTTATCCGACGCGCCACCCGCATCCGGGCTGGGCCGAGCAGTCCCCGACCGATTGGTGGGAGGCGCTCGGCAAGGCGACGCGCGGGTTGATGCGCGATCTCGGCAATCCGGAGATCGACGGGGTTTGCGTTGCGACGACGGCCTCGACGGTCGTCGTCTGCAAGCGCGACGGAACGCCGCTTCGCCCCGCCCTCCTGTGGATGGACTGCCGCGCCGCGGAAGAGGCGGACCGTACGGCGGCTTCGCGTCACCCGGTGATGGCCTATTCGGGCGGAGGCGACGCAGCCGAATGGCTCGTGCCCAAATCCATGTGGCTCGCGCGCCATGAGCCCGAACTCTACGCTTCGGCGGAGGTCATCTGCGAGTGCATTGACTACGTCAATTTCAGGCTCACAGGCGAGTGGGTCGGCTCGCGCATGAATGCGACCTGCAAATGGAATTACGATTCCGTCGCGGGACGTTTCGTGGATGACCTTTACTCGGAACTCGGCGTTCCGGACCTGGCGGCCAAGCTGCCGCCGCGGATTTATCCGGTCGGCGCGCCGATCGAGCGCCTGTCGGCCATGGCGGCTGAACATCTCGGATTATCGACGCGGCCGGTTCTGGCGCAGGGAGGGATCGACGCGCATATCGGAATGGTGGGCGCCGATACGATGGCCCCGGGCGAACTGCTGCTGATCGGGGGCACCTCGACCGTGCAATTGTTCCAGCTTCCGCAGGGCTCGCCCGTCGACGGTTTTTGGGGGCCTTATCCGCACGCGCTGGTCGACGATCACTGGCTGGTCGAGGCCGGGCAGGTGTCCGCAGGTTCTGTCCTTTCCTGGCTCACGGGCGACATGTTCGGGCTGGACGAGGCCGGGGCCGACGATTTGAGGCGAAAGGCCGAGGCGTTGCCGGTCGGGGGCGGGGGCGTATTGGCGCTCGACTACTTCATGGGCAACCGCACGCCTTATCGCGACCCGCTTCTGCGCGGCGCCTTTCTGGGCCTGTCGCTCGGCCACGATCGCGCCGCCCTCTACCGCTCCGCGGTGGAAGGCGTAGCCCTCGCAAGCGCCAACGTGCTGAAGAGAATGGGCGAACTTGGCGTCGCCTGCCATCGCGTGGTGTCTTCCGGCGGGTACGCGCGCAACCCGTTGTGGTTGAAGGCGACGGTCGATGCGATCGGGCTGCCGATGCAGACCTTGCCCGATGTCAACCTTACGATTCTCGGCGCCGCTGCCTGCGCTGCGGCCGGCGCGGGCCTTGCGGCCAATCTTTTTGAGGCGGCGAAAGCTGTCGCGCAGCCTCCCATCATAAAGGAACCTGACCTGGCGGCGCATGAGCGCTATCGTGAATTGCTGTCGGACTATCGTGAAGCCACCGAGATCTTGACGCCGTTGATGCATCGTCTCGCCGGCCGCCAGCTCAGGAGCGCGCACCGTGGCGTCTGACAGCCTCGACCGCGACGTCCATTTCCGCAGCCTGTCGATCGAGCAGCGCGAACTGCTGATGATCCAGGCGGCGAAGCGTTATTATGATCTCAACATGACGATCGGCGAGCTTGCCGAGGAATTGGGCCTCACCCGTTGGCAGGCGCGCCGGCTGCTCAACGACGCACGGGAATGCGGGATCGTGCGCATCGAAATCGTGCCGAGGACCGCGCGCAGTCCCGATCTCGAAAGCCGTCTCCAGCAACGTTTCGGCCTGAAGGAAGCGGTCGTCGTTCGCGAGCAGATGGACGACGACGAGGCGCTGGCGCTCGACGGCGTCGCGCAGGCGGCCGCGCAGTTCGTAGCGTCCCTTGGCCCCATGTCGCTGATTGGCGTATCCTGGGGGCGGACGATGAGCGCGGTCGCGCGACGCCTGCCGCCGCTCTGGAACGAAGGCGTCGAGGTCGTGCTGCTCAATGGCGCCATGAACATCCGCTCCCCTTCCGCCCGGACAAACAATACCGCGGAGCTCTTCGCCCGTTCGGCGAACGGCGCCGCGACGCTGCTTCCCGTGCCTGCGATTCTCGGCCATGCCGCCACGCGCGTCGCCCTGGAGCAGGACCCGACCATCGCGACCGTGCTCGCGCTCGGCCGCCGGTCGCCGGTCATCTGTTTTGGCATGGGCGCGCTCGCGCCCGACTCCGTGCTCGTGCAGTCGGGATTCATCACCACCGACGAACAAGCCGCGCTCAGGGCCAAGGGCGCCGTCGGCGATATCCTCAGCCGCTACATCGACGCCTCGGGACAAGTCGTCGATCCCGAGCTTGACGCGAGGACGATCGGGCTCGAATTGCGCCACTGCGCCGACCGGGAGTTCTCCATCGGGGTCGCGGCGGGGGCGGAGAAACATGCTGTCGTCCGCGCCGCCCTTCGGGCGAAATATCTCAACGTACTCGTCACGGACGAGCCGACGGCTCGATTCCTCCTGGAAGGCGACGAGCGCGCATCCCCCATGAAAGCGAGGCCGCAATGAACATCGCTGCGAGTGCCCTGGCCCGGGAGGGTCACAATCGGCCACGCAATCCGGGGACGCCGCTCGATGCGAGCTGGTTCGAGGCGGTCGGCGTCAACGCGAGCGCGGTCGAGCGCCGCGCGGCGACGCTAACCACCCGCCGCTCGGTCAAGAAGGAGTGGCAAGCCGCGTGGCTCGTGAGGGCGATGACTTGCATCGACCTGACGACGCTCGCCGGCGACGATACGCCGGAGCGGGTGCGGCGCCTCTGCGCCAAGGCGAGGCGGCCTCTGAGCGAGGAGATCCTGGCCGCGCTCGGACTTGCCGACGATCCGCCGACCGTCGGCGCCGTCTGCGTCTACCCGACGATGGTGCCCGCGGCGGTTGCGGCGCTCGAAGGGTCCGGGATTCCGGTGGCTTCCGTGGCGACGGGCTTTCCGGCGGGCCTGACGCCGTTGAAGCAGCGGCTCGACGAAATCCGTTACGCGGTCGGAGAGGGGGCGCGCGAGATCGACATCGTGATCACGCGGGCGCACGTGCTCTCGCGCGATTGGAGCGCGCTCTATGCTGAGGTCGCCGCCATGCGCGAGGCCTGTGGGAGCGCCCATCTCAAGGCGATTCTCGGCACGGGGGATCTCAAGACTTTGCGCAACGTCTACGCCGCGAGCATGGTCGCGATGCAGGCCGGCGCCGACTTCATCAAGACCTCCACCGGCAAGGAGGACGTCAACGCCACGCTGCCGGTGAGCCTCGTCATGGTGCGGGCTTTGCGCGACTATCGCGAGCGCGCCGGCGTCGACATCGGCTTCAAGCCGGCCGGCGGCTTGCGCGCCGCCAAGGACGCGCTCGCGTGGCTGATCCTCATGAAGGAGGAATTGGGCCTGCCCTGGATGCAGCCGGACCTCTTCCGTATCGGCGCGAGCGGACTGCTCACGGACATCGAGCGGCAGCTCGAGCATTACGCCACCGGCCGTTACTCGGCCGCCCACCGTCACGCGATGGCCTGAGGGCAAACCCCATGACGCTGATCAAGGATATTCTGCGCACCATGGATTACGGTCCCGCGCCCGAGAGCGCCGAACACGTGCTGGCCTGGCTTCACGCGCATGAGGACGGTTTCGGCCAGTTCATCGGCGGCCGCTTCACGAAGGCGGCCAGCCTCTTCGACGTGTTCAATCCGGCCACGGGCGAGAGAATCGCCCGCGTGTCGCAAGGTTCGGCCGCGGATATCGACGCAGCCGTCGCCGCGGCGCGCAAGGCGCAGGGCAAATGGGCGGCGCTTCCCGGCCAGGAGCGGGCAAAATATCTCTACGCGCTGGCCCGGCACGTGCAGAAGCGCGAGCGCTTTCTCGCGGTGCTGGAATTGATCGACAACGGCAAGCCGATTCGCGAATCGCGCGACATCGACGTGCCGCTGGTCGCCCGCCACTTCTATCATCATGCGGGCTGGGCTTCGCTGATCGAGAGCGAGTTTCCGGGCACGAAGCCGGTCGGCGTCTGCGGCCAGATCATTCCGTGGAACTTTCCGCTCCTGATGCTGGCGTGGAAGATCGCGCCGGCGCTGGCCGCCGGCAACGCGGTGGTCCTGAAGCCCGCCGAATATACGCCGCTGACCGCGCTCGCCTTCGCCGAAATCTGCGTCGAGGTCGGGTTGCCGCCGGGCGTCGTCAATATCGTCACCGGCGACGGGGAGACGGGCGCGGCGCTGGTCGGCCATGCCGGAGTGGACAAGATCGCCTTCACCGGATCGACCGAGGTCGGCCGGATCATCCGCAAGGCGACGGCGGGAACGGGCAAGAAACTGTCGCTCGAACTTGGCGGCAAGTCGCCCTTCATCGTCTTCGACGACGCCGATCTCGACAGCGCGGTCGAGGGGCTGGTCGACGCCATCTGGTTCAATCAGGGGCAGGTCTGTTGCGCGGGCTCGCGCCTGCTGGCTTCCGAAGGCATTGCGGAGGCGCTTTACGCAAAGCTTCGGGCCCGCATGGGCAAGCTGCGCGTGGGCGAACCGCTCGACAAGTCGACCGATGTCGGCGCGATTGTCGCGCCGGCTCAGCTTCAGCGGATCGAACGGCTGATGGCGGAGGGCGCGAAAGAGGGGCTGGAGTTCTGGCGCGCGGACGACGGCGTGCCGCAGCGCGGATGCTTCTATCCGCCCACTCTGGTCACCGGGGTCGAGCCGGCTTCCGTCCTGATGCGCGAGGAAATTTTTGGGCCGGTGCTTGTGGCGACGACCTTCCGCACGCCCGACGAGGCCGTCGCGCTCGCCAACAACACGCGCTATGGCCTTGCGGCCTCGGTCTGGACGGAGAACGTCAATCGCGCGCTCGAAGTCGCAGCGCGGATCAAGGCGGGGGTGGTCTGGATCAATTCCACGAATCTCTTCGACGCGGCGGCGGGATTCGGCGGCTATCGTGAGAGCGGTTTTGGCCGCGAGGGGGGTCGCGAAGGCCTGTACGAGTATCGCGTCGCGGAGGAAGCCAAGGGCAAGACTTACACAAAGAGCTGCTGCGCTCAATGCGCTGCCCGGCGTCTTGCCGTCCGACGAGGCGGGGCCGCTGGATCGCACCGCGAAACTCTATGTCGGGGGCAAGCAGGCGCGCCCTGATTCCGGCTATAGCTACGCCGTGCTCGACCCGAAGGGTCGGGAAGTGGGGCTCGCGGGGCTCGGCAACCGCAAGGACATCCGCAACGCGGTCGAAGCGGCGGCGAAAGCGTCCGGCTGGGGCGCGGCGACGGCGCACAATCGCGCGCAGGTGCTCTACTACGTCGCGGAAAATCTTTCCGCCCGCGCCGAAGAGTTCGCAAATCGTCTTCGGGCGATGACCGGCGCCTCCGCGCGGGCCGCCGAGGCGGAAGTCGAGGCCTCGATCCGCCGCGCGTTCTTCTATGCGGGCTTTGCCGACAAGTTCGACGGCGCCGTGCATGCGACGCGCACGCGTTTCGTGACCATCGCCATGAACGAGCCCTGGGGCGTGATGGGCGTCGTCTGTCCCGACGAAGCGCCGCTGCTTGCTTTCGTCTCGCTCGTCCTGCCGGCGATCGCGATGGGCAATTGCGTCGTGGCCGTTCCTTCCGCGCCGCACGCGTTGATCGCGACCGACCTCTATTCCGTGCTCGATACGTCGGACGTGCCGGGCGGCGTCGTCAACATCGTGACGGGTGAAGCGAATGCGCTGAGCGTCACCCTCGCCGAGCACGAGGGGGTGGACGCGCTCTGGTATGTCGGCGACGCCGCCGGCGCCGCGAAAGTCGAGGCGCTTTCTGCCGGCAATCTCAAGGCGACCTGGACCGCATCGCACGGGATCGACTGGACACGCGCCGAAGGCCGCCAGTTCCTGCGCCGCGCAACACAAGTGAAGAACGTCTGGACGCCTTACGGCGAATAATTGGAAAAGGGGGAAACGTGTATCTCGACAGGTTCAAGCTTGACGGCCGCGTCGCGGTGGTTACCGGCGGCGCCCAGGCTATCGGTCTGGCGTGTGTGGAGGCTCTTTCTGAAGCCGGAGCGCACGTCTACATCGCCGACCGTAATCCCACAGCGGCGGCCGACGCGCAGAAGGCCATGCAGGCCAAGGGGTACAAAACGGACTTCGTCGAGATGGACGTCACCGACTCCGCGGCCGTCGACGCCGTGGCGGCGCAGGTGCTGAAGGAGAAAGGCCGCGTCGACATTCTCGTCTGCAACGCCGGCATCGCTCGCTCCGAGACGCCCGCCGAGGACCTGACCGATGAGCATTGGCTGAACGTACTCGACGTCAACCTCAACGGCCTCTTCTGGTGTTGCCGCTCATTTGGACGTCTGATGTTGGCCGCTGGGCGCGGTTCGATCGTCAACATCGGTTCCATGTCGGGCTACATCGTCAACAAGCCGCAACCGCAGGCGCAATACAACGCGTCGAAGGCCGGCGTTCATCACCTGACGAAGTCTCTTGCTGCGGAATGGGCGGCGCGCGGCGTTCGCGTGAACTCGGTGGCGCCGACCTACATCAACACGCCCATGACCGCCTACGCGAAGCAGAACAAGGCGATGTTCGACACCTGGATGGACTATACGCCCATGGGCCGCATGGGCGAGGTCGACGAGATCGCGGCGGTGGTGCTCTTTCTCGCCTCCGACGCCGCGAGCCTGCTGACCGGATCGATCGTCGTCGCCGACGGCGGCTACACTTGCTGGTGAAGCGGGCCTTAGATCATGCGGCTTTCGGGCGCGCGCAGCCTGTCCTCCCATGCCGCGAAGCGGCGGGGGAGGGGGCGGGGGCGACATACAATGCAGCGCCCTGTAGGAATCGATCGAAGCGATGATCACTCCGCAGTTGCGCGAGCGCTCGTCACCGCCTCGTCGATTTCAGTCCAAAGCGTGGCTGGAATTGACAGTCTCGATGCTTCGATGTTTTGTCGCACCTGATCTGCGCTCACCATGCCGAGCACGGCGGCGGCGACGAGCGGGTTTCTGAGCGGGAACTGAATCGCGGCGGCTATAAGCGGCACATGGCGCGCGGCGCAAAGATCGGCGATCCGCTGTGCGCGCGTTCGGATCTCTTGGGACGCCGGCGCATAATCGAATGTCGCCGTCGGAGCCTTCGGCCCCTCCGCCAATATGCCCGAATTGAATACGCCCGCGGCGATGAGCCGGACCCCACGCGCGCGGGCGGTGGGAACAAGGCTCTCCTCCGCGCGGCGGTCCATCAGGGAGTATCGCCCGGCAATCATCGCATAATCGAACTGTCCGGCCTCGAGGAAACGCGTCGCGACGTCGCTCTCGTTGACCCCAACGCCGATCGCGCCGACATGGCCGGATTTGCGGAGGTCGTCGAGCGCGCGATAGCAGCCCTCCATCGCTTCGTTGAAGCGCCGCTCGTAATCCGGACCATGGGTGAAGCGGTCGACATCATGGATATAGACAATGTCGAAGGCTGGCAGACCGATGCGGCTCGCCGATTGTTCGAGCGCTCGCATGGCGCCGTCGTAGCTGTAGTCGAACACGGCCTTGAGCCGAAGCGGCGCCGCCCAGTAGCCGTAGTCGACCTTCTCTCCGTAAGGAGGCGTCAAATAGCGCCCCACCTTCGTCGACAGGGTGAAACTCTCACGCGGCACGGTTCTCAGGAACTGTCCGAGCCGGAGCTCGGACAGGCCAAAACCGTACAAGGGCGCCGTATCGAAATATCGGACGCCATTCTCGTAGGCCGTCGATAGCGCTTCGATCGCGACGCGTTCGGGGATGTCTCTGTAAAGCGTGCCAAGCCCACTGGCGCCGAAGCCGAGAGGCGACTTGATTTCGAGGCGCTGCCTCGCTCCTTCGCGGATCATCGCGAGGATCTCCATCCTGTTCGTATTCCGGGCGCGGCATGCGCTCGCTGTATTCGAGCCGCTGCCGTAACTGCGAGAGCCAGCTCAGCCGGCGGCCGGCTTTGGTTTCAGCCGATAGGCTTCAACTGCGGAGCGGTAAAAAATCTGGTCGCGGTCGGCGGCTCCGAGGCCCGCGAGACATTCATCGAGTGCGCCGATGACGCGATCATAGTCGCCTGCGACGAGACAGACGGGCCAATCGGAGCCGTACATGCAGCGGTCCGGCCCAAATATTTCTACAGTCTCATCGACATAGGGTTTCAGGTCGTCAGGTCGCCAGTTCTTCCAATCGGCCTCGGTCACCATCCCGGACAGCTTGCACCAGACGTGATCGCGCTCGGGCCCGAACTGGCGCATCAAAGCGGCCCAGTTCGCGAACTCTTTGCCACGGATGTCCGGCTTCGAGATGTGATCGACCACGAACCGAAGCTTGGGAAACCGTCGCGCCGTCTCGATGGTCGCTGGCAGTTGCGGCATCTTGGAGACGAGATCGTAAACGAGGTCGTGAGCCTGCAGCGTTTCGAGTCCCTTCGCGACATCCTCGCGAAGAAGCCATTTCGGGTCCGGCTCATCCTGGATCAGGTGCCGGACGCCGACCAGTCGATCGCCGCCGGGTCCCTGTTTCAACTGCTCGAGCTTGTCGCCGACGCGCGGATCGGTCAGGTCGACCCAACCGACGACGCCCCAGATGAAATCGATGTCGGCGGCGAGTTTGAGGAAACGCTGGGTCTCCGCGAAGTCGTTCAACGTCTGCACGAGAACCGTGCCGACGATATCATGGCGTTCAAGCGAGGGCCGAAGATCGCTTGGCGCGAATACGCGGCGGATGGGCGCGAACGGGCCGGAGAGCCACCCGTAGTCGCCAACGTCCGGGTCCCAGAAGTGGTGATGCGAATCGATGATGCGAGCCATGGAAGCGACCTTACCAGCGCTGATGCACGTAGGGGCGGATCTCCTTATCGTACACCGCTTTAAGCTCCGCCATAACTTCGGCGCTGAGCGGGGGCAGGGCGGAGGCTTCGGCGTTCGAGCGCGCCTGGGCGGGGTTGCGAGCGCCCGGAATTACGACCGTGACGGCGTCGAACATGAGAATCCAGCGAAGCGCCGTCTGCGCCATGTTGGCGCTGGGTCCGATGATCGCGCGCACGCGTTCCACCGCGCGCAGGCCAACGTCGTAGGGAACGCCAGAGAACGTCTCGCCGACGTCGAAGGCTTCGCCGTTGCGATTGAAGTTGCGATGGTCATCCGCGGCGAATTTCGAATCTGCCTTGAACTTCCCCGAAAGCAGACCGCTTGCAAGCGGCACGCGCGCGATGACCGCGACTTTGCGCGCCTTCGCGGCGGCGAAAAAATGTCCGATCGGCCTTTGGCGGAAAATGTTGAAGATGATCTGGACGCTCGCGACGTTCGGATATTCGATGGCTTTCAAGGCCTCCTCGATCCGTTCGACGCTCACTCCGTAGTTGCGGATCTTGCCTTCGGACACGAGGCGATCGAGCGAATCGAAGACCTCCGGATGGTAGTAGAGGTCTGTCGGCGGGCAGTGGAGCTGCACAAGGTCCAGCGTCTCAGCCTGCAAGTTTTTCAAGCTGCGCTCGATCCAGCCTTTCAGGTTCTCGTAGGAAAAACCTGCGACGCTCTGCGGGGATAGACGCCGTCCCGCCTTGGTCGCCACGAAGGGACGCGGGCCGCCTCTCTCCGCCAGAACCTGAGCGATCAGCTTCTCCGACCGGCCGTCGCCATAAACGTCCGCGGTGTCGAAGAAAGTAACGCCGCTGTCCAGAGCGGCATGGAGCGCGGCGCGCGCCTCTGCGTCATCGACGTTTCCCCAGCTTGCCCCGATGGCCCAGGCGCCGAAGCCGACCTCGCTGACTTCCCGTTCCGTCCCTGCAAATCGTCTCGTCTTCATCCTCAACTCCCAAAAGTGGCGGCGTCGCCCTCACATTGCCTTGACTCGGGCCTTCATCTCAACTTATCAGAGGACACGGTTGTCAGACAACCGGGTGACAGACGAAATCAATAAGGGAGGAGAAAAGGCCGTGTACACCAAGACAAAACTGGCGGCCCTGGCGGCCGTCGCGTTGGGCGCGCTGTGTAGTTCCGCCTGGGCGGAGGACGCGGCCCCTCTCAAGATCGGGGTTGTCGCCGCGCAGACGGGAGCCTTCGTTTCCGCCGGCAACACGATCGGGGCCGGCGTCGGCCTGGCCGTGAAGGAAATCAATGATGCCGGGGGCGTCAAGATCGATGGCAAACCGCACAAGGTCGACCTTCTGAACCGGGACGACCGCACCGACGTCAATGTCGCGATCGCGGCTGGGCGCGAACTCGTCAACGACAATGAGATCAAGGCGCTGTACGGCACCGAATCCCACGACTTTTCCGTCTCGATGACAAAGATCACCGGGCCGGCGAAGGTGCTTCAGTTCACCGGCAACAGTTCGCTTGGCGCGATTCTGACCGATAAGTCCGTCGCGCCCGGCGGGCCGCTTCACTACGTATTCCAGACCGAGCCGCCGGAGTTCCAGCGCAGCGGCAGCACAGCAAAGGGCGTTCTGAAGCTGCTCGGCGGAGAAATCAACACGCCGTTGAAGCGGGCGGTCGTGTTCGCCGCCGACGACGCAACAGGGCAATATCTGTCCAGCCATTACGTGAAGGCGCTGGAGGCCAACGGCCAGCACGTGGACCTCATCAAATATCCGCCGAACACGACGGACTTCACGCCGCTCCTCACGCGCGCCAAGAGCCTGAACCCGGACACGGTCCATTTCTGGTACAATGGCGACGTAACGCTGATCGCCTTTCCACAGGCCGTGCAGCTTGGCGTCGCCAAGGGGTACTTCCTGTTCGGCGTCGATCCCGGCGTGTGGAAGGAACGCAAGCTCGTCTCATCGGCGCCGGTGACCCTAAGCTGCGTGCCGATGTGCTGGGGCGCGCCTCCGACTCCGGAAGCCAAGGCGTATTTCGACCGCTATTTCGCGACCGGAGCGGTGAAGGGCGTGCAGTCGTCCGTCTCGCTTCTCTATTATGACTACGCGCATTGGTACGCGAAAGCCATCGAGGAGGCCGGCACGACCGACCCGGACAAGGTCGTCGCCCAGATCGAGAAGATGAAGTATCAGGGCGTCGTGTCCAAGGAGCCGCTCTTCTTCGACAAGCGTCATCGCGTGAGCTTCGCGACCGAGGTTTGCCTGGTCAAACCCAATACGTCGGACCAGTTCGAATGTGCGGTTGAGCAGCCGCCGGCCGAACCTCCGCCGGGCGACAACGCGGGCTGATTCCTCCCTCGCCCGCGCACCGGCCGCCGGTCGGCCTTCCGCGCCGACCGGCGGCGTCGCCGTCGCCATCCTATAAAGCGCCTCTGCGGCGGATCCGATCCCCATGGACATCTTCATCCAGCAGCTCGTGAACAGCCTTTCGGTGGCGAGCGTCATCATCCTCATCGGCATGGGCATCACGCTGATCTTCGGGCTGACGGGAATTATCAATTTCGCACATGGCGAATTCCTCATGCTGGGCGGCATGACGACTTGGGTCGTCGTCAGCGCCGGCGGCAATTTCTGGCTCGGGCTTCTGGCCGCGGCGGCCGTGGTTGGGTTGCTCGGCTATGTGCTCGAACGCGGGCTTTTCCGCTTCACGCTCGACCAGCCGATGAACGGCTTCATCATCTCGCTGGGGCTCATCGTCATCCTGCAGCATGTCGTCATCCGCTTCTTCAATTCCTACCAGAAGGCGATTCCGCAGCCCTTCACGGGCGTCTGGGTGATCGGAGGCGTGACGATCATCGAGGTGCGGGCCGTCGTGGTGCTGGTCACGGCCGCCATCGTCGCCGTGACCTTCTTCGGCATCTCGCGAAGTCGCTATGGTCTTGCGCTGCGCGCCAGCGTCTCGGACCAGCAGACCGCTTATCTCATGGGCATTCCGGTGAGGCGCTACGTCACTGGCGTCTTCATCTATGGCAGCGTGCTGGCGGGCATAGGCGGCGCGCTCATGATCGCGCTCTATCCGATCACGCCCTTCATCGGCAGCGTGGTTGTCGTGCGCGGCTTCGCCGTGGCGCTCATCGGCGGGCTTGGCAATGTGCCCGGCGCGGTCGTTGCCGGACTGGTGCTCGGTCTCGTCGATGGACTGAGCGCAGGTTACGGGCTGCCGGAATGGACGGAAGCCTATTCCTTCGGACTCATGATCCTCATCCTCCTTGTCAGGCCGCAGGGGCTTCTCGGCGGCACGGCGGGTCCCCGGGCAAACTGAAGCCGGAAGCATAAATCTTCGTGAGCACTCCCTTGATGGCCCAGGCGCAAACGACGACTGTTCATGCGGCTGCAGCGGCAACCGCGCCGACGCCGCCGACGATGCCAGCCGCGCAGCTGACGCTCGTCGAAAAAGCGTTTGCGCCGCTGATCGTGGCGGCTTTGGTGATCGCGCTGCCGTGGCTCCATCCGGGCTACCGAATCCTGTCGCTGGCGATCACCACCGGCGTCAATGTCGTCGCCCTTTCGGGCCTCGCGATTCTGTTCGGTCAGGCCGGCATCATGTCGGTGGGTCATGCGGCGTTGATGGGCGTGGGCGCATATGCCGGCGCGATTCTCGCGCGAGACCTCAGCTTCAATTTCTTTGAAGCCCTCCCGTTCGCGGCGCTCTTCGCCGCAATCGTCGCGGGACTGGTCGGGCTGCCTTCGCTGCGAGTGGGCGGCCACCATTTCGTCATCATCACCTTCGCGTTCTGCAGCCTCTTCGTCATATTCATGACGAACGGCGGGAGCTTCACCGGCGCCGCGAGCGGCCTCGACATCGACCCGCTCGGTGTTTACTTCGGCGTCGACTTCGGCAAGCTGCAAAATCTGTATCTTCTGGTGGCGGCCTTCGCGATCGCCAGCGTCGCGCTGACATGGCTCGTGGCCCATTCGCGCTATGGGCGCACGTTACGGTCCATCCGCGAGAACGAAGCGCTGGCCGCATCGCTTGGCGTGGACGTGCGCCGTCACAAGATCCTCTGCTTCATGTTGAGCGGAGCTTTCGCCGGCGTCGCGGGTCTGTTGCAGGTCTATTTCCTCCTGCACATTTCGCCCGACCTCTATGGCGCTTTTCCGAGCGTCTACATCGCGCTGATGGTGATGCTCGGAGGCGCGCGGATGCTTCTCGGTCCGTTCGTCGGCGCGGTCATTGTGAGCTTCCTGCCGGAAGTCGTCAGGCTCGATCCGATCGATGCGCGTATCGCCTATGGCGTCGGCCTCGTTCTCGTCATCCTGCTTCTTCCCGGGGGCGTCGTCTCGGGCCTCGCGGATCTCTACCTTTCGTTGCGAAAGCGGCTGCTGGCCTCATGAGCGCGCTGGAAATCTCGGGCCTGAAGAAATCCTTTGGCGGCGTTCATGCGCTGAACGGCGTCGATCTCGCCATGGATCTTGATGGCGTCGTCGGGATCGTGGGCCCGAACGGGTCGGGCAAGACGACCCTCTTCAACGTCGTCGCCGGCGCGCTCAAGCCCACGGCGGGGACCGTTCGCTGGTTCGGCGAGACGATCAGCGGGCGGGCGCCGCATGAGATCGCCCGGCGGGGCCTTGTGCGCAGCTTCCAGCAGGCCATGTCCTTTCCCGCGCTTTCGGTGCGCGAGAATGTTTTGATCGCAAGCGAGCACGGCGGAAAAAAGCAAAGTCGCCTCGGCGGGCCGCAAGAACTTCTCAGACTTGTGGGGCTTGAGGGGCGCGAAAATGAAATCGCCGGCTCGATGCCGTTCGGGAATTTGCGGCGTCTCGGGCTCGCTCTGGCGCTGGCCACGCAGCCGAGACTTCTGCTGCTCGATGAGCCTGCGGCCGGCCTCAATGACCTTGAGACAGAGCAACTCGCGGAGGTGGTTCAGCGCTTGCCGTCGCTCGGAGTCGGCGTCTGCCTCGTCGACCACGATATGAATCTGATGGTCGCGATTTGTCAGCGGCTGATCGTGCTCGACTTCGGGGTCAAGATTGCGGATGGAACTCCCGATCGGGTGCTGAGCGACCCCAAGGTGATGGAAGTCTATCTCGGAGCGCCGGCATGACCCTTCTTGCCGTGGAAGGTGTGGACACGGCCTATGGGCCGATCGTCGTCAACCGCGACGTTTCGCTTCGCGTCGAGGAGGGCGAGGTCGTCACGCTTCTGGGGCCGAACGGCGCAGGCAAGACGACGCTTTTGCGTGCGATCTGCGGCTTGATCAAGCCCACGCGCGGGGCGGTCCGCATGCGGGATCGCGTCGTCTCCGGGTTCCCCGCGGATCGCATGGCGCGCCTCGGCGTCGTCATGGTCCCGGAAGGGCGGCGCATCTTTCCCGACCTTACGGTGCGGGAGAATCTGCGGCTTGGCGCCTACGTGCGCGATGACGCCCAGGCCGTCGAGGCCGATCTTCAGCGCATGGAGGCGTATTTCTCGATCCTGGCCGATAAGCGCGACCAGAAAGGCGGGTCGCTGAGCGGCGGCCAGCAGCAGATGCTCGCGATCGCTCGCGGCCTCATGGCGCGCCCGGCAGTACTGCTGCTCGACGAACCTTCGCTCGGACTCTCGCCCCTTATGGTCCGCGAGGTGCAGAAGATCATTCTCGACATTCGCGAGAGCTTCGGCGCCGCCGTGCTGCTTGTGGAGCAGAACACGTCGCTCGCGCTCTCGGTCGCGCGGCGCGGTTATCTGATGCAGAACGGCCGCATAGCGGCGGCGAGCGCGATCGAGGAATTGCGGGAATCGCCGCTCATGCGCGAGCTATATCTGGGCAAGGGCAAGGGCGACGGCCGCGCCCAAGCGCGAGGCTGATCGCGCGGCGGCCCTCAATCCATCACGGCGTGGGCGGGATCGGCCTTCGCCACCGTTTTCGGGGAGCGGATCAGGGCGAGCAGCGGGAAGGCTGCAAGCGAGATGATCGTCATGAGCAGAAAATCGTTCGAATAGGCCATCATGGCGGCCTGTTGGGTCACGAGCTGGTCCAGCATCGCGAGCGTCGACTGGCCTTTGCTCATGAGCGAGCTTGCGTCGGGCATGTGCATCGCGTCGCTGAAGGGCGTCAGATGTTCGACGAGCTGGCTGTGATACATCGTCGTCATGCTCGTCAATTGTGCGATGACGACCGAAATCCCGACGGACGATCCGATGTTGCGGATAAGCGTCCAAAGGGCCGCGCCTTCCGTGCGCAGCTCTCCCGGCAGACTCGCGAAGGCCAGCGTGTTGAGCGGCACGAAGATGAAGCCGAGGCCAAATCCTTGCGCGATGGAATTGATGGCGATCGTCGGCCCGGACACGTCGAGATTCCAGCCGGTCATCATCCAGAGCGACCCGGACGCCAGAATGAGGCCAAGGAAGATGAGGTAGCGCGGATCGACCTTTCCGCTCAGGCGCCCGACCAGGAACATCGCGACGAATGTCCCTATGCCGCGCGTGCCAAGCAGATAGCCGCTCGACAGCACCGGATAGCCCAAGAGGTTTTGAATGAAGGGCGTGATGAGCGCCATTGTCGCAAGCAGAATGATGCCGATCAGGAACATGAAGATCAGCGCGATCGAAAAATTCCAGTCCTTGAAAATGCGCATCGTGATGAACGGACGCTTCGCGGTGAAGGAATTGGCGAGAAAGAAATAGAAGCCGGCGACGGCCAGGATCAATTCGACCCAGATCTCGGTCGATTCGAACCAGCCGAGCTGCTCGCCGCGGTCAAGCATCATCTGCAGGGAGCCGATGCCAAGCGACAGGCTCAGGAAGCCGAACCACGAGAAGGGCACGTCGCGCCGGGTCGGCGTCTCGCTCATGAAGAGCGACAGACCGACCGTTGTCAGGATGCCGAAGGGCAGATTGACGAAGAACACCCAGCGCCACGAATAGGAGTCGGTAAGCCATCCGCCGAGCGTCGGGCCCATGATCGGGCCGAGCATGACGCCCATGCCCCACAGCGCCATCGCCGAGCCGCGTTTGGCGGGCGGGAAGACGTCGAGCATCACCGCCTGGCTCAAGGGCACGAGCGCCGCGCCGAAAACGCCCTGCAGCACGCGGTAGGCGACCATCTGCTCGATCGAGAGCGCAACGCCGCACAGCATCGAGGCGAGGGTGAAGCCAGCCGTGCAGACGATGAACAGCCGCTTACGCCCGAAGCGCGTCGCCATCCACCCAAGCGGCGAAGTCATGATCGCGGCTGAGACGATATACGAGGTCAGCACCCAGTTGATCTGGTCCTGCGTGGTCGAAAGCGACCCCTGCATGTATGGCAGCGCGACATTGGCGATCGTGGTGTCGAGCGCCTGCATGACCGTCGCCATCATGATGCAGACGGTCAGGACCCCGCGTGTCGTGGGGTGTATCGTCTCGTAGAGCGGACGCTCGCTCATGATCTTTTATCGCTTGCCTGGAGCCGGGTCTTCAGCCCGCGGCCGCGGTCTTCGGGGCGTGCCCGAAGAGGCCGCTGGCCCAGCCGCCGAGATCCGAAAGCACACTGCCGAGCGACCGCACGCGGCCCGTATCGACAGAGAGATAGGCGCTCATGCCGGCGCGTATGTTGCGCGTATCCTCATTCGGGCCGAAGCAGAAGCGCACGGGGACGCGCTGGACCACCTTGACCCAGTTGCCGCTCGCATTCTGCGGCGGAAGGATCGCGAATTGCGCGCCGGTGCCCGGAGCGATCGAGCACAGCGTGCCCTTCCATACCTGATCCGGAAAGGCGTCGACCGTAATGGTCGCAGGCTGCCCTTCACGGACATAGGTCATGTCCGATTCCTTGGGATTGGCGTCGACCCACAGTCCGGTGTCGGCGACGATCGCAAACACCGGCTGGCCTGCGGGCGCGACGCGGCCAAGCTCGATCGAGGGCACCTGGGTGGCGACGCCGTCCATCGGCGCGACGACCTTTGTCTCGCGAAGGTTGCGCTCCGCGTCCTCGAGTCCGGCCTTTGCCTGCATGTATTCGGGAAATTTCTCGATCGGCGCGTCGAGGTCGCCGCCGAGCTTGACCTTCGTCGTTTCCTGCATCTGTCGCACGAACTCGAGGATCTGCTGGGCCTGCAGCAGCGCGGCGGTCGCGGTGTCGCGGTCGACGAACGTGCCCGCGCCCCGTGAGGCGAGGTCGTTCTTGCGATTGAAGTCGGAGGTCCGAACCTTCACCGTGTCCGCGCCCATTTTGATCTGGGCCTCGTTGCTGACGTAGGAGGACTTCAGGTTGGCGAATGCGACTTCGGCCGCCGCCACACGGCCTTTCGCAAGGTCGAGCGCGATCTGGTAGGGCTGCGGATCGATGTCGAAGAGCGGGTCGCCCGTCTTCACCTTCTGCCCTTCCTTGACATGGATGGCGACGATCGCTCCGGTCACCTGCGGCGTGATCAGGACTTTCTGCGCGCCGACATAGGCGTTGTCGGTCGTCACAAAACGGCCGCTGTGCAGCCACCAGCTGAATCCGCCGACCACCGCGACCAGCGGGATGACGATCATCAGAATGAAGCGCATGCCTCTGCGCTTGTTCTTGGCGGGCGCGGCGGGAGCTTTTGGCGGAGCGTGGTCCGGAGCCGTCGGCCTCGGCTGAGGCTGTTCTGCGGTCGGCGCGGGCGCCTTTGCCGGCGTAAACGCCAGCGGTTGCGCGGCTCCGCCGTGAACGGACGACGCGCCGCCCTCCGCTCTTGCGGAGACGCCTATCGGCAAGGCGCTGTGAACGATGGTTGGCTTAGGCTTGCTCACTTGTCGCAGGCTCCAGCATGAAGTTCGCGTTTGATGTTGGTCCGAATTGTCTCGAGCCCGTGGCGGACGGCCGTGACTTCCGCCTCGTCGAGCCCCGCCAGCGCGCGGCCCATGAGGTCTTCCGCCAGGGCGCCCAGCGCCTTGAGCGCGGGCGCGGCGTTTTCGGTGAGATAGAGGCGGTGGGCGCGCCGATCGGTTGGGTCGTCGCGCCGCTCCACGAGACCGGCGGTCGTCAGCTTGTCGATGAGGCGGCCGAGCGTGATCGGCGCGAGGTCGAGGGATTCGGCGAGTTCCGTTTGCTTGACGCCCTCGCAGCGCTGCAACCTCACGAGCACGGCCCATTGCGCCCGCGTCATGTTCAACTCGCGCACGCGCTGGTCCGAATAGGTCTTCAGGAGGCGCGCCACGTCATGCAGGGCGAAGCCGATTTCACGCGCCGGCGTGAACGGTTGTTTGTAAGGCTTGTTCATAATAAGCAAGCTTATAATATCGTGCGCTTAGCTCTCGCAAGAGTGCGGCGCAATATTTTTGCAGGAAAAAGCTTCCGCTGGCGCTCAGGCGCGCGTCCCGCTCAGGGAACCGGGGGCGACGGCCTTAGCTGCCGCGATAAGTGGAGTAGCTCCACGGAGAGACGAGCAGAGGCACATGATAATGAGCGGCGGGGTCGGCGATCCCGAACTGGATCGGCACGACGTCGAGGAAGGGCGGCTCCGCGAGCTTCGCCCCCTCGCGGCGAAAATATTCGCCTGCGTGGAAGAGGAGTTCGAACCGTCCTACGCGCGCCTCTTGGGCGCCGATCAAGGGTTTGTCCGTCCGGCCGTCGGCGTTGGTCGTCGCTTTTGCGACGAGGCTGCGTGAGGCGCCCTCGATCGCATAAAGCTCAATCAATACACCTCGCGCCGGACCGCCCCGGGTGATGTCCAGAACATGGGTCGTCAGTCCCGCCACGGGCGTTCTCCTTCATACAAGGGTCGTCAGCATAGGTCAGCCTAAGCGGGCGTCGCCTTTCCGCCAAGCGCCGCGCGCTAGTTATGCTTGAAACGCATATCTGTGACGACAGGCGGGTCGATTGCCAATTGCGCGGGCGCGTGAGATGAAACGCGACAATTCCGCGCTGCGACTTTCGTATAGGCGCAAGGGAGGCGGCCCGATGGACGATAAAGTCAAGTCCCAGAACGACGAGACGGACGAGTGGCTGGATGCGCTCGACTCGCTCGAGGCCTTCGAAGGGATTGCCCGCGTCGACGAGGTTCTCGACGAGGTGGTCGCTTCGGCCCGACGCAAAGGCGCAAAGCTGCCGTTCGCCGCGAATACCGCTTACGTCAATACCATCACGCCGGAGCAGCAGCCGCCGCATCCGGGCGATCGCGAGATCGAGCAGAAGATTCGCCGCCTGGTTCGCTGGAACGCCGCCGCGATCGTCGTGAAGGCCAACAAGGAATCATCGGAGCTTGGCGGTCATATCGCAAGCTTCCAGTCCGCCGCGACGCTCTACGATACCGGCTTCATGCATTTTTGGCATGGCGCGAACGATTCTCACGGCGGCGATCTGGTTTATATACAGGGCCATTCGTCGCCCGGCATATATGCCCGCGCCTTCATGGAAGGACGGCTCACCGAGGAGCAGCTCGTCAATTTCAGGCAGGAGGTCGGGGGCAAGGGGCTTTCGTCTTATCCCCATCCCTGGCTCATGCCGGATTTCTGGCAGTTCCCCACGGTGTCGATGGGGCTAGGGCCGCTGATGGCGATCTATCAGGCGCGCTTCCTGCGTTACCTGCATGGCCGCGGCCTTGCCGACACGGCCGCCCGAAAGGTCTGGTGCTTCTGCGGCGACGGCGAGATGGACGAACCGGAATCGCTCGGGGCCATCTCGCTCGCGGGGCGCGAAAAGCTCGACAATTTGATCTTTGTCATCAACTGCAACCTCCAGCGGCTCGACGGGCCGGTTCGCGGCAACGGCAAGATCGTGCAGGAGCTCGAATCCGATTTCCGCGGCTCCGGGTGGAACGTCATCAAATGCCTTTGGGGCACCGGTTGGGACGCGCTGCTCGCCAAGGACAAGGACGGCAAGCTGCGGCAGTTGATGACCGAATGTGTCGATGGCGAATATCAGGACTTCAAGTCGAAGGACGGCGCTTACATCCGCAAGAATTTCTTCGGCCGTTATCCCGAGACGGCGGCCATGGTCGCGGATTGGACGGACGCGGAAATCTGGGCTCTGACCCGCGGCGGTCACGATCCGGTAAAAGTCTATCGCCGCCTACAAGGCCGCGGTCGATCATAAGGGCCAGCCGACCGTTATTCTCGCAAAGACCGTCAAGGGCTACGGCATGGGCTCGGCGGGCGAGGGGCAGATGATCGCCCACCAGGCCAAGAAGCTGGGCGACGTAGCCCTCAAGGCGTTCCGGGACCGGTTCCAGATCCCGGTCCCCGACGATCAGCTTTCCAACGTGCCTTTCCTGAAGTTCGAGGAAGGAAGCCCCGAGCACAAATATCTGCATGAACGTCGGGCCGCGCTCGGCGGCTACTTGCCGGCCCGTCGCCGGAAGGCGGAGCCCCTGCAAGTCCCGTCCGCTGTCGGCGTTCGACGCGCTCCTGAAAGCGACCGCTGAAGGACGCGAAGTCTCAACCACGATGGCCTTCGTGCGCATTTTGACGACACTCCTGCGCGACAAGGAGCTCGGTCCCCACGTCGTGCCGATCGTGCCCGACGAGAGCCGCACCTTCGGCATGGAGGGGCTGTTCCGGCAGGTCGGAATCTTCAGCCAGGTCGGCCAGCTTTATCGGCCCCAGGACGCCGACCAGCTCATGTACTATCGCGAGGATTCGAAGGGCCAAATTCTTCAGGAGGGCATCAACGAACCCGGCGCTATGGCGTCGTTTATCGCTGCGGGCACGTCCTATTCCGTCTCCAACGTGCCGATGGTTCCGTTCTACATCTACTATTCGATGTTCGGCTTTCAGCGCGTCGGCGATCTCGCCTGGGCGGCTGGCGATCTCCGCACGCGCGGCTTTCTGATCGGCGGCACGTCGGGGCGCACCACCCTGAACGGCGAGGGCCTTCAGCACGAGGACGGGCACAGCCATCTCCTGGCGGCGACGATCCCCAATTGCGTCACTTACGATCCGACCTATGGTTATGAGGTCGCCGTGATCATCCAGGCGGGCCTCAAGCGGATGCTCGTCGATAACGATGATGTTTATTACTACATCACCACGCTGAACGAGAATTATCCCCATCCCGCCATGCCTGAGGGCTCCGAAGAGGGCATTCTCAAAGGCATCTACAAGCTCAAGGACGTGCCCGCAAAGAAGGCCGGCAAGGGAGCGGACCTGAAAGTTCGCCTGCTCGGCGCGGGCTCCATCCTGCGCGAGGTCGAGGAAGCGGCCGAGATGCTTGCTGAGGAGCATGGCGTCTCGTGCGAGGTCTATAGCGTGACCAGCTTCACCGAGCTTCGCCGCGACGCGATGGACGCGGAGCGCTGGTCGATGCTGCACCCTGAGCAGCCTGCCAAAGTCCCCTATGTCACGCAGGTTCTCTCCGGGGGGACAGGGCCCGTGGTGGCTTCCACCGACTATATGAAGGCGCTTGCCGACGGCGTGCGTTCCTACGTTCCGGCCCGATACAAGGTGCTCGGAACGGATGGTTTCGGCCGTTCGGACTATCGCAAGAAGCTTCGCGCCTTCTTCGAGGTCGATCGCTATCACGTGGTTGTCGCGAGCCTGAAGGCGCTCGCCGACGATCAACTGCTGCCGGCGAAGCGTGTTTCAGAGGCGATCGCCAAGTACAAGATCGATCCCGAGGGGCCGAATCCGGCCCGCAACTGACATCAAGCAACCCTTCCAGAGCACCCTCGGAGGAGACGCGCCGGTGGCGAAAATCGATGTGAAAGTTCCCGACATTGGCGACTTCAAGGACGTGCCGGTGATCGAGGTGCTCGTGAAGCCCGGCGACAAGGTCACGGCTGATCAGTCGCTGATCACGCTCGAATCCGATAAGGCGACGATGGACGTGCCATCGCCGGCCGCGGGAACGATCACGGATATCGTCGCCAAGATCGGCGACAAGGTATCGATGGGGACGCTGATCGCGAAGCTTGACGACGGGGCAGGGGCTTCCGCCGCTTCCCCGGCTCCGGCGCCCGCCAAGGCGGCGGCGTCGACCGCTCCGGCAAAGAACGCCGTCTTCGATGTCACGGTCCCGGACATTGGCGACTTCAAGGACGTGCCGGTCATCGAGATCCTGGTCAAGGCCGGGGACACGGTCGAAGCGGACCAGCCGCTGATCACGCTCGAGTCCGACAAGGCGACGATGGAGGTGCCTTCGCCCGCGGCGGGCACGATCACGGAGATTGTCGCCAAGGTCGGCGACAAGGTGTCGATGGGCGCGGTGATCGCGAAGCTCGACGCCGGCGCCGCGGCTCCCGCGCCCTCCTCGCCGGCCCAGGCGGACGAGGCTGACGCAAAGGAAGAGGAGGACGCAGCGGAGGCGCCGCAAACCTCGCCGACGGCGCCTCGCGATCTGCCGCCGACCACGACCAAAGGTCCGGCGCTTCCCGACTTCAGCGGCGTCCACGCCGGCCCGGCCGTTCGGCGGCTCGCGCGCGAACTTGGCCTCGATCTCAACACGATCAAGGGCACCGGCGAGCATGGCCGCATCACCCGCGAGGATCTGAAGGCGGCGCTCGCGGGCGGCGCGACGGGCGCGCCCGCCGGCTCGGGCGGCGGCGCCCTGCCAAGCATCCCGCCGGTCGATTTCGCGAAATTCGGCCCGATCGAGACGAAGCCGCTCTCGCGCATCAAGAAGATTTCGGGCCCGCGCCTGCACGCTTCGTGGGTCAACATTCCCCATGTCACCCATACGGACGAAGCCGACATCACCGAGCTTGACGCCTTCCGCAAGGAACTTGATGAGGCCGCCAAGAAAGACAAATCAAAGCCTTATCGCGTTTCGCTGCTGCCGCTCCTGATGAAGGCGGCGGTGGCGACGCTGAAAGCCTTTCCGACCTTCAACTCCGCTTTAAATCCGGCTGGCGACTCTCTGATATTGCGGAAGTATTGGCATATCGGCGTCGCGGTCGACACGCCCGACGGGCTTGTCGTCGCGGTCGTCAAGGACGTCGACCAGAAGGGCGTCATCCAGCTCGCCCGCGACCTCGGCGACCTCTCGGAGAAGGCCCGCTCCGGCAAGCTCTCGCCCGCCGAGATGCAGGGGGCGACCTTCACCATCTCTTCGCTCGGCGGCATCGGCGGCACCAATTTCACCCCGATCGTCAACGCGCCCGAGGTCGCGATCCTCGGCGTCGTGAGGTCGAAGATGGCGCCGGTATGGGACGGCAAGGCTTTCCAGCCGCGTCTCATGCTGCCGCTCTGCCTCTCCTACGATCATCGTGTCATCGACGGGGCCGCCGCCGCGCGCTTCATGCGGCATCTGGCGGGCATCGTCGAAGACATGCGCCGCGTCATCCTCTAAAACCGGACGGAGTGAACCGAAGATGGCGCGCGAAATCCGGCTCCCCGACATCGGCGACTTCAAGGACGTCCCGATCATCGAGGTTCTCATTGCTCCCGGCCAGAAGGTCACGAAGGAAGCGAGCATCCTCACGCTCGAGAGCGACAAGGCGACCCTCGACGTCCCGGCGCCGGAAGACGGCGTGATCGGCGAAGTCAAGGTCAAGGTCGGCGACAAGGTGAACCAGGGCGACCTGCTCGCGACCTATGCCGAAGGCGGCGCGGCGAGCGCGGCCCCGGCTTCCCCTAGCGCCGCGCAGGCTTCCGCGTCATCGGGCGTGTCCGAGGTTCCGCCCGGAGCCGCGCCGCCCGCGAAGGCCGCCCCGACACCCGCGCCGACGCCTGCGTCCGAGCCTCAGGGGGCGGCGGATTTCGAGACGGAAGTGCTCGTGCTCGGCGCCGGTCCGGCCGGCTACACCGCCGCCTTCCGCGCCGCTGATCTCGGGCAGAAAGTGGTGCTGGTCGACAAGCGCAAGACGCTCGGCGGCGTCTGCCTCAACGTCGGCTGCATCCCCTCCAAGGCGCTGCTGCACGTCGCCAAGGTGATCGACGAGGCCAAGGCGATGGGCTCCCATGGCGTGACCTTCGGGCCGCCGAAGATCGAATTGGACCCGGTTCGCGACTGGAAGTCGGGCGTCGTCAAGAAGCTGACCGGCGGCCTCACGGGCCTCGCCAAGCAGCGCAAGGTTACGGTCGTGACCGGCGACGGACGTTTCACTTCGCCCCATACGATCCGCGTCGAGACGGCGGAGGGCGCCAAGGTCGTGCGCTTCGCCAAGGCGATCATCGCCGCGGGCTCCGAACCGGTCGCGCCGGGCTTCATTCCCTCCGATCCGCGCATCTGGGACTCGACCGCCGCGCTCGATCTGCGCTTCACGCCGAAGAAGATGCTGGTGCTTGGCGGGGGCATCATCGGCCTCGAAATGGCGACCGTGTACCATTCGCTCGGCGCCGGGATCACCGTCATCGAGATGATGGACCAGCTTATGCCGGGCGCCGATCCCGACATTGTGGCGCCGCTCGCCAAGCGGATCGGCAAGCTCTACGACAAGATTCTCCTGAAGACGAAAGTCACCAAGGTCGAGGCCAAGGACGACGGCCTGCACGTTTCCTATGAAGGCCCAGACGGCGCGAAGACGGATGTCTTCGACGCCATGCTCGTCTCGGTCGGGCGGCGGCCGAACGGCAAGACGATCGGGGCGGACGCCGCAGGCGTCGCTGTCGACGAGCGCGGTTTCATCGCGGTCGACAAGCAGATGCGCACCAACGTCCCGCATATCTTCGCCATCGGCGATGTCGTCGGCCAGCCGATGCTGGCGCATAAGGGCACGCATGAAGGCAAGGTCGCGGCCGAGGTCGCGGCGGGCCACAAGTCCGCCTTCGACGCGAAGGTCATTCCCTCGGTCGCCTATACCGACCCGGAAGTCGCCTGGGTCGGCCCGACGGAAACCGAACTCAAGGCCCAGGGCGTCAAATACGGCAAGACGGTCTTCCCATGGGCGGCCAGCGGACGTTCGCTGTCGCTCGGCCGCGACGAGGGGATCACCAAGACGCTGTGGGACGAAAAGACCAACCAGCTTATCGGCTGCGGCATCGTCGGCCCGAATGCGGGCGACCTTATCTCCGAGGCGGCGCTGGCGATCGAGATGGGCGCGGAAGCCGAGGACATCGGCCTCACCATCCACCCGCATCCGACCTTGTCCGAGACTTTCGCCATGTCGGCGGAAGGTTTCGCCGGCACGCTGACCGACCTTTATATGCCGAAGAAGAAGTAGCGGCTTGGCGCGTGGCCGTCACATGTCCGCGAAAGCGGGCATCCAGAGTCCCCGCGCTTCGCTGCGCGGGGTTGGACCCCCGCTTTCGCGTTGGTGACAGTCGGATGAGACGCGCGGCGTGAGAGTCTTCTTCTTCGGCCTCGGCTATTGCGCCGAAACTCTGATCCGCCTCTGGCCGGGGGTCGAGCCCAGCGGGACTGTACGCGACGGAGGCAAAGGCCGCCTCGCTGCACGCCGCAGGCGTCGATGCGCATGTTCTCGACGGCGAGCAGGCGGGGCCCGGCGTCGAGGCGGCGCTTGCGAGCGCCGAAGCCATTGTCGTCTCGATCCCGCCGCGCGGCGAGGGGCCGCTCGGCCTCTTCCGCGAAACAATCGCCGGCGCGAAAAGCCTCAAGCGCATCGTCTATTATTCCACCGTCGGCGTGTACGGCGAGCACGGCGGCGCCTGGGTGGACGAGGAGGCGGAGACGCGCACCACGGCGCCGCGCAGCCTCGCGCGGCTTCGCGACGAGGCGCTCTGGCGTGAAATGCAGAGGGCCGACGTGGAGGTGGACCTTTTGCGCCTGCCCGGCATCTATGGTCCGGGCCGCAATGCGCTCGCGCGCCTTCGCGCGGGCGGCGTCCGTCGCATCGTCAAGCCCGGTCACGTGACGAACCGCGCCCATGTCGAAGACATCGCGCAAGCAACGCGCCTCGTTCTCACGGCCGGTCTTCCCGGCCAGATCTGGAACGTGACCGATGACGAGCCTGCGCCGCCGCAGGATGTCATCGTGCTCGCCGCAGAACTGCTTGGCGTTTCTCCGCCTTCCGAGGAGGCTTACGATCCGGCCAGCATGACGGACATGTCGGCAAGCTTCTTTGCCGACGAAAAGCGCGTCTCGAACGCCAAGGCGAAGCGGCTTCTCGACTTCGCCCCGCGCTATCCAACTTATCGGGAGGGGCTGCGGGCTCTGTTCGAGGCTGGCGAGGGGAGGCTGTGAGTCTTTTGCAACGGAAGCGCAGGCGGCAGCGGCGCCCGGCTGGAAACGCGAGCCGCGCGTAGCCTGTCGTTGCCCCTCGCAAACGCGCTATAGGAGGGCGAATCCTTCCCGCAGAAAGCCATTCATGCTGAGAGTCCACCACCTCGGTCATTCGCAGTCGGAGCGGGTCGTGTGGCTCTGCGAGGAGCTTGGCGTTCCTTACGAACTCGCGCTTTACGAGCGCGATCCCGTGACCGTCCTTTCGCCGCCCGAATTGAAGAGCCTGCACCCGCTCGGCGCCGCGCCCGTCATCGAGGACGAGGGAATGCTCCTCGCCGAATCCGGCGCCGTCGTCGACTACATCATCGCCAAACACGGAGGCGGCCGGCTGAAGCTCGGACCGGACCATCCCGATTTTGCCTCCTATCTCTACTGGTTCCATTTCGCGAACGGCAATCTTCAGCCGGTCATCGGGCGGATGTTGTGGCTTGGGCGCCTGAAACCGCCGCCGGACCATCCCGTGCTCTTGGCGGCCGAGGGGCGATTGGCTCGTGTCCTTGCGCTTGTCGAAGGCCCGGCTCGGCGAAGCGGAGTATCTCGCGGGCGCGGAGTTCACGGCGGCGGACATTATGAGCGTGTTCTCGCTGACCACGATGCGGCTCTTCCAGCCGATCGACCTTGGACCGTATCCGAACATCCGCGCCTATCTTCAGCGCATGGGCGCGCGTCCCGCCTATCGGCGCGCAATGGCGAAAGGCGACCCCGACCTCACGCCCATGCTGACCTGACCGCAGGGAGCCCGTCTTGTCCGAGAACCTCGCCGTCCTCTTCGTCCTTTACCCTGATGTGACCCAGCTCGACTTTACCGGTCCCGCGCAGGTTCTCTCCCGCCTGCCGGGCGCAACGCTGCTTTACGCGTCCCCGGCGGGCGGCGCGGTGATGACCGATTGCGGCTTCGCAGTCGCCGACACTGTCCCGCTGCGCGGGGTCGAGCGTTGCGACCTTCTCTGCGTTCCGGGCGGCGCGGGAAGCGAGGCGATGTGCAAAAACGATGAGGCGCTTGCCGACATCCGGCGGCTCGCGGAGACCGCCCGCTACACGACTTCGGTCTGCACCGGCTCGCTCATTCTCGGCGCCGCGGGTCTGCTCAAGGGTAGGCGCGCCGCCAGTCACTGGGCGTGGCGCCACATGCTGGCTATATTCGGCGCGATCCCCGATCCCGGCCGGGTCGTGCGGGACGGAAATATTTTCACCGGCGGCGGCGTCACGGCGGGAATTGATTTCGGGTTGGCGGTAGCCGCCGAAATCGCGGACGAGAATATCGCCAAGGCGATCCAACTCTCGATCGAATACGCGCCCGCGCCCCCGTTCAGTTGCGGACGCCCGGAGGATGCGCCCGCGAACATTCGCGAAAAGGTCGAGAGAAGCATCGAGCCCCGGCGTGTCCGGCTTCGCGCCCATTTCGAGGGTTCTTCAACGGAGGCTTCATGAAGCTCGAAGGCGGATGCTATTGCGGCAAGCTCCGGTACGTGGCGGAGGGCAAGCCTCTCCTCAAGGCCCAGTGTCATTGCCGGGAGTGCCAGTATTTCAGCGGCGGAGCGCCGAACATGTTCATGCTCATGCCGCCGGACGGCTTTCGCTATGTCAGCGGTGAGCCGAAGCGCTTCGCCCGCGACGATCTCGATGAGCCGGTGACGCGCGAATTCTGCGAGAATTGCGGCGCGCATATCGCGACGCGCCGCCTCGACATGCCCTTCGTCATCCTGAAGGTCGGCACGCTCGACGATCCGAGCCTGTATGGCGGTCCGCAGATGGCGATCTTCACGATCGACAGGCAGCCGTTTCATCACATCGCGGAGGGCCTGCCGGCGTTCGAGCGGATGCCGCCGCGCAGATCCTGACGGCGGCGTCGAACCGCATGCTTTTTCACAGCCTCTATCTCATCGCGATCGTTGTCGAGGCGATGACGGCGGCGCTGGCGGCGGGGCGGCGCAGCATGGACTGGGTCGGAGTCTGCTTGCTCGGCTGCGTGACGGCGTTAGGCGGCGGCTCGGCGCGCGACGTGCTGCTCGGCCACTATCCGCTCTCGTGGGTCGCGCATCCCTACTACCTCGGCGTCACGGCGGGGGCTGCGATCTTCACCATCGCCATCGCCCGGGTCGTCGATCGCCTGCGCGCGGTGTTTCTCGTCCTCGACGCGATCGGCCTCGCGGTCTTTACGGTCATCGGCTGCAATATCGCGCTGGAGCTTGGGCTTCCCCTGCCCATCGTCATCGTGTCGGGAATGATCACCGGCTGCGTCGGCGGCGTGCTGCGGGATGTCCTTTGCAACGACGTTCCGCTGCTCTTCCGCGAGGAGCTTTACGCCAGCGTCTCCGTCGTGACGGGCGGATTGTATGTCGCCGGCCTGAGGCTCGGGCTGCCGCACGATCCCGTCATGGTCGGATCCATGGCGGTCGGCCTTTTGCTGCGGCTGCTGGCGCTGAGATTCGGCTGGAACATGCCGAAATTTATCTACACGCGCGACCTGCATTGACGCGTGAGTTACCCTACGATCAGCCCGTCGTGCCAGCCACTTTGTCCGGCGTATTTGAAGGCGCTGTGCCAGAGCCGGGGCGCCGGTTGCAGTTTGGAGGGAGGATTTTGCGGTATGTCGGGGAAGTCGGGCGGCAGGGGCGGCGGCGTCACGGGCGCTCTCTCGGCCGACTTTTCATCCTTGGGATTTCGCATGGAGGGGCCTGCCTGAAGAGTTTCTTGAACCGCTTAACCCCGTGAGGCTTCAGTTTGTTCCCCATTCCTCTGCATGGAACATGCGAGGATCTCTCGCCGAAGAGGCACGTCATGGCAGGATCCGTGACGATGCGTGTTGTCCGCGATGCGTGTTGTCCGCAAACTTTTGCGCTACCATGCCGCCCATGACGACGAAGGTACGACGGCGGCTAACGACGCTCCTATGCGCCGACGTTGAGGGCTATGCTCGCCTTATGGGGGCCGACGAAGCGGGCACGCTAGCGACGCTGCGCCATTACCGCGCCGCTATGACGACCCTTATCGAGCGGCACGATGGGCGCATCATCAACACCTGGGGCGATGCTGTCATCGCAGAGTTCGCCAGTGTCGTTGAAGCCGTGCAATGCGCGGTCGAGACCCAACAGGAACTCTCCGGCTACAACGGCGGGCTGCCCGAACCGCGACAGATGAGATTCCGCATTGGGATCCATCTGGGTGACGTCATGGCGGAGGGCGATGATGTCTATGGCGACGGCGTCAACATCGCAGCGCGACTACAGGAACTCGCAGAACCAGCGGGAATTCTGATATCCGGCCCGGTCTATGATCAGGTTCATAACAAGCTGTCGATCGGGTTCGACTGCCTCGGCCAACAGCACCTGAAGAACGTGGCCAACCCGGTGACGGGTTATCGCGTTCTTCAAGGCGGCGCTCCGACGACGCGTCCCGTCGCATCGCGGCGGCCCGCCACACCTGCGCGTGCTATCCATCCTCCGCAGACTGGCCTCTCGCGCGCGTGGGGATGGTTCCTGCGTTTGCCTCGTCTAACCGCTGTAGCCATTACCCTCGCGGTTTTCATGTTTCTGATCAATGTATTTAGCGGCTTTGACGAGATCTGGTTTCAGTGGCCCGCCACCCTATTGATATTGATAGCTGTTCTGTGGGCGGTGATCCGCCGCAAACCGTCGTAAAGTCGCCTCCCGGATTCCCTTTCAGATACTTGGTCACTAGCGGCTGTTGACGTCGATACAGCCCCAGCGCGCGCAATCGTCCGGGTTGTTGCTCAGCCCATCCGTCTCATGGACATTATAGGGATAGCCGAAGTTGGGATTGGGATCGCGGAAGATCGTCGGTTTTTGGCTGTCCGGCAGCTTCTCATATTGCGATATGGTCATCACCGGCAGGGTCCGGGGCTCGCTCTGGCAGCCCGCGATGGCGGCTGCGAGCGTCGCCGCACCCAAAGCCCCGAGCGCACGCTTCATCCGAACTCCGATCTCCCTCGCGCGAGACGCTGCGGCTCACGCCCGAACGAGGCTGTCCACGAAGGGCTCGATTCCCGCTTCGACCCGGCCAACCTTCAGTCGCTCCGCCCGGACGATCGCAAGCAGATCCTCATAGGCGCGCTGGAGATCGTCGTTAACGATCACATAATGATAGGCGCGCCATCTCTCGATTTCATGACGGGCGTTGTCCAATCGCTGCTCGATCGTGACCGAGGAATCCTCGTTGCGGCGTTCGAGCCGCGAGCGGAGCTCAGGCATCGAAGGCGGCAGGACGAAGATCGACACGACATCCTCGCCGAGCCGCTCGCGGACCTGCCGCGCGCCCTGCCAGTCGATGTCGAACAGCATGTCACGCCCCTCCGTGAGCACTTTTTCGACCGGCCCGCGGGGGGTTCCATAAGCGTTGCCGTGGACTTCCGCCCATTCCAGAAGGTCGCCGCCCTCTTTCATCCGCTCGAATTCGCGCCGGTCGATGAAATCGATAGTGGATGCCGTCCACCTCCGAGGAGCGGCGGGGGCGGGTGGTGACGGAGACGGACAAGGTGAGGTCGAGGTTCTTGTCCTGCATCAGCATCCGGGTCAGCGTGGTTTTCCCCGCGCCCGAGGGCGAGGACAAGATCAGGATCATTCCGCGCCGACGCGCCGCCATGCCTTGCCCAACCTCACTCGACGTTCTGGACCTGCTCGCGGAATTGCTCGATTTGGGCCTTGAGTTCAAGTCCCTGCGCGGTCAGGCTCACGTCATTCGACTTCGAACTGAGCGTATTGGCTTCGCGGCCTAGCTCCTGGGACAGGAAATCGAGCCGCCGCCCGATCGCCCCTCCGCTTGCGAGCAGCGCCCGCGCCGCTTCGACATGGGTCTTGAGACGGTCGAGCTCCTCGCGGATATCGGCTTTGGCCGCAAGCAGGATCGCCTCCTGATGGAGCCGGTTCTCGTCCAACCCCCGCGATGAGTTCATGAGCGCGGCGACGCTTTCGGCGAGCCGGGCGCGAATTGCTTCGGGCTTGCGCGCGGGATTGGCGTCGGCGGCCAGGGTCAGGGCCTCGATGGCGTCCAGCCGCTCGGAGAGCAGGGCGGCCAGCGCGGCGCCTTCGGCCTGGCGCGATGCTGGTGAGATTGTGCAGCGCTTCGTCGAGGCTTGCCAGCGCGCCGGCGCAGGCTGCGCCAACGGCGGCCTCGTCGTCCGCGACATCCTCAACCTCCACCACGCCGCGCACCGCGAGCAGCCCATCCATGGTCGGGAGCGCCAGCCCCGCCTTCTCAGCTGCTGCCCGCGCTGTCGCCGCGAGCGAGGCGAGGGTCGTCTCGTCGATCCGCGCGGCCTGCGTCGCGCCCTCGCGCTGCGCCGCCAGCGTCACGAAACACGTTCCGCGCGAAAGGGTCTTGCTGATGCGGGCGCGGGCCTCCGTTTCGATCCGATCGAAGGGCGCGGGCAGCCGCAGGCGGAGATCGAGCCCTTTGGCGTTCACCGACTTCATTTCAAGCGACCACCGCCACCCCCCACCCGAACCTGCCGCTCGGGCGAAGCCGGTCATGCTGCTGACTGCCATTCCCAAGCGCTCCTCGTCGCCTCTTCTGTCCTCTTTCCGCCGCCGCGGAGCCGGTTCATTCCCGGTTCAGGCCGTGCGCGCGAATGTTCGGCGGAAGAACGCAACGTTCTTCCTATCAGAGGACAGCTTTCTATGATCAAGAGCCTTCTTGTCGCCGCCGCCCTCACGATCGCAACCGGTGGTTATGCGCTCGCCCAGCAGCCGGCGCCTGCTCCGATGGCCCCGATGGAGCACCATCACCATCATCACCACCACCACTATCACCACCATCATCACTACCACCACATGCACCACGAGATGCACCACGGCATGGCGCCGGCGGAAGCGCCCAAGTAACGGCGCGGAACGCTCGAATCCTTGACAAGAGTCTCCCTGGCGTCACGGCCGGGGAGCTTTCGACTCAATTGATTCGGCCGCTTTACGAGGGCGCACGCGCTTGCGCGTCTGAACCTCGACCCGCGGCCCCTCCGCGAGGCGCACCATCGCGCCCCAGAGGGTGCGCAGGTCCTGTTGAGTCAGCGTCATCCGATGGAAGATGTTGCGCAGGTTCCGGCGCATCACCGGCTTTTTGGTTTCGGGCCGGAAGAAGCCCTTCTCGTCGAGCTTCCCCTCGAGATAGTCGAAGAAGGCGAGCAGCATCTCGCGCTGCGCGGGCGGCGAGACCGGCGCGGGGAACGACCGCGGGAGGCGGCGCGTCGCCGTGCGCCGCCTTGAACCATTCATAGCCGCAAAGCAGCACCGCCTGCGCCAGATTGAGCGAGGCGTAAGCAGGGTTCGTGGGGAAGGTGACGACCGCGTCCGCGATCGCGACGTCGTCATTGTCGAGGCCCGTGCGCTCGGGGCCGAAGAGGATGCCGCGTCGCTGCGTCAGGCTTCTCGGCCAGCGCGCCCATCGCGGCGCTTGGCGCGAGGACCGGCTTTGCCTGGCCGCGCTCGCGCGCCGTCGTCGCGTAGACATAGCGAAGGTCGGCGACCGCGGCTTCCACGCTGTCGAAGACGTGGGCGGAATCGAGGAGGCTGGTGGCCCCGGCGGCGGCGGAATAGGCGACCTCGCGCCATTGGTCTTCGCGCGGCCAGCCTTGCTTCGGGTTGACGAGCCTCAGATCGTCGAGGCCGAAATTCGCCATGGCGCGCGCGCACATGCCGATATTCACGGCGAGCTGCGGCCGCACCAGGATGATCGCCGGGCCGCCTTGCGTCGCCGATTTCGTCCTGTCCGTACCCGCGCCGACCATGAGCCGCCGCCTAGCGCAGGCGGGACCGGAAGGCAAACAGGGCGGGCCCGGAAGCCCGCCTCATTCGTGGCGTAGCGGCGGCTATTGAGCCTCGGCTTTCTTCTGTCCGATCTTCGAGCGCGAGGCGCGGTCGCCGGCGGCCTGTGCGTCGCCTTCGCACATGTAGGCGCCCTGCTTGGTCGTTCCGTAGCTGCGCGTTCCCGGATAATGATAGATGTGCGACTTGGAGTTCACCCACACGACGGAAGTCGGGCACCGGGCCTTGGCTTCGGCCTCGGTCGCGAATTCGCCGGCGCCGGTTGGGCGGACGGCGGTCTGCGTGGGCTTCGGCTGCATCGTCGGGGCGGGCGCCATCGGAGCGGGGGCTGGAGCTGCTGCGGCAGGAGTTGCGGAGGCCGTCTTCCGACACCCCTTGAGGAATTCCGGCCACGTCTGACCGCCCGTCGTATTGTTGGCCTTGGCGGTCTTCCAAGCGTCGCCGCATTGCTTCATGACGCTCTCGCCGGACGCCGGCGCGGCCATCGGAGCGGCAGCGGCAGCGGGTTGAACGGGGGCGGTCGCGGGCGCCGCGGCGCCTTCCTTCAGCCGGGTGCGACAGGCGCCCAAAAATTGCTGCCAGCTCTGCCCGTTCAGCGTGTTGCCGGCTTTGGCGGCCTGATATTCCTGGCCGCATTGTTTCATCACGCTTTCCGCGTGGGCGGCGGGCGCAAGCCCGATCGCCGCTGCCACGACCATCGCCGACAGCGCGGCT
The DNA here is from genome assembly GCA_963824465.1 of uncultured Alphaproteobacteria bacterium. GTDB lineage: Bacteria > Pseudomonadota > Alphaproteobacteria > Rhizobiales > Beijerinckiaceae > Roseiarcus. The sequence continues at coordinate 113,471 of CAWGPL010000004.1, forward strand.
TTTAGCGACCCGTAATTCATCTCTTTGCCTCCCGTCACCGCCTCTAAGCGCTTGCGCACAAGGCGAAACCTCGCAACCTATTCATGCCCCCACGGCCATGAACCCACAATGAATAAATGAGTATCTGCAATCAGATCGTTAGCCTCGCCCGCGCCAAATCCTCGGTCGCGTTCAGGGTTCCCCCTGCGTCAAGCCGGCGCCAGCCGCGCTCGGCGAGCGGGTCGGCGCGCTGATTGCGCGCAATCTCGGCGTCCGCGTCAGAAGCGTCCCCCCGCCGTCCCGACACGCGCGAAACCCGGGTCTCGACATCCGCATCGAGAAAAATGCCGTCGAAGGCGACGCCGAGCGCGGCGGCGACAGCGGACGCGGCTTCCCGCTCCGCCGCGGTCGAGAAGGTCGCGTCGAGCACGACCGCCTGTCCGGCCTGCAAGGCTTGCCGCGCCTTCTCGTCGATGTCGGCGGTAGACTGCTTTTGTCGCTTCTGGCGCGTAGGCCGAAGCGGGCGCCGGGGCGTGCTCGTCAAGGCCGAGGATGAGCTTGCGCTCCACGTCGCTGCGCAGCCACAGCGCGCCCGGGGCGCGGCCGAGCCGGGGAGCGAGCTTGGCGGAGAGGGCGCTTTTGCCCGTCCCCGACAGGCCGCCGATCGCGACGAGCCGGGGCGCCGAATAGCGCAGAAGGGACCGCGCCAGATTGAAATAGCGCCGCGCGTCTTCGAGCGCCGCGTCCCGCCGGGCCCCTTCCAAACGATCCGCGCCGGCCGCATCGACCTTCGCGCGGATCGCGGCGCGCAGGCTCAGGAACAAAGGAAGCGCGGCGAGGCCCGCGAGGCTTTCTGGCGGCTCCGGCGAAAGGTAGCGGTTGAAGAGCCGGTTCCCGAGGCGGCGCAACCCGCGGGCTTCCAGGTCCATGAGCAGAAAGGCGAGATCGTAGAGGACATCGCCGCTCGCGATCGCGTCGGAGAACTCGATCGCGTCGAACAGCACCGGCTCGCCCTCGATGAGGGCGATATTGCGCAGATGCAGGTCGCCGTGACATCGGCGGGCGAATCCTGCCGCGCCGCGACGGATGAGCGATGGCCGCGCGACCGCGAAGGCTACCCGCATATCCTGGGTCAGGCGGCGCGCCTGAGCCTCCGGAAACAGGTCCGGGCGCTCCGCGAAGGCGTCGTCGTTCTGGTCGATATAGGCCGCCAGCGAACGGGTGGTCGCCGACCCGTCCCGGCGCGGGGCGCGCGCATGCGAGCGGCGTACGGCGGCGGCGAGCTTGTCGATCAAGGCCTCGTCGAGTTCGCCGCGCTCGGCCACCTTGTCGAGCGTGGCGCTCTCGTCGAAGCGGCGCATCTGCACGGCCCATTCGACGACCTTGCCGTCGCCGCCGATCTTAAGTCCGCTTGCCCTCTCGACGATGGGGACGACGCGAAGATAGAGCGCGGGCGCATTGTCGCGATTGACCGCAAGCTCGGCCTCGCAGGCCACGCGGCGTCGATCGCGCGTCGAGAGGTCCATATACGGATAGCGGACCGCGCGCTTGACCTTGTAGACCTGAGGACCGGCGAGAAAGACGATGGCGTTGGCGGTGTCGATCCGTTCGACGGGCGCGCGCAGTCCATGCGTCGCAGGGTCGGCAAGAAAGCGAAGAACCGGCTCTTGCGAATCCGCCATCGCCTCTGCCCCTCACGCCCGCCATGCGACGAGAATCGCGCCCGCCGCGATCAGCGCGACGCCGAACCAGTTGCGTCCGCCCAAAGTCTCGCCGAGGAACATGACGCCGAATATAGCGACGAGGACGACGCTGAGCTTGTCGATCGGCGCGACGCGCGCCGCGTCGCCAAGTTTCAGCGCGCGGAAATAGCAAAGCCATGATGCGCCCGTCGCCGCGCCCGACAGCATGAGGAAAGCGTATGTGCGGCTCGACACCGACCCGAACGGCTGCCATTGGCCGGTGGCTGTGAGAACGGCGGCGGCGACGAACAGGATGACGATCGTCCGGATGAAGGTCGCAAAATCGGAGCCGACATTCTCGACGCCGATCTTGGCGAAGATGGCGGTCAGCGCGGCGAAAGCTGCGGAAAGGACAGCCCAGAACTGCCAGGCGGAGAAGAGGTTTCTCAACAATTGTCTCCCGGGTTGGCCGCGAAAGTCCCGGCTGTCGCGCCCTCGTCACATATGTCAGATTTCTCATCGAGAGAGAGCGGGTCCGGTCGGGCCCTGCGATTTCGAAGGTTTCCTTGGCTTCGGGAACGAAGGGCCTCGGAGGATGATCCCGCAAGCGGGGCTGTCCGCTGATTCTGGGGCCAAGACGCGCGGAATTGAAGGGCGAGGAATGCGATGAGCGCCAAGACGGATGCTTCGATCATGCAACAGCGCGTCAACGCCGAGATCCAGGATAGTCTGGACGAGGACTTGGAACTCGAGCTGGAAGACGATGATCTCGCCGATCTTCTCGCCGAGGGCGGGGAGCTTCCGGAGGAGGGCGCGTTCCCTCGCAAGCTCTACTTCACAGAGCTTCTGCGCCTCCAGCGCGAGCTGATCAAGCTGCAGGACTGGGTCGTCGCCAAGAAGCTTAAGCTGGTCGTCATCTTCGAGGGTCGCGACGCGGCCGGTAAGGGCGGCGTGATCAAGCGTGTGACGCAGCGCCTGAACCCGCGCGTGTGCCGCGCGGTCGCCCTGCCGGCTCCCACCGAGCGCGAGAGGAGTCAATGGTACTTCCAGCGTTACGTGCCGCATCTGCCCGCAGGCGGCGAGATCGTGCTCTTCGACCGCAGCTGGTACAATCGCGCCGGCGTCGAGCGGGTGATGGGCTTCTGCACCGACCAGGAATACGAGGATTTTTTTGAATCCGCGCCCGAATTCGAGCGGCTGCTGGTCCGCTCCGGCATCATTCTCGTCAAATACTGGTTCTCGATCACCGATGACGAGCAGAACTTGCGCTTCCAGACTCGGATCAACGATCCGCTGAAGCAATGGAAGTTGTCGCCGATGGACCTGCAGTCCCGCGTGCGCTGGGAGGCCTACACCAAGGCCAAGGAGAGGATGCTGGAGCGCACCCACATTCCCGAAGCGCCCTGGTGGGTTGTGGAAGGCGTCGACAAGAAGCGCGCCCGCCTCAACTGCATCGCCCACCTCCTGACCCAGATCGACTACAAGGAAGTGCAGCACGAGAAGGTCGTGCTGCCGCCGCGCGCCCACAATCCCGACTATCATCGCGAGCCGATCCCGAAGGAAATGTATGTGCCGGATCATTACGCGATGCTGGCGCGGGAGCATTCCGCGACGCTGGCGCGGGAACATGCCGCCAAGGCTCTGGAAGGCGGCGAATCCGAGAAAGCTTGAGGATTTCTCCGGGCGCGGATGAAACCCACGCTGGGCGCCGCGGGGTCGAGCCCCTCGACCGACGACCGAGCAAATACTTCCCATAAACAGAAATATCGGCTATGGTCTTCCGGAAAGGAGACAATATGGCCGACGCTTTCAAATCCCACCTTCCTTCCTCCTCCGCGCAGGGCCGTCGCGCGCGCCTGGGCCGAAAAGACGCAGCAGCGCGGGAAAGGCGCATTCTCATGCTGCTTACGGCGGGCGTAAACGGAGCCGAGATCGCCCGCCGGGAGGGCATATCGCTGCGTCGAATGCAGCAGCTGACGAAAGCGATCTTCGCGCGCCGGCGCGATGCGTTGCCGGAGCATTTCATCGATGTCCAGACCATGCGTCTGGAGGAGGCGCTCACCGTGGCGTTCGGGGCGATGGGCGGCGGCAATCTGCGAGCGATCGATCGGGTCGTCAAAATCGTGCGCGAGCTTGACCGCTACCAGGGCTTTCCGCGCGATGAGCCTTTGCTGACGCGGACCCCAGGAGAAAAACGCGACGCGAAACAAATCGCGGCGCAAGTCGTTGATCAACTTAGGCCCAGCGAAATAGCGCTCGCTTTGGCCGGCCCTGCTGTGGCCGACAATCCGCTATCGCGGACGCCGCTGGAGCGAAGCGACGCCCACGCGGTTCCTTGACGGTAGACGGTATAAGCCGCGCGGGCCTCAGCCGAAGAGTCCCTCCGACTTCGCGAAATAGAGGAGCGCTATCGTTTTCGCGTCGGCAATTTCGCCGCGTCCGACCATCGCAAGCGCCTGGGCGAAGGGCAGTTCCATCACCTGAATGTGCTCGTCCTCGTCGACTCCCCCGCCCTCGCTTTCGCGGTCGTCGGCGGAATAGGAAGCGACGAAACAGGCGATCTTTTCGGTCATGCCGCCGGGGCTCATATAGGCGTCGAAGACGTGACGGGGGTTCTTGATCCGCAAGCCGGTCTCCTCGTGCGCCTCGCGGACGGCGCAAACCTCGGGCGGATCGCCGTCGAGCATGCCTGCGCAGACTTCGACGGTCGCGAGCGCTCCATCGGAGAGATAGGCGCCGGCGCGGAACTGCCGGACGAGCGTGACCACCGAGCGCGTTGGATCGTAGAGGAGGATCGCCGCCGCCTTGCCGTGACGATAGACCTCATGGGTCAGGCGGCGCGTCGAGCCATCGTCCTCGACCACTTCGATCTCGGTCCTCGTGAGATCGAAGCGACCTTTGGCGAGAACCGTATCGCCGAGAATCCGCGCCGATTTCGCCATAAGGGCCTCAATATCCGAATTGTTCGCGCAAGATCCGTTCGTCGAGCGAGTGCCCGGGATCGTGCAAGAGCACCAGCGAGGTCGCCTTGTCCATAGCGACATCGACACGGATAACTCGCCGGATCTCGAAATGGTCGGCCGCCGCTGCGACTGGCCGCTTGTCGGCCTCGAGGATCTCGAGGGTGACTCGCGCCGAATCCGGCAGGAGCGCGCCGCGCCAGCGCCTGGGACGGAATGGCGAAAGAGGCGTAAGCGCCATCAGCGGCGCGCCGAGCGGGACGATCGGCCCATTGGCCGAAAGGTTGTAGGCGGTGGATCCCGCCGGAGTGGCGACAAGGATGCCGTCGGCGATGAGTTCGCTAAGCCGCGTCGAGCCATCGACCTCGATGCGGAGTTTTGCGGCTTGATAGGTCTGCCGCAGGAGCGAGACCTCGTTGATGGCGCGCGCCGTCGTATCCGCGCCATGAATGTCGCGCGCGTTCATGATCAACGGATGGATGATGGATGGCCTTGCGGCGCTCAGCCTCTCCCGCAATCCATACTCGGAATATTCATTCATGAGGAAGCCAACCGACCCGCGGTTCATGCCATAGATCGGCTTCGGGGCGTCCATTGTCCGGTGGAGAGTCTGGAGCATGAGACCATCCCCGCCAAGCGCGACGATGACATCCGCGTCCTCGGGCGGGCAGTTTCCGTAGAGAGCGACGAGCCGCTTGAGAGCCTCGTCCGCCTCTGTCGCGCCCGAAGAGAGGAATGCGATCAACTGGGCGCGGGGCGCGGGCCGGGAGACGGTAAGGTTCATGGCGCGTTGGCGCTCGGGCGTCGATGGAAAAGACCGCGCCCCGGCGCGGGGCGCGAAGGCGTCCGCATCAGGTTTCCGTGGCGCTGCCCGGCGTCCGTCGCGCGGGACGCTCGGGGGTCGGCAGGCGAATCAGAAAGCGGGCGCCGCAATAAAAGTCGTCAGCCTTCGCCGGCGCAAGCGCAATGGATCCGCCGTTGCGAGCGACAAGGTCGGCGGCGATCGCCAGGCCGAGGCCCGTCCCATCCGTGCTCGTGGAAGCGTGGAAGGGCTCGAAGATCCTGTTCGCCTGAGCCTGCGGGATGCCAGGGCCGGTATCCCCCAGTTCGATGAGCGCTGTGCCTTCAGTGCGGATCGCAGCGAAGCGGATCGCCCTTGGGCGCCCGCTTTCCGATCCGTTGATGCGAAGCGCTTCGGCAGCGTTGCGGCTGAGGTTCTCCAGCACCCGCAGCACATGGTCAGGGTCGGCGTAGACGCAGAAGCGCGGCGGGATTTCGACATGATAGTCGATCGCGCCGCCGTGCTCTGCTTGCCCCGCCTCCGCCACCTCGATCGCCATGGCGCTGAGGTCGAACTTGCGCCGCTTCGGCGCCTGCTCCCGCGCCGCGCCGTAAGTGAGGGTAGCCTGGCAGAAGCGGATCGCGCGATCGAGCGTGGCCACCAGCCGGGGCGCCAAGCGCTGGGCGAGCGGATCGGGAATGGCCGCGAGCCTGTCAGAGATGAGTTGGGCAGCGGACAGGATATTGCGCAGATCGTGATTGATGCGTGCGACAGCCAAGCCCAGCTCGGCTAGGCGTTTGCGCTGTGTAAGCTCATGGGCGAGCGAATTCTGCATCGCCGCCAGCGCCGTCTCCGCCCGCCCGATCTCGTCGCGTCGGCCGGTTGGAGCGATGACGCGCGACATGTCTTGAGGGCTTTCCCCGAAGGCGATGATGTTCGAGGTCAGGCGTCTGACAGGCCGCAAGACGAGTTGCCACAGGGCCGCCCAGAGAACACAGGTCACCACCGTTGCGACGATGAACGAGACCGCGAGGAAGGCGTGGGAGATGCGCCACACCGCTTCTGTCAGCGGCCCTTCGTCGAAAGTGACCTCCACCTTGCCGACTCCAGAACCAAGGTCGTTGCTGACACGGACCAGCGATCCGGGCGGGGAAAACGCCACGCGAAAGGCGGCGCCGATGGAGCCGAAGAAGTCGTCATTGATGGACGCGTCGTCAGTCACCGCTTCGTTCGGTCCGATCTGCTGGCGCCCTTCGGGGGTCTCGATCACGATGGAGCGCGCATCCGCGGCCGCAAGGATCTTGGCGGCGAGTTCGTCAGAGAGCGGATTTCCTGGCGGGGCGAAAGCCTGAACCACAGCGTTGGCGGTTACAAGCTTATTGTGCAGCCAGGTTTCCCGGTAGGCGGCGAGCCGCGTGGAGTAGAAGAGCGCGAGCGCCAGCATAACCGATCCGATCGTTACGATCAGGACGCGGCCAGCGAGACCCGGAGCTCCCGGCCGGAAGGCAAAAAACCAGGTTTCGGCCGCGCGTCTCGGACCCGCGGCCTCTGCGTCGTTGATCGTGCTGGCCGGTCGGGCCGGCAGGTCCAGCATAGTTAATCCTTAGCTTGGGACGCGTCGTCTTTCATGTAGGTATAAATATAGCTGGAAAAATATTCGCCTGCGAAACCTCGCTCCGCGCTCGTTTGCGCTGGATTGAAATCCCGCGCCTACGACATATTGCCGTCCCCTCGACGACCTGATGGCGCCCGGCCTTATCGCCGGAGAAGCTCCGGAAGCACCGCGACGGCTCGCAACTCGTCCCAGAAACGCCAACTAAGTTAGGGGCGCGGCGCGCGCCGAGCAAGCCCGTGTCGCGAGGCGACTGGGGCACGTGCGCATCTCTTTCCCTCCCGGCGGGAGGCCGTTCGGCCGCCAGCGCCAAAGGCTCTGTCAGCGGCTCAGCATATCGACGCCAATTGTTCAAGTCATTGCGAAGGTTGACCTTGATGATTTTGTGCGGCCTTTTTTTCGCCGTATGACGACGCCAGAGGAGCCGAGTATCGTCAACAGCAAAAAGGACGGATGAATGAAGCAATTCATTTTGGCATGCACGATATTCGCTGGAATTACGGGTGCGGCTTCCGCCTCCGAAAAGGGAATAGCCTCTTATTATCATCATCCCCGCTACAGCGGGCTGATCGCGGCGCACCGCACCTTGCCGATGGGATGCAAGGTCAAGGTGATTAATCTCGACAATGGACGCAGCGCCGTCCTCAAGATCGTGGATCGGGGGCCGTTCATTCGCGGCCGGATCATCGACGTTTCGGTCTCTGCCGCCCAGGCGCTCGGCTTCCGCACCGCGGGTCTCGCCCACGTTCTGGTGGAAAGACTCTAGGAAATCGCGCCGCTCGGGGGTGAGGCTTAGTTGCCGCCCTCGAGCAGCCGGCGCGCAATCACTTGCGCCTGGATCTCCGCCGCGCCTTCGAAAATATTGAGGATGCGGGCGTCGCAGAGGACGCGGGAAATCGGATATTCAAGCGCGAAGCCGTTGCCCCCGTGGATCTGAAGCGCGTTGTCGGCCGCAGCCCAGGCGACGCGGGCCCCAAGCAGCTTCGCCATCCCCGCTTCGAGGTCGCAGCGCCGGCCCTCGTCTTTGGCGCGGCCGGCAAAATATGTGATCTGCCGGGCGACGTAAATCTCGACAGCCATCATGACGATCTTGTCCGCCACGCGGGGGAAACGGATCAGCGCCTTGCCGAATTGCACGCGCTCCTTCGCATAGCGCAGGCCAAGTTCGAACGCGCATTGGGCCACCCCGACGGCACGGGCTGCGGTCTGAATACGGGCTGATTCAAAAGTCTCCATCAACTGCTTGAAACCTTGGCCCTCAACTCCGCCGAGCAAAGCGCTCGCCGGAACGCGAAACCCGTCGAAGCCGATCTCGTATTCTTTCATGCCCCGATATCCGAGCACTTCGATCTCGCCCCCGGACATTCCCTTTGCCGGGAATGGATCGGCGTCCGACCCCCGCGGTTTTTCCGCGAGCAGCATCGATAGGCCTTTGTATCCGGGCTCGTTCGGGTTCGTGCGGACGAGCAGCGTCATGACGTCGGCCCGGACGGGGTGCGTGATCCAGGTTTTTGAGCCGTTGACGACATAATCCTCGCCCTCCCGGGTCGCGCGCGTGCGCAGCGACGCGAGGTCAGAGCCGGTGTTGGGCTCGGTGAAGACGGCGGTTGGCAAAATTTCGCCGCTGGCGATCTTCGGCAGGTATTTCTGGCGTTGGGCGTCCGTGCCGCCCACGAGGATCAATTCGGCGGCGATCTCCGACCGGGTTCCGAGCGACCCAACCCCGATATAGCCGCGCGACAGTTCCTCCGAGACGACGCACATGGCGACCTTGCCGAGCCCCATCCCGCCATAACTTTCGGGGATGGTCAGGCCGAAGACCCCCATCTCGGAGAGTCCCTTGATGACCTCCATGGGAATGTAAGCGTTGGTTCGATGCCAGGTCTGGGCGTGGGGGACGACCTCGGCGTCGGCGAAGCGGCGCATCTCGCCGCGGATCGCCTCGAAAGTCTCGTCGAGGCCGGTATCGCCGATTGCCCCCTCCGGCGCCTGCGCGATAATCGAGGCCAGCGCCGCGCGGTGTTCCGTGGTATTTCCGCCCCTGATCAGCGCATCCACCGCCACCTCGGCGCGGAACGGCGCGACATCCGCCTCTGAAAGGCCGAAATCCGAGAGCCGGACGATCTCGCCCTGGTTCATCGAAATGCCGCCAAAAATCTGGGCGAGATATTCACCGAGCCCAATTCGGGTGAGAAGATCCTCGGTTTCCCCGAACCGACCTTCCTCGCTCATCCGGCGGGCGTAGGCGCCCATTTCCCGGATCGCCTCGACATAGGTCGCAAGCCATGCGAGCCCATGGACGGCGTGTTGCTCGGCTTCGATCTTCGGGGCGTTGAGCTTTCCGCCCGCGGTCACTCTTTCGCGGACGGAGGCGATCGCGGCCTGCAGAAGCCCCTCTGCCGCATATTGCGCCTGGCGGGAGACGTCTTCGAGCGTCACGGGATCGTCCTGTTCCATTTGTATTGCGGCGCACCATGCTTTGGTCGGGCGCCTGTTGCAATGCATCTTTTTGGTCAATAGGGCCTGACTTGGCATCCGTCGCGGTCCCGGTTAGCGCTCTTGCGCGCCGCCGGGCGAGAGCGGCTCCGAGGGCGGAAGAGTTAGAGGCGGATTTGCGCAGGTGGGCTTTGATCTTCTGGAACGCCGGCGAGAAATTTCTCGCCGATGACGGCTGGGCGATCGCCAGCTACATCGGGCTTACGCTTTTGACCTCGCTCTTTCCGTTCCTGATTTTTGTCGGGGCGGTGGCCGGCTTTCTGGGCTCAGAGGAGCTTGCGAAGGAGGCGGTGAAACTCGTCTTCGCCGAATGGCCCGAAGCGGTCGCGGGGCCGATCGCGGCGGAAGTGTCGAACGTTCTGACGGCGCCCAGGGGCGGCCTTTTGACGTTGGGCGCGGTCTTTGCCTCCTATTTCGCCTCGAGCGCGGTGGAGGCGCTGCGGGTCGGCCTGAACCGCGCCTACGGACTGATCGAGCTCCGCCCGTGGTGGCTCCTGCGGCTGCAGTCGCTCGGCCTCGTGCTGGTGGGTTCGATCGCCCTGCTCGCCATCGCCTTTCTGGTCGTGCTCGGGCCGCTGATTCTCGCCGCGATGGAGCGCTTTGCGCCGGGCGTATCCAACGCGCATGAGATGCTGAATTTCGCCCGCATCGCGGTCGCCTCGACGATGCTGGCGATCTCGCTCTTCATGGCGCATCTGATCTTGCCGGCCCACCGCCCGCGATTTATCGACCTTCTGCCAGGCGTGGCGCTGACTTTTTTAGCAAGCATCATCTTCGGCGAAGCGTTCGGCGCGTATTTGAGCGAATTCGTGAGAAATTATATTTCGATGTACGCTGGCCTTGCTTCAGTTATGATTGCGCTTGTCTATCTCTACTGGGTGTCTCTGCTCTTCGTCTTCGGCGGCGAACTGAATGCCTCGATCATGCGCGAGCGGGAGCGGCGCCGCTACGAGGGGGCCGGGTTTTGACGCGCCGGCGCCCTCTGCTTCGATCGCAACGCCGTCGCGATGCGTCGACGCGAGCTTCATTCGGTCAAACGACAAACCGCCGTCATTGCGAGCGAAGCGAAGCAATCCAGAGACCGTGCGTGCCCTTCGATTGGTGGCTTGCTTCGTCGCTTGACAGGGCCTCGCAACGACGGGTCGGCGGGATAGGCCCTACCGCTCCGCGACCGGCGTTCCTTGCGTTCGACGCCGCAATTTTCATCGACCATGGGCGAGGTCTCGGGTTCATGCCCGTGGGCGACTTTCAGAAGGCCGTTGTCGAAATCGGTCAGGCTGTGCTGGGAGATCGGGCTGCCGTGGATGACGTCGAAGCGGACGCTGACGACGCGAGGATTGCACGGAGACAGAGGAATGAACTGGCGCATGAAATAGCGCGCGTAGGCGAGAATTTCCCCGTGCTCGTAGACGCGCTCCATCCGTAGCCCCTGGACGGTCTGGTTGCGGTTCTCGGGATTGACGGAATAATAGCCGGTCACCATCGACGGATCGAAGGCGTAAACGCGCCGGATCGCCGGGTCGGAATAGGCGGCGAGTTGGGCCAGTCCGCCGCCGAGCGAATGACCGACGGCGGTGATTTGCGTGGAGCGGGGATCAAAGCATTTGTCGCTCTCAATGTGGGCGACGAAATCGCGGACATGGTCGCGCACCTGATCGTACTGGTCGTAGATTGGAAAGGCGCGCAGGATCCAATGGAAGTTGGATTCCCAATCCCCCTTGTTGCCCTGCAACGTGCCCCTGAACGCGATGACAGCCTCCGGGCAGCGCGCGCCCTTCCGCGCCCAGACCTGCACGCCAAGGCCATCAACCGGCTCGCTGTGACCGGGCGTGTGCGTTTCGCACGGCCCGGGGCCGTCGCAACTCCACACATAGCGCCATTGGTTGAGCCACCGGGCCGCGCGTTTCGAGTCCGCAGGCGACGGGCAGCCGTCGGGATCGTCGGGCGCGCAACCGAACCGCGGCGCCATCCGGCGCTTGGCGTAGACTTTGGGCTCGTAGGCTTGCTCCGCGAGCAAAGCATAAGGTAGAATTCGGGCCGCGGTCGGACCGGCGTTCTGCTTCTGATCGTAGTTGTCGGCGCCTTCCGTCCGCTGGATAACCTGGTCCGGACCTTGAGTCAGGTGCAGTTGGGCGCAGCCGGAAAGTATTGCGGCGCCGAAGACGAGCGCGGTCATTTTCGCTGCGCGCCAAAGAATTATAACTCGCGCCATCCGCGCCCCACAGGCTTTTAGATTCGCTTTTTGTCATGATCAGCAACGTCAATACTTAAGTCAAGATATTCTGGATATTGGAGGTTTTCATCGTGGACATCCAACATGTCGTCGTCCTGATGCTGGAAAACCGCTCGTTCGATTCGATGCTGGGACGGCTTTATCCCAATCGACCGGATTTTGACGGGCTGACGGGCGAGGAATCGAACGCCTGGGGCGGACGGACCTTCAAGGTCTGGACGAGCGACGAGATGACGCCGGACGCGGCGTGCCTGCCGAACCCCGATCCCAACGAACATTTTGCCGATATGACGGAGCAGATTTTCGGCGCCGGCGCCGGGCCGACTTCGCCCGCCGACATGTCCGGCTTCGTTTCCAACTACGCCAGGACGGGGGTCGCGGACCCGAGCGGCGTGATGCACGGTTTCACGCCCGAACAGGCGCCGGTGATCAGCCAGCTCGCAAAATCTTTTGGCGTCTCGGACCGTTGGCATGCGTCCGCGCCGAACCAGACCTGGCCGAACCGCTTTTTCGTGCATACGGGAACCGCCGGCGGCTGGGTGAACAATTCGCCGGTGCATTTTCCTTACACGATGCCGACGATCTTCAATCGCCTGAGCCAGCGCCAGCGAAGCTGGCGCATCTATTTCCACGACGCGCCGCTGACGGCGATGCTGTGCTCCATGTTGAGCGAATTGCCCGATCATCTCTATCCGTTCGAAGCCGCGTTCATGAGCGACGCGATGGCGGGGCGCCTGCCGAATTACAGTTTCATCGAGCCGCGCTATTTCGCCAGCCGCGTTTTCAACCGCATGCCGAACGACCAGCATCCGCCCCACAATATCGCATATGGCGAGCGCCTCATCGCGCGCTGCTACGACGCGCTGCGCAACGGCCCCGGCTGGCCGCAAACCCTCTTCATCGTCATCTACGACGAGCACGGCGGCATCTACGATCACGTCCCTCCGCCGCGCGCGGTCTCTCCGGACGACGTATTTCCGAACGGGTTCAAGTTCGACCGCTACGGGGTTCGGGTGCCGGCGGTCCTGATTTCACCCTGGATTCCGGCTGGCAGCATCGTGCGGCCCCCGGCGGGCTCGCAATATCCGTTCGATCACGCCTCGGTCCTCTCGACGCTGCGAAAGCTTTTCGACCTCGGCGAGCCGCTGACCGAAAGGGACGCGGCAGCGCCGGATCTGCTCTCCGCCCTGTCGCTCGCGTCGCCAAGCAATTCCGGCCCCGCGAGCCTGGCGTTGCCGACATTGGCGCCCACTCCCGGGGAGATCGCTCCGCCCAGGACGCGCCGCCAAACGACCTTCAAAGGGTGATCCTTCAACTCGCCTCACAGCTTCCCTCCGGAGCAGCGGGGTTGGCTGCGCAGTTGAATGGCGCTGTGGGGCTCCCCGACCCGCGGGCGACCTTACAATGCGCGACGGCCGGGGAGGCCTTGCAGCATGTCGAGGTGGGGCTCAATCGGTTCCTGCGGACGCCGCTGTCGCTATTTTCGGCATAAGGCGTCGGTCTTCGCGAGGAGCCCCAGGCGACGAGGCAATCCAGCGATCGCGAGGCGCCGGATCCCGGCAGGGGGAAGGAACAGGTTCTCGCCGTCCTTTGCGGGCGTGTCCGGCTTGCCTCCGCCCGCCGCTTGGGATAATCGGCGGCCCTTCAGAAATTCTCGGAGACAAGGGTTTGGCTCAGGCCGCCGCAAGACCGATCAACTGGACAAACGCCGTGACGCTGATCAGCGTCGCCGTTCTCGTCGGCACGGAGCTGATCGGCGCGGCGGCGGCGGCCGGCTGGGCGATCGGCGGCCTGTTCGTCCTGGGGCCGGTGATCACCCATACGTTGGAAGGCGTTCTGGTCGTGCTTGCGCTGATCGGCCTTTTCTATTTCCTCCGCGCCGCGGTCGCGCACGAGCCGATCCGCGGCTAAAGCGCGAATCCGCCATCGACTAGGTGGATGTGGCCGGTGGTGAACGCGCTCTCGTCCGAGGCGAGATAGACAGCCAGCGCCGCCACTTCCTCCGGCTTGCCGAGCCGGCCCATCGGCTGGCGATCGACGAAAGCCTGACGCACCGCCTCGAGCGACTGGCCGCTCGTCTTGTTAAGAGTCTCGATGCGCCCGTCGAGCGAGGGACTTTCGATCGTGCCGGGGCAGATGGCGTTGCAGCGCACGCCCTTGCGGATGAA
>CAWGPL010000005.1:0-296540 GCA_963824465.1 uncultured Alphaproteobacteria bacterium
TCCTGGAAAGAGCTACCCGGCGATGATCGTCACCGGCTGGTACGCCGCTGATGGCGTTCAGGCCGACGCGGTCTATGGGGTCTGGCGCTCAGTCGATGACGGCAGCGATGGCAGCACGACGACCTGCACCAACGGCACCTGGCAGAACCTGACGCCCGATGGCGGCTATTCCGATCTCGGCGGTTGGCCCGTCCTGCCGATTCGGGATGCCGTGGGCGACCCCTTCGTCTACGGTCCGGTCTACGTCGGGGCGGAGATCGGCGCCTGGTACGGGGTTTTCCCCTGACGGTACGGCGACCCTCGAGCTCCAAACCCAAGAGGCGCGACCGGTGTTCGGCGGCGACGGGCTCACCGCGCGCGTTGCCCAACGACGCTTGGGGGGCGACGTGTCCCCGATGACAGATCGGGCTCTACTGAGCGATACATGCCCGCAGCGCAATAAGGCGCCCGATCAAAATTACCTGATCAACTTCGGGGTCGGATTTCGTAATTCCACTCACCATGAAAAACCCCTCGGCGCAGCGAGAGCTTCTTCATCCTGCCGGGCTTGATGCCGACGCCGGTCGGGTACGCTCGCTTGTCGAGTTTCGCTTTCACGCGAAGGCCCCGCCGCCACAGCGAGCGCTGGCCCCCCGCTCATCAAGGTGGCTCATGCCGCGTTCGCGCATGCCGTTCGCCCCGCGCGCGCGAGTTCGCGGCGGTATTCGGCGCCCTCCCCCAACTGGCTTCCAGCCTACGCGCCTACCCCTTGCCGCCATTGGCTGCGCGGTCGAAGGCGGCGAAGTAGTCGGCGTCGAGTCGCCCCTCGGCCGGTATGCCGTTGCCATTGATGCCGGGCATCCGCGCATGCCGACGTTCGAGCTCTTCGTAAATGACGCCGCCGGCTCCCTGAAGGCCCTGCGCCTTGCGCTCATAGTAGAGGGACGCGAAGGGAATGGGGACCCCGGTCTGCGCATAGGCCGCCGCCCCATCAAGCTCGCCCATCAGCCTCCGCAACTCTGGAACCGTGGCCTTCTCAATCTCGAGCGAATCGAGCCTGTGGTCGGCGTTGCCTCGCTGGTCGAGAAGCTTGGCCATTGGGGCCTTCACCCACACTCTTCCGCCAAGACTTCCGCCCCGCAATCTGAAAGCTGCCGCGCGTCGTCTGAATTCGGGTCGCCAAGGTCGTCTCCTGTCCCCATTATCGTCGCCCGCATGCCCGAGTTGTGACGGGCCTCGAGAGTGTCCCAGGCCCTCGGTTTCCCGAGAACCGAGACACTTCGAAACATTTGTGAAACATCTTGCATAGACCCCTTGCAATCGCTCGCGCAAAGCACTGCTTACGCCGCCAAGAGGGTCAGCACGGGGCGGTCGTCGTGCTGTACTCCGACGGCACCGTGCAGCTGAACCATGGCGGCACCGAGATGGGGCAGGGGCTGCATACCAAGATGCTGGCCATCTGCGCACACGAGCTGGGCGTCGCTCCGCAGTCGGTGCGCGCGATGCCGACGGCGACCGACAAGGTGCCGAACACGTCGGCGACCGCGGCTTCGAGCGGCAGCGACCTGAACGGCCAGGCGGTGAAGCAGGCATGCGAGACGCTGCGTGAGCGGCTCACCCCCGTCGCCGCGCGCCTGCTCGGCGTGCCCGCGGCGTCTGCGGGCGAGGTGCTCTTCGCCGGCGGTAAGGCCTTCTTGGAAGAGCCGGCCCAGCTCGCGCTGCGGAAGGCAAAGCCGTCTCGCCGATCGCGTGACGCCTCACCTGGTGAGGAGCATGCAGCTCCGCGAGGCTGTCAGGCCGGCCATCGGCCGTGCGCGAAGCCCGCACGGCCTCGGAAGACCGGGCTGCGGAGCGATTCTTCGCGAGCCAGCAGGTGCGCTTTCATCCCGTCGTAGCGGAGTTTTGCCATCGCGAAGCAGCCCGACGGCAAGCTGATCATCGGCGGCATCTACAGTATCCCTCCGCGGTGGCGCTGGCGCGCGTGAACACGGACGGGAGCCTCGACACGAGCTTCGGCACGAACGGCGAGGTGACGTCGGTGTTCGGAACCGGCCACAGCATCGGTACTTCCCTCGCGTTCGACTCGCAGGGGCGCGTGTTGGTCTGCGGTCATCTCAATCTGCATGGGCACCACAGTGACCGATGCCCCCGAGTCCTCGACTTCGGAATCGTGCGCCTGCAGCCGAATGGCGACTTCGATGAGACGTTCGGAAACGGCGGCAGGGTGACGGCAGACCTCGCCGGCGATGCTGATGTGGCTGCCGTCGTGTTCGAGCGCCCCGATGGCAAGATTGTGCTCGTTGGCTCTTCGGCGAACGGCCACGCACCCAACCCGGCCCGTCGCCGTCGCCTCGCCGCGCGCTCCGAAGCCGCCGGCGGCCTCGACCCGTCGTTCGGTACGGGCGGCAAGCTCGACTGGGGCAGCTATGCTCAGTCGACCGAGTCGGTCCAACAGGTCATCCACGACGCGACGACGTTCACCCTCGTAGACTACGACCAGGTCCCGGAGATGAAGGTCGTGCGCTTGTTCCACTGATGGACCTTCGCCTGACCGCCATTCGCGAGCTCGAGATGAGCATGCCCGCTCCGCTCGATGCTGGAGCGTGCGCTCCGCCGCAGCAGGCCTGCTCGCTGGCGACCGCAGACGCGTCGGCCATTCAGGCGCTCAACAACGTCACGGTGACCGGTGACCAGTACTTCAAGCAGGTCACCCAGATGCAGCTGCAGATCATGGCGCTCGCGGCGGCCTGTAACTACACGACCGCAGCGACGCTGCTGTTGGGCAGCGGGGCAGGTGGGCCCGGATACACCTGGGACGCATCACCAGCGCGTACCGCCATCACCCGCTCTCGCACCGCTCGAGCACCGACGCGGGCAGCAACGATCTCGGAACCGACGGCATCGCGCAGGGGAATGCGTCGTTGCTGCAGATCGACACCTGGCACGCCAAGCAGTTCAGCAGCCTGCTCGACCTGCTCGCTGCGTACACCGACGTCGACGGCAGCAGCGTGCTGTCGAACACCGCCGCCGGTGGATCAACGAGCTGTCCGACGGACAGCAGCACAACTGGCAAGACCTGCCAGTCGTCATCGGCGGCAGCCTCGGCGGCTATTTGAAGCAGGGACAGCTGGTGAATCTCCGCGCGAACGGGAGCACGCCGGACGCCGCAACGCTGTGGGACGACTACAACTCCGACGGCACCATCAACCAGCCGCACAACATGCTCTGGACGACGCTGCTCAACGAGCCGGCGTGCCGACGACCCACTTCGGTGCCACCGGCGACAACGCCAAGTCGGGCGTGCTCGCCGGCCCAGCTCCTTCTCGACGAGGGCAGCAATCTTCTTGATCCTAGCTCTCGAGCGACGACGTCTGCTGCGGCGGCAACTTGCTCGGAATCACCGCGCGTACGGCAGCTTTGAGTACCTCGAGCTCGGGCAACTGCGTGGCCCCCGCGAGCAGCCCCGCTCCCTCGAGCGCCAGCCGGTACTGCCGCTCGGTGTTCGGACTCATCCCCGGCGGCCGGGCCACGTCGCGCTTGCCGCTGCTCAACCGGTGCAGGCGAACCAACTCTTGCAGGCGGTGATCTCGACCCTTCTGTGCATGTGCTCTCCCTCGCGAAGAGCGCGAGGTGACACCTGCACGAGGCCCGGTCATCAAATCCGCAGCAGGTCGGTTGCCACTTCGGCGATCACCTTGGCCGAACCAGCCGCGGTCTCTTTGGCCGAACCACGGGCGATCACTAGGCCGGTCCATCACAATTCGCGCGGCTCGCGTGTTCAGACTGCTGGCCTTCGGCTCCGCCGAAGCCACGCCATGCCGAGCAGCGGCAGCACACCCATTGCCGATGAACAACCCGCGGCGCTTTTCTCCTGAACAATCTCGCGGCGGGGAGCGTCACCACCGGCCGTGCCGGGCCCTCGGGCAATACATCGTCACCCCGTCAAAGCTCACAGAGCAGACCGTGTGGCGCGTACGCCGTGCTCGGGCTTCGTGCCTCGTCTCACAGACCGACCCCGCGCGCGCTGCTGCGCGAAGTGTACGCGGAACCCCACCACGAGGGACGGCACCCACGCAGCGAAACCACGAGGCCGGCATGATCGATTCTTTCTCGCCGAAGACCAGGCGATGGTGCGCGGCACGCTCAAAGTGCTGCTCGAACTGGACGCCGACCTTGAAGTCGTTGGCGAGGCCGGCGGCGGCCGAGAAGCGATCGCCCTCGCCCCGACCCGGTCGGTTGACGTCTTCTTGCTCGATATCGAGATGCCGGACATCGATGGGCTCGCCGCCGCCGAGCAACTTCGCCGCGTCGCTCCGTCGGCGAAGAATGTCATGCTCACGACCTTCGCGCGCCCCAGCTATCTCGACCGCGCGATCCGCGTTGGCCAAATGGCTATCTTTTGAAAAGATGCCCCGGTAGCCGGCCTGCCCGCTGATAGCATCGCTCGTCTGTTAATGCCTCCTCTTGAAAGTCGACCATGTTCAGACCATTGTTCTGTGCTTTTGCCCTCGGTGCCGCCGTATCGTGTTCCGGGAACGTTGAGGGAGCGGCGAACGGCGGCGGCGCGGCGAACGGCGGCGGCGCGGCGAACGGCGGCGGGAGCGCGGCGAACGGCGACGGGTCCAGCGGCGCGGCGAACGGCGACAGGTCCAGCAGCGCGGCGAACGGCGGCGGGTCCAGCAGCGCGGCGAACGGCGAAGGGTCAGCAGCGCGGCGAACGGCTGCTGGTCCAGCGGCGCGGCGAACGGCGACGGGTCCAGCAGCGCGGCGAACGGCTACTGGTCCAGCAGCGCGGCGAACGGCGGCGGCGCGGCGAACGGCGGCGGCGCGGCGAACGGCGGCGGCGCGGCGAACGGCGGCGGCGCGGCGAACGGCGGCGGCGCGGCGAACGGCGGCGGCGCGGCGAACGGCGGCGGCGCGGCGAACGGATGCCCGCAGGGCACAACCTATCAAGATGGCTGCATCGGAGCCCCAATGGGCACGATACAGTTCCCCTCATTGCTTTCGGGATACGGGGCGAACCGCCCGCCTTGGAACGTCGCCGGAGTGGACTACTCTGTCGGTGTTCCAGGAAACAGCAGCCTGAAGGATCCAACGCTAAACTCGCTTCCCGCCTGCGCGACCTACCAAGCCAGCGGCAAGGTCACCGTGACACAGAGCAACTGCACCCTGAGCGGGTATGACTTCACCAAGGGGGGTGGTCTGCAGGTCCTCATCCCTGCTGGGATCTCAAACACGCTCATCGAGGGCTGCCTGTTCGGCCTTACGGGCAATCCAAGCCCATCAACTGGGCTGATCGATCGACGCGGCGGCACCCTCACTGTGACCAACACCACCTTCCAGGGTACTGGCTACCTACCGTATTTCGATACGGGCGCCAGCGGAACGGTCACATTTGAATATGACTTCTTTGATGACCTCGATGGCGATGCAATGGACTTCGGGAGCAGCCAGACCGTGGTCGTTCGCTACGACGTTTGTGCAAAGATCGGCATGGCGGCCGGCACGCACCCCGACTGCGTGCAGTTTTGTGGAGGCGCTCTGGACCCGGCTTCTCACGAGTCCTATGTGCTGAGCTATCAACCCGTGGGAGTGGTCGTGGGAGGTGCCGAAGGTATCCAGGTTTCACAACAGTGTGGCGGAACGATTACCGGCTTCTCGGCAGATCATAACACCGTTATTGCTCCAGACTCACACACCCTGACCATGTCAGCCAGCATTGCGGTCTCAAACAACGTCGACGTGACTAACAACTACATCGATGCCTCGGGCGCCTATTACCCGTTCTACCCATCCGGGAATGGCCATTGCGCGGGAAACATCGGCCTGACCAGTGGCTCGGAATACTCCGGTGGAGTTACGTATACTTATGTTGCCGGCGCGCCCATCGTCGGAGTCTTCGGTAGTTTGACCTGTACCGCGGGTCCGTAGCGGAGGTGACGGCGTGCGGGTGAACTGACATGGAGGGAAGCGAGGGGCGC
This sequence comes from uncultured Alphaproteobacteria bacterium, assembly GCA_963824465.1. Lineage (GTDB taxonomy): Bacteria > Pseudomonadota > Alphaproteobacteria > Rhizobiales > Beijerinckiaceae > Roseiarcus. Next base: position 5,961 of record CAWGPL010000005.1, read on the forward strand.
CGACGGTGGAGTTGGTGAAATGCAGGCCCACGGTGCACGTGCGCGGGCAACGACAGCGCTGCATGGGGCGGTACGAACCGGGACGCCGGACTTCTACGCATCTCGCTGCGACGACCAGCCTGCGTCTGTCGCAGAACGCCCTGCGACGCGCACAGTCTCATCGCCCTAACCTTAGACGACCAGCCATCAGGCGCTGATCAGGGTATGTCTTGATTGTTGATATCGACGTGCATGCCGTTGTTCATGTCGACGTTGCCGTTACAGACGACCATCGCCTGATCAGCTGATAGGACGGAAATCCGGGATCGCCCCAACCTGGGCGCTTGTAAAGATCAAAGTAGTTGTTCAAGATTTGGCCGCCTGGGGCAACGACCGAAGACATGCTGATGCCGCTGTTCATACTGCCCGGCGGCAAATTCAAGACGCTGTTGAAATTGACCTTACCGTGCGTCGTGTAGCCATTGAATCCACTGATGACGATGCCCTGCGTTCCGACGGAGCCGGTGGGGCTGTCGGCTGCGAAGTTCGACTGGTACCACGTATTGAAGGTCACATCGATGTTCCAATCGCCACCGCCCAATTGCACCCAATCAGAGTGCGCCCCGTTGATGCAGCCATTGGCAGGGCCAATGAGAGAGAATCTGATCGTCTCAACATAATCAAAAACATCGACGCCCGAACTGTAAAGCCAGCAATAGTCTATGACCCCCGCACCTACCATATTCTCGACCAAGACCGCGTCGGCCGTTCCATTGCTGTCTCCCGCGAGGCCACTGCCATCAAATTCACACTGTGTCAGGTGGACGTTCTTGTTGCCTCCCGTGAACGGTTGAAGATTGTTCGACCCGACTTTGAAATAGCAGTCCTTGACTGTGCAGTTGTTGCCACTGACGGCGACAGCCCAGCCACCATTGAGCGAGAGGTCATAACCCTCGAGCGTAGCCCCGTCGCCGCTGATAGCGATTCGGTGCGTCGAATTGTTGCCGGTGACCCCAGGAATCGTATCGAGGATCGTGCTCGGGTCCTTCATGCTGGCTTTGGTTGGGTATCTTGAGAGGTCGATACCTACGTGGTAGTCGACGCCCGCGACCAGCCACGGCGGCTGATACAAGGTTCCATTGATGGCTCCGCGCATGCGTGCATTTTGGCCGCCGTAGGCGTTCAAGAGATTGGGGAATTGACCGTGGCCGATGCCAGGATAAGGCGCGCCCGCGCTGCCATCATTGCCCCACCAGTTCGCGCCGCCGTCAGCCGGTCCGCCACCGAAAGCGCCGCCGCCGCCCGATGCTGGTCCACCACCGATGGCGCTGCCGCCACCCCCGCCGCCTCCGGCTGCTCCCCCGCCGATAGCGTTGCCGCCGCCCTGCGCGGCTCCGCCTGTGCCTGGGTTCCCGTCAACCCTCCCGTCGACCTGACAGCCCGTGAACAAGATGGCGAAGCCCAGAATCCCGCTGAGTGCCCTTGCGGTGAAGCTGCCCGAGGTCTGCCTTTCAGCACAGAGGTTTGCGGCCATGTCGTTCGTCTCCGGGATTAAGAAGAAGGGCGCCAGCGGCGGCGGAAGGGTAATTAGTTTAGAGGTCGCGTCGCAGGCACGAGCTGCCCTCGAAGGCGGTGCGTGCATCGGGGTTCGCTGTGTTCGAGGTCCCGCAACAATCGAGCTGCCGCACCAACCCGCGGGGGCGAGAAGCGAAGTGCTCGCGACCGAACCCAGCCGTCTTTCCGTCCCTTGGCAGACACCAGGTCCGCGGCCTGCAACGTCTGCACGGCGAAGCCCCGCGCAATTCTCGGCTCGGCGCGTGCTCTGCGCTCCCTCAACCCGCAGCGCCGGCGCCGCGGTCTCCTTCCCGCCAACAGGAGGAGGACGGCGAAAGCCGCTGCGCAGCCGTGAGCGGAGCTGCACCCCACCGTATAGAACCCTGGCGACGCTTGCGACAGCGAGCCCGTCGCGACCGTGAGGGTCGTGACATCGCGTCGCTGCCCACCGTCTCGTCCCGTCACGACATTCTGGTCATCGAGCAAAAGGTCGAGGGCAAGATACCTCGCGCCCAACTCCCCGATGCGTAGCGCGGTTCCCAGCGGCACCACCCCCTTGTCCACGCTCGGGCCCCACGTTCCGCCGTCGGACGCGATGCGGTATGCGAGTCGAACGACCCCGGTCGCGGTCGAGCTCCCCGCGACGGTGACGGAGTCAACCGACGTGTCCGAGCCCAGGTCGAGCGCTTTCGCATAGTGCCCGACTGCAGCGGGCGCCCCAAGCGGGGCAGACACGAAATCCGCATACGCGCCACACGGATTGATGCTGATGGTGCAGTTCAGACCACCCCCCAGGATAAAGTAGCCATGGGCGATAAAGCCGCGCGACACGTCCCGGCCGTTGACGAACGTCGACGTTGCGCTCCACGTTGGGTCCAGCGAGCCATCGGGACGAATCGCAATCGCCTGGGCGGTGTTCAAATCCACATTGGCCGATGCGTTCCACCCGCCTGCGATGTACAGGTACCCGTCGCTCGCGACCGCGGTCAATCCCTCGAGGGGTTGTGGGAGCAGCGTGATGGGTGACCAGGTGCCGAGAGATCCGTCCGGCTGAATCGCGGCGACCTGAATGTCCGCGAATGTTGCGGTTGTGTCAATTCCTCCCAAGACATACATGAATCCTCTATACTGTAACATCGCATGGGAATTGCGACTCGGCGGGGCGAAGCTGTTCAGCTGAGTCCAGGTGCTGGCCAGGCCGCCGCCAGGGAGGATTGGAATCGACCAAACATCGGAAAAGCTGCCGTTAGCGCCGCTGAAACCGCCGCTCAAATAGAGGCGGCCGCCATACACGACAGTCGCGGGCCAACCTCGGCCGACGCCCTCGGGCAGGTCGGTCGTCGGAGTCCATGGGCCGATCCCTCCATTCGGAAGAACGGCGGCGAATTGGACATCATGCAATGCGGCGCCGGTGACATCCCCGCCTCCGAGCACGTAGATGAAGCCATCAGAGTACGCAGCCGACAACCCTGAGCGCGCCACCGAGAAACCGTTTGGCTGGAGCTGCCAGGACCCCAGGGTTCCGTCAAGACCTGAGACTGGCCGAAACAACGGTGTTCGAGAACTGCTGGCACCCGACGCTGTCGCGCGTGATGCAGCCACCAAGTGAGTAGACGTATTTTCCGTCCGTCGCGAGCCCAAAGCTGAACCGCGGTGTGGGCATCACGCTGGTCGACGAGAAGGCGCCGATTTTCGCCTGCTGTGGTCCGATCTGGTCCAACGGCCCGCGCTCGACGGTGTCTCGAGCGTCGCGAGCCCGCCGTCCGTGGCCCCGCCGATGAGATAGAGCGCGTGGGCCGCCGCCAAGCTGGGCACCTTCGCGGGCCGACAGCGCCGCGCTGGGCACGAAGGAGCCGAGGAGCCCACTCGAGAGAACGGGGACAACCTGCAGGTCCCCGAGCTCGACTGAATTGAAGCCTCCTGCGACGTAGAGGTGCCCGGCGGAAATCACGCTGCCAAAGGAGCTGCGCGGCGACGGCAGCAGCGTGGCGAGCGGCTTGAAAGCCTGAAGCGTGCCGTCGGGGTTCACAAGGGCACGCTCGATGGTATCGAAATACGTCGTGCCGTCGGTCCCACCCAATACATACAATGAGCTGCCGAGAGCAGCACTCTGGTGGCTGTAGCGCGCCTGTCCCAAGGTGCCCTGCGACGTCCAGGGGCCGAGCGTCCCGTCGGGGTTGATGGCCGCAGCCAACACGTCATTCAAGGCTGCCGCTCCGAAGCCACCCGTGACGTAGAGTGTCTGCTCGTGCGACAGTCGCGGCCAGCGCGAGGCGGGGTGCTGGAAGCGGCGTCGTCGCACGCCACGAGCTCAAAGACCCGTCCTGCTGAATCGTTGAGAACAGAACATCGACGACCGGAACGCCTCCATCGCTCCCACCGATCACGCTACAACCGGCCCAGATAAGCGACCGCCGAAGCCTGCTCCAGTGGATACGGTAGGTCCGGCTCAGGGCTCCACGCGTGGTGACACCGCCCCCAGGCGCCAAGGTTCCCCGGCAGACATCGGCGACGGGTGCGGAGCCCCGACCACCCACGACATAGAGGGAGCGCAAGTCGCTCGCTGCCGCGAACCCTGCGGGCCGCGGGCAATGCCGCCGTGGGCACCCAACCGCTCGTTCCTGCAAGCGCGGTTTCCGTTCCAAGCAGAGCAATGTTTTCAACATCGACGTCGCCAGCCGTGGTGGCAGCCGAAGCAAAGTCGTTCCCGGTTGCGAGAGTCCACGTCGCCGCCAGCGCCGACACGCCAGCAAAGAGAGACAAGAAGACGCGGGAGCGCCGCATGCGGCGAGCTTGCCACACCGGAGCGAACCGGCCAATGGCCGATTAAGGTGCCGTTTCACCTTCGCGATTTGGGTTTTCTGAGCACGAGGCATAGCGTCAAGCCCGCCGCTCGGCATGGCCTCAAGGCACCTTCAGGAGCGTGAAAACCGGAGACATCCACCACCTCGAGCTCGCGAACTACGGCGATGTGGTCACTGCAGCCCCCGTGATCATATCGAAATTGTTAGAATAGATGTCCTGCGTACCGGCTTGTGAGTCATGATAGAAGTATAGCCCGCCCATCTTGTCGAAATAATTGTCATGAACTGAGGCACTGCTCGCACCGGTTACATGCGCTCGCCCCTCGCCATTCGGCCCATAAATCATGGTGTTGTGGGCCAGCGTCCCACTTACGGTTCCGGTTCCATTTGAATAGAACTGGAAACCTTCCCCTCCCGAAATCGGGACGGTCGGCTGGTAGGTTGTGTTGAATTCTACGGTTGCTGTGTACGCCCCATTGTTATTGCCAAACTGTAGATAGTTGAGATGAGCACCTGTCTGTCCTGTGCACCCACCGTTTTCAACTACATTATATCTTAAACGACAGAACCCGCAAGCTCCCGCTGTTGTTCAAGCACGTGCTGTGGAAATGTCTTAAACCAATTGTACTCGAAGAGTTGTCTCCTGAAAAGCTGCCAGAAATCAAAGACCATTCGGGGGTCGGTTGATTCGGACCAGCTCCAGTCCCATCGACCACACAATACCTAATCGTCACGTCGACGCCGTTTCCCCCAATCAGGCTGCCGGAATCTTGGTTGGAACCCAGCAGAACGTTGCAGTTGATGATGGTGTCATACTGCTTCCTACTGATCCAGTAGCTGATAGCCGCCGTGGAGCGAGAAGTCATAGCCACTGAGGGTGATGTTGTCTCCGGTGATACGAATGGTATTTCCGCTCACGCTGACGCCCGATAGGCTGATCGTCATCGGGTCTATGCGGAATACACCGAAACCACGCTTCAACTCGTCCCCGGCGAATCACTGACTTTCGTCTCCGACGGAGTGGTCGAAGCCCGCAACACAAAGGCGAACTCTTCGGCTTCGATCGCACGGGCCTCTCGCAATCAATCGGCGGAGGAAATCGCGGCCGCGCAAAGCATTCGGCCAGGAGGACGACATCACCGTGCTGACGGTGCCGCGCACCGAAGAATTGGAGGTGGCAACCGCATGAAGAGAACGTCTCTCATCTTCCTCTTGCTCACGATTTCCGCTTGCGCCGGCCTTCCCGCGCAGACTTTCAGCCTGATCACGGGGCGCGAGCCGGTGACTTCGCTTGACGGCTTGTGGCGCTTTCACACCGGAGACAATCCGGCATGGGCCAGCCCCGAACTTCGACGACTCGCAGTGGTCGCTGATACGCACGGGCGAAAGCTGGGACACGCAGGGATATTCCGGCTACGGCGGTTATGCCTGGTATCGCTGCAGGCTACAGGTTCCGGATGGCAGCAAGCCGCCTGACTTGTTGCTGATGGCGATTTTTACCGGTTACCAGGTCTACGCCGAGGGCAAGCTCATCGGCGGCAAGGGCTCCATCGCGCCCACCCGCGACCCAGTCATCGTAATTCTTCCGGCAGGTTTACCGGCTTCCCCCAGGCAGCGCGGGCCCGCAGTTCATCCAAATTGCCATTCGCGTCTGGCACGTTACGGGTTTGGGGGCCGACGGCGGCATGCTGCAGCCGGGCAGTGTCGCCGGAGCCCCCGCCGTTTTGGCGCGGGAGTTGGGTCGCGACCTGGACGCGAGGGCCGCGCACTTCGTAAACGGATATCTACCCGCGACAGAAGTCGGCGGTGATTTCTTCCAGTTGCTGCCCGGGGACGATGGCTCTCTTCTAGTTCTTGTCGGCGATGTGAGCGGAAAAGGGCTCAAGGCCGCGATGACCGTAAGCGCGACCGTCGGCGCGCTGCGCAATGAGAAAGAGCGGCAGCCCAGCAGGTCCTGGGCAACCTGAATCGCGTTCTCCGCGGAGAAATCAGCGGCTTCGTTACGTGCACTGCAGTGCTCATCTCGGCTGAGGTGGACCATGACCCTCGCCAATGCAGGGCATCTTTCTCCCTATTGCAACGGCAAGGAAGTGGCCACACCAAACGGTCTGCCGCTGGGGATTGCCTCCGACTGTAGTTATGAAGAAACGCACGACGAGCTCGCTCCCGGCGACTGCCTCACCTTCTTGTCCGACGGCGTAGTCGAAGCCACCAACGCCGGTCGCGAACTCTATGGTTTTGAGCGAACTCGTGCCATCAGCAATCAGCCCGCCGGAAGTCATCGCCGATGCCGCTCAGCACTGGGGCCAGGAAGACGACATCACCGTGCTGACGGTGACGCGCACGAAGAATACTGGAGGTGGCCATCGCATGAAGAAGACAGCGCCGTTTGCCGTGTTATTCATCCTCTTCGCCTGCGCTGGAGTCCACGCGCAAAGCGCGCCGACAAACACGGTGCCCGTCACGCTGGGCCAGTCCGTGGTCGCGCTTTACGGCCCGTGGAAATTCCACATCGGCGACAATCCGAAGTGGGCCGATCCGAACTTCGACGATTCAGATTGGGAGACGGTTGACTCTGACGCCCACTCCGCAAACTACGCTTCCAGGGGTGCCGATTCCGGGCTTTGTCTCCGGGTGGGAGGCGCGTGGGCACCCGGGGTATGCGGGATATGCCTGGTACCGCATGAGGGTGCGCATCAGCGGAGCCAGCGGCCCGCTGACGCTGCTTTCTCCGGAGTGGTTCGACGACGCATTTCAGTTCTTTGCCAATGGCCGCCTGATCGGCTCCTTTGGAGATTTCAACGGCGCGCTCCCGGTGCTTTATGAGGGCAATCCGGCCAGGTTCACCTTGCCCGCTTCTGACTATCGGACCGACCCGGACGGAACTACATTGCTTGCCTTCCGCTTTTACATGGCAGCCGCGGTCGCTCGGAACCGGGGTACGGGGTGGCATGCACGGACCGCCCAGGATCGGCCTGCCCGGCGCGGCAAACGCGGTCTTCCACATGGAGTGGGAACGGGAGTACCGCCGCTTGGTCTCCGCTCTTGCCGCACGGTCCTGCTCTACTTTCTTCTTCGCGCTGCTGATCGCGATGATCTTCGCATTCAGCCGCAGCGACAAGATCCTTCTCTGGCCGCTGACCGCGAGCGTCTTTGCAATTAATCCAGTTTGCCTTGATCTTTTCTACAAACTCACGATGGATGAGCGAAGTGCGGCTGGAGTGCGCTCATCGGTTTCGCGACCATCGTCGCCGGGTATCTTTGGCTGCTGACCTGGTGGGCTTACTTCGGCCTCCAGCGAACCCGATGGCTGTTCAACACAATTCTTGGCTTGGGGGTCTGGAACCTGGCCACACTGGAATTCTTCACCATCATGTTGCGAATCGGAACGCCTTCTCCTTGGCTGACTATTGCCCACCAGATCAGCGGGCTATGCAATGGTTCCGGCTGTATTTCTGCTGATCGTCACAATAGCGTGGCTTGGCTGGAAGCGCACGGAACGAAGGCAGTGGCCTCTCTTCATCGCGCTCTTTTTCTTTTCCTTTCAGGTCTTCGAACCCGCGATGAACCTGCTGCACATGCGAACCTCATGGCAACCCTTCGGCGTCCTTCTTCCCATCGACTCTGATCTCAAACTGTGCATCGCTGATCTGCTTCTCCGTGGTGCTCTTCCGCCAGTTCCGCACGTCATTGCAGCGGCAGCAGGCCATGGAAGACGATGTCCAACAGGCAAAGCAGATTCAACAACTCCTCATCCCGGAGCGGCTGCCGAATCTGCCCGGATGGACGATCGAAAGCGAATACCGTCCCGCGCGCGAGGTCGGAGGAGACTTCTTCCAGATCATTCCGAACAAGGATGACGGCAGCCTGCTGATCGTGGCCGGAGACGTGACCGGCAAAGGATTGCAGGCGGGAATGCTGGTCGCCATGCTCGTAGGGGCTATTCGCACGGAGTCCGCGCACACCTCCGCGAAATCAAGGCGGCGAACCCGGACTGCCTTCTCTTCTACCGGATGGGCGACTTCTACGAACTGTTCTTCGAGGACGCGGAGGTTGCGAGCCGGGCGCTTGGCATCGTCTTGACCAAGCGCGGCAAGCATGACGGCGAGGACATCCGCATGTGCGGCGTGCCGGTCGAGCGCGCCGACGACTACCTTAATCGTCTGATCGCGCTCGGTCATCGGGTCGCAGTATGCGAGCAGATCGAGGATCCGGCCGAGGCAAAAAAGCGCGGCCCGAAGTCTGTCGTGAAGCGCCGGGTCGTCCGGCTGGTGACACCGGGCACGATCACCGAGGAGAGGCTGCTCGAACCTGGCCGCGCGCGCCTGCTTGTCGCCGTCCAGCGTATCGGCGCGCGTGACGGCGCCACGCTCTATGGCCTCGCAGCGCTTGACCTTTCGACCGGCGCCTTCGTCCTCAGCGAATCAGACGAGACGAGCCTTGCCGCCGAACTTGCGCGACTTGAGCCGAGCGAGCTCGTGGCGGCCCAATCGGTGCACGATGATCCCGGCTTCCGTCGGATAGCGGCCGAGATGCGTGTGTCGTTGACGCCGCTCGCCCGGGAGGCCGGCGACACCGCGACTGCCGAGCGGAGGGTCTGCGAGTTCTATGGTGTCGAGACTTTGGATGGCTTCGGCGCCTTCACCCGTGCCGAGATCGCTGCCGCGGCGCTGGCGCTCGCCTATGTCAAGCGCACCCAATTCGACGCGCGCCCTGCGCTCTCGCCGCCAACTCGCCGCGCGAGCGGCGATTGTCTTGAGATCGATCCAGCCACCCGCGCTAACCTCGAACTGACGCGGACACTGGGCGGGGCGCGGGAAGGCTCGCTACTTGCAACGATCGATTTCACGGTGACGCCCGGCGGGGCGCGCCTTCTCGCCGAGCGTCTGGCGGGCCCACTGATCGATCTGGCCGCGATCCACGCGCGGCTTGAGGCAGTCGAATTTCTGGTTGGCGCTGAGGCGCTGCGCGAGCAACTGCGGCAAGTGCTGCGCGGCTCGCCGGACTTCTTGCGTTCGCTGGCGCGCCTCAGTCTCGATCGTGCGGGCCCTCGCGATCTCGCGGCCGTCCGAGACGGACTCGCTTCGGTTGAGGTCCTCGCGGGCGTTGCTCGAAGGGGCTCAGGATCTGCCGCCGGAACTCCTGCGTGCCTATGCCTCGTTTGCGGCCGACAGCGGTTCTCTTCGGCAGGATCTCGAAACGACGCTTGCCGACGAACTGCCGCTTTCGAAGCGCGACGGCGGCTTCGTGCGGCCGACCGCGCTCAATTCACTCGACGAGGCGCGGGCCCTTCGTGACGAGAGCCGCCGAGTCATCGCGGAGATGGAGTCTGCCTACCGGGAGGAAACGGGAGTCCGGCCACTCAAGATCAAACATAACAACGTTCTCGGCTACTACATCGAAACGCCCCAGGTACATGGCGCGGCTTTGCTTAAGCCGCCCCTGAACGCGATGTTCATCCACCGACAGACGATGGCTGGCGTACTCCGGTTCACGACCCCGAAGCTCGTGGATCTCGACGCGCGGATCGCGTCGGCCGCGGAGCGCGCGCTGGCGCTCGAACTGGACACCTTCGATCGCCTGAGACGCGCGTGTCTTGACAAAGAGGAGCGGCTTCGCGGCTTTGCGTCCGGCATCGCAGTGGTCGACCTTTCCGCGGCGCTCGCAGAATTGGCGATCAGGCGGAACTGGAGTCGCCCACAGGTCGATTCTTCGCTCGCCTTCCAAATCGAAGGCGGCCGCCATCCTGTAGTCGAGGCCGCTCTGAGAGGCGCCGGCGAACCTTTTGTCGCCAACGATTGCGAGCTTAGTGGCGAGCCGGCAGAGGGCGGGCGGATCGCGATCGTGACTGGCCCCAACATGGCCGGCAAGTCCACCTTTCTGCGGCAGAACGCCCTTATCGCTCTAATCGCTCAGATGGGTTCTTTTGTCCCTGCCGCGCGCGCTCATATCGGAGTGGTCGATCGGCTATTTTCGCGCGTCGGCGCGGCGGACGAGTTGGCGCGTGGACGCTCGACCTTCATGGTCGAAATGGTTGAGACTGCAGGAATCCTTAATCGTGCGACGGTCCGCTCATTGGTGATTCTTGACGAGATCGGACGGGGGACGGCGACTTTTGACGGGCTCTCGATCGCTTACGCATGCGTTGAGCACCTTAACGCGGTCAATCGCTCGCGGGCGCTTTTTGCAACTCATTTTCACGAACTGACACAACTCGCTGAGGCTCTCTCTCGCGTTTCATTGCTTACCGTTCGGGTGGGGGAACTCAAGGGCGGCCTGATCTTTCTCCACGAGGTCGTCCCAGGGGCGGCAGATCGATCTTATGGCATTCAGGTCGCCAAGCTCGCCGGCCTTCCCGCATCGGTTGTGAAGCGCGCGCGAAAAGTCCTGTCCGATCTTGAAGCGTCGAGGCCGAGTGGGACGCTCAATTCCCTTCCCCTTTTTTCCTACGAGCCTATGGAACCTAAACCGCTGCGGGATCCATTGAGGGACGCGCTGGAAGCGCTCGATGCCGATGCGCTCTCCCCGCGCGAGGCCCATGCGGCGCTTTACGAATTGAAACGGCTGTTGCCTTGATGGGCCTTGCACTTAGACCCGCGCTTGATGCTAACAAAGAGTGGGGCGAGGTCCTGTGTCGAAGGCCGCGACCATGAGAGGGGCAGGATGACGGACCCGCAAATTCTTATCGCGACGCTGTTCGCGGCCTTCCTTTATGTGGTTCTTCCGGGTCCAGCTTTTCTCGCCCTATTTACGCTGACCGCTTCGCGGGGTCGTCGCCCGGGAGCCTATTTCATTGGTGGGCACCTTGTCGGCGACGTGACCTGGGGCGCGCTGGCGGTCGCGGCTATCATTGGCGCCAACAAGCTCGGGCCGACGCTGTTCCAGGTTCTGGGCTTCGCGTGCGGCGTCTACCTCATCTATCTCGGCGCTCGTGCGCTGATGACCCGCAAGGATGCGCCGCTGAAGTCGATCGGTTCTGCCCGTCCGTTGGCGACCGGCATGGCGTTTGGCCTCACCAATCCAAAATCCTACCCCGTTGCGCTTGCTGTGTTCTCCGCGATCGTTGCGCCGCATATCGCGACACTACGGGTTGCCGATGCGCCTCAGATGTTGGTTGCCGCCTTTGCGGGCTTCCTACTCGCAGACGTCGTGCTGATCTTCGCGGCGGGACTGCCTTTCGTGCGCCGTTTTTTCCTGAAGCACGGACTTGCCGTTACCCGTGTCGTGGGGGCTATCTTTGTCCTTTTCGGCGCCCGGTCGATTTTGGACGCATTCGAAGGCGCGGCGCGCCGCGGTGCGTGAGTTTTCGGCGGATCCGAGCTCGCTGCTTCCAATGTGGAAGAAGCGTTTTGCCGCCGGTCGCATTGCCGGCATCGGACCCGCGGCCTAGCTACATTTCTTTCCTGCGCTCTTCCCGAGGATAGGCGATGCCCGTTAGACAACCTGCCATTTTTATCCCGCACGGGGGTGGTCCATGCTTCTGGATGGAGTTTCCTCCGCCATTCGGCCCGCACGCCTGGGATAGGCTGCGTGACTATTTGGCCTTGCTTATCGCCTCCATGCCGGAGAGGCCGAAGGCCTTTCTGGTCGTGACAGCGCATTGGGAAGCGCCGCAGCCGACAGTGAGCGTCAACCCAAAGCCGGGCATGCTGTTCGACTATTACGGCTTCCCTGACCATACCTACCGGTTGAACTATCCGGCGCCGGGCGCGCCTGACGTCGCCGCTGAGGCAAAGCGCTTGATCGAGGCGGCCGGCTTGCCGATCGCCGTGGATGCGACGCGGGGGTTTGACCATGGCGTCTTCGTGCCGTTCCTGATCGTCGATCCCAAGGCGGAAATCCCGGTGGTAATGCTCTCCCTGCGGAAGGATCTCGACCCGGCTTTTCACGTCCGGCTGGGCAAAGCGATTGCGTCCCCTGCGCGATCAAGGGGTCGCCATTGTCGGAAGCGGTATGAGTTATCATGACCTTCGGCATTTCTTTGACGGCGGCGAGGGGCCGTCCGCCGCCTTCGACGATTGGCTCGACGAGACCATGAACGCCCCTGCGGCGGAACGTGAGGCGAGACTCGTGGCTTGGGATAAGGCTCCGGGTGGTCGCGCCTCTCATCCGAGAGAGGAACACCTGACGCCACTGATGGTTGTCGCGGGGGCGGCGGGCGATAGCCCCGCGCGTCACGACTTCCGCGACGTGATCGGCGGCAAGGTGATCTCCGGTTTCCGGTTCGGCTGAATTTACGTTAACTGTGTTCGTTCTGGCGCTCCGTCCCGGCATGCACTAGATACTTATGGAGCGGCTATCCATCTAAAGAACAAACGGGCCGGCGCTCACGGGGAGAGCGACTATTATGGAAACGATCGCCGCGCTTGCCGCCAAGAAACTTGGCAAGTTTCTTGCAAACGACTTCCGGGATATTTTTGGCTCCGCGCATAACGAATCCGCGGAACGCCTGGGCGCGCTCGCGCGCAGCACAATCGAATGCATCGCGCAGAGCGACGCCCTCTACCACAACTTCGAACACACGATGCTCGTCACTGTGGTTGGGCGCGACATACTACGAGGACGTACGCTAACTCATCAGATCGCCCCGTCCGACTACATGCACCTCATCTGCGCATGTCTTCTCCACGACATAGGCTTCGTCCGGGGCGTGCTAAGCGGCGACACAAAGCAGGAATTCGTGGTCGACCAGCATGGGAAAACGGTGATGATTCCGCGCGGTGCATCGGATGCCGCGCTTGCCCCTTGGCATGTCGATCGATCGAAGCTCTTCGTTTATGAGCGTCTCGGCAGTTCGCCGGACATTGACCCCACCCGCGTCGCCGAAGCCATCGAGCTTACGCGATTTCCGCCTGTTCCAGAGGGCAAGAACGCGGGCCTTGAAGCGCGGCTCGTGCTGGCGTCCGATTTAATCGGCCAACTAGGCGATCCGCTTTACCCTAAGAAAGCCAATGCGCTTTACTGCGAGTTCGAGGAACTCGGCAGCAACCGGCAGTTTGGCTATGAATTGCCCGCCGACCTGGTTGATAAATATCCGACGTTCTTCTCAGAGCTTGTCGCTGGCCATGTCGAAGAAGGCATAAAATACTTGGCGCTCACCGCCTCGGGGAGGCAATGGGTCGCCAACCTTCACAATCACGTCTTCTGCGCCGCAAACGGCAACTGGCTCATGGGCCCGCAACACTGACTCGCTATTCAGCGCACCTTCCGCCCTATCCCGGAACGCGCCGGCCGAGCCGCGATCCCCACGCTTGGGAGGGCGGCAGAATCTCCGCCCCGCCTGACGGATCCGACCGCAGCGAGGTGTAGACAGAAACAAGCTGGCATCGGACATGCTGGGGGCTGAGCGCGCCGGACGGGCCCAACATCGGGAACTTCACGGCGGGCAGTTCAACGCGGTCGGCGGGGCCGCGCATAAGATGAAGCTTGACCGTCATCCGGAGGTGGTCAATTCGTTTGCTGGCGTATAGCTCGACGAGACGCCTGAAAATCGCGGCCTGGATGAAGATGTTCGTGCACCACGAATATTCAGCGTGTCGATCCGTCGAAATATAGCACGGTGAACGTTTGTCCGATTCGTAGCCAAACTCAAGCTGATCGATGCTGTCGTAACCGTAACCGGAGATGTAAACGAGGAACCTTTCGTCCGGGCCAGACACTAGGCCTTCGATCGCATAGTTCTCGATTGCTTTGGGTCGTTGAAGTCCAAGAAAATTCAAAGAGCCGGCGTAGCGCTGGAACACCATGTCGTGCAAATCAACGTCAATGTCCAGGAGCGAGACTTCAAGTCCCTTGCTGTGTTTTCCCACGCGAGAAAGCACGTCCGGCGCACTACGCATAACGGTTGCATCGGTTGAAGCGACAACCGACCCCCCCGATACTGCTGGTGGCCGTCGCGTCCATTTCTCTTCTTTGCCTCTGTATTATTGGAACGCTCATAAAGTGACAGCGCCTCGACTGTCTAGAGTGCTCCATCGCTCCCTACGTCATGTGACGTTGGCCTCGAAAAGTCAACGTTCTGTGAAAGGCTTATCCCCGCAAGAGCGCTGAACAAAACAATCGATTGAAAACTTTGACACCGGCGAATACGTTCCTTTTCCCAGTCCGCGAGCGTTGTCTTGAAATTCATGAGATCCGTCAGGGCACTGCGGCCAGCAGGAGGAATGCCCCGAAAATCACCAGATGGACCGCGCCTTGCAGAATTGTCGCGCGGCCGGTTGCAAGGGTCAGCGTACTCACAAAAAGGGTGAGCAACAGCAACGCCGTGCCCTCCGCATCGAGGCCGAGGGTGAGTTCTTGCCCGAGGTAGAGCGAGAGCCCGCCGACGACCGAGACGGTAAGACCGATCGTCGCCAGCGCCGAGCCAATGGCGAGGTTGAGGCTCGTCTGGACCCGGTTCTCATAGGCCGCTTTCAGCGCCGTTCCGCTTTCCGGCATGAGCACCAGCGCCGCGATGACCACGCCGAGGAACGAGGGCGGCAATCCTGCGTCGAGGATGCTTTTCTCGACTGGCGCGGTAAGGGTTTCGGCAAGAAGCACCACGGCCAGGAGCGAAACGACGAGCAGCACGGCGCTCGCCGCGGTTTCGCCTGCGGAGGGGATGGTCTCGGCAGGCTCATCCCCCCCTTCGGGGAGGAAATAGTCTCGGTGCCGCACCGACTGCACGAATACGAAGACGCCGTAGAGCAGAAGGGACAGAACGCTGATGAAGAGAAGCTGGGTGGGCGAATACTGCGGGCCGAACTTGGTCACGGTGTAGTTCGGCAGAACCAGGGTCAGCACCGCAAGGGTCGCCAGTACGCTAAGCGACGAGGCGGTCCCCTCGACGCGGAAAGCCTGCTCGCGAAATCTGAGGCCGCCGATGAGCAGGCAGAGCCCCACAATTCCATTGAGGACGATCATCACGGCGGCGAAGACGGTGTCCCGGACCAGCGTGTTCCCGTGCCCGCCCGACGTCAGCATGGCGGTGATGATTAGCGACGCCTCTATGACCGTGACGGCGAGCGCGAGCAGGATCGAGCCGAAGGGCTCGCCGAGCTTATGTCCGATAATTTCGGCATGATGGACGGCCGCGAAGACAGAGCCGAGGAGCAGCAGGCAAACGAGCGCAGCGACCCAGACCTCTCCCGCATGGAGGGCGTGGACCTCTTCGAGCGCAACCATGACGAGCGCCGCAATGGGCGGCGCCCAGGTCCGCCACGAGCGGAAAATACCGCCCTGCGCACTGCTCATCGAGGAAACCCGGTCTGGAGTGGGCAGGAATTGCGGGCCGGTTTGATCGATTTCGCCGGGGAAGGCAAACGACCGCGCATAAAGGGAGAGGTCGCGGCGCGGCCGCGTTTGCGGAAGCCCTCGCCCGGGGCGACAATCCGGGCGTCGTCCGAGGAAAGCGCGCAGGTTTGTTGCGGACAAAGCGATTTCAATGAGTTGAGTGTCAAATTCTGCAACTTTCGATCGATTGCGCAGCGCCGCGCGGCTCGAATGACCGACAGGGCTCTGATTCAGTCGCGCTCGGCTTCGGTCAAATATTCTGGTCATAAAAATTAGTATACCAGATAGTTCCGAAAAACACAATATCGGGTCTCAGCCGTTCCCGTTGCATCTTTGTAACCGCCAAATTGGCCAGTTCGCCCCACCTTCTCCCGCGAAGGGGGAGGGAACTCAGGCCCTGCGGAACGATGCGACTGATCACCTTGGGAAGTCACATCCCCTCGGAGACGACTCCAAATCCGGCGGCCGCGCTTCTCAGCCCCCGAGCCTTTTCAGCCAGCCCTTCGCCTGTCTTCTCACGTTCGTCGGTGCGGTTCCTCCGTAGGAGGTCCGGCTTTTCACTGAGCGATCGACATTGAGGACCGCGAGCGCCTCGGCCGTAATGCGCGGCTCTACGCCCTGCATTTCCGTCAATGTCAGCTTCTCGAGCGGTGCGCCCCGCGCGGAGGCGAGCGCAACGATCCGCCCGGTGACGTGGTGGGCCTCGCGAAACGGCATCTTGAGGGCTCGGACGAGCCAGTCGGCGAGGTCCGTCGCCGTCGCATAGCCCGCGCCCGCCGCAGCCTTCATGCGCTTGGCGTCGGGGCTCAGATCCTTGACCATGCCGGTCATGGCGGCGAGGGCCAGGGACAGCGTTTCCAGCGCATCGAATACGCCTTCCTTGTCCTCCTGCATGTCCTTGGAATAGGCGAGGGGCAGGCCCTTCATTACCGTCAGGAGCCCGATCAGGCCGCCGATCACCCGGCCCGCCTTGCCGCGCACAAGCTCGGCCGCGTCCGGATTGCGCTTCTGCGGCATGATCGAGGAGCCGGTGGAGAAAGCGTCGGAGAGTTTCACGAACCCGAACTGGGGCGTCGTCCAAAGCACAATTTCTTCGGCGAAGCGGGAAAGGTGAACCGCCGCGATGGCGGCGGCGCTCAGCGCCTCCAGCGCGAAATCCCGGTCCGCGACGCTGTCGAGCGAGTTGGCGGTTGGGCGGTCGAAGCCCAGCGCCTTCGCGGTCATTTCCCGATCGATCGGGAACGACGTTCCGGCCAGCGCCGCCGCGCCCAACGGAGATTCGTTCAGCCGTTTCCGCGCGTCCGCGAACCGGCCGGCGTCGCGGCCCAGCATCTCGACATAGGCCAGCAAATGGTGGCCGAAGGTGACCGGCTGCGCCGATTGCAGATGCGTGAAGCCCGGCATCACCATGTCGGCGCATTCGAGCGCGCGGGTCGCCAGCGCCCTTTGAAGGTCGGCGATCTGGACGATCAGCGCATCGATGGTGTCCCGCACCCAGAGGCGGAAATCGACCGCGACCTGGTCGTTGCGCGACCGGGCGGTATGCAGCCGCCCCGCCGCCGGGCCGACGATCTCGGCGAGCCTGCCCTCGACATTCATATGGATGTCTTCGAGGGCGCGCGAGAACGTGAAAGTGCCTGCCTCGATTTCGCCTTTGACTTGGGCAAGACCGCGCGCAATGGCGTCGGCGTCGGCGGCTTCGACGATGCCTTGCTGTTTCAGCATCGCGAGATGGGCTTGCGATCCTGCGATGTCCTGGGCGGCGAGCTTCTTGTCGAAGTCGATCGAGGCGTTGATCTCCTCCATGATCTCGGACGGGCCGACGGCAAACCGCCCGCCCCACATCGCGTTGCTCATTGTGATTACGTTGTCCCGGGTGCTCGATCCATGACGAAGACAGACAATCCGCCCCGCCGCCGTCTCGGCCTGCCGATCGCGCTCGCCGTCGTGGCGCTCGTTGCGGCTGGCGCGGTCCTATACGGGACCATGGCGCCGCCCGGCAAGGTGGCCGGAACCTGCCCGAAAGCCTCGAGCGCGCTCGCCGAGCGTCTCGCGCCTCTGGCCAAGGGGCAGGTCGCCGCCCTGTCGATCGAAGCGACCCCCCGGCCAGCCATTCCCCTGACGTTCGAGAAGGAAGGCGGCGCAAAAGTCTCGCTCGCCGATTTCAAGGGCCGCGCGGTGCTCCTGAACCTGTGGGCGACGTGGTGCGTGCCCTGCCGCGCGGAGATGCCCTCCCTTGATCGCCTTCAGGCTCAAAAGGGCGGCAAGGACTTCGAGGTCGTGGCGGTCAATGTCGATACGGCGCGGCTCGAACGCCGGGCGGCCTTCCTGAACGAGATCGGCGTGAAATCGCTTGCCCGTTTCGCCGACCCGAGCGGCGACGCCTTCGAGACGTTGAGAAAGGACGGGCAGACTCTTGGCCTGCCTGTGACCATGCTCGTGGACCCGGACGGTTGCCTGATCGGCGTCGCGCGGGGCGCCGTGGCCTGGGACTCGCCCGACGCGCTGGCGCTGATCAGCGCGGCGCTAAAGCCGCAGGGCGGGGCGTAGCGAATCCCTTCTCCCGCTTGCCGGAGAAGGTGGATGCAGCAAAGCGGCCGGATGGGGGTGTCGCTCCGACCCTCACCCCAGCCTTCTCCCGCCAGCGGGAGAGGGGGTCCCGGTCCTTCTCCCGCTCGCGGGAGAAGGTGGCCCGGAGGGCCGGATGAGGGCATGGCGGCGCCTTCAATCCGGCGGCAAGGCAGGCTTGGCCCGCGGCATGAGGTGAAGCGCCTTGCCCTCCCACGGATGCGCCCGCGCGACCTCTTCATCCAGTTCGACGCCAAGCCCGGGCTCGTCCGGCGGGATGACAAAACCATCCTCCCAGCGGATCGGCTTCTTGAGAATTTTTGCGTGGAACCCGTCCCAGCGCTCGATGCTCTCCAAAATCAGGAAGTTCGGCGAGCAGGCTGCGATCTGAATATTCGCGGCGCCCACGACCGGCCCGCAATAAAGATGCGGGGCGATCTGCGCATAATGCGCCTCCGCCATAGCGGCGATCTTCTTGGCTTCCAGAATGCCGCCGACCCGGCCGAGGTTCATTTGCAGGATCGAGGCGGCGCCGGTCGCCAGCACGCGGGCGAACTCATATTTCGTCGTCAGCCGCTCGCCCGTCGCAATGGGCATCCGGCATTGCGCGGCGACTTTGGCCATCTCCTCCGGCGCCTCGGGCGGCGTCGGCTCCTCGAACCATAGGGGCTCGTAAGGTTCGATCCGGCGTGCAAGCCGGAGCGCGCCGGAGACCGTGAACTGCCCGTGCGTGCCGAACAGGAGATCGCACTTCGGCCCGAGCGCTTCGCGAAGCCGCTTGCAGAAGGCTTCGCTCAAAGCCAGCCGTTCAAGGCTCGGCTGTCTCGGATCGAAGGCGGTATAGGGCCCGGCGGGGTCGAACTTCACCGCGTCGAAACCTTGAGCGACATATTTCAGCGCCCGTTCGGCGGCCGCGTCGGGGTCGTTGTAGACGGGGCTGTCGGTATAGACGTCCGATCCGGGTTCGTCGGGATAAAGGTAGGTGTAGCTGCGCAGCCGCTCGTGAACCTTGCCGCCGAGCAATTCATAGACAGGCTTGCCGACCGCCTTGCCGACGATATCCCAGAGCGCCATTTCGAGCCCCGAGAGCACGCCCATGAGCGATGCGTCGGGTCGGGACGTGTAGCCGCGTGCGTACACGTTGCGCCAGAGCGCCTCGATCCGGAACGGATCGGCGCCGAGCACATGCCGCTCGAACACGTCGTTGATCATCACGGTAAGCGATTCGGGCGCGAAGCTCGCCGCGTACACTTCGCCGACGCCCTCGATTCCGCAGGCCGTCCTGAGCTTGAGGAAGATGAAATAGCGTCCCCCGAAGGCGGGCGGCGGATTGCCGACGACAAAAATTTGCAGATCCGCGATTTTCATGGGGCGCCCGCCGCCTGCCGTTGGAGACGGGCTTGACTACGCTGACGCTTGGGCGCGTCAAGGGCTCGGGGTTTCGAGGGGAGGCAGCTTTGGTCGGCGAGACGATCGCTTTCGTGCTGGGCAATCTGCCGGCGTTCCTGTTCGTGGCCGCGCTCATCATCGCGGCGCTCACGCATACGCCCGCCAACACTGCGGAGCGCTATCTCGCGTGGCTCCTGCTCCTGCCGGTCGGCGGCAGCGGCTTGTGGGCGGCGGTCTTCCATCTCTTTTTTCCCGACGTGGCCGCCAGAATGATTGGGTGGGAGCCAAGCCCATTCCAGTTCGAGGTCGGCATGGCGGATCTCGCGATTGGCGCGACCGCCGTCCTCAGCTTTTGGCGCGACCTCAGCTTCAAGGGCGCCATTGTCATGGTCAACGCCATCTTCCTGCTTGGCGATGCTTACGGGCATGTGAAGCAGATGATCGTTGCGGGCAACTTTGCGCCCGGAAACGCCGGGACGCCTTTCATTAGCGACATTGCTTTGCCCGTGCTGACGATCGTTCTCCTCCTCGCCGCTCGACGGTCGGCGTAGCGGCGAGAAAACGGGATTTAGAACGAAACACGAGCGGTCCTTGGAAGCGATCGCGCCGGCGGCGCGGCTTCGAGCCGGCAGCGTGGCATTTCCGACACGCTTGCGAGGAAACGCAACTTGGCGGCTGTTCATTCAGCATAAGCCGACGGAAATGCTTATGAGATCAATGATGGGGCCCGTAAAATGGAGGGTGCGCCTGAGTCCTGTGGAGGCGCCGCGCCTTGGGGGAATTGATGAATCGCATTGCGGGATTTCTGGCGCTGGCGGCTTCGGCGCTTCTGGCTGCGCCGGCCCTCTCCGCAGATCTGCCCACGAAGAAAGAACCTCCCGCGCCGATCCCCCAGCCGGCGCTGCCGTCCTCCTGGCAATTTGAAATTACCGCATATGGCTGGGGGAGCAGCATCGCGGGAAGCGCTGGGTTCGGAACTCTACCCTCGACGCCATATTACGCGCCATTCGCCAAGGTTCTCGAGCATTTCCAAGGCGGACTCATGGGCGCGGCGATCGCGCGAAACGACACATTCATTGCCGGGTTGGATTTCATAGGTTCGAAGATCGGGGGCGGGGGCACGATTCGAAATCCATACAGTGCGCTTTTCGGCGGTCAGACCGATCTCAAGCTGACTGAGGTCATCGTCACCGCCTTTGGCGGCGTTCGCGTGCCCCTTCCGATTCCGAAACTCGACTTTTACGGCACGGTCGGCGCCCGCTACTTTAACAGCGGAACCGAACTGACGATTACTTCGCCCTTCGGCGTCGGGGTGACCCAATCCGTCAACAAGGGCTGGATCATGCCGGTTGGCGGCTTCGTCGCCCAGTATCGCTTCGATGATCGCTGGTTCTCGAATGTCTGGGCCGACCTGGGCGGCTGGAGCAACAGCGCCACAGGACAGGCGCTTCTCTCAGTCGGCTACAAGTGGACGGCGAATATCGCCACGACCGTCGGCTACCGCGTGCTCTACACTTATGACAAGCAGGATACGGGCTACAGTTTCATCACCTTCGAGCCGAAGAGCTTTCGCTATCAGCAGTGGATGTATGGGCCATTCGCCGGCTTCAAGTTCATGTTCTGAGTGGTCCTTCGCTTGAGAAGAAAACGCCGGCGGATATTTTCGCCGGCGCTCGCTCGCTGGATGGTTTAGCGGCACACCTTCATGCCTGCGCGCCAGTAGCAGTGGGGACCATAGGCCGGGCGGTAGTAGGGGTGACCATAGGGGCGGGCGTAGCCGCCATAGGGGTGGGCGTAGCCCCGATTGGTCACCACGGCTCCGCGCGGTCCTGCGCAACCCGCCCGATATGGCCCCCGCGCGCACGCGGCGGCGTTCGCCTCGGCGGGCAGAGCCGCGACAAATCCCAGCGCCAATAGAGCGTAAACAACTTTTTTCATCAGCTTCCCTCTCCTTGCGGCCGCGCCGCTATTCATCACCCGCCTTGCTCAATGCATCCTTGCAGGGTGCGCTGAGCGAGGTCTCGTTCTTCTTCAGGCAGGCGGTTCGCGCCTCCCCATTCCTGGCTTTCGCGCAAAGGGTCTTCAAATCCGATCGGCAAGCCCGACCGACCGCTGCGGCGCGGACGATTGCGACCTGGCAATCCGCGGACAACTCCTTGTAGTGAGACTCGACGCAAGCCTTCAGCGCGTCACGTCCGGGCTTCACTTTTCCGCAGAGCGATTTGATGTCTTTTCCACAAGCCTGACCAAGAGGCGAGGGCGCAGCCTCCGCCGCGCCGCCGATACAAAGCGCTGCCGCGAGCGCAGCTGCGAGGGCCCAAGTCCTCATGAAGCGTCCTTTCCTTCGGCCCGACGTCGCCGAGTTCACGACGCCGTGCGCCTTGATGCGCGAAGATGATGTCCACCGCCCTGATAGGCGCTGACCGCCGTTGCCGTCACGCTGCGATGGCCAACATCTTCATGTTTCAAACTCCCTTATCATGCTTTGGTTGCGCGCTTCTGAAGATTGCGCCGGACCGGCTGGGTCGAATGCAGCCGATCCGGCGCGGGGTCGCGCGGCGCGCTTTCGCGCTCCGCGCTTGCGCCACAGGCGGAGGGTCGATTTTGCCCCGCCTGCGGCGCAATTTCTTCGGGACGGCTGGATTTCGCCCGGCACCGGAACGGCTGTCCAGCACCGACGGGTGATCCGGAAAGCCGCCGGGACATCGCAGAGTGTTCTCAGGTCGGGCCCGGCACGACGCGATAGTAGAGGCCGTTGGCCCCATAGGCGGGAGCCAGCCATCCGGCGGGGCATTGGTAAAATGTCCGCAGCGGCCGATGCACATAGACGCAGCCGGGGGGAAGATAGGCGTAGGTGACACCGACCGGCCAAGCAGCCGCTGCAGCGTTCGCGGCCGCTGCGGTTGCGGCTGCCCCGACCACCGCGCCGGCCGCCGCCGCGCCGGCATATCCCCAGCCGCCGTAGCCGCAATTCCAACAGCCGCCCGCATAGGAGTTCACGACGGCAGGCTGGTGATAATACGCGCCGTAGGCGCCTGTATGCCATCCGCCGTAGGGTGTTGCTGCGGTTCCGTGATAGTAGCCGCCGTAGGTCGAGCCGTGCCAAGCGCCGTTGGGTCCGACTGCCGTTGCGTGGCCGTATCCGCCGTAATCTCCAGCGTGCCAGACTCCGCCCGCCGGCGTCCGCCCCCACGCCCCGCCGAATCCGCCGCGCATCCAGGCGTTGGCCGGTTGGAGCGCTGCAATGCTGGTGAGCGTGACGATGGCCGCAAGTGTGAGACTTTTCATCGGATCATCTCCTTGCCGCTTGCGTTCATGGCTTCTTCGCCGCCGAAGGTTTGCTCACGTCGGCCGGCGCCGTGGAGTTGCCGGGCGGAGCAAATTCGATACGCTCCGCCTTGGCCGCTTGAGCCGAACTGAAGGTCCCAGGGGGAATCGACGGGTCCAACCGCCAGTCGGAGAACACGGTCTGGTACCGGGCATGGGCGGGTTCATTGGCGTAGACGGCGCGGATCTGGCGCGGCAGATGGTCGGCGACGCCGATCCAGATCTCCGCCGCCGCATCATCGCCGGCGATGGCGATCATGTCGGTCGGCACGCCGCCGACGGCGATCGACCTGCCGACATAGAACGCCGACTTCAGACGCTTCGACAGACCCTCGTACGGGTCTGCGGCCAGCAGGTCGGCGAAGGGAAAGTAGATCGCCGCTTTCTCCCAGGCTTCGTCGAGGAGCTTGTCGAGAGTTGGCGGAGCGTCGGCGACCGCGGCCATATTCGTCGAGGGGACATAGGCCGTCATCGTCCTGCCGTCGTAATAGAATTCGTCCGGGACGCCGTCGCCAGGCGTGATGACGCGCAGCTTGTCCGGCCTCTCCATCGTCACGTCCTGGACTGAACTGTAATAGAGTGGTTGGCCGTTGCGGGCGGCGCGCTCATAGGTGCTGACGGCCGTGAAAGAAAGCGCTTTGGCGGCAGAGAGCGTCGCGCTCGCCGCTTTGAGGATGGCGAGCGCCTTGGGTTCGAGGGTCGGCGCTGAGGCAGCAGGAGGCGCGGCGGACGGCGTCCTTTTCTCGCTCGCAACGGCCCCGAATGCGACTCCCGTCAGCACCACGGCTGCTGCGGCCGCCAGCAGCCCCCGCCGGGCCGGCGAGTCCCTCCCTCTCAATCTCCGACGCATGTGCTCCCTCTTCGTTCTGTTTTGCGACTTGTGAACGGCAACCCGGACTAACTCACTGAACCTTGTGCGCCAGCACGTCTGCGAAGGCTTGGGACAGCGTCTGCACGCGGCCCTGCATGGCCTGCTCCCAAAGGGTCTGGTCGACCGAGGTCGGCGTGAAGAACGCGGTCGCCCGCACTTTCGTTCGTTGCGCGGCCGAGCCGACGCCGGTCAGCATCGCAACGCCCCGGATCGAGTCGATGGCGCCGCCTTCCGGCCCGACCGGTCCAAGCGTGATCGCATTGATCGTGACATCGAGCGTGCCCGCGGTGGAATTGCCGGTCGCCATATTCGCCGCGAAGGCTTGCGCCAAGGCGCCGGGAAGGGCGGCTTGCGCCCAGGACGCGGTGGGGTTGCCGCTTTGAGCGAGCAGCGGATTGGTGTTGACGTTGATCGTACCGATACGGAAGGCCGGCGGCGCGCCGGTCTGGACCGCGGGTGACTGCGCATTACAGCCCGCGAGCGTGAGGGCGGCGAGGCCGAACGCGGCGAGCGAGGCGCGCCGCGTCATCGCGGCGTTCGTGTATCTGATCGTGTGCACTGGCGTCTCCGGGTATGGGCAGCTCAGGGTCAAGGCCGACGGGGCTCCGGGGCGGGGGCGCCCTCTGGCCCTACCCGGCGGCCATTCTAACGAGCCACGCGAGCAAATATCAGCGTCCCGTCGCTCCTCTTCACTGGAAAAAGCGGACTGGCGTCCCCGATCCACGAACGGCTTAGTTGGCGTCCTGCATCGCGCGCTCGGCTTCCATCAGCTTCTTCTTGTCTTCATCGGTAAGAACCGGCGGCGCGATCGAAACCGTCAGCTTGTCGATCCTGCCGTTGAAGGCGAAGGGGACCTGGTAGTCCTGATCGTCGACCGGTGTCCCGGTGTCGGAGCCAATGTCGAAAGTCTCGTCCCAAGGCATCGTGAGCGGGATGGTGTGCTCCAATGTCTGGGTCGCGACGACCTTACCGTCGACCGACAGGGTTCCCGTGCCGCCTCGCCCAAGGCCGCTGATGTTGTTGAAGGCGAGCGTCGCGAAGCCTAGCCCGTCATACTTGAAGTCGTACACGAGCGTGTGCTTGCCGGGGGTCAATTCGTCCGGTGCTTCCCAGCGGACGCGCTTGAGGTCAAGCAGGTTCCACAGGAATACGGGCTTGCCTTTGAGAAGATAGAGACCGTACCCGCCGAATCGCCCGCCGTCGGTAACGATCATGCCCTCGCCCCCGCCCGTGGGCACGTCGATGTCGGCGGTGATCGTATAGGAGGTGTTGAGCAGTGTCGGCCCGGTGCCGCGCGGCTGGCCGGTGATAGGAACCCCGCTATAGGTGAACATCTTGCGTCCGCCCGACATCGACGGCCGCGGGATCACCATGCGGGTTGCGACTGAGGCGTCCAGCGGCAGAACCTGATGTTTCGCGAACTCAGCGAACATCAGGTCGGTCATTTCCTTTACCTTGCCGGGATTGTCGGCGGCGACGTCCGTGTTTTGCGTCCAGTCATGCCGGACGTCATAGAGCTCGAACTTGAACGCGCTCGCGGGATCGAGCGTCGCCTTGCCGAGCAGTTCCCACGGGGCGCGCTCGGGGACTGCGCTCAGCATCCAGCCGTCATTGTATAGGCCCTGCACGCCCAGCATCTCGAAATACTGGATCTTGTGCGGCGTGGGCGCGTCGGCGTTAGCCTGGTCAAAGCTATAGGCCATGCTGACGCCTTCGATGGGCTTCTGCCCAATGCCGTCGACCATGTCGGGCGCCGGTATGCCGGTGACCTCGAGAAGCGTCGGCACAACGTCGATCACGTGATGGAACTGCCAGCGGATCCGCCCTTGTCGGCGATATGGCCGGGCCAGGAGATCGCCATGCCCTGCCGCGTGCCGCCGAAGAAGGAGGGGACCTGCTTGGTCCACTTGTAGGGCGTGTCGAACGCCCAGGCCCACGGCACCGCGAAATGACTGTAGGCGAACTGGGTGTTCCATACGTCGTAGAACTTCATTTGCGCGGCGACCGGCAGTTCGACGCCGTTGAATTGCAGCACCTCGCTCGGCGTGCCCTTCGGCGAGCCTTCGGCGGAGGCGCCGTTGTCGCCGCTGATGTAGATGATGAGCGTATTGTCGAGCTTGCCCATGTCCTCGACAGCCTGGATCACCCGGCCGATCTCGTGATCGGTATAGGCGAGATAGGCGGCGTAGACGTTGGCCTGACGGATGAAGAGCTTCTTCTCCTCGTCGGTCGTCTGGTCCCAGCGCTGAAGGAGCGTGTCGGGCCACGGGGTCAGCTTGGCGTCCTGCGGGATCACGCCGAGCTTCTTCTGGTTCATGAAGATCTGGTCGCGTAGGTCGTTCCAGCCTTTGTCGAACAGGTGCATGTCGGTGATCTTCTGCACCCATTCCTGGGTCGGCTGATGCGGCGCGTGGGTGCCTCCGGGAACGTAGTAGACGAAGAACGGCAGGTCCGGATTGATGTCGTTGAGCTGGTTCATCCAGCGGATGGCGTCGTCGGCCATCGCCGTGGTCAGGTTCCATTGCCCCTGATGCCCGAGGTAAGGATAGATCGGCGTCGTGTTGCGGAAGAGATTCGGCTCCCACTGGCTCGCGTCGCCGCCGACGAAGCCGTAGAAATAGTCGAACCCCATTCCGGTCGGCCATTGGTCGAAGGGGCCGGCTTGGCTCGCGGTCCAGGTCGGGGTGTTGTGGTCCTTGCCGAACCACGCGGTGCGGTAGCCGTTTTCCTTCAGAATCCGGCCGATGGTGGCGCTGTCCCTGCCGATGACGCTGTCATAGCCGGGAAAGCCTGACGCCGCTTCGGAGACCACGCCGAAACCGACCGAGTGGTGGTTGCGGCCGGTGATCAGCGCCGCGCGGGTCGGCGAGCAGAGCGAGGTCGAATGGAAGTTGGTGTAGCGCAGGCCGCTCGCGGCGATGCGGTCTAGCGCTGGGGTCGGGATCACACCGCCGAAGGTCGAAGGAGCGGCGAAGCCGACGTCGTCGGTCATGATGAGCAGGATGTTCGGCGCGCCCTTCGGAGGCACGACGCGCGCCGGCCAGGCGGGGGTGGACTGGGCGGCGTTGAGTTCGATGTCGCCCTTGAAGGCCTGCGGCGGCGGCGGCAGGTAGCGGCCGTCGATCGTCGTTGTGGCGTTCGGCGCGCCCGGCGCCCCGGTTTGCTGTTCGGCGTTCGGCGTAACCGGCGCTGCGGCCATGACGCCGGCCGCCTCCTGCGCGCTTGCGACGCCAAGCGATAGGGCGAGGCTAGCCGCAGCGATCAGCCAGGCGGCGGATAGCCTGTTTCGATTCGCGATCATCATCCTCTCCGATCCACGACCTCGGACCGAGAGGACCGGAGCTAGGCGTCAGCTCGCCGGTCTTCGGCCATACAGTCCGCTTCGCGCTCAATGTCCGCCGGCGCCCAACGCGAATCGTCCCGCGGCGGACCTTATGCGGCCGGTGGCCTCGCCGTCATTGACACTAGGGACAAAAACTCGGCTTATCGGGAAAATAGCGCCTCGTGCGACAACATGGCGCGGGCTCTTGAAGCCACTGGCGACGGGGAAAGGACGGGACCGTCCGATGCAGGCGCGGCGGGAACCTGCGACCGTTAAGGTCCGCAATACGTCCGCGATCCCGGCCGCCCGGGAGCGAGTCGCCCGGCCGCTGGGATTCAGTCCTCGGTCATTCGCGCGCCGGCTCGAAACTCTCGGCGTAAGCTTTTCGGAATTGGCCGACGAAGTAAAATACGAGGCGGCATGCAGTCTTCTCCTTAAGGAGAGGCGCATGTCCGACATCGCGGCGATCCTCGGCTTTGCTGAGCATACAAAGGCGCGGTAGACGCGGGCCGCATCGCCCGGATATCCCAATGGTCTCCGGGCCTTTTCACCGTGGTTGACAAGCAAATCGGGCGAACGCGACACTGAAGGCCGCTCCACGGCGGACGTTGGAGCATTGGTCTGGAGCGGAGGGGCGTGCTCGATATCGTTCTGTTTCTGGCGGTCTTTTCCGCCTTGCTGGTTCTGGTAGCGCTGAGCCAGCCGGTCGCGGCGCGGTTGCGTCTCGCTCCTGTCGTGCTCCTGGCGGTAATCGGAGCCTCGATCAGCGCGGCCGCTGGCGTTCTGATGCATTTCAAGCTGTCTCCGCATGTCAGTGAAGTCATCCAGCTGTTTGTCAATCTGCCGCTCAGTTCCGACGTCTTCATCGACGTTTTCCTGCCCCTGCTTATCTTTGAGGCGGCGCTGACCAGCGATGTGCGCCGCATCATGGAGGACGCCGCGCCGATCCTCATGCTGGCGGTGATCGCGACCTTGATGGCGATGGGAATCGTCGGACTCGCGCTTTGGCCTGTCTCGGGGCTCTCGCTCGCCGTGTGCCTTTTGCTCGGCGCGGTGGTCTCTACCACTGACCCCGCCGCGGTGATCGCCATATTTCGGGATGTCGGAGCGGCCGGACGCCTAACGCGGCTTGTCGAAGGCGAATCGCTCCTCAACGACGCGGCGGCGATCGTCGCCTATACGGTCCTGCTTGGCATCATCGTGTCCGGCGGTCAGTTTCATCTCGGAGAAGGGGCCGTCGAATTCGCGGTCTCGTTCTTCGGGGGCGGGGTCCTCGGCGTCATCGCGGGCCGGGGCTTGCTGGAGCTTATTCCCTGGGTCCGTGAGGACCGCCTGGCTCAGGCGACGCTGACGGTCGCGCTCGCCTATTTGTCCTTCATCGTGGCTGACCATGTCTTTCACGTCTCCGGCGTTGTCGCGGTGCTGACGTCAGGCCTGACGATCAGCTATTTCGGGCGCGCCCGCATCACGCCGAACAACTGGTCCTTCATCACCGAGCTTTGGGAGCAGCTTGCCTATTGGGCGCATTCCCTCGTCTTCCTCCTGGCCTCGCTCCTGGTCCCAAAACTCCTGTTCGACCTGCAGCTACGCGACTTGGGGCTCCTGGGCGTTCTCCTGGTCGCGGCCTTCGCCTCGCGTCTGGCGGTTCTCTTTCTGTTGCTCCCAATCTTGAGTCGGGTTGGCCTCATGGAGCCGATCAGCACGGCCTACAAGCTCGCCATCGCCTGGGGCGGCCTGCGCGGCGCGCTCACGCTGGTGTTGGCTTTTTCCCTCACGGAGAATCCCGCAGTCCCCCGCGAGGTCCAGCATTTCGTGACGGTTCTCGCGACAGGGATGGTCCTCTTCACTCTGATTGTGAACGGGACGACGCTTAGGTGGGTGATCCGCGTCTTTGGCCTGGACAAGCTTTCTCCGCTTGACCAGGCGCTGCGCGACCGGGTTCTCGAACTGACTTACGCGGAAACGAGCGACATCATCCGCAAGGCGGCGAGGGAGCACGATCTTCACCCCTCAGCCGAGGCGCGTGCGCTGGCTCCGTATCAGGCGTGGAACAAGGCTACAGAGACACGGCAGGCCAGCGAAACTTCGGAGCTGACGGAACGCGAACGTCTCGGCGTTTCGCTCGTCGCGCTGGGCAGCCAGGAGCGGATGCTGGTGCTTGAGATGCTCAGCCGCCGCGCCGCCTCTCCAGGAGCGATCCAGGCGCTTCTCCATAACGCCGAGGCGCTGGTCGAAGGCGCGCGAACCGAAGGGCGCATAGGCTACAAGCGGGCGGTCAACTCCGCCTTCGCCTTTCCCTATTCGTTTCGCCTCTCCTATCTGCTGTATCGGAGGCTCGGCGTCCGCCGCTTCTTGGCGGAACAGCTTGGCGACCGTTTCGAGACGTTGCTGGTCATGCGCCTTGTCGTTCAGGATCTCGCGGGCGAGACCGCGCGCCGCTCACGCTCGATCTTCGGCCAGCGGATCGAAGCCCTGATCGATCATATCCTCACGGAGCGCCTTGACCGAACCAAGTCTGGACTTGACGCGCTGCGCCGCCAATATCCCGACTATGCAGCGGCCCTGGAGGCGCGATTCCTGAGGCAGTCGGCTCTTCGACGAGAGGCAGGACGCTACAAGGCCCTCTATGAAGAAGGTCTGATCGCGCCGGAGGTTTATCGCGACCTGTCGATGGGGGTCGAGGGCGCGCGTAAAGCCGAGGCCGCACCGCGCTTCGATATCGGTCTTCGGACGCAGGATCTGATCACCCGGCTCGACTTCTTTGCCGGTCTTGATCCTCAGCATCTTGCGCGCGTGCAGCGGCTCCTGAGGGCCCGGTTCACGGTTCCCAACGAGCTCATCGTGCGGAAAGGCGAGAGGGGCGATGCGGTCTTCTTCATAGCGTCCGGGGCCGCCGAAGTGATCCTCCCTGGGCGGCGCGTTCCGTTGGGCACCGGCGAATTCTTTGGGGAAATGGCGCTGATCACCGGGGAGCCCCGCCAGGCGGATGTGCGCGCCCAGACCTACTGCCGGCTTCTCGTTCTGAGGAAGGCGGACTTCGATCGGTTCATGCAGGATAATCCGGACGTAAAGACCAGGATCAACGAGATCGCGGAGAAGCGTCACACAGCGAACCGGGCGGAGACGGCGACCGCGTCATGACCGTTGAGGCTGGGGAGAGTCGCCGCGGAGTTTTGTGGGTTTTCGGATACGGTTCGCTGATGTGGCGGCCCGGCTTTACCTATGTATCCCGCTCCAAAGCGATGTTGCGGGGATGGCGCAGAAGCCTGTGCATATATTCCCACATCTACCGCGGCACGCCGGAAAGGCCGGGTCTGGTGCTTGGGCTCGATCGAGGCGGCGCATGCCAGGGCGTGGCCTTCGAAGTCGACATGGCGCTTCGCGAAGCGACGATCCGATACTTAAGGGAGCGTGAGCAGGCGACAGCGGTCTACATCGAGCGGACAGCGACGGTCACGCTGGCGAGCGGCGAGCGGGTGAACGCGCTGACCTACGTCGCCGACCGGCTGCACCCTCAATATGCCGGGCGGCTTTCGCGCGAGGCGATGCTGGAGATTGTGCGCCGAGGCGCCGGGACCTCCGGCGTCAACGCCGCTTATGTGACCGAGACCCACGACCACCTCGCGGAAATGGGGGTGCGGGACGCGGACCTCGAATGGCTGACGGAGCGGCTGCGGGACGAGCGAGTCGCTTCGATGGGATCGTCGAGTTGACAATTGTTGAACCGCCGCCGCGCAGGCGCCGCCGCGCCTTGCTATTTCAGATCGCCGACATGCTTTTGCGCGTAGAGTTGCTCGCCAAGCTGCTCAATGAGCGTGAGCTGCGTTTCGAGGAAGTCGATGTGTTCTTCCTCGTCGGTCGTCAGTTCTTCGAAGAGATTCTTTGAACTCGGTCACTGACGGATTCGCAATAGTTCGCCGCCTCCAGATAAAGCTTGCGGGCGTCGAGTTCGGCCGCGAGGTCGCACTCGATGATGCCCTTGACGCTCTTGCCTATCCGCAACTGATCGAGCGACTGCATGTTGGGTCCCCCGTCGAGGAACAGGATGCGTGCGACGAGCTTGTCTGCGTGCTGCATCTCCTCGATCAATTCCTCGCGCCAAGTCTTGGCGAAGGCTTTGTAGCCCCAGTTGTCAAGAATCCGGTAGTGCAGCCAATACTGGTTGACCGCCGCGAGCTCGTGTTTGAGCGCCTTGTTCAGATACTCGATCACACGCTCGTCGCCTCGCATCAGCCCTCTCCACGATTCGGGAATCTCTCTATACGCCAAATTGTTAGCATGCGGTCGCGCTGATCGCGAGCGCTTGCTGCCGGCTTTCAGGCGTTGCCGTGCGTGCTGCGCGGCCCTTAGTTTCTCCCCATGTCCCGCCATGCAAAACCATCGCCCCCGCCCGACGCCGAGGCGCGCCGCCGCGCGCCGCCTGTCACCGTCTATGAACTCGCCAGCCTGCCCCCCTTCGACGCGGGCCTCTACGACAATGCGCGCAAAGGCATGGAGAAGGTTGGCGAGACGATCGTCCCGCCGCGCGAGGCCCGCGCTTTCGACGTTCCCGCGGGGTACTTCTTCCGCATCATCAGTATCGAAGGCCCGCAGGTCGGCGATCTCAACCTCTGGAATGCAGCCAACCTTGCGGAGCGCTTCTTTTCCGGCAAGACGCGCGCCCTCCACGCAACGCATGTGAGCATCGGCGACCGTCTGTGGAGCGCGCTGCCCTGGCTGCGCCCAATGGCGACGATTACCCACGACACGCTCGGCTGGTACGGTTTCGACGCCGACGGCGCAGGCGTTCATGATGTGATCGGCACGCGCTGCGACCCCTATACGAATCGGCTGCTCACCGGCGACGACTATCACCACTGCTGCCATTCGAACCTGACCGCCGCACTCGCGAAGCGGACGGGCCTCTCGCCGAAGGAAGCCGAGCCCCACATTCACGACGTCCTGAATGTCTTCATGTGCACCGGCTTCACGCATGACGCGCATCGCTATTTCATGAAGGCGAGCCCCGTGCGCCCCGGCGACTTCCTGGAGTTGTTCGCGGAGATCGACCTCATCGGCGCCCTCTCGGCCTGTCCAGGGGGCGATTGCGGCGCGGGCCATTCCAGCGACGCTGCGCCCTGCCATCCGTTGAAAGTCGAGATCTTTCGCCCACGCGAAGGGAGCTTGGACGAATGGCGGCCGGCGCAAGCCAACGCGTTTCCTGGACCTGTGTAGGGTTAGCCAAATCGCTGTGCGTTGCGCTCGCGCGCTTTCATCGCTTCCGTCTCGCGGTCTCGCGGGGGAGCGGCTGTATGGAGCGAGGCGATGAGCGCGCGCGCAGCGTCGGCGACTTCGTCGACGGCGCGGTCGAACGCCTCGGCGTTCACCTGGGAGGGCTTCGTGAAGCCGCTCACCTTGCGAACAAACTGAAGCGCGGCGGCCCGGATTTCTTCCTCCGTCGCGGGCGGCTCGAAATTGAAGAGCGGCCTGATATTGCGGCACATGAGGGCGCCTTTCGTTCAATCGGTCAGTTCGAACCGCGCCGTGATGTTCACGGTCAGCCGGCTTTGTCCGGGCTCGATCGGGGAACGGCGCCCCGTCCGCCGCCTTCGCGGCGAATATTCTCGGCATCGCCATAGGCATTGCGCCGCCGTCTTCCGTCAGCCACAGGAGCCGGCCAATCTTCGCGCCGGCGGCTTTCGCGAAAATCTCGGCCTTGCGCTTTGCGTCCTCGACGGCTTTGGGGCGGGCCGCGTCGAGAAGCGCGTCGGGATCGTTCTGGCCGTAGGAAATCCCGTACATGGCGTTGGCGCCGGACTCGACCGCTTTGTCCACGAGCGCCCCGAGTTTGCTGATGTCGCGGGCGGTCAGCGTCACCATGTTGCTGACGGTGTAGCCAACGATCTTGCGTTCATCGTCGGAGCCCGAGCGCGGGTTGTTCATGAGCGGGCTTAAGGACAGGTTCGACGTCTGGATGTCCTTGGCCTCGACGCCTTCCGACTTGACGAGGCTGACCAACGCATTGACTGACTTTGCATTGGCGGCCAGCGCGTCGCGCGCATCTTTGCCGGTCGTCGTCACGCCGAGGGTGAGCCGGGCGAAATCAGGCGCCGCGTCCACATGCCCCTGTCCGGTCACTTCGACGTAACGGGTCTCATTCATCTGCATCGCGGCGTTTGCGGTTTGGGTCACAGCTGGAGCCGCGAGCGCGGCGAAGAACAGAGCGGGAGCCAGCAAGGCTTTCAGCGGAATCACGCGACTCTCCATTTTCGCTTCGGTCTCGCCCGAAAACGGGCGGAGACCAGCCTCACGAACAAGGAGAATATGAGGCGGCCGGATTTCAGCCGGCCGGCTTTCCGTCCTCCTTCGGCGCGCGGTAGCGGAAGTCGCAATGGCTCGCGCCGCCCATGATCGTCTGCGTACGGGTGAGCGTGATGCGCGGATCAAAACCCTCGCAGAAGGCGCCGTCTCGGTTGCAGGAGAGAAGGGCGCCGATTTCCGCGAGCCCCATCGCCCGATAGGTCTCGGCGTAGCGGCAGCGGCGGACATTGAAGTCGAACACGCCGGGCTCGTCCTTGAGGACCTCGATGGTCAGCGCGTCGTCCTTCGTCCACAGGTGCTGGATCGACTTGAAGCTTTCGAGACTCGCGCCTCCCGGAACGCGCGCGGCCATCTCCGCGCCGGCGGCAATCGCCGCTTTGCGAATCGCCTTGTCCAGGATTGCCCGCGCCTTCCCCTCTCCGAGTTCGGCGCGCATTTCTTCATAGATTGGCGCGATGACGCCGGCCTCGATCTTGCGCCTTGCGAGGATGCCGAGTTCGTTTGCAGATTCGGATGGGGACATGCTCTCCGCCGTTCGGTCGCTCGTTGCGCAGTTTTGATGCGGCGGAGGCGATCTCAATGGGTTAGGCGCCAAAAACTGCAACTTTCTCGAACCATCGATTTCGGACGCGTCCGCTTTTCCCGTCGGTTCACCGGATCAGCCGCTCGACTTCTGAATTATCGCATCACAGAGCCCAATGGGCAAGGAAAATCCAGATCGCTCTGGCGTCGCTGAGGGCGGTATCGGCGTACGCTTGACGCCAGTGACTCCTAGTCCCCCTTGGCCCGCCTGTGGCCTGACTTTTCGGTCCGCTAGCGGCGCCCATCGTTTACGCCAAAAGGCCTTCGAAATAAGGACTTAGGAGCCGGTTGCCGGGGTCGAACTGTTTCCGCGCCTCCTTGAACGCGTCGAGCCGGGCGCCAAACGCTTTGCGGACGATGGGCGCGGTGAGTCCCCAGGTCTGGTTGAATAGAGGGGCCCCGCCACGGTCGCTGCCGAACTGATTGAAGGCTTCGAGAAACGCTTGCCAGCCCGGATTCGCGGTCGAGACCGGATCAATGGTCATGACCGGGGCGTCGTAGGAATAGGAGAGGAGCGCGTTCTGATCCTGCGCAATGCGGTAGCCGACGAAGAGCAAGTTCGTGCGATAGCCGACCTTCTGGTGATAGTCGCGGACGAAGGCCATGCAGTCGCTGAAAACTTGCGGGTAACTGGCCTCCGGGAAGGCGAACAGGCTGAAAGTGTAGCGGCTGTCGTTCGAGACCGGAGGATATTCGATGATTTGATCGGGCGGCAGCGTGTAGTCGGACCGGACGAGGTTTTCGAGCTTGAAACGCAAAATGGCGCCAAAGCCGTCGATCACCTCGTAACGGACCGACGGGATCGGCACGGAAACTTCCGTATCATGTCCGAGTTTCGGCCCAAGAGTCCCCCAGAGATAGTTGCGCAGGATCCAGGCGGAGCGGTTCGGCTCTCCGGTCGCGCCTGGATTGTAGCTGCGGAACTCGACCGTGACGCGGTCGGAAAAGGGAAAGATGTACAGCATCATCGACGCGCCGCGCGCCTTGAGCGAGTCGAGCTTGGCCACGAACTCCTCGAGCGTAAAGGTCTCGTGATAGACCTTCATGGGCATGAGCGGTCGGATTCGGTAGGTCACCTCGTAAACGACGCCGAAGAGACCGTAGCTCGACCGCGCCTTCTGCATGAGGTCCGGCTGCGCATCGGTGATTTCGAGAAGCTCGCCATTTGGAAGGACGAGCTTCATGCCGATGACATAAGAGCCGACCTGTCCGAACTCGCCGGGGAAGGAAGCGTCCTTGGTCCCCGCGCAGGCGGCGCTTCCCGCCGTCAGGCTGCCGATTTCCGTATTGACATAGAACTGCAGGTTTCGCTTTTCGAGTTCGCGCGCCATGTCGATATGCCGCGCGCCCGCCTCGACCGTCATCGTATCGGCGCCGATGTTGAGTATGCGGTTCATCCTCATGCGGATCAGCGTGCCGCCGTCCGCAACGCCACATGGCGCCGTCGAATGGTTTGAGCCAACAGCGCGGACCGGTGAGGGATATTGTTTCGGGTCTTTCATCACGGCGACGATGTCGGCGACCGAATTGGCGTCAACGATCACGCTCGGATGAGAGACGACGTCGCCGAACCAGTTTGTAACTTCGGGACCAGCCATGAGGAACGCCCCCTGACGTGATCCGCTCGGTCTGGCGAGTAGCACGATAGAGCTAGCGCAAGTCAGATCCGCCGAGCGCGTCTCTGCGCCGCCGAGCAACCGCTCATCGCTGCGGCGTCAGCGGTCTGGACTTTATGTCATATATATGCTATCGTCGATAGACTTTTATACATCTTATTGACGCTTCGTTTCAATAGTCAAGTCTTATTATGAATTGGTAATTGCCATGAGAAACATGATATTGGCGCTTGTGGTCTCAATTGGATTGAGCGTAATTATTTATTTTGTGGCGGTTGCGCTCGGTTTACCCGCCGACATCGCCAAAGGTGTACTCGGATTGCCAGCTTTCGCGGTCAAGAATATTTATGAATTTCTTGAAGCAAATACAGTGAAGCAAGGCCTGATACTGTCCGGGTCCGATAATGTGGTGGGTTTTGCCGATTTTGCAATCCGTCCGAGCCTCGCCTTTATTCTGGCGTCCATCATGTTTGGCGGCGTGATGCTCGTCACCGGCGGGATTGATGGGATTACTCACGGGACTCGCGTTCTCTGACGCGGAGCGCGGACTATCTCTTCCTGCTGACGAGAAGCTTCTCGCCTACCTCGTTATTTTTACAGCATTGCCTGTACGGATCATTGCGGCGATCTATATCGGACGGTGGATCGGCGCGCGATCCTCGCAACATGGCTATTTCGTTGGCGTTGCTTCAATGGTGATAGGTGTTTGCTTGGCGTTCTCCGTCTCCATCTGGTTTGTCGACGACCAGATGGCGCAACAGCTCTATGGAGGGTCCAAGGATTTCTTTCTGGACGTGAAGGCGTTTGAGAACGTGATCCCGGACGCCGTCGTATACGCGGTCTTTTGCTCGATCGGCGTCTGGTACGGCAGGCGACACAGAATTTCGCGTTATCTGTCCTTTGTAATCGGGTTTCTTCCGACTGGTAAGCGAACGGCTGTCGTGGAGAGGATCCGGGACGAGGCCATGGGCATCCCTCCTGGCGCGAGGACAGTTGGGTGAATATGCCATATCGATCTAACGTGATCTCGCGCGGAGAGTGATCGAGCGCTGGCGCCTCATGATGTCGTTTACTCTCCTGCGGCGCGCGCCTGCGCTGCATCGAAACCGTTTCCTTGCCAAACGGCGAGTTTTCCATCAAAGACGCCGACCTCGCGAGATCCAAACCAGGAATGTCAGCGCCTTGGGCAACAACGCCATCGTTCAGGCCGGCCGGGGAGATCTCGCGGCGCGTTTTGGCCAGAATTTGCCGCTCGCGGTCATCGCCGGCCCATGCCAAATGGAGAGCAGGGCGCATGCGCTTGAGACGGCTGCGGCGCTGAAGGAGATCGCGGCCCGGCGCGGGATCGGGCTCGTCTACAAATCATCGTTCGACAAGGCGAACCGCACCTCGGGCGGGGGCGCGCGCGGCATGGGACTCGAAGCTTCGCTGCCGGTCTTTGCCGAGATCCGCGAGACGCTGGGCCTCCCGGTGCTGACCGACGTGCACGAACGCGAGCAATGCGCTCCGGTCGCGGAGGCCGTGGATGTCCTGCAGATCCCGGCCTTCCTCTGCCGTCAGACGGACCTGCTGATCGCCGCGGCCCGCACGGGGCGGCCGGTGAACGTCAAGAAGGGCCAGTTCCTCGCGCCCTGGGATATGAAGAACGTCGTCGCCAAGCTCGACGGAGCAGGCGCCGGCGATATTCTGGTGACGGAGCGCGGCGTCAGTTTCGGCTACAACACGCTCGTTTCCGACATGCGCGCCCTGCCGATCATGGCGCGCGAGACGGGCGCGCCGGTTATCTTTGACGCAACTCACTCCGTGCAGCAGCCGGGCGGGCAGGGCACGTCGTCGGGCGGCCAGCGCGAGTTCGTCGGGGTGCTGGCGCGCGCCGCCGTCGCGGTCGGGGTCGCTGGCGTCTTCATCGAGACCCATCCCGACCCGGATCACGCGCCCTCGGACGGGCCGAACATGATTGCGCTCAAGGACTTCGAAGGGCTCCTCGCGGAGTTGCAGGAGTTCGACCGGCTCGCCAAACGCAAGCCGTCATTGATCTGAGATTTTTCCGTCACGAGCCCTTCGCTGGATGCGGATAGCCCTCGCCTTCTCCCTTTGGGCGTCCGTCGTTATGGACAAATATCTCTTCAGCTACGCCGATCCGAGCGACCCGCCCTTGAAGCGCGGTCTGATCCGCCTTGTGGAGAAGGCCACTGGCCAGCCGAAGCTGAAGCGGCTCTACGTCGAAAACCAAAAGTCCCCCCGCACGGACGAAAGCTTCTGGTGCGCCGCGGTGCGGGCGCTCGCCCTTGACGTGCGCTACGACGCCGATGCGCTCGCGGCGATCCCACGGACAGGCCCGGTCGTGATCGTCGCCAATCACCCTTACGGCGTCCTCGACGGCATCGTCATTTCCTGGCTGATGGAGAAACAGCGGCCCGATTTCGTGGTTCTCGCGCATTCGGCGCTGAGCCGGGCGGCGGAGACGCGCGGCCATATCCTCCCGGTCGATTTTTCGGAGACGGATGAGGCGCGGCGCACGAATCTCCAGTCGCGCGCGAAAGCCCGCGACTGGCTCGAGCAGGGCGGGGCTGTTGTGGTCTTTCCCGCCGGCGCGGTCTCGACGGCGCCGGACAGGCTTGGAAGCAAACCTGCCGTCGACGCTCGCTGGCAGCCTTTCGTCTCGCAACTCATCCAGCGCTCCCGGGCGACCGTCGTGCCCGTCTGGTTCGGCGGCCAGAACAGCCGCTTGTTCCAGATCGCAAGCCACCTTAGCCTGACGCTGCGTCTTTCCCTCATCTTCCACGAGGTCCGGACGCGGATCGGGACCGCTCTGCCGGTGGTCATCGGCGCGCCAATTCCATTCGGCGACCTAACTCATATCCGTGACAGACAGGCGATGGCCGATCATTTACGCGCTCTCGCCTACGCGCTCGCTGCGTCCGCTCCGGCGTCCGGGGGCGCCGACAACCCGGTTCAGAAACTGCTGCGGCCCGTGCGCATGGCTTTGGCGGCGCGTCAGCGCGGGGAGCCGAAGGCCGCCGCCTAAGGCCGTGGGGCCCTCCGGGCTCTTCTTTTCTAGCCTCGGCCGCGATAGGGCGCGACGCCCTGATCGGGCAGCCACACACCCTTGGGGGGTTCGCCGGTCTGCCAAAAGACGTCGATCGGGATGCCGCCGCGCGGATACCAGTAACCGCCGATCCTGAGCCAGCGCGGTTTCAGAAGGCCGACAAGATCCTTGCCGATCCGCACCGTGCAGTCTTCGTGGAACGCGCCGTGGTTTCGGAAGCTCAAAAGGTATAGCTTTAGCGACTTCAATTCGACGATCCACTTATTCGGCGCGTAATCGATGACGAGATGCGCGAAATCGGGCTGGCTGGTCATCGGACAGATGGACGTGAATTCCGGCGCCGCGAATCGGGTAACGTAAATCGTGTCCGAATGGGGATTGGGCGCGCGATCGAGGGTCTTCGCGTCCGGCGCGTCAGGTATGCGGGAGCTCTGTCCGAGGTGGGCGAATTTCGGTTGGGGCTGCTTGGTCATGGCGCCCCTCTAGCCCTGCCGGGCTTTGGGACGCAATCAATTCAGCGCGGCGGCGCAGTTCCGGCTCCCGCCGAGACGTAGCCGCCCATGTGGACACACGTCCCGTTTGCCGCCAAAACGCCCGACATTCCGCCGATATTGCAGCTCTTAGCAGATTCGGGCGGAGGCTTCGCCTTCTTGCCGGAGGGCAATTCCGCGCCGAACGCAGGGGCCGCGACGATGAGCGCGGCCACCAGCCCGGCGATCCGTCGTTTGAGGGTCATGGCAGCGCTTATCGCGCGTACCGGATCGACGCGCAATGCGGCGCTTGCGTCTCACGCCTCAATTCGAAAGGTATAGGCGATTGCGGAAGGGGAACGATCAACGCATGGAAATAACGGCCCCGGACGCGCGGCGCCCTGAACAGGCATTGCTCCTTATCGTCGGCGTCCTCCTATGCGCAGCGGGCGTATTCTGCACCGTCTGGCTCAAGTCGCCGATCCCCGCTGCGGTCACTGGCGCAGGGGGCCTTGCCTGTCTGCGCCGGGGCTTTGCCGAGCGTCCCTTTTCCCCTTGGCTTGTCCTGTTCGACGCCGCCGCGTTTGGGATTTTCGCTTTCCAGCGGAATGACGGGTTGGGGTTCTGGCAGCTCCCCGGACCTTGGTCTGACGTGTTCCGCGTCGATTTCGCCGGCTCCATCATCGCGCTCACGCTCTACCTTGCGGGATCGGCGCTGGCGCTGGTCGCCGCCGCCCGGGGCTTACGGATCGTCGAGGCGGTCGGTCTTATCATCACGCCGATCCTGTTCAATTTTCTGGTGCTCCTGTCGGCCGACTGGCACATGGCGGAGATCGGCGCCCTCTTCACTGCAAATGCGCCGCTGTCGTTTCAGGTTCAAGCCGCGATAGGGCGAGCGTTGACGCTCTTCTTCCTGGGCGAAGTGTTGCTGCTGCTCATTTGCTTCGTGGCCGTCGACGCCCCGCCGCTGCATGTGCGGTCGCATTTCGTGGTCGCGGCAGCCGCGATTCTGGCGGCGCTGACCCCGCATATCGCCAACGCCGCCGAGCTTGTGACCAATCCGCTGCTGGGGATTTTTTTCTCGGCCGTATGCGCGGCGCTGGCGCAGGGCGGCCTGTGGGCCATCGTCTATCTGATGACGGGGCTCGTGCTCGATTGGCTCGGCGGGCGCCCGCCGCGCTTCGACGCGCTTTGGGGGCA
Source organism: uncultured Alphaproteobacteria bacterium (assembly GCA_963824465.1). Taxonomy (GTDB): domain Bacteria; phylum Pseudomonadota; class Alphaproteobacteria; order Rhizobiales; family Beijerinckiaceae; genus Roseiarcus. The sequence goes on from CAWGPL010000005.1 coordinate 46,263, forward strand.
TTGGCGCACGGGCCTGATCAAAGGGGCCATTTATGGCGGCCTTTTTATGGGTTTCGTGCTGATCGCGGCGCTCATCCTGCGTCTGCCGGGCGCCGTCGGCGCGATGCGAAGTCTCGCGCTGATCGTCGGGCCGGTCTTCGGCGCCGCTCTCTATCCGCTTGCCGCGACCGTGGTGGGCAGCGCCGACGGAACCGCCCCATTTTTTGGCCGGTTGAAGGCCGCTTACCGCGATCCGCGCGCCCCCGTGCGGGGCGTCGCGGTCGGACTCGGGCTCGCGCTGGCCTTCGAAGTCGATCTCGCCGCGATGGGTGGCGGGGCGCGGTTTCTGTTCATGTTTGTTGTCGGCGCTTTGGCCTATGGCGGCGTCGACGCCGCCTTTGACGCCCGCAGCGTCCTCACGGGCCGCCGCGAAAAATTCGAGACCTGGCGCATCTATGCGCTCGGCGTCATTCTGGGCGGTGTCGTGGCGGGCGCGCTCGGCTGGTATTTTGACGCGGCCCAGCTTCAGGTCGTCATCGCCAAATTCTGGGCCTACGCGTCCATCGACTATCGCGTTGACGGGCGGCAGCTTGGCGACTTCGTCACCTATCCGATCTTCAACAAATACGGGATGATGAACCTCGGACAGGTCGCGGGCGGCGTCCGGCTTTTCTGGTCGGAATCGGTTGCGGGCGTCATCAACTGGTCGCTGGCCGCGCCGCTGTTCTCGATCAACTACTTTTTGCTCGACGCGGCGCTGCGTCGGACGCTGAAGCCGATCCGAAATCTGTTCAGCCCGGAGGGCGTCGAAGGTCTCGTGGAACAGGCGGTCCGGGTCCTGCGCTGGGGCCTCTGGATGGCCCCGATCATCAACTCGTTCCTGCGCCAGTCGCCGGATCCAAGCTGGTACAATCAGGACGGCGCCGTCCGCACGGCGGTCGTCGTTGGCGCGGATGTGACGCAGAGTTCCGTGGACTTCCGTCGCTTCAGCCTGCTCCTCTTTCTCGGCCTTCTCGCTTACGACTGGCTGCGCGTCCTCATCTGGTTCGACCATATGGGCCTGCGCGTCGCGAGTCTCGTCAACCTGTCGTTCCTGGGCGGCGATCGCGCGGATGAGGCGGCCGCGCGCTTCATCGGACACAATGGGCGCACGCGTGCAATTCCCGATGGCATCCGGCGCTTCGGGACCTGGGCGCCGCTGATGATCCCCTTCTACATCCCGCGTGGCTCCGAATGGGACCAGGCGTGGACCGGCGCAGAGACTCTCGCCAAGGGCGCAGCGCCGATGCCTGAGCCGGTGAGATTGCTTGGCTTCACTTACGGCGCGGCCATCGCCGTGATGGCTGCGGGCGTCGTCGCATTCGTCGCGAAAGTTAATCGCCGGGAGGGCAAACCCGCGCCCTGGCTTCCGGGAGCCCCAGCCGAACTCATGGGCCGGCCGGATCGTTTCGCGCTCAACAACGGGGCGGTCGGAATTGAGGTCCGCCGCGATGGGCGCAGCGCCGCTTTCGTGCTCGGCGCCGAGCGGGGCGGGGCGCAGATCGACTTCTATCGCCGCCCGCTCGAGCCGCTGCAAGCGCGCGGCCATTTCTTTTACGTGAGCGAAGAGGGCCACGCACCCTGGTCGATCGGCTTCGAACCGGCGCGGCGCGCGGGCCGCTACCGAATCGAGGAGCCTGGCTTCAACCGCCTTGCCATCGTCCACGAGATGAACGGCGTTGAGGCGCGGATGGAGATCGCCCCCGATCCTCGGGAGGCGGCGATCCTGAGTTGGCGAATACGCCTCGCGGAAACGAGCGGCAGGCCGCGCCAATTGAGGCTGACGAGCTTCTGCGAGGTGGCGGGGCACGAGACCGGCGCCTATTCGCGCGACCTCGATTTCGCCGGCATGCATGTCGAGACGATCTTTGTTCGCGCGCTGAATACGATTTTTGCCCGCAACCGCCTGCTGCGCTCCGTCCGGGCGGACCGCGGCGAAACCTCGTTCTTTTCAGTCAAACCCGGCGCGAACGTGCACATCGTCGGCTACGAGGATTCGCGCACGCGTTTCCTCGGCGAAGGTTCGCTCTCATGCCCGACCGGTTGCGAGCCCTGGCGTTGGCGCAAGCCCGACGACGAGGGAAAGCTCTGGACTTTCGACCCGGCGGCGAGCTTTTCGCTCGACGTCATGCTCGACGCGAACGGGGTCGCGGAAGCCGAGTTTGTTGTCGGCAGGGCCGACAACAATGTCTGGGCGGCCGAGCTTGTGGCCAAGAGGCTGGACCTTCCGCCCTTGCCCGAAGCCAAGCTTCAGTCGCTGTTCTACGAGACCCGGGCCGTTGAGCCGACCCACGCGCTGCCGACCCGCTGGCCCTTTGCTTTCTCTGATGATGGCAGGAGGCTTACGCTCACGCATCGGACGCCTCGCCCCTGGGCGCATGTGATGGCCAACGAGCTTGGCATGGCGACCATGGTTTCGAACGACGGCGAGGTTTTTTCCGCCTTCGCCAATGCGCGCCAGAATGCATTGACCGCGTTCCAGTTCGACAGCGCAACCGTCGTTCAGCCCGGACAGATCATCTACCTCCACGACCTCGAGAGCGGCGTGACCGACGCGCCGAGCTTCACGCCCTTCCAGCGCGAAGACGGAACTTTCGAGGCGGTCTATGAGCCCGGCGTCGCGACTTTTAGAAAGAGTCGCGGCGGCCTGTCGACCGAATATGTCGTCTTCGTGCCGCCAGACCGGCCGTGCGACATGCGGCTGCTTACTCTCAAGAATGGCGGCGGGAAGATGCGGAGGCTCAGGCTGACGCCGTTCTTCGACATCGCGCTCGAAGAGAGCCCCAACGAGAGCGTGGACAAGATCAACGACGAAACGGTCGAGGGCGCGCTCCTCTTCCGCAACCCGAACAACGATTTCGAGCGCGGTTTCGCCTTTGCGGCGACGAGCCTTTATCGGCCGACGACCGAAACCGTTCGCAGGCGTTTCTTCGGCGGCCCGGGGCGCGAGATTCATACCCCAGTCATGGCGCAAACGGGTGAGCCGGACGGGTCCGCGCGCGACGATGGCCGGCGGGTAGCGGCTTTCAGCTACGAACTGGACCTCGCCCCCGGCGAGGAATGGACGATCGCCATCATTTTCGGGCAGGCCGCCACGCGTGAGGCGGCCCTGGCGCAGGCTTCGCGCATCTCAGTCGAGGAAGCGCGCACGGCGCTCGACGCCACGCGCGCCTCCTGGACGCAGCGGCTCGGAAAGGTCGAGATCCGCTCGAACCGCCCGGATTTCGACCGGCTCGTCAACACATGGCTGCCTTATCAGCTTTATGCGTCGCGTCTGTGGGGCAGGGTTGGTCCCAACCAGCGGGGCGGAGCGACCGGATACCGCGACCAGTTGCAGGACGTGCTGCCGCTGGTCCTGCTCGAACCGCGCCTCGCGCGGGCGCAGATTTTGCTGCACGCGAGCGTGCAGTTCCGTGAAGGCGATGTTCTCAAATGGTGGCACCGCGCGCCGAACGGCGGGATAGGCCTTGGCCAGAGGACCAAGGCCAGCGACCCGCATCTCTGGCTGCCCTACGTGCTCGAACGCTATGTGCGCCAGTCCGGCGACGCCACGGTGCTTGACGAGGTGACCCCCTATGTCGAGGGGCCGCCGGTGCCGGAGCGCGAGGAGACCTGGGTGATTGTGCCGCGCGTCTCGCGAGAGGTCGCGACGGTCTACGAGCACGCAAAGCTCACCATTGACTTCACGCTGAAGCATCTGGGCGCCAACGGCCTGCCGCTGCTGCGGGCCGGGGATTGGAACGACGGCATCGACGTGCTTGGGCGCCGCGACATCGGCACCAGCGTCTGGATGGGTTTCTTCCTCGCCAATGTGCTGGACGGATTCGTGCCGCTTGCGCGCCTGAAAGGCGACGAAGCCTTCGCCGCGCGCTGCGAGGCGGCGTTCGCGGGCCAGCAGAAGGCCCTCGAATCCGGCTGGCGGGACGATCACTACATCCTCGATTTCGCCGACGACGGGCAGGAACTCGCGCTACGCAATGCGATGACCGCGGGATGGTCCGCCTGGTCTGGGGCTTGCAACGACGAGCGGGCGCATGCCGCCGTCGAGGGTGGTCTGAAGGGCGTCGAGCGGCCGGACCGGATCCTGCTCATGGAGGAGCCCTTCTACGAGCATTCTCAGCCCTATCCTGGCCGCATCGCGGACTATCCGCCGGGCGTGCGCGAGAACGGCGGCCAATACAGCCACGGCGCCTCGTGGATTGTCGATGGCCTCGTGAGGCTGGCCGAGCGCGCCCAAATTCGCGGCGATAACAAAGCGGCCGCCAGCCTCTTCGCGCGCGCCTTCGAAATTTACGAGAAAATTTCCCCGCTGAAGAAGACCGATCCGGAGCGAATCTCCGTCTATGGCCTGATCCCCACACAGCAGCCCGCCGATATTTATGACGGCTGGGGCCATGGGGGCAGGGGAGGCTGGTCCTGGTACACGGGGTCTGCCGCCCGGATGCTCTCGGCGGCCTATGCGATCCTCGGGATCGTCGAAGAGGGTGGTGAGGTCAGGCTTCGCGACGACGGGTTCGCGCCAAAGGGCGAACTCAAGCTCGAATCCGTAAGGGTTGGCGAGCAGACCTGGCGTCGCCCGCCGCCGGATCCTCGGATTTTGCCGTAGCCGCTGACAGTATTGGGCCTGCGGCCGCCGCTTATTGCCGCACCCGCCGATACGAATTCCTCAAAATTGCCGCCCTCGCGTTGCGGCGCTCCAAAAGTTCTGGCAAGAGGCGGCCACAATCGCGCCAGAATGCGGCGCATCACGCGACATGTCGGGGGTTACGTCATGCTGTTGGGGTTGATTATCGTCTGTGGACTGTTGTCCGTCGTATATGGCGTATACACGGTCAGCAGCCTCATGGCCGCGGACGCTGGTTCTGCGCGCATGCAGGAGATCTCCGGCGCGGTCGCCGAGGGCGCCCAGGCCTATCTGAAGCGCCAGTACACCACCATCGCGGGCGTGGGCGTCGTCGTCTTCATCGGGCTTGGCCTGCTTCTCTCCTGGACCGTCGCGATAGGCTTCGCCGTCGGCGCGATCCTGTCCGGCGCGGCGGGCTTCATAGGCATGAACGTTTCGGTGCGCGCCAATGTGCGCACCGCGCAGGCGGCCACGAAATCGCTTGCGGGCGGCCTCGACATCGCCTTCCGCTCCGGCGCCGTGACGGGACTTCTCGTCGCCGGCCTCGCTTTGCTCGGCGTCGCCTGTTACTTCGGCTTTCTGACGCTTGTTCTCGGCCATGCGCCAGCCGACCGTGAGGTGATCGACGCCCTTGTCGCGCTTGGCTTCGGCGCGTCGCTCATTTCGATCTTCGCGCGTCTGGGCGGCGGCATCTTCACCAAAGGCGCGGACGTCGGCGCGGACCTCGTCGGCAAGGTTGAGGCCGGCATTCCCGAGGATGATCCGCGCAATCCGGCTACGATCGCCGACAACGTCGGCGACAATGTCGGCGATTGCGCGGGCATGGCCGCGGATTTGTTCGAGACATATGCGGTGACAGTCGTCGCGACCATGGTTCTCGCGTCGATCTTCTTTGCGGGAACGCCGGCGCTTCTCCCCTCCATGATGTTTCCGCTGGCGATCTGCGCCGCCTGCATCGTGACCTCGATCATCGGCACATTCTTCGTCAAGCTTGGCGCCAACAACTCGATCATGGGCGCGCTCTACAAGGGCCTGATCGCGACCGGCATCCTCTCGATCCTTGGCCTCGCGATCGCCACTCAGTTCGTGATCGGCTGGGGCGACGTCGGCACGGTCGCCGGCATGGCCGTCACCGGCAAGAACCTGTTCTTCTGTGGTATTGCGGGCCTCGTGGTTACGGGCCTCATCGTCGTCATCACCGAATATTACACCGGCACTGGCAAGCGTCCGGTCGTTTCGATCGCGCAAGCCTCCGTTACGGGCCACGGCACGAACGTGATCCAGGGTTTGGCCGTCTCGCTCGAATTCGACAGCGCTCCCGGCGCTCGTCATCGTTGCGGGCATTATCGTGACCTACCAGCTCGCGGGCCTGTTCGGCATCGCCATCGCGGTCACGACCATGCTGGGCCTTGCGGGCATGATCGTTGCGCTCGACGCTTTCGGTCCGGTCACCGACAACGCCGGCGGCATCGCCGAAATGGCGGGGCTGCCGAAGGAAGTCCGTCAGTCGACGGACGCGCTGGACGCCGTCGGCAACACGACGAAGGCGGTCACGAAGGGTTATGCGATCGGGTCTGCGGGCCTTGGCGCCCTGGTCCTGTTCGCGGCTTATACGAACGACATCCGCCACTTTACGGAGACAGGCGCCCCCTACTTCAAGGACGTGGGCGCAGTGTCCTTCGACCTGTCCAATCCTTACGTCGTCGCGGGCCTGATTTTCGGCGGCATGATCCCGTATCTCTTCGGCGGCATCGCGATGACGGCGGTGGGACGCGCAGCCGGCTCGGTCGTGGTCGAGGTCCGGCGTCAGTTTCACGAGATGCCGGGCATTATGAACGGCACGCAGCGCCCAGACTACGGTCGGGCGGTCGATCTTCTGACCAAGGCTGCGATCCGCGAGATGATTGTGCCCTCGCTCCTTCCGGTGCTCGCGCCCTTCGTCGTCTATTTCGGCGCGCTGTGGATTTCGGGGTCGAAGGCGAACGCCTTCGCCGCGCTCGGCGCTTCGTTGCTCGGCGTCATCGTCAACGGCCTCTTCGTCGCGATCTCGATGACCTCAGGCGGCGGCGCGTGGGACAATGCGAAAAAGAGCTTCGAAGACGGCTTCACCGACTCCTCGGGCGTCAAGCACTTCAAGGGCTCAGAAGCCCACAAGGCTTCGGTCACCGGCGACACCGTCGGCGACCCCTACAAGGACACTGCCGGACCCGCCGTGAACCCGGCGATCAAGATCACCAACATTGTGGCGTTGCTGTTGCTGGCGATACTCGCGCACTGACCGCGTACGGAGAACCTTGCAAGGGGCGGGAGCTTGCTCTCGCCCCTTTTATATTGCTGGCGGCCGGCGCTGCGGGTCTTCGACGAAAGCGGCTAGCTCGAGAATCGGAAGAGGCCGCCCATCATGTTGCGGATGAAGTCGGGTTCCTGGCCTCCGGTCGGAGTCGTCTGCGACACGTAGTCGAACACCTTGCCGTCCTTGAGCCCGTAATTCGCCAGCCGTTCGACCTTGCCGCTCTTGTCGAAATAAACGGCGAGCACGTGTTGGTCGGTCATCTGGAGCGGCATGAAAGCCAGCGATCGGTGCATCTTCTGCCCGACATAGTACCAGGCGTCGCCGCCGACGGTGGACGTTGTCGAAGGCGTCCCCAGCATGTTCAGGGCCTCAGGCTTTGTCGTGGCTCCGATCTTTACTTGCGAAAGCGTCTGATTGTCGACCTGATAACCGCGCTCGAAGTCCCCATTGTAGCCGACGCAGCTCGAGAGCATCGCCGCCGACCCTAGGGTCGCCGCCATCGCAGCGACGCGCGCCGCCGACTCCAAAGCCGACCTGCTCATCAAAACCCTCTTCGCCAGTTCCAACTTCGCCCGATCCAACCGTTTTTCCTTGCCACCTTGGCCGCGGATGCCTAACCCAGGCGCCCAAACCAGGCAAGGCGCTGTTCGGGCGCATTGCGCATGCGGCTGAGGCGATTTCTTGATCCTTGCCCGGTGGCGCGCGCGGCGCGCGAGCAGAATGCTCATCGAGGAGCTTCGCGGCGAGATCGTGGCGGCGGCCCGAAGACCCGTGCTCTACGAGGCCTTTGAGGCGCCGGATCGCATCGACGGGCGCTTCGAACTCCTGACCCTGCACTCCGGTCTGGTCTTGCGTCGGCTGACGGCGATCGGGGGAATGGCGGACGAGATCGCGCAAGACCTGGTCAACTGTCTCTTCATGCACTTCGATGACACTTTGCGCGAGATGGGCTACCCGGACGTCTCGGTTTCGAAGCGGCTGAAGAAGTTCAAGGAGGCCTTCTACGGACGCAACGCCGCTTACGCGAAAGCCCTTGATTCGGAGTTGCGGCCGAGCCTCGCGGAGGCGCTGGCCCGCAATGTCTATGGCGGCGATCCTGAAGGCTTGCGCAAGGCCGCGCCCTTGGCCGACTATGTCGCAGCCCTTGAGACGGCGCTGTCGGCGATCCCGCTCGAAACCTTCGCCGCCGGTCAGTTCCGCTTCCCGGAAGCGCCAATCCCGCCCGGAGTCTGAGCCGATGTCCGATCATTCCGGAAAGTCCGAACCTCTTAGCCGCATCGTGCGTGTTGACGCGCTGCCTCCGGAGGGACAGACCTTCGAACTCGATGCGACCCCGGAAGAACGCGACGCGCTTGCCGCCTCCTACAAGCTGCCGTCGATTGAGGCTTTGCACGCGACATTGACGGTAAGTCGCGCTGGGCGGGGCGGGGCGCGAGTGAGCGGAACCGTTCAAGGCCAACTGACGCAGACCTGCATCATCTCGCTCGATCCCTTCCCGGCTGCCATCGACGAGGATGTCGACGTGAGCTTCGAGCCGCCGCGTGAGGAGAAGCCCGGCCAGGGCGACGAGCCTCTCACCGTGTCAATGGACGAGGACGAGCCGGACCCGCTGATAGACGGCAAGATCGACATTGGCGCGCTTGCAGCGGAATTTTTCGCCCTCGGTCTCGATCCCTATCCGCGCAAACCTGGCGTGACCTTCGAGCCTCCCAAGGACGATGCCGAAGAGCCGTCGCCCTTCGCCGCCCTTCGTGGCCGGATCGGGCCGAAGCCCTGAAAAGGCTCGATTCGGGCCGCAAAGGCAGGCGCGCGGCGTTGCCTTGGCCGTCGGAGCGGGTATTGTCGCGCCGCGCCGGGCCCCGCCCGAGCAGCGCCGCTGGCATGCGGGGTTTTCGGACGAGGGAATGGCGAGCGACATCCGCATAGCGCTGGACGCCATGGGAGGCGATAAGGGGCCGGCGGTCGTTCTGCCGGCGGCGGCGATCGCGCTTGAGCGCCGTCCAGATATTCGCTTCCTGCTGTATGGCGACCGGAAGGCGATCGAGCAGGGCCTTGCCGGTCATGCGCGACTTGGCCGAACGGTCGGAGATCTTCCACACCGACGTTGCGGTCCAGATGACGGACAAACCCAGTCAGGCGCTGCGGTCCGGCCGGCGGGTTTCGTCGATGTGGCAGGCGATCGAGGCGGTGAAGGCGGGGAGCGCGGATTGCGCGGTCTCGGCCGGGAACACCGGGGCCCTCATGGCGATGGCGAAGTTCTGCCTCCATACCATGGCGCCGATCGAGCGGCCCGCAATCGCCGCGCTCTGGCCGACCCTGCGCGGCGAGTTGATCGTGCTGGATGTTGGCGCGACGATTGGCGGCGACGAGCAGCACCTCGTCGATCTTGCGGTGATGGGCGCGGCTCTGGCCCGTGTCGTGTTCGATATCGACTCACCGACCGTGGGCCTGCTCAACGTTGGGGTCGAGGAGATCAAGGGCGTCGAGGAAGTCAAGGCGGCCGGAAGGCTCCTGCGCGAAGCCAATCTTCCCAATATGCGCTACCATGGGTTCGTCGAGGGCGACGATCTCGGCAAGGGCGTGGTCGACGTTTTCGTGACCGAGGGCTTCGCCGGCAACATAGCGCTCAAGACCGCCGAGGGCACCGCCAGACAAGTTGGTCAATATATCCGCGAAGCCTTCGACGCGAGCCTGATGGCGCGGATCGGCGCGCTGTTCGCACGGCGAGCGCTCCTGGCGCTCCGCGAAAAAATGAGCCCGCGCGCGACCGGCGGCGTGTTTCTTGGCCTTGACGGCGTCGTGATCAAGGCTCATGGCGGCGCTGACGCCGAGAGTTACGCAAGCGCGGTGGAATTCGGCTACGATATGGTGCGGCAGGAATTGCTCGGCAAAATTCGAGAGATGATCGGCCAGACGAACGACGCGCGCCCTGCGGCGGCTTCGCCTGCCGCCCAGTCCTAATCCATGCAAACTTACGGAAACGCTATGACTTCCGCCCTCCGGTCCTGCGTTCGCGGCGTCGGCGCCGCGCTCCCCGCTCGGGCCGTCACCAACGCTGAACTCTCCAAAAAGGTCGACACCTCCGACGAGTGGATCCAGCAGCGCACCGGCATCAAACAGCGCTATATCGCGGACACGGCGGAGACCACCTCATCGCTCGCGACGGCCGCCGCTCACGCCGCGCTGAAGGCCTCGGGTCTCGCCGCTAGCGATATTGACTTAATTATCGTGGCGACCTCCACGCCCGATTACACCTTTCCCTCCGTAGCGACCCAGGTGCAGGCCAATCTCGGGATCGTCGAGGGGGCCGCCGCTTTTGACCTGCAGGCGGTCTGCACCGGGTTCGTCTATGCGGTGACGACGGCGGACAAGTTTTTGCGCTCGGGCTCTCACAAGCGCGCTCTGGTCATTGGAGCGGAGACCTTTTCCCGAATCCTCGATTGGAACGACCGTACGACCTGCGTGCTGTTCGGCGACGGAGCCGGGGCCATTGTGATGGAGGCGCAGGAGAGCGACGGCGCGCTCACCTCGCCTGGCGTCATCGCGTCGCGGCTGAGATCGGACGGACGCCACCGCTCCAAACTCTATGTCGACGGGGGGCCGTCAAGCACCCAGACCGTCGGCCATCTCAGAATGGAAGGCAAAGAAGTTTTCCGGCATGCGGTCGGGATGGTGACGGATGTGATCCTCGGCTGCTTTGCCGACGCCGGGGTCGAAGCGAAGGACATCGACTGGTTCGTGCCGCATCAGGCGAACCGCCGCATCATCGAGGCCTCCGCCGACAAGCTCGGCATTCCCCACAGCAAGGTCGTGATCACTGTGGACCGGCATGGGAACACATCCGCAGCCTCGATTCCCCTCGCCCTGGCGACCGCTGTCGCTGACGGACGAATCAAGCCCGGCGATCTCGTGATGATCGAGGCGATGGGCGGGGGCTTCACCTGGGGCGCGGCTTTGATCCGCTGGTGAGGGGGAGCGGTTACGCCGAGCCTCGCCTTCAGACGTTTCCGTTGAATGTGCGCGATCCGGGCGCCGGGTCAGGAAGCTGATCGGGCTGTCAACGCCCCGCGCGAGCCTCGTCGTGACCATGAAATAAATGAGTCGCCGATGCGGAAGCGCGCCTTTGACGCCAGCGCCGATCAGCGGTTGGAGGACTGAACCCGAAGAACGGCGATCAGATCGTAGCGAATTAAAATCACTGGCGCGCCCGAAGAGATTCGAACTCCTGACCCCCAAATTCGTAGTCTGGTGCTCTATCCAGCTGAGCTACGGGCGCGCACGTCCGCCGACGGTTCGTCGGGGAGAGGCCGCCGTCTAGCGGCTTTTGATCGTTCAGGCAAGGCCGAAAGAGGTCCGCTCTCCGGCCCACCGGTTGGGTTCGCCCTCCGCCGAGGGCGGCGCTTGCCAAGCGGGAGGCGCTTCTCTATCGCGAACGCTGCGTGCCAGCCTCACCTCCCATCGCCCTTATCAACGCGCGTCTCGTCGACCCACAGCGCGAGGCTGAGACGCGGGGCGGCCTGCTGGCTCAGGACGGCCTGATTGCGGCCGTCGGGGCGTCGGTAACCCGAGACCAGCTTCTTGAAGGAACGCGCGTCGTCGACTGTCGTGGCGACGTCGTCGCGCCGGGCCTTGTCGACATGCGCGCCTATGTTGGCGAGCCCGGGGCCGAGCACCGCGAGACCATCGCGAGCGCGAGCGCGGCGGCCGCGGCTGGCGGAGTGACGAGCATCGTCGTCCGTCCCGACACAAATCCGCCAGTGGACGACCCGGCAGTGGTCGACTTCATCCTGCGCCGCGCCCGCGACGACGCCAAGGTCCGGGTTTTTCCCTCGGCCGCGCTGACCAAAGGACTGCGAGGCGCGGAGATCGCCGAGATCGGACTTCTTCGCGAAGCCGGCGCGGTGGCGTTCTGCGACGGCTTGCGCTCCGTCGACGACGCCCAGACCATGCGCAGGGCGATGGCCTATGCGCGCGATTTCGACGCGCTGATCGCTCCCGTCTGCCAGGATCGGTCGCTGGCCGGCGAGGGCGTCATGGCGGAGGGGCTGCGCGCAAGCTGGCTCGGGCTGCCGGGGATTCCGCGGGAGGCCGAAACCATCGTGCTGGAACGCGACCTGCGTCTCGCCGCGCTGACCGGCGCCCGCTATCACGCCGCACTCATTTCGAACTCGCTTTCGCTGGAGGCGCTAAAGCGCGCGCGCGAAGCCGGGATAGCCGCCACCTGCGGCGTTTCGATCAATAACCTGACTCTGAACGAACTGGACGTCGGCGACTACCGCACCTTTCTCAAGCTCACGCCGCCTTTGCGTGGTGAAGACGAGCGCATGGCGCTTGTCGAGGCCTTGGCGGACGGCCTCATCGACGTCGTCTGCTCCGACCACGACCCGCAGGACGTCGAGACGAAGCGGCTGCCATTCGCGGAGGCGGCGGCAGGGGCCATCGGTCTCGAAACCATGCTGTCGGCGAGCCTGAGGTTGGTTGCGGCGGGCCAGGTGAGCTTGCCGCGCCTTATGCGCGCCATGACGCTTCGCCCGGCCGAAATTCTTGGGCTTCCGGTGGGGCGGCTTTCCGTTGGGGCGCCGGCGGACATCATTCGCTTCGACCCCGATGAGCCTTACGTGCTCGATCCGGCGACCCTCCACTCGCGCTGCCGCAATACGCCTTTCGACGAGGCGCGGCTTGAGGGACGGGTCAAGCTGACGCTGGTTGCAGGCCGCGTAGCGCATGAATAACCTGCCGCAGCCATTGCGGGGAGGGCGGAGCGCATGATTGGCTTTTCGCACGGAGCGGCGCTCGCGCTCGTCCTCGGATATCTCCTCGGGTCCATCCCTTTCGGTCTCATTCTCACTCGTCTTGCCGGTGCGGGCGATTTGCGGGCTATCGGCTCTGGAAACATCGGCGCGACCAACGTGCTGCGCACCGGGAGAAAAGGGCTCGCGGCCGCAACCCTGATCCTCGACGCGCTCAAGGCGACGGCGGCGGTTCTGATCGCCGGGTGGCTTTTCGGGCCGGTCAGCATCATGGCGGCGGCTGCCGGGGCGATTATCGGACACCTCTTTCCGGTGTGGCTGAAATTTCGTGGGCGGCAAAGGCGTCGCCACTTATCTCGGGGCGCTGATTGGCGTCGCATGGCCCGCGTCGCTTGCTTTCGCCCTGGTCTGGGCGGCGACTGCGGCGCTCACGCGTTATTCTTCAGCTTCGGCCCTCGCCGCGACCTTCGTCTCCCCAATTGTCGTTTACGCGCTCGGCCTGCACGACTCGGCTGCGGCCTTCGCGATTCTTTCTGCGCTTGTCTGGCTCCGGCACAGCGCCAACATTTCGCGCCTCATGAGCGGCTCAGAGACCAAGATCGGGGCGGGCCTGAGGCATGGCTAAAACGGCTGGCGGCCTCCGCCTCACCGAAGAGCAGCGCTTCGACTGGATTCGTCTCATCCGCAGCGAGAACGTCGGACCCCGCACTTTCCGCGCGCTTCTCAACGCCTATGGCGGCGCACGCGCTGCGCTTGACGCGTTGCCGGAGGTCGCGCGTCGGGGAGGCGCTTCGCGCCCGATCCGGGTTGCCTCCACCGCCGAGGTCGAACGGGAGCTCGCCGCCGCGCGGAAACTCGGGGTGCGGTTCCTGGCGCTCGGCGAACAGGGCTATCCGCCGCTTCTGCGCCAAATCGATTCGGCCCCGCCTGTGCTTGCGCTGACGGGTCAAGGCGAGGCCCTGCAGAAGCCCGCCGTGGCGATCGTCGGCTCGCGCAACGCCTCGGCCGCCGGGCTGACGTTTGCCGACCGGCTCGCGCGCGGCCTTGGGCAATCGGGCTATATCGTGGTGTCGGGTCTCGCGCGCGGCATCGATCAGCGCGCGCATGTCGCAAGCCTTGAAACTGGCGCGATTGGCGTGCTCGCGGGCGGCCACGCCAAGCCCTATCCCAGCGAGGCCGTGGCGCTGATCCCGCGCATCATCGAGACGGGAGCGGTCGTGTCGGAAATGCCAGTGGAGTGGGAGCCGAGGGGACGCGACTTTCCGCGCCGCAATCGGATCGTGTCCGGCCTGTCGCTTGGGGTGGTGGTCGTGGAGGCCGCGCGCGGATCGGGCTCGCTCATCACCGCCCGCTTTGCGCTCGAGCAGAATCGACAGGTCTTTGCAGCGCCCGGCTCGCCGCTGGACCCGCGCGCCGAGGGTACGAACGACCTTCTGAAGCAAGGGGCGATCATCTGCACCCACGCTGACGATGTGATTACGGCTCTCGCTCCGTCGCAGCCCCACGATCTGTTTTCCTCGGCGCAGGAGGGTGACGAGGCAGGTGAACCGCTATGGGGCGAGCAAGCGCTGCTCGGGGTCGATCCCGACGCCACGCCGCGAACGCAGCCCGGCGACGAATTCGACGACGCCGGCGGCGCCCCTTACGATGCGGAAAGTTCACAAGAGTCAACGCGCGAGCGCATCGTCACGTTGCTTGGCCCGTCGCCCATTACGCTTGATGACCTGACACGCGCTTCCGAAGCGTCGACGCGCGAAGTGCGGGTCGCGTTGATGGAGCTTGAACTCGCAGGGCGCATCGAATACGCGGGGGACCGCATCGCGCTTCGACCGGAGACGGAAGACCGTTAGGCGCTTTCGCTACTCGAAAGAATTGTCGGCGTGATAATCGTCCTGCGCCTGTTCGTCTTGCGCGGGATCTTCAGAGTCGACCTCACTCGTCTCCTCGACAGGATTCATGCGAATGAGAAGTTCGCTCTCGGCCTTCGCCATTCCGAGAAAATAAGCAAGCATATCGAAACGCGCCGCGGCGGCCATAGACTCGAGCTGCGCGGTCATGTCGGCGATATAGCGTGCTATATCCATCGCCTGAGGAGTTGAAACGGCCATAGGACCCAACTGATCGTCCGGAGAGCTTTTGACCCCATTCGAAGAACGCCGTTGAATCGCGCCTCGTCGTCTGGGCAAATCGTCACCGACCATAGAGTTCTGCGTTCTCTAGAGGGGCCGAACCGATTCGGCGCCAACTGACAGCCTACCGCGAAGCTGAGCCACGTCTACGCGCACCCTAGCCCCCCTTCATAGTATATAAGGCCCACCTTCTTTTCAAAACAAGCGGCAAGATCAACTTTGTAGGGGATTCTTTCCCCGCTATGTGAACTTTTTCTGTCCAAGGGTTAATCGGTCAAGTGCGCCTTGTAGAATATAGGCTGCGGCCATCCTGTCGATGACCTCGGCGCGGCGCGCGCGAGATACATCGTTCTCGATGAGCGAGCGCGTGACCGCTGCGGTGGAAAAACGCTCGTCCCAAAAGCCGATCGGGAGCAGGAGCTGCGTGGAGAGATTGCGGCCGAAGGCGCGAGTCGACTGGCTGCGCGGCGTGTCCCGGCCTTCGAGATCGAGCGGCAGGCCGAGCACGGCGCCCACGATCTCGAACTCGGAGAAAAGCGCAAGAAGCTCCGCTGCGTCTTTCTTGAACATTGTCCGCTTAAGCGTGCGCAGCGGCGTCGCGATCTTTCGCTCAATATCGGAGAGCGCGAGTCCAATGGTCTTCGAGCCGAGATCGAGACCCATCAACCGGCCTTTTGGCGGCAGATGGGTCCCGAAGGCGCCGATATCGAGAAAGGGCTGCATCGGCTCTTGGCTAACACGCAAGCCGCCAAGTCGTCGAACCCGGGTTGTCGCGCTCGGAGCAAATTGAGCGCCGCGCGACACGATCGATAAGGACTTTCGGCGCATATGCCGCGGCGCGGCTTCGCCGAGGCGCGCCGCAAGAGGCGTTCGCGATGACCTTAGCCGCTCCCGTTTCGAATTCCATTCCCGCAAGCGACGCGCGAAGGGCGGAGCGGATCGCTCGCAGGCTCTTCGCCTTCGCCCTTTCTCGCCGCGCCCCTCAGGGCGCTGGGCTACGACAGCCGCGAGCTCTGGGCATGGGACTTTTACAAGCCGAGTGTGCTCGCCCTCGCCGAGCATTGCCGCACAGCCGGGCGTCACCAGGGCGCTCTTGTGCGGATGATGGAAATAGGCGGCGGTCGGGGACCGCTTCTTGCGCCTCATGAAGCGCACGCCGCTGGCGTCGCCTGCACCGTTAACGACATCTCGGAGCGCGAACTCTCCCTTGGGCCACCAGATTTCGCGAAGGCGGTCTTCGATGTTGCGGGCGATATCGACCCTTCGCTCCATGGCCGCTTCGATCTCGTCATCTCACGCATGGTTATGGAGCACGTGCGTGACGCGCCTCGAGCATGGGCCAATATCGCTGCGCTGCTTGCGCCCGGCGGCGTTGCGCTCGCCTTCCACCCGACGCTCTATGCGCCCCCATTCGTGATCAACCATCTCGCGCCCGAGAGGATGACAGCGCCGCTGCTGCGGCTCTTCTTCTCAGACCGTCACGAAGGCGACTTTCCAAAATTTCCGGCGCGCTATGAGCTTTGTCGTGCGGACCCTGGGATTGTTCAGCCGGCCTTGCGCGCGGCGGGATTTAGCGAGGTCTTGAGCGCCCCCTTTTGGGGCGATCGCTATTTTCGCGGCATTCCCGGCCTCCGCGCCGCGAACGACGCGCTGAGCGCGCTCGCGGAGGCGCGCGACTGGCGGCTCCTTGCCAGCTATGCCTATACGCTCGGCAGGAAATAGATCTGCTCAGGCGGCCGGCAATCCGTGCGCGGTCGCGCCAGCTCCCGGCTCTTTCTTGGAGCGCATCGGCTCGCAGAGACGCCTGAGCGCAACGTTCAAAGGCGTCTCCACGCGTTTGTGGAGAATAAGGGCCGCGGCGATCCCGGCGCTGGCAGCGACGACGGGAAAAAGGAGAGACGGCCACTCCGAGCCGCCAAGCAGGCGGAAAGCCTCGCGCATCGGCCTGATCACGAAAGGATGCGACAGATAGAGCGCGTAGGACGCGTCGCCGAGAAGCGTAGCCGCGTTCGCGGCGCGGCCCGAGGGCAACGAGGGCCCGAGCGCCGCAGCGCCGACGAGCATCGCGGCCGGAAAGCCGAAGCGCAGGAACCGCGCCGCTTCCGGCGCGGCGAGCGTTGAAAAATTGCAACCGACAAGGACGACGCCCGCGACCGCGAGGGCTGCGGCGGCGAGAGGTCCGATCCGCCAACCGGCTCGGCGCGCGCAGCCGACGCCAAGACCCAGCACGAACTCCAGAGCGATCGGATCGCTCCAGAACGCAAGCTGAGTTTGCTGGACGCCGAGCATCACATGCAGAAAGCCAGCCAGGGCGAAGAGTTCCTGCGACTGCGGCTAGGCCGAACCGTAAGGGCAAAATCAGCGCCATGGCGAAGACGAGATAGAAGAGCATCTCGTAGTTCAACGTCCAGCCAAGCGCCATCACGGGACGTACCGCGGACATGTCGGGGCGCCAGTCGGGGATGAAGAGGTAAGAGAAGAGAATGTGCCTTAGGCCGCCCACCGGCACATTCAGGAGGCGCGGGACGACGAGGGAACCCAGGATGAGGCCAGTCGTAAGGATCCAATAGAGCGGCGCCACGCGGATCAGGCGGCGAGTGAAGAAGCGCCGCGGCGCGCCGCGCGACCCGAATTCGTCGCCCGCGACATAGATCATGACGAAGCCCGAGATCACGAAGAAGACGTCGACGCCCGCACCCCAGTTAACGAAGGAATCCGTCGCGCTTGTCGTCAACGCGACCGTGTCGAGATCGTGAAGCGAGTGGCCTGCAACGACCGAGAGCGCCGCGAGCGCGCGGCAGGCCTGCACATTGACGAGGAAAGGCGTCGGCTTCACCGGCCGGCCTCCGCGATCGATGACAGTCGAGCGCGTTCGCGGCGCTGAGCCGCGGCGAGCCCGTAACAGCAGCCGAACATGAGATAGAGGTGGCGCCAGTGATCGGTGTCGATCTGAACGCCCTGGGCCATCTGGGCGATCAGGCACGCGCCGATCGCGATCGCATCCTCCTGCATGGACGAACCCGTGAACATGGCGCGTACGCCAACCCATAGCGTCGTGGCTGTGAATCCTATGAGGGCGATCCCCCCTAGCCAGCCATAGGAGGCGAATGCGTTGACATAGACCTCGTGCGGATCGAGATGCGATGCGAATACGTTGTGATATTGCAGCGGACCGAAGCCGAAGGGCCGTTCGAGCAGCAGCGGGATCGAGCGCTTTTGGGCGCCGAACCGGCCCATTTCGCCGACGTCGTAGTCCTGATCGAGCGAAGCGCGCACCTGCATCATTTCGCCGACGGACGGAATTGCGAGCGCGCCCGCAAGCAGCAGGGGAAGCGCCGCGACGGCCGCGATCGTGAGGACAGTGATGCGCCGCCTGAAGTCCCTTCGATCGCGTCGTCAGGAATGTCGCCCCGACCATCATGGCAAGGGAGCCGGCGGCCACGCCCCACGCGCCGCGCGAGAAACTCAGCAGGAGACCGAACAGCATGACCGCAATGAACGCGGCCTTGATGAGCGCCATGCCGCGCTTCAGAAGAATGTCCTGGGCAAGCCAGACAATGGGAAGAGCGAGAAAGGGACCAAAGACGTTCGGATCCTTGAACGGCCCTGACGCGCGCGCGTTGTCGTAGGCCGAGAACCACGCGCCAAGACCCGCTACGTTGAAATAGCCGAGCACGCCCGCGACAGCCGCGATCAGCCCGGCGACGACATAACCCGAGCGGATGGCGCGCATATTCCCGCGCGGGTCATCCGCGACGATCGCCGCCACGACGATCGAGGTCAACGCCATATAGATCGAGACAGCGACGAACATTCGCGCCTTGTCGTCGTCGAGCACGACGGGAAGCGCGATGATCCCGCCGGCGTTCCAGAGGGCGAGCCAGAAGATCAGGGGCGCCATCGTGCGGTCGAAGGTAAGGCCGCCGCGCGCAAACGCCGCGAGCGTCAGGAAAAACATAGCCTCATAGGGCGAGGGCTCGATGATTGCGCTCGCGCCGCAGACGACGAAAAGCCAGAGCGCGGCGCGGCGCAGCGTCGCGATGCTGACGGCGAAGGGCGCGGACCTGGCCTCCGGCGCCAAATTCGCATGAAGCGCCGACTCAATAGGCATTGGCAGCCTTCAGCACCGAGAACGGGGTCAGCGCCAGGATCCGAAGATCGAAAAGCATCGACCAGTTCTCGATGTAATAGAGATCATGCTCGACGCGGCGCTGGATCTTGTCGGATGTGTCTGTCTCGCCTCGCCAGCCGTTGATCTGCGCCCAGCCGGTAATGCCCGGCTTGACGCGGTGACGCGCGAAATAGCCATCGACGACCTCGTCGTATTGCCGGTCCGCGGCCTTGGCGTGGATCGCGTGCGGACGCGGCCCGACAAGCGACAGATCGCCCTTGAAGACGACATTGAAGAGCTGCGGCAGTTCGTCGATCGACGTCTTGCGGATGAACCGCCCGACACGGGTCACGCGCGGGTCCCGCTTCGTGACAAGGCGCGCGGCGGAGGGATCGAGCGCATCGACGCGCATCGAGCGGAATTTGTAGACCTCGATAAGCTCGTTGTTGAAGCCGTAGCGCTTCTGCTTGAAGAATACCGGTCCGGGGGAATCGAGCTTGATGGCGATCGCGGTCAGCAAGAAGACAGGCGACAGCGCGATCAGCGCGAGCGCGCCGACGATTTTGTCGAATAGCGTCTTGAGGACGATGTCCCAGTTCGCGATGCGGCCGGTCGAGGATGTCGAGCGTCGGCGAGACGTCCGATATAGGAATAGGATCGCGGCCGGAAGCGGAGGCGGTTCGCGTCGGCGTGCGCGGCGAGGCGAATGTCGACCGGAAGCACCCAGAGTTTCCGCAGCATCGAGAGGATGCGCTGTTCGGCAGTGATCGGCAGCGCGAAGATCACGAGGTCGACTCGCGCCGAGCGCGAGAACGTGATGAGATCGTCGACCGTGCCGAGCTTTGACACGCCTTCGACGTGGTTGGGGGAGCGCTCGTCGGAGCGGTCGTCGAAGACGCCGAGGATTTTTAGCTCCGCGGGATCGGCGCGCTTGAGATCGCGTAGCGCCTCGCTAGCGAGCGCGCCTCCGCCGACCACCGCGACGCGCCTCTGCAAACGTCCCGCTGCTGCGAGCGCTTCGACGAAACTCGCGACCGCGAAGCGGACGACGCTCATGAATTCCAAGACCGAGAGCCGCCCAGGCCGCTATCCAGCCGCGCGAGACATAGTCGTCGGCCTTCAGGAAGAAGAT
The DNA here is from genome assembly GCA_963824465.1 of uncultured Alphaproteobacteria bacterium. Lineage (GTDB taxonomy): Bacteria > Pseudomonadota > Alphaproteobacteria > Rhizobiales > Beijerinckiaceae > Roseiarcus. Next base: position 66,320 of record CAWGPL010000005.1, read on the forward strand.
CGCGGCGAAGAGCACCAGGAAAGCGAAAGCCCAACCGCAGGCGAGACGGCTGATCGAGCGGGCGGGGCGCCGGAAGGCGCGCATTCCATAGAGCCGAAGAGCATAGAAGGTCAGGATCGCGAAGGTAGCGATCGACCCGATCAGCGGAAGGTAAAGCGGCTGGAAGCCGACCTGCGGGACGACGTAGCTCTTGTAGGGAAGGACGCCAGCGAGAACGATAGCCAACCATTCGACGCCGCTTGCCATGCCCGTCAGCACGACTGCGGAGTAAGGCGCTTTCGGCGTCTCGTGTTCGAGCCCCTGCAAGACGTTGACGCTGCGGCTCGTCCTCGAACGTGAGGGGCGCGTCCTTGCGCAAACTGATGCGTGGAGACCTCGCTCATGCGGCGCCTTCCTGCGCCGCCCTCTCCGCTGGCGCGCGGAGCAAGGCGGCGCGACAGCGCCTCGCGATAGGCGGCGAGCACACCATCCGTCATGGCTGCAATGGTGAAGCGGTCGGCGACGTAAGCCCGCAAAGCGCCCGTTTCTGCATTCCGAGTGCAGGCCTCCTCTTCGAGCACGGCTGCCATCCGGCGGCTGAGGTCGGCAGGGTCGTCGGCCGGGCCGAGCCGGTCGCGGAACGGGCCGAAGATTTCGCGAATGCCGCCGACGTCGGTTGCGACGATCGGAACGCCCGCGGCGGCCGCCTCGAGCACCACGTAGGGCAGGGATTCGACGCGCGACGGCACGACGAGAACGCGCCCGAGTTTAACCGCCGCGCGGAAAGGCATCGGGCCCGGGAGGCGGATGCGGTCCGCGACGCCGAATTCCTGCGCAAGCGCGGCGAGCCGCGCCTCCTCTGGTCCGGAGCCGACGAGGGTCAGGCGGGGGGCCGGCCGACTCGGCGCCCCGATGCGCGCCAGAGCCTCGATCAACGTGTCGAGGCCCTTGGCCGCGCGCAATTCGCCGACATAGAGAAACTCGGTCGCGTCGGAGTCGGGCGCGGCGCGTTCGAAGTCGGACGGGCCGAGCCCGTTGACGACGACGCGGCCAAACGCCGGCGCGCCGCCGGCCGCGGCGGCGAAGCGTTCCGCAACATAGGCGCTCTCGAACAGAAAGACGTCGGTCAAGGGCGCGAGCGCGCGCTCGACGCCCATGTAGAGGCGATGCGCCGCGGTTCCCGGCCGATAGTTGAAGCTGCCGCCATGTGGCGTGTAGGCGCGGATGGCGGAAGGCGAGCGCGCCGCGAGCCGCGTGGCGCGCGCGAGCAGGCCGCCTTTCGATCCGTGGCCATGCACGATGTCAGGATTCGCCGCGCGGAGCCAGCGGCTGAAGCAGGTAAAGGCGGCAAGGTCAGACAATGCCGGGGTTGCGCGCGATGGGCGCGTGACCGACGCCGAGCCGGAGGCCGCCGGGGATGCGCGCCAGCGCCTCGCCGACGCGCGCGCAGGCGCCGCCGCTGTCGAAGAACAGGCCCACGTCATGGCCGCGCGCCGCCTGCTCGGCGGCGAGATCGACGACATGCCGGAAGAGTCCGCCGAGCGGGGCGCGAAAGACATGCACGATTCTGAGGGCGCCCGTGGAATTCGACCGGGAACGCCGACATGGAGCCCATGTCCGCCTTCATTTTCCGGTCGCGCCTATCCCCGTCCGTTGGTTAGGCCGGCGTCTCTAAAAGAACCGTTCCCGAACGGTGACCGTGTCGCCAGGTCGAAGCGGATAGGCGAGGGGCGCTGAGAAAGTCGTGGGCTTGCCGTCGATCGTCCGCGTGACGCTGGACGCGCTCTCGACGGCGCGCGGGGTAAAGCCGCCCGCGACGGCGACAGCGTTCTGCGACCGTCATGCCGTTGATGAACGGATATTGCCCCGCCGTCGTCGACTTCGCCGAGCACGAAGAACGGCCGGAACGCCTCGACCTCGGCGGAGACGCTGGGCTCGCGCATGTAGCCCTGCCGCAGCCGCGCCGCGACGGATTTTTCAAGTTCGACCTGTCGTCAGGCCCTGCGCGCGCACGCGGCCGATGAGCGGCATGCGAAATCATGCCGCCGCCATCGACGGAATAGGAATTGCTGAGATTGTCCTGTCCGAACACGATGATGCGCAACCTGTCGCCGCTCGCGAGCCGGTACGGCGCGTTGCAGTGTCGCGGGGGGCGGCGCGGCTTCCGGAGGCGCGGCGCAAGCCCCCAGCCGCAAGGATCGCCAGCATCGGCACGAAAACACGAAGAAGTGTGCATCAAAGGGCCCGTTGCGTCGAAACGGATGTATCGGCGTATGGTTAATGAAGCCGAAATGCGGACGCGCTGACCTCCGGGCCTTAACGGCGCCGGAAACCATGTCCGAACGAATATCGAGCGGGCGCGCGGAAGCGGCGCGTCGAGTGGAGCGCGTGATGAGCGTCAGCGGAGCGGCGGAGACGGGGCCGAGCCCCGGCGCGAAGCGTGGAAGTCGGCCGGCTCGGCTGCGGGTCTGCGCCGGCGGTGGCGTTGGATCGTTCTGGCCGACGCTTCTGGCCGCGCTCGGCTCCTCGGCCTTCGTCATGGTCGACGCCGCCGCATTACACCGGCGTCGCCAAGGTGCTGCTCGAGGACCAGGAGAGCTATTTCACGCGACCCGACAAGGCGCCGGGCTTCGAGCCCGACGACGCCCATCGACTCCGAGACCGTGCAAAGCCAGGCCGAGGCGGCGACGTCGTCGGATCTTGCGCGCAAGGCGGTCGAGGCGCTTGGATCTCATGCGAAAATGCCGAGTTCAATCCGTCCGGCGCGCGAACAGCGTGAGCGGCGGGGTCGATCAGCGCGTGGTCGACAAGTTCCTTTCCCGGCTTACCGTGTTTCCGGTTCCCCGCTCCCATGTGCTGCAGATTCGAGTTCGTTTCGCGCAATCCCGCGCTTGCGGCGCGGGGAGCGAACGTCGCGGCCGACGTCTTTCTGCAGTCGCAGACGGAGGCGAAGGCGCACGAGGCGAAAGCGGCGAGCGAATGGCTGTCGCGCAAGATCGAGGAATTGCGCGCCAAAGTCGCCGACGCAGACGCCAAGGTCGAGGCGTTTCGCGCGGAAGGCGGCCTGCTGGCCGGCGCGAACGGGCAGACGGTGTCCGACCCAGCAGCTCTCCGACCTCAACGCTCAGCTCGCGACGCGCGCGCTCCGCGGCTTCCGCAGCCGAAGCCAAGGTCGAACTCCTGCGCAGACTCGAGCAGGACGGCCGGCTCGACGAGGCGCCCGCCGTCGATCACAGACGACGCGATGCGCCGCCTTGCCGATCAGCGCGCGGCGGTCAAGACCGCAGATCGCCGAGGCGTCGCGGCACGCTTCTGCCTCTGCATCCGCGCATGAAGGAGCTCAACGCTCAGCTTGCCGGGGCTCGACGCGCAGATCAGGGACGCCGCCGAGCGCAACGCGCGGCTTCTGGAAAACGAGGCGCGGCTCGCCGCCGATCAGGTCGCGACGCTTTCGGCCGCGCTCGCCCAGCAATCGAAGACTGTCGCCGCGGGCAACGTCGACGACGTGCGCTTGCGCGGGCTCGAGATGGACGCCAAGGCCGCGCGCGACCAGCTTGAATCCTATCTGCAGAAATATCGCGAGGCGGCCGCGCACGAGGCCGACAACGCCGCTCCTGCGGACGCGCGCATCATCGCGACTGCGGAGCCGCCTCGCACGCCCACGTTCCCTAAAGCTTGGCAGACAGTCCTGCTCGCGACGCTCGCCGCCTTCGTCTCCTCCGCCGGCGTCGCCGCTGCGGCGACACTCGCCTCCGAGGACCCCTCGCCAGCTCCCCGCGCCCCCGCGCCGCTTCCCCTCCCTCCTGCTCTTGCGCCGCCGGCTCCGCCAGAGCCCCGTCAGGAAGCCGCGCCGGACACCGGGCCTGCGGAGCCGCCGCCTGCCTTCGAGGCAAGCGCAGCCCTCGCGACCGGGACGATGAGCGCGCCCGAGGAGCTTGCGGCGAGACTTTTGCGCTTCAAACCGGCTGAGCGAAGCCTGACCGCGCTCGTCTCCGCAGCAGGCACCGGACGCGCCTTGCCGCTGGCGCTCGAAACAGCCCGCGCATTGTCAAGGCGCGGCTCAACGCTCCTTGTCGATCTCGGCGCGACGCAGGCATGGTTCGCGGATATCCTCGATCGCGAAGAGTTCGAGCTCAATAGAGATTGCTGGACTCTTGGATCTTCTCTCGGGGAGAGCGGGTTACGGCGAGGTGATTTATCGCGATCTGTCGTCGAATTTGGACGTGATCCCGTCAGGAGGAGGGGTTGGCGGCGAATTATCGCTTGCCGATATCCTCGCCGCCCTCGCCACGGCCTATGGCTATGTGGTCCTGCACGCCTCCGACTGGCGGGCGCCCGTCGCGAGAGTGGCGGCGGAGGCTGCCGATGTCGCCGTCGTGATCGCACCGGAGGCGAAACTCCCCCGCGCGATCGAGGAGGCCAGCGCGGCGATGGGCGAGAGCTGTTCGCAGTTCATAGGCTTTGCAGAGAAGCGCCCAAAGACTGCGCGCGAAGAAGAGATCGCCTGACGGCTAGGCGCCTCGTTAGCCAATCCGCTGTCGCAGCCTCTTAGCCCAGACCATGAGGCGCGGTGAGCGCTTGATGCGGCCCTTGGCTGTGCGGACGGCGCGAAAGAGCATTGCCGCGCTCCGGCCGCGAAGCGTCACAGGGATGAAGCTGTCGAACATCGACTCGACGACCTCACAGAACTGCTCTTTGTGACGCGCCTCGCCGAGGCCGAGATCGAAGCGTACGAAGCCTCGCGCGATGGCCGAGGCGATGACCTGATGCAAGAGCAGCCTGCCGGGCCCGCAGCGTGCGATGTTTGGGTCCGTGTCGCGGCTCAGCAACAGACCGCAGAGCCTCTGGCGATCGGAGAGCGCGCCGAACGCCGCCACAGGCCGCCCGTCGAGCGTGAGCGCATGCAGTTCCAGCGGCGCCGGCCGCCCGTCGCGCGCCTCGCAAAGGCGTTGCAGAAAGGCGCAGGCCTCCGGCGATGCGTAAGCGTTCGGAGAGCCGCCCGCGTCGGCCTGCGCCTGCTTCTGGGCAAGGAGCGATGCGAGAATACGAGCGCTGTCCGCAGGGTCGGCCGCGACGACATGGGCGATCGCGCCCATGCACCGCAAACGCTTCTCGGCCTGCGCAAGCCGTTTGCGTCCTGAGTTTGACAAGTGCGCGGCGCGCCAGACGTCCAGCGACAAAGGCAGGTCGGAGCGGGCAGCAAAGCTTGGACTTGAGATGGCGTTTGCGCCGACCATTGGGTTTGCCCGTCCCTCCCAAACGGAAGGCTGGTTGAGGAGAGCAAAACAGTCGACGCGGCTTCTGCTTATCCGCGCGGCGCTCGCGAGCAACGCGCGAAGTTCAGGCTCGGTCCACGCGTGGGGACGGCGGAGGAGCGGGAGATTGCAGTTCGAATCCTTGTCTCCCGGAAAGGTCGCGATGGTGAGCGGACCATAGGCGCGGAGCGCGAAGACGAAGAGCGCCTGTGCGCGGGAGCCTTCGCGGGCGACGGCGATGAAAGGGTTCGCCCCGGTTGCGACGCCGATCGTCTCAAACCAGGCTTTCACGAAGGCGAAAGACTGGTAGGGCGAAGCGCAAACCGTTGACTTAAGCTCTTCCCAGTCAGCGCGAGCGTCTTCAAGGACGCGGAAAACCTCGATCCGCCGCGCGCTGCCGACGCGAGGCGACAACGCCTCCAGCGGCACAGAGACGGAATGCGCTTCAATCGGCGCGGAAGCGAGGGGCAATCGCGAGCTCCTTGATCGTGGCGGCCGGAACAGTCGGCCCCATCCCTAAAGGAAACGTTGCCGCGCCAAGGAGGATTTCGCGCGGGGTTAAGGGCGCGGCAACGGCGATCTGCGACGCCTTCCTCATGAACTTCAGGAACGCGCTTGTCGCGGCCGGCTTCGCCGGCTTTCGCGCGACCCGGCTTTACCGCCTCGCGAGGCCCGCGACGCAGGGCCGGGGCGTCATCCTGGCGCTGCATCGCGTTCGGGCGTTCGCGGGTGGCTTTGCGCCCAATCGTGGACTGGAGATCACGCCAGCCTTCCTCGAGACAGCGCTTGGGATCGTCGCGCGCGAGGGTTTCGAATTCGTCACGCTCGACGAGGCGCGTCGCCGGCTACTTAAGGACGACAGGCGCCGATTTGCCGCGCTCACGTTCGATGACGGCTACCAGGACACCCTCGAAGTCGCCCTGCCAATCCTCGAGCGGCGTCAGGCGCCTTTCGCTGTCTATTGTGCGCCGGGCTTCGTCGAGAGGCGCGCGCGCCTCTGGTGGCTCGAACTCGAAGAGGCGATCCGGCGGCTCGATGCGATCGTGGTTGCCGGGCGGCGCTTTTCGACCCGCACGGTGGCAGAGAAGGAAACTGCCTTCACGCGCGTCTACTGGCGCCTTCGCGCGCTTCCCGAAGACGCGCTCCTGACCAAAATCGCCGATCTTGCCGAACAGGCGCATGTGCGTAGCGATGCGCTCTACGACCGGCTATTCATGGGCTGGGATGATCTGCGCGGTCTCGCGCGGCATCCGCTCGCGACGATCGGCGCGCACGGCATGACGCACCGCCGCCTCGCTCATTGCGCCGAGACAGTCGCGCGCGGCGAAATGGCCGAGTCTCGCGCCACGCTCGCCGCCGAACTGGGCGTCGAGGTGCGACACTTCGCCTATCCGGTCGGAGACGGGTCGAGCGCGGGCCCGCGGGAGTTCGCGATCGCGCGCGACCTCGACTTCGCCACCGCGGTCACGACGCGTCCCGGCATGATCTTCGACGCGCACGCGCGGCGCCTGACGGCCCTGCCGCGCCTTTCCATCAATGGGGGTTGGCAGAGCGAAGGCGCTCTGGAGATCTTGCTGTCCGGGGCGCCCTTCTGGCTCTGGAATCGCGGGCGACTTGCTCTCAACCCTTGCGCCTGAGCGCGCCCCCGCGCGGAGGGAACGCGTCGATTTCGTGAGAAATGGGGGCTCGTCGGCCGCCACCGGGGATAGCGCTGCCCTGGCCTGTTTTTGGTCGGCCTTGACGCGACGGTCAGCCGCCGCCACGATCTCCCCCATGAAAGCCGGCCCGCGGACCTTCGAACTGACCGCCGACCTCCTTCTCAGGGCCTATTCGATCGGCGTCTTTCCCATGGCCGAGAGCCGTGACGCGAGCGACCTCTTCTGGGTCGAGCCGCGCGAGCGGGGCGTTTTTCCGCTCGATGGCCTCGTCGTGCCGCACCGGCTCGCAAGAACCGTCCGGTCCGACCGCTTCCGAGTTGTGGCCGATTGCGATTTTCGCGCGGTGATGCTGGCTTGCGCGGAGCGGGAAAAGACCTGGATCAATGACGAGATTCTGCGTCTCTACCGTCAATTGTTCGAGGCCGGGCACGCCCATTCTGTGGAAGCTTACGAGCGGGACGAACTCGTCGGCGGCCTTTATGGCGTAACCCTGGGGGGCGCTTTTTTCGGCGAGAGCATGTTCCATCGCGCCCGTGATGCTTCGAAGGTGGCGCTTGTTCATCTGGTCGCCCGCTTGAGAGGTGGCGGATTCCGCCTGCTCGACACCCAGTTCCTGACGGAACACCTTGCCTCTCTCGGGGCCGTCGCGGTGCCTCGCGAACGCTTCCGGATCGACCTCGACTCCGCGTTGAATGCGCAGGCGAATTTCAACGCATGGCCGCCAGAACAGCCGATGAGCGGCGCTGAAGCGCTTGACCGCGCGCTGAATATCGGCATGGAAGTTGCGAGCCGGGCTCAAGAATAAGCCGGCGCGGCGGTCGCGCTCTCGAGACGACTGGAGGCGGGATTTTCCGGATGGCTGGCAGGGTAAATTTCGACGAAATGGGCGTTCCGCCGAGCGAGCCTCGGGCCCTCTATCGCACGGTTGCGGACTGGCTTGCGGGGACGCCTTCGGAGCTTCTGGCCTCGCGGCGGGCGCAGGCGGAATATATGTTCCGCCGGATTGGCATTACATTTGGGGTCTACGGCGACAAGGACGCCGCCGAGCGGCTCATTCCCTTCGACATCGTCCCAAGGCTGATCTCGCGCGCCGAATGGCGCAAGCTTGAGGCGGGCCTCACCCAGCGGGTGAAGGCGCTCAACATGTTCCTGGCCGATGTTTATGGGCCGGGCGCGGTCCTGAAGGAAAACATCATTCCGAAGGAGCTGATTCTTCGGAATGCGCACTACCGCCCGGAGATGATCGGAAGGCGCGCCCCGCACGATATCTGGGTGCATATCGCGGGTATCGACATCGTGCGCGTGGACGACGAAAACTTCTACGTGCTGGAGGACAATGCGCGCACGCCCTCCGGCGTCTCCTATATGCTCGAAAACCGCGAAGTCACGATGAGGCTCTTGCCGGACCTGTTCGCGCAGCATCTGGTGGCGCCGGTGGACGATTACCCCGATCAGCTTCTCGCGACCCTTAGGTCCGTCGCGCCGCGACAGGACCGGGGGGAGGCGACGATCGTCATCCTGACGCCCGGTCAATTCAATTCGGCTTATTACGAGCATTCGTTCCTCGCGGACAAGCTCGGCGTCGAACTTGTGGAAGGGCGCGATCTCTTTGTCGAGGACGATCAGGTGTTTATGCGCACGACGCTGGGGCCACGCCGGGTCGATGTGATCTATCGCCGCGTCGATGACGACTTTCTGGACCCGCTCGTGTTCAATTCCTCGTCAGTGCTGGGCGTGCCGGGATTGGTCGGCGCCTATTTGGCGGGCAACGTGACAATCGCCAATGCAATCGGCACAGGCGTGGCGGACGACAAGGCGATTTACACGTATGTTCCCGACCTCATTCGCTTTTACTTAAGCGAGGAGCCGCTGCTGAAGAACGTCCCGACGTATCGATGCCGCGAGCCAGAAGGCTTCAAATACACCCTGGAGCATCTCGATCAACTCGTCGTTAAGGAAGTGAACGGGTCGGGCGGCTACGGGATGCTGGTTGGCCCGCACGCAACAATCGCGCAGCGCGAACAGTTCGCCGCCAAGATCAAGGCGGACCCCACCAACTACATTGCTCAGCCGACGCTTGCGCTCTCCACCTGCCCGGCCTCGTTCGACAATGGCGTTTCACCGCGCCACGTCGATCTGAGGCCCTTTATCCTGTCTGGAACGGACGGCGTGCGCATCGTACCCGGCGGTCTCACCCGCGTTGCGTTGAAAGAGGGATCGCTTGTGGTCAATTCGAGTCAGGGCGGCGGCACCAAGGACACCTGGATCGTGGACGACGCGGAAGACGAGGTCTGAACGACATGCTCGCCCGCACCGCCGACAACCTCTTCTGGCTCGCCCGCTCGATGGAACGGGCCGACTACATCGCGCGCACGATCGAGGCGACGATCCGGCTCGAATATCTGCCAAGGTCCGACGGTGACCGCACCGTCGAATGGGAGAGCGCGCTCAACGCCTCCGGCGCTTACGACGGCTTCATGGCGGCCCATGACGAACTCGACGAGGAGAGCGCGGTCGAATATCTGACCTTCGACCGCGCCAATCCCTCCGCAATCTGCAATTGCCTCGAGAATGCGCGGACGGCGGGGAGGGCGGTGCGCACCGCTTTGACTGCCGAAACCTGGACCGCCATCAACGACGCCTGGCTCGAACTGAAGCGCTTCGAGGCGAGCCACCGCTTCGCGCGCCCGCTTGATCGTGTGGCGCTGGCGCGTTTCCTCGACTACGTGAAAAAAGCCTCGCTCGATTTCGACGGCGCCTGCTACCGTACGATGCTGCGCAACGACGCCTATTGGTTCAACCGGCTCGGCATTTATATCGAGCGCGCCGACAACACGGCGCGCCTGCTCGACGTGAAATATCATCTTCTGCTGCCTTCCACCGAGCCGGTGGGCGGCTCGCTCGACTATTTCCAATGGATTGCGATTCTTCGCGCGGTTTCGGCGGCGACGGCGTATCACTGGGTCTATCGCGATCGGGTGAAGCCTTGGCTCATCGCGGACCTGCTCATTCTCAAGCGCGCCATGCCGCGGTCGCTGATCTCCTGCTACGAGAGCATCGACCGCTATCTCGATGCGCTGGCGCGCGACGACGGGCGGACGGGGGGCGCGCAGCGCCAGGCGCGTCAGATGCACGGCAAGCTCGGACGCTCCAGCATGACGGAGATTTTTCAAGGCGGCCTGCACGAGTTCATCACAAACTTCATCGAGGATAACGCCCGCCTCTCGACAACGATCTCCGAGCAATATCTCTTCACCTGACAGTAGGCCCCATGCGGATTCGCATTTCGCACGAGATCACGCATCGTTTCACGCCGCCGGCGCGCATGCTGATCCAAAACCTGCGTCTCACTCCCTCGAACCTCGATAGCCAGTATATTCTGGGCTGGAGAATCAGCTTCGATCTCGACGCCGTGCTGCGTCAGACGGAGGATGCGCACGGCAACATCCTGTCTTCCTTTTCTCACCATGGGCCGCCTCTCGAAAAACTCGTCGTGACAGCGCGCGGCGAGGTAGAGACAAGCGACAGCGCGGGCGTCGTGCGCGGGTCTGTTGAAAGACTGCCGACGGAAATGTATTTGCGCGAAAGCCCGCTCGCGCACGCGAATGGCGCCTTGCGCGCCTTTGCGGCGGACGCCACGATCGGCGCGCTCGATCCGCTGGATACGCTGCATCGTCTGATGAGCGGGCTCGGCGAGGTCATGGCCTTCGAACCGGAAAAGGTGGACGGGCCGGATTCGGCCGCCGAAGCTTTCGCGCTGCGCAAGGGCCAGGCGCGCGATTTCGCGCATGTGTTCATCGCGTGCGCGCGCCATCTCAATTTCCCCGCGCGCTATGTTTCGGGATACCGCGCGCGGAGGGAGGCGGAGGACGAAGCCGGCGCGCATGCGTGGGCGGAGGCCCATTCGCCGGGCCTCGGCTGGGTCGCCTTCGATCCGACCGCCAGCATCTGCGCTGACGAAACCTACGTGCGCGTCGCCATCGGGTTCGACGGGCAAGATGCCGCCCTTATCCGGAGTTCCGCGGGCGGTGTAGAGGACAAGGTCGAATCCGCGATCTGGATCGATCAGGCGGGATTTCAGACTTAGGCTTGAGCGGGAGCTTCCTCGAGCCTTGCAAAAAAAAACAGGGAGGAGGATGCGCTCATGCGCCGAGCGGTTCTTGGGATCGACGCTGCGTGGACGATCGCGCAGCCGAGCGGGGTGGCGCTCGCCGTCGAGACGGCGTCAGGTTGGCGGCTGGCCGCGGTCGAATCGTCCTATCAACGCTTCGTTGCGTTGGCTGAAGGCACAGCGCCCAACGACGCGAGGCCGGTCGGAAGTTCGGCCGTCGCGTCAAGCCTGCTTGACGCGACTTCCCGCATCGGCGGCGTCAAGGTCGATCTGATCGCCGTGGATATGCCGCTCGGACCCGAACCCATCGTAGGGCGACGCAAATGCGACGACGAAATTTCGCGTAAGTACGGCCGGAGGAAAGCCGCGGTGCATTCGCCGTCGGGGAAACGGCCGGGCAATGTGAGCGACGCCTTTCGGGAAAGCTTCGGCGCGCTCGGCTATCCGGTCTGCCTCGCGGCGCCTGCCGTGCACGGCCTTATCGAAGTCTACCCCCATGCGGCGCTGATCGAATTCATGAACGCCTGCGAGCGCCTGCGGTACAAGGCGGCGAAAAGCCTCACCTACTGGCCGGGCCTTCCGCGTGCCGAGCGCCAAGTGAAGCTGCGCGAGACATGGCGGCGCATCATCGAGGCAATGGACGAATCGGATCGCGGGAACGGCCGACGCGCTTCCGATCCCTGAGCCTGATATTGGGGGCTGGCGGCTCAAGGCGTTCGAGGACAAGCTCGACGCCGTGATTTGCGCGGCGGTCGCTGTTGTTTGCCTCGAAGGCAAGGCTGAGGCTTGCGGCGACCCAAAAGGCGCCATCTGGGTTCCTGCGCTGTCGAAGGCGCGGTAGGTCGCCATGATTGCCAGCGGGAATTTTTTTGCCGCCATAGAGGCGCAGCCGGGGGAGCAGTTCGCGACCCTCGCCGCGCACCCCGGCGCCTTTGTCGAGCGCGTCGTCTCGACTGGCCAGGCGAGCCCGCCGGGCTTCTGGTGGGATCAGGACTGGCCCGAATGGGTTATTGTCCTGCAAGGAGGGGCGGACCTTCTCATCGAAGGCGAAGCGGCGCCCCGCCGGCTCGGACCCGGCGACTGGGTCGAGCTTCCCGCCCATGTCCGCCACCGCGTGGAGAGGACTGAGACCGATCCGCCGACCGTCTGGCTCGCGGTGCATTGGAGAGGAGCGGCCTGAAGGCGCCGCAACCGTACTCGCGGGCGCCCAAGCTCTGTTCACTCCGGTCAACGGCCACGAGCCGTTTCGCTAGGAATTACAGTGTTCGCGATTGGCCCGCCGTTTGCTTAACAGATCGTTGCGCGCTCCCGCAGCGGCCTCGTAGCGGACCGGAAATGTTGTCGATCCTGCGAAGCCACCATGCTCCCCCGCTCAGCCGCGTCCTTGGACCGCGGAGAGCGCGCCCCAATCTTCCGCAAGGCTCGACATTATCGGCGTCCTGACGCAAAAATCCTGCTCTGACAGACCGGAGAGAATCCGGCGATTTAGGGGAGGACGGCCCGATGTATCCCGGAGCGCAAGCAAAGCTGCGCCCTGACCACCCCGCCATCATCATGGCGCGGTCGGGAGAGAGCATCACCTACCGCGAGCTTGACGAGCGTTCGAACCGGCTCGCGCACCTCTTCCGCGCGCAAGGACTCAAGCGCGGCGACCACTATGCGGTTTTCATGGAGAATCACCCGCGTTACATCGAATGCGGCGCGGCGGGGGAGCGGTCCGGCCTCTACTATACGAACGTCAACTCATACCTCACCGCTGGCGAACTCGCCTATATCCTCAACAACAGCCAGTCGAAAATCCTGATTTCCTCGCAGGCCCGGCGCGAAGTCGCGCTTGCCGCGCTGCGCGAATGCCCGGACGTTCAGCTTTGCCTGATCGCGGATGGTCCCGGGGAGGGCGAGACAGTCCGCAATCTCGACGAAGCGACGGCCGGTTTCCCAGTGACGCCGATCGCGGACGAGTTCGCTCGGCGCAGCGATGCTCTATTCCTCGGGGACAACCGGAAGGCCAAAGGGCGTTATGAGGCTGCTGCCCAACCAGCCGCCGGAAGAGTCGCTGCCGCTGCTCAAGCTCTTCGCCAAGTTCTGGGGCTTGCGCGAGGGGCAGATCTATCTGTCGCCGGCGCCCCTTTATCACGCCGCGCCGGGGCTCGGCGTCGCTTCGACCATCCGCAACGGCGGCACGGCGATCATCATGGAGCATTTCGATCCGGAGGATTTTCTGCGTCTCGTCGAAAAGCACCGCGTGACGCACACTCAGCTCGTGCCGACCATGTTCGTCAGGATGCTGAAGCTGCCGGAGGCAGCTCGACGCGCTTACGACCTGTCCTCGCTTGAAGTCGCGATTCACGCCGCCGCGCCCTGTCCGATTCCCGTCAAGGAGCAGATGATCGACTGGTGGGGGCCGATTATCGTCGAATACTACAGCGCCACCGAAGCGATGGGCCTCACCCTTTGCAACAGCGCCGAATGGCTCGCGCATAAAGGGACGGTCGGGCGAACGGTCGTCGGCGAATTGCATATCCTTGACGAGGCGATGCGCGAGGTTCCGATCGGCGAGACCGGCAAGCTCTGGTTCAAGACCGCCGCGCCCTTCGAATATTTCAGAGATCCGGATCGTACGGCCGAGGCCAATTCGCCTGACCGCACGATGAGCACGGTCGGCGACATCGGCCACGTCGACGAAGAGGGCTATGTCTATCTGACCGACCGCGCCGCCTTCATGATCATTTCGGGCGGCATGAACATCTATCCGCAGGAATGCGAGAACCTGCTCATAACGCATCCCAAGGTCGCCGACGTCGCCGTGTTCGGGGTGCCGAGTGCGGAGATGGGGGAGGAGGTGAAGGCGGCCGTGCAATTGATGCCGGGATACGAGCCGAGCGCGGCGACCGAAGCCGAGCTCATCGCCTTCTGCCGGGAGCATCTGGCGCACCCCAAATGTCCCCGCTCTGTTGATTTCGAGGCGCAATTGCCGCGCCTGCCGACCGGAAAGCTCTACAAACAGCCTCTGCGCGAGCGGTACTGGAAGGGGCACACGAATCGCATCGCCTGAATTGCTCGCCTTCGCCGCCATTGACTTGCGGCCGCCTCGCTCCGCATGAACGCAAGGGTCAGACGCGGGACGGGGCGAAGAGCGCATGCGGATGTGGATCAAGGACCCTCTCGCGATCTTTGCGGAGGGGGCCGAGCGCGGCCTCATCGTCGAGGGAACGCGCATCGCGTCGCTCGTGGGCGCGGGCGGGACGCCTGAGCGAGTCGATTCGATCTTCGACGCTTCGCGCCATGTCGTGCTGCCGGGCCTGATCAACACGCATCATCATTTCTTCCAGACGCTGACGCGCGCTCATCCCGCCGCCATCAACAAGGCGCTCTTTCCCTGGCTCGTCTCGCTTTATCCGATCTGGTCGCGGCTGAAGCCGCGGCATCTGCAGCTTGCGGCGCGGCTCGCGCTGACGGAACTTCTCATGTCCGGCTGCACCACCGCCGCCGATCATCACTATCTCTTTCCCGGCGGCCTGGAGGATGCGGTCGATATCGAGGTCGAGGCGGCGCGAGAGCTCGGCATGCGCATGACAGTCTCGCGCGGTTCGATGAACCTTTCGGCGAAGGACGGCGGCCTGCCGCCCGACAGCGTCGTGCAGGACGAGCAGACCATTCTCGACGACAGCGCACGGGTGCTTGAAGCTGTTTCACGATCCCGAAGCCCGGCGCGCAGATTCAGGTGGCGCTCGCGCCGTGCTCGCCCTTCTCGATCTCCAAGGACCTGATGATCGAGAGCGGCGAAGCTCGCGAAACGCTGCGGCTGCCAGCTTCACACGCATCTTTGCGAGACCGCGGACGAGGAAAAATTCTGCCTCGAATACTATGGCCTGCGGCCCGTCGATCTTCTGGAGGAGACCGGCTGGATGACCAGCCGGACATGGCTCGCGCATGGCATCCATTTCAACGCCGAGGAGATCGGCGCGGCTTGGCCGCGCAGGGGTTGGCGTCAGCCATTGCGCAGCCTCGAATATGGTGCTGGCGTCCGGCATCTGCCCGACTTGCGAGCTTGAAGCCTCGGGCGCGCCCGTAGGGCTCGGCGTCGACGGCTCGGCGTCGAACGATTCCTCCAACATGATGGAGGCCGTGCGGCACGCGCTGATGATCGGACGCTTGCGCTACGGCGCCGAGGCGGTCACGCATCGCGACGTTTTGCGCTGGGCGACCGAGGGCTCCGCGCGTTGCCTCGGGCGCTCCGACATCGGCAGGATCGAGGCGGGCAGGGAGGCCGACCTCGCCTTTTTCACGCTGGACGAAGCCGCGCTTTTCCGGCGCGCACGATCCGCTGGCGGCGCTCGTGCTCTGCGGCGCGCATCGCGCGGATCGGGTCATGGTGGCGGGCGGCTGGCGGGTCGTTGATGGTCTGCCGGTTGGGCTCGACCTGGCGGGGCTGATTGCGGAGCATAGAGCGGCGGCGCGGGATTTCGCTTGACGGGGCTGGGCGGCCGCCCAAAAGGACCCGCTTTGCCGGTTTTCCGGTCACGGCGGCCCAGATGACCCTTTCCCTCGTTATTCTCTTTATCGCTTCGATCTGGGCCGGCGTGCAGAACGCGCTGGCCGGCGGCGGCTCGTTCATCACGCTGCCGTCGCTCATGCTGTCCGGCATGGACGCGCGGGCGGCGAACATCACCTCGACCATCGCCCTGTTCCCGGCGCAAATCGTCATGGGGGTCACCGGCCGCGCGGACGCGAAGGCCCGCCCGGGCTGTCGATGGCCACGCTATTCGTGATCAGCCTGATCGGAGGGGCGATTGGCGCGCTGATCCTGCTGTGGACGCCGCCAAAAGTGTTCGCCCATCTCGTGCCCTGGCTCGTGCTGTTCGCGACCGCGCTCTTCGCCTGGGGCAGTTTCTTTCGCAAGCCGCCGAAGCCCGGCGAGAGCCATCTGCCGCCCTGGGGCGCGGGACTCGTGCAGTTCTTCATCGCCGTCTATGGCGGCTATTTCGGCGGCGGCATCGGCCTTCTGATGATGGCGACCCTGACCATGGCCGGCCTTGCCGTGCGCAACGCCGGGGCGAGCAAGAACGTGCTCGCCGGCGTGATGAACGCCTCCGCCGTCGCGATCTTCGCGACCTCGCAAGGACATCTATTGGACTGCAGGCCGTCGTGACCGCCGTCGGCGCTTCCTTCGGCGGCTGGACAGGCGCGCTGATGCTGAGGAGGGTCAACGAAAAGCTCTTGCGCGTGCTGGTCGTCGTGATCGGCGTGCTCCTGACGATTGGCCTGTTTCTCAGGGCCCATTGAAGCCCGGTCATTGGACCCGTGCCGAAAGACCGCCGATGGTCGATCTCGCGGCCGACTTTGCGGCAACTCCTCGTCCTTGCAAATGCGCTGTTCGCGGCCAACGGACCGTCGACGTCAGCTAGCCGCGCGTCAGGAGCGCCAGCACGAGCCCCGCGGCGAAAGCCACTCCGACCGCCGCGAGGGGATTCTTGCGAACGGAGTCCGCGAGGCTATCCTTGGCTTTGGCAAGGTCCTCGCTGTTCGCTAAAAAATCGCGGCCTCCTCGGTAGACGTCCGAGGCTGCGTCTGACGCCTTCGCCCGCAGCGCGTCGAAATCCGTTCCCGCAAGGTACTCCTTGGCGGTGTTCAGCGCTTTCTGTAGCTCATTGGCCACCGCCGCGAGCCTCGCGGACGCGTCCTTGTCGGATTCACTGTCCTGGGTCGTCATAGCTCGGTCTTTCCGATGCAGGTAACGCGGGATCCGAAGCCTAGCTTAAGCCGGAAGCTTGGGAGAAGCGAGCGCTGCGGGCCGCGCGAGCGCGGGCCCGCACGCGTTTGATGGTTATTGGGGCGGCGGCGTGATGAGCGTAACGGTCCGCACGCCGGCCGCGAAGTTGAAGCCGGGCTGATCCTGGATCGAGAGGGGCTGCAGCGAAAATGCGCGGCCCGTCCCGCCGATGAGCGCGTTCGCGCCAAGTCCTGGCCCGGCCGAGGCCTGCGCGCCGACGCCGACATAGGTTCCCGTCAAGGCTCCGCGCGGCACGCCCGAGGCGCCGGCGAAGACGCCCCATACGAGGTGGCCTTCGCCCGTCGCCCCGACTGCGAGGCCAAAGTCGTCGATATGTCCCAGATAGGTTTCGGGCTCGCCATTGAGTGGCGTGAATGTGCAATGCATGGTCTGCTTCTGGGCGATGATCATGCCGAATCCCGGGGACACGTCACAGGAAAGCTTGCCTACCTGCGCTGAGGGCAGCGCGAATGCAGCGCCCCCACTGAGAGCGAGAGCCACGGACGCGGTCGCCAGAACGTGCTTGATCTTCATTTCGTCTCTCCATGCTGCTGGGTTGGTCGGGCCATGCCAGCGATGAGATGCGGAAATTGTCCTGATGAAGTGTCAGAACAGAGACGGCGCTGGAGGCCGATGGGCCGGCACAGCGCGATTTAGCCATGTGTCGGCCCCTTGCCGCCCTGCGTCATGAAGTCGCTGGAGAAATTCCCAACCGAGATTGCCGGCGCTTTCGTCAGCAAGGCCCGCGTACTGTTCCTCCGCTGAAATCCGGCCAATCCGCAGGCTCTTGAGTTTCGGGGTCGCGCCGATGAGCTTCCCATATGTCAGCGCCTCGATTTCGGTATTCAACGTGGCGTTGAACTGGATCTGTTCCAGCCGCCGCGCGACGTCGCGCGCGCCGACAGGGACTTTTTCCCACAGGGTTGGCGTCAACTGGACGATCAGGAGATTGTTGGCTTCAGAGGCCCGGACGAGGGGGATGACGGGCGGATTCGCAGCATAGCCGCCATCCCAGTATGCCTCGCCGTCGAGTTCGACCGTGTGGTGAAACAGGGGCAGGCAGGCCGAGGCGAGAATGGTCTCGACCGTCAACTCCGGACCGGTGAAAACTCGGAGCCTTCCGTCGAGCACCCAAGTCGCGCCAATCAAGAGCTTTACCCTCGTTTGTTCGCGCAAACGTGCGAAATCGACCTCCGCCTCGAGCGCCTGTCGCAACGGGTTTACGTTGAACGGGTTGAGCTGATAGGGCGACATCGTCCGCAGAATGAGATCGAAGCCGGGTGCCGCCGGTGGAAGAAATGCTGTCGACTGACTCACCCGCTTCCAGAACTGCTTGAGCCGGGTCCGCGCGCCCTCACGACCGCCCTCGATCAGTCCGGACGTCATGACGACGGCGTTGACGGCTCCTGCGCTCGAGCCGCTGATCGCGTCGAAGCGCATGGCATGCTCTTCGAGCAGGCGATCGAGCACGCCCCACGCAAAAGCCCCAAACGAGCCACCGCCCTGAAGCGCCAGCGCCAGCGACGCTGGCGGCCAGGCATCCGGTTGCTCAGGACGGCGCAGGAGGCTGCGCGCCTTTTCCAATACCGACATGTCCATGCTTAAGCCTCGTCGGGCCCCATCCGGCTCCGCTCGGGGATAGTGTAAGAGCCGACTTTGTCCGTCTGAAGGGCGAGCTTTCGACTATCGCCCAATTCGCAGGGCTGCGCGCCCTCGTCTTCGCCAAGCGCTTTCGCTACACAGCAAGTGACGGAGACGCCCGATGTTCGCAAATGTTCTGATCGCCAATCGTGGAGAGATTGCCTGCCGGATCATCCGCACGGCGCGCCGGCTTGGCATCCGAACGATCGCGATGCACACGCCCGCCGACCGTGGGGCGCTGTTCACGCGGCTCGCCGATGAGATACATGAGATCGGCGAGGGCGCGGCGGGCTATCTCGACGCGAACGCGATTATCGGGCTCGCAAAGCGTATCGGGGCTCAGAGCCTCCATCCCGGTTATGGATTTTTGTCCGAGAACGCCGATTTTGCGGAGGGGTGCGGAAAAGCAGGCGTTGTCTTCATCGGACCGCCGCCGGAAGCCATGCGGGCGCTCGGCCTGAAGAACTCGGCCAAGGCGCTCATGCAGAAGGCCGGCGTTCCCGTCGTTCCCGGCTATCACGGCGAGAATCAGAATCCGAAATTCCTGCGCGAGAAGGCCTATGAGATTGGCTATCCGGTGCTCATCAAGGCGATCGCGGGGGGCGGCGGACGGGGCATGCGGCGCGTTGACGCGCATATGGATTTCGAGGCCGCGCTCGAGAGCGCAAGCCGCGAGGCCCAGGCGGCCTTTGGCGACGGCAGGGTGCTGATCGAGAAATATGTTTCGGCGCCTCGCCATATCGAGGTGCAGGTTTTCGGAGATGCGCATGGAGCCTGCGTCCATCTTTTCGAGCGCGACTGCTCCCTGCAGCGGCGTCATCAGAAAGTGGTGGAAGAGTGCCCGGCGCCGGGTCTGCCTTCGGAGACGCGCGATGCGATGACGAAGGCCGCGACGGAAGCGGCGCGCGCCGCCGGCTACGTCGGGGCGGGGACGGTCGAATTCATCGCCGACGCCTCGCGCGGCCTCGGCCCCGACGCTTTCTACTTCCTTGAGATGAACAC
Organism: uncultured Alphaproteobacteria bacterium; assembly: GCA_963824465.1. Lineage (GTDB taxonomy): Bacteria > Pseudomonadota > Alphaproteobacteria > Rhizobiales > Beijerinckiaceae > Roseiarcus. The sequence goes on from CAWGPL010000005.1 coordinate 85,739, forward strand.
CCGCCTTCAGGTCGAGCATCCGGTCACGGAGGCCGTGACGGGGCTCGACCTTGTCGAGTGGCAGTTTCGGGTCGCAGCGGGCGAACGCCTGCCGCTCCCGCAGGAGGCCATCGCCTGCAACGGCGCCGCGATCGAGGTCCGCGTTTACGCCGAGGACCCCGAGCATGATTTTCTGCCCTCGCCGGGGACTCTTCAAATCGTGCGGTTGGGAGACGATGTCGGGCGGGGGGTACGCGTGGACACAGGCGTCGCGGAGGGCGACAAAATCACGCCCTTCTACGATCCGATGATCGCCAAGCTCATCGTCCACGGCGACTCACGCGCGCAAGCGCTGGCTGCTCTCGACAAGGCGCTCTCGCAGGCGGTGGTGATCGGACCGAAGACGAATCTGGCCTTCTTGCGCCTCCTTATGCGCAGCGCCGAGGTCGCGGCCGGAACGTTCGACACCGGCACGATCGACGCCAATCTCGCGGCGCTGGGCGCGGTCCCCCACGCGCCCGATCCCCACGCCGCCTTTGCGGCGGCGCGTCGCCTGATCGAGGAGCGCGACGCCGAGATTCCCTCCCCATTGTCGTCGCACGACCCATGGCGAATGGCCAATTCCTTCGAGCTTGCCGGTCCGCGTCGCTACAGCATCGATCTCTTGATCGACGGGAAGCACGAGCGTGTTCCAGCGACCTCGGGCGAAATGAGCCCTGGCGACGCGATTACGCTTTTCGAAGCAAAGGGCGGTATCTACGCTTTTGCGGGCGGCCGTCAGGCCTTTGTCGAACTCGTCGACCCGCTCGAACGCTCTGCGAGCAAGGGTGGCGAGGGCGATGGCGCCGTCAGCGCGCCGATGAACGGACGGATCGTCGCGCTCGCGGTCGGCGATGGCGAGGCCGTCGAAGCTGGTCAGCGCCTCGCGGTGGTGGAGGCTATGAAGATGGAGCACGCCCTCGTTGCGCCGTTCGCGGGGGTCGTGCGGGATCTCGTTTCCAACGTCGGGGATCAGGTCGAGATGGGGGAGCGCATTCTGCGGATCGAAGCGAAGGCGGCTGCCGAAGCCGCCGCCGACTGAGCGATCTATTCTTCCGCTGCGTGCTCGTGCTCACGGGAGACGCGAGCGCGCTTCGGCACCGGGCGCAGGAGGAAGCTCGGGACATGGTCGCCGAGGCCGATGACCGGCGGCTCCTCGTCGCGATGCTCGCGGCGACGGGATGGCTCGCTGGGACGAGGGGTGTGGCGGCTCGCGACGACCCGTTCCTCTTCGACGGCAACGCGCTCCTGCGGCGGACGGGGAGCGTGATGGCGGCGCGAGTCGACCCGGGGTTCATCAGCACGGACGTCGGCGCGGGGCTGACCCTCGACTCGGGCGCCGCGACGCGTTTCGCCGCGCCGAGATTCGCCTCGTCGCCCGGATCGACGCCGCGTGTCGACAGCCTCTTCATCTTCAGCTGGCATCTCGGCGTTCGGCAGCCAGCTCGATCTTGCGATTGATCAGCTTCTCGATCTCAGCGATCGACTTCGAATCGGCGCGCGAGACGATCGTAAAAGCCGCACCCGACTTGCCCGCGCGGCCCGTGCGGCCGATGCGGTGGACGTAGTCTTCGGCGTGATGGGGCGCATCGTAGTTGATGACGTGGCTCACGTCCGGAATGTCGAGGCCACGGGCCGCAACGTCCGAACAGACGAGCAGTTGCACATTGCCCGCGCGGAAGGCGTCGAGGGCCGCCATGCGCATCCTCTGGTCAAGATCGCCATGCAGCGCCCCGACCGAAAACCCGTGCTTCTCAAGCGAGCGGTAGACGACGGACACGTCGCGCTTGCGGTTGCAGAAGATGATCGCGTTCTTGAAGTCCTCGGCGCTGCGAATGATCGAGCGGAGGCTTGCGCGCTTGTCGTGGGGGGCGCTGCCGGAAGGGACGAGAGTCTGCGTGATGTTCTCGGCGGTGGTCGCGGCGCGGGAGACTTCGACACGAACCGGGTTCTGGAGGAAGGTTTCGGTAAGCCGGGTGATCTCCGGCGGCATTGTCGCAGAAAAGAAGAGCGTCTGGCGGGTGAAGGGCACCAGTTTGCAGATGCGCTCTATATCCGGGATGAAGCCCATGTCGAGCATGCGGTCCGCCTCGTCGATGACGAGGATCTCGACAGCCGTCAAAAGAAGGCCGCCTCGCTCGGTGAAATCGAGCAGGCGGCCCGGAGTCGCGATCACGACGTCCGCCCCGCGGGCGATCTTGGCCTCCTGGTCGCCAAAAGAGACGCCTCCGATAAGCAGCGCCACGCTCAATTTGTGGTTCACGCCGTATTTCGCGAAGGCTTCCTCGACCTGCGCCGCAAGCTCGCGGGTCGGTTCGAGGATGAGGGTGCGCGGCATCCGCGCGCGAGCGCGGCCGCGCTCGAGCAGCGACAGCATGGGCAAAGTGAAAGCGGCGGTTTTGCCGGTGCCCGTCTGAGCGATCCCGAGCACGTCGCGGCCCTGAAGGGCGTGGGGAATAGCCTGCGCCTGGATGGGCGTCGGCGTGTCGTAACCCGACGCTTCGACGGCTTTGAGCACTTTTTCGCTCAGGCCGAGTTCGTTAAATTTCATGAGGTCTCGCATAAAGCGGGCCTTCGCGGCCCGCGTTCCGGTGAAAGGCTTCGTTGGGAGCGCGTCCTTGCGCGCGGGTCATGGCGTTTTGATGAACCGCCTCCGAGCGGCAGCGCGAAGCGATCGCAGCCGCATCGCCGGGGCCTTCGCCCTCGACGCCTTTCACATAGGGGAAAATGCAGAAATGTCAATAAAGTCGGACGCGAGCGAGACGCGAGGGGCGGAACCAAGCCCGGATCAGGAGCGCCCTCACGGGACGTCTCAGCAATTTTCGCGGAAGAAAATTGTAAATGGCGTCGTGAGACGCGTGGGGGCGGTCTCGAGCCGCCCGAAATGATGCGCCAGCCACTCGACCGCGGTTTGGGCTTCAAGTTCCGGGTTCTGGTCGATGATGGCGTCAATCGCGCCGGTTTTCAGGAGCATGCGACGGTCGGCTGTCAGTTCATGCGTGATCACCACTGTTGAAGCGCTGCGCCCGATCCTTTCCAGCGCGGCGACGATGGAGCGGTTGCCGGTCGAGACGACATAGACGCCCGCGATGTCTGGCCGCCGGTCGATCGCATCGCGCAAAAGAGCGCCGGCGCTCTCGCCTCCGTCCTGCGTCTCGATCACCTCTCCGAGACGGCAGCGCGGATGGCGTTCCGCAAGCACGGCGCGAAAACCCTGCTCGCGCTCGCGCAGCGCGAGCATCGCCTGCGTATCGGTGACGAGCGCCGTCTCGCCCCCATCCGGTCCGATGAGTCGTCCCATCAAATCGCCTGCCGCGCGTCCAGCGATCCGGTTGTCGAGCCCGATGAAGGCTAATCGGCCCGAGTCGGGCAAGTCGGTGACCATCGCGAGGACGGGTTTGGTTCGGGCGATCGCACGCAAGGCCTCCGACAGCGTCGGATGCTGGGGGGCGACGACGATCAGCGCGTCGAAACTCTCGCCCATGCGGCGAACCTGGCCGACCACCTCCTTCGGATTGAGATTGTCGCAAAAAACGACCGAACTCTGCACATTTGCGGCGAAGAAGAGTCTATTCACGTTGGCGAAGGCCCCCGCCAAGCGGGCGTAGAACGCATTCGCCTCGGGTCCCATCAACACGCCAATTCTCACCAGGCGCGTCGGGCGGCTTTTGAGATTGCGGTCGATCCCGAGCCGTCGCGCCCAATCGAGGATCCTGCGCTCCTTCTCGAGGCTGACGCCGCCTCGCCCATTGAGGACGCGATCCACGGTGGCGGGGCTTACGCCAGCGGCTTTGGCGACGTCGGCGGCGTTCGGCTTGCGCATCGGCGCTCGCGCTCCGAATTTTCCGCCAGCTTCGCGCTTTGATGAAATTTCATCAAGTTTTGCTTTGCGCCGCTTTTGGTTTGCGTAGAAATTCCGGCCCGGAAAACGACAGCGATCTGGCCCGCGCCGGTCAAGTCGTCAAAGGAAACGCCCGAGGTCATCAGGCCCATGTCCAGCGCGACCCTAGACAGAAGCGATAAGCGTCAGCGCGCCGCGGAGTTTCGACCGGAGAAAACGCGGCCGGCGCCGCTTTTCGTCTGGCCGTGGGACCCGGCGGCCTTCCTGAAGTGGCTCTTTGGCTATCCCGGTTACATCTGGCCGTGGAACGCGCTCTATTTCGCGATTGCCCTTGCGACGTGGAGTTTCGCGACGCCGAGCCTCGCCACGATGAAGAGTTTCGATCCCGGATGGATTGCGCTGATCTTCGCACGCAATCTTGCGCTGACGCTGACGCTCTACAGCGCCTGGCATCTCAGGCTTTACGTGCAGCGCGCGCAGGGAACCGAGTTCAAATACAACGGCCGTTGGCTTGCGGAGGGAAACAACTCGTTTCTCTTCCGCCGGCAGCTTTGGGACAACATGGTCTGGACGCTCGCGAGCGGCGTGCCGATCTGGACAGCCTGGGAGGTTCTGACCCTCTGGCTGCAGGCGAACGCCTATGTTCCGACCATCACATTCGTGGCGCACCCGATCTGGTTCGTCGCGCTGATCCTGCTCATTCCCGTCATCGCGGAGGCGCATTTCTACGCCGTGCATCGCTTGATCCATTGGCCCCCGCTCTATCGCACGGTGCACAAGCTGCATCATCGCAACATCAATCCGGGCCCCTGGTCGGGCCTTTCGATGCATCCGATTGAGCATCTCCTCTACTTTTCGGGCGTGATCGTGCATTGGATCCTGCCGTCGCACCCGCTGCATGTGATCTTCCACCTACAGCACCGCGCCTTCGCGCCTGCGGTCGGGCACAACGGCTTCGATAAGGTGAAGCTCGCGGATGGCGCATGGCTGAGCGCCGACCATTACCAGCACTATCTCCACCACAAATATTTCGAAGTGAACTACGCCGACGGATTGGTTCCCTTCGATCGGCTGTTCGGCACCTTCCACGACGGCACGGAGGCGGCGCATGCCGCGCTCAAGGCGCGGCGCATCGGCAAGCGCGCGTAAGTTCAAGAGCCACGGAGATGGGGACAATTCTTTTTCGGACATCATGGTAGCAGCGTGTCCGCGCCGCTCATGTTATCATCGATTTCGGAGGAGGACGCTCAATGCCAAGCGCCGTGCCTGACTTCGGTTATGATCCGAGCCGTGAACAACAGTTTGAACTCGCGCCGCCGCCGGCCGCGCCGCCGCCGCCGACAGGTCAGGTGAACTTCGCGTGGCTGCCTCCCGTCGGTCAGCAGGGCACTGCGGCCCATCCCGGATCGCCGGGGACGTGCTGCTCATGGGCATCGACCGAGCTCGCCACGTTCTACGCCGCGCAAAGCGGGCTCGTCGATCCGTCCCAGCCGAGCGGGCAGGCCAGCCCAGCCCAGATCTATATTCAGGTCATGCAGGGCGTCGGTGAGCCAACCGGTCAGTGCAAGGGTTCCGCCTTCGGGGACTACTTCAGCATCCTGACCCAGTCCGGCACGCCCAACCTTCAGAACGCCCCGTATTATTCGGATTGTGGCTCGTTGTGGTCAAACTATACGAATGCGCCGGTCGCAGCCGATTCAAACTTCATTGTTCCTAAGCCGCTGTCGGTCAAGACCGTAAACCTTGACAGCATCAAGTCTCAGATCGCGGCGGGAAATGCGCTGGCGTGGGGGACGAACCTCTACACCGACTGGGTCGGATTATGCGGGTCCGAATCTTCCCGTCCCCTATGTCGGCAATGGCCAGTTATCGGGCGCGAAGCATTGCATGCTGATCATCGGTTATAACGCGACCGGCTTTTTGATTCAGAACAGCCAGGGCACGAGCTGGGGCACCACGGTCGAGGGCCAGTCTGGAACGGACAATTGCTACGGTTACGTTTGGATGGCTTACGATACGTTCACCAAACTTGCGGAGGGCTCGGCGCTCTACCTTCCCCCGGCCTCTTCCTGAATCATCGTCTCAGGCCTCTCGCTTTTCTCGATCTGATCGCGAATTCCAAGCCGCCCGCATTCAATTCGAGGGCAGCGGTCCATCACGACCGTGACGCCTTTCGCGCGGGCGCGTTCGGCTGCGGCTTCGTTGACGACGCCGAGTTGCATCCAGATCACGCGCGGCAGCGGATCGAGGCGCAGCGCCTCGTCAACCACCCCGCCGGCCGCATCCGACTTTCGGAACACATCGACCATGTCGATTTTGACCGGCGCATCGGCGAGGCGCGCGCTGACCGGCCGACCGCAGATCAGCGAGCCGGCATGCCCGGGATTGACCGGCCAGGTCTCGAATCCGGCCTCCGTCAAGAATCCAAGGATCTCGTTCGATGGCCGCTCCGGATTGGGCGAGGCGCCGACCACCGCGATTGTTCGGACAGAGAGCAGAATGTCGCGGAGCGTCTCGTCGTCCAGCCCGTCAACGGCCATGGCCCTCGCCATAGTTGGGCTTGCGCTTCTCGATGAAGGCCGCCATGCCCTCGACGCAATCCGGCTCCGCCAGATTCTCGATCATCGCCTTGCTCGCGAGGCCATAGGCCACGTCAAGCGGCTGCTCGATCTGCGCGTAGAAAGCTCGCTTGCCGATGGCGAGCGAGGAGGCCGGATGCGCGACGATTTCGCGGGCCAGCGCTTGCGCCGAGGCGAGCGCCTCTCCCTCGGGAACGACACGGTTGACGAGGCCGAGACGCAGCGCCTCCTCGGCGCCGATCATCTTGCCCGTAAGCGCCATTTCAAGAGCAGCCTTTCGTGGAACCGCGCGGCTGACCGCGACGGCCGGCGTCGAACAGAAAAGCCCGGCATTGATGCCGGAGAGGGCAAAGCGCGCCTTCTCGCCGGCGATCGCGAGATCGCAGGACGCGACGAGTTGACAGCCCGCCGCCGTTGCAACGCCTTCCACCGCCGCGATCACTGGCTTCGGCCCATTGACGATTGCCTGCATGAGCATCGAACAGCGTGCGAAGAGCGTCTCGTAATAGTCCTTACCGCGGTCGGGATCGTTGCGATGCGCCTGCATCTCCTTGAGGTCGTGCCCGGCGCTGAGCGCGGGTCCCTCGCCCGTCAGCACGATCGCTCGCACGCTTTCGTCCTTGCCGATATCGGCCAGCGTGACGATCAGCATATCGATCATCGCAAGGCCCAGCGCATTGCGCTTTTCGGGCGCGGCAAGGGTCAGCGTCACGACGCCGGACTGGTTCGTGAGCCGAAGCGGCGCGGCATGCGCGGCCGGGACAGGGGAAGGGGCGGACATGGGAAAATCCCTTTTTATCAGGGCACGAGCGTAGCCCGGTCTGACGGAGAGGTCGACCCCTGCGCGCCGCGCGCTCGCAAAGGCCGCTCCGCGCTCCCTGACCCTCATCTCCGCAAATCGGCCGCCTCAAGCCGGAAATCCAAGGGAAGTGGGCGTTCCCAGCGCCGAAGAGGGCAGGGGTAAGTCAGCCCCTCTGGGGGAGGCGAAGGGCGCTTCGAGACGGCAGCGGTCGCTTCGACGTCGGTTTTTGTTTTTTCAGAATTATGTGATACAATGTACTGGAAATGACGAAAATCGAAGCCGATACAAAGCCGTTAAGCTGATGGTTGCGGGAGGAAGCGCGGGAAGCGCGGGACGAGAGACTGGCCCCGAAGGCGCTCTCTCGCGCGATGCTCACCCCAACCCCTATGCCGCAAGTGGAAGGGGAGCGGCAATTTTGGGAATTACAAACGGACACTTTTTGGCGCCTAAGCTTTTGAAATCGCCCGCTCGGCGCCAAACCTGCGCGGCGACCGGAACCATCATGGCAGGCGTCGGCTTTGGACTCGTCACGCCGCAAACTACAAATCTCGCAAGCGCGCGAGCGCGTCGACATCGAGCGGGTCGCGTTCTTGGGTGGCGCCGCTCGGCAAGGCGCCTTTCCGGCTTTCCCATTGGCCGCTTTTCCGCTAGAGCGGCGGCCTTCCCGCGAGATTTGGAACATAGAGGCGGATTTTTCCATGCATCGGTATCGCACGCACACCTGCGGCGCGCTCGGCCTTGAGCAGGTCGGCGAGCAGGTTCGCCTTTCCGGCTGGTGCCATCGCATCCGCGATCACGGCGGCGTGCTGTTTATCGATTTGCGCGACCATTATGGCCTCACCCAATGCGTGGTCGACCCGGACTCGCCGGCTTTCCGCGAGGCCGAGAAACTGCGCTCGGAATTCGTCATCCGCATCGACGGGAACGTCCGCAAGCGTCCAGCCGGCACGGAAAACCCAGACATGCCGACCGGGCTCGTCGAGGTCTATGGCCGCGAGATCGAGGTGCTCGGCCCGGCGGGCGATCTGCCGTTGCCGGTGTTCGGCGACCAGCCCTACCCGGAGGACACGCGGCTGCGTTACCGCTTCCTCGACCTCCGCCGCGAGAAGCTGCACGCCAACATCATGCTGCGCGGGCGAGTGATCGACTCGCTGCGCGCGCGCATGAAGGCCCAAGGCTTCTTCGAGTTCCAGACGCCGATCCTGACCGCGTCCAGTCCGGAGGGCGCGCGGGACTTCCTCGTGCCGTCGCGCCTGCACCCCGGCAAGTTTTATGCTCTGCCGCAGGCGCCGCAGCAGTACAAGCAGCTTCTGATGATGGCCGGCTTCGACCGCTATTTTCAGATCGCGCCCTGTTTCCGCGACGAGGATCCGCGCGCCGATCGGTTGCCCGGCGAGTTCTATCAGCTCGACATCGAGATGAGCTTCGTCGAGCAGGAGGACGTGTTCGCGGCGATGGAGCCGGTGCTGCGCGGCGCGTTCGAGGAATTCGCGGGAGGGCGGCCCGTTACGGCCTCGCCATGGCCGCGCATTCCCTACGCTGAGGCGATGCGCAAATACGGATCCGACAAGCCGGACCTCCGCAACCCTATCGTGATGCAGAACGTGTCCGAGCACTTTCGTGGTTCGGGTTTCAAGGTGTTCGCCCGTTTGCTCGAGACCGAGAAGAATGAAGTCTGGGCGATCCCCGCACCGCGCGGCGGCCAGCGCACATTCGCGGACCGGATGAATTCCTGGGCGCAGAGCGAGGGTCAGCCGGGTTTGGGCTACATTCTCTATTTCGACCGCGCCAAGGACGAGACGACGCTCGCCGCCGATCCCAAGGCCGCCGGCGTTGGCGCGCGCGGGCCTCTCGCCAACAACATCGGCCCGGAGCGCGCCGAGGCCATTCGCGCGAGGCTTGGACTGACGGCGGGGGACGCGGCCTTCTTCGTGGCGGGTGATCCGGACAAGTTTGCCAAATTCGCTGGGCTCGCACGGACGAAAGTGGGACAGGAACTCAAGCTCATCTCAGAGGATCGTTTCGAATTCTGCTGGATCGTCGACTTCCCGATGTTCGAGTGGAACGAGGACGAGAAGAAGACCGACTTCTCTCACAATCCGTTCTCGATGCCGCAGGGCGGCCTCGATGCGCTGACGAGCCAGGACCCGCTGACCATTAAGGCTTTCCAGTACGATGTCGCGTGCAATGGCTACGAGCTCGCCTCCGGCGGCATTCGCAACCATCGCCCCGCCGCGATGGTGAAGGCTTTCGAGATCGCAGGCTATGGCGAGGAGACGGTGATCGAGCGCTTCGGCGGCATGTATCGGGCCTTTCACTACGGCGCGCCGCCCCATGGCGGCATGGCGGCGGGCGTCGACCGTATCGTGATGCTGCTGGCTGGGGAGCAGAACCTGCGCGAGGTGGCGCTCTTTCCGATGAACCAGCGCGCCGAAGACCTGCTGATGGGCGCGCCGTCCCCGGCGACGGCGAAGCAGTTGCGCGAGCTGCACGTCCGGCTGAACCTGCCGGAGAAGGGGTAATGCCAGCGCGCCCTCTCTCCCGTTCAGGGAGAGGGGAAGTCGAGGCTCGCGGCTTCATGATAGGCCTGCGCAAGCCGCAAGCACGCGAGCTCCGCGCGGTTCGGGCCAATGATCTGGATGCCCATGGGCAGGCCCGCTTCACTGAATCCGGCGGGCGCCGCGAGCGCGGGGCCGCCGGCCATGGTCGCGGGGACGACGCACTTCATCCATTCGTGATAGGTCGTCATCTTTCGGCCTGCGATCTCCTGAGGCCAGCGCGTCTCGACCGGAAACGGAAAAACTTGCGCGGTCGGCAGAACGAGGAAGTCGTAACGCGCGAAGAACGCCTGCAACGCGTGGGTCCATCGCGTGCGCACGGCGGAAGCCGTGGAGATGTCATAGGCAGAGAGCGCGGCGCCCCGCTCGCATTCCCATTGCGCCTCGGGTTTGAGCTGAGCACGCAGGTCGGGGTTGTTCCAGAACGGGGCGAGGTTCGTGCCGACCTGCCAATGCCGCAACGTGACCCATGCCTCCCAGATCGCATCAAGCGAAAAGTCAGGGACCGCAGGCTCAACGATGCAGCCCATGCCATCGAAGACCTTCAGCGCCTTCTCGCAGACCGCCAACACGCCGGGTTCGCAGGGCAGCGCGCCGTTCCAGTCGCGAGCCCAGCCAATGCGCAGGCCCTTCGGGTCGTTGGCGAGCGGGGCTGCAAACTCGCTTCCGTCGCCCGCGAGCGACAGCGGCTCGCGCGGGTCGTAGCCCGCCATCACGGAGAGCAGCAGGCCAAGGTCGGTTGGGTTGCGCGCCATCGGACCGTTGACGCCCATCGAGGGCAGCCAGACCTCGCGCCCATCGTTGGGCACGCGGCCGATGGAGGGCCGAAAGCCGTAGACGGCGTTCCAGCCGGCCGGGTTGCGAAGGCTGCCGCCATAGTCCGAACCGTCCGCTAGCGCGAGCATTCTCAGCGCCAGCGCGACCGCCGCGCCGCCGCTGCTGCCCCCCGCGGTCAGGGCTGGATCGTATGCGTTGCGCGTCGCGCCATAGACGGGATTGAAGGTCTGCGAGCCGAGACCGAATTCCGGCGTGTTCGTCTTGCCGATGATTATAGCGCCCGCCTCGCGAAGGCGCTCGACGAAGATCGAGTTCTCTTCCGGAATAAAATCTTTCAGTAGCGGCGGGCCCATGGTCATCGGCAGGCCCTTCGCCGCCGCCAGATCCTTCACCGCCATCGGCAGGCCGAAAAGTGGGCCGCGCTTCGCCTCGGAGTTTTTTGTCTTGGCCTCGGCGATCAGGGAATCACGGTCACGCAGCGCCACGATGGCGTTGTAGGTCGGGTTCAGCGCGGCAATCCGGTCGAGCGTCGCCGCCATCAGTTCGGCGGCCGAAAGCTTGCGGCTTCGGAGAAGCCCGAGCAGCGCGGTCGCGCTCTGGTCCAGAGGATCGGAGGGCAGTGCAGTCATAGGCAAGGGCGTTAGTCCACGGACGGGGGCGGGCGCAATGCCTTTGCCTCCTCTTTGGCTTCGGCTAGCGTTGTCGCCGTTTCCATTGCCGAGTCCTCATGACCAAGCCAAAGCCTTTCACGCTCGACGAACTCCGCGCCTACCTCGTCGAAGTCTTTCCGGAGATGTGGAAGAGCGGTCACTACGCCGTGGAGGCCGTGGCGCCCATGTCCGCGAATGTGCGGCTTCGCTATCACCCGGACCATCTGCGCCCCGGCGGCACGATTTCCGGGCCGTCCATGTTCGCGCTCTGCGATCTCGCTCTTTATGTCGCGATCCTGCACGAGATCGGACGCGTGAAGCTTGCGGTCACCACGAATGTCTCAATCAATTTCCTGCGGAAGCCCGAGCCCGGCGATCTGATCGGCGAGGCGAAGCTCATGAAGCTCGGCAAGCGTCTCGCGGTCGGGGAGGTGGGCCTCTTTTCGGAGGGCAAATCCGATCTCGTTGCCCATGCGGTGGGGACCTATTCCATCCCGGATCGCGGGGATTGACGGGGCAGGTCGCGGAAACTTGACCGGCGTCTCGTCGCCCAGTGGTTGACTCCAGGGCCAGCGGCATGGGAATCCGAGGTCATCTCCAACAATCGCAATTTGGCGCGTGTTTTCTTACCGCATTCTTTTCGTGCGCCATGGCGAGACCGCCTGGAACACGGAAAACCGGCTCCAGGGCCAGCAAGACATCCCTTTAAACCCGCGCGGCCGCGAGCAGGCGAGCGCGGTCGGGCGGATGCTGCGCGCCTCAATCCCTCACGAGCTTGAAAAGCTCGATCGGGCAGGGGCGTTCGTTGCGTCGCCCCTCAGTCGCGCCCGCGAGACCATGGAGCGCTTGCGTGCAGCCATGGCGTTCGCGCCTGAAATCTATCGTCTCGATCCCGTGCTGATGGAGCTTACTTTTGGGGATTGGGAGGGCCACACTTGGTCCGAGGTCGCCGCGCGTGACTCGAAAGGCGTGCGCGCTCGTTTCGTGGACAAATGGAATTACGTCCCTCCGAACGGGGAGAGCTATGCGATGCTCGTTGAGCGCCTCGAGCCTTGGCTCGCATCTCTGGCCTCTGACGTCTTTGTGGTTTCGCATGGCGGCGTCGCTCGGGCGCTGATGCGCCTCCTGGGCCGCGAAGCGGAGACGAAGGCTGCTGACGAGCCGGTCGTGCAGGGCCGCGCGCTGCTTTTTGACCGGCACGGCTGGCGGTATCTCGCATGAACATTCAGGCGCCACCCCCGCATGTCGCGCCACGCGTTCCCGAGATCAGCGCCGCGACGACGTTGCTGCTTGCCTTTGCGTGCGGAGCGACTGTCGCGAATATCTATTATGCCCAGCCGTTGGCGGGGGAGATCGCTCAATCGCTCGGCATGGCGCCGGCGACCGCCGGGCTCGTCGTGACGCTGACGCAGCTCGGCTACATGTTCGGTCTGCTCTTTCTGGTGCCGCTCGCCGATCTCGTCGAGAACCGAAAGCTGATCGTCGCTTGCACGCTGCTGGACGCGGCGGCGTTGGCGAGCGCCGCCTTCGCGCCCGGCGCGGCGGCCTTCCTCGCGGCGGCGGCCGCGATCGGCTTTGTGTCGGTGGCGGTGCAGATCGTGGTTCCCCTCGCGGCGCATCTCGCGACGGACGCGACGCGCGGACGCGTCGTCGGTCTTGTGACGAGCGGGCTCATGGTTGGCATTCTCTTTGCCCGCCCGGTCGCGAGCTTCGTCGCGGCCGCGAGTTCGTGGCGCGTTGTGTTCATCGCGTCCGCCATCCTGATGGTCGCGCTCGCGCTTCTGTTGTCACGCACCCTTCCCATTCGAAAGCCCGTTTCGCGAATGAGCTACCCCGCGCTCCTTCGCTCGATGGCGCGATTGGCCGCCGAAACCCCGGTTCTCCGCCTGCGCGCCTTCTATCAAGCTATGCTGTTCACGACGTTCAGTCTGTTTTGGACGACGTCGCCGCTGCTGCTCGCAAGTCCCGCCTACGGCTTCACGCAGAAGGGCATCGGCCTTTTTGCGCTCGTTGGAGTTTCGGGCGCGATCGCGGCTCCGATTGCGGGCCGATTGGCGGACCGCGGCTTCAGCCGAGCTGCGACTGGCGGGGCGATCGCGCTCGTAGCGCTCGGGCTGCTCGGGACGCTGTTTGCGCCCGAGGGATCGAAGGCGGGCCTCGCTATGCTGGTCGTGGCGGCTATCGTCATCGACTTCGGCGTGCAGACCCACCTCGTGGTCGGCTTTCGTGCGATCTTCAGCGTCGCGCCCGAAGCCCGTGGCCGGATGAATGGCGTCTATCTGGCCGGCTTGTTCGCGGCCGGCGCAGTCGGCTCGGCGCTCGGCGGCTATGCCTTCGCGCATGCCGGCTGGCGCGCGGCGGCCTGCGTGGGGCTTTTCTTTCCGTGCCTGGCGCTCGCGCGGTTCCTCTTCGGGCTGGCGCGCGGACAGACGTAGATCTACCAGGTGATGCAGATCTTGCCGAAATGGCGGCCCGACTCCTCGTAACGGAAGGCGTCCGCCAGGGCTGCAAGGGGAAAGGTCCGGTCGATCACCGGGCGGACGCCCGTTGCGTCGAGGGCGCGGACGAAATCCTGCTGCTGACGTCGGCTTCCCACGATCAGGCCCTGCAGGCGGATCTGCTTCGCCATCAGTTTTGCGGTCGGAACTTCGCCGGCGCGGCCAGTGAGCACCCCAATAAGATGGATGTGGCCGCCGATTTTCGCCGCCTCGATCGACTGCGCCAGCGTGCCGGGACCGCCGACCTCGATCACGTGATCGACGCCGCGCCCGCTCGTCCATTCTCTGACCGCCGCGCCCCAGTCCGGCCGGCTTTTGTAGTTCACGGCGAACTCCGCTCCCAAGGCCCGAAGCTTGTCGAGCTTCTCGTCGGAGGACGAAGTGGCGACCACCCTGGCTCCCATGGCCCGGGCGATCTGCAGCGCCCAGATCGAGACGCCGCCTGTGCCCAGGACGAGCACGATGTCGCCCGCCTTGAGTTCGCCGTCCGCCACCAGCGCGCGCCAGGCGGTGAGGCCGGCTGTGGTGATCGTCGCGGCCTCCTCCGGGCTATAGCCCCGAGGCGCAAGCGTGAACGCCGAGGCCGGGGCGACTGCCGCCTCACAGGCGAAACCATCGATTCCATCGCCCGGAACGCGCCGGAAATCTCCCGACTTCGGAGCGCCGTCCTGCCAGTCGGGGAAAAAGCAGGACACGACGAGGTCGCCCTGCGCAAATCCCGTCACGCCGTCGCCGACCGCCTCAATGATTCCGGCGCCGTCAGCGAGCGGGATGCGTCCGTCCGCCGTCGGCGACTTCCCCGCGCAAACGAGATAGTCGTGGAAATTCAGGGAGCTTGCGTGGAGCGCGACGCGGATCTGGCCCGCCCCCGGCGTGCCGGGATCGGCCCGCTCGACGAGTTGAAGACGGTCGAGGCCGCCGGGCGACTGGACGATGATCGCTTTCATGGGATGGCCGTTCCTTTGAAGAGGCGCTTTACAGGAAAGCAGGGCAGGGCGCGCTCGGCAATCGCGCCGCTGGCGCGAAGCGCATTCCGCAGCGGCGCATCGTCTCATTGTCGCCACACGACAAGCGCATCCACCCCCTCACCCGCGAACCCAGCCACGCGGATTTGCTTAACAAATTCTTGAGGATAGGAATGGTTGCTCCGTCGCGCAGCGCCGGCGCCATGGGGATTTTCTGCGTTGAGAGTCCGCGTCTTTGCTCTCGCGATGTCGCTCGCCGCAGCGCTCGTCGTCTCCGGCTGCATCGGGCCGGACATGAGTGAGATGGGGGATTTCGGGGCATTTCGCAGCGACCTCTCCACCCCGCAGCCTCACCCCGTGCAGATCTTCATCGCCTCGACCCGCAAGGGCGAAACGGGCGGCGCGTCGCGAGAAGTTGCGCCCGAGGCGCATTTCAAGCTGGCCACAATGACGATCCCCCCTGGCCATCGTCCCGGTTCGATCGAGGCTCCACTGTGGGGTGGTCCGAACGCCGCCAACGACATTACGGTCGAAAGCGAGCGTCCGCTTGACCCGGACGAATTCCGGCAGGAGCTTGCGACGCATCTGTCAGGGCGCGTCGGCGCGAACCGGGACGTGCTGCTTTTCGTGCACGGCTTCAACACGTCCTATGAGGAGGCGCGCGCCCGCGCGGCGCAGATCGTTTACGATTCCCACTTCGGCGGCGTCGCGGTTCTCTTCACCTGGCCGTCGCAGGGCGACCTCTTCGCCTATATGCCGGACCGCGAAAACGCGATGTCGTCGCGCGACGCGCTCCAGGCGTTGATGCATGACATCAGCCAGACCCCCGGGGTCGGCAAGATCCAGATCCTCGGCCATTCGATGGGCGGCTGGCTGACCATGGAGGCGCTCCGCCAGTCGGCCATTGCGGGCGACCGTACCCTGAACGGCAAGCTTGGCACGGTGATCTTGGCTTCGCCCGACATCGACATGACAGTCTTCGCTTCTCAGATGGCGCGCATCCGTCCGGCGAAGGTCATCGTGCTTGCGACCCCAAAGGACCGCGCGCTCTCGCTCTCCAGCGCGCTTGCGCTGTCACGTCAGCGCGTCGGCGCCATCGACGCCTCCAATCCCTCGGATCGTGAGGAGATCGAGAAACTCGGCGCCAAAGTGGTCGACATTTCTGCTTACTCGGACGCCGACCGCTTCATCGCCCACTCCGTTTACGCCGACTCCCCCCAGGTCCTTGCGGCGATCGGCTCCGCGCTTCAACGGGTGACGCCGCAGGAGGCCAATTCGGTCTCCGACACGGACGCGCGCAATTATCCGGACCCCGACGCCAATTCCAATGCGATTGTCGCCGCGCCCGGCTCGCCTCAGGCGACCGCGGTATCCGTGTCTCCCTTGCCCCCTTCGCCCGGGGCCGTCCCGCCGCCGTTCCGGCGAGCGCGGCGGCGGCGGCGCCGGGCCAGGCGGCAGGTCAGTCGACGAGCGGACAATCGATCCAGCAAACTCCCGCGCCCTGACCCTTGAAAAGGGCGCGCTTAAGGCGCGATGACTTGCGGTCACGAAAAGGTCGCGCGAAAGCGCGATGACTGTCGAAACGCCCCTTTCCCGAGGAGAGCCATATGGCCAACAAGCTCGATCAGTTGCGGAGCATGACCACCGTCGTCGCCGATACGGGCGACATGGAATTGATGCGCGCCTTCAAGCCGACGGACGCGACGACCAACCCCTCGCTCATCCTCAAGGCGAGCGAGATGCCGGCCTACGCCAAGCTCGTCGATGAGGCGGTCGTCTGGGGGCGCAAGAAGGGCGCGCCCGTCGGCGACGTCACCGATCGGATCGCCATCAATTTCGGCTCGGAGATCACCAAGATCGTGCCGGGCCGCGTCTCGACCGAGGTGGACGCCGACCTCTCCTTCGACACCGACGCCTGCATCGCCAAGGCCCGCAAGCTCATCGGCCTCTACGAGGAGCGCGGCATCAAGCGCGACCGCATCCTGATCAAGCTTGCCTCCACGTGGGAAGGCGCCCAGGCGGCTAAACAGCTCCAGTCCGAGGGCATCGACTGCAACATGACGCTCATGTTCTCGATGGCCCAGGCGATTGCGGCGGCGGAGGCCCATGCCTTCCTCGTCTCGCCCTTCGTTGGACGCATCCTAGACTGGCACGTCAAGGCAGGCGGAGGTCCTTACACGCCAGATACCGATCCCGGCGTGGAGTCGGTCCACGCGATCTACGGCTACTACAAGGCCAACGGGATCAAGACCGTGGTCATGGGCGCCTCGTTTCGCAACACGGGCGAGATCGAGGCGCTTGCGGGCTGCGACCGGCTCACGATCTCGCCGAACCTCCTGGAAGCGCTTTCGAAGGACGAGGGCGAGCTTAAGCGTAAGCTCGATCCCGCCCATCCGCCGTCCGCCCCCAAGAAGATGTCGCTGGACGAAAAAAGCTTCCGCTGGATGCTGAACGAGGATCAAATGGCGACGGAAAAACTTTCCGACGGCATCCGCCTTTTCGCGAAAGACCTGAACAAGCTTCGCACAATGGTCGAGCAGCAGCTCGCCAAGGCCGCCTGACGTTTTTTTGGTGAAAAGTCCGCGCGGGGGCCGTACGCGGCGCCGCGCGGGCCGCAGGCATTGAAAACGAGGAAACGCGAGGATGGTCGCCGGCCCCCGCCGCATACTCGTGTCGTCCGGCTCGCCAATGGAGCCGGAAATCGGCATGAGCCGCGCGGTCAGGATTGGCGACATGATCGCGGTAGCCGGCACGGCGCCGATCCTGCCGGACGAACTCGCGGCCTTTCGGGGCGACGTCTACAGGCAGACCCAGCTTTGCCTCTCCATCGTCAAGAAGGCGATCGAGGACGCCGGCGCTTCGTTGCATGGCGTCATCCGCACCCGGGTGATGCTGACCGACATCTCGCGCTGGAAAGAGGCCGCGCGCGCCCACGGCGAGATGTTCGTCGAGGTGAAGCCCGCCTGCACCTTTGTTGAGGTCGTTCGTTTCATCCATCCCGAGTGGCTGGTTGAGATCGAGGCCGATTGCGTCGCTCCGCCGTCGGAGTGAGCGCGCTGCGTGAGCGGGCCGATGGAACTCCGCTCGAAGTCCTGAGCGCCTTCCTCAAGCTCGGTCTGACCAGCTTCGGCGGCCCTGTGGCCCATCTCGGGTACTTCCGCGAGGCCTTCGTCGTGCGACGGCATTGGCTTGACGAGAAGACCTATGCGGATCTCGTCGGGCTTTGCCAGTTTTTGCCCGGACCGGCCAGCAGTCAGGTCGGCTTCGCGATCGGGCTCATGCGCGCGGGCTGGTCCGGCGCCCTCGCCGCATGGGTCGGCTTTACGTTGCCCTCCGCCGTCGCCATGACGGCCTTCGCCTATGGCGCCGCATTCTTGTCTGGGCCGGCAGGGACGGGGCTTTTGCACGGCCTCAAACTCACGGCTGTCGCGGTCGTCGCGCAGGCTGTGCTCGGCATGGCGCGGTCGTTGGCCAATGACGCGCCCCGCTCGGTGATTGCGCTTGCGGCGCTCGCGCTCGTGGCCGTCGCGCCTGGAGCGGCGGGACAAGTCGGCGCAATCTTGGCCGGAGGCCTTCTCGGGTTGGCTCTGTGCGGCAAGACAATTGGCGCGGTCGGACCGGGGGACAGTGCGGCTCCACCCTTCTCCCGTGCGTTTGGCTTGGCTTTTCTGATCGCCTATCTGGCTTTGCTTGCGTTGGCTTTTGCCCCCTGGCGCGAAAGTGCGCTCGCGTTTTTCGCCGCGATCTACCGATCAGGCGCGCTGGTCTTCGGCGGCGGCCACGTCGTCCTGCCCTTATTGCAAGCCGCGGTGGTCGCGCCCGGCTATGTCGGGCAGGGCGCGTTCCTCGCAGGCTATGGCGCCGCGCAGGCGGCGCCGGGGCCGCTGTTCACGTTCGCGGCTTTTCTCGGCGCCGTCTCCGTCACGCCGCCCGGGGGAGTTGCGGGCGCAGCGCTTGCGCTCGTTGCTCTCTTCGGGCCGGGCCTGCTGGCGCTTCTCGCCGCCCTGCCTTTCTGGCACGATCTCCGCCGCCGTTCCCGCGCTCGGGCCGCCATGGCGGGAATCAACGCCGCGGTCGTCGGGTTGCTGGCGGCCGCGCTTTACGATCCGGTCTGGACGAGCGCTGTGCGCAATCCGGTCGACTTCGCGGTCGCCGCGGCCGGGTTCGTGGCGCTGGTCACGTGGCGCGCCGCGCCGCTTGCCGTTGTCGCCGCCCTGGGGGCAGGAGGCGCCGCCCTGGGTCTCGCGGGCCACTGACGACCGCGAACGGTCAGCGGATTTCTTTCCAGTTCTGCGCGTCAAAACCTTGCGAATCCATTGTCACGACCGTCTTGCCGGGAACCGCCTTTCCACCGGAGCAGCGCCAATCGTAGATGGTTGCGTGCCCCGTCGCGAACATCGGGATGAAGTCGGAGTCAGGGTTGTCGCGGCAGTAAGCCGTTGCGCCCGGCAAAGCACGCCGGGCATCCGCCTTGCCGCAATTGAGGTTCGCGCCTAACGAACACGCCATCAGCGTCTCGCCAGCGCAGCGGATCACGGCGTGGGTCGCGCCCGCCGGATCGATCCCGAAAGCTTCGGCGATTCTCGCCTGGAGCGCGGGCGGGGCGGGCTTCACGCCCTTTAGGCCCGGACAAAGAGGCGCCGCTAGCGCGGGAGGGGCGAGAAGGACGCCGAGGCCGCCGAGAAGCGCGAAACGCAGAAACGAAAACATTGTTAGGCTCCTCGGGCTCCCTAGCGGTGCGGTTGCATCCCGCGCGCGATCATCAGATGGTGGATCTGATGATGCGTGCCGAGCGCGAGCACGCCGAAAAAGCCCAATCCTTTGAGTTTGTCAGCGTCTTTCGCTGGCGTGCGGACAGTCAGAGAGGCGCCGTCGTCCAACGCGTTCCCCTCCATAGTCCAACCGTCGAAGCCGTTCATCATCGCCGCATGGGCCATGACCATGCGGCGAATTGAAATCGCGGACGGCGCCCTGTCCGGTGACATCGAAGCGGATCCCGCCCTCGACAGGCGCGTTCACGACTTTCGCGGATAGGACGACATTGTTCATGTCGACGAGGTGTTCGCGAAGCGCGTCGATGTTGACTTTCGACCAGTCCGTCGATGGATCAGCCATGAGGATCGCGACGATCTCCTGGATTGCGCCAAAGGCGCCCTGCCCAGGCTGAAGAGGGTTCGTTCCGGCAGGCCTGGCCATGCCGGCCATTCGCGTCGGCGGTCCCATCGCATGATGGGGGTTGGACGTCTGTGCGGCGGCGGAGACCGCGAGAAGGCACGCGGCGAGCGCGAGAGCACAGGCTCGCATTTGGGTCCTTTCGAATATCGCAGTGCGCGAAGCAGCTTATCACGTTGATCCGCCCTTGTGTTTTTGCGCGGCGCAAGCATTGGTGCCCCTTTGGGGAATTTAAGAACCCAGGGACTCGTCGCGCTGTGGATGATCCGCCGCCGGAGATCGAGGAAGGCGATTTCGAACTCATCGAGGCTGCAGTGCGCGAGACGGCGCGGGGCCGCTGGTTTCTTGATGAGTTCGCCCGCCGCATCCGCTCGATGGAGATGGCCGAACTCGTTCGCGCCATCGAACGGCTGGATGGGCGCGCCGCCGCGCGTCAGGCGGAAGACGAGGGCGCGCGCGAGCATATCCGGAGGATCATCGACCTGTTGGTCCCACTGATCGATTATCTCGAAACCCGGGCGGATTCCTATTCCGCCGACCGCGAGTCGGAGACGAGTTTCCCAGACGAGACAGCTTCTCGGGCGCTGCTTGCGCTCGACGCCTTAAGCGTCGCCGACAAGCTTAAGCTGTTTCGCTGAAGACGACGCTCGATTGGATCCCATAACCTCCCGTCGCGCCGCCGAGACGTTGTCGAGAAATTGCTTCGCGCTTTCGTCCCACGTGAAGCGCAAGGAATATTCGCGCGCCAACTCGCGTGGAATCGTCATCGCGCGAAGGCAGGCCGCTCGCAGATCCTCGTCGAGGACGCCCGCCTCTGGGCCCACCACATCAATGGGACCGGGGACGGGGAACGCCGCGACGGGAACGCCGCTCGCCATGGCCTCGACCAGCACAATCCCGAATGTGTCGGTTCGCGACGGGAACACAAAGACATCCGCGCTGGCGTAAATTTCGGCGAGGGCTTCTCCCTTCCGCGAGCCAAGGAAGCGCGCTTCGGGGTAGCGCCGCTCGAGCGAGCCGCGGGCCGGCCCGTCGCCGACGATCGCTTTCGAGCCAGGCAGGTCGAGGGAGAGAAACGCTTCGAGGTTCTTTTCCACCGCGACCCGGCCGACGGAGAGAAAGATAGGACGCGGAAGATCGAGGACTCGCGTCTCGCGCGGCCGGAAGAGGTCGTGGTCGACGCCTCTCGTCCAGAGTCGAAGGCGTGGAAAACCGCGCCGGGTCAGATCCGCTGCGATCGTCGGCGTTGGGGCCATCACCGTCGCCGAAGGGCGATGAAAATAGCGCAGGCCCGCGTAGGTCAGGCTTTCCGGAAGCCGGGTGCGCGTCCAGATATATTCGGGAAACCGCGTGTGGTAGCTGGTCGTGAAGACCCGCTTGGTCTTCAGGCAATGGCGGCGCACGAGCCAGCCAATCGGGCCTTCGGTGGCGATATGGACATGGTCGGGCGCAAGGTCCTCGATGCGCTCCCGGATTTCGGCCGGTCGCGCGAGCGCGAGGCGGATGTCTGGGTAGGTCGGCATTGGCGCCGTCCACATGCCCTGAGGCGTGAGGAAATCAAACCTCGCGCCACGGACTGACGCCGCGCGCGTCATCTGCTCGAGCGTTGACACCACGCCGTTGACTTGAGGTCTCCAGGCGTCGGTCGCGATCAGGATCCGCATCACGCAGCTTCCGCTCGCGCCTCGTCGCGGTCTTCCTCGAGAGCGGCCTCGATTCCGACCGGGTCTGGTATCTTCAGGGTCCGGGGCCAGCGGAGAACTTCCATCCGTCCGTCCCAGTGTTCAACCACCAGCGAGCACGAACTCCACGAAGTCGCCGGTATTGACGTAGATCACGCCCTCGATATCGCGAATGACCGGGTGATGGATGTGCCCGCAAATAACGCCATCGACCCCGCGCCGCTTGGCTTCGGCCGCAAGCTCGTGCTCGAAAGAGCCGATGAAATTGACCGCGTTCTTGACCTTCAGCTTCGCCCAGGCGGAAAAAGACCAGTAGGGGAGCCCCAAGGCCCGCCGCGCGGCGTTGAAGTGCGTGTTGACGAACAGCGCCGTCGTGTAGGCCCAGTCCCCGAAATAGGCGAGCCATTTCGAGTGCCGCACCACCACATCGAACTCGTCGCCGTGGATGATGAGATAGCGCTTGCCGTCAGCGGCGGTGTGAAACGCCTGGCGCTTGATCTCGATGCCCCCGAAGGAGAGCCCAAAGAACTGGCGCGCGAATTCGTCGTGGTTGCCTGGGACGAACACCATGTGCGAACCGCGCCGCACCTTTCGCAGGAGCTTCTGGACGACATCGTTATGGGCCTGCGGCCAATACCAGCCCCCGCGAAGACGCCACCCGTCGACGATGTCGCCGACCAGATAAATCGTATCCGCCTCAACGTGGCGAAGCATGTCGAGGATTAGATAAGCTTGGCAACCGCGCGTCCCCAGATGAAGATCTGAAAGGAAAAGCGTGCGGTAGCGATGGGTTCCTTGATCTATGGACAAGGCCCGCCCCTCTCGCGTGAATTCGGCCCGACGAGACGTCTTAGCGCAAATTCTCGTGTCGCCTCTGTGACGCAAAACGTCTCGAATCGTTATAGGTCGGCGGCTCAAATGTGTCGAGGCGAGGGATTGTTGTGATGGATCTGGGGATTGCGGGGCGGCAGGCGATTGTCTGCGCATCGAGCAAGGGCTTGGGAAAAGCCTGCGCGCTGGCGTTGGCCCAGGCGGGTTGCGACCTTGTCGTCAACGGCCGCAATGGGGACGAAGTTTCACGGACCGGGACGGAAATCCGGGAGAGGACCGGCGTGCGGATCGTCGAGGTCGTGGGCGACCTCAACGATCCGGCGACCCGCCAGGCGCTTATCGCAGCGGCTCCGGAAGCCGATATTCTCGTGAACAACAACGGCGGACCGCCTTTCCAGCCGTTCGAACAGATCACCCGGGAAGACATCCTCAGGGGCGTCGAGTCGAATATGTTGACGCCGATCGCGCTCGTTCAGGCGATGCTGCCGGGCATGGTCAGCCGAAGGTTTGGACGAATCATCAACATCACCTCGGGTTCGGTGCGCACCCCGATCGCGGGGCTCGACGTGTCCTCCGGAGCGCGGGCGGGCCTGACTGCGTTTCTCGCCGCCGCTGCTCGCGAACATGTGAAAGCCAACGTGACAATCAACGCCATCCTGCCAGGTTCGTTCGACACGGACCGCATTCGCTCCTCTTTGGCGCGGACAGCCTCGCAGCGCGGCATCGCCGTCGCGGAGGCGCGGAAAGAAGCGGAAGCGCGTCACCCGGCGGGGCGTTTCGGCGAGCCGTCAGAATTCGGCGCGCTCTGCGCCTATCTCGCGAGCGCGCATGCAGGGTTTCTTACCGGCCAGAACATCTTGATCGACGGCGGGGCGTTTCGTTCGACCTTCTAAGGCGATCCGACGTATCGCGCTTGGCTCGTATTTCGGGGGGACTGTTTAGGCGCGGGCCGTTCAACGCCTTGTCAAAACGCGCTCTTCGTTTGACCGCCATTGGCGCGCCTGATATGTTTTTTCACGTGTTCCGGCGGACGGAATGCGAAACACAATATCCGACAAAGAGGAATCGCTATGGCTTGGTCGACCCCGGAAGTGCGCGAAGTTTGCGTTGGCATGGAAGTTACCGCTTACGCCTCCGCGACGATGTAATCGGACGCGCCGCCAGGCTCTCCGCCGGGCGGCGTTTCACGATCTCCGACGATTGCGAAAACGCGGCGCCTTGACGCCGCGTTTGCCGTTTTCGGGGGCCGTTTGCGTCAGGAACAGAACCCGACGCGCGCGCTTAGTGGGCTGGGATCATGCCCGGGAAAACGAACTGCTGAAGGGCGACCAGAACGCCGAGCAGCAAAGTGAATACGATGCTGTGCCAGAAGGTGCGCGCGAAGACGAGACCCTCGTGTCCGCGCAGGTCGGTGACCGCGCAGCCCGTCGCGATATTCTGCGGCGAGATCATCTTGCCCATAACGCCGCCCGAAGAGTTCGTGGCCGCGAACAGCACCGGATCGAGGCCGAGTTGCCGCGCCGCGACCACCTGCAGGTTGCCGAACAGCGCGTTGCCCGACGTGTCGCTGCCCGACAGGAAGACCGCGACCCATCCGAGGAAGGGAGAGACGAACACGAAGGCATGGCCGACCGAGGAGGCGCCGAGACCGAGCGTGTAGGCCATGCCGGAGTAGTTCATGAGATAGGCGAGGCCGACGATCAGGCACACCGTGATGATCGCGAGCCACGATTGTTTGAAAGTTCGTCCGATGCAGTCGAAGAACCGGGCCGGGCTTAGGCCCACGACCAGCGCGGTTATGATTGCGGCGAGCAGAATGGCGGTTCCCGTGGAGAGCGGCTGGAACGTCCAGACCGCCGCGTAGGGCTTGTTGTCGTACAGCGTGATCGAGATCGCCTTGTCAAGCCCAGGCCAATGGACCGCGAGCTGGCCGATCGCGAAGATCTTGAACGACGTCCAGACGATCACGACAACGGTGACGATAAGCCACGGCAGCCAGCCCTGCCAGGGGGACAGCCGAGAGCCGTGCTCGGCGCGATCGAGCACATCGGCGCGAATGGCGAATTCCGGGTCGGGCGCAGGGCGCCAGAATTGCAGAAAGCCAAGCGTCACGATCAGCGAGCCGAGCGAGGCCAGAACGTCCGTCAGCGCGTAGTCGATGTGGTTCGACGTTACGTACTGGAAGATCGCGAACGAGCCGCCCGCTACGAGCAGCACCGGCCACAGTGTCTTCACCGAACGCAGTCCGCCGTAAAGCGCGATGACGTAGAAGGGCAGGATCAACGCGATGAAAGGCAATTGCCGCCCGATCATCGCGCCGAGCGTGGCGGAGGGCAGGGAGGTCACCGCGCCCAGCACTGTCACCGGAACGCCGAGCGCTCCGAAGGCGACCGGGGCGGTATTGAAGATGAGCACGAGGACGAGCGCTTCGAGGGCCGGAAAGCCGACCAGCATCAGAAGCGAGGCGGTGATGGCGACTGGCGTGCCGAAACCGGCGATGCCTTCGAGCAGCGCTCCGAAGCAGAAGCCGATGACCACGAGAACGACGCGCCGGTCGTCAGGCAGGTGAAGAAGCAGCCATTCGCGAAACGCGTCGAAGCGCCGAGACTCCACCGCAATGTTATAGAGAAGGAGCGCATTGAACACGATCCACATGACGGGCCAGAGCGCGAGTACGACCCCATTGAAGACGGAATTCGCCGCGAGACCCGCGGGCAGGCTCCAGACCGCGATCGCCAGGATGAATGCGACGATGAGCCCCGCGAGCGAGGCTTGCCATGCTGGCCGGCGAATGACGCCAAGCAAAACGAGCACCACCGCTACCGGCAGCGCGGCCACGAGAAACGACAACAGGAGACTGTTGGCGACCGGGGTCAGCAATTGTTGAAACATATCTTCCCTCTCTTGGCCTCGTCCGCGGTCTTGCCTTCCGGACCCGGCCGTCCCTTCCCGCTCCCGAAGTCCGCCGCTATTGCGGAGGCTTGCCGACCGTGATCGGAATGGCGGCGAAATAAGCGGCGACGTTCTCGATGTCGCTGTCCGAGAGGCCCTTCGAGACGATGGACATCATCGGATTCGTACGTTCGCCGCTCCTGAAAGCGTTCAGTTGCGCGATGATATAGTCTTCGGTCTGTCCTGCGAGGTTCGGAGCCTCGGGAATCTTGGAGAGGCCGTCCACGCCGTGGCAATTGCCGCAGAGGCTTTCGACCTTTGCTCGTCCTGCCTTGACGTCGCCCGCCTCAGCGTGTCCGCCCGCGACGAACAGGATCAGACCGAGGCCGACAGCATAGGCGACTTTCGAGATATTGCGAAAAACTAGCATGAACCTTCCGACGGGATTCTGGGAGCGCGGGCGGAGTCCGCGAATGACTCCGCCCTTCCGATCCTTTCTACTTGCCGTCGTACCAGATGCGATAGATCGCGCCGACGAGATCGTCGGAAACGAGCAGCGACCCGTCCCAATATTGCTGCACGTCAACCGGGCGGCCAAGATAGTGGCCGTCGTCATTCCATCCGTCAGCGAAAGGAATCGACGGCCCCGCGACATGGCCGTCCTCCTTAAGGAACGTCACCATGACGCGCGCGCCGACTGGCGTCGGTGCGGTTCCAGGAGCCGTGCTGGGTGGAGAAGATCGCGCCCTTGTACTTCGCCGGGAACATGTCGCCGGTGTAGAAGCTCAGCCCCAGGTCGGCCGCGTGCGCGACCTGCTCCACTTCCGGGAAGACCACGTCCGCTGGCGGCGTCTCGCTCTTGTATTCGTTGGTGCGGACATGGCCGCCGCCATACCACGGGAACCCGAAGTTCAGGCCCATGCTTCGTCGACGCGATTCATTTCGCCCGGCGGAATGTCGTCGCCCATGCCGTCGACCTGATTGTCGTTGGTCCAGAGCGACTTGTCCTTGGGGTTGAAGTCGAAGCCCACCGGGTTGCGCAGGCCGGTCGCATAGACCTCACGGTTCTTGCCGTCCTGGTCCATTCGGATAATGCCGCCCATGCCGACCTTCTGATAGAGGTCGGCTTTGTCCTTGGGCGGCACGTTATAGGGCTGGCCGAGCTGGATATAGAGCTTGCCGTCCGGTCCGACGCGGCACTCCCGCGCGGTGTGGTTGAAGCTTTCTTCCGACTTCGGAATCAGCTGGCCCTCGGGCACCGACATCGCTGACCGCGACGTCGGGGCTTTCGTAGAAGAACTCGGCCGCCGGCATATTGCAGGACGCGGTTCTGCTCGACGACGTAGAGGAAGCCGTCCTTCGAGAAGCACGGGCCGTTCGGCAGCTTCTTCGGCAGGGTCGGAGCGAATTCCTTGACTTCGATCGCCGCCTTCGGCGCCGGTCCGCGAGCGGTCGGTCACCGCCCAGATCTTGCTCTTGCGCGTGCCCACAAAGGTCACGACGCCCTGCGGGCCGACGGCCATATGGCGGGCGTCCGGCACCAGCGCGTAAAGCTGGATATGGAAGCCCGGCGGCAGCTTGATCTTCTCTTTCAGGATCTGCTGACGGCGTCGGCCTTCGGCCCCGTCCTGCGGGACGGTGGCCAGTCGACTGGCGCCGTCATATGCATGCCTTCGAGCGTTTTCAGATTGTCCGCGCGCGCAGCGCCAAGGCCTAGCGTAAGGGCGGTAATCGCTACCGCTGAAGCAAATCTAAGTTTCATCGTCATCTCCTTGAGGTTTCCTCGTCCTTTTTGTCGAAACTGCCGCTGGAAGACGTCTTCCCGGCGGACATCCGGGGTTCCGATCCAAGGCCAATGGCATCGCCGAATTGGCCCGAATCGGAAATGCAGCACGTTGGATCGAGAGGTAATCTCGCTCCCGGTCCACAATCTTCCTGGCTGCTCAGACTATTCGAACTGAATGGGGCTCCAAGAGCTTGAGCCGAGATTCCCGCATGGTGGAAATGTTTGCGTCGCCCTTCGACCCAGTCCGCGTCATGGCGCCGCGGGGTAGGCGCTCACAAACGCGTCGCGGTTCGGCATCTTCACCTTCGGCAGCGACGACGCATCGAGGGTTGCGTCGTCGGGCAAGAGGCCGTTGAGGTAGAGAACATAGGCGCAGACGGCGTAAGTCTCCGATGGGGACAGCGATTGCGGCGCGTCGAACGGCATTGCGCGGCGAACAAAGTCGTAAAGGGTCGTGGCATAGGGCCAGAAGCTGCCGACGGTCTTTATGGGCTTCTTCGTCCGGAGCGTTCCCATGCCCCCCGCGAGCTTGTCCATCGGGCCGCCTTGGCCATGATCGCCGTGGCACGCGGCGCAGCGACTCGCGTAAATCGCCCCGCCCTCGCGGACGCTCCCTTGTCCTGGGGGCAACCCCGTCCCGTCGGGGCTGACATCGATGTTCCATTGGGCGATTTCCGCCGAGGTCGGCGTCCGGCCGAGCCCGTAGCCGTCTCCGGCGGCAGCGGGGCCCATAGCGAGGACCATTGCGGCGGAAGCGATTGATGCGATTTTAGCCGCCATTGGTGACGCCGCCATCTTCGGCAACGCGCCAGCGCTGCATCCCATTATAATGATAGTAAGATCGTGCGTCGCGTTGCTTGAGCAGCTCCTCGCGGCTCGGCTGCACGAAGCCGGTTTCGTCGGTGGCCCGGCTCATCAGCGTCGCGCTTTCCCCGTTCCAACGCCAGGGCGCGCGAAACCGTGTGAGGCATTTCGAAAGGACGGGCTCCTGGAGCGTGGCCGCTTTCCATGATTCGCCGCCGTCGAGGCTGACGTCCACGCTCTCGATCCGGCCGCGGCCCGACCATGCAACTCCGGATATTTCGTAGAATCCCGGCGCTCGGAGCCGCTGGCCCCCGAGGGGGAGGTGATGACGGATTTCGCCTCCATCACGAAATTGAACTGCCTCACGGTTCCGTCCGGCATGAGCCAGCTGTATTTCGAGGTCTCCTCCCGGGTCTGCCACGGCTCCAGCCCGAACTTCAGGCGGCGCAGCCATTTCACGTTCGTGTTGCCCTCGAACCCTGGAAGGAGAAGTCTCAGCGGGTACCCTTGCTCAGGACGAAGCTTTTCACCGTTCTGCGCATAGACGAGCATCGCGTCGTCGTAGACCTTTTCGATCGGGATGCTTCGCGTCATTGCGCAGGCGTCGCCGCCCTCGGCGAGCATCCAGCGCGCTTCCGGCTTCACGCCGAGGTCTTCGATGACAGTTTTCAGGAGAACGCCCGTCCATTCGCTGCAGCTGAGCAGTCCGTGCGTGTCCTGAACAGTATAGGCGGGATTCGGCTCGCCCCAATTTTGGGTGTTGCCGGAGCATTCCAGAAAGCAGATCCGCGACGTGGCGGGAAAACGCATGATTTCAGCGACGCTGAAGATCTTAGGGCGTTCCACGAGACCATGAATGATCAGCCGATGTTCGGCGGGATCAATCGTCGGAACTCCGGAATGGTGTCGCTCGTAGTGCAATCCGCCCGGCGTGATAATCCCGTTGAGATCCTGCAGCGGGGTTAAACTGGCGGCGGCCTGGCGGGTTGGGTAAGGGGAGCCTCCCGTGCGGTCCCGTCGAACGACCTCGGCCTCGAACGGAGACGGGTTGCCATAGGGAGGGCTCATGACGCCAGCGCCGGGAGCCGTTTGCCGTTCGAGCGTTTCCGCCGACGCCTCCGTTTGCGCCGCTTTGGCCGGGGTCACTTCGGCTTTGGTCTCTTCGGCGTGGGCGGCTCGCGGGTAAACCGGGCTCAGCGCCGCGCCGGCCGCCAAGCCAAGCGCGCGGCGCCGGTCGATCGCTCCGGTCTCCTGACCCCCACCGCTCTTCATCGCCGACTCCAAACCACCAGACTTCCTGGGTCAGCGAAGCATATTGGGCTTTGCCCCGCCAAGCCTGGCGGTGATCTGATCGGCTCGTTGGCGAGCCAGATCGCCCAGACGCGGAATATCCGTCTCGTGGATACGCGCCACCGGGCCCGATATGGAGATGGCCCCGACCGGCTCGTGGTATTCGTTGAACACCGGAGCGGCGACGCAGCGCAGCCCGACGGCGTGCTCTTCGTTGTCCACGGCATAGGCGCGTTCGCGCGCGAGCATGATGTCGTCGTACAATCTTGAGCCGTTGATGATCGTATTCACGGTCAGTCTGGGCATCTCCTTTCGCGGAAGCAGCGTCGCCAAATCGGCGTCGCTTCGTCCCGACAGCAGCGCCTTGCCCACGCCTGAACAGTAAAGGGGCACCCTCAACTCGTTGCGTGCCGCTGGCGGAGCCGGTTGTGGGCCATCAGAGCGGCAGAGATAAATGGCCTCGCCCTTGTTTTCGACGGCGAGCTTCACGGTTTCGCGGCATTCCTCCATGAGCGCGCGCATAAATGGGCGCGCGACGGCGACCAGATTTCGCGTTTTAAGGAACGCGTTTCCCGCCACGAACGTCTGAACGCCAATTTGCCAGTGGCGCTTTTCGGGATCGAAGCGGATGTAACGCTCCTGCTCAAGGGTCGTCAGCAGGCGGTGCACCGTTGAGGCCGGGAGTTCGACGTCTTCGGAGATGCGCGTCAGCGTCATGCCGTCGTCTGAAGCCGCAAGGCGGTTCACAATCTTCAGGGCGCGAACCAATGATTGGACCGAGTTTTTCCGCCCGCCGGCGGACGAAGCCGCGTGGTCCCTAAAGCTTTCCTCGCGTGGCCCCCCGGCGGGTTTTCGCATTGTCCACTGTCCGACATCCGGATACAGCCGATTGTTATTGTCTTTTCCGTGCGCTGCATCCGCGAAATCACGTTATATCCTCCGCTTCCTAGGTCAACACGTGAATGCGAAACCGGCGCGCCTTTTCGTCGCGGGCAGGAACGCTGGGGTCTTCTGATCTCCTTCGTTGTGTCGGGGACACGGAGGATAGCGCCAATCGGGCGGACGGAAGGTCTGAACGACGAACTTCTTCGTTCGATATTCCGGACGGATTTGCTATGCTGCCTGCATGGGCGTTGAGGGCAAGGACAAGGCGAAAGTTCTGGAAGCGGGCGCGGCCTCGGTCGCCAATCAGCTCGGCCTGGCCGTCCAGCACCTCAGGAAGAGCTACGGCCTGTCGCTCTCCGATCTCTCCGGTCAGTCGGGCGTCGCAAAGTCAATCATCTCGCAGATCGAGCGCAACGAGACCAATCCGACGCTGACCACCATCTGGCGCCTCGCCCACGCCCTCGACGTCTCGATCGAGTCCATGCTTCAGGGTTCCGAGGACAGTCCTTTTATCGAACACCTGCGCAAGGGAACGACGCCGATCTTCGTTTCGGACGACGGATTGTGCCGGCTGGCGGTGATCGGCTGGCTGAGAACGGTCGACTGGCTCCAATGGTACGATTTTCAGGCCGATCCAGGCGGCGTGCTCGAATCGACAGCCCACGCCCGCGGGTCGATCGAATGCCTCTCCGTTCTGGATGGGGAACTTGAGGTGGAGGTCGGCGGCGCAATCGAAGCAGTGAGCGCCGGCGAAACACTGCGTTACCGCTGCGACCGGCCCCATCGCATCCGCAACCTCGCAGACGCGCCGGCGCACGCCACCATGGTCAACATCCTCAAAGCCGCACAGATGGATTGACTCGCCGCCGTTTACCATGTCCGGCGGTCGGCCGACTCAGGCCCTTGCCTTGTCCTCCGCGACTGGCCCTCGAATCTCGGGTCTCCGATTCCGGCTCCTTTTGTCCGCTCTTCGTCCCTCGTGTCCCGAATTCAGCCTCCCCAATATCTTTCCGGGCAAGCTTCCGGAAACCCTGTCTTGACGTTGCAGGCAACCCGCGACAATCGTTGGTTGCGCCATGTGAATTCGGGGCGTCCGATTCGGGTGTCGTCAATTCCGGCCCGGTTTGTACTGGGCATGGCCCTGTCGTCCCGGATGGGGACGGGGAAGGCGAGGGGGCTTATACGATCGCTTCACGCTGATGCTCGAGCGGCCTTGAACCGCGCAAAGATTCGACTCGCTTTTGTTCCGAATCCGAGTCCCGCTTCGGGGGTCTCCAATTCGTACTTGCTTTGTTTTTGTCCTGATCGCGCCGGGCGCAGGATGTGACGTCGTGCGCCGCGGCGAGCCCCCGCCTCGACAGCGTGGGTCACTTCGCTATAACGGCAGCAGGGGCCAAGTCTTACCGGAGTGATCCTTGTCCGACGCGCCATCCGTGACGCGCCAATCTGATGACGAAGAGCTGGTCCTGTCTCTCGCGGGGGAATGGATCATTGGCTACGGCTCCCGGCTCGAGAAGAGCGCTGCGACCCTGACCGAGACGCAGGAGGCGCACCCGCGCGATGCGGTCCTCGATCTTTCCGGCGTCAGCAAGATGGACACCGCTGGCGCCTGGGTCATCGACCGCGCCCGGGCGGAGCTGTCGGAGGCCGGCGTCTCAGCGGCCTATCGAGGAGCAAGGCCGGAATACACGCTTCTCCTCAAGGAGGCGGGCTACCATAAGCCTGAGCCGTCCCGTCGGCGCCATCCCAATCCGCTGATCGGGACCCTCACGGCGGTCGGCAAATCGGTCTGGAACACCGGCGTGGATATCGGCGAGTGGCTGAGCTTCGTCGGCGAGATCGTCGCGATGGCGATCCGCCTCCTGCCGCGCCCGATGCAGTGGCGCTGGACCTCGGTCGCCTATCACCTGGAAAACTATTCGCTCCGCAGCGTGCCGATCATCGTCCTGATCAACCTCGTGGTCGGGGCGATCATTACCCAGCAGGGGATTTTCCAGCTCGCCCGCTTCGGCGCCTCTTCGTACGCGATCGATCTCGTCGGCGTTCTCGGCCTACGCGAGATGGGCGTGCTGATGACCGCGATCATGATCGCGGGGCGCACCGGTTCGGCGATCACCGCCGAGATCGGCTCGATGAATATGCGCGAGGAGATCGACGCGCTCCGGGTGATGGCGCTCGATCCGCTCGAAGTCCTGATTATGCCGCGGCTCGTGGCGTTGATCATAGCGCTGCCGGCGCTGACCTTCGTCGCCGATATGGCGACGCTGACGGGCGGAATGTTCGTGGCCTGGATCTATGGCGGCATGGGGCCGCCCGCGTTCATCGCGCGCCTGCACAGCGCCATCGCCGTCCAGACCTTCGCGGTCGGACTCATCAAGGCGCCGTTCATGGCCGCCATGATCGGCATCATCGCCTCCATCGAAGGCATGAGCGTGCACGGATCGGCCAAATCGCTCGGCCAGAACGTCACGGCGTCAGTCGTCAAATCGATCTTCACGGTCATCGTCATGGATGGCCTGTTCGCCATGTTCTTCGCCGCGGTGAACTATTGACCGGCGCCGCGAAAAGTCCGCCCCCAAACCGCGAAGCGGTGATCAGCGTCCGGGGCCTCACGGTCGGGTTCGGCGACAAGCTGATCATGGATGGCCTCGACCTCGACCTTTACCGGGGGGAAGTGCTCGGCTTCGTCGGCCCCTCGGGCGCGGGCAAATCGGTGCTCACGCGCACGATTCTCGGCCTCATCCACAAGCGGGCCGGTTCGATCGAGGTTTTTGGCCATGACCTCGACCACCTCACCCCGCGCGAGCATCTGGCGATCGGCGAGCGCTGGGGCGTCCTTTTTCAGGAGGGCGCTCTGTTTTCCAGCCTGACGGTTCGGCAGAATATCCAGGCGCCGATGCGCGAGCATCTCAAGCTCTCCCAGGCCATGATGGACGGGCTGGCTGCGCAAAAACTCTCGCTGGTCGGTCTTCCGCCCGACGCAGCCGATAAATTCCCGAACGAGCTGTCCGGCGGCATGACGAAGCGCGTCGGCCTTGCCCGGGCGCTCGCGCTCGATCCGGAGATCGTCTTTCTCGACGAGCCGACCTCCGGGCTGGACCCGATTTCGGCGGGCGATTTCGACGATCTCATTGGAACATTGCAAAAAACGCTGGGTTTGACCGTCTTTATGGTCACTCATGACCTCGACAGCCTGTTCGCAATCTGCGACCGGGTGGCGGTGCTGGGTCATGGCAAGGTCATCGCCGACGGCTCAATCGACGAACTCTTGCTTTCGGACGATCCGTGGATCAATTCGTATTTTCACGGGAAGCGGGGCGTGCTCAGGGCCGGAGCCAAGGACGCCGGGCGTGTCGGCGAGAAGCGAGCCAAGGCGTGAGGCGCTGACGGATGGAAACCCGAGCCAATTTCGTGCTCATCGGCGCCTTCACGCTGGCGGCCGTGGTTGGCGCGTTCCTGTTCGTGATGTGGATCGCCACCGTTGGGACCGGGTCGCACCGCCACTATCAGATCGTGTTCAACGGCTCGGTCTCCGGTCTATCGACCGGCTCGTCCGTTCTTTTCAACGGCCTCAAGGTCGGCGAGGTGACGACGCTTGGTTTCGTCAATGGCAATCCGAGCCAGGTGGTCGCGGATATCGACGTCACCAACGAGAGCGCGCCGATCAACGCCGACACCAAGGCGCAACTGGAGACGCAGGGCCTCACTGGCTCAGGCGTCGTCGCGCTGATTGGCGGCGAGCGGAAGGGCGCGCCTCGCCTCGAGGGCGCGCCGCCGGTCATTCCCTCGTTGCCGACCGCGACCCTCGCCGATTTGCAGACGAAGGCGGGCTACGTGCTCGATCTGGCGAATAAGCTGCTGGTCGACAACGCGCAGCCGATCCACCAGACGCTTGAGAATGCGCAGAACTTCTCTCAGGCGCTTGCCCGAAACGCCGACGGCGTCGATGCGGCGCTGAAAAGCGTGACCGATCTCGGCAAGAGCATTCAGCCGCTCGCCAATCGGCTGCAGGCGCTTTCCGAGCACGCCGACACTTTGGTCGCCGCCATCGACCCGGCAAAAGTCCGCAGCATCGTGAACAACGTCGAGCAGGCGACCACGAAGGTCAACCAGACCTTCGATGAGGCGAACAAGCTGATTTCGGACAACCAGGTCGCCGTTCGCTCGACGCTCGAAAATGTCAATTCCTTCACCCGTATGCTCAACGACAATCGCGACAACGTGCAGGACACGCTCAAGGGGGCGGCGGAGTTCGGCAGGAACGTCACGCCCCTGATCGAGCAATTGAAGACCCTTTCCGACAACGCCAACCGGGTCGTCGCGGCCATCAATTCGGACAAGGTGCACGCCGCCGTCAACGACGCGCAGAAGTTCACGGAGGCCCTCGCCGCCAGTTCAGCGGACTACCAGAACCTGATGCGCTCGGGGGCGGATTTCGTCGGGCGCATTAACGGCGCCTCCGAGCAATTCACCTCCGCGATTAGCGGCGTCGACCGGATCGTGAAAGCAATTCCCTCGGACAAGGTGTCGAATTTCGTGGATTCGTTGAACGGCGTCGCCGACACTTTGAAGGCGAACCGTTCGAACATCGACGAGACGCTCCGCAACGCCGGCGATATCTCGGCCAAGCTCAACAAAGCCGCCGACCAGGTCAGCGGCGTCCTGACGAGCGCCCAGACCTTCCTCGGCTCGCCCGGGACGCAAGGCGCCCTGCAGCAGATCGGCGAAGCCGCGAAGTCGGTCCGGAAGCTGGCCGACGACGTAGATGCGCGGGTGAAGGATATCGCGGCAGGCCTGAGCCGGTTCTCGAATTCGGGCCTGCGACAGTACGAGGCGCTTGCAATTCAGGGCCAGCGGGTGCTTGACGACGTTGACCGGGTCGTGCGCTCGTTCGAGCGCAATCCTGGGCAGCTTATCTGGGGAGCGCGCCCGTCGCTGCCCGAGTATCGGGGTCAGCAATAGACATGGGCAAGGTTCTGGGGCGCAAGGATGGGGGGCGCAAGAGCGCGCGGTTCGGACTGACGGCGGCTGTGGCGCTTTTGCTTGCGGCCTGCTCCAGCGGACCGCCCCTGACGATTTACGACATCACGCCCGCCCATCCTCCGTCGGCGAGGTCCTTGCGCGCTCAAATACAGATCGGCCAGCCGGTCGCGTCGCTCGACCTCGACAGTGAGCGTGTTTTGGTGCGCAATGGCCTGACCCTATCCACCTTGCCCGGGGCGCGCTGGCCGCAGCAACTCACATCGCTCTTTCGCCAGCGGCTTACGGCCTCGTTTCAGAACGCGGGGCTTACGCGATCTCTGGCGGGCGGCGGCGCCTCCGCGGACTACGAGCTCGATACGGATATCCGAAATTTCGAGGTCGACGCCCCGACTTCGGAAGTTCACATCGACGTCGCGGTCCGCATCGTCGATCTGAGAAGCGGCCGGATTGTCGACGTCCATATCTTTACCATTCGGGAGCCGGTGGCGTCGATCGAGGCCCCGTCGGCAACCGCAGCGCTCGACCATGCCGCCGACGAGCTCATGGCCAAGATCGTCGCCTT
This sequence comes from uncultured Alphaproteobacteria bacterium, assembly GCA_963824465.1. Classification (GTDB taxonomy): domain Bacteria; phylum Pseudomonadota; class Alphaproteobacteria; order Rhizobiales; family Beijerinckiaceae; genus Roseiarcus. The sequence continues at coordinate 121,314 of CAWGPL010000005.1, forward strand.
CACGGCGCGTACGCTCTAATTTGTGACCAAACGATAAGCGAGGCGCGCGAGGGTCCTTCGTCCAATTTTCAAGGGAGCGAACCTCACGCGCAAACGTGGGTAGGCGACGGTGATTTTTCTTGTCCGGATAGACAATATACGGTATTCTGTAAATCAGAACTAATAAACGGAGGCACGCAATCTCTGGAGTTCCTGGACCGCGACCCGCGAGCAAATCGCTTCATCGCGATGAGGTTGGGACCAGAGAGTAGAAAACGCTTGCCAAGTTGCAGAAAATGACAGTCAACCCATTGAAAAGAAAGATGCGATCACAAACCTGGCGCCCACACCCGCCGGTCGCTATCGCTTCTGAAACGCTTCCAAATCCGTCCCCTCCCGCTTGGAGCGCCGGCGCGAAGCGTGTACATTGCCCCGCATATTCTCCATTGGCGTGACGCCCTTTAGACGCGCTATGATCCGAGGCCCAGATCGATGCTTGCCGAAGCTCTCGCCGACGAAACCCTGTACGAGGCGATCGTCCGTCACGGAGCCCAGTCCATTCGCAACGGAACGCTCCATGAGAAGCCCTATCCGCACCTGATCTTTCCGGGCTTCTTCTCTGAGGAGCTCTACCAGCGGCTTCTGTCGAGCTGGCCGGACCTCGACCGCTATGTCGACCTCAACGGCGCGCGCACGCGCAAGCAATACACATTGTGGGACAAGCGGGTGGAGGCCGGCGATGCCGAACGCACGGCGCTCTGGCGCGCGGTCTCCGACGCGCTTTCGGCCCCCGAGATCGAAGATGCGCTGCGGGAGAAACTGGAGAGCGGCCTACGCATCCGCTCGAAGGGCAGTGGGGAAGGTTGGCCGGTGCCAATGTATCCGCAGCCTGTTCTTTACGCCGACTTCGACGGCTATGCCATCAAGCCGCACCCGGACACGCGCCGCAAAGTTCTGACGGTTCTGATCTACATGCCTGAGGACGCGAGTCACCCCGAACTCGGCACGACCGTCTTCAAGATCTCCCCAATGGGGATCTTCCACTGGAAGGACTACGGGCTGGTCAAGGAAAAGACCGCGCCCTTCGTGCCAAACACCGGCTTCGCTTTCGTCGTCATCCATCCGACGCATAGCCTGTTGCACACGAGCTGGCACGGCCGCGACACGATCTCGATCGACAATTCAAAGCCGCGGATGACGATCCTCAATACCTACTATGCGAAGCCTCCGCAGGGCGGCGAGGACTATAACGACTATAGGTAGACGTTCGTCCTTCGACGGTCGGCGCGCGGCCGCGACGTCGCGGCGGCCTTTACATTCAGAATGCGCGGTTGGCCATCCGCGTCAGATAGGCGGCGATGCGGTCCTCCGGCATGGCCTCGGCGAAGAGCCAGCCCTGGCCCGCGACGCAGCCCTCGCGCTTGAGTTCCTCAAGCTGCTCTGGGCGTTCGATCCCTTCCGCGATGCACGGCAGGTCAAGTCGCCGCGCGAGATCGACGATCGACTGGGTGAGGCTTGCGATCTTTGGGTCGTCGCAGACACGGCTTACAAAACTCTTGTCGATCTTGATCGTATCGAGTTCGAGGTCTCGCACCTGGGCAAGGCTCGAATAACCGGCGCCGAAATCGTCGAGGGCGACGCGAACTCCGGCCTCCCTCAGGGCGTCGACTGTCGCGCGCGCGGCGTCGATGTCCTTCATGATTCCCGTTTCCGTGACCTCGATTTCGAGCCGCGAGGGCTTCAGTCCGACCTCATCGAGGAGCGCCAGAATATGCGCGCTGGTTGTCGGCTTTGAGAGTTGCTCGGCCGAGAGGTTGAAAGACAGCGACACGTCGTTGGGCCAGCGCGCTGCGGCCCTCGCCGCCTTGCGGAGGAGATCGCGCGCGAGCCGATCAATCAATCCGACCTGTTCTGCGACGGGGATGAAGACCGAGGGAGGCACGTCCCCCAGTTCGGCTGAACGCCAACGCGCGAGCGCCTCGAAAGCGGTCACGCGCCCGCTCGCAAGATCGACGATGGGCTGGAACTCGACGTCGATTCCACGCTGCGCGACGGCGCTGTGAAGCGCCTGCTCCAGAGTCGCGCGCTCAATGGCCGCGCTCTCGTCCGCCCTGTCGAAGACGCAGACGTCGCCGCGTCCCTTCGCTTTGCTGCGATAGAGCGCAGCGTCGGCGAGTCTGACAAGACGGCTGGAATCGCGCGCCGAAGCGGGAAAGAGGGCAAAACCGAAGGCGCCGGTCAGGTGGACCGCTCGTCCGTCTACGCTGAACGGCTCCGTGAAGATTCCCTTGAATTCTTCGCCGATCGCGATCGCCTCGGCCGGCGACCGAATGTTTTCGCAGACGATCGCGAATTCATCGCCGCCCATGCGGGCCGCGTGCCCGCGACCGGACATCGCGCATGCAAGCCGCTTGCTGACCGCTTTCAGGATCTCGTCGCCCGCGGGGTGGCCGTGGATATCGTTGATCGGCTTGAAGCCGTCGAGATCCATAAGCCCGACCGCAAAGGGGGCGGCGTCGGCTTCAATTCGCGCGTCGAGGAAGGACCGCATCCAGCGGCGGTTCGGCAGACCCGTGAGATCGTCGGTATGAGCGATCGCCGTCGCGACCTGTTCAGCGGCCTCGGCCGCGCGATGGCGCTCCGCGATCAGGAAACGCGAGCGCACGATGTCCTCAAATGCCTGGTAGGTCTCGCTTAACATCAGAATCAGGAGACACGAGGCCGCGAGCAGAAGCGTTGCGAGCCAGAACGTCAATCCATCGTGAGCGGCGAGCAGAAGGGCAATCAGGGGGGCGCTCGAACTGAAGATGACGAGGACCGCCGCGTGGGCGACACGAACGAGACAGAAGGCGCAAGCGACCGCCGCGGCCCATAGACCGAAGAGCGCGAGCGCGCGCTCGATCGCCTCCTCCGGGGGCAGCGAAACAACGGCCGAGAGCGACAGACCGAAGGTCAGCGCGGGCGCGATGAGGAGCGCCAGTCTCAAATCCCGCCTCATGACCGCCGGTCTGCAGTTTTCGACGTTCCGTCTCGCGCGCAGCCAATAGAGGGCGCGGGTGACCATCGCGGCGGAGATCGCGGTAGTGGCGCTGACCGTCCACAGAGTCGAAGTCGTATGGCGTACCCCCACAGCAAGCGTCACCGTGGTGAGGACGACAAAACCGTAAAGGAAAGGGGCGAAGCGGACGAGCGAGCGGTATTGCTCCCGCAGGATCACGTCCTCGATGCCGCCGGACGGAGCGTCCGCGCCTTCTGCCGTATTCCTGCGGCGGCGCAGATTGGCGAAAATCGAGGACTGCGCCATAATCAATGAAAATCATCACCGAACGGATAAGCGCGGCAACTATAATGGAGTCGCGGTGAGTTTGCGTTAATCGGCTGCCTGGAATCCTGCGGCGCCGGCCGGTGTGGTTAAAAGCGCGTTGACGTAGCGGCGCCAGGACCGTTGCGCCGCAGGGAGAGGGACGCGAATGACTGGCTATATTGATCCGACAAAGGAAGTCTTCGCCGCATTCCGCGCCGCGGATCGACCGGGTCCCATCCACATGCTCAATCTCGTGAGGCTGCGCGACCGGGCAACCTATGCGGACGGACGGCAAGCGACTGGCGCCGAGGCCTACTCAGCTTACAGCCGCGAAAGTGGGCCGGTCTTCGAGCGTCTCGGCGGGACGATCGTCTGGCGAGGCAAGTTTGAACTCATGCTAATCGGTCCACAGGACGAGCGATGGGACCTCTGCTTCATCGCTCAATATCCGAGCGTTCAGGCCTTCGTCGCAATGCTTCGCGATCCGGTCTACCGCGAGGCGGTCAAGCACCGGCAGGCCGCGGTCGAGGACTCGCGACTGATCCGCCTTGCGCCGGGGGCAGCGGGAGTGGGGTTCGGTTGATCCCCGAGGGCAAAATCGCGCGGCGCGCCTCCAGTGTCGCTAAACTGTCACGAACGCTCCCTACTCGTCCTTTTCTGGAAAGCAGGGGCGGTTCGCCATGGATATGACAGTGATCGACGCGCCGGAGGGGGTGACGCAGGTCGTGCTCGACGGTCGATTCGACATCGCCGGCGCTCAGGAGGTTGACGGTCCCCTTACAGAGCTCGCAGAGAAGGCGAAGTATCTGGTTGTCGATCTGCGGAAAGTGTCATTCCTCGCTTCGCTAGGTGTGCGGACGTTGATGCTGAGCGCGAAGTCGATCAATCGGCGCGGCGACTATATTGCGGTTTGCGGCGCGAACGAAAATGTCGAGAAAGTGCTCCGCTCAACCGGATTCGACGAGATCGTGGGCATGTATCCGGACTTCACATCCGCTGCCGCCGCGCTGAAGGCGCGAGCCGCGAGCTTGGCCAGCCGGGCCGAATGACGCCTGCGCCGCCAGACGCCCGTTCGCGAGAGTTCGCCGGAACGATCGAGGGGGTCGGGGACGCCGAAGCGTGGTTCGCAAGTCAGTCCGGTGATCTCGGATTGGGAGAGGATACAAGGTTCGCGATCAACCTCTGCCTAGAAGAGGTTTTCCTGAACGCTGTGCGGCATGGGCGGGCGAACCGGGCGACAGTGTCGCTGTGGACAGACTCGGACGGGGTGCGGGTGGAATTCGTGGACGACGGCCGCGCCTTCGATCCGACAGCAGCTGGCGCCAAGCGCATTTCGGGGCCGAGCGAGGATTTCACGATTGGCGGTTTTGGCGCCGGACTTGTGCAAAAATTCTCGAAGCGTATGAGCTATCGCCGGACGGAGGGGCTGAATTGGCTGCTCCTCGAGTTTGGCGCCGATCCAGGCGCGGGAGCCCGCTAGGTTTCGCGCCGGATGAACGATGCAGACGAGGTGCGCGCAGCGATCCGCGCGATAAGTTGTTTCCGCGGTCTTTCCGATGATGAGATCGCGATTTTGATCGAGGCCGGCGAAAAGCAGACCTTCGAACCGCAGGCGATACTCCTGCGACAAGGCGATCCGAGCGACTGCGCCCTCCTCATCCTTACCGGAGAAATAACTGTCACCGCGGACAGTTCTCACGGGCCCATCCCCATTTCGAACCAGTGCGCGCCAGCTTTAGTCGGGGAGATGGGCGCGCTCGCCCAGTTTCCGCGAACGGCGACCGTGCGGGCTGTGACCCGTGTGACTGCACTCTGGCTCGATCGGATGACCCTTTCCGCCATTGCACACGCCGCGCCCTCGCTGCTCTTCGACGTGATCGCCCGGATGGGCGATCGCCTTCGCAAGGTCAATGCCGCGATCGGTCTTTACACGCATGCTCTATCGGCCTTGGAGCGCCATGCCTTCGATCCCTCGCTGCTCGAGGAATTGCGCCATCCGATCGCTGATCTGGCCGAATTCGGTCAGACCTTCGGACGAATGGCCGAACAGATCATCCTGCGTCGCCAACGCGACGACGAAATGGCGAGCGCCGCTGTTATCCAGCGCGCGCTGCTGCCCGGAGTCTCAGAGTTCGCCGCGGAGACCGGACTCGACGTTTGCGCTGCGATGACGCCGGCGCGCGACGTCGGCGGCGACTTCTTCGATCTCGTTCGTTTGAAAGACGGCCGCGTTGCCGTCGGCGTCGGCGACGTTTGCGGCAAGGGCGTGCCTGCGGCTCTCTTCATGGGCATTACGCGCACGTTGATCCGGATCAACTTGCGCGAGCGGCCGGACCTTCCCGGAGCCATCATGAGGGCCAACGCCTATCTCACCAACAACAACGCCGGAGAATACTTCGCGACTTTGGTTTACGCCGCCTTCGATCCCGCGAATGGCGAACTCGAATATTGCAGTTGCGGCCATCTTCCCGCGCTCATTCGCCGCGCTGCAGGAGAAGTGGAGGCGCTTCCCGCCGGCGGCCTTCCGGTCGGGCTTTTCGAGGATATGCGGATGAAGGTGCGGCGAACGGCGCTCACCCCAGGGGACGTCTTGTGTCTTTACACGGACGGCGTGACCGAGGCGGAGGACAGAGACGGGCGCCAATTCGGAGAGGAGCGTCTCGCCGATGTCCTTACGACCGCTGAGATTGCGAGCGCTCCGGCATGGATCAAAAGAATCGGGGACGCGGTGCGCGACTTCGCGCGCGACGCGCCCCAGTTTGACGATATTACGTCCCTGGCGTTACGCCGGTGAGGCGTCTGTTCGTTTCGGAGCCGGATCGCGCCAATCGGAAAACGCCGGAACTCAAGCTTGCTCGCCTAGGGGGTTGTTTTCCCTGACCCGGACTGCGCGGCGCTCGGCGCTTTCTGCGTCCCATTGGGAGCGCTCGCGGAATGCTGCGCGTTGCTCGCCGAGCCTGTGTTGACATTGTCTTCCGTCACCGCCGTGACCGAGTCCGGATTGATCACCATCATCACGGGATTGCCCTGAAGTCCTTGGCCCGCACCAGGAACGAAGAGGGCATGATTCGGATGTCGCTGAACCCAGCCTTGGTCATATCGCTGCGGAGCCTTTGGGCAATGTGGGAATTCGCCGCTTTGTTCATCTGGGCCGAATTGGCCGCTCCCGCGTTCGTCGTCTGGTTCGCAGTTCCTGCGCCGTTCGAAGCGCCTGTCTGGTCGGCCGCGAACGCAGGCGCGGCCAGGCCGCCGGATATGAGCAAGGCACACGCATACTTGCCGAAGTTGGTCATCGTGGTCCTCCTTGAGGTGTCCCCCAACTGCAAAGGGAACGCTTCCTCAAGGCGCCCGTTCCAGGCATTACGGAAGTTTAAGATTGTGGAGATTTGTCAGCGATTGGGCAGGGCCTTTTCGCTGACTTAGGGCCCGAGCCTGATAAAGATCTCGTACCGGCCGCGGGTCAGCGCGAGCCCGGTCTGCTGGCCCTGCAGCCGAATGATGACGCCGTGGTTGTTCTTGAGCCAGATCTCGCCCGGGAGCGGGCGGATCGAAGCGGCGACGGCAAGTTGAGCGCTCCCCTGAATGTAGCTGCCTGAGAATTGCGAAACGTCTGTGAGGTTGTAAACCGTGCCCGAAGCCTCAAGCGCGGACAGAGCGCCCGGACCGATCAATGTTCCCACAAGTGTGAAGGGATACGTCCTGCCGCCAAAAGTCAGGTTGCCGCTGCCAACGCCGGTCCCTGCGATGAAGAGCTGCCCTATCGTCACGGCGCCCGACGGCTTCAGACCCCGGACGCTCTCCAATGTCGGAATCGCGGTCGGCGGTTCGGCGCATCCCACAAGTCCAACAGCAATTGCAAAGGCAAGCGCCGCGCCGGCGGTTGACCGGTTCATTCGCAGAGGCATGTGCGATTTCCTTCATAATGTCGCCTGACGATTTATAGGCGTTGCGTGAGCGCCGGCCAATTGGCGCGGGCCTCCACAATTCCGCGGGCCGCAGTTCCTTTTAGCGAGCGGCAGGGGACGGCGGCACTCGTTCCGGGGCTGGTGCGGGGAACAATCGCCAAAAATGCACGTTTGCCTATCGTCGTGACCGACCGGCTCGCGGCCATCACGGAATGCAGGGACAATTCGAGGCATGCGGTCGATCTGTCGTGTTTAATTTCAGGCCTGAGGTTCGGGGGAGCGTACAAGGCGCATCCGCCATCGCGGACTATGCGCTGATTGGGGACGGCAGCTCTGCCGGGCTCGTCGGGCGCAAGGGCGAAGTTGCGTGGCTCTGCTGGCCTAGTTTTAATTCCGCAGCGATCTTCGCGAGCCTTCTCGGCGACGAGGGCAATGGCGTCTGGAGGATTGCGCCGACGCAGGCGTCCACGGTCGTGCGCCGATACAGGCCCGAGACTCTCATCCTGGAGACGCGATTCGACACCGAAGACGGTTCCGTCCTGCTTGTGGACTTTATGCCCTACCAGAATGGTCCCCGGGCCGTCGTCCGAAGAGTGCGCGGCTTAAAGGGGACCGTCGCGATGACGACGCGGTTTGCGCCCCGCTTCCAATGCGGCTCGCTGGCGCCAAACTACAAGCGGGGAGGAGACGCTGCGCTTTCCGCGTCATCAGACGGCCTCTCGTTGACTCTCCACACCAGCCGCTCTGGTCTCGCTCGCGGGGACGAGACGGTATCATTCCTGCTCTCCGAAGGAGAAACGATCGATTTTGTCCTCACCGATGCTGAAACGGCTGCTCGGGATTTTCGTGGTTATGCGGATGAGTCCGAGAATCGGTGCGAGAAATTTTGGCGTGGGTGGGTATCGCGCTGCGCCTACGAGGGCCCTTGGCGCGAAGCCGTCATTCGTTCGCTGATCACGTTGAAGGCGCTGATTTATGCGCCGACCGGCGGCGTCATCGCGGCGCCGACGTCCTCGCTGCCGGAGTGCATGGGCGGCTCGAGGAACTGGGACTATCGCTATTGCTGGCTGCGCGATTCGACCTTCACCGTTCTCGCGCTTCTGCATGCCGGCTATCTGGAAGAGGCTGGGGCGTGGGTGAATTGGCTCATTGGCGCCATCGACCCCGAGAAAGAGAGAACGCGGATATTCTACGGGGTCGTCCCTGGGGAGGAAATTCAGGAATTCGAGGCGGACTGGCTCGGCGGGTTCAACGGTTCTCGCCCGGTTCGCCTCGGCAACGGGGCTCGCGATCAGCTGCAGCTTGGCGTTTACGGCGAAGTGCAGGACACCCTGCATCAATGGCGCGTCAAGAGCGGCAAGGCCGAGAACGCTGGCTGGATGCGGCAATGCGCCATGCTGAAGCGGTTGGCTACGCTTGTCGATGAGCCTGACGCGGGTATTTGGGAGCAGCGCGGTCACCTTGAGCGGTTCACGCACTCGCGGGCCATGGCCTGGGTCGCCTTCGACCGAGCTCTGGCGACTGCTGGTCAGTTTGGGTTTGCGGCGGACCCGGGATGGAAACCAATGCTCATGGATCTGCACGATCAGATCTGCGCGAACGGATACGATTCGAAACTTCGCAGCTTCACGCGAGCCTACGGGTCCGAAAGCCTCGACGCGAGTTGTCTGATGCTCGCAATGGTTGGCTTTCTCCCCCCGGACGATCCGCGGATTGTGGGGACGGTGCGGGCGATTGGCGAGCATCTGAAGCACGGTCCATTCGTCTATCGCTACGACACCACGCGAGAGAACGACGGCGTCGGAGGGCCCGAGGGCGCGTTTCTCCCCTGCTCCTTCTGGTTCGCCGATAATCTCATCCTCCAGAAGGACTACGACGCCGCGGCTTCGATATTCGAAGGCGTCCTCACAGCGGCAAACGACGTGGGCCTTCTTTCCGAAGAGTACGATGTTTCCGGCAAAATCCTGCTGGGTAATTTTCCGCAGGCTCTGACCCACCTGGGCCTCGTCAATACGGCGCTCAACCTGACGGGGCTCGGCCCGGCTCACAGCCGCAGCAACGTCTCCCACACAAGAGATGGACATGGCTGAACAATCACCTTTCTCCGACAAGGTCGTGATCGTAACTGGCGCTGCGGCTGGCGTTGGACGCGCGATTGCGCTTCGGTTCGCGAGATCGGGCGCTAAGCTTGGTCTGATATCGCGTGACAGAGCTGCGCTTGAAGAGGTCGCGGATGAAGCGCGCGGATTGGGGGCGAAGGCCGCTTCCGTGGCGGCGATCGACGTGAGCGACGCGGACGCCGTCTTCGCCGCCGCCGACGAGTTCGCGCGCGATCTGGGCCGCATCGACTTCTGGATCAATGACGCCATGCTCACCGTCTTCTCGACGGTCAACGACATCACGCCGGAAGAATTCCGCCGCGTGACCGAGGTTACGTATCTCGGCGTCGTACATGGTTCGATGGCGGCGCTCCGGCACATGCGGTCGCGCGCCCGCGGCCACATCATCAATATCGGCTCGGCGCTCGCTTATCGAGGAATCCCGCTCCAGTCAGCATATTGCGGAGCAAAGCACGCAATCCGCGGATTTACGGCTTCGCTGCGCACGGAGCTTGAGCATGACAGGTCGCCAATAATCGTTTCGATCGTGGAACTCCCCGCCATGAACACGCCGCAGTTCGACTGGGCCCGAACTCACCGATCTCACCAACCCAAGCCGATGGGAACCATCTATCAACCCGAGGCGGCGGCGGAGGCCGTGGTTCAGGCCGCGCGCACCGGAGCGCGAGAATACTGGGTCGGAACATCCACGCTGATGACCATCGTTGGGAATATGATCGCGCCTGAATTCATGGACTGGTTTTTGGCGCGCACGGCTTTCGGTGGACAAGAACGCCGCCGCCTCGTCGAACCAGAGCGGCGGGACAATTTGATGAAGCCGGTGACGGATCTGCATCGGACCCACGGCGCCTTCAGTGACAAGGCACGCGCGAAAGCGTCGATCTATCCCAGCGCCGTGACGCGCGCGGCCATTGTCGCCTCGGGCGCCACACTCTTCTTCGTACTGGGCCTTGCGGCTGCGCCGCGGCGCAGCCGATCTGCGCGTGTTCCAAGCGGGCGGCGCCAACTCTCGCGATAGGGAGGGGGGTTTTCTGCTAGCGCAACTGACGCTGCGTCGCGCTCGATCTGGGTGGAGCTTTAGTTCTCGTATTTGCGAGCGTCTGCTTCCCGGAAGCGAAGTCCATGACCCGGCGCCGCCGGGTCGGGCCGGACGACGCCGTTCCTGAGTTGGGGCGCGCCATCGAAAAGCATGCCTTCGATGCGAACGTGGTCATGAAACCACTCCATGTGGACGAGGCGGGAGGCGGCTGATGCAGGCGCGAGATGAATCGCCGGCGCGCAATGTGAGGACAGCGGAAGTTCAAACCCATCGCATAGCGCCGCGGCTCGCATAAATCCAGTAATGCCGCCGCAGCGCGTGGCGTCCGCTTGCAGGACGTCAACGGCGCCCGCCTCGAGCATGGTTCGGAAATAGTAGGGGGTGTAGCCATACTCGCCCGCCGCGATTCGCATGCCGCCCGGCGCGCGGTTGCGGATAAGCCGCAGCCCCTCCAGGTCGTCGCTGGAGACCGGCTCTTCGAACCACCCCACGCCGAGTTGCGCAAAATCCTGAGCAAAGGCCAACGCCTGTTTGCGGTCGTAGGCGCCATTCGCGTCCACGAAAAGAGTCGCGTCTCCGATGGCGCGTTTGGCGGCTTCCGAGCGCTTGAGATCGCGGCCGGGCTCGCGGCCGATCTTCATCTTCACTTCCGCGCAGCCCTCCGCCGCCCAGCCGCCTAGCTGTTCCTGCAGGCGCGCATCATCGTAGGATGTGAAGCCGCCGCTGCCGTAGACCGGCACGGAGTCGCGCGCCTGTCCGAGAAGGGTTGAAAGCGCTAAGCCAAGCAGCTTCGCCTTGAGATCCCAAAGTGCGATGTCCACTGCGGAGATCGCGCAGGATGCGACACCGGACGGCCCAGATTGCGAACGGCCGCATTCATGGTTTGCCAGCAGGCTTCGATCGCGAGCGCGTCCTGTCCCCCGAGGCGCTCTGCAAGGACCCTCTCAATGATTGCGCGGGCTGATCCGTCACAATACGTGTAACCGAAGCCCGTCTTGCCCCCAGCTTCGACCTCGGCCGTCACCATGGTCGTCTTGTTCCACGCCGCAGTGCCATCGGACTCCGGAGCGTCCGTGGGAATTGTGTAGGTCCGGGCGGACACGCGCGAAACAGCCGTCGAAGTCCACGCAACCATAAGTCCATCACCTCCCAAAGCTTTAGGGTTGCTGATTTTAACGCCTCAGTTCCGTCGGGGTTCCCCGGGCGGGGCGGTCTTCAAGGCCTCTTCACGAAGGCTCGACGGAGCAAAACCCCCAGCCGCCGCGTTTCCTAAGGCGTAAGCGACAACTGGGACGGGCGCCGAACCGAGGAATTCTTCAATGGCAACTTCAACAACGCTAGCAAAGGCCGGAGGCGCCCTGGCGGCAGCGGCGCTCGCTTCGTTCCTGACGCTGCCGGCGAGCGCGACGACAGTCGCGCATCATGTCTCGCGCCACGGGGTTCATGCGACGGTCCACCATGCGTACGCTCATCGTGCGCACGTGAGACATTACGCCCACGGGCGCGTGATCTACGGCCAACCTGGATATGCTTACGACAACGGTTCCGCGGCGGCGGTTGCCGGCGCGATCATAGGCGGGGCGGCCATCGCCGGTCTCGCGGCAGGGAATTGCGGCTACGGCTGGTCGGAACTCATACGGCTATTGCGGGTATCCCGCGCCAGGAGTTGTGTGGGGCGCGCCTTACTATGGAGGCGGCTACGGCTATGCCGGCGGCCCGTGGGCCGGGCGTCCCTGGCGCGGCGGCGGCTACGCCCATAACGGTTGGCGAGGCGCGCCTCGCTTTGCGGGCGGCCATCCCGGGTTTGGCGGCGTTCATGGCTTCCGCGGCGCCCATGGCTTCGGCGGCGCCCATATGGGCGGCGCGGGACATTTCGGCGGTATGGGTCGCGGCGGCGCTCACATGCCGTAGGCCGAGCGAGATAGACGTCAGGCCGCTCGCAGCAGCACGTGCTTTTTACGGCCGAGCGATAGCTTCACGACGCCGCTGGCCCGCAGAGCGCCGCGCGTGATGACGGCCCGCTCGTCCGTGACAGCTTCATCGTTGACGCGAAGGCCGCCGCCCTTGATCTGACGGCGCGCCTCGCCCGTCGAGGCGACAAGCCCCGCGCGGACGAACGCAATGAGCACGCCAAGCCCGGCCTCGAATTCGCTGTCCGGCACGTCGATCGTTGGCAGGCTTTCGGCAAGCGCCCCCTCCTCGAAGGTTTTGCGGGCGGTGGCGGCCGCGGCGTCGGCGGCGTCGCGGCCATGGAGGAGCGCGGTCGCCTCGTTCGCCAACACTTTCTTGGCCTCGTTGACCTCCGCCCCTTGAAGCCTCTCTAGCCGCTGAACCTCGGCCATAGGCAGCAGCGTGAACAGCTTCAGAAAGCGTCCGACGTCAGCGTCTTCGGCGTTACGCCAGAACTGCCAGTAGTCGTAGGGGCTGAGCATCGCCTCATCGAGCCAGACGGCTCCTGCCGCCGTCTTGCCCATTTTGGCGCCGGAGGCCGTCGTGATGAGCGGCGCGGTCAGGGCGTAGAACTGCTCGAGTCCCATGCGGCGGCCAAGATCGATTCCCGTGATGATGTTCCCCCACTGGTCCGATCCGCCCATCTGCAGGGTGACGCCATAACGTCTGTAGAGTTCCGTGAAGTCGTAGGCCTGCAGGCACATGTAGTTGAATTCGAGGAAGCTCAACTCGTGCTCCCGCTCGAGCCGGAGCTTCACCGAGTCCATCGACAGCATGCGGTTGACCGAGAAATGCCGTCCGACGTCGCGCAGGAATTCGATGTAGTTGAGCCTGGCGAGCCATTCGGCGTTGTCGGGCATGATCGCGTCGTGCTGGCCCTCGCCGAAGCGCATGAAATGCGAAAAGACCTTGCGAATGCCGGCTTTGTTCTGCGCGATGGTTTCGACGGTCAGCAGCTTCCGGCTCTCATCCTTGCCGGACGGGTCGCCGACCATGGTGGTGCCCCCGCCCATGAGCGCGACCGGCTTGCAGCCGGTCTCCTGCATCCAATGCAAAATCATGATCGGAACGAGCGACCCCACATGCAGGGACGGGGCCGTGCAGTCGAAGCCGATATAGCCGACGAGCGACCCAGAGCGCGCTTTCTCATCCAGCCCCGCAAGATCGGAGCACTGATGGACATAGCCTCGCTCCTGCATCACGCGCAGGAAGTCGGACTTCGGTTGAAAGGCTTCGGTCACAGGGCGTCTCGATATCATCCGGGATGAGCGCGGTGCTTTAGGGAACGCCGGCCGCAAGCGCAACCCGAGGCGACGACGCGCGCCTGATAGGCTAAGAGGCCGTTTGCATTTCCAAATCGCATCCATGGCTCCCCGACCCGGCGAAGACGATCTCATCAAGCGCTTCTTTGTCCCGCTGGCGGGCCCCGAAGGGCTTGGTCTCGCGGACGACGCGGCGCTGCTTTCACCGCCTCCGGGCGAAGACCTCGTGCTGACGGCTGACGCTCTGGTCGCCGGCGTCCACTTCTTTGCCGACGATCCGCCCGACGCGATCGCCCGCAAAGCCCTGAGAGTGAACCTTTCCGATTTGGCGGCGAAGGGCGCACGCCCGCTCGGCTTCCTGCTCTCCCTCGCGTTGCCCGTCGACTGGCGGACCACGTGGATGGAGGCCTTTGCCGCCGGCCTCGGGGAGGATGCGGCGGCCTATCGCTGCCCGCTCATGGGCGGGGATACGGTCTCGACTCCGGGACCTCTGACGCTCTCGATCACCGCGATCGGCGCTGTGCCCGCGGGGCGGATGGCGCGGCGCACGGGCGTGAGACCCGGGGATCGGCTCTATGTGACGGGAACCATTGGCGACGCTGCGATCGGCCTTCTCGTTCGGCAGGGCAGGGGTCCCGACATCCCGCGCGCCGATCGCGACTTCCTGATGGGCCGCTACCTGCTCCCTGAGCCGCGAACGGCGCTCGCGCAGGCGATGGCCGCTCATGCCCGCGGCGGTATGGACGTCTCAGACGGTTTCGTTGGCGACCTCACGAAAATGATGAACGCTTCCGGCGTGAGCGCGCGCGTCCCGATCGACCGACTCCCGCTGTCCTTGCCGGCTCGCGCGGCGATCGCCGCCAACTCGGACCTGCTCGCGATTGCCGCGACCGGCGGCGACGACTATGAGGTCCTCGCCGCAGTTGCGCCGGACGAATGCGCGGCCTTCGAGGGGGAGGCCCAGGTGGCGGGCGTGCCATTGACGTTTGTCGGCGAGGCGGTCGAGGGAGAGGGGCCACCGCGTTTCTTCGGGCCGGACGGAGAAACGCTGGCGTTCGGTTCAGGCTCCTATAGCCATTTCTGAAAGAGGACCAGTTGACCGAGGCCGAACCCATGCAGATGCGGCTGATCGCCGCCGAGGCGGTTGCCCGAGAGGCGGGCGCCCTTGCCCGCAAGCGTTTTCAGGATGCGTCGTTCACCGTCGGCCTAAAGGGGCCGCAGGACTATCTCACCGAAGTCGACGGGGAGACCGAGGATCTCATCTACACGAGATTGCACGCGCTTTTCCCTGGCGACGGCTTCATTGGCGAGGAGAGCGGCGGCCGCGAGGCCCGGACCGGGCGGCCGACTTGGGTCGTGGATCCGATCGACGGCACCACGAATTTCGCGCATCGCATTCCCCATTTCTGCGTCTCGATCGGCTGTATAGCGGAAGGGGAGATTGAGGTCGGCGTCATCTACGATCCGATGCGAGACGAGCTTTTCTCGGCGCAGCGCGGTTTCGGCGCCAGGCTGAACGGGGAGAAGGTGAGAACCTCGAGCGTGACCTCGCTCGCCAAGTCGACCATTGAGGTGGGTTGGAACGCCCGCGGCGGCGCCCACAAGTACACCGAACTGGTCCGGCATGTGGCGCTTTGGGGCGCGGCGCCTTTCCGGACCGGGTCGGGCGCCCTTGGCCTTGCCTATGTGGCCTCTGGCCGGCGCGACGGCTATCTCGAACATCACATCCGAGCCTGGGATTGTGTGGCCGGCATCCTGCTCGTGCGGGAGGCTGGCGGCTACGTCAGTGACTTTCTGGCCAACGACGGTCTCGCGAACGGCAATCCGCTCATTGCTTGCGCGCCCGGCGTGAGGGAGGCGATCGTCACGGCGGCGCCCATTGAGGGTATCGTGTTTTGAGGGCCATCGTCCTCACGAAAGGCGCGGCGCGGGCGGAGATTGCCTTGTTGGGCGCCGAGGCGCGGGCATGGTCCGTTGCCGGGCGCGAGCTCTTGTGGCCAGGCGATCCGGCCGTCTGGCCCGAAATCAGTCCGATCCTCTATCCGGTCGTCGGGTGGACGCGGGACGGGCAGGAGCGGGTCGACGGGCGGACCTACGCCCTGAAGCTCCATGGCTTCGCGCGCTTCGAGACATATGAGGTCGAGGCGCAGACCGCCAACTCCGTGAGGCTCGTGCTCAAGGACAATGAGGGGACCCGCGCGGTCTATCCCTTCGCCTTCGCCTTTGCGGTCGAGTACCGGCTCACGGAGGATGCGCTGGCCGTTGGGCTCGAAGTCATGAACCCCGGCGAGCGCGCGGCCCCCTATGCCTGCGGCCTGCATCCCGGCTTTCGCTGGCCGCTCGGCGACAAGGGCCGCAAAGGGGCGGTCGTCCGCTTCGAGAAGCCGGAGCGTCCGGAAGTTCCCACCTTCGCGCCCGGCGGCCTCGTCAGGACGGAGCGGAAGGCGGTTCCGCTTCGGGGCCGCGACCTGCCGCTCGACGACGCCCTCCTCGCCAACGATGCTTTGTGCTTCCTCGACTGTGCGAGCCGCGAGCTTTCCTTCCTCGACGCGTCGGGCGCTTCGATATCCATGGAATTTCCGGGATTCCCGCATGCGGCGCTCTGGACCCGTCCGCCCGCCCCCTTTCTCTGCCTGGAGTGCTGGACCGGTTACAGCGATCCGGAGGGTTTTCGGGGCGACCTTTTCGAAAAGCCCTCCATGCGCCTCCTTCCGCCGGGCGAGACGGCCCGACACGAGGCGCGGTTCGTCTACAAGGTCTCCTGACGCATATGACCAAAGCTCACGTTCTCGACGGCAAGGCGATAGCGGACAAGGTTCTCGCCAAGGTCGCTGAGGAGGCGAAGATCCTGGCAGGCCGCGGCGTGAAGCCCGGTCTTGCGGTCGTCCTTGTTGGGGAAGACCCGGCGAGCGAGGTCTATGTCCGCAACAAAGGGAAGGCCGCGGAGGCGGTGGGCTTCCATTCTGTGCAACACACGCTGCTCGAGACGACGAGCGAGGCCGAGTTGCTGACGCTGGTCCAGCGTCTCAACGCCGACCCCGCCATCCATGGCGTCCTGGTGCAACTGCCGCTGCCAAAGCACGTTCACGCAACCCGAATTCTGGAGGCCATCGACCCGAGGAAGGACGTGGACGGATTCCACCCGATCAACGTGGGCCTGCTGTCGATCGGCGACAGGGACCGCGCGCTCGTCCCTTGTACGCCGGCCGGGGCGATGATCATGCTGGAGGAGGCCTGCGCCGCCTTGGGAAGAAGCCTCGCGGGCATGGAGGCCGTCGTGATCGGCCGGTCCAACATCGTTGGCAAGCCGATGGCGCAACTGCTCCTCGCCCGCAACTGCACGGTGACCATCGCCCATTCCCGCACCCGCGAGCTTCCCGAGGTCGCCCGCCGGGCGGACATTCTGGTCGCTGCTGTCGGTCAGCCGGAGATGGTTCGGGGCGACTGGGTGAAGCGCGGCGCAATCGTCGTCGACGTCGGCATCAACCGCATTCCTGCCGAGGGGATTGATGCGGCCGGACGGCCAAAGACCCGGCTCGTAGGGGATGTGGCTTACAGGGAAGCTGCTGAAGTCGCCGGCGCCGTCACGCCCGTGCCCGGAGGCGTCGGGCGCATGACCATCGCCATGCTGATGGCCAACACGCTGGAAGCGGCGAAGCGCCAGACGGGCGCGTAGAGCGCGCTGTGTTCGGAAGGCTCGGACCAAACCGGCGTCCGAACGTGCGGACTGGGATCCGCTCTCCGAAAGGCCCCAAATGGCTCTGCCCCATCAACGAATCGAAGCTCCGGCCGGGGTCGGCAAAATCCGCGCGGGGGCTTCGGCGCGCTGGCTCACCCACACGCTGCCAAGCACAAGCGCGATCCCGAGAAGCTGCATGGGCGAAAGCGTCTGGTCGAGGACGATCCAACCGAGCAGGATAGCGGTGACGGGGCTCAGCAGCACGAGCGGCGAGACCGCGGTCGCGCCGAGCCGCGCGATCCCGCGGAACCAGAAAATATAACTGATCGCGGCGCCGAATAGGCCGAGCCACAGAAAAGCCAGCGCCTCGCTTAGGCTTGGCGCGGGAGGCGGCCCCTCGAACACGAGCGCAAATGGCAGGAGCTCCAGCCCGCCAGCGGTCAATTGCCAAGCGGTAAAGGTGAGCGCCGGAACCGGAGGTTGCCACCGCCGCGCCATCACCGTGCCGAGCGCCATGGATGCGGCGCCGAGCAGACCCGCGGCAATTCCAACAGGGTCCAGCGCCGCGCTCGGCTTCAAGATGAGCAGCGCCACGCCCGCGACGCCCCCGAGCCCGGCAAGGATAGCCGTCAGGCGCAAAGGCGTGCCGAGCAGAAGGCGCGACAACGCAAGAACGATGAGCGGCTGCGTCGCGATCACCACCCCGGCGACGCCCCCGGGCAGCCGATAAGCTGAAACGAACAGCAGCCACCAGAACACCGAGAAATTCAGCGCGCCGAGGACCGCGATCCGAAAGATCCAGACGCCGCGCGGCAAGTCCCTCCCCAGCGCCAGCAGGAGAAGCCCAGCCGGAAGAGCGCGGATGAGCGATGCGGTGAGAGGATAGCCAGCAGGCAAAAACTCGGTCGTGACGAGATAGGTCGTGCCCCAGATGATCACTGCGAGCGCAGTGAGCGCGACATCGGCGGTCCGCATTTTGTGGCCCCCAGGACATGCGTCCAGTCTGCTCATGGATCGGCGCCGCGACCCAGGTCAATGTCATATTGTCTGTCGGGCCCTCGCGACGGAACGGAGCCGAGGCGGCTTCGCTCCTCCGTTTCGTTCGGCGGCCTTAGGCGCCCGTGGCGCTGCGACCAAGAAAGCTCTGGCGGACACTTTGAAAGCATGCTTCCCTGTTAACATAGTGTTTACCACGGGGGCGTTGCGTGCAAACCGAAAGACCTGGGTTTGTGGAGCGGGTCCAGCGCCTCCTGGAGCGGGTTGAGTATCGTCGCGCAGATACGGAAGCCGACAAACACGCGATTTATAGGCTCCGGCACGAGGCTTACATGCGGGCCGGCACAGTCGAGCCCCGCGCGTCGGGGATGTTCCACGATAGCCTGGATGAGACCGACAACGTTTGGCTTATCGGCCTTTTCATTGACGGCGACCTTGCGAGTTCCCTTCGAATCCATATCGCGGGGGCCAGACACGCCCCACTGCCCGCCGCGGCGGCCTTCCCTGAGATCTTGACGCCACACCTCGACGCCCATCGAATCGTGATCGATCCCACCCGGTTTGTCAGCAAGCTGGAGTACTCGCGAAGCTTTTCAGAACTTCCCTACATTACGATCCGGCCGACCTTCCTCGCCGCGGAATACTTCGCGGCGCGGTTCATCACGGTCGCGTGCCTCTCTGAGCACACAGCCTTCTACAGGCGAATGTTCGCGGGGGATGTTTGGGGAGGGCCGCAACCGTACCCGAATTTCAATAGACCCATGACTCTCATCGGGCATGAATGCCATGCGCTCCGGGAGCGGTCCTACGGTCGATATCCCTTTTACCAGTCGTCCGAATCCGAGCGAAGGCGCCTCTTTTCGCGATCCTCAAACGTGGACGAGGCCAACGTCATGCAAGCGATCGGCCTCGAAACCGCAAACAACTTCACCTAACGGATGCAATCGCCGAGGTCGTCCTGGACGGGCCGCTCGGCGAACTCGATCCACTCCTCGGCGATGAATCGCGCATAGGCGTCGAGGCGCTCCTGGCTCGGGTTCAGTCGAAGGCCCGCCAGCCATTCGCGATAGCGGTCCTCCCGCACGGGCGTCTCGAAGATGTTGTCTTCGTCCTGCCGACGCCGGGGATCAGGCCTAAGGACCCCCCGGATTGCTTCTGTCCCTCCACTGCGCAAAATGAAAACCAGGCGTGCGAAAACCTCGAGTTCGTCCGGTCCAGTCCGTGCGGCGCGCCGCCCCCACCAATTCATGAAATGCGCAATCGAGATGGGGACGAGAAAAGATCGCTGGCCAGCGGAAGCCAAGCCGATCGCTAGGCCGTCGCGCTCGCTTCGATAGTCGTCGAAGCTTGTCCAACCAAATCCCTCGATGACTGCGCGCGCCTCGTCAAAATCCGACCGCCCGAGGAGGGAAATCGAAACGACCAGACTTGTTTCTTCCATTTGCAAGCCTCGTCTTTTGCGCTTTCTTCAGGGGGGAACTCGCACCGCGATTAATAACTTAGCGTTTATTGCAAATTTCCTGACACACAATTAACCGAACCCTACGTAGGGCAGCGTAGCCACAGGTTGTTAACGCTTCTGTGATGAAAGTCACAGCCTGTGCAGACAGCTTAGTCCGAATGAACAATCGCTCTTCCGCCGTCGCCCAGACCAGCATTCCGAGCGATGTCAGACGCAGGCTGGTCGAGTCTCTGTTCGCCGATTCACGATCTTTGATTATCGGCGCAGCATTCACGTGTTTTGGCGCGCTTGCGATCACCGCTTTGACCCGAAATTGGGGTCCAGCCGCGGTTACGGTTGTCATGCTGGCGATTGTCGCCGTTCGCCTGCGGCTGATCCGCGACTATCAAAGCAGACCACATAGGCAGGATCTGGCCGAACTGCGCTGGCTCGAACGGACCTATGTTCTCGGCGCCGTCGCGTTTCTGTTCAGCGTCGGCCTCATGAATTTTGTTGTTTTTGCACGTCCGACGATCCCTTCATCCTGATCCTTTCGGTGAGCGGCGCGCTTGCGCACGCCTTCAGCCTTGCGGTCAGGAACTTTGCGATCCGGTCTGGCGTGGGTCTGCAGATCTGGAGCCTTGCGATCCCGCTGGGCGCGGCGTTCATGGCCAAGGGCGGCTTCATGCCGCTGCTCATTCCCATGGTGCTCGCGCCGATATGTCTCTTCGTTTACAGCTCGGCGTCCAGGCTGCGCGAGAATTCTGTTGAGCGAAATCGGATTTCGCAACCAGTCAGAGAAGATCGCCCGCCAGTTCGATTTCGCGATCAACAACATGTCTCACGGCATGTGCATGATCTCGTCGGACGGACGAATTCTCGTCTCCAACTCCAAATTCGCGACTTCCTCGGCTTCAGTGGGCGACGCAGGCTCGAGAACGTCCGTCTTTACGCGCTCCTGCGCGTCGCGAGACGGCGGGGCACGAGTCCCAAAGACGCACTGGAGCGGATGGGCCGCCTCCTGGATCTGGCTGCGGTTCAGGGCGAGCCGTGCACGACGCAGCTCGAAACAACCGGAGACCTCGTGTTCGAGGTCACGCTTACCCCAAATTCCAGCGGGAGCTGGGTCATTGTCGTTCAGGACGTCACCGCCAAGCGCGACGCTGACCGGGCGATCGACCGCATGGCCCATTTCGATTCGGTGACGAACCTGAGAAACCGCCGCTCCTTCGAACTGGCGCTGGCCAAGGCGCTCGAGATCCCCGGCGCGCGCCTCGATGTGATGTTTCTGGATCTGGATGATTTCAAGCAGGTCAACGACAGCCTCGGCCACCGAACCGGAGACAAGCTTCTCGCCGAAGTCGCGCGCCGCCTCTCGCGTCGTGATCGACGTCGATGACGTGGTCGCCCGTTGGGGCGGCGACGAATTCGTCATTCTCCATCGCCCGGGCCCTGGGCGACCCGATCTCGGCGTCTTGGCGAAGCGGATCATCGACGAGGTCGGACGCCCTGTGATGATCGACGGCAGCGAAGTGATCGTCGGCGCCAGCATCGGGAGCGCCAGCGCGCCTGAACACGGCGACAGCGCGGACACGCTTCTCTCCAACGCAGATATCGCGCTCTATGCGGCCAAAGCGGACGGACGGCGAGGCTGGCGGGCCTTCCAAAGGTCGATGGACGCCAAGGTCCAGGTCCGCCGGCTGATCGAGCTTGAACTCAGGAACGTTGTCGCAACCGCGGCCTTCGACCTCGACTTCCAGCCGATGGTCGATGTGAAGACCCGCAGGATTGTCGCCTTTGAGGCGCTTGCGAGGTGGCGCCATCCCGTTCGTGGTCCCATACCTCCCGCCGAATTTATTCCCATCCTTGAAGAGATCGGGCTGATGGAGGAGTTCGGGGCGGCTGTTCTGCACCGTGCCTGCGCCGCCTGCGCGAGCTGGCCGGACGACATCGCCGTTGCGGTCAATCTTTCCTCGTCGCAGTTTCGCGCGGGCGGTGTTGAGAAAACCATATATGCGGCGCTCGAGGCGGCCCGGCTGCCGCCCCGTCGACTCGACGTCGAGATCACCGAATCCACGCTTCTCGACGACTGCGGCGATACGCGCCGAGGCGCTTCGTGCGCTTCGGGCGCGGGGCGTCCGGATCTCGCTGGATGATTTCGGCACGGGATATTCGAGTCTCAGCTATCTCCTGAGCTTTCCACTCGACCGCATCAAAATCGATCGGTCGTTCACGATCGGTCTTGGGGTGCAGGAACGCGCGGCGATCCTTGTCGAAAGCGTCGCCGCCATGGCGTGCAAGCTCGGCATGGCGGTGCTGATCGAAGGGGTGGAGACCGAGCGCCAGCTTCAGGTTATCCGCGAATTGGGCACAGTCGGGGAGGCGCAGGGCTACCTCTTCAGCCCGCCTGTCCTCCAATCCCAGGTTGCGGGCCTTATCCGGGTTCAGGCCGACCGGACCGCGGCTTGAGTGTTGCCGCCGACGGCGCAAAATTGGATGGGCGCCGCTGCAGGCTAGGCTTGAACTTCCCCTTCCGGCTTGGGACGCTTGGCTCGCATCCAAGTCACGCCGTCCTTCGGGGATCTCATGAGAACCAGAGCCGCTGTCTGCCGCGCCTTCAACGCGCCGCTGACGATCGAGACGATCGAACTCGCCGAGCCGGGCCGAGGGGAAGTTCTGGTGAAGACCGTCGCAACGGCTATCTGCCACAGCGACATCTTTTACGTCGACGGCGCCTGGGGCGGCGATTTGCCTGCGGTCTACGGGCACGAGGCGGCGGGCGTGGTGGAGGCGGTCGGCCCCGGCGTTTCGCGATTGAAGCCTGGGGATCATGTGGTGGTGACGCTCATCCGCAATTGCGGCTTCTGCCCGGCATGCGCCGAGGGCGCGCCCGTATTCTGCGAAGAGGTCTTTCCGCTCGACCGCGCGACGCCCCTTCATGACGAGGCCGGCGACCCGATCGTCCATGGCCTTCGCACGGGGGCTTTTGCCGAGCATATGGTTGTGGACGCCTCACAAGCCGTCCCGATCCCCAAGGACGTGAAGCTCGACAGCGCCTCGCTCATCGCCTGCGGGGTGCTTACCGGCATGGGCGCGGTCGTCAACACCGCCGGCGTCAGAGCGGGATCAAGCGCCGTGGTGATCGGCTGCGGCGGCGTCGGCCTCAATGCGATCCAGGGCGCGCGCCTCGCCGGATGCGAGCCGATCATCGCGGTCGACGTGCAGGCCGGCAAGCTCGAGGCCGCGCTCGCTTTCGGGGCTACTCACGCCGTGAATTCCAAGACCGAGGACGTTGTTGCGCAGGTCGCCGAGATCACGCACGGGCGAAAGGCGGATTGGGTGTTCGTGACGGTCGGGGTGAAGGGCGCCGCCGAGCAGGGGGTGTCGCTCATGAAGCGCAACGGCGGGACGGTGCTCGTTGGAATGCCAGCCTCGGGAGTTACCGCCACGATCGATCCCGGCTGGATCGCCGCCGACGGGCAAAGGATTTTCGGCTCCAAGATGGGCTCGGCGCGGCCATTGATCGACGTGCCGAAAATCGTCGAGCTTTATCGCGACGGACGGCTGAAGCTCGACGAACTCATCACCGGGCGCTATCCGCTCGACGCCATCAACGAAGCGATGGCTTCCTCCCGGTCGGGCGCGGCTCTGCGCAACGTCATCGCGTTCTGACGGGCTTCAGCGCGCCAGCGCCCGGCTCATGAAAGCCGGGCGCCTTCCTGCGCAGTCTCCCGGACAGGCGCGCGGCGGCTCAACCTGTCCCAGCGCAAGACAATGGCCAGCGCTTCCATTCAGATCGCAGTCCGCGTGCCAGCGAGAGATGACCGAAATCGAGGCAGGAACCTAACGGAGGCTGACCGGCCGCGTGTCAGGCGATGCGCGCCGCTTTCGCCGCGAACGGCTCGGCGATGTTCGCGAGGCCCGCTGGCGCGCCGGAGTTGAGCGTGGCCGAGCCGATGATGATATCGGCGGTCAGTCGCAGATGATCGGATATGGCTTTCGATGCCGCCTGCGTGTCGCGCGCGATCGTCGCTTCGAACAGCAGCCGGTGTTCGCCTGCGACGTCTCGCTCCCGTTTTGAGACAACCCCGGAATAGCGGCGATAGCGTTCCGCCTGCTCGTAGAGCTGGGCGCGGATCTGCAGGAGCTTTCGATTGCCGCAGGCGTTGACCAGCGCGTGATGATACGCGCGATGAGCGGCGGACCACTCGTCCGAATAGAGCCGCGGATTCTCCGCGAACTGTTCGCTTGTGCGCGACAGCCGGTGCCAGGCGGCCACGAGCTGGCTTTCCCACTCGAGATCGCCGCGCGCGATGGAGCGGACCAGCGTCAGCCTTTCGATCTCAACGCGGGCGTCGGTGAGGTCCAGAAATTCCTCGGCGGAAAGCGGCGCGACGCGAAAGCCCTTTTGCGACTTCCGCGATCACCAGCCCCTCTGCGCCCAGCCGAGAAAGCGCCTCGCGCACCGCGCCAAGGCTCACCTCGTTTGCCTCGGCGATGTCGTTGATGCGGAGTTTGCTCCCCGGCATCAGGCGGCACCCGAGAATGTCCGCCCTCACCGCGCCGAAGACGCGATCGGACTGGGTCTCGCTGCTCATGGCTTCACGAATTTTCTCGGGGAGACGCGTCGGCTCGTAAACATGGCTCACCTCCCGCTGGCATGTCAATTTTCCGGACAAAAATCTGATTGCACAAAAAAAATATATTTACAAACTCAAAATAGGTCGTTATCCAGCCGAGCGACAGGGAAAATTCCAGAAGGGGGAAACGGCTTGAAGCTCTTTCGACATGGCCCACTGGGCGCCGAGGCCGCCGGCGCGCTCGACTCCCGGGGCGCGAAACGGGACCTCTCTCTGCTGATCCCCGACATCACTCCCGACTGGCTTTCGCCGGAGAAGCTCAAGGCGATCGCCGCGATCGATCTCGAAAAGATGCCGCTCGTCGCCGACGGCGCCCGCATCGGCGCGCCGGTCGGAGGCGTACGCCAGTTCATCGCGATCGGCCTCAACTACCGCAAGCACGCCGCCGAATCCGGCATGGCGCTGCCGAAGGACCCGCTCGTCTTCAATAAGGCGCTCGACCTGCATCCAGGGGCCGAACGACGACATCCGACAGCCGGAGGGTTCCGAGAAGATGGACTGGGAGGTCGAACTCGCGCGTCATCATCGGGACCAAGGCTCAGAACGTCGCGAAGGACGCCGCGCTTTCTCACGTCGCCGGCTATTGCCTCGCCAACGACGTTTCGGAGCGCGACTGGCAGGCCAATCGAAGCGGCCAGTGGGTCAAGGGCAAGAGCTTCGACACCTTCGGCCCGCTCGGACCTTGGCTCGTGACCGCGGACGAAGTCTCCGATCCGCAAAACATGCCGATCGGCCTCGCGGTCAACGGCGCCGATCCGGCAAAAGAGCAATACGTCGCGACATGATCTTCACCGTGGCCGAGATCGTCTCGCACCTGAGCCATATTCATGACGCTTCTGCCGGGCGACGTTATCGTCACCGGCACGCCCGAGGGCGTCGGTCTCGGCATGAAGCCGCCGCAGTTTTTGAAGCGCGGCGACATCGTCGAGCTTGCGGGCGGCGTCTTGGGCGAACAAAGGCAGAAGGTCGTCTAAAGGGCCCAAAGAGGCTCGAAAGCGTTCGGGAGGACGACGTGCAAAAACGGTTCGATCCAAAAGTCTTTCAGCTCGGATATGTCACGCTCGCAACGCCGGATCTGGAGCGGACGAAAGACCACTATCTGCGCACCCTGGGCATGAACGAAGTCGCCCGGGGCGACGACGGATCGGTCTACCTGTCGATCGGCTACAATCACCACGATCTGGTGCTGCGCCCGGCCGACGAGAAGGCGCTCGTGCATGTCGGCTTCCAGTTGAAGCCGCATATCACGGTCGCCGATTTCGTGCGCGACGCGCAGGCTGCCGGGCTTGCCGCCACGGTCAAAACGGACAGCCAGCCCGGCGTCGCAGAGGTGGTGGAAATCGCCGCGCCCGGCGGCGTCATGATCCAGTTCTACAGCGCGATGGAGGCTCCTGCTCCGGGGTTTCGGCAGGTCGGCGTGTCGCCGCTGCGGCTCGGTCATGTGGCGATCATCTCGCCGGAGGGTGGCCAGCTCGTGAAATTCTTTCAGGACTTTTTGGGGTTCTGGCTGACCGACGACATCGCGGGAATCGCGAATTTTCTCACCTGCAATCGCGACCATCACGTGATCAATATTGTGGGCGTTCCGGAATCGCGTGTTCATCACGTCGCCTATGAGCTGAGGGACACCGCCCAGCACGGCCCCGCCGCCGACGCGCTGCGCGCCGCGGGCGTAAATTTGCTGTGG
This sequence comes from uncultured Alphaproteobacteria bacterium, assembly GCA_963824465.1. Classification (GTDB taxonomy): domain Bacteria; phylum Pseudomonadota; class Alphaproteobacteria; order Rhizobiales; family Beijerinckiaceae; genus Roseiarcus. Next base: position 147,316 of record CAWGPL010000005.1, read on the forward strand.
GGGCCCTCGCGCCACACAGCGGGTCACAACGTGGCGGCCTATCACCACGACCCCGACAAGGTGATGATCGAGCTCTACACCGAGATGGACGCCTTCATCCCCGAGCTTGGAATGTGCGAGCCCCGGCCGTGGCACGAGCATGTTCCGATGAAGCCAAGAAGCTGGGGCTTCCACGAGCTGAACGCCTGGGGAGCGGACTTCGCTTTCAATCTCGCCGCAGGCTGAGGGCTCCGCCGGACGTCAGGGGAACGAACAACAAAACGGGAGGATGAAATGAAAGATCGGGCGCCGCCAGGCGGATTTATGACAATCGATCGCCGCCACGCATTGCAGCTTGCGGGCGCGACCGCGCTTGCGGGAATAGCGCCGGCGTTTTCGGCGCGCGCCGCGTCGCGGGGGATCAAGATCGGTTATGTCACGCCGACGACAGGCCCGCTGTCTCCGATGGGGGAGACGGACGATTACGTCCTGAAACTGATCCGCGACTATCTGAAGGACGGCGTCGCCAATCCGGCCGGAAAGGTCGCGGTCGAAATTCTCGTCAAGGACAGCCAGTCGAATCCGAACCGCGCGGCGGAAGTCGCGGGCGAGCTCATTCTTCAGGACAACATCGACCTCATGGTCGTCGGCGCGACGCCCGAGAATTCAAACCCGGTCTGCGATCAGTGCGAACTCAACGGCGTGCCCTGCATCTCGACGATCGCGCCCTGGCAGCCCTGGTTCTTCGGGCGCGGCGGCGATCCGACCAAGGGCTTCGACTGGACCTACCATTATTTCTGGGGGCTCGAGGACATCATCGAGGTTTTCACGAGCATCTGGAAGCAGGTGCCGACCAACAAAAGGTCGTCGGACTTTCCCGCCAACGACGGCGACGGCAACGCCTGGGGCGATCCGAAGCTCGGCCTTCCGCCGGCATCGAAGGCGAGGGCTTCACAGTGGTCGATCCGGGCCGCTTCCAGCCTTTCCAGTCGGACTACAGCGCGCAGATCGCCGCCTACAAGAAGGCCAATGTCGAGATCGTCGCCGGCGTGCCGACACCGCCCGACTTCAAGAATTTCTGGACCCAGGCGCGACAGCAGGGCTTCAAGCCGAAGGTCGTGACGATGGGCAAGGCGATCTGTTCCCCTCCACCATGGAGGCGCTTGGCGAAATCGGCGACGGGCTGACCCAGGAAGTGTGGTGGACGCCGACGGCGCCATTCAAGTCGTCGCTCACAGGCGTCAGCGCCGCAGAGCTCGCCAAGGGCTACGAGGAGGCTTCGCATCGCCAGTGGAACGGCGCCGTCGGCTATGGTCATTCCCTGTTCGAAGTCGCCCTGGACGCAATCAAGCGCGCCAAGGATCCGCACCGACAAGGCCTCGCTCCGCGACGCCATCGCGGCGAGCGACCTCAATACGATCGTCGGGCAGGTCCAATGGACCGGCAAGGACCGGTGAAGAACGTCTGCCGCACGCCGCTGGTCGGCGGGCAGTGGGTGCGGGGAGACAAGCATCGCTACGAACTGATCGTCGTGGCCAACACGGAAGCGCCCAGAGATTCCCGTCGCGCGCAAGCCGATCCCGATTCCCGACTCGAGCGGAGGCCAGCGGCACCCATGACCGCCCTTCTGTCCTTCGAGACCGTTTCGAAGAGCTTCGGCGCTCTGCGCGTGACCGATGCGCTCTCGTTCGAAGTTGAGAAGGGCGAGGCCTTGGGCATTCTCGGGCCGAACGGCGCCGGGAAGACGACAGTCTTCAACCTGATCACAGGGGGCGTCGCGCCGGATGCCGGGGCCATCCGTTTCAACGGGCGCGACATCACGAAGCTCTCGCCGCATCAGCGCTGTCGCGCGGGATCGGGCGGTCGTATCAGGTGGCCCTGCCGTTCGAGGGCATGTCGGTGTTCGAGAACCTGCTGGTCGCCGCCATGTTCGGCGGCAAACGCTCGGAGCAGGACGCGAATGACCGCTGCGTCGAAGTGCTCGACCGCACGGGCCTTCTCGACAAGGCGAACCGGCTGGCCGGCGCGTCTGACCCTGCTCGACCGCAAGCGCCTGGAGCTTGCGCGCGCGCTCGCGACCGAACCCGAGCTTCTCCTGCTCGACGAGATCGCCGGCGGCCTCACCGAACAGGAGTCGCACGAACTGGTCGGACTCGTGAACGCCATCCGCGCCGAAGGCGTTTCGATCGTCTGGATCGAGCATGTGGTGCACGCGCTGCTCGCGGCCGCCTCGCGCCTGCTTGTCATCAATTTCGGCGCGAAGCTCGCCGAAGGCGATCCGCGCACGGTTATGGAAAGTCCCGAGGTCAGGCGGGTCTATATGGGCATTGAGGTCTAGCGATGAGCCGGCTCCTCGAAGTCAGAAGTCTCATTGCCAAATACGGGGACTTTCAGGCGCTGTTCGGGATCGACTTCGACATGATCGAAGGCGGCGTCGTGGCGTTGATCGGCGCCAACGGCGCCGGCAAGTCGACCTTTCTCAAGGCGATCGCCGGCCAGATGCCGGCGAAAACTGGCGAGATCCGGTTCAGGGGCCGCGACATCGGGGCTATGACTTCGGATGAGATCGTAAGCGCGGGGATTGCAATGGTTCCCGAGGGGCGAAAGCTCTTTCGCAGCCTAACCGTGGAGGAGAACCTCAAGGTCGGCGCCTTTGCCGGGCGAAGCGGGCGATGGAGCCTCGAGAGCGTCTTTACGCTTTTTCCGGTTCTCAAGGAACGGCGCCAGAGCCGCGCGACCGCGCTTTCGGGCGGACAGCAGCAAATGGTGGCGATCGGCCGGGCGCTCATGTCCAACCCCGACCTTCTGCTTTGCGATGAGGTTTCGCTGGGCCTTTCGCCGGTGGTGATCAAGGACATCTACGCCGTCTTTCCCGCGCTTCGGCGCGAGGGGGTGTCGATCATCCTCGTCGAGCAGGACATCGATGCGGCGATGCGCGCCGCCGACGACGTCTATTGCTTCATGCACGGCCGGATCACGCTGCACGGCGCCCCCTCGCGTCTCGGGAAGGACCAGATCTCCGCCGCCTATTTCGGGTTGGAGGGACGCGCCCATGTTTGAGTGGCTCGACGCGATCGTTCAGGGCGTGCTTCTCGGGGGCCTCTACGCCCTTTTCGCGATCGGGCTCTCGATCACTTATGGCGTAATGCGCCTCGTCAACATCGCCCACGGCGATTTTCTCGTGCTTGCCGCCTATCTCGCTCTCGTTCCGGTGCTCGCGCTCAACCTGCATCCCTTCGTCGTCATCGTGCCGGTGGCGGTCATGATGTTCGGCCTCGGCTACATATTGCAGCGCGCGCTGCTCAATCGCACGATGGCGTCAGGCGCGCTTGCGCCCCTGCTCGCAACCTTCGGCATCGCGATCATTCTGCGCAACGGCCTCCTGCAGATCTTCAAGTCCGACTCGCGTTCGCTGCAGGTTGGGAGCCTGCTTACCGACAGCATCCCGATCGGCGGCGGCATCTCGGTGGGAACTTTCCCGTTGATCGTGTTCCTGACGGCGATCGTCCTGACTTTCGCCGTGTCGCTTCTCTTCGCGCGGACGCGGATCGGGATTGCGCTTCGCGCGACCTCCGACGATGCGGCGACGGCCGGGCTTATGGGCATCCGCGCGGGGCACACCTATGCGCTCGCGATGGCGATTTCCTTCGCGCTGATCGCGGTCGGGGGGATTTTTGCGGGCGTGCGCACGACCTTCGCGCCCGAGTCCGGGCCGGCCTCGCTTCTCTACGCGTTCGAGGCGGTCGTGATCGGGGGCCTCGGCTCCTTCTGGGGAACGTTCGCGGGCGCCGTAATCCTTGGCGTCGCGCAGGGCCTGGGGGCTAAGATCGACGTCGGGCTCGGCGTCCTTGCGGGCCATCTCGTGTTTCTCGCGGTGCTCTTCTTCAAGCCCTCCGGGCTTTTCCCGAGGACGGCGTGATGGGAGCGGCCATCGCATATTCCGTCTCGCGCAGCACGCGGGCGAGTTCGGCCGCCGTCTGGCTCGGGGTGGTCGGCGCTTTCGTCCTCCTCTCCGTCCCTTTGTGGGGCGGCCCCGCGCTCATGCGCTGGCTCATCGAAGTCATCTGCTATCTTCTGCTGGCGCAGATGTGGAACCTGATGGCCGGGTACGGCGGCATGATGTCGGTCGGCATTCAGGCCTTCGTCGGAATTGGCGGCTATTCGGTCTTCGTCTTCGCTCAGCACATGGGGCTCCATCCGTTCCTGGCGATCCCGCTTGGCGGCGTGATGGCGGCGCTCGCCGCCGCCCTCACCTCGGCGCTCGTCTTCCGTATGCGCGGGGGTTATTTCGCCATCGGCACCTGGGTGCTCGCGGAGGTCTTTCGCATCGCCTTCTCCAACGTCTCGCTGCTCGGCGGCGGCTCGGGCCAAAGCCTGACGGTGATGGCGCATATCAACCGCAGCACCCGCGAGATCGGCGCCTATCTCATCACCGCGGCAACCCTCATCTTGGCCTCTGTCGCGATGAATTTTCTCCTGCGCTCACGCTTCGGCCTTGGGCTGACGGCGCTGCGCGACAGCGAGGACGCGGCGGAAAGCCAGGGCGTCGACGTCAAGGCGCTAAAGCTTCAGGTCTATACGCTGGCCTCCTTCGGCGCGGGCCTCGTCGGCGCCATCTACTTCACCAACATCCTGCGCATTTCTCCCAACGCCGCCTTCGATCCCAACTGGGTCGTCGCCGCCGCCTTCATCGTCATCATCGGCGGCATCGGCACGCTGGAAGGCCCGATCATCGGCACGGCCGTCTTCTTCGCTCTCCGCTGGGCTCTCGCCGACTATGGGACCTGGTACTGGCTCGTGATGGGGACCGTCGCCGTGGCGGTCGTGGTCTTCACGCCAGCGGGGCTTTGGGGCTACGTTCGGCAGCGGTGGGACATCCAGCTTCTGCCTCTGCAGCGGCGCCTGATCCTCAAGGAACCGGCGAGGAAACCCGCCGCCGTCGAAGCGCTCGCTTCGCAAGAAACATGAAAATATCCGGAGGAAGCCAATGACCGAGATCAAGGGACATATCAATCCGATGCGGCGGCCCGGGGAACTGGGCGTCCATTCCGTCGACCATTTCTCCTTCGTCGTCCCCGACCTCAAAGAGGCGCAGACCTTCTATTCGGAGTTTGGACTCGATGTCGCGGAAAAGAGCGGCAAGCTCGCGCTCGCGACCCGTGGCGGCCCGCATGTCTGGGCGCTGATCGGCGAGGGTCAACGCAAGAAGCATCAGTACGTGTCCTTCGGGGCCTTCGAGGACGACATCGAGCGGTTCGGCAGGCGGCTGCAGGACATGGGCGTGCCGCGCGTCGATCCGCCTCCGGGCGTCGACTTCGAACGGGCTCTGGCTCCGCGACCATGACGGCAATCTCGTCGAGATCGCCGTCAAGCCGAAAACCTCGCCGAGCGAGAAAAGCAAATTCTCGGTCGGTCTCCGCGGGGCCCGGCGAGCGCGGGGCCCCTTTCCGCAGCACGATGAAGCGCACCTATCCGCGCCGCCTCGCGCATGTCCTCATGTTCACGACCGACGTTGCGAAGGCGATCGAATTCTATACGCGCGTCATCGGACTGCGCCTCTCCGACCACTCCGGAGACAACATCGCCTTTCTGCACGGCATTCACGGCAGCGATCATCACATGATCGCCTTCGCGCGCTCCAATGCGCCCGGCACGCATCACTTCAGCTGGGATGTCGGCAGCGTCGACGAGATCGGCGCGGGCGCCATGCACATGCTCGGCAAAGGCTACGATCGCGGCTGGGGCCTTGGGCGGCACGTGCTCGGCTCGAACCTTTTCCATTATGTGCGCGATCCGTGGGGCAGCTACAGCGAATATTCCGCCGACATCGATTTCGTGCCCGTCGATTGCGATTGGAAGACCGCAGGACAACGCGCCGGAAGATTCGTTCTACGCGTGGGGCCCGAACGTGCCCGACGACTTCGTGAACAACTACGAAGCCTGATTTCCTTTTTTATCAACTCATCCCAACGGCAGCAGGCATCAGCATGTCCGAACCTTTTTACGACGTCGTGCAGGTCGGTTACGGTCCCGTCAGCAAGACCATGGCGATTTTTCTCGCAAGGCGCGGCTACAAGGTGGCCATCTTCGAGCGCTTCCCGGAGGTCTATCCTCTGCCGAGGGCGGTGTGCATCGACCACGAAGTCGCGCGCGCGTTGAAAGCCAATGGCCTCGGCCCGCAGCTCGACGCGGTGACGTCGCCCGCGCCGCTCTATCGCTGGTTCAACGCGGAATGGAAGGAACTCCTGTGCATCGACTGGACGCAGGAATTGATCTCCGGCGGTCCGGGCGTGAACTTCATCCACCAGCCGAGCTTCGAGCGGGCGCTGGATCTGGCGGTGCGCGCGTCGCCAACGGTCTCGTTGCAGACGGGATGGGAGGCGATCGACCTGTCGCAAAGCGCCGACTGGGCGGAAGTCACCGTGCGCAACGTGACGACGCAGGAGGTCAAGACCGTCCGCTCGCGGTATCTGATCGGCATTGACGGCGCCAACAGTTTCGTTCGCGGAAGGATCGGCTCGGGTCGAGAGGATCTCGGCTTCGAGGCGGACTGGCTCGTCATCGACATGCTGCTCAAGGACGGCGTGACGGTCGAGGCGGTCGGGATTCCGGAGTGCGGGCAATATTGCAATCCGGTGAGGCCGACCACCATCGTTCCGGGCGGCATCGACAGCGACACCGGCCGCACATGCCGTCGCTGGGAGTTTATGCGCCTCCCCAGCGAGACGAAGGACGAGATGGAGACGACGGAGAAAGTGTGGGAACTGCTCGGCCGCTGGATCAAGCCCGACCAGGCCGATCTCGTCCGCCACACGGTCTATTCGTTCCGCTCGCTTGTCGCCGACAAATGGCGCGACGGGCGCGTCCTGCTTGCCGGCGACGCCGCCCATGTCATGCCGCCGTTCATGGGGCAGGGCATGTGCGCAGGCATGCGCGACGCCGTGAACCTGACCTGGAAACTCGACATGATGATGAAGGGCGAGGCGGAGGACAAACTGCTCGACACCTATCAGCCCGAGCGGGCGCCCCACGTCTCCGACATCATACGCACGTCGATTTTTCTGGGACAGATCATCTGCATTCCAGATGTCGCGGAGGCGGCGAAGCGCGATGAAATGTTCCTGTCCGGCAATGCGCCAGCAATGGCGCCCTTTCCGATTCTCACCGACGGCCTTCTCGAAAGAGACGCGTCCGGCGCCCCCAAGGGCCTCGCGGGCCAACTGGCGCCCCATGCGGTGATCGCGAGCCAGCGCGGCGAGGGGCGGATGGACGACCTGATCGGCTGTGGCTTCAATCTCATCCTCGGCCCCGGCCTCGCGTTATCGGAGCTTTCGCCCGGGTCGGCGGCTTTTGTCGAAGGTCTCGGCGGCGCGGCTGTCGCGCTCGGCGATAAGCCCGGCGCCAGGGACGATCGTCGACTTAAGCGGCAAGCTCGCCGCCTTTTTCGCGAGCGAGGGGGTCGATGCGATCCTTGTGCGGCCAGACTTCGTTCTCTATGGCGCCGCGAAGGGCGCCGGGGAGACGGATCGTCTGGTCCGGTCGCTGCGCGCGGATCTTTGCGCGGCGGGGTTGACGGAAGTCGCGCCCGAGCGGGCGATGGCGTGACGCGGAGAAGCCGGCATCAAGGCGGGCGCCGCTCCTTGCGGTCGCGTGGCGGACGGCCGAGTGCTTCTATGCGGCCACGCTCGCCTTGCATTGGGCCCACCTAGTCGGTAAAAACGGAGAGCAAGAGCCAAGGGCGATCACGTGACCCCCTTCCATTTTGTTGAGGACTATGAGCGTCACGTAAATGATCTCATTCAAAGGCATCCCATTGATGAGGCCATGAGCCTCGCGGTCGGCGGCCTGTATGATTCAATAGGTTCGATTGAGTGTGATCTTCTAAGTTATCTTGGCGTCCGCGACGGTGTGTCGATTATTGACCTTGGGTGCGGTAGCGGGCGACTCGCAAGCGCTCTAAGCAAGCGGTTCCATCTCACTTATACCGGCACGGATATCATCCAATCCCTGCTCGACTATGCCAAAACCAAATCGGACAGTTCGTACGAGTTCCTCATGCACCGGGAATTGAGCGTCCCGCTGCCGGACAGATCTCGTGACTTTTTCACCGCCTTTAGCGTTTTTACACATCTCCTGCACCATGAGAGCTATCTCTATCTCGAAGAGGCAAAGCGGGTGCTTAGGCCCCAGGGCCTGGCGGCCTTTTCGTTCCTCGAGTTTGCGTTTCCACGTCACTGGGACGTGTTCAAACACACCGTCGATGCGGCCAGGACGACAGCTAGGCCTCCGCTGAACATGTTCATTGAGCGGTCGGCGATTGAGCGATGGGCTGAGCATCTTGGGTTTGCTGCTGTCGACTTCATCGCCGCCGACGAAGCCCCGTGGGGCGGGAAGGCTCTAGGGCAATCAATCGCCGTGCTCAAGACATAGCCAACGCCGCAAATGCTCCTCTCACGCTTCGCGTTGGTTTGCCCGGCCGCTCTTCCCTGAGGCATGCAGATCCTCATAATCTTGTGCGTGGCAACAATTTATTTGTGCGCTGCACCATAATTTGGTAATAATTCCAGCCGAAGGAGGAATCGCCTCGACGTCAAAAGGGGACGGAGATAGCGATGCAACACTTCAATTTCAGCAATCTCGACCGGATTCGCGACGCGCTGCCGAATACGTGGGCGACGGTCCGGTTCGACGACACCATCACTTTCAGCGAACTGGTTCGCCATAACTTTCATCTCGTGGACATGACGGGAGAGCTTTGGACTTTTCTACGGGCGGGGTGATCCCGGTTGTGGGCCGCCCCCCGGACCCGTGTCTCGGGGCGCAGGGCTTCCGCCTCCTCTTGTTCCATTCAGTTTACTTCGACGATCCTGGCCTGTTCGATTTGGCCGATGCAGATGACAAAATAAAACGCGGGGATGATCATGGCTCCCGCGCGGGCAGATTTTGCCATGGGTCAGAACGTTAGCAACGACCATCAATCGAAACCGGGAGATGAGGGCGCTGGCTCCTGCTGCGCGGAACATCCCATGTCCCTTGAGGACGCCCAAGCCAGGAAAGGTATAAAGTCCGCAAGTCTATTCGAAAAGCGTCGATCGCACGTCAGGCGCGCGACGTATTTGGCTGGGAGGGCACGACATTGGCTGAAGAAGAAAATGTTCGCGTGATGCTGCAGGGACAGAGCAACGCTCTCGGCGTCGGCCATCGCGACGAACTCAAAGCTCTTGGGCTGTATGAGTTCGCGGACGGTAATTTCACATTCGATCGGGTGTTTATTATGACGCCCGATGATGGCGGTGACAGTGCCGAATATCGCCCGCTGAACATTCCCGAGAACAATCATGGGTCGGGATTTGGAGATTTTGGCTGCGAATTCGGCCTCGCCCTCCGTTGGGAGCGGGAGAAGCCCGGAAAGCTCTTTATTGAAAAATCCTACATCGACGGGGCTCCGATTCGGTATTTCCTCGAAGACGGAAAGTGCAATGTCCTTGATGAGGGAGCAAGGGGTTGTCCCGGCAAGGAAAAAGGGGCCTTTTTCCACAATGTGCTCAAGGCGAGAATAAAAGGAAATGAGCTGCTCAAGAATACTCCCTTCCGCGACGCCGCATGGATATGGGTGCAAGGGGAGGGCGACTACGAGACAAGCCGCGACGTATATTTGCAGGCTTTAGAGAACTATACCAATAGTCTTAAATCGAGTTCGCCATCGCTGGTTCCGGAGACTGCGACGAAGATCCTGGCGTGTCAGATCCCCGGCGGTCCGCGCGACCCAAACGGCCATGACGTCCGTTACGGATCAGGGCCGGATGAGGCGAGAGCTGCCTTTGGCCTGAAACATCCTCGGGCGCGGCTCATCTCTTACACGAACAATTTCAACGCAGACAATGTCCATCTCAATGCGAAGGGACAACTGCAACTGGGCTACGACGCATTCGAGAAAATCTTCGACGCGCCTCATATGACGGTCTAGCGGATACGATCTGACGCGGCGGCGCTGACGCTTCCTGCGCCGAGCCCGGCGACTGAAAATTAAACTCCCCTGGCCCGGACGCGCCGGGGCAGGGGAGTTCTCAATTTGTCCTAAGTTTTTACGCCGACGCAGCCGACGCCTTGCGGCGGACGGTGCGGGCGACGAGGATCATCCCGCCGAAGCCCGCGAGCATCATCGCCCAGGTCGAGGCTTCAGGAGCCGCCGACGCTTCCAGCGACACGTTGCTCACGAGCGCGAAAGGCGGAACCGGGACATTGCCGTAGGCAAGAAACGACAGCGTGGTCGACGCCGAGTCAGCCGTGAACGTCAGCGTCTTCGACATCCAGCCAGAGAAGCCCTGGGACGGGAGGTCGTAGTCGTCGGAGGTCCAGGTGACGCCGTCGATGCTCGCCGTCACGTTCTGGATCGTATCGCCATAGAAGCCGTTCTGCTGCGAGAAGGCGTAGTCGAAGGTGAGCGTGTAGGAATTGCCGATCGTGAGGTCGTCGATCGTCTGGGTGATCGGACCGGTGAAGTAGTCGCCGTCCAGCGCTGCAAATCCACCGGAGCCGCTGGCGGTGAGGCCGTTCCAGCCATTTCCGGCGCTGTTGTCCGTCCAAAGCGAAACGCCGCCCGAACCGACGTTCCCATCGGTCATGGCGAAATTGTAGCCGCCGCTCGTCCAGCCGGTAAAGCCATCCGAGAAGTCACCGTTGGTTACAAGCTGGACGCTCGCCTGCGCTCCCGTCGCAAGCATCATCGTGGCCGCCGCGGCAGCCAATACAGTCACGCGCATTTTTGGAAATCCCCTAAGTTGTCGTGTGTCGACAAGGGAAACGTAAACGATGGCGTTCGGCGCCGCAACAAAAAGTTATCAGCTTAAACATCTCGGCGATATGTCCGCCTGAAGGCATCGATCTGAAATGTCAGCGGTTTCGGAGTCGCCCCGACCGGCGATCACGCAGATTTGACGCAAGCGACATTCCCGTCTGGCGCGCCGCCTCTCTCTCGCAGGACAAGTTCCAGCCATGATGCCGAAGGGAGGCGCGCGTCCATCGATAAATCCGAAAAAGCGGAATTGTCTTCACAAAATCAGAAAACTCGGTTAGATTTCGCTGATGCAGAAATGGAGTTCAGCATTGGGAAAAAGCGATCGTTGCGGGGGCAAGGCGGGAACCACGCCGCTTCGAAACAGCAACGGCGATTTTTCGATTGGAGGGGGCCGAAGGCTCCGGTCTGCGAGATCCAGCGGAGCGCGGCCTCGATGGCGGCCGGCGCAGCGGATGGGGTCGTTAAGAGCATTTGGGAGCTCAGTCTTGACTGTGGGATCGTCAAGCAACACGATGAAAAGTAAAGATTTATTGTTACTGACGCCCGGCCTGCTCCCTCGTCCCTGGCTTGCGATTCGGCGCTAAAGCGGGACCTAAGTCCCTGGGATCATTGGATCACGAACGCTAAACTTGGACCTCCGGACCACTTAGGCGGCGGCAAGGCGCAGGCGATTTACTCCTCGATGTCCTCGAAGGCCGCCCGGTCCACGCCGTTGCCGATCAGGATCTCGCGTTTGCCCGCATGGTTGGGGGCGCTGACGACGCCTTCCTTCTCCATCCGCTCGACCAGCGAAGCGGCCTTGTTGTAGCCGACCGAGAGTCGCCGCTGGATGTAGCTCGTCGAGACCTTGCGGTCGCGCAGCACGATATTGACGGCGCGGTCGTAGTAATCGGCCGATTCCTCCGCGTCCATCGAGCCTGGGGAGGGCAGGGGCCCATCGCCGTCGCCTGAGGCCTCGTCCTCTTCGGTGATGGCGTCGAGATATTCGGGGCGGCCCTGCTTCTTGAGGTGGGCCACGATCTTCTCGACCTCGGGGTCCGAGACGAAGGGACCGTGGACGCGGGAGATACGCCCGCCGCCGGCCATGTGGAGCATGTCGCCCTGGCCGAGAAGCTGCTCGGCGCCCTGCTCGCCGAGAATGGTGCGGCTGTCGATCTTGCTCGTGACCTGGAAGGAGATGCGGGTCGGGAAATTGGCCTTGATCGTGCCGGTGATGACATCGACGGATGGGCGCTGCGTCGCCATGATGAGGTGGATGCCGGCCGCGCGGGCCATCTGGGCGAGGCGCTGGATGGCGCCTTCGATGTCCTTGCCGGCGACCAGCATGAGGTCGGCCATCTCGTCGACGATCACGACGATATAAGGCAGTTCCTCGAGCGCCAGTTCCTCGTGCTCGTAGATCGCCTCGCCCGTCTCGCGGTCGAAGCCGGTCTGCACCGTGCGGGTCAGCGTCTCGCCCTTGGCGCGGGCTTCGAGCACCCGGCTGTTGAAGCCGTCGATGTTGCGCACGCCGACCTTGGACATCTTGCGGTAGCGGTCCTCCATCTCCCGCACCGCCCATTTGAGGGCCACCACCGCCTTCTTCGGATCGGTGACGACGGGGGCGAGCAGGTGGGGGATGCCGTCGTAGACGGAAAGCTCAAGCATCTTGGGATCGACCATGATGAGCCGGCACTGCTCGGGCTTGAGGCGATAGAGCAGGGACAGGATCATTGTGTTGATCGCGACCGACTTGCCCGAGCCGGTCGTGCCCGCAACGAGCAAGTGGGGCATGCGGGCGAGGTCGACGATCACCGGCTCGCCGCCGATCGTCTTGCCGAGCGCGATGGCGAGCCGATGCTTTGTGTTGGCGAAGTCCTCGCTCGCCAGCAGCTCTCGGAGGAACACTGTCTCCCGGCGCTGGTTCGGCAGTTCGATGCCGATGGCGTTGCGGCCCTGCACGACCGCCACGCGGGCGGAAATCGCCGACATCGAGCGGGCGATATCGTCGGCGAGTCCGATGACCCGCGAGGACTTGATGCCCGGCGCCGGCTCAAGTTCGTAGAGCGCCACGACCGGCCCTGGCCGGACGTTGATGATCTCGCCTCTGACGCCGAAGTCGTCGAGGACGCCTTCAAGCAGCCGCGCGTTCTGCTCGAGCGCGTCATGCGAGACCTTGGCGCCGGCGATCTTCTTCGGTTCGGACAGCATCGTCAGCGGGGGCGACACCCACTCGCCTTTCGCTTCCTGCGGGGCGCGGGTCTGAACCGCGGATCGGACCACACCCGGGGCGGCGACCGCCGGCGCGGAGGTCCGGGTCGGAGCCGGGGAAGGAGCGGGGGTCGCCACAGGCGGGTCGCCGGCTTTCGCGCGCGGCGCAAAGTCGGAAGGGCGCGAGAGCGGCTCGTCGTCCGGGCTCATGCGCATCCAGGGGGGCCGGGTGTCTTGCTGGGATGAAGGAACGGCCGAGGACGGAACTTTGGCGGAGGCGGCCCTTCGCCGGCGAAGCATGCGCCTCAGCGCCGCCTTGGCGGTCAGCAGACCATGAATGATCGCGCCGAGCGACACCATGCCGAAGCTGGGCTCGTCGTCAGTCTCATCCTCTTCGATCTGTGCGCGGGAGGGCGCCTTGGAGCCTTTTCGCGGGCGCTTCGGCTCGTCCTCGACATGCGAAGGATTGCGAACCCCAACCCCGGCCGAGGCCGTGAGGGTCAGGATGGCGAGGGCCGCGACTGCGAACCCGAAGCCGGCGATGGCGACGCTGGAGCCTCCGAGCAACCGCCGCGGCAGGACGAGCAGGGCGTCGCCGACGACGCCGCCGAGGCCGGTCGGAAGCGGCCACCCTCCCGGCGCCGGAAGGAGGCCCCCCAAGGCGGCTGAGGCCGCAACACCGACGAGGAACAGGACGACCTTTAATCGCGCGCGTTCGAGCGTGCGGTCGGTCAGAAGCCGCCATCCCCAGAAGGCTGGCGGCGCGAGCAGGGACACGCGACGCGAGCCCCAGCAGTTGCATGACCAGGTCCGCGACGATGGCGCCCGGTGCGCCGAGCCAGTTGCGCACCGGAGCATTTGTTGCGTGCGTAAGGCTGGGATCGGAGACAGACCATGTAAGCAGGGCGAGGGAGAGTGTCCCGACCGCAGCCAGGGCGCCGACGCCAAAGATCTCCGCTGCTCGCCGTCTCGGGAATTCACGCAGCGATGTAGGCAGATAGTCGAAAACGGAGAATGTCGTCGTACGCATGAAGGCTCACCCGCCCAGCCCGAGCGGGCAGGGAGCCGCCGCGCTCTCGCAGACCCTAAGCAGGGCGAGTTAATGCGCGCCTAACCTTAACGAGCCGTAGGGGCCGCGGACGCCTTCCGCAGCGTTTCGATAAAAAAGGGGCGCCCCGAAGGGCGCCCCAGGTCCGCGGGAGGAACACGGAAGCCGGCGGCGCGAGCCGCCGACCCTCGCGGATCAGTGAACGACTTCGCCGTGCAGGGCTAGGTCGAGGCCATCGCGCTCCACGTCCTCGGGGACGCGCAGGCCGACGGCGACGTCAACGATCTTCAGGATGATGAAGGTCACGATCACGTCATAGACGATGACAGTCCCAACCCCGATAGAACTGGTTGATGAACTGCTGGACGTTGCCTTCGATAAGGCCGGAGTGGCCGCTGTACTCATTGACCGCGAACACGCCGGTCAAGAGCGCGCCGATGATTCCGCCGACCGCATGGACGCCGAAAGCATCGAGCGCGTCGTCGTAACCGAAGGCGTGCTTGAGCGAAGTCGCGCCGAGGTAGCAGCCGACGCCGCAGGCGACGCCGATCACGAGCGCGCCGATCGGACCAACAAAGCCCGACGCCGGAGTGATCGCGACCAGTCCGGCAACCGCGCCGGAGCAGATGCCGATGACCGTGGGCTTGCCGCGATGGCCCCACTCGACGAACATCCAGGTGAGCGCGGCGACCGCGGTCGCAATCTGGGTTGCTGTCATCGCCATACCCGCTTGCAGGCCCGCGCTTACCGCCGACCCGGCGTTGAAGCCGAACCAGCCGACCCACAGAAGGCCCGCGCCGATGAAGGTCAGGACCATGTTGTGGCCAGGACCCGGCTCCTTTCGCTTGCCGAGGAGAAGGCAGGACACAAGTCCCGCGACGCCAGCGTTGATATGGACGACTGTTCCGCCGGCGAAGTCCAGAACTTGAAAGGCCCCTGGAAATTGCCCTTCGCGTCGACGTTGACGGCGCTCATGAAGCCGTCGGGACCCCAGACCCAGTGCGCGACCGGGGCATAGACGAAGATCGCCCAGAGCCCAATGAACCAGAGCATCGCCGAGAACTTCATGCGCTCGGCGAAGGAGCCTGCGATCAGCGCCGGGGTGATGATCGCAAAGGTCATCTGGAACATCATATAGACGGTCTCAGGGATCGTCGGCGCAAGCCCGTTTGGCGTATTGGCGCCGCTTGCCAGGTCGTAGTGGATCCCTTGCAGAAAGACTCGCGAGAAGCCGCCAATGAAGGCGTTGCCACCGGTGAAGGCGAGGCTGTAGGTCAGGACGAAGTAGATCACCGTGACGAGGGCGGTGATGGCGAAGCTCGTCATTACCGTATCGCCGACGTTCTTCTTGCTGACCATGCCGCCGTAGAAGAGGCCGAGGCCCGGAATGGTCATCATCAGGACGAGCGCAACCGACGTCAGGATCCAGGCCGTGTCGCCCGAGTTGCCAACGCACTTATCGGTAACTGTAGCCGAGCAGGACGGGGGCGCCGCGGGCGCGGCCGGGGCGGCTGCCGCTGGAGCCGCAGCCGCAGGAGGAGTAGCGGCCGGAGCGGTGGCCGCCGGAGCAGCAGGGGCGGGGTTGTTTTGCGCGTAACCCAAGGTGGGCGCGGCCATCCCCAGCAATACGGCGATCGCCAAGGCCATGGCGAGGCCGCAGAAAAGTCGGATCAGTTTCATGCGTGGAACTCCAATTGCAGAAAGCGGCTCGCGCCAGGTTCAGAGCGCGTCCTTGTCCTTTTCGCCGGTGCGGATACGCACGGCGGAAGTGAGGTCGTAGACAAAGATCTTGCCGTCACCGATCTGGCCGGTGCGCGCCGCCGCCACGATCGCATCGACGACCTTGTCGGCCATGTCTGAATTGACCGCGACTTCAATCTTGAGCTTGGGCAGGAAACTCACCGCATATTCCGCGCCGCGATAGATTTCCGTGTGACCCTTCTGCCGTCCGTAGCCTTTAACCTCGGTCACCGTCAGGCCGTGCACGCCGATGGCGGTGAGCGCGTCGCGCACCTCCTCGAGCTTGAACGGCTTTATAATCGCCATGACAATCTTCATTGGCCTCGCCCCAATCTGACGCCCCGTGGCCGTTGGTGAGGCCATCGTCGCGGTCCTATGGTGAAGTCGGGGCGCCGCAACGCCCCGTCGGGGCTGCCTCTTACAAGGCCCGTGCCATGGTCCGGGACCTCCGCTATTGCGCTGAAAATCGACGGCTTTCGCGGGGGCGGCGCGAACAGGGCTGGAATGTGGTTATTTGTTGGCGAGTATGCTTAAAAAATATGCACATTATACTCTAGTGGAGCGAACCCTATCCGGACGAACCCGGAGCAATCCCTCCTGGGCGTCGCTTGCGATCAACGAGCCCTCCCTGGTGTAAAGCAATCCGCGAACAAGACCGGTTGCGCCGTTGGCGTTCGGACTGTCCTGAACGTAAAGAATCCAATCGTCGGCCCGCGCCGGGCGATGGAACCAGAAGGCGTGGTCGAGGCTCGCAATTTGCAAGTCCTGATCGTAGATCGTGCGGCCGTGAGGCGCGAGCGCGGTCTCCAGCATGGAGAAGTCGGACATATAGAGGATGGCGGCGCGGTGAAGCGCCGGGTCGTCAGGCAGCCTCTCGGCGATCCGGGTCCATAGCATCTGAGTGGGAGCCGGCTTCTGACCTGGAATGTAGCGTCGCAGATCGGCGGGCCGATGGTCGAGCGGCCAGATGCTTTGAAGCATCGTCTTGACCCGATGCCGCGCCGGCTCCGCGAGTTTGTCGGCCGCGATGCGCAAGTCCACGCAATCTTGCGGGGGCGGCGCGGCGGGAGGGGGCAACGGCATGGTCGAGGCCAGCTTCGGGCGCATGGAATGAAGCCACCATCGTGAAGATGGCTTCGCCTCTCTGCCGGGCGACGATGCGGCGCGTGGTGAAGCTACGGCCATTCCGAAGCCGCTCCACCTCGAAGGCGATGGGCTCCTTTGGGTCGCCTCCCAGCAGAAAATATCCGTGGAGGGAATGCGGGGGGACGCCATCGACTGTCCGTTCCGCCGCCACCAGCGACTGCGCGAGAACCTGTCCGCCGAAAACGCGTCGCCACCCGTTGTCGGGAGAATGACCGATGAAGCGATCCTGGCCAGCGGGCGTGAGATCAAACAGGGCCAGGAATTCAGCCAGCGTCATGGAAGCGACAGTCTCTTGAGGGCGATCAGCAGAGCGGACCCGTCATTTCGTATGCCTGGGGGCGGTGACGCTTGGCGCGTTGCGAGAAGTCCTCAATGAAGCGGTTTGCGGGCGCTCGCCGAGGCGGCTGGGCGCCCTCCCGGCGCCGCGCAGGTTTGTGATCGATCCAATCTTTTCAGGCCTTTAGGCGCCAAAAAGTGCAACTTTCGCCGAGTCTTCGCATCCTGGTTCGTTCGGCTGCTGTGCAACAGGCAATCTCCGATTCGCGCCTCGCTGGCGCGGGCGAGCGGGCTTCGCAGATCGAAGCTCTTTTCGAGTATCTCCGTCGCTTCCCGATTAGGCAAGAAATTGTCGGTTCTCAAAATGACGACGGGGTCCCGAAGGACCCCGTCGCGACGAAAGAGAACCCGCGGGCAGGAATGGGCCTCCTTCGAACCTTCGCCTATTCCGCCGGCTGCGCGGCGAGTTTCCCATGCGCGTGCTCCTCCTCCGGCTCGGCTGGCGCCACATGCGCGAACCGGTCGAAGGCGAACAACATCACGGCGATGCCGAGATAGGCGAGGGCGACAATCGGCGACTGCGCGACGCCGATCTCTTCGCCATGGATGAAGCCAAAGAAGGTGAGAATCGAGCCGGCGAATGCGAAGGCGGCCGCCTTCTCGAGTTGCCGGTCGATGATGAAGACCGTGACGGCGCCGAGGATGATGCCCGCCAAAGTCGCGCCGCCTCCTAGCGTCCCGAGCCCCTGGTAGAGGATGCCCACCGCGCCGAGCTTGGCCATGCCGACCGCGGCCGCGTTGGTGCCCGCCGCGCCAAGCGCGCCGTCGATCATGGTCTTCCCCCAAGCCGCGATCTGCGGGATCATCGCGAGGATGATCGCGGGGGCGTGCGCTTTCGGCGACTCCTGGAACGCCTGCGAGCCGATCAACATCCCGATGTAAAGCAGGATCGGCAGGATCGCCACGACAGGGATCAGGCTCGAGGCCAGAGCGACGATGCCGAGCCAGGTGAGGACCAGGACCATGGCGCCCGTCGCGGCGGAATAGCCGATGCGCCCGCCCATCGCCTTCCACCCCGGATGGCCAATGTAGACGGCGTTGATGAACGGGTTGCCAAGCATGCAGCCGATGAGGCTGATAACGCCGTCGGCGGTCAGCACCTGCGTCGTCGGGAAGGAATTGCCCGCCGCGGCGGCGCTCTCCACATTATCCATCGCTTCGACAAGATCGTAGATGCCGAAAGGAATCGCGGTCACGAGAATGACGGCGAGATACTGGAAGCCGTGAAAAATGTGGCCGACCGCCGGGATCGGGAACGAGAACCCGAAATGCGACACCGCATCGCCGATCTGGGCGACGCTCAGACCGCCGTAGCCGAGGCCGAACAGGTTCGAACCCCAGGCGATGATCGTTCCCGCGGCGATCGCGACCAGGCCCCCGGGCACTCCGCCATAATAGCGGACGCCGCCGAACCAGTTGGCCAGTATGATCGCGAGGCAAACCAAACCAATTATAGGCGTCTCGAATATCTGCAGACCCGGCCGCATCGAGATGAAGGTGATCGAGATGCCGGCGAGAGAGCCGAGCAGCGCCGCGCGCGGCGTGATCTTGCGGATGATCGGCGCGATGAACCCGCCCGCCATCAGGACGAAGCTCTGCACAAACACCCAGGTGAGACCAGCCTCCCAGGCCTGCACCGGATCATGGGTTTTCGCCAGGATCGGCAGCATTACGACGAAAGTGACGACGAACATGTGCGGCACGCTGATGCCCGAAGGCAGCGCGCAGACGTCGTTGCGGCCTGTCCGCTTCGCGAGTCGGTAGGCGAGCCACGCGTAATAGACCGTGCTCAGGAACAACATCAGGCCGAGCGCCGGGAGAATGCGTCCGAAGACCAGTTCGTCCGGCATCTTGAGGACGAAGCGAAGAAGCCCCGTCAGCACGAGCACGTTGACCAGGATGTTGGTGCCGAAGCCGAAAAACGCGTTCCAGTCGCCCGGAACCCACCAGCTTTCCATCGGCTTCGCCGTCGCCGTCACGCTCGCCATGACACCCTCCTTCGCTCAGATGCCTGCTTTATGCCTTGCGCTCACGCCTTGAGATTCTCGAGAAGTCTGTCCGAATGCGTGACCCAACCGAAGATCCCGCCCTGCGCCTTGATCATCTTGAGCCCCATCTCGTGGAATTCCGGGAAATAGGAGCCGACGCAGTCGTCCAGGACCAGACACTCGTATCCGCGGTCGTTGGCTTCGCGGACGGTAGTGTTGACGCAAACCTCGGTCGTAACGCCGGTGACGACGAGTTGCTTCACGTTCTGATGTTGCAAGATCGAATGAAGGTCGGTCGCCCAGAAGGCCCCCTTGCCGGGTTTGTCGATGACCGGCTCGCCGGGGAGCGGATAGAGTTCGGGAATGATATCGTGCCCATCCTCGCCACGCACGAGAATGCGCCCCATCGGGCCGACGTCGCCGATCGTGGTCTTGGATCGCCCGCGAGCTCTCTTGCTCGGCGGCAGGTCGAACAGATCGGCTCGATGGCCCTCGCGCGTGTGCATGACGGGTAGCCCATGGGCCCGCCAAGCTTCGAGCAGCCGTCGGTTCGGTTCGATCGTGCGTCGAAGCTGCGATACATCGTTGCCGAGCATTTCCCCGAAGCCGCCGGGCTCGAGAAAGTCGCGTTGCATATCGATGATGAGAAGCGCGCAATGTTGCGGCGTAAGCGGGAACTCATACGGTTCCGCGGGAATATCGATGCGCTCTGGCGCGATCTTTGATGGTGTGCGTTCATGAGCACTCATGGGGGAATAGTATGTATGCAAATGGCCAAATCTGTATGCCCATATGTTGGTGTTGCATGCAGAAATTCTGTGCTATCGCTGCGCAAGAATCGAGCGGGCGAAAGCAGGCGAGCGCGCCTTGATGAAGGTTAGTTCAGACACCAGTGAAGGACCGCTGGAATCCGTCACGCAGGCGGAGCGGCTTGCGGATTCGATTGCGGATTCAGTTCTCTCCGGCGAATTTCCGCCCGGATTCCGTCTCGACGAGACGGCGCTCGCGGAGCGTTTTGGCGTGTCGCGCACGCCGGTGCGCGAGGCGATCCGGCTACTTGCCTCCACCGGGCTGATCGACGTCAAGCCACGGCGTGGGGCTAGCGTCGCGACCGCGACCTCCGCGCAGCTTGAGACGTTATTCGGGGCGATGGCGGAGATCGAGGCGACTTGCGCGCGGCTTGCCGCGATGAGCATGACGCCGATCGAGCGGCGCCGCCTTCAGGCCAAGCACGACGCGATGGCTGCGATCGTCCTGCAGGACGATCGCGACGCCTACGCGACCGCCAACATAGAGTTCCACACACAGATCTATCTTGGCGCGCATAATGAGATCGTGGGGAATTTCGCGGCGAGCCTGCGCCGGCGCCTCGCGCCCTTCCGTCGCGCGCAGTTCCGGACCGAAGGGCGGACGTCTCGCTCCCATGTCGAGCACGGCGCGGTGGTGAAGGCGATTCTCGCCTGCGACGCGTCCGTCGCCCATGCGGCGATGTTCCAGCACATGAGCCTCGTCGAGGATTCGTTCGGACGCCTCGAAGCGCAGCGCGAGCGTAAGTTGGCGCCGGGCCTGTAGCCGCCCATGGCGCCGGCGCGGCTCCCTTCCTAGATTGCCGGCATGAACGCCCCTGCCGCCCTTCAAGAGTTCATCGACCGCAATCGCAATCTCTTCGTGCTGACTGGCGCGGGATGCAGCGCTGGGTCCGGCATTCCCGATTATCGCGACGCCGAAGGCAAGTGGAAGCGCAAGCCCCCGGTCACCTATCAGGCGTTCATGGGCGAGGACGCCACACGGCGCCGCTATTGGGCGCGCAGCCTCATCGGTTGGCGCAGTTTTCGCCAGGCTCGGCCCAACGGCGCGCACAGGGCGCTGGCGCGTCTGGAGGAAAGGGGTGGGAGCGAGATCCTCATCACCCAGAACGTCGACCGTCTGCATCAGGCGGCGGGCAGCGCGCGCGTGATCGACCTGCACGGACGGCTCGACCTCGTGCGCTGCATGGGCTGCGGCGCACGGGTCTCGCGCGCGGATTTCCAGGAGCAACTGGCTGACCTCAACGCCGAATGGCTCGACCTTGAAGCGGCGGACGCGCCGGATGGCGATGCGGATCTGGAGGGGGCGGATTTTTCTGCCTTCGCTGTCCCTCAATGCCCGGAGTGCGGCGGCGTGCTGAAGCCGGACGTGGTGTTTTTTGGCGAGAACGTTCCGCGCGATCGGGTGGAGGCGGCGCGCGAAAGCGTCGAGCGCGCGGACGCCGTGCTCGTCGTCGGCTCATCGCTGATGGTCTATTCGGGCTTCCGCTTCGTCGAGATGGCCGCAAAGCTTGGCAAGCCTGTCGCAGCCGTCAATCTCGGACGCACGCGCGCCGACGATCTTCTTTCGCTCAAGGTGGAGGCGCCCTGCGAGGAGGCGCTGGCGTTTCTTCTGGCGTGAGCGGCGGCGCCGGGCGAAGCGACTATCCGCTTGCCGCTGGCGCAAGCGCCGCGCTCTAAGTCCGTATGTGGCCGCGAACAAAGGCCGCGTCGCGGACTGGATGTGGCCATGGGCTTGCGGCGGCTGCACGGCGCCGAAGTATTCAACTTCCTAGGAAAGGTTTTCGCTGACATCCCACGCAACGACGATGAGGGCGGTCCTAGCGGATCGCCCTCTCGCTTGTCCCGGCACTCTCTCGCATTCGCCTGAAGAGGCGGCAAATCCGTCAGCCCGCTCGTTTGTCGGCCTTGACGCGGCGTTCTATCGCTGCGTCGACACGCTTCGTGTCGCCGGTCGCATTCCCGTCGAGAATATCCGCCGCATCCTTTTCGTCGGCATCCAGATTGCTGCGTTTGCCCGCTGTCTCGGGCGTGGCCGTGACCCCGACGTCGTCGGGCTTTTTGCCCTGGTTGCGGGCGGCCGCTGCGAATGTCGCGAGGGCCTCGGGCTCCGCGTCTGTTTCTGTGCGCTTCGTCATGAACGTCCTCCCAATCCGGGCTCCGGGACAACAACCAGAGGCGATGGATGAAGTTCCCTACCGACTATCAACAATGGTCTTGAGTTCCCGATCATCGTTTCCGCGAGGGGCGGAACCTCACGGCACCCACGCCGTTGGGTCTTGGAGTTTGGATGAGAGGAGCAGAATAATGGAATCGGTTCAGGAGACAGGGAATTTGATCTCTTCCGAGAAGGTGGAAGGGACGACCGTGTACAACGCCGCCGGCGACGAGCTCGGATCCATCCATGACCTGATGATTGACAAGAAGTCGGGCCATGTCGCTTACGCCATCATGTCGTTCGGAGGATTCCTGGGGATAGGCGACCAGTACCACCCTCTGCCGTGGTCCGTACTGAAATACGACACGGGAAAGGGTGGCTATGTGGTGAATCTCGACAAGCGACAACTTGAAGGGTCGCCCGCCTACGAGGCGGATGTCGAACCGAACTGGGCGGATCGAACATATGAGGAGAAATCCACGATTATTACGGCGTCGGACCTTATTGGGCCTGACGGAAAGTAGCTCCCAAAATGTCATCCCGGCCGCGATCAACGATAGGATCGTGGCCGGGGAATGCTCAGCGGCTTTGGGATAAGCGTCGACTGCGGCCTCATCGCTGGGGAGACGAGGCTGATGGGCTGCCGGCGGACGAGCCAAGGGAGCGGCAGGACGAGGGCTACGCCGAGGGTTAGGTAAATCGGTGGATGCCCGTCATCGCCCAGTAGAAAGCCCAGAAAATCTGCGTCGCATTCTGTCCCGGGCGAAATCGTGTCCTGGGAAAAGGTGATGACGCAGGTCGTCGCGATATTCAAAACCTCTGATGACCAGAAAGGCGACGTTGAGCAAGGCGGTGGCCGGCCATCTTGATGCGTCGCCCGTTTCGAGCCGCGCATCTTTCAAGAAGAGATGCGACACTCTCTCTCGGCAACCTTGTTTCGGCGCCTTTCCTGAGGGAGGTTCAAACGTCCCCCGGTTGCTTCGCTGTCGATAGCAGGGGAGGAGTCAGCCGGGCTGGTCCCGCGAGGATTTAGATTGAGTCTGATCCAGGTCCATCACCGAACCACTTACCACTATCGACAGCCAGTCGAGCTCTGGCCTCATCGACTGATGCTTTATCCCCGCGAGAGCCGCGATCTTCAGGTGATTTCGTGCAGGGTCACGATCTCGCCAACCGCTCAAGTTGCGTGGGCCAACGACGTGTTCGGAAACTCAATCGCGACAGCGACATTTCAAGGCGCTTGCCGAACTATGGTCATCGAGAGCGTCGCCGAGCTCCGCCTCAGGGCTGCAGCTTGGCCGATTTTCCCCATCGCAGCGTCCGCGATTGTCTATCCCTTTCTCTATACGGACGACGATCGCACGGACCTTGGCTCGCTTTTAGCCCCGCAATATTCCGACCCGGATCGACGCGTCGCAAAATGGGCGCGGGCGTTTGTCTTTGGCGAGCGGACAGATACGCTGTCTTTGCTCAAGGACCTTAGCGCGGGTGTCGCCGCCGGGATTCGCTACGAGACGAGGGATGAGGAGGGCGCACAACCTCCCATCCAGACCTTGGACCTCGGCGTGGGTTCCTGCCGGGACTTCGCGGTTCTGTTCGTCGAAGCGGCCCGAAGTCTCGGCTTCGGCGCACGGCTGGTCTCGGGGTATCTTTTCGACCCGGATCGGATCTTGCAAGGTTCGGCCGACGCGGGATCGACGCATGCCTGGGGGCAAGTCTTCGTCACGGGAGCAGGTTGGATCAACTTCGATCCCACCAATCGAAGCGTCGGGGGCGCGAACCTTATTCCCGTCGCTGTCGCGCGCGACATTCGTCAAATTGCCCCTGTCTCCGGAAGTTATGCGGGAGACGCCGACGCCCTCGAGGAAATGACAGTGGAGGTCTTCGTCACCTCGACTTCAGCACCCGATGACCGAGACGGCGGTCTTTCAGAGTGAGGGTGGAATCCGGGGATGACGTCGAACTCTATTTGCTTTAGCCTCCGCCGTCCTCGGGCGTCCGGCGCCGGGATCGCGGTGGACTTGCCGAGCAGAGCCGTCGGCGGGCCCTTATGATCGGGAAAATGCCGAACGCCGTGTGAACCGACATCCCGCTGTTCGCCGGCATCTTGCTAGAAACGACTTGATGGCGCCGAGGCCGCGCTTGGTCACCGGTCGCCTTACACACTTCATGCGCCCGTTTATCTCGATGGCCCGCTCATCCGAAGGTTTCATCGTATGGGCCGGTGAAGAGTAATCCAATTCATTGAGGAGCGTTTCGGTATCTCAGCGCGTTGTCCGAGGGGAGAGATATGGCGCGTGGCGAAGGATTGGAGCGAGTTCGCGGTGCTTCATCGTCGTCTGCAGGAATCAGATTCGCAACGTTCGCGGAAGTGTCGCCGGGGCGCGCTCACCCTTCGGCGTCGAACCGGGAGAGATCAACGATTCTATCTTCGGTGGCTGGGCTTCGGCATCGTCCGGTTTCTTGCATGCAGCCCGTGCGGAATATCTGCGGCGTCCCCGAGGCGTCCCGTGGCCCGGTCACCGGCGCTGTAACGCCTCCACATCAACCATCAATCAAGGATAACCTTCATGTTTTTACACCGCAAGGAACTGATCCAGCCGGTCAAGGTCGGCAAGCCCGATGCCCGTTTTGGCACGTACCTGCTGGAGCAGTTCGGCGGCGCCACCGGCGAACTGACCGCCGCACTGCAGTACTGGGTGCAGTCCTTCCACGTCGAGAACGCCGGCATTCGCGACATGCTGCAGGACATCGCGATCGAGGAGTTCGGCCATCTCGAGATGGTCGGCAAGCTGATCGCGCAGCATACCAGCAAGATTGACCAGACCGCGGTGTACGACGCGCCGCTGTTCAGGCTGAAGGGCGGCGGCCCGCATTTCCTCGACAGCCAGGGCAGTTGCTGGACCGCCGCCTACATCAACGAGGGCGGCAACGTCGTGCGCGACCTGCGCGCCAATATCGCGTCCGAGGCCGGCGCCCGGCAGACCTACGAGGCGCTGATCAAGGCGTGCGACGACGAGGGCACCAAGAAGACGCTGCACCACTGCTGACGCGCGAGATCACCCACGCCAACATGTTCATGAAGGCCCTCGATGCCGATGGGCAAGCTGGACGATCCGTTGTTCGGCAACGTACCGCCGGACGAGACGGTGAAGCTGGTGTTCAATCTGTCGCAGGGCGAGGATGAGCGCGGGCCCGTGGAACGAGGAGCCCGATTTCGAATACGTCGCCGATCCCGGCCTGAAGGAGGAATGCCGCCGGCGCCAATTAACGCGGATGACGAAGGCCACAAGTCGGCGGTCGGCAAGAAGGCCAGGGCGGCGCACAGGGCCCACTGACAAAGAGAGCAAGCATTCGGGATTGTCGACAAGCCCTCGCGCGCGAAAACGTGCGAGGGCTTGATGTTCCTGAAGGGCCGGCAGTCTGTATTTGCGGCGATTGCCATGTTCGCAAGGTGGACGGCGGAACTTCAACGCAACCGGTCAAAATCTCTCGATGCGCCATCCTGGCTTTGGAACAGCGTGGCGCAATTGGTGGCGACGCCTAAGGTCCCCTTATCCGCAATCCTGCCGCCGATACGCGCTTTCGACGCCGCCTGAGCAATTATCCCCTCTGCGGGCTCGGACCGACCTCCTCGTGCAGAACTCAAGTTCGCGTAATGCGTGGCGCAGTGGCCTTGCGCCGCCGAAAAATCTTGCGCGGGTCTTGTCTTCTCCCATCCCCTTCCCATCTGTTGACCATCCAGACAGATGGAATAGCAAGATGGCCAGTGTTCACGAGTTGCGACCGAAAACGGCGGACAGCGAGAAAATTACGGTGAATCTTAGGCTTCATCGATCTGGGACGCATCGACCTCCTTGTGCGGGACGGCTTCTATGCCAATCGCGCCGACTTGATCAGAACCGCCATCCGAAACCAGCTGGATCGGCAGGATGACACGGTCCAGCAATCGGTGGCGCGCAGGCAACTTAAGCTTGGGCTGTCGCACTACACGCGGCAGGACCTCGAAGCGGCGCGCGATGCCGGCGAGCCTATCCACATCCAGGTTCTCGGCCTGGCTAGCGTCGCCACCGAGGTGACGCCTGAACTTGCCCGCGCAGCCATCGCATCCGTGCAAGTGCTCGGCGCCTTTCAGGCAAGCCCCGCCGTGAAAGCGGCGCTGGCTGACCGCACCACCTGAATGCCTCAACACAGACCCCACCGTCCTGCGGGCATTCCGCCCGTCGCGTCGCCGGTTACGAAAGCACAATCATGAATGCGTTCTCAAAGATCGACATGGGCGAGGTCACTCGTCTTACGCGGGCTGGGAAGCTCGGCGAAGCGATGGCGCTGCTCCAAGGTCAGACTGCGTCAGACATCGGGCGGAGTCAGCACCGCTCAAATGTTGCCGATCCGAGCCGCTGGGCTAAAGGCTCGGCGTCGCCATTGCCAACGATCGACATGGTCGCCCCTTCGATCCAAGGCGACGCTTGGACGGCTCCCCTCAATTCCAGCAGGCGGATTCCGGCAAATCGCTACAGTCGGACAAAACGGCCGCACGGCCGGATTTCGCGAAAACGATGCTCTCGTTTCGTGACCGGCTATCAAAGTTGGGCCCGCTCCCCGGCATAGGCAATGGCTTAGGGTCCGCGCAGCCGGTCCAGGCGCTTGTGCCGGAGGGCGCCCGCTTCGAGGAGCGGATCTTTGCCAACGAAGCGGGAAGCCGGACCTACAAAGTGTACGTCCCCAGCGGCTACTCCGGCCAGTCCCTTCCGGTCGTGGTCATGCTGCATGGCTGCACTCAAAACCCAGACGACTTTGCCGCTGGCACGCGGATGAACGAAGTGGCTGAGGAGCAGACATTTCTGGTCGCCTATCCCCGTCAACCTCAATCGGCAAACATTCAAAAATGCTGGAACTGGTTCAACGCTGCAGACCAGGAGCGCGGGGGCGGCGAGCCATCCCTGATCGCCGGCATCGCCTTGCAAGTCGTCGAGGAGTTCGCCGCCGATCCGGCGCGAGTTTATGTGGCGGGTCTCTCTGCCGGCGGCGCCGCGGCGGCGATCATGGCGGCGACCTATCCCGACGTTTTTGCAGCCGTCGGCGTCCATTCCGGTTTGGCCTGTGGCGCGGCGAGGGATATGCCCTCGGCTTTCGCCGCCATGGGCGGCGCCGGATTGATAAAGCCGCGTCGTGAAGGGCAGGCCGTGCCGACCATCGTGTTCCACGGTGACGCCGACCGAACCGTAAATCCCGCCAATGGCGACCATGTCGTCGCCCAGGCAGGGTTCGGGACGACCCTAAGCGAGACTGTGACTCATGGCGAGACGTCGGATGGTGTGGTCTACACCCGTACGGTTCAACGCAACCTCGCGGGAGAAAACGTGCTAGAGCACTGGCGTCTTCACGGCGCAGGCCACGCCTGGTCTGGCGGCAGCGTCAGCGGCTCATTCGCGGACGCCGCGCGGACCTGACGCCAGTCGGGAGATGATCCGCTTCTTCCTTGGGCACGCGCGGGCAAACCCTACGACCCGGCAATAATGGGCGCTCGGCCGCCGCAATTGGAGCGGCGGCCGACGTCACGCTCACCGCGGTGGCGCACAGTCTGGCAGTCGAGAAAGGAGAACGATTTCCTTGAACGGAACGCCGCAAGAGCGGCGTGCGCCGCTTGCGATTCGCGAAACGGGGCGCCAATCAATCCTTTGCCTCTATGCGCGACCCCGGCTGAGATATGATCTCACCACCACCGCCCGCGCCCATAAAAGCCGCCGCCTCCCAGAAGGAGAATCAACACGACGATGATGAGAAGCGTGGTCATGTCCATGGGATATCCTCTCAGTCCGAGCGTAGTGTAATCTTCAGTCGATGTGGGCCGCTTGACCGATGACCTTCTGAACCTTGTGAAGGGTCTCGTGCGCCGACTGCTGCAAGCCATCCGCCGTCAGTCCTTGAGAGCGCGCCTCTTTCGCGATGGCCGAGGTCACGCTGTCGGCAAGATCTGCCGCGTGCCCGGTCGTTGCGGCGCCCATTCCTCGCGCCCGCGCTTGAAGATCTGCGCTCGCCTGACCAAGCAAATCTGTTTCGACCGCGGTTGAGGGGAATGTCGCGGCCATCGCGCCGCCAACGCCGAGACCGATGACGCCAAGCACCAACGGTTGTCGATCCATGAGATCAGCGAGATTTGTCCGCGCGGCATTAAAGAACCCTGGGGTCGGTCCGCCATTGGAAAAGGCGGAACCGCCAGCCCTGTGAGCTGCATCGACTCCGTCGCTCAGACCTTCGCCAACCGACTTCGCCGTGCTCCTGAATGATCGACCCGTCGAGCGGCCAGCCTCGTTTTCCTGATCTCCAAAAAATGGCGAACCCTTTTCAGGAGAGCCAACACTGCTCTGCGCCGAGGATCGGCCGCCAGCGAACAGCCAGACCAAGCCCGCGCCAATCAGGGCAGCGGGAAGGGGATGGGCCTGGATCGCATCGCCGAGCGAACGAACGAAGTCCCCAGCCGACGGATTGTTGTTTCGTCAGTCATCGAATCAGCTCCGCGGCCATGGCTTGTCCCGCTTGATTTCATTGAGAGTTGCGGAAGGTTTGAGAGCATCGCCAGAAAGGCGGGACATCCCTGCCCACACAAAGCCCGCCGCGACAACGACAGCTCCCAAACCTGAACAGAGGTATGCAATCGGCTGGGACAATCCCAGCTCGACCAGTTCAGACGCAACAGCCAGGAGTATGAGCACGAACTCCAGGGATGAGGAGCACCGCGCCCGAGACGACGAATTTCACTGCTGCGCTCGTAACCCTGACTTTCTCGGCAACTTCGGCGCGAGCAAGATCAATCTCGTTTTGAAGCAGCTTTGCCAGTTCCGAGAACAAATCCCCAAACAGCTGTGAAATCGAACGCTCTTCCCGTTCGAGGGTCACATCGCCCTCCTGTCGTCATAAGAGGAGATCGCTGCGCTTCCGCGCTGCCGAGGATCGTCCAAGGAAGACCTCGGCTCGCCTTCACGATTTCGGAGCGCCCGGTGCGCTCTTGAGGAAGCGAACAACGCCGAACCCTGCCAGGAGCGTGAGACCAAAGAATGCGGTCGGCTTGACTCCTGGCAAAGTTTTGCGCGCCTTGGATGAGATCGCCGAAGTCTCCGTTTCTGAGAGCGTCGGCGGCGCTTTCCACCTGAGTGGCGGCCTTGCGAATGTAGGTCCCGGCTGCAGGCGCATCGGAGTCGAACTGGTTCGCGGCCCGACGCATCGTGTCTGCGAGATTGCCCACGTAGTCGGCGCCAATTCCCTTTTGCTCGGAAATCTTGTCCTGAAGCCGATCCTGCGCAGTCGCCGCGACATCCTTTGCGGCGTCGATCGCCTGGGATGCTTGGTCCTTAAGCGTCTCCGCCGAGGAATAGCGAAATCGGCCGCTGCGTTCTGGACCGTGCGACCGGTCGCCTTGGCCTTCTCAACGACGTTCTGCATCGGTTCGCCACGCGTCTCGCGCCGGCCGTTAGGGTCAAATTCACTCATGGCGCACTCCTGCTATGTTGCTGGGCGAGTTCATGCTGCGTCGGTTGTGTCGTTCGCAGCGCCGAACGCTGCGTCCGCAGCTCTGTCAGCGACCTTGCGAACGCGACGACCGACATCCTCCGCCGTAGCGTTAAGATCAGCCGGAGCAAGGCCCTCCTGCCCGACGTGCTCGCTCAAGTCGGCAATCGTTCGGGACGCAATGCCTGCGGCCGCGTCGAAATCCCGTCGAAGCCAGCGCGTTCGCCCGCTTCAACGCTTCAGCGCTCGCGCCTCCCATGACGCTTCTTTCGATATCGGACTTAGGCAGGACGCTGGCGATCAGCATTCCAACCGCCAGGCCAAGCCCTCCGACCGCCAACGGATACTGATCGACGAGGTCGCCAATGGCCGAGGTCGCTCTCCGGGAAGTCTCGGCCGCGCGGTCTCGAACCGCTTGCGCGGCGTCTGCGCCAAAGTCGGCTGCAGCGTTCGCGACCCCTTTGGCCGCCGAGCTTGCCTTCGCCCCTGCGCTGGTCAAGGCGTCAGAACCGGATTGAATGGCCTCCCCCGCCTTCTGCTTCAGATCCCCGATCCCGTCAGAAGCGGAGGAGACAAGGCTGCCGGCGCGATCCTTCAATTGATCCGCTGCAGCGCCCGCCGCCGAATCCGCTTGCGTCGCTCCGGACGAGATCAGGTCCCGCGCGGATGATAGGCCGGAGGACGCCATGTGCTGAGCGTCGCGGACTGAATCGCGGACGGCTCCGACCCCATTCACGACGCCGCCGGCGGCCTCACCCAATTTTCTTGAGATATCGGCCGTGGCTTTTTGACCGGAGTTGGAGCCCAGAAGATACAGGCCGGCTCCAACCATCATGATGGGCGCTGGCACGGATCGGACGATCTTCCATAGAGGGTAGGCTACGCCAACGCCGACAGCAGCCGCCTGAAGAGGGTTTTGACGCGCCTTGTCCATCAGCGCGTCCGCTTTGTCGCGTAAGTAGTCGTTGACCCCTGCTTTCATGGCGTCGGGCGACACTCGGCGCTGAAAATCTGAAACGCTGCTGGACACCTTGGAACGCAGTTGATCAACCGTCTGATGCAAATCAGCACCGGCTGCGCTCCGCATCGTGTTGGATATCGGCCAAAGTCCGATCGTTCTCGCGAGCCATGGGCGTCCCTTCCCGATGCGTTCAAGTATTACGAACGTGCCGATGCGGCGTTCGTTCCTGTTTTGCGGATAAATTAGCGGGTCGACGAAAAAGCCGGCCGTCCACGCCGGCATTGTTTTCATCCCACCATTCGCGCAAACGTCGCCTCGACGAGAGAACTCCAAGAAGCGCAGGCCCGAGACAGATCGTGTTCCGTCCAAGGACAGGCGGCGACTTTACGAGCGCTCAAAACGCCGCCGTTGCGCCGACCTTTCCCGCAGTTCCCTCGCATCGAGGTTCGGCTGGTCGCCCAACGAGACAAATTATCCCTCGTTCGCTGGCGCGTCCTCTTCAACGCTGTTTTCATTCACTTGCAGAGCCTTGCCTTGAAGCTTCTGTTCGTTTGGCTCGCCGCCCGACCCTCGCCGGGACGGCGCTTGCGGCCGGGCGGGCTCTTTGCCTCCCAGGCTGTTTTCGTTCATTTGGAGGGCTTTGCCCTGATTGTCCTCCCGGCCGCGCTTGTCGTCCGATTCTTGCGGCAGGCGATCCGGTTTGGGCGCGCTATTGTCATTGTGCGGAGGACTTTCGTTCACTTGCATCTCTTTCGCCATTGCGTTTCCCTTCGAAACAAAGGCCCAACATCGTCGCTAGGAGCGATCCTCAAGAAGCAATCCGACGAAGTTGTCGCTTCGAGCGCCAACGTGGTTGCTTTGTGCGGGAAAACTCACAATGCCGCCTCGACGCAGCTCAGTTACAAGCTGTCGGCTCCTCGAAAGGTTCCGGCGCCGCGCCCGAAAGAGACGCGCCGCCGCGTCCTTGTCTGGCTAGCGGTCTCGCACTGTAGGCGTGACTTCGCTTTCAAAGGGGAAGATCGAGCGACGCGTCGTGAAAGTGGAAGAGGCCCGACACGGCGAGGGTGACGACCTTCGCCCACGCCCGGGCTCCGCCAATTCCGCAGGACCAAGATATAAGCGGACTTCTTAAGGCCAATTTCACAGAAGCTGGTGGTGCCGGTTGAGGGACTCGAACCCCCGACCCACGGTTTACAAAACCGTTGCTCTACCAACTGAGCTAAACCGGCGACGCGGGCCTCTCGGTAACAGCGCCGGGTCCTGTGGGCAAGGGAGACCCGGTCCTAGCGCGGCCCGACGGTGGGCTCCCACAGTCCCTCCACCAGCACGGCTTCTTCCGCGCCGGGCCAGGGTGGCATGGTGGCGGCGACAAATTGGAGCGGGGCGTCCGCTGCCGCCCGGAACTGGAAGGCGGTCCCGAGCGGGATGGTGACGGCCGTTCCCGGGGCTAGGGGATCGATGCTTTCGGCGCCGGCCTGCAACCGCCAGAGTTCGCCCGAGCCTGACACGACGTACCAGATTTCCTCGACGGTGCGGTGCGTCACCGCGGCCGAAATCCTGCCGGCCGGAAGCTCGAAATGCGCGAAGCTGCCGCCGGCAAGGACAGGAAGCAGACGAACGAGCGACCCGTCCGGCGCGACTGCGTCGGGCGTCGGGCCTATGGTCTTCGTCTCGAACGGCTTCGGCAACGCAATCCTCCCCGTGGTCCCGCGCAGGGTTCTTGGCTCCGCGGAGGTCGCCCTGCTATGACAGCGGCCATGACGACGAGCCTAACGCCAGAAGAGACCCTTGACGAGTTTCGCGCCGCGGGCGCCCTCCTCGAAGGGCATTTTGTCCTCTCGTCCGGCCTGCACTCGCCGATTTTTCTGCAAAAGATGTTCGTCTTTCAGGACCCGGCCCGCACGGAGCGGCTGTGTCGGGCGCTGGCGGAAAAGGCTCGCGAAGCGTTTGGACCGATCGACGTCGTTGTCTCGCCCGCGGTCGGCGGGATCGTGCCGGGCTACGAGACGGCGCGCTGGCTCGGAGCCAAGGCCATTTTCGTCGAGCGTGAGAACGGCGCCTTCCGCCTGCGGCGGGGCTTCGAGATCGCGCCCGGCGCCCGCGTCCTCATGGTCGAAGACATCATCACGACCGGCCTCTCGTCGCGAGAGGCGCTGGAGGCGATCGCGCAGCATCCGGGCGTGGTCGTCGGCGCGGCCTGTCTCATCGACCGATCGGGCGGAAAGGCCGATATCGGCGTGCCGCGCGTGGCGCTGGCGACGCTCGACATTCCGGCTTATCCGGCCGATGCGCTGCCGCCAGAATTGGCTGCGACGCCGGCCGTCAAGCCCGGCAGCCGCTCGCTCGCCGGCGCCGCGTGACTTCATCGTCTTCCTGGAGGACCACAATCGATGGCCGCGCTTCGGCTGGGGGTGAATGTCGATCACGTCGCGACCGTGCGCAATGCGCGCGGCGGCGACGCGCCCGATCCTGTTCGGGCCGCGCTCCTTGCGATCGAGGCGGGAGCGGACGGGATCACCGCGCATCTGCGTGAGGATCGCCGCCACATTCGCGACGACGACATGCGCCGGCTCAAGGCCGCCATCACGAAGCCGCTTAATTTCGAGATGGCCGCGACCGAGGCGATGCTCGACATCGCGCTCGCGATTAGGCCGCACGCCGCCTGCCTGGTGCCGGAGAAACGGACGGAGCGGACGACCGAAGGCGGTCTGGACGTCATCAATGGATTTGCCGCGTTAAAGCCTTTCGTCGCCGAACTCGGGCGGGCGGGAATCCGGGTCTCGATGTTCGTCGAGCCGTCGATCGAGGCGCTGGAATCCAGCGCCGCGCTCGGCGCGCCGGTGGTGGAACTGCATACGGGCGCCTGGTGCGACGCGCTCTCGCGCGGCGATCTCGCGCGCGCCGACTACGAATTCGGCCGGCTGAGGGTCGCGGCGGCTCAGGCTCCTGCGCTGGGGCTCGAGTGTCACGCCGGCCATGGACTCGATTACGAACTCGGCCCGCACGATCGCCAGCCTGCCGCAGATCGCGGAACTCAATATCGGGCATTTCCTGATCGGGGAAGCGATCTTCGTCGGCCTCGCCCAGTCGATCCTACAGATGCGCAAGGCCATGGCCGAGGGACGAGCGGCCGTGGGCGGCGCCCTGTGATCGTCGGGATCGGCAGCGACCTCTGCGACATCACAAGGATCGAGCAGACGCTCGAGCGCTATGGCGAACGGTTTATCGCGCGATGCTTCACCGACGTCGAGCGGCGGAAATCCGATGGGCGGGCGCTGCGGGCGGCGTCCTACGCCAAGCGGTTCGCGGCCAAGGAGGCCTGCGCCAAAGCGCTCGGCACGGGACTGAGACGGGGCGTCTTCTGGAAGGACATGGGGGTCGTCAACCTGCCTTCCGGCCAGCCGACCATGCGGCTGACGGGCGGCGCGGCCGAACGGCTCAAGGCGATCCTGCCGCCGGGCGCGGAAGCCTTCATCCATCTCACGATCACCGACGAGCCGCCGATCGCCCAGGCCTTCGTCGTGATCGAGGCCCGGTTTCCCACATGACCCTGTCTTTGCTCACTTCTTCAACAATTGCTGCGGCGTGAGCCCAAAGGCTTTCTTGAAGCTTCGGCTGAAGTGGGCGACTTCGCTGAACCCGTGGGCGAACGCCGCCTCCGTCACCGAGCGCACCTGACCCTGAGCAAGCGATATGCGGCTCGCCTGCAATCGCTCCGACCATACCCATCGCATCGGCGTGGTCCCGATAGCGCCGAAGAGACGATTGAGCGTGCGCACTGAAATCGCGCCTGCCGCCGCCAGCCTCTCGGGTGTAATCTCGTCACTATCCAGATTGGCGCGGGCGAAGCGCATGACCTTTTCGAGCGGCCGCGACATGCGCGGTTCCGGAAACGCCTC
Organism: uncultured Alphaproteobacteria bacterium; assembly: GCA_963824465.1. Taxonomy (GTDB): domain Bacteria; phylum Pseudomonadota; class Alphaproteobacteria; order Rhizobiales; family Beijerinckiaceae; genus Roseiarcus. Next base: position 181,874 of record CAWGPL010000005.1, read on the forward strand.
GCGCCGCAAATCGCAGATCGAGACCACGAGATCGACGATCGCGTTTGCGAAGTCGCTTGGCGACCAGCAAGTCGAGATCGCGCGACAGTTCGATGTTCAGGGCCTTGGTCACCAGTTCGCCGAGCAGCGGCGACAAGGGATTGCTGCGATCGATATTTACGGCAAGAAGCTCATGCGGCCGGTCGAGCTTGGACTCCAAAAGCCGCTTCGGAATCTTTGATCAGTTGCGTCTTGGCGTGCAGGGCGTACTCGAAGGGCCTGCCGCAATCGTACAAGGCGAGATCGCCGGCGCCCAGGCGCGCGGACCGCCCCAACTGATTGAGATCGCCTTCGCCGTTCTGGATGCGGCTGACGATATAAACTTCCTGGCCGTCGTTGCGAACGTGGTGAAGCTTTCGGGACCACAGATGCGGCGGCGCTTCGAGTTCGGCGGCCACGAGCGGTCCCAACTCCCGGCTCGTCAGGCTTCCGGCGAATTCGTCATCCCGGACCTGGGTGACCGCCGAAGCGGACACGTATTTCTTGCAGACGATTTCCTGCCAGAATTCAAACCGCTCGCACGGCCTTTTGTCGTCCGTCGTCAGGCATTGTTTCATGCTGACCCGCCTCAGGCCGCGTGCTGTCACATTGCGGTCATGTCGACCGAGAGCAAAAGCTATGCCGTATTGCCGCTCGGCGAAAGGCGGAGGCCGCGGCGGGCAAAAAAATACGCACGATCAAACACGGAGGCGTGGCGGCTTCGCCGCTGTCAAAGCAACTCCTGAAATCTGCAGAAAAAAACTGGAATGCTAAAAAGGCGCCGCACGCCGCCTGAAACGCCGCGCGGCGGCTGGCTCAGAACGTCTTCCAGTCCCCGTCGCCTTCGAAGGCGGCGGCGGCGGCGTAGATTGTCTCTTCGTCGAAATGCTTGCCGATCAGCATCGCGCCGATCGGCAATCCGTCGCCCATGCCACACGGCAGGCTCATCGCCGGGTGGCCGGTGACATCGAACGGCGCGGTATTGCCGATCATTTCGAACGCGCGCTGCAGGTAGAGCGCGAGCGGGGCGTCCGCCGGCGGAATGGGGGTGGCCTTGACCGGAAGGGTCGGCATCAGCAGGAGATCGTAAGTTCCGAGCGCCTTGTCGTAAGAGCCGCGGATCTTGCGGGCGATATTCTGCGCCTTGGCGTAGAAGCGCCCGCGATAATGGCTGAGGAAATACTGCCCGACCATCATCGAGATTTTCAAACTGTCGGAGAGGTCGTCGGCCTTGTCGCGCCAGTTCGCGTGGGCGTCCAGAAGGCTCACCGTGTAGAGGCCCTTCCAGTTATAGCCCATGCCGTTGCCGAGCATCATCTGCGCCTGCAGACCCTCGAGCGCGATCGGCGTCCAGACTGCGGGCGCGATCAGATGATCGGGGATCGAGACTTCCTCGACCGTCGCGCCGAGCGCCTTGAAGCGTTTGGCGGCTTCATAAACCTTCGCGTCGACGTCTTTTTCGCTGTTCGCGTGACCGAACCCCTCCTTGACGACCCCGATTTTGAGTTCCTTGGCCCCGCGCTTGGTCGCCGCCGAATAGTCGCCGACCTTCGGCGCGTATTGCCGTGGGTCGAGCCCATCGGGTCCGGCGAGCACTTCCAGCATCAAAGCGTTGTCGGCGACATTCGCCGTGATCGGGCCGGTATGGTCGATTGTCGACTCGATCGGCATGACGCCCGTATAGGGAACGAGACCGTGGGTCGGCTTCATTCCGTAGACGCCGCAGAACGCCGACGGCATGCGGATCGAGCCGCCCTGGTCGCCGCCGATCGCGAGGTCGACCTCGCCGGCGGCCACCAGTGCGCCGCTCCCCGAGGAGGATCCGCCCGCGGAATAGCCCTGCTTGTGCGGATTGTGCACGGGGCCTAGCGCGCCCGTGTGGCTGCCTCCCGACAGGCAGAACAGTTCGCAATGGGCCTTGCCCTTGATGACGGCGCCCGCGTCGAGCAGGCGGGTGACGATGGTGGCGTCGATGTTCGGGACATAGCCTTCGAGTGTCGAGGAGCCGTTCATCATCGGCACGCCCGCGACGCACACGTTGTCCTTAACGGCGACCGTCTTGCCCTTGAGCTTTCCTTCCGGCGCGCCTTTGATGTCGGTCTTCACGTACCAGGCGTTCAGCGGGTTTTCTTCCGCGCTCGGGCGGTAGCCTGGCGTACGCGGATATTTCACCACCGGAATCTCATCGGGCATCTGGTCGACGAGGTCGTAAGCCGCGAAATTCGGCTCCATAAGCGCAAGAAACTCGCTGACGCGCTCAGGCGGCATGCTCATGCCGAAGCTCTCGACGATGTCGGTCATCTGTTCGAGCGTGGGACGCGATACTGTCATTGCGTTGCCTCCTGTTTTTTTATGAGCCTGACGCGCGTGCAGCGCGCGCTCGTCATTCGCTCACGCCGATGAATTCGTTGATGAGGCCGTGGCCGTGCAACTCGTCCGGCTTGGCCGAATGCACGATCGCGCCTTTCTGGATGATGAGCACGCGCTCGGACAGAGCCGCGATGAAGTCGAGGTTCTGCTCGACAAGGATCATCGTCAGGCCCCCTTTGGCGCGTAGCCTCAGCAGTGTCTCGACGATCTCGTCGATGATCGAGGGTTGGATGCCTTCGGTCGGTTCGTCGAGCAGGATCAGCTTCGGGCCCCCGACAAGGCAGCGCGCCATGGCAAGCAGTTGCTGTTCGCCGCCGGAGAGCGCGCCGCCCTGCCTGTCGATCAGCCGCTTCAGGCGCGGGAACTCCTCCAGCGCCGCCTCGATCGCCGCTCCCTCGCCGCGCGACCGCGCGACCGCGCCCATGCGCAGATTGTCCCGGACGCTGAGACCCGGAAAGATCTCGCGGCCCTGCGGCACATAGCCCATGCCCGCCCGGGACCTCTGATACGGCTCCGCGCGGGTGACGTCCGCACCGGCGAACATGACGCGCCCCGCCGTGGCGGGAAGATAGCCCATGAGCGCGCGAAGCAGGGTTGTCTTGCCCATGCCGTTGTGGCCAAGCACGCCGACGAACTCGCCCTCGGCCACCGAGAAGCTGACCGAACTCAGGATCGGGATGCGGCCATAGCCCGCGGCGAGATCGGAAACTTCGAGCATCATGCCGCCGCGGCCTGCTTGCCGAGATAGACGTCGCGCACAATCGGATTGTGCATGATCGCCTCGACCTCGTCCTCGACCAGCACCGAACCCTGATTGAACACCGTGACTTTGGTCGCGATCATGCGAATGAACTGCATGTCGTGCTCGACCACGATCAGGGCTTTGGTCTTGTTGATCTCGCGCACCAGTTCCACGGTGCGCAGCACCTCCTGGTCGGTCATGCCGGCCGCCGGCTCGTCCAACAACACAAGATCCGGGTCCGTCGAGAGCACGACCCCGAGTTCGACCCACTGGCGCTGTCCATGCGCGAGTTGGCCGACGATGCGAGATGCGATCGCTGCAAGGCCGACCCGTTCGAGCATGGCGTCGACGGCGCCGCGGGCCTCTGCGCCGCGATGGAGGCGGGTTGCGGCGAGCCACAGGTTTTCGCGCACGGAGAGCCCGTCGAACACGCTCGGCACCTGAGTCTTGATGCCAACGCCGCGGCGCGCAATTTCATGCGGTTCTGCGCCGGTGATGTCGTCTCCCCGCAGGAGGACCGTGCCGGATGTCGGCTTGAGCTGCCCCGTCAGCATTTTGAAAAAGGTGCTCTTGCCGGCGCCGTTCGGCCCGATCAGGCAGCGCAGCTCACGCTCGGCAAGGCTGAAATTGACGTCGCGCACCGCATGCACGCCGCCGAAGCGCATGCCGAGCCCGCGTGTCTCGATCAGCGGCGGGCTCATCGCGCCGCTCTCGCGCGCGGACGGACGAAAACGGCGCCGAGATCGCCGAGCGTAGGGACGAAGCCTTTCGGCACAAGCAAGACGAATGCGATAAGGATCGCGCCGAGAATGAGCGGCGCGTTCCCGAGCAGCGCCGCCCAGCCTCCCGTTCCGCTCGGCGCGTTGGCGCCCAACGCGGCGGTGAGCCACTGAATGCCGATGCATCCGACAACCGGGCCGATGAGCGTGCCCCGTCCGCCGACGATCACCCAGATGATGATCTGCGCGGATTGGGCGAGGCCGAAGATGGTCGGGCTGACGAAGGAGCCCCAGTTGGCGAAGAGGCATCCGGCGTAACCCGCCAGCGCCGCGCCGATCGTGAAAGTCGCGAGCTTGTAGATTCGCGGATCGTAGCCGAGGAGCTGGGCCCTCTGCTCATTCTCGCGAATGCCGACGATCACGCGCCCGAACCGGCTGACAAGCAGCGCGCGCAGCCCGAAGTAGGTCAGAAGAAGCGAGGCGGTCGAGAGATAGAACATGCCTTGGAGGTCGACCTGCCAATCCTTGAAGAAAGGCACGTTCAAAGACGGTATGCCCGGAATGCCGTTGAAGCCGCCAAGCTTCGCCGTGCCGATATGGAATTCAGGCCCGGCGGTCGAATTGATCGAATTGAACAGGATGAGGGTCACGGTCAGCGTGATGACGCCGAGATAGACGTCGCTGATGCGGCCGTAGAAAATGAAATAGCCCAGCAGCGCCGCGAAGGCGGCGGGAACCAGGATGGCGAGGACAAGCGGCAGCGTACTCTCGCCGATGTTGATCATGGCGATGGCGTAGGTGTAGGCGCCGAGGCCGAAGAACGCCGACTGGCCGAAGCACAGGATGCCGCCGAACCCCCAGATGAGCGCCAGGGAGAGAGCAAGCACCGCCATGATCATATAGACTGTGACATTGAGCACGGTGTCGAGATCGAACAGGATCGGCGTGAGCACGAGGACCGCAACGCCAATCAACGCGACAATCGCGAGCCCCAGAATGTTGAGAGCGCGCGCGTTCACAGACTGCCCCTGAAAAACCGGCCCGTAATGCCCTGCGGCAGCACGCGGATCAGCACGATCGCCGCCGCCAGCAGCGCCACCTCGCCGAAGACCGGCGTCGTGACATAGGTGGCGATCTGGTTGACCGCGCCGAACAATGTGGAGGCGGTCGTGACGCCGGTAACGATCGCGGCGCCCCCGCCGATCACCGTGATGAACGACTTGGCGACATAGGCTGCCCCGATCGTCGGAAACACCCCCGACACGGGCGCGAGCACGCCGCCGGCAAGACCGGTGAGCGCGGCGCCGGCGCCGAAGGTGATGGCGTAGACGCGGTTCGGATTGACGCCGAGCGCGGCCGCCATGTTGGCGTTCTGCATCGTGCCGCGCGCGATGAGTCCGAGCCGCGTGAAGCGAAGCGCGGCAAGCACGCCGCCGAGAACGACAATCGCCACCGCGATCACGAACAAGGTATAGGCGCTCGTCCGGTACTGTCCGATCTCGAAACTGCCGAGCGGCGCCGAAAGGCCGACCGTCGTGTTGCCGAACACGGCGGTCGTCAGGCCGACAAGAAACAGGCTAAGGCCCCAGGTGGCGAGCATCGTGTCGACCATGCGGCCGTAGAGCCAACGGATGATCGTGCGCTCCACGATGACGCCGATCAGGCCGACAGCGAGGGGCGCCACGACGAGCATCGCGACCCAGATGCTCAGGCCAAGGCGATTGGCCTGAATGGCCGCGTAACCGCCGAGCATAAGAAACTCGCCATGCGCGAGGTTGATGACTTTCATCATGCCAAAAATGATCGCCAGCCCCACGCTGATCAGCGCAAGGCTGGCGATGGCGTAGAGGACCTGGATCGCCAAAAGCGCTACGAGATCCACGATCGGTCCTCACTCATACTCAATTTGCGAAGACCGCTCAGAACTTGATCACATATTGCTGATTGTCGTTCGGATTCTTCTTGAGGTCGCAGACGGCGGCGGTGTCGGATGGTTTCTGTTGAGGGAAATCCTCAAGGAGGACGAACTTCTTGTCCTTCACCTCGGCGATGTGAACGTCGAGAATGCAGTGATGGGTCGGCGGGTCGATCGTGACTTTGCCGGACGGCGCGTCGATGCTGATGCCGGTCTCGAGCGCTTCGATTACCTTCATGCGGTCGATTGAACCGGCCTTCTTCACGCCCTCGGCCCACAGGTTGTAACCCTGATAAGTGCCCATCGCGAGTTCGGTCACGTTGGGATAGTCGGCGCCGAAGCGCTTGTGGAATTTCTCGAGGAAGGCGGTGTTGGCGGGGTTCTTCACGCCCTCGAAGTAGTTGTAGCAGACCAGCATGCCGTTGGCCTCCTCCGGCGACAGCACGATCTGCTCGTTGCCGACGCCGAAAGTGGTCGAGGCCATCGGGATGCTCTTGTTCATGCCCGCCGCCGCCCACTGGCGATAGAAGGAGATATGCGCGCCGCCGACCAGCGCCGACCAGACCATATCCGGCTTCGCCGCCTGGATCTTCGAGATGGTCGAGGCGAAATTGGTGACATCGAGGGGAAAGAAGTCGATCGCCACGACCTCGCCGCCATTGTCGGTCGTGTATTTCTTCACCCATTGCGAGGTGATCTGGCCGTAGTTGTAATCGGCCGCGACGACATAGACCTTCTTGCCCCATTTCTTCATCGCATAGGGGACGAGCTTCTCGACGGTCTGCGCGGGCGTCACGCCCGTGTCGAACTGATCCCGGTCGCAGACGCCGCCCTCATATTGGGTATTGTAGAAGTAGAGGGTCTTGAACTTGTCGAGCACCGGTCGAATGACCTCGCGCGATGCGGAGGTGATGCCGCCATGGACGACAGCGACCTTGTCCTTGAGCGCGGCCTGTTGGGCGAACTGCGTATAGAGCTGCATGTTCGATTGCGGGTCGTAGGTGATCAACTGGATCGGCCGTCCCAGCAGGCCGCCCGCCGCGTTGGTTTCCTCGACCGCGAAGGTCAGCGCATCCTGCATCGGCTTGCCATAGATATCGAGCCCGCCCGAGAGGTCGTGCAGGCTGCCGACCTTGATCGGATCAGCCGCGAGGGCAGGGACGCTCAGCGCGCTGGCGCCCGCGAGCGCCGCGGTGGTTCGCAAGAAATGTCTGCGGTCGATGTTCATGTCTGTACTCCCTTGCCTCATCGGCCCCTATATTCGGACAGCCGCGGTCCGCGCGGACGCCGAAGTCATGCTTGAGGCATACATGCACGGTTTCTCGCCGTTGCGCAGCGGCCTCATTCCACTCGACAGGACGGACAGCCGCTTTCCGCGTCGTTCGGCCTGTGCGCCCGGGAAGTCGAGGGTCGACGCCACGAGCCCCCTGCGGGAGACATGCAGAGCGCTCGGGCTAAAACCTGGTCCTCTTCCGTCATACGCTTCTAATCTAGCGCCGTCGTTGGGCGGCGCTTGCTCCCCGCCGCCACATCGGCTTGCCTCTCATTTCCTTTTTGCCTCAAAGTTGAATTCCGCGGGTCAGCGCGCCGTCGATGACAAGGTTCGTCCCGGTCGTGAAGCTCGACGCCGGGCTCGCGAGAAAAACCACTCCGCGGGCGATCTCTTCCGGTTTCGCCATTCGTCCCGTGGGATTGAGATCGAGCGCGCTTTTGAAGAGATCCGGGTTATGCGTCTCGATCTGCTGCCAGACGCCGCCTTCGAAATAGGTGTTTCCCGGCGACACCGCGTTGACGCGAATGCCCTTCGCAGCGAATTGATGGGCAAGGCGCTGCGCATAGTGAACGAGCGCCGCTTTGAAGGCGCCATAGGCAGGTCCAGTGAAATCGACCTCCCTGCCGGACACCGAAGAAATCATCACGATGGCGGGATGTTTTGACCCTTCAAGATAGGGAAGGGCGGCGTTGACGGCCCGGACTGTATGCATCATGTCCGTATCGAACGCCTTGCGCCAGGCCTCCTCGTTGTCCTGCACGGCCAGCGCCGACACATTTGCGACGATGATGTCCAAGCCCCCGAGCGCTTTGGCGCTGTCGGCGACAAAACCTTCGAGCGCCGCCTTGTCCGCCACGTCGACGGCGGCGCCATAGGCGGCGACGCCCTTGGCCTTCAGCGCCGCGACCGCCCCCGCGACCTCGTCTGCGCTGCGCGCGCAAATGGCGACATTGGCGCCTTCGCTGGCCAGGATCTCCGCGACGCTTCGCCCGATGCCCTTGCTGCCGCCGGTGACCACCGCGTTCAGTCCCTTGAGGCCGAGATCCATTTGATCGTCTCCTTGGCTCAGGCTTGAGGAAGGAAGGCTTTGCGGATCGAAGCGCCCAGCGTGTATTTGGGATCGACCATGTTGCCGACCCGCATTTTGCCGGCCTGCGTCAGAAAGAAATAAGCTTCGAGCTCGTCGAAGCCGTAGTCCGCCACGAGCCAGCGGATGAGTTCGCGATAAGCGATGCGCGCGGCGTCCTCCATCGGGCGGGCTGAGCCGATCGTCATCAGGAAATCGGCGTTCTCAAGCCGGGGCCAGCCGATCGCCCAGGATTTGATGAGGTCCACCTGGACGGTCGTGATGGAATTGATTTCGACGGCGACACCGCAGAGTTCGCCGTCGCCCTGCCGTCCATGGCAATCGCCCAGGAAGAGATAGGCGCCCTTGGTCTGAACCGGAAAATAGACGATGGCGCCGGGCGCGACGTCGGGCAGATCCATGTTGCCGCCCCAATAGTCGGGCTGCAGCGACAGGACCGCCTCGATCTGCGGGCTCACCCCTAAAGTGCCGATAAAGGGCTCAAACGGCAGCAGGATCCGGTCGTTGAAGCGAACGCCGTTCTCCGTGACCTCGTATTTCATGACCCGTTCGGGCAGAGGCTTGTTGAGCATCGGCGTGCCCGCATTGGCGGCAAGGCCGCCGAATTCCGGGATCAGCGCCGAAGTTCCTGCCGGCTGCGGGCCGCGCGGAACGATGCGCTCGATCTTGACGCAGAGCACGTCGCCTTTCTCCGCCCCTTCGACGAAGATTGGCCCGTTCTGCGGATTTACGAAGGGCATGTTGAGTTTCTGCGACGGCAGGTCGTTGACGCTCTTGATTGCGCCGCCAAAGGCGTCGAGCGTTTCCGCGACGACCACGTCGCCTGGCGCGATCGTCAGCACGGGCTTGGCGTAGGCCCCGTAGACATATTTATATTCGCCCTGCGCCGCCTCCGTCAGCTGATGCGTGCGCCCCGCTTTGCCGTGCGCGACGCCTTTCCTCGCCATGTAGGAAGACGGGTACCAATCGGCCAAGAGCTCCTCCGGCGGCTAAGAGGTTAGTGTGACGCGGCGCATCGTTCCCCGTCAATACGTTTATGCTTCAAACGACGGGCGGCCGACGCCGATGCCAGTCGGTGGCGAGCTGGAAGGCGTGTCCTGTGCGCACAAGCACATCCTCCGAAAGATGCGGGCCGACAAGCTGCATGCTGAGCGGCATGCTGGCGGCGTCAAAGCCGTTCGGCAGCGTGATCGTCGGGCTGCCGCTGAAGTCGAAGGGCGCCGTGAAGCGAAGGATGCCGAGCAGCACGTTTGGGTCTTCGCCGTAGGCCTGCATCTGCGTCAGGCTCGGAATGGGGACTGGCATGGTCGGGATCAAGAGGACGTCGATTGTCTCGAAGAGCTCCGACAATTCGCGGGAGAACCTGAGCCTTTCCAGGTTGATGGCGGCGATGTCCGTTCCTTTGGTCGCAAGCCCCTGGTCGATCAGCGCCGCAAGGTCGGGTCCGTATTCGGACTTTCTATCCGGATAGGTTGCGGCATGGGCCGCCGCCGTCTCGACCGAGCACATGGCGATCCACTGGCTGACCAGCTTTTGATAAGCGGGAAAGCGGACCTCGCGGATTGTCGCGCGAAGACCGGTGAACACACGTTCGGCCTCTAAGAGCGCTCCCGCGACTTCAGGATCGATCCCGTCGCCCGCATAGCTGCGATCAACTCCGATTCTGAGGCCGCGTATTCCATCGCCGATGGTCTCGAGATAGTCCGGAACCGGCGCTTTGTACGTGGTTGGATCGTTCACGTCGGGGCCGGCGATCGTCCCGAGCATCGCGGCGGCGTCGGCGGCGCATCGGGTCATCGGGCCGACGTGATCCAGCGTCTCGGCGAGCGCAAAAACCCCGTAACGGCTGACGCGGCCCCAGGTCGGCTTGATCCCGGTGAGGCCGCAGGTGGCGGAGGGGAACCGTATCGACCCTCCCGTATCGCTTCCCAGGCTGCCATAGCAGAGGCCGAGCGAGGTCGCGACGCCGGACCCTGTCGACGAGGAGCCGACCCAGTAGTCCGTGTTCCAGGGATTGAGGGGCGTCGGGATTTCGGGATGATGGGAGGTATAGGCGCCCTCGGTCATCGCGAGCTTGCCAAGGATCACCGCGCCGCCCTCTTCGAGGCGATCGACGACGGTCGCGTTGAACGATGGAACAAAGGATTTGAACATCGTGGTCCCGGCGCCCGTCGGAGCAAAGCGGGTGTAGCAGAGATCCTTGACAGCGACGGGGACGCCATGGAGCGGCCCGCGCCACAGGCCTCGCGCGATCTCCGCATCCGCCGCCCTGGCGCGCTCGACCGCTCGCTCCGCGAGCACCGTCGCGTAGGCATGGTATCGGCCATCGAGCCGCTCAATACGGGCGAGCATCGCGGAAGTCGCCTCGACCGACGACAGCTTTCGGCTGCGCATCAGGTTGGAGACGGCCGTCAGGGATTTGTAAGGAAGGTCGGTTGATGATGTCATGTGTTCGCTCAAACGCGTCCGACGCAGCGTTCCGTCCCGGTGGCGGATTCGGCCCCACGCCTCGGCCGCGGGTCGAACATTTCTCCTGCCCAGAAGATGAGTACGCGGTTCGGAACTCGGACGCGCATCTTATCTTGCGCCGGCGGGTCCCGCTTGTCTCAAGGACGCCATCTCGGTTTGGCTCCGGGGCGCGGTCGGGGAGCGGAGTCTTCGGTCTCTCAACGCGATGACTGCGGCGCCCTCGACCCCAAACTTCTGGTTTCACGCCGAGGCGTCAGTGAACCGCGGCGTACATGATAGCTTCCTCGGTCGCGTCGCTGGTGCGGATTTCTTCGACGATCTTTCCGCGCTTCGCCACCAGAATCCGATCGGACACCGCCATGACTTCCGGCAGGTAGGAGGAAATGACGACGACGGCGAGCCCTTCGTCGGCCAGCGTGTTGATGAGTTGATGGATCTCGACGATCGCGCCGACGTCGACCCCGCGGGTGGGCTCATCGAAAATGATGAGCTTCGGCTTCTGGATTAGCGATCGGGCGATGACGATCTTCTGCTGATTGCCGCCGGAAAGTTCTGATGACTCTCGCCTTCTGGTTGATCGCCCGCAGCTGCAGCCGCTCGGTCCAGTAGTCGGCGAGGACCCTCGCTTCGTTCATCGAAACAACTGACATCGGATTTGCGCCGCCCGACAATTTGCCGAGGTAGAGGTTGTCGGCCACCGTCATGGTCTCGAAAAAGCCGTCGAACTTTCGGTCCTCGGTGACGTAGACGATGCCGTCGAGGACGGCGGCGCGCGGAACGCGATAGCGCACCGAGCGCTCGTTCAGCTTGACCTCGCCGCCGTGGAAGAAGTCGCGCTTCATCACGCCCGCGACGACCTTCATCATTTCGGTGCGTCCGGCGCCGACGAGGCCGAATACGCCCAGTGACCTGTCCCGCGAAAACCGAGAAGGAGGTGTTGCGTACGGCGGCGCCGGACGAAAGATTCTCGACGCTGAGGATTCGCTCGCCGTAGGGGCGGGCCTTCCGCTTCGCCGTTCCATGAAGCGTTTCCGTCAGGCTGCGCCCGACCATCGCCTGAACGATCTTCTCGCGCGTAAAGCTGGAGGCGACGTCGGAGGCGACGATCTGTCCGTCCCGCAGCACCGTGATGCGGTCCGCGATCTGGAGCGCCTCTTCCAGCGCGTGCGAGATGAAAATGATCGCGACGCCTTTGTCGAGGAGCCGCTTGCACAAATTGAAGAAGTGGCGCTTCTCTTCCGGCGTGAGCGCCGCCGTTGGCTCATCGAAGATGATGACGCGCGCGTTGTGGTGGACCGCCCGCGCGATCTCGACCATCTGCTTCTGCGCCGCGCCGAGCGTCGAGACCTGCGCCGTCGGATCGACCTGGAAACTCATGCTGGCGAGAAACTGCCGCGCCTGTATGTAGAGGCCCCGCAGCCGGTTGAAGGGCTTTTCCTCGCCCAGATAGATATTCTGCGCGACCGTCATGGAGGGGACGAGATTGGTCTCCTGATAGACCATCACGATCCCGTTCCGGAGGCCCTCGGCCGGGGTCGCGAAACTCACGGGCTTGCCATCGAAGGACATTTCGCCGGAGGTCAGGCGGAACACGCCGGCGATCACCTTGGTGAGCGTCGATTTTCCAGCGCCATTCTCCCCGAGAAGCGCATGGATCTCGCCCGAGTTGAGGGCGAAGTCCACGTTGCGAAAAGCCGGGATGCTTCCGAAGCTTTTCGTTCCGTTGCGGATTTCAACGATCGGGGCCAATGTCGCTCACTCCGCCAGGGCCTGAAAAGGGTCCGGAATTCTCAGGAGAGCCCCGGACCCTTTGCTCGCCACGAAGAGATCGCCGCCGAATTCGCACGCGCTGACCGTCCCATGGCGCTCGCCCCCGGACCGTGAGTGGAAGGCGCCGACCGGCTTCATCCCGGCGTCGCAATAGGCCACGAGCCCATAGGAGCGGGACGCGGAATAAGGCTTCAGAATGCCCATCTGCTTGAGCTGGCTGCCCTGCATCGGCTCCTTGGCGCTGTGGCCCGACGAGAGCGCCGGGGCCATCCAATAGGCCTCCGGAATCTCCGCGAGCATGCGGGCGCGATAATGGTTCTCCTGCAGGATGAATTCCACCAGCTGGTTCCGGATCGAATAGAAGGAGAGCCAGTAGCCGCCGCGCTCCGCCGGCGCGATCCGGGCGGGGTAGGCGGGCAAGTTCGCGAGCAGCGGCCGCGCCGCTCCGCCCGAGGCGGGCAGGGAGAGCACGCTGTGTCGCCAGCTTTCGGTCACCACAAAGTTTTGGCCGTCCGCATCGAGGGCGATCCCCGCGGGCCACGCGAGCCGGCTCGCCAGCCGCAACGTTTCGCGTTTGGCGACGTCGATCCTGAGAACGGCGCCCGATGCGTCACGCTGCATGAGCGAGCGGCGCCACTCATGCGGGCGGGCCGAGGCGGACCCGCTGCAGGCGACGAGTTCATGATCGTTGATCCACGCCAGCGCCGTTACGCAGCGCAGTTCGGCGTCATGCTCGCCAATCGTCGCACTCTCGAAGGGTCCGCCGCGGATGACGACGCCATGACCGTCCACGGCCACGGCGAGCGCATCGCCGCGAATGGCGAGCGCGGACACCGGGGCCGGGAAGGTCTCGATTGTCTCGAAGTCGCCGCCATCCTTGCGCCTCAGAAGATTTGCGCCGGACGATAGGTAGAGCACGCCGTCCCGGGCGGCCAGATTGTCCGCCTCGGCGATCGAATTCGCGACCTCCGCCGTCTCAAGCTTCTGGTTCGGCAGGAACGGGCCGTCCATCACGGGAACAGTGACCGACGCGCCGCGCGCGGCCGAGCAAGCGATCGAACAGGCTCACGTGGCCGGTCCCCAGTAGCTGTCGACGCCGCAGAAGGCGGGATCGGCGCCGGGGAGGCGGTACGTGCCCATGCGATTGTTGAAGATGCCGCAGAGATAGAGCACGCCCTTGTGCTCGCGCATCGAGGTGATCATCGGATGCTTCTTGCCGCCGAGGTCCCAGAGGCTTTCGACGATTTCACCTGATTCGTCGAACTTCACGAGGCAGCCGGTGTTGAGGTTCGGCATGAGCCAGACGTCATCGGAGCAGCGCCTGGCCATGCGCCGTCTCAGGCCCGGCATTTCGAGCGCGAGGTCGAGCGCGGGCGTGCGCGTTCCCATCAGTGCGAGCCAGTAGCAGCCGTCCGAGGCGCGGTTGATGTTGTCGGGATAGCCCGGAAGGTTCGCGATGACGACCTCGACCTTTCCCTTCTTCGGACCCGCGAAGTAATAACGGCTGATGCGGCACGCCCAGCTTTCCGCGAAGAGGAAAGACTGGTTGTCGTACGACATGCAGATCCCATTCGGGAAGATGAGATTGGGCAGGATCGTGCGGGTCTGGCCCGTCGCCGGATCGTAACGGATGATGCGCCCGTTGCCCCGGCTTTCGAGGGCGTCCGCGTACCAGTCGTGCATTTCGAAGCGGGTGGTCGCCTCGCTGAAATAGATGGAGCCGTCAGGGGCGATGTCGAGATCGTCGGCGAGCTTCATGTTCGAGTCGTCGACGACCGAAAAGAGGCTCCGGTTAGTCTCCGCCGTGAGCCGCTCCACTTCGCCGGTCAGCGTGACCCGGTAGAGGCCCATGCCCGCGACGCAGATATTGATGCGCTCTTCGCGGTCGAAGGCCATTCCCAGCGGTGAGCCGCCGATATGGGCAAGCGTTTCATAGCGCGTGTAGTCGGGAGGAAACCACTTCAGAATGTCGCCATGCCGCGTCCCGGTATAGAGGTTGTCCTTGCGGTCGAAAATCACGTCCTCGGCGCCCTCAAGGATTCCGAGGCCGATCACGCCGACGTCGGCCAGCTTGTCGTTCGGCGCCAGCGGAGACTCCGCGCCCTCGTCGATGGAGAGCGAATGCGGCAGCTTGGCGTAGGTCGGCGAGATGTAGACGTTGCGCAAGAGCTTGTGCCGATTCTTCGTCCAGCGAACGTCGAGGAAGACGGCGGCGATCAGGATGAGACCGAGGATGAGGTCGGAGCCGGGCCCGGAGATCGCAAGCGTCAGCAGGCTGTTTGAAAGCAGAAGGACGAAGACCGCGCCCATGACGGCCTTGGCGACGGTGCCGCGTCCTCCCCCCAGCGAGATGCCGCCGAGCACGGTCGCGGTGAGCGCCTGAAGCTCAAGGCCCGCGCCGACGTCCGAGGCGGCGCTGCCGATGCGGGCGGCGAAGAAAAAGCCCGCCAGCGCGCAAAGCAAGCTCCCGAGCACATAGGCGCTGAAAATCGTCCAGCGGACATTGATGCCGGCGTTGTAAGCCGAGCGGCGGGCGCCGCCGACCGCGAGCAGCCGCCACCCATAGCGCGTGCGCGACAGCACGATATGCAGGGCCAGCGCGATGACAACGGAAATCACGAAAGCGACGGGCAGCCCGCCGATGCTTCCGAGGCCGAGATAGTCGAGCATCGGCGAATTCGGCTGGTTGGTGACAATCGCGGTCGAGAATTCCGGGAATACGAGGTCGAAGATAGAACGGTAGATGACGAGGGTGACAAGAGTCGTGAGGAAGGCCCGCATCCGGACGTAGCCGACCAGCACCCCGTTGATCGCGCCGCAGGCGAGCCCGACCCCGAGGGTCGCGAGGAGGCCCACGCCGAAGCTCGCGCCCTCCACGTTCATGAAAACGAGCGTCGAGAGGACGGAGAGCGCGAACACCGATCCGACTGAGAGATCGATGCCGCCCGAAATCATGACGACGGTTAATCCGAGAACGACAAGGCCGAACTCGGAGAGTTGACGCGCCAGATTGCCGAGCGTCGTCCATTCGAAGAAATGGGGGACAAAGGGACCGAGACCGAAGACGAGGAGAACCAGCGCAAGGAACGGAATGGCGCTATCGACCCACTTCTTCGTAAGAATCTCCCCGACCACATGGTCGGGGAGAAGCGCATACCGCCACCGTATCAGGTCCGTTGACAGACTCATTCCACTCTTTCCAAATGCTCAGCGGCGGCCAGGGCGAGCCTTACTTGAGCTCGTCGAGGGTCCAGCAGTTCCGGCCGTTGGCATTGTTCTTGTCGACCCGCGTGATGGGGCCGAAGAAGACATCCTTGATCTCGCCGGCCTTGCGGTTGCCCTGCAACAGCTCAGAAATCTGGCTCGCCGCGATCTCGCCCTGGATATCTGCGTGGAAATTGTAGATGACGGTGAGAAGTCCCTTCTTGATGCTGTCGCAACCCGTCTGGCTGCCGGCGCCGTTGGTGACGATGGTGACCTGTCCGGTCTTGCCCGCCGCGGCGACCGCTGCGCCCGCGCCAACCTCGGCGTTGTCCCAGATGCCCATGACGCCGCACAGGTCCGGATGTTGCTGGAGAACAGTCGCGGTGATCGCGCGGGCTTTTTCGGAATCGTAGTTCGCCGGCTGGTCCGAAACGAGCTGCAGATCGGGGTGTTCCTTCAGCACTTCATTGATGCCCTGACGCATGTAGATATTGGCCGCGCCCGTCTCGACGCCCGCGAGCCAGACGACCTTGGTCGATGGGCCCTTGCCCTTGGCGCAGGCCTTGGCGAGTTCGCCCATTTCTAGCTTGCCCATCTCGATCCAGTCGTTGCCGACATAAGAGTTCGTCTGCGTCGCCGACTGCATGTTGACCTGCAGGACCGGGATGCCGGCCTGCTGCGCCTGTTTGAGAAGGCGGGCGTAAGTCTGGACGTCCGGGTTTTGGACGATGATGAGGTCAGGCTTCTCGGCGATGGCGCTCTGCAGCGCCCGAATGCCAGCGTCGGTGTTCATGTTGGGGTCGCGCACTTCGAGCGAGAAGCCATAGCGTGCGGCGTGACGCTGCCATACGGTCACCCACGCCTGATTGAGGTCGAAGCCCTGAGAGATCGGGATGAAGATGACCTTCTTGCCCTTCAGGTTCTTCAGGTAGTCCTGCCGGCCGACCTGCTGGATGTCCGCCGCGTGGGATGCAGGGACGAAGCCCGCGAACGCGCCCAAGGCGACGGCGCCGGCGACCAGCGCCGCGCGAATTTTCGACAGCATTATTCAACCTCCCTTTGTGCGCCGCTCGCGCGGCTCAATGGCCCTGATGGGGCTCATATATCTCCGCTTTGCGAAGTCTGTTCATCTCGCGGATTGATGATTGCGTCGAGCGCGAGCGCGCCCAGTAGAATGAGGCCCTTGACGAGATTCTGCGCCGTGTAGTCGACGTTCATGATCGTCATGCCGTCGATCAGGACGCCGACGAGGATCGTGCCGACAATGACGTTGCGTACCCCGCCTCGGCCGCCGCTAAGTCCGATTCCGCCGAGGACGACCACGAGCAGGACGTCGTAGATGAGGGACGAATTATAGATTCGTGTATTCATGCCAGAGACGAGCGCGCAGACCAGCACGCCGGCCAGAAAGGCGATGAGTGCGCTCGCCGCATATTGCGCAATGATCACGGGGCGTGTGGGCAGGCCCGAGGTGCGCGCGGCGTTCGGATTGTCGCCGACCGCATAGACGAAACGGCCGAAGCGCGTCTTCCGGAGAAAGACCGCGACGGCGATCGCCACCAGGACAGTCGCGTAGATCGAGACGGGCACGCCCAGAAATCGTCCTTGGCCCAAAAAATTGAACCACGGGATGCCGCTCGGCGCGTAGACGACGTCCGATTTGAAGGCGAGCCGGCCCGCCCCGTAGATGACGCTCGCCAAGGCCAGCGTCGCGAAAATGGGAGATATCTCGGCGACGGCGACGAGGATACCCGTCACCGTGCCGATCGCAACGACGAGCGCCGCGCCGACCACGAGCGCCCAGCCGAAGGGCATTCCGACCGACGAAAGCCAGATGCTGAAGCAGACCCCGATCACCATCACGGCGACCATTGTCAGGTCGATGCCCCGGCCCACCACGACGAGACCCATGCCGATCGCGAGCATGCCGAGGGTCGAGACATTGTTGAGGAGCGTCAGGATGTTTCCCGCCGTGAGGAATTTCGGCAGGAAGATCGAGAAGACCACGAAGAGAACGATCGTGATCCCGAAAACCACGCCTTCCTGGGTAGGCCGGACCGATAGAAGTCCGATGGCGCTTCTGGAACTTTCGCGCATTTTATTCACGCTCCCCCTGGGGTCCGGCGGGCGGCGTCCCACGACCGACAGAGATGATGCGTCGCGGATGGCTCGGTCAAAGCGGCGACGGCGAGCAGCACTTGTCCTCCCCCGAGCGGGATAAGCCCACTTCGTTCCCTGCACGTTCCGATCTTGACGGCATGCGCGCAAGGGCCATTTTCTGAGCCCCCGTTTTGATTTTCTGACGCTCCGAGACTACAGAGCATCGTACGGCCGGAACACCGGATTGGTCGCGGGAGACGAAGGATCTTCGCCTTGAGCGGATCTTCGCCCGCGCGAACCGCCCCGACGGGGCGGCGATTTTAGAAGGGAGCCGGCGCAAGCGGCTTTCGGAAAATCGTTTCTGCTGGGCTTCAGCGGCGAGGCCGGGCAAAGAGTGTTGGGACCTTGACCAATATCAACCTGAAACTCCTGCATACCTTTCTCCTCGCAGCCGAACAGGAGAGCTTTCGGAAGGCGGCGGACGAATCCAATCGCTCTCCTTCCGCGGTCAGCATGCAGATCCGGGGTCTCGAGGAGCAGATCGGGGTGCCGCTGTTTCGGCGAACACCCCAGAAAGTGATCCTGACGCCGGAGGGCCGCCTGCTGTTCGACCAGGTAAAGCGCGCCGTTCAAGAGGTCCAGACCGGTCTCGACCAACTCTCCGACGCCGCCAAGTCTCGCCGCGGTCACATTCGCATCGCCTGCGTTCCGACGCTGGCGTCGACGCGACTCCCCAACATTTTGGCGATGTTTCGCGTCCGTTATCCGAGAAGCCTCGTCGAGGTGCGCGAGATCTCGACGGCCTCCATCCTGGAACTGCTTCGCGACCACGCCGTCGAGTTCGGGCTCGCCCCGGCCATTGCGAATATGGGGGAATTCCAGTTCGAACCGATTCTGGACGATCCCCTTTTCGCCTGCGTTCCGCCGACCATGGACGAGGGCTGGAACGAGATCGGCCTCTCGCAGCTTTCGGGAAAGCCCTGCATTTTGCTGTCGCCGAGCACGGCGGTGCGCTCCACCATCGATTCCGCGATAGAGGCGCTTGGCGTCACGCTCGACGTCCAGTTCGAGGTTCAGCAGGCGACGACCGCAATCGCGCTTGCCGCCGCGGGGCTCGGCATTGCGATCATCCCCAAGATTGCGTTGTTGTTCGTGGGATCGCCCCAATTCCGCGTCGTGCCGATTACCAACTCTGTCGTCCATCGCCGTATCGGCCTCATCACGGCCCGCGGCTACGTCCATCATCCCATCTCGGAACAACTCATGGAATTGATCAGGACGACGCTGCGACAGCCGCCGTAGCGCGCACGCCCAGAGTTCGCGAGCAACGAGTCCACGATAGTTTTCGATCCGGCGCCGCCGCCGATGTCGCGGGACCGAAGCGACGGATCCGCGAGCGCCGCCTCGACCGCGTGTTCGATTCGGTCCGCAGCAGCCGTCAGGCGCTCGTCGCCATGGCGTTCGGCGAGTCGGCGCAGCATCAGCACCGCCGCGAGGATCGTGCCGTAGGGATTGGCGACGCCCTTGCCGGCGATGTCCGGAGCCGACCCGTGGGACGCCTGGAAGAGGCCGGGACCGTCGCCGATCTCCTCCGACGGCGCCATGCCCATGCCCCCGACCGTCGCCGCGCCGAGGTCCGATATGATGTCGCCAAACATGTTCTCGGTGACGATCACGTCGAAGTGGGATGGCTTGTTCACAAGATGCAGGGTCATCGCGTCAACGAGGCCGTATTCCTTTTCAATGTCGGGATAGTCGGCTGCGACCTCATCGAAGACACGACGGAAGAAGGCGTAGCTGCGCAAAACATTCGCCTTGTCGCAGCAGGTGACGCGGCGCTTTCCGTCGGCCGGCGCGCCATTGCGGGACCGAGCAAGCTCAAAGGCGAAACGGACGATTCGCTCGACGCCTTTCTTTGTCTGCACGAGCGTGTCGACGGCGACCTCGCCGCGAAGGAGCGCGCCAGCGCCGCGCGCGGCGTAAAGGCCCTCGCTGTTCTCGCGCACGATGACATAGTCGATAGAGCCCGGATTGCGAAGCGGCGAGGGCACGCCCGGGTAAAGCTTGATCGGGCGCACATTGGCGTAGAGATCGAGCCGGAAACGCAAGGTCAGCGTGAAGTCGAGTCCCGCCTCGGTGCCGTCCGGATGAACGACGCCAGGAATTCCGGCCGCTCCGTGAAGAACTGCGTCCGCCTTTCGGCAACCTTCGAAAGAAGCGGCGGGGAACGAGTCCCCGGTGGCCAGGAATTGCTGCGCTCCAGCGGGATATTCGACGAAGCGGAGCACGCCCTCGCCGAGCGCAGCGGTCAGAACATCGACCGCGCCGCCGCAGACCTCCGGACCGATGCCGTCGCCGTGGACGACGGCGATCTCATACGTTTTCGACATGGGTGCCCTCGCCTCAGATGCAGCGTCCGCCATCGACTTCGACCGCCACGCCGGTGATCATGCTCGCTTCGTCGGAGCATAAAAATGCCGTCGCGTTGGCGATGTCCGCGGGGGTGGAAAAGCGGCCGATTGGAATGGTCGACAGGAATTTGGCGCGGATCTCCGGCGTATCCTCGCCCATGAATGTCTTGAGCATCGGCGTCTCGCCGGCGACCGGGTTGATCGCATTCACGCGGATCCCGAAGGGCGCGAGTTCGACCGCCATCGAGCGCGTCGCGGCGATCGCCCAGCCTTTCGAGGCGTTGTACCAGCAAAGGTTCGGCCGGGGGCTCACGCCCGCTGTCGAGGCGATGTTGAGGATCGCGCCGGACTTTCGCGACTTGAAGTAGGGAACGACGGTTCTTGCGCCGTGATAGATCGCCTTCATGTTCACCGCGGCAATCCTGTCGAAGAGCTCCTCCGTCACATCGTCCAGCGGCTGCGGCGTCTGTCCGAGCCCCGCGTTGTTGACCAGGATGTCGAGCTGGCCGAAGGCGGAGATTGCGGAGTCGAACGCCGCCTTGAAATCCGCGGTCTTGGTGACATCCGCAGTCGCGGCGAAAGCCTGGTCGCCCAAGCTTGCCGCCACTTTGGCGGCGCTGTCGGCGTCACGGTCTGCAACGACGACACGGGCGCCCTCGGCGACGAATTTTCTCACGATGCCTTCGCCAAAGCCGGAGCCGCCTCCGGTGACGATCGCAACCTTGCCTTCGAGACGCATTGCGTTTCCTCATATGTTCGGCGATCCGCGCACAGGCTTCGGCCCCGTCAACGCGCGTCGCGCATTTCGCCCTAGATGTCAGTCCATTCCAGACGCTCTTCGTGGTCAGATATTTGGCTCCGAAGCGACGCGTTCCTCCATGCGGTTCGAGACGAACTCGATCCTGCCTAAGTCTCGATCGCTAAGAGCGGCAAATGACCCTTCACAGGCGTCGATAGCCTCCGTCGGGACGTCCCCCCATTCTCGTCCGTGTCTCGTCTTCACCCAAGTTTCCCGATCCGGCGGGGCGCACGCAAACGAGGAAAGCTGATGACCTGTTCACCCGTGCAGGGCCCGCTTCCGCTCGGAGCGTTAGGGGCCAAGGGCGGACGAAGCTGATCCCCCGTTCATATTTCGTCGCTTGTCACGCCCGACCGTTTGGGCCTCCATGACGACTGTCGGGGGATTCGCCTCAAGCCTTTAGGGGCGCAGTTCACGCTGCGACCTCATGCGCGGCGAGAGGCCCGGCCGCTGCGAGGATCGATCCATGCGGGAAGCGCGCCTTCATACTGTCGAATGCCTGCGCAAAGCGGCGCGAGCCAACCTGCCGCGAATGGTGTTCGACTTCGTGGACGGCGGCTCGGGTTCCGAAAGCGCGCTCAGGCGCAACCGGACCGCGCTCGAGGACGTTCGCCTGCTTCCCCGCGCGCTCGTGGACGTGCGCGACGCAGGGATCGAGGCGCAGGTTTTCGGACGCACGTACGCTGCGCCCATCGGCGTCGCGCCGATGGGGCTTTGCAATCTGGTCGCTCCGGGCGCGGACGAAGCCCTCGCGGCGGCGGCCCGCGAGGCGAATGTGCCTTACTGCCTGTCGACCGCCGCGACGACGCCGATCGAGACCATCGCGAAGCGCGCGGGCGGGTCGCTCTGGTTCCAGCTCTACCCGACCAGTGAAGACCGCGTGACTTTCGACCTTTTGAAAAGGGCGGAAGCGGTAGGCGTCGAGATTCTATTGGTGACCGTCGACATCCAGACTTCGTCGAAGCGGGTGCGTGATCTTATGAACGGGCTGACGCTGCCGATGCGCCCCGGCCTCAAAACCCTGGCGGACCTCGCGCGGCGCCCGCGCTGGCTCGCTGCAAACCTGCGGCACGGGGCGCCGCGTTTTGAAATGCTTTCGGCCTACTTTCCTGAAGGGCCCAAGGGCCTGTCGCACGCGGCGACGACAGCCAAGTTGCTCGCCTCGGGGCGGCTCGATTGGACGACGGTCGCGAAACTTCGCGAAGCCTGGCGCGGCAAGCTTTTGTTGAAGGGCGTGCTCGATCCTCTCGATGCGGTTCGCGCCGCCGATGCGGGCGTGGATGGGCTCGTGGTCTCCAACCATGGCGGGCGCCAACTCGACGCCGCGCCCGCTTCGATCGAGATGCTGCCGGAGATTCGCGCGGCCGTCGGCGCCCGCCTTTCGCTTCTCATCGACAGCGGCTTCCGCTCGGGAGAAGACATTGTCAGAGCGCTCGCGCTCGGCGCCGACATGGTCCTGCTCGGCCGCCCTTTCCTCTACGGGGTCGGCGCGCTGGGAACGCGGGCGGGACCGGCGAAGACGCTGTCGATCCTCATGTCGGAAATCCGCACCAACCTCATGTTGCTTGGATGCCGGAACGTCGCGGAAAGCCGGGACGGGCGAGTATGGCGCCCGGGTCGAACGTGACGCGAGGCGGCCCCGGGGGTCGGCCGAGGATCGACGCCGCTTTTGTTCGCGATCGAATGTTTTCAAAGCCTTGAGTGTCAAAAAGTGCAACTTTCGTCGGCATGAGCCTGGGCGTCGTTTGCCGGAAAGCCCCAGTTTTGGCGCGGGGCGATGGGTCAGACCCGGCCATCGCATCGGGGCGATTTGCGAGGCAGGGCGCGTTCCTGATCACAGAAATAACTATAGCATGAAATCCTGATTTTCTGGAATGATTTCCGGGGCGCGCCCGGCGTTCCGACCAAAGAACCCACGAGCTTGATCATCAAGGCGCGAATTCGATTGAGACCAAGGTCAGCGCCCCGCAAGGGCTTTTCGGGCGGAACTCTTCTCTTCCGAGTTGTGTTGAGAGAGCGCGACGGGCCGACGCGGGCCGGGGGGCATGATGACGTCAATTCCTTACGCGCTCGACGCGGTCAATTTTCTTTCCGCCGACGTCCGCAATCTCTTCGGGCCCGTCATCAACGTCTATCTTGTCACCGTCCACCATTGGTCGCAGACGGACGTCGGCTTGATCACCACCGCGAGCGGACTGGTCGGCCTTGTCTTCCAGACGCCAATCGGCGCCTGGATGGATCTGACGCGGCGAAAGCGCGAGGCTATCGTCGGGACGATGGCGGCGATGACGCTTTGCGCGATCGTCCTCTTCGCGTTTCCGCAATTCTGGCCGATCGCGGCGGCGTCGATCGTTCTGGCGGTCGCCGGCGATTTCTTTGTCCCCGCGGTGTCGGCGCTGACGCTCGGAGTGACGCGAAGGATAGACCTTGCCCGGCGCCTTGCGCGCAATTCCGCCTGGAATCACGCCGGGAACATGGCGATTGCGATCGTCGCGGCCGGGGTCGGCTATGTCTTTTCGCAGCGTGCGGTCTTCCTGCTTGTGCCGCTGTTCGCGCTCCTGACTTCCATCGCCGTGCTCTCGATTCCCGGCGCCGCAATCGACCACGACCGTGCGCGTGATCTCTCCGAGGATGGCAAGGATGGCGCGGCGGCGGGACTGGGCGTTCTGTTGCAGCGGCGCCCGCTGGCGATTTTCGCCGTCTGCGCGCTGCTCTTCCATTTCGCCAACGCGCCGCTCCTGCCGCTGGTCGGCCAGAAACTCGCCTTCCAATATCCCCGTGAAGCCACCGCCATGCTGTCGGCCTGCATGGTGGCGGCGCAGGGCGTCATGCTGCCGATCGCGATCTTCGTGGGCCGCAACGCGGACCGAATCGGAAGGCGCCCGATCTTTCTCGCCGCCTTCGCCGTGCTGCCCATCCGGGCCTTTCTGTACACCGTTTCCGACAACGCTTTTTGGCTGCTCGGCGTGCAGCTTCTCGACGGCGTCGGCGCGGGCGTCTATGAGGCGCTGATTCCTCTTTTGATCGCGGACATCATGCGCGGGACCGGACGATACAATCTCGCGCAAGGCGCAATCGCGACGACGCAGGGCGTCGGCGCGGCGGTCAGCGCGCTCGCAGCCGGCGTGGTCACGGACCGGTTCGGATACTCCGCTGCTTTCGTGTTCCTCGGCTGCGTCGCCGCCGTCGGCTGCGCCGTGTTTACGATCTTCATGCCCGAGACGCGGGAGGCGGAGTCGTCAGCGCCGGAGCCGGGCAAAGCGGCGGCGGCTGTCTGACACCCCATGACTCCCGCCGCGGTCGCTGCGCTCGTCATTCTCGTCCTCACTTACGTCGGCGTCGCCGCCGGGCGCATTCCGGGTCTGCGCCTCGACCGCACCGGCTTTGCTTTTCTCGGCGGCGCGGCGATGATCGCGCTCGGACCGATGAAGCTCGCGGAAGCTTTCAACGCGGTCGACATCAACACGATCGCCATGCTGCTCGGCATGATGATTGTCGTCGCGCATCTCAAGGTTTCCGGCGCTTTCCGGATGCTCGGCGCCATGGTGATCCGGCACGCCCATGCGCCTTTCGTCCTGCTTGTCACAGTAACGGCGCTCTCGGGCGTTCTGTCCGCCTTTCTGGTCAACGATGCGATCTGTCTTGTGATGACGCCGATCGTGTTGCAGGTGTTGCGGGCGCTGAAGCGGAACCCGATTCCCTACCTTGTCGCGGTCGCGACCGCATCGAACTGCGGCAGCGTCGCGACGATCACCGGCAATCCTCAGAACATGGCGATCGGCGCGGCTTCAGGAATCCCCTTCGCGAAGTTCACGCTTTCGCTCGCGCCGGTCGCGGTTTTCGGGCTTCTCGCGGTCGTCGCCTTCGTGTGGCTCGTCTTTCGCAAGGAGTTTTCCAGCGACGGCGCGATCCGCCCGGATCTCAAGCCGGAGCGGGTTCACAAAGGGCAGGTCATAAAGGCTTGTGTCGTCTCCGTCGGCCTCGCCGTTGTGCTCTTTCTGGGCGCGCCTCCCGCCGAGGCGGCGCTGGTTGCCGGGGCCATCCTGCTCTTCACCCGCGCGATCAAGCCCGAGCGGATCTACGCCGAACTCGACGGGTCGTTGCTCGTCATGTTCGCCGGGCTTTTTATCGTCGTCGCCGGCGCCGAGAAGGCGCTGCTTACCCCCGAGCGGATCGCCATGGTCCAGGGTTTTGGCCTCGACACGCCCTGGCGGCTGTCGGTCCTGACGGCAGTGCTGTCCAACATCGTGAGCAACGTTCCCGCGGTCCTCATCCTCCGTCCGTTCGTGCCCGGACTGCACGACCCGACACGCGCGTGGCTGGTCATCGCCATGGCTTCGACGCTGGCGGGCAACCTGACGCTATTGGGTTCGGTGGCCAATCTGATCGTCGCCAAGGGGGCCGAGAGCGAAGGCGAGCCGATCTCGTTCTGGGCCTATTTCAAGGTCGGCCTACCGCTGACGCTGCTGACGCTCGCCGCCGGGACGGCTTGGCTCATGTGGATGTAAGTCGCTGGTAGAGCTCCCGCCTTTGCGGTTTGCCTCTGTGATGACAGCACCACATTTCAAGCGAGAGCGAGCCCGACACCGCCGATTGCGATCAGGCTCATCGCCCAGACAGCGTTGAGATTGAACCAGCTGAGGGAGACGAACTTCGGTCCGAGCCAGTCATGGACGAGCAGCGCGATCACGCCTCCCGCCGTGACCATTGCGAGCGCATGGACGAGCGAAACCAGCAACGCAATCGCTGAACTCTGCGCCATCAGGATGGACGCGGCCTCATGAGCCGCGTCTGGCCTCTCGACGGAGCAGAGGCCGAGATAGATGGGCAAAAGCATAAGCCCCGCGCCATGCGCCGTCGCGATCGCGAACGACCAGAGAGCGAGTTGCGTCGGCCTGATCCGAGCGAGGGCGCGCGGGTGTCGCCGGTTGAAGAGGAGGAAACTCCGAAGGCGATGACGATGGCGCCGGCGCCCAGACGGATCTCGCGCTGCCAGTCAAGCAGGGCGGCCATCAGGGCGAAAGGCAGGAGAATGACAAGCATCGCCAGAACGTGCCCGGCCGAGAGCGACGCCAGCGCGGCCATCAGATCCTTGCGGCCCCGACCCATCAGACCGGCGGAGACCGCGAGCGGCCATCCCATCCCAGGATTGACGCCGTGAAACGCACCGCTGGCGATCACGGCCAGCCAGAGACTGGCCGTGGTCCAATGAGCGTCAGCCGGGGTCACACCGATGGATAACAGAAAGAATCTGTCGAACAGTCGCCGCCCTCCAGACGGATTTGGTGCGACCGGTAGCCTTCGGGGAAATCTGTCCAGAACGCCTTATCGAGCGTCAGCCCGCCATTCGTTCCAACGTCTGCCTTGACCATCGCGCCCGGGACGCCATCGGGATAAAACTGGTTGTCCCACGTCGAATACAGCGAATTTGTCCAGTAAACCCGCTTGCCATCCCGGCTGATCTCGACCATCTGCGGTCCCCCGCCGAAAGCTTTTCCGTTTGGGTGCGCCGTTCGCCGAGCGATTCCTCCAAATGCACCGATCCGGCGAGTTTGGGCTTACGCGGATCGCTGACGTCGTACTGGCGCATCTCTCCCGTCGCCCAGCAACTGACGTAGAGAAACCGATCGTCAAGAGAAAGGTCGATGTCGGTAATCAGAGGGGGCACGGCGCCGAAGCCTTGCAGAAGCGGCGGAAGCTGGTCCTTCTCTGCTGGCTCGGGCGGAATGACTGCCGTCTTCTCGCAATGGAACTTGCCGCCGTCTCGCCACCAGGTCCAGATTGAACCCTCAAGGTTTGTCGTATCGACAACGACGCCGACGAAGCCGTATTCCTTGATCGGGTCATGCGCCGGGCGCACCTCCAGCGCCATCTGATGGTTGGCGCCCAGGTCGATGGTCTGGACGTTGCGGCGCGCCCGGAGATCCCAGAAGTGGAGCCGGTGTCCGTATTTGTTGGCGAGCAGGTCATCGGGAACGACGCCGTTCTCGAACTGCGGCGGCAGTCCCCATTCACTGGAAATCATGTAGTCGCGAGGCAAATTCCACCAGAAATCGTACTGCATTTCCTGCGGACCCCGGTCGATCTCCCATCGGCCGAGAATATCGAACGTCTCGCAGTCCATGATGAAGATTCCAGGCGGTCCATCGGTCCCATCGCGCCCGGCGCCGCCGAGCGTCGAGACGTAGATCCCTTCGGGCCCGCAATGGACGGTATGAGGGCGCGAATGGCCGGTTTTGTGAAACACCTCTTCGGGCTCAATAATCTTGTGAATTGTCGGCCGCCTTTGGTCCGGCCTCGTGTCGATCACGTAGATGCGTGACGACCGAATGCCCGGAATGATCAGGAAGCGGCGCTGGACGAAGGCGTGACCGGAGAGCGGCGACAACGCGGAAGAGCAAGCATTCCATCCGAAGTGGTGAAATTCGTCGCCCTTATTGGGCATCGTCACCGTATGGACGATCTTTCCGTAGTCGGACGATTTCGGGTCAACATCGACGACTGCGAGCGCGTCAGGCTGAGAGAAGTCGGGGCTCAGCATGAGCGTGTATGCGAAAGTCTCTGTCGCCGCCTCCATCGCCAACTTCGCGGTCGCGTGGAAAGTCGGGTCAGGCCGAATTGTCATGGTTCCCTCCGCCGTATTTTTTTGTGCGACTTCTTGTGAAGCGGCAAGTAGCCGAACGTAAGGCGGATCCAGGCAGTCACTTTGCAAAACGAGACGAAAAGTCGCCGGAACTGGACAATCCGGCCGCTGTTCGGCGCGCAAACCCTGCCCCGAAACGATCGGAGCGCTCCCCCCATGACTATCCTGCCCAATTCGCTCGAGGCGCGCGATATCGCCTATTACTTTCACCCCGCCACCAATGCGCGCAAGCACGAGCAGATTGGCCCGCTGGTCATCGAGAGCGGCCATGGGGTGTATGTTCGCGACGATCAGGGCAAGGACTATATCGAGGGCCTGTCTGGCCTGTGGTCTGTCGCGGTCGGCTTCGGCGAGAAGCGGCTCGCCGACGCCGCCGCGAAGCAAATGAGCCAGCTTCCCTACTACCATTCCTTCGGAGGAAAATCGCATCCCCAGGCCATCGCGCTGGCCGAACGGCTGGTGAAGATGGCGGGCGGGCGTCTCGCGAAAACTCAGTTCACCTCGTCGGGCTCGGAAGCGAACGATTTCGTCATCAAGCTCGTATGGTATTACAACAATGCGCTGGGCCGCCCGAACAAGAAGACAATCGTCGCGCGCCAGAAGGCCTATCACGGCGTCACGATCGCGTCGGGCTCGCTCACCGGCATGCCCAACTTTCATCGCGATTTCGATCTGCCGCGTCCCTTCGTTCGCCACCTGACCGCGCCGCATCTTTGGCGCAACGGCCTGCCGGGCGAGAGCGAGGAGGCTTTCGTCGCCCGCCTTGGCGCGGAGTTCGAGGCCCTGATCGCGGCCGAAGGCGCCGACACGATCGGCGCTTTTATCGGCGAACCCGTGATGGGCGCGGGCGGCGTCATTCCCCCGGCCGCCGGCTACTGGCCGGCGATGCAGGCGATCTGCCGCAAGCATGACATTCTCGTCATAGCCGATGAGGTCATCACCGGCTTCGGCCGCACCGGAGAAATGTTCGGCTCGCACAAATACGGCATCGAGCCGGATATCCTGGTCGTGTCGAAGGCGCTGACTTCGTCCTATTTTCCGCTCTCCGCCGTCATGATCTCGGATGCGATCTATCAGGCGGTCGCCGACAATTCGGCCGTCATCGGGACTTTCGCGCACGGCTTTACCGCCAGCGGGCATCCTGTCGGGACCGCGGTCGCGATGGAGAACCTCGACATCTTTGAGGAAAAGGACCTGGTTGGCCGCGCAAGAAAACTCGCCCCCCATTTCCAGAAGCGGCTCCAGGAGTTCGCCTCGCACCCGCTCGTGGGTGAAGCGCGCGGGGTCGGGATGATCGGCGCCCTGGAGCTGGTCGCGGACAAGACGACAAAGGCGCCGTTCGAGACTCCGGGAGCGCTCGGCGCGCGCCTTCTCGACTTGTGTCAGGCCGAGGGCCTGATCATTCGCGCGATCGGCGACGTGATGGCCTTCTGCCCGCCGCTGATCA
Source organism: uncultured Alphaproteobacteria bacterium (assembly GCA_963824465.1). Classification (GTDB taxonomy): domain Bacteria; phylum Pseudomonadota; class Alphaproteobacteria; order Rhizobiales; family Beijerinckiaceae; genus Roseiarcus. The sequence continues at coordinate 210,841 of CAWGPL010000005.1, forward strand.
TTACCGAGGCGGAGATCGACGAGCTGTTCGCCCGCTTCGGGCGCGCGCTCAAGGCGGTGTGAAAGAGGCCGACCGGGGAACCTATCGAAAGGCGTGCGCATTGACCGCTGCGGGGGCTTCAGCAGCGGGGTGAGGCGATGCGCTTTTCGATAAACGGCGCCGCGTACGATCTGGAGATCGACGCGCGGATGTCGCTGCTCGACCTTTTGCGCGAGCGCTTGCAACTCTCGGGTACAAAGAAGGGCTGCGACCAGGGCGCCTGCGGCGCCTGCACGGTGCTGGTCGACGGCGATCGGATCAATTCCTGCCTGGCGCTCGCGGTGCAATATCAGGATCGCGAGATCACCACGATCGAGGGCCTTGGCTCGCCCGACCGGCTGCACCCGCTGCAGGCCGCCTTCATCGAGCATGACGGCTTCCAGTGCGGCTATTGCACGCCGGGTCAGATCTGCTCGGCGATCGCCATGGCGGACGAGGCGAAGCGTGGACTGCCGAGCGCCGTGACCTCCGATCTCTCGGCCGATGGCATCGTGCTCGACCATGACGAGTTGCGCGAGCGGATGAGCGGCAATCTCTGCCGCTGCGGCGCGCATAACGGGATCATCGAGGCGATCCGCCAAGTCTTCGTGGAGGAAGTCTTCGTGGAGGAGGCGGCCTGATGCTCAATTTCGACTATCAGCGAGCGGCCGACGCCGGCCGCGCTATCGCCCTTGCGAAGACCTCGCCCGAGCCGCGCTATCTCGGCGGCGGCACCAATCTCGTCGACCTCATGCGCGAAGAGATCGAGCGGCCGAAGACGCTGATCGACGTCACTGGCCTTTCGTCCGCCATCGAGGAACAGCCCGACGGCGCCATTATGATCGGCGCGGCGGTCAAGAACACGGCTCTCGCCGAGCATCGCGCGATCCGGAAGCGGTTTCCGATGCTCGCGCGAGCCATCCTCTCGGGCGCGAGCGCGCAGATTCGCAACATGGCGACGGTCGGCGGCAACCTCATGCAGCGGACCCGCTGCTACTATTTCTATGACGACGCCGCCCACTGCAACAAGCGCGCGCCGGGCGCGGGCTGCGACGCGCTGCACGGGTTCAATCGGATCCATGCGATCCTCGGGGCCTCGCCCGCTTGCATCGCGACACATCCGTCCGACATGTGCGTCGCGCTCGCGGCGCTTGACGCAATCGTCCACGTCGAAGGACCGGCCGGAGCGCGCGACGGTTCCGCTCGTCGATTTCCACCGTTTGCCGGGCGGGCGGCCAGACATCGAAACAAATCTTCGCTCTGGCGAACTGATCACCCAAATCGAATTGCCAGCGGCCTCGGCCGATGCTGCCGTCGGCCTATCGCAAGGTGCGCGACCGGGCGAGCTACGCCTTTGCGCTGGTTTCGGTCGCGGCTGCGCTCGGATCGAGGACGGCAAGATCACGGACGTGCGCATCGCGCTTGGCGGCGTCGCGGCAAAACCATGGCGTGCGGCGAAGGCGGAGGTCGCGCTCAAGGACGCCGCTCCCGGCGACGAGGCCTTTCGCGCTGCGGCCGAGGCGGAACTTGCCGACGCTGTTCCGCTTGAGCGGCAACGCTTTCAAATCGAACTCGCGAAACGGACGATCGTCGCCGTGCTTGGCGAACTTGCGGAGGCTGGACGATGAGCATTCTTTCCGGCGCCGCTCAGAAAGTGGTCCAGACGGCGATCGGGCTCGCGCCCGCAATCGTGGCTCCCCGGCGGATCGCCCGATCCGCTGTCCAGCAAGCATGGACTGATCGGCGCGCCGATCTCGCGGATCGATGGGCCGCTCAAGGTCGCGGGCAAGGCGCGGTTCGCGGCGGAGGTCCCGATGGAGGGGCTTCTCTATGCAGCGCTCGTCCTCAGCGCCATTCCGCGCGGCCGGATCGCCTCGCTCGAGACGGCGGGGGCGGAGGCCGCGCCCGGCGTCGCGCTGGTGATGACTTACAAGAATGCGCCGCGCATGAAGCCGCCCGCGCTCTTCGGCACGTCGCAGGACGCCGCCGGGGCGCAAGATCTTCCGGTGATGCAGGACGCGGAAATCCGCTGGAACGGGCAACCTGTCGCCGTTGTGCTCGCCGAGACGCAGGAGCAGGCCAATGAGGCGGCGCGGCTCGTATCCGTCGTCCTACGATACGGCGCCCGCCGTCACCTCCTTTGCGACCGCGAAGGCGCGTAAGCGCCGCCCGCAACAGATCATGCGGGAGCCGAATGAGATCGTCATCGGCGACGCGGAAAAGGCGTTGGCGGAGGCCGAGGCGTCCGTCGATCTCACCTTCACGACGCCGCGCTACAACCACAATGCGATCGAGCTTCACGCCGCGACCGTCGCCTGGGAGGACGACCGGCTCGTCATTCACGACGCGAGCCAGCTCGTGACCCAGACCGCCTCCACGATCGCCGGCATGTTCAATCTGAAGGCCGACAAGGTGCGAGTCACTGTCGCCGTATGTCGGAGGCGGCTTCGGCGGAAAATGTCTTTGGGACCACCAGATTCTCGGCGCGGCCGCGGCGAAGCTCGCCGGGCCGGCCGGTGCGGATCGTGCTTTCGCGCGAAGGCGTTTATCGCGGTCGTCGGCGGACGCACGCCAGACCGAACAGCGCGTGGCGCTCGGCGCGACGCGGGACGGCAAGCTGACCGCGCTCATCCACACCGGAGTCGCGGCGACCAGCGCCGCGGCCAATTGCCCCGAGCAGTTCACGTTCCCGGCGCGCCACCTCTATGCGGCGAGCGCGATCAAGATCGGACAGGATCTCGCCGACATGGACATGCTCGCCAATACCTTCATGCGCGCGCCCGGCGAATCGATCGGCACCTTCGCGCTCGAATGCGCGATCGACGAGCTTGCGGAAAAACTTGGCATGGATCCCATCGACTTTCGGCGCGGGATCGAGCCGGAGAAGGACCCGACGTCGGGCCGTCCGTTCTCCAGTCGCAATCTCATCGAGGCCTACGAGGCCGGCGCCGCTCCGGTTCGGCTGGGAGCAGCGCGAGGCTGCGCCTCGCGCGCGCCGCGATGGCGAGTGGCTGATCGGCATGGGCTGCGCGACGGGAACCTATCCCTATTATCGCATGCCCGGCGGCGCCGCGCGGATCACCCTGACCGCCGAGGGCGAAGCAACGGTCGCCGCGGCGGCGCATGAAATGGGCATGGGAACGGCCACGCTGCAACTCAGATCGCGGCCGAGCGGTTGGGCCTGCCTCTCGACCGGGTGACGTTCGCCTATGGCGACACAAATCTGCCCGCCAAGTCCGGTCGCCGGCGGGTCGAGCCAGACCGCGACGATCGGCGCCGCGGTGATCGCCGCGCACGCCAAGCTTGTGGCCGAACTCTTGAAGCTCGCCGGCAATGACTCGCCGCTGGCGGGTCTCTCCGCCGACGACGTCGAGGCGCGCGACGGCGGGCTCGGCAAGCGCGACGACCCGCAGCGTTTCGAAAGCTACGCTTCGATCCTGAAGCGCGCCGGGCGGGCCGAGGTGACGGCGGAGGCGGCGCGGCGCCGCCCCTCGAAATGCAGAAATGGTCGATGCATTCGACCGCCGCCCAATTCTGCGAGGTGCGGGTCAGCGAGATTACCGGGGAGGTGCGCGTGTCGCGCTTTCTCGGCTCGTTCGATTGCGGCCGCATCCTGAACGCCAAGACGGCTCGCAGCCAGTTTCGCGGCGGCATCGTCATGGGCCTCGGCCTTGCGCTCGACGGAAGAGACTTTGTTCGACGAGCGCTACGGGCGGATCGCGAACGCCACGCTCGCTGAATATCATGTCCCGGTGCATCTCGACGTGCCGGAAATTGACGTCGCTTGGAACGATATTCCCGATCCGCATACGCCTATGGGGGCGCGCGGCATCGGCGAGATCGGAATCACCGGCGTCGGCGCGGCAGTCGCCAACGCGGTTTACAATGCGACAGGCAGGCGTATCCGCGATCTGCCGATCACGCTTGATAAGCTGATGTGAAAGGACGGGCGCTCAGCGCCCGTGATGCTGCTCGGCGGCGCCGCCAAGATCGAGCGGCGCGCTATCGCCGCCATTCGGGCGCCGTCAGGGAGCGGCGCAACCGCGACGGTCGGCTTCGGCTTGCGCCTTTTGGGAGGCGGCGCCGTTTGCGGGTCGGCGTCCTGTGTTCCGGCTTGCACCCCGGTGTCGGTTATGACGCCGTCGCCCGGAAAAGTGTTCTGCTCGGCCTCGCTCGACGCCGTTTGCGGCGCGTCGTGGATGACGGTGGTCCCGCCTTTGCAGGCTATGAGCCAGATATCATAAATTGGATGCTCGACGCCATGCAGGCCGGGGCTGTTGGCGAACATCCAGCCGGAAAAGATGCGCTTCTCGGCCTTCTGCTCGGTAATCTCGTCGACTTGGGCGAAAGCGTCGGTCTGCGGCGCGTCGGTGGGCGGCCGGGAGTAGCAGACGCGGGGCGTGATCTGGAGCGTGCCGAACTGCACAGTCTCGTTGATCGCCACCTCGAAGGAAATGATCCGCCCGGTGATCTTGTCGAGCCCGTCGAAAACGGCGACCGGATTGCTGATCTTGTCCGCGAAAGCCGGCGCCGCGCAGCAGGAAACGCCGAGCGCGCACACAAGCGCACGCGCTGCGCGGGCGTAGGTCTGGGCTGGGACCGGCGTCATCGCGCGCGGTCTGAAGGGCAAGGGCGGCGGAAACAAGGCGTAAGCGGTCAGCCCCCTGGCGTCCAGGCTTCGTAATCGCCGGTCGAAGCCTGCCGCCGGTTAAGGCCGAGCGTCGAGCCTTTTGGACGAATTGCGTTGGGCGTGCCGGTCGGATTGCCGATATGCGGCAATTCCCATTCGCGCGGCTTGTAATCCTCTTCCGTCGGCGGCGTATCGACCGTGTGATGCAGCCAGCCGTTCCAGCCCGGCGGCGTCATCGAGGCTTCCGAGACGCCGTTATAGATGACCCACCGCCGCTCGAAACCGAGCGCCGGGTCAATTCCGGGCTTGCGATAATAGGCGTTGCCGAACTCGTCATGCCCGACGAGCTGGCCGAAGCGCCAGGTGTAGAAGCGGGTATTGAGGTTCCCGCCGTTCCACCAGGTGGCGTAGTGGAGAAGGAAATCTTTCAGGAGCATCGGAAGCCGTCTTCGAGAGCCGCTTCAGGAAGCGCGCCAGTGCTCATGCTTATGGCGGGGCAGGGGGCCAGTGTCCAGTCCGTCCTTGGGGCGACGGGAAAAGCAGCAGCGAGCCTCTTGCGCCCGGTCGCCGAACTCGGCGCAACCTGTCAATGGCGGGTTGCGTTAACTGGTCGTTATACATTTCTATCCACAATATCTTGTGTCTGGTGCGGCAGCTACTAACTAGGCATTGACCGCCGCCGTCATCAAGTCGTAATGTTCGAGTCGTCGGGCGGAGAGCCTCCGGGCCCTGCCGGACCTTCCAAGTTTCAGAGTTTTACGCGGGAAAATGGCGGCCGCGCGCTTTCGATGCGCGCGCGGGGCCCGTCGTTGCCCGGATCATCGGCGAGAGCGGCGGCGTTCATAAAGACGCGCCGACGAGCGAAGGGGTCGGAATCGAATGCGGATCGAGCGGCACTACACCACGGCGGGCGTTTCCCCCTACGACCTCATCCCCTTCGCGACGACGAAGAGCGAGATCCGCAACCCGGACGGCTCGGTCGTCTTCTCGCTCGACAATATCGAGGTCCCCGCCGCCTGGAGCCAGGTCGCGGCGGACGTGCTCGCGCAGAAATATTTCCGCAAGGCGGGCGTGCCGGCGCGGGTGAAGCGGGTCGAGGAGAACGCGGTTCCCTCCTTCCTGTGGCGCTCGGTCCCGGACGAGGCGGAGCTTGAGCATCTCCCCAAGGCCGAGCGATTCGTCTCCGAACATTCCGCCAAGCAGGTTTTCGACCGGCTCGCCGGCGCCTGGGCCTATTGGGGCTGGAAGGCGGGCGATTTCGAGCGGCGAGGAGGACGCGCACGCCTATTACGACGAGATGCGCTTCATGCTGGCGCGTCAGGTCGCCGCGCCCAATTCGCCGCAATGGTTCAACACCGGCCTGCATTGGGCCTATGGCGTCGATGGGCCAAGCCAGGGCCATTATTACGTGGATTTCGAGACCGGGCGAGCTCGTCAAGTCCAAGTCGGCCTACGAGCATCCGCAGCCCCACGCCTGCTTCATCCAGTCCGTCGCCGACGACCTCGTCAACGAGGGCGGCATCATGGATCTGTGGGTCCGCGAGGCGCGACTCTTCAAATACGGCTCCGGCACCGGCTCGAACTTTTCCGCGCTCCGCGGCGAGAACGAAAAGCTTTCCGGCGGCGGCCGCTCGTCGGGCCTCATGTCGTTCCTGAAGATCGGCGACCGGGCGGCGGGCGCGATCAAGTCCGGCGGCACGACGCGCCGCGCGGCGAAGATGGTGGTGGTCGACGCCGACCATCCGGACATCGAGGCCTATATCGGCTGGAAGGTGAAGGAGGAGCAGAAGGTCGCGGCGCTCGCCGCCGGCTCGAAACTCGTCAAGAAACACCTCAAGGCGATTCTCAAGGCCTGCGTGAATTGCGAAGGCCCGGGCGACGACTGCTTCTCGATCGAGAAGAATCCGGCGCTGAAGCGCGAGGTGAAGCTTGCGCATCGCGCCGACGTGCCCGACGGCATCATCAAGCGCACGATCCAGCTTGCCCGCGAAGGGCGCACGACACTCGACTTCGACACCTACGACACCGACTGGGAGTCGGAGGCCTATCTCACCGTCTCGGGTCAGAACTCCAACAATTCCGTCCGCGTCACCGACGCCTTTTTGCGCGCGGTGGAAGCGGATGGGGAGTGGAGCCTCACCCGCCGCCTCGACGGCAAGGCGTCGAAGACGATGAAGGCGCGCGAGCTTTGGGAGAAAATCGGCTACGCCGCCTGGGCGTCCGCCGATCCGGGCTTGCAGTACCACACCACCATCAACGACTGGCACACCTGCCCGGACTCGGGGCCGATCCGCGCCTCGAACCCGTGCTCGGAATACATGTTCCTCGACGACACGGCGTGCAATCTGGCGTCGCTGAACCTGCTGCAGTTCCTCAACAGCCAGACGAAAGCCTTCGACGTCACGGCTTACGAGCATGCCGTCCGCTTATGGACGCTGACGCTCGAAATCTCGGTGGCGATGGCGCAGTTCCCCTCAAAGGAGATCGCGCGCCTCTCCTACGATTACCGCACGCTCGGCCTCGGCTACGCCAATATCGGCGGCCTGCTGATGACCTGCGGCATTCCGTATGACAGCGATGAGGGCAGGGCGATCTGCGCCGCGCTCTCGGCGATCCTGACCGGCCGCGCCTATGCCGCCTCGGCCGAGATGGCCGCCCGCTCCGGCCCGTTCCCCGGCCACAAGCCAATGCGGAGGCGATGCTGCGCGTCATCCGCAACCACAAGCGCGCCGCCGACGGCGAGGTCTCGGGCTACGAGAGCCTGTCCACGCCGCCGACCCCGCTCGACCATGAGGAGCTTGCGAAGGCCGGCCCGGCGTGGGCGGGCCTCTCGGGCGCCGCGCGCGATGCGTGGTCGGCCGCGCTCGACGCTCGGGCGAGAAGCACGGCTACCGCAACGCGCAGGTCTCCGTGGTCGCGCCGACCGGCACCATCGGCCTCGTGATGGATTGCGACACGACCGGCATCGAGCCCGACTTCGCGCTGGTGAAGTTCAAGAAGCTCGCGGGCGGCGGCTATTTCAAGATCATCAACCGCGCCGTCCCCGACGCTCTGCGCGCGCTCGGCTATGGCGAGAAGGCGATCGAGGAAATGGTCGCCTATGCGGTCGGCCACGCAACGCTCGCGCATGCGCCCGCGATCAACCACGCGGCGCTCAAGGCCAAGGGCCTGCCGGACGAGGCGATCGCCAAGGTCGAGGCGGCGCTGCGCGGCGCCTTCGACATCCGCTTCGTCTTCAACAAGTGGACGCTCGGCGCTGAGCTTCTGAGCGGCGCCCTGAAGATTTCTGCCGACCGCTACGAGGCTCCCGGCTTCGACCTGTTGCTTGCGCTCGGCTTCTCGAAGGCCGAGATCGAGGCGGCGAACATCTATGCCTGCGGCGCGATGACGCTTGAAGGCGCGCCGCACCTCAAGGCCGAGCATTATCCCGTGTTCGATTGCGCCAATCCGTGCGGGCGCACGGGCAAGCGCTATCTTTCGGTCGAGAGCCACATCCGCATGATGGCGGCGGCGCAGCCCTTCATCTCCGGCGCGATCTCGAAGACGATCAACATGCCGAACGACGCGACGGTCGAGGACTGCAAGGACGCCTACATGCTCTCCTGGCGCCTCGGCCTCAAAGCCAACGCGCTCTATCGCGACGGCTCGAAACTGTCGCAGCCGCTCAACAGCCAGCTTGTGCAGGACGACGACGATGAGGACGATGCGGTGGAGGCTCTGCTCGCCGCCAACATTCCCGCGCGCGCCGCGCAGGTGGCGGAAAAGATCGTCGAGCGCGTCATCGAGCGGGTCGAGCGCACGCGCGAGCGCGAAAAGCTGCCCGACCGCCGCAAGGGCTATACCCAGAAGGCCGTGGTCGGCGGCCACAAGGTTTACCTGCGCACCGGCGAATACAACGACGGGCGCTTCGGCGAGATTTTCATCGACATGCACAAGGAGGGCGCCGCCTTCCGGTCGCCTCATGAACAATTTCGCCATCGCGATCTCGCTCGGCCTGCAATATGGCGTGCCGCTCGAAGAATATGTCGAGGCTTTCACCTTCACCCGCTTCGAGCCGGCGGGCTTCGTGCAGGGCAACGACGCGATCAAGAACGCGACCTCGATCCTCGACTACATTTTCCGCGAACTCGCGATCTCCTATCTCGGCCGCAACGACCTCGCGCATGTCTCGCCCGACGAGATCGGCGCGACCGTGCTCGGCGGCGGCGTGTCGCAGGACCGCGCGCCCGGCCCAAGCGCGCCCGTGCCCGCCACCTCCTCGATCGTCTCGCGCGGCCTTCTGCGCTCGAAGGGCGAAAAACTGATGCTGGTCAGCGGCGGAGCCGGCGGCTACGTGCAGGGCGCGACCGCGCTGAAAGGCGACCCCGCCGAAAGCGCGCCCCTCACTATGGGCGGCGCCGAATTCGCGCCCGCCGAATCGGTCGCCGACAAGCGAGCCGAAGCGCGGATGAAAGGCTACGTCGGCGAAGCCTGCCCCGAATGCGGGAATTTCACGATGGTGCGCAACGGCACGTGCCTGAAGTGCGACACCTGCGGGGGGACGACGGGGTGCAGTTGAGGGGATGACAGTTCTGCTTTCCTCCTCGTCACCGCCGGGTTCGTCCCGTTCACCACGGGTCGACATTTCAGCAGTGGTAGTCTGACTCGATGCACGACGAAAGGGTCGGTTAATGTGGTATATTGAGAAATACGATCGCGACGGCAAAGCGGCGAAGTGGTGGGATTACGTGCGTGAGTTCGCGACGGTACGCACGCGGCTGGCTGAGGCGGTACAGGACGGAGAGATATTTCGAATTTCGGCGCCCCTATGCCCAACTGCTCAGGAACTCGATGAATTGCGCGCCCTTGGCGCCATCCAGTTTTAGCTCTCCTCTGTCGTTCCATCTTCGTCATGGTCGGGACAAGCCCGGCCATGACGAGAAGGGATGAGGCTCGTTCTTAAGGCATGGGCCGGATGCACGATACCTCTTCAGTTTTATACCTGCGCCGTCATGGCCGGGCTTGTCCCGGCCATCCACGCGGTTCCACTTGAAATCGGGCCCGAGAGCGTTTGCGCAGCGTTCCTGCGAGCGTCAAAGTATAAGCGCTGCATCGTGGATGGCCGGGACAAGCCCGGCCATGACGATGAGAGACGGTGAAGGGATTCGCTAAGGGACGTCATGCGCGGAGGCTGGGTCTACATCATGACCAACCGCCCGAACGGAATTCTCTACACCGGCGTCACATCGGACATCGCACGGCGCGCTTATGAGCATCGCGAGGGCCTCGCGAAAGGCTTCACCAAACGCTACGGTCTGAAACGCCTCGTTTACATGGAGCGCCACGAGAAGATCGCTGATGCTATTCAGCGTGAGTCGAACATGAAGCACTGGCCACGAGCCTGGAAGGTTCGGCTGATCCTGGAGGCGAATCCAGGCTGGGCCGACCTCTATGAAACGATGAATGGCTAGAATCGGGGGCGGGCCGTCGCTCTCGTCATGACTGTGTGCTGGCCATTGCCGCTGCGGGATCGCCAGACTCCGTGGAGAGTTGCAGCGTAACTGCGTGGATGACCGGGACAAGCCCGGTCATGACGTCCCCAGGATGCGTTGACGAGGACCTTTCGCGTGCGTCGGCGGCGGGTCTAGACGAAAGCCCCCGCATCGGCCGGCAATGCTCGCGGTTTACGCGCATTCTCACATCCGCCGAATTGTCATTGCGAGGAGCGTGAGCGACGAAGCAATCCAGCGACCGCACGCCGCCGCCGACCGTTCTCTGGATTGCTTCGCTTCGCTCGCAATGGCGGCGCCTCCGTCACCGGCCCGCGTAAAAACCGCTCGTTTGCGCGTATTTGACGGGGTTGTAGGGATTGTAGGTCGAAACGAAGCGGCCGGCGGTGTTCATCGGCGCGCCTTGCGACGACACATCGACGCTTTGGCTTGCGTTGCAGCCGGCAAGCGCGATTGCCGCCGCGAGCCCGCAGAGCGTCCAAAGCGGCGCTTTCCATTTTGAACCGGGCGATCTTTCCGCCGGCTTCGTCAATTGATTCATTGGCTGCGCCCCGCGTGAGTGACCTTGGCGGCGCAGTCTACGCCGCCGGAACCGGTCTGGGAATGCGCGCTGCCCCAAACCTCTTAGGGCGCGGTTCCGGTCATCAAATAGCCGCCGCCTCCCTTGGGCCAGATGACTTCGTAGCGGCTGTCGTTCAGGACGCGGCGGCCGATGGCGGCGATATCGATGTCGCGGTGGCGTTCGACGAGGCCGGCGAAATCGTCGCCCATGCTCATGACCTTGGAGGCGATCCACCGGTCGAGCGCCGGCATGCCCAGCCGATGGCCGAGCTTGAGGAAGTCGGGCAGTTCGTCGGCGATAACCACCGGTGCGCCGGACTTGGCGACGCGGGCCATCTCGCGCAGCGCCCTCTCCGGGTCGTCGAAGTGGTTGAACCCGCCATTGCTCAGAACGGCGTCGAACTCGCGGTCGCGAAACGGCAGGTCCTCGGCCTCGCCAAGAATGAGCCGGAGATCGCGGCCGGGATTGTTGCGCCGGCAGGCGGCGAGCTGGACGGTCGAGATGTCGATCCCCACGATCGACCAGTCTTTCGGGAGCCAGCTCGTGTAGACGCCGTCGCCTATAGCGACATCAAGCATGCGCAGGCCCGGAGTTTTTGGCAGATGCTGCAGGACTTTTTCGCGCGCCCGCCGCTCGCCGCCGTTGAGGGTCCAGAAGAGACGCTCCCAGGAGCGCACTTTTGGCCAATGCTTGCCGTTGTAAAATTCGGCCGCGATTCTGTTGTCGTCGGCAGGGGCGTCGCTGACCACGAGCACGCCGTCGCGAATCGGAAAAGTCGCGCCACAACCCTCGGCGTCGGAAGTGAAGCCGGCGTCCGTCCGGCGCAAGGCGCCGTGGCAGCGCGGGCAGCGCAGCGGTCCGGGGTCAGCCGTCCAGCCGCCCGAGATTTCGGGGGATTTCGTCGCCATCCGCAGCCCTCCCAAGCTGGGACGAGACTACCGCAACCGACCGCTGGCGGTAAGAACGAATTATTGCGGAAAATCGGAAATCGCCTTATTCTCGAACCTCCGGCGGATCGACGGGAAGCGGAGGTGAGGCGGGAATTGAGCACCCGGAAGGCGATCGAGATTTGCAGAGGCGCCGAAGGGTTTTGGCGCGCGGGCTCGGGTCGCGTCGGCGAGAGGGGCCTGGAAAAAAACTTTTGTGCTAAATCTTCCGTAACCCATTGAAAACACACGTTTACGACGAGAGAATCCAAGGAAATCCAAGTTTTGGGGGGAAGGGGGCGCACGGGACGGAATTTTCTCTTCTCCCCCGTTCTATTCCGATAAATCGATGCCCTTTGCCGACGGACAGGAGCAATGGGCGATTAGGAGAACCTATTTAACGACCCGCGCTTCGGAGACTAATACCTCAATGCGAGGCTGGGTGTAAGGCGCGCCAGCAAGCTCTCCGGAACAGTATTTTTCGACCGCGCTTTTTGGTGAGACCTGTGCCTTGACGGCGTCTTCTGCGGCCGAATACCAATTCAAATCGCCCATGTGCCGGATATTCGAATTTTCGATCTCTAGCTCATAGAGATACTTCTTTCCGCTGAAAGCCCAGAGACGTCTCGATTAATTTTTCGTCTGCCCATGTGTAGACAGAGTTGCTGCGGATATTCACACCGTCGATTAACGTTGACCGGATGGCAGTTTCGACTTGTTTTTGGGACGCTGTAAGGATGGTTGAACGAGTTCCCGCGAGAACGAATTATTGTGTCCTCGCCGTATTCCTCGTTATCGTACCGATACACGATCATTAGCACGTCTTCGTCTTTAGAATCTTACGTATTTGCTGGTGATCATCAAGTAAGATGCGGACGGCGTGATGGCTGAATCAGCCGTTGCCCCGCCGCGCCGAGTTCGCCGAGCTTGGGGACGGTCGCCAGTGACCCATTCTTACGCATTGCGCAACTCCCTAGTTTACGAGATTAGTCAGCTGCCTTGAGCGATCTTTGTGCTACAAGATTAACGCCACTGATCTTCACAATTCTCTTATGGAACGAGTGGTAGTCGTCAATCTCGCTGCTGCTTAAGCCGCATGCGAACACGATTATTTCTTTCGAGCAATGTTTTGACCTGGACGTAACAGGAGCGCGGCGCGGGGCGTGTGTCGTAGGTCAGATCACCGGTAAGTTCGTTAAAAGGAAACTCAACTAGCCGATCCTTGCCGGTCATGTCCGGCTGGAGCTCACTGACACTGAGACCCGCTAATTCGCAAAGGTCCTCGAACTTCCTTGACCCCTGCGTCCAATGCGATCAGCAGAGCTATTGTCCACGCGTGCTCACTCCCGACCCATGAGTGTTCCCAGCTTAGACTTGACACCTTTGGGCTTCGCACTCGCAGCGGGGGTCTTCGATTTTCGACGGCGGGGCGTTGATACTGTCGACTGTGAGACAGGCGAAGCTGTTCCAGGAGCCGCCACGTCAAAGACTATCACGGCGATTTGTGACCGTGCGCTTTCGGGAAGCAGCTCCCCTAATGCACGCGCCATCTCCGCCGCGTTTGTCGGCTCGGCTACACCGTCAGGAGGCGCTGGCACTTTGTTCTCCCGCTTCCCGCCAAACGAAAACACGCCGTAAATACCGAAGCCCTTGGCCTCAGGATCCCGCGTGTAGAAGCGATCGAGCTGCTCCTGGCGCAGCGCTCCAAACATCCTGATGCGTATCCTTCTTCAGTTCGATGACGACCTTCATACCAGGCCGGGCAACCGCGATGTCGGCGCGTTTGTCATCGACCATGTGTCCCTCCGGCTCTGCTGTCGCCTCGCGTGCAATCATGCGTGGCCTCAGCAAATTGAGGAGGGCATCCCTGCAGGCTTCTTCCGGGCGCGTGGTCGTCGGGCGCGACCGCGGATCAGATTCCAGAATTGCTTATAGATATCGGTGTTCGCCGAGCGGATATGGGCGGCGATATCCTCGAGCTGTGATACTGTAAGCGCGCAGAGATCGGCGACGTTTGCCGGTGGGCCATTCGCAAACCCGGCCGCAGCTTCATCCCAGTTCGGCCGATGGTATTCCGCGTCACGCCGTCGGGTGCGTTGCTGTGCGAGCGCATGCGCGAGAGTATCCCGATAGGAGCCTAAGGCGGGATTTGCTATCAAGCGTTCGAGCGCTTCCGTCGCGGCGGCGTACGGCAAGGCCGAGAGCGAATTGATAACCCTGCCAACGAAATCGCTAGCGTCCCACGGATTTCTATTGCCGTACACCACGCCGCTCCGTTGATGCGCCAGCGGGAAAAAGGCACCCACGAGGGCGGTGATCGTTTCCGCTTGTGAGACCGAGAGCGAAAAAGTTGTACCCTCTCCAAATTCGCCCCCGGTCAGTCGCGGAACTGCCAAGTGGCATTGCGATCGACGGCAAGACGCGCCCTGAGCGTCAGCTCGAATTCGTCCGGGGAGAGCAGGAAGCCGGTGGCCAGCCATCGATCCCAATGTTCGGGATTGCATAGCGGCTCTGCGACGACCCGCCGGACAATTCTCAAAAGATCATCGCGCCGTGCGGTCGCCGCGACAGCGTGGTCAAGCAAATCAGCAAGCGCGTATGCCGGCGGGAACGGAAATGCCTCAAGAAGGGCGAGCGCCACGTCATCGCGAAAAGCTGCGAGCGCTGGCTCGTGAAGAAGATCACGCAGACCCTCGATGTACTCTTGCCCTGCTTCAAGGTGAACGCGGGCGACCGCCTCATAGGCCTCTCGTGCCAGTTCCGGCCGCATCTCAAGGAGGGCTTCGCGCCATTTCAAGATTTTTCTGCGCTGCTCTTTGTACTCGAAAAGCGGAGTGACGAGCTGAATTGCCAGAGCGGAACGCCAGAATTCATCCGCGAACTCGTCCGTCTCTCCCCGCTCCCTTCCAAGCTTCTTCTAACCCCGCGAGAAACGCGATCCACCAAGTTCCCTGCCGTCCTGTAGCGGCGAGGGCTGCCGCATCAGCGGGCGAGGGGAGATCGGGACGCTCAAGCAGAGCGGCGAACCCCTCCAGCATGGCCACTGTATTGACATCACCGACGACGGAGGTAAGCCGCTCGCGCGGCATCAGCGAACCGTCAAGGTCGTCGAATTGCGCGAAATAGATTTGAGCGCCCCAATCGAGCCAGCCGATCGATTTACCGGCTCGAACGTTGGCGATATCGCGCGAGAGATTTGCAAGCGTCGCCGCAAGATCGGTCGCATTCTTAGTTTTGAGACTGATCTCACGGTTCGTCTCGTCCCGACGCCATTGCGGAATGTCGTCGTAGATTCCGCGGTCAAAGATGGGCTTAAGCGTTGGTCGCTGCGCAGCCAAGGACGCCAGCTCCTCGAAGCGCTTCTCGGCCCATGCCTCGTCGGTCCAGCACTGGGCAAGGGCAAACTGGAAGAGGAGGGCTTCCTTCTTGCTCCCCTCGGGCACGCTGACGAGACAATCTATAAGGCAGCGCGAGAGCTCGTCGCGTGCAACGGTGCCAAGCGTGAGCGAGTGGGAACTCGTGCCAGCACGAAAACCTCTCCTCGTCGGAAGGAAGCGCGTCGAAATACAAGATGGTGATCGCGCGTAGGAGCTCGGGGCTCTCCTTCAACTCAGCTGCAATCTCTTCGTCGCGCGCTGCCTTATATTGTTCACGAAATGCGTAGCGAAGTCGAAGCCACCTCAAGATGTCAGATGGCGGAGCCGTCACTCGCCTCGCGCAAGTAGCGAAAGAAGAATTTGCACGATCGCCGACGCGACCTGAGAAACATTGCTTCGCCGAGACGTTGTAGGCTGCGCGGCGGCGGGGTGGGTCCGCACCGGCGGCTGTATCCCATCTAGGACATCCGGGATAGCCCTGAACGGCAGGCCTTCACCTAAGGCCCACAACGTGCCCGCCGCCAGTTCGATCCCGCAGTTCAGGACATCGGCGCAGGAGGTTGGTTACATCCGCAGCGGCGAAATCCGCGCTGAACCGGTGCGCGATAATTAGCGTGCGCAGGCGCAGCGCGTTCTCGGTCAGCGGCGGGTTGCCCTTGCAGAAGCCCACGAGCGCGTTCCATCCCGCCTGCCCGAGACGTTCGAGGGCCGTCATTGCGCCAGAGCGCTGGGCGAAAGGCAACTGCTCATCGGCCAGCGTCGCGACGAGAACGGGCAACATCGCCGGCATGGGCGGCCCTGCCGCGAGCGCATCGACGACCAGTGAGCGCAGTCCGAAATTCGCTGTCGAAGAATTGAGGATCGCGCGAAAGCTCTCGATCATGTCGGGCCGAGCGAGCATCCCGAGCGCCGGCGACTCCCACCGGCCCGACCGAAACCATGGGTCCTTCTCGGAAAGCCGCGCAAGCGCTTCGAGAAGATACCGGCGGCTGCCTGGAGACAAACTTGCCGCATCTCCGTACGTGAGCACTCCGTACGGGTCGCTTTCGATAAGGCGGTTAGCGTTGTCAGGTGAAAGCACCGCCAACCACGCATGCAGCCCGCGAAGCTCGCTCGCGGGATGCCCATCGATTCCGATCAATGCAAGCACGCGGTCGATTGGGAGGCCCTTTTGAACTTGGGCCGCAATCCAGCCCGCGCCAAGATACTCTGCGATCGTGCGATGCGCGTAATCCATACTCTCAGGGTTAGGCCCGGCAACGAAGATGCGCCGCCCTAACGCCGCCCGCGCCTTTTCGGCATCGATGTCCGCAAGGCTCCGGTAGCTCGGCAGCTCCGGCTCGTCGCCGTTCCCCAGGAGGCTGACCCCGATTACGTCGCTCACGAGGCGCACAGCGCAGATCGCGCCGGCCGCATCTCGCAACTCGCGTCCGTCGAATTTCCCCGCCTCCCTTCGCTGCTGCGCCTTGTTGTGCTCACGGAGAAGCAACGCCGTCGAAAGCTCGAACAAGTCTTTACGCGTCGTCGGCCACGACTGACCCGCTTTGACAGCATCCCAGAGCATGAGAAGGTTTTGCGGGTTGAGCGTGAACTCGCGAAGCCCCCTTCTTTCCGCCTCCAGCAGAAACGCGCTTGCCTCTGTTAGCGTTTCAGAGGTACCCGATGACCGAACAGCCGTGAGCACCGCCACTTGTTCCAGCCGCGACAGCGGTTGAAGGGCGAGAACCGTAGCGCCGCCGTGTTGCTGAAAATACGTCTGAAAGGCAGCAAGATCCGTCTCTCCGAGCCAATCTGCGACCCGACAGGAAATGCGCAGTTTTCTCGGGCTAACCTCAAACAGCTTCTTGACCAGGGCGTCGACCGTGTCCTGATCGCCGCGGCCTGATCGGGTTTCGTCGAGAGCATCAATAAAGAGCGTCGCACTTGCCGGAATATTCGGCGTGAGAAGGAATGCACGCGCCTTGAGGCATTGCCCACCACTTGTGCTCGCAACCTCCTCGAACAGGTACGTTTTTCCAGCGCCGGCGTCGCCGAGAAGAACTATGTTGGCTCGCTCGGCAAAGTCGGAAAAGGGGCCGGGTAAGCGCTCCTCCTTCCGTTTTAGGTCCGGCGTGATGTCAAGAACGTTGCGGTCTGTCATTCGTTTTCGCCTGCGATGCCCCTGCGCAGCGCACAATCGCCTTCACAACCCACTCCACCGCCTCGTCGATCTCCCGCGACGGTAGCGAAACGGCGTGTAGCATCAACTGCGACACGTCGCGCGACAAGCGAAAAACATGAAGCTCCGCCTGTGGAAAGTCCGATCGCGCGAACTCGTGCTCGGCGACAAACGCAAACACCCTTGCGTCGATGACGGGCCGGAGGGGCTCAATCGCATCCCAAACGAGGGAATTGCGCCCTCGCTTCGGCTTGTGCAGGAAGCCGAGCGGCAGAATGAGCCCGCGCGCCGTCAGCGCCCGCGTCAATCGCCCGGCCTCGACCACGTAGGCGTAATTCAGCATCGCGTTGATTGGGTGCGAGGCGTTTTCCGGCCCGCCGCCAACGCCTTCGCGAAAGGCAGGACGGCCGCGCGCTCGCTGGGGATACCGCATCCATGAGCGCGGCAGATTGCCTCCCTTGCGCTCGCGTAGGCCCATGTCGCGAAACACCCGCCAGTATGCCGATGCGGCGTGGCTTTCGATGATGAGGATGTCGTTCAGGGTCCGAGCGGTCTCAAGGCGTGCGGCCCATTGGGAGACTGTATCTCGCACTTCTGGATGCGCGCGGCGCGCCCGCGCTTCGGCTTCGATCTTCCGTCTGACGATCTCCCGCGCGATCGCAAGCGACTTCGCATTGTCGAGCGCCGCCTCGCATTGCGCCAGCATGATCGCCGGATCGATATCGCGCTTTGTCGCTCCCTTCTTGTCGCGGTTTTCAGCGTAGGTTTCGACTGTCGCAATGAGGCGGCCTGGCCCGCCGGGCAGGATCAGCGCGATGTTGTATCGCGCGCACCATCGCATGGCCTCGCCGGTCAGGAACTCTCCATGGCTATCGAAGAGGATCGAATTAGGCTTGGGGTCGGCGTCGACATCGACGCGGATCGTCTGACGATCGGACTGGGGCCCGTGCTCGATTTCCAGCGCGCCGCCGCGGACGCGGAGCGCGGCGTAAGCACCAAGAACCATCACGCGAGGCGAGGCGCGCGCGCCGTCCTGCCATGGTGTGAGCTTCTCCTGCGCTGCCGCGTTGGGCGTCCAGTCGCCCGTCTCCATAAAATGCTCGCGGGCGTACTTCGCGAATGTTTTCCAGGCGTAGGGGCGGACGGCCCGCGCGGCGTAATCGCGCCAGGCGTCATGCAGGACGGCGGATTGGCGCGAGGGTTCGGCGTCGGCGATGATGTCGGCAACGCGGCCGTAGGGAATAGGATCGTGAACCGGCGGCACCTGGGGGTGCTCCCTCTAATCCGACCGCGACGTGGCCCTTTTCTTGTTCCCGGCCCTGTCGCGGCGCATGGCAAGACGTCTGCGGGCCTCCTCGCTCGACATGCGTCGGGCGTCGACCTTCACAGGGATTGCCTCCGGATTTCATCCCGACCATTACCCGGTTGAGCAGATAGAACCGTTCGTTTTCCGGGAGCTTTTCCAGTATCGCGACAACTTCGTGGTAAGCCGCATTGCGAAGCGCAGCAGCTTTGGCGGTGGACATGCAATCTCTCTCTTGCCCAAGTGGGCTGCTCGTACAATCTTACAAATACGCCGTATTGTAAAGGAGGCTAAAAGTGCCGCACGCTGGCTCGTGCTTCAGCGGCCTGCCAATAGGTAGCAATCGACCCGAAGCACCCATTCAACGTCGACCCTATGAAAAGGCGAGAGGCGTGAGAAAGCGGACTTTGGCTAAAGGGTGGGTTGCGCCAGAGGACTTGTATGGGAGGAGTATCGTCAAGGCTGTTGTGAGTGCGCATTTCCGCAAGACCCTCACGGTTTGTCCTCTCTTTCGATCAGATTCAGCAGCGTCCCGTGACGAGTTTCGAAAATGTCAACCTGCAGCCCGCGCTACAGTAGAGCCGGGGAAGTCGGGCTGTAGCGCAGTTTGATGAACGCTTGCGCCGCTGCGATGACGGCCTGTCGCATCATTTCTCCGCCTCGGCCAGGAAGTCCGGTGGCGGAGGGTCCGAGACGCAGATCGAGCGGTCGAACGCGAACGGAGAAACGCTGATACTGTCGAGGCTGAAGTTCCCATTGAGAAGCTTGCAGGCGACCTGCAGAATATTGCCTTTCGGAATGTCGCTGACTTGCCACACTCGCGCGGTTTTGTCGAAGGACGCGGTGACGACAAATCTCCCATCCCGGTTGAAGGCGGCCGAAGACACCGGCCCTGTATGCCCCGCGAGGATAGCGAGGGCGCGTCCGGAGGCCGTATCCCAAATTCGAGCGGTGTTGTCTTCTGATGCTGTGACGATCCGAGTCCCATCTGGGCTAAACACGGCTGATCGCACGGGTGCCGTGTGCCCGACAAGTATGGCAAGGGCGCGACCGGAAGCCGCTTCCCACATTCGTGCGGTCTTGTCGTTCGACGCGGTCACGATGCGCGTCCCGTCTCGGCTGAACGCGGCCGAAAATATCATGCCCGTGTGCTTTGCGAGGATAGCGACTTGGCGTCCTGATGCCGCATCCCACAATCGCGCAGCGTTGTCCTCGCTCGCCGTGAGGATCCGAGTCCCGTCCGGGCTAAACAGCGCAAACCGCACGGGACTGTTATGGGCGAGCGTGGCGACTGCGCGGCCTGAGGCCACCTCCCATACTTGCGCAGTTTGGTCGCCCGACGCGGTGACGATACGCTTCCCATCAGGGCTAAACGTGGCCGAAAACACCTGTCCCGTATGGCCCCGAAGGACAGTGATTTCGCGACCAGAGGCGACGTCCCAAATCCGGACAGTCTCATCGCGGGACGCTGTGACGACGAGCGTCCCGTCCGGGCTGAAAGCGGCTGATCGTACGAAGTCTGAGTGTCCCGAGAATGTGGCGAGGATACGACCGTTGGCCGCGTCCCAGAGGCCAGCCGTTCGGTCAAAGGATGCCGTGACGATTTGGGACCCGTCCGGGCTGAAATCCGCCGAAGACACCGCATCCGAATGGCCGGTGAGCTTCGCCACCGCACGACCGTAGGTCGCGTCCCATAGCCGTGCAGTTTTGTCGTCCGACGCGGTGACGATGCGCCTACCGTCAGGGCTGAAGGCGGCCGATCGTACCCATTCTGAGTGCCCCGCGAGTATGGCGAGGATACGACCGTCGGCCGCGTCCCAGAGGCGGGCGGTATTGTCGAATGAGGCGGTGAGGACCCGTATCCCGTCCGGGCTGAACGCCGCCGAAGACACCGCATCTGTGTGTCCCGCGAGCGTGGCGAAGGCGCGTCCCGAGGCCGCGTCCCACAACCTTGCGGTCTGATCATTCGAAGCAGTGACGATGCGTTTCCCATCTGGGCTGAAGCCCGCCGAGGATACGGAATCTGTGTGGCCTGCCAGCGTTGCGATGGCGTTGCCGGACGACGCGTCCCACAGCCGCGCGGTGTGGTCCGCGGACGAGGTGACGATACACGTTCCGTCCGGGCTGAAGACGGCGAAAGTCACAACGTCCGTATGGCCCGCGAGCGTTGCGATGGCGTTGCCGGACGACGCGTCCCACAGCCGCGCGGTGCGATCCGCGGAGGCGGTGACGATGCGCCTACCATCTGGGCTGAAGGCGGCGGAAGTCACTCTATCTGTGTGGCCTGCCAGCGTTCCGATCGCGTTGCCGGACGACGCGTCCCACAAGCGCGCGGTGCGGTCCGCGGAGGCGGTGACGATGCGTCTACCATCCGGGCTGAAGGCGGCGGAAGTCACTCTATCTGTGTGGCCTGCCAGCGTTCCGATCGCGTTGCCGGACGACGCGTCCCACAAGCGCGCGGTGCGGTCCGCGGAGGCGGTAAGGACGCGTGTCCCGTCTCGGCTGAACGCGGCGGAAGTCACATGATCAGTATGGCCCGTGAGCGTGGCGACAAGCCGGCCAGAGGCCGCGTCCCACAGCCGCGCGGTGCTATCCGCGGACGCGGTGACGATGCGCGCACCGTCTGGGCTGAAGACGGCGAAACTCTCAGCATTTGCGATTGACATCCGCTCTCGCAAATTGGGCAGAATTTGACCCAGGGCATCGAGAGTCATCGATAACTTGACCGTTTTCGTGTCATTGCTGGCGCGCGGCCATGAGGCAAGAGCAAGCTTGGCCGCGTCGACGGGACGCGTCGTTGCCTCGCGAAACGCCGATGCTGTCTGGCTGACCGCTGCCTCCTCTGCGATCACCTCTTGGGTCTTTTGATCCGCGACCAACTTTTCTCGGAAGGCCTCAATGCCAAGCACTGCGACCACGACAAGGCCGGCAATTGCAGCTGTCGCCACCTGCACTAGTTGGCGAAACTGCCGTTCCTGCTCGCGTCCGCGGAGATCGTCGAACCGGCGGCCGAGAATGGGAGCGAGAAGCCGAAGTTTCCCGAAGCGCTTGATTTTCCGGGCTCGCATTTCGCTATTTGGGCGGACATCGGCGGCGAGCGGTTCGTCGCTATCGAGGATTTCTTCGCCGAGGAATTGGCGTATCTCGTAGAGGCTTGGCGGGAACGCCGTCGCGGGCTCGCCCTCAATGAGCAGCGCAAGGATCCGGTCGCCGCGCCCCAATTCGCGAAAATAGTCAACTTCGGCATTCACATATGGACGCTCTTTCGATCGAGGCGAGCATACGACAATGAGCCAATCCGAGCGTCGCAGCGCTTCCCGGATGTTCTCGCCAAGATGCGTCGAGGCTGCCAGTTCCTCCTCGTCGCGAAAGACGCGGCCGATCCGCTTGTGATAGGGTTGATCGCGCAAACTTTTCGGGATCACATACGATTCGAGCGCGTTATGCACCCAGATCGCCCAACCGCGGTCGGCCTTAATGTGACGGTAGCTGATGAACGCGGCGTACTTGTCCCTGTCAAGCGGATCGCCGCGGAAGGTCCGGGCAATAAACCGTCGGGCAGCGCTCCCGGCGAGGTGAACACGAGACGGCAACGCAGCAAGGGCACTTGCGCCTTCGAAGACCCGCATGGCAGAACCCGAATGAAAAAACGGATGGCCTCTGGAACCACTGAAATCGCATTCAATTCGGTCATTATGGCACGGGCGATGCAGGGCCGCATCCCTCGGCCCTCGAAACACTTGAGCCGATCGTTCGGTTCATCAATCCGGCAGTGGCAGCCGTCGCCGACATCTGCGGATGTTACTCAAACCCCGCCGCGATCTCCTCCTGCTCCTCCTGGCCCTCGACCTGGTCCCCAATCCGCGTGTCAAGCCATTCCGGCATGCGCGGCCGCGATAGCGCGGCGTCATTGTTCAGAGCCGGAATCGTGCGAATGAGCCCATGGCAGCGCCGCGCCTCGCGGCCTGGCACCGACACGTAGTCGGGCCAGAAGCAGTCGTCGCCGATCAGCTCGCGCTTGTTTCCGACGCTGTGCACGAAGATCTCGCGTTTGCCAGCGCCCTGCTCGCCGGGCCTTGCCGTCCATCGGCCTGCAAGCTTCCAGCGAGCCCGCGAAGCCAGCGCGTTTCCCGCGGTGATGTACTTCTGGTAGGGCGCGACGACGCGCGGGAACGACTCCGGCGTCCGCGGGTCGAACGGCTTTCGCCAGGCGGCGAGGACGTTCTCAATGAGCCACTGGTTGGCCCTGATCTTCGCGGCGTATTTCCTGGCATCGCCGCCGCGGATCTTCGTCACGGGCTTGATCGTCCGCGCGCCGGTCTCATCGATCAAGACCTTACCGTACGTGTAGACGCCCGGCATAACAAATAGCCCACCGTCCGCCTCGCTGTATTCCCAATCGCCCAGATCGACAGCGTCTCCTGCCTTTTTGACCCGGGCGAGCCCCTGAAGAAGGCGCGTGGAGACGATGCCATCTGTCGCGAAGAAGACGATCGCGTCAGGGTCGAGGAGGGCGGCCTCCAAGAGTCGTCGCCGACAGTACGCCGTCGTCGCCGCGGCATAATAGGGGTTTGCGACGGAAGGGGCTTTGCCGTTCCCGCCGCCCACTGATTGCGCCAGCTTGCCATAGACGGAATTGATCGAAAGCTTGATCGCCTTTTCGCGGATATCGTAATTGCCAGTCCTCTCGCTATCTTCTTTGATTTTCCGTCGCTTTCTGAATAATTCCTCGACAAAGGAAAATGGCCGAATATTCGACCGATTTTGCTTGTCTGGGTTGAATTCCCAATATTCCTCGATTTCGAATTTGACAGCCTTATTCCCAATTGCCCAGGTGCGTGGGAATTGCGCCGCGAATTTCTCAAGCCAGCCAATCGCCGCCAAGACGTCATCCCGCATGTACCAGCCATAACCGGTGGCGGGAAACGATATGCCACCGCGCTTGTCGCGGTAGGGCAAAGGGTAAAACGGAACAAATTTGGCCTTGCGGATATTCGAATTGAATTTCTCGTAAATCGGGAAATGGTAGCGCACCTTGAAAAGCGAGATATTCGAGGTCAATTCGATGAATTGGCGCAGGGCGCATAATGAAGTCAAAAGCGAGATTTTCCCCGATACAGTTGACCCAATTTCCGGTCCTGAGGCTTGGAAATTCGGCCATTGCCGCCGGATATGCCGAGGCGATGTCGTAGACGTGCAATGGCGTATTCTCGAAATAGCCTTGCTTCAGCAATTCAATTCGGCCGCCAAAATACGCGTGGTGGGCGGCCTCTTGCTGGGGCAGAAATATTCGCCGCCGCAATATGATCGCCGTAATGCTTCTTGAGACCCTGACTCTCAATGAGGGCTGAAGCGGCGCGCCCGCGCCATGCCAATGGCGGAGGCGCAAATTCGGCTTGTGTCGAATCGCTCGCGCAAGATCGGTCATCATTCGCGCCAGCAGGCGCAATTCGAGGCGTTGTGTATGTTTTGATTTCCTCAATCGGCGTACGATCGGCGAATTGATCGCCGAACCTATCCTTCATTGAAGACAGATGAACTCGGCTTCAGCTTGGTCGAGCGTCCGCGCGACCACGCTTTTGACGATGATGAGCAGGCACTGTGTATTCATTCTTCCTGGTGCGCTACGTAGCGGCACGGTTTCAGGATCGGCAAGCCGCCAGACGTTAAATGATTTTCCCTTTGGTGTAGCTGATCGCGTAATCCCGATAGAAAACCGGGGCGTTGAGCAATTGCGCCTCCTGTTTCCTCGTCTCGGTCTGGAATAGGTCTCACGCTTCTCGATTTCCCAAGCCTTTTCATAGGGGAGGTGTTTGAGGATTTGTGTGATGTCGTAAGCGAACGGAAAACATCACAAAAACTGCTGGTCCGAATTTGTCGGGCAGGCTGAGGAGCCAGTCCAAGATCTCAACCGCGTTGAGAGGGCAGCTTATCGAGGCCGTAGGATTCGGTCGCCGTGAGCCAGTGAGGCGGCTTGGCATCGTCGGCGGCTGCGCCCCAGAGATAGGTCTCGTGTTTCGGGTTGCGCAAGCCGTCATAGAGGATGTCGTCATCGGGATAATTTTGTCCTTCGCTGTCGATCGCAACGAATGGCCGGTGATAATTGACCGAACGCGCCTTTCGCTTTTGTTCGCGCGTCTTGTCACGGTGCTTGAGCCGCCATTCCCTAGCTCGCTGGCGCTCCCTTCGCGGAAGGCGTTGTTGGTTGAGCGGCGCGCTCGATAGGCAGCCTTGCTCGCCAGTCGCTTCTGCCGCGGGCTGAGATCGGTCGCTGGGAACCCGTCCGCGGAATGCGCGGTGGGCGTACGCGGAGGGCTATCCGACCATGCGTCGGGGCCGTCTATAGGGCGCGAGTCGTCATCCGGAGAGACGGCAGGGCGCGCGCCGTCCCTCCGCTGGTGCGGAGTCTTCACTTGGCAAGGCTCTGGAGTGTGTGGGCTAGACGATCAGCGAGAAGCCGAACGCGCCTGGCGAGCCCGCGCAGCAGCTCATAGCGCGGGTCTTTGAGCCGCTCGCGTAGTCGATGAACCAGTGCCACTCACCGTCCGCAATGTGCTCGCCAGGAGCTTGCGCCGCCTTATGGAGCGGTAACGGCTTTCAGCGTCGCGGTGAGATCGGGTACGACGACCCGTGCCGTCTTTTGTCTGTAGAGTAGCTCGGGACGCGATCGCCAGATGCTGCGGAGGGCCTTGATCTCAGCGATGACCTTGTCTCCTCGGGGGTGATCGCCGCTTTGGCGACGCGCTCACGTTGATCGGCGGAGACATAGCGAGATCGCCCAGCGACGCGCGCATCCGTTGCCTGCTCGGGCGTGAGGCCAAACAGCTCGCGCAGCCTTCTTCGTCTCGTATTGGCGGGCGCTGATCGTTGGCGTCGCCTTGGTTACGCGCTTTACGTCCTCAGGACGTAATGCCGCGCTTTACGGCGACAGGCCGAGCTTGGCGTTCTGTTGAGGCGTGAGCCGAACGAAATTAGTGAAGGACGCAGCATGGAAGGAGAGGGGCCTTTGGACTGCCGTCCTTTCCGTCTTGCCGAGCGCAAGCGTGGCATTGCGGTTCTTCGTGAAGAGGGAGGAGCCGCTCATAGCGCCCCTCCCCTTCGCGGCGTCGACAGAGAGCTTGACCAGGGAGAGGCGCAGCGCGAGCAGCCTGCCCTTCGCCTCAGCGGCACGCTTCGCGGCCTTTTCGCGCTTCCGCACGAAACCCAGGCGCACCTTGAGGGGGGCCATAGGAAAGATCGCGCCCATCGGCGGACCTCCGAGGTGTCGAAGGTCACTTGCGCGAGCTGGCAGAATTGAATATAGAATAAGGTACGCATTGAGTGCCATCCTTTCTGTTTTAGCGAACGGTACCGATTACAAAGCCCTGGACGCGAGCCGCGCGTGCCGGGGCTTTTTCTTCTTCAAATCTGAGGGGCTGCCTCTCGCTTCGGGTGATAGAACGTCGAGAGTTAGGGCCGCGCACTGGTGGCGGCGATATTCAATTTCAAAAGCAGTATGGGACATCGGAAAGGCCATCCCTGGTAAGGAATGGGGCATTAATACAGAGTCACATCTGAGTAGTAATGCAATTCCAGTGGGAGTTGTAACGACGATGCTGAAGGATGAGCTATTGGCGGAGGTGAGGGCGGCGAGCGAACGGCTCGGCGCAGGACCGATAACCGAGCGGATGATCGAGGATTGGATCACTGAAAGGCTGTTCGAAGGTCCGAAGCCGAAGGGCAATCGCCGCGGCCTAGCTCCGACGTGGGTATATTCCGAGGAAGCCGGCCAGCGCGCTGTGCGGATTGTTGAACTCAGAGCGATGGGAATTCGCAGGGCGTCGGCGCTTCGTATCAATTTGTGGATCGACGGCTTCTCTCTGCCATTCGACGATATGCAGCGAGCGTTACGCTCGGAATTCAGGAGAGCGCTAGCGCGACTTTGGCGTCGGAAGCCCTGGAGGTTCGATGCCCGATATCGCCGCGCATTTTCAAGAAAAGAGCTAGAGGCGGAAGCTGCGAAGATCGATCCGGTTGATGCCGATCTCGCCGCTGCCGGTTTCGCGCCCCGATGGAGCTTCTCTTACTCTACGGTTCGGCAATGGCTTGGGGCTCGGGCGACGGTCCGGTTCGTAGCTCGCTAGCGAACGACTTCTCGGAACTACTTACCGAAACGACGAAGCAATCAGGAATTCACTTCTTACCGCCGGCAGGGTTGGCTGGGGAGCAGAGGAGACCCCGGATCCAGAAGAGCCGCAAGAGTCTGTCGGGTCCGGACTGTCCACCCTTGATCGCATCACGCAACGCGATTTGATTGAGGGTACGAAGGCTTTGTTCAGCTTCTACGAGGTGTTGGCCTTTTCTTTGGCGGTAGTCGCTGTGCCGAATCCGTTCCGAGGGTACGCGCTTTCGATCATCGGGGATTACCCCCGCGATTCCGCATGCTTTGGAGAAAGTGGTCCGATCGTTAGATCAGCATGAATGGCGCGTCGCAATGCTCGCCTGGATGGTTGTAGCGGCCGCGAGAAGCCGAGGGGCAGTCTAGGTCGCTCAGAAAACAATTGGAGGGGGCAATAATGGTGAGCCTGTACGTCGGGATCACCGACTATGAGTAGTTTCGGTTCTTGTCGACTTTGCCCAGCGTCGAGGAAGTGAATTTTTGGCAGCCCGGCGGTCGAACGAACTTCAAGGCGTTACAACCCGGTGAGTTATTATTTTCAAGCTGGCACGCGCCGCGACGCTTGCGATTGTCGGAGGGGGCACTTTTGCGCGTGCCGATATCCTGCCAAGTTCGCTGGTCTGGGACACGTTCGGGGTGTCGAACGGTGCCGCCTCGCTCTCGGAAATGCGCGAGCAAATCGCGCTACCGCAATCAGAGTGATGACCCCCGACAGGATTATTTTGATTGGGTGCCGCATCCTTACCCAGCCGTTCTTTTTTCGGGACGCCGAGTGGATTCCCGTGCCGCAATCGTGGTCGCGACACATTCAGCAAGGGCGGCGATACGATACTGCTGAGGAGGATGGTCGCGAGCTGTGGAAACCGATCGTGGATCGGATTGCGAGCTCACCCTGGGGCCCCAGTCGACGTTGCCCGCTACGGAGAGCCAGTGCTAGTTCGTCCCCGCCTTGGCCAGGGGGCATTCCGGATAGGCGTGACCGACGTGTATCAGCGCCGTTGCGCGGTGACAGGCGAGCGGACGCTCCCTATTCTTGATGCAGCTCACATCCGGCCTTACGGCGCTGGAGGGCAACATGAAATCACAAACGGCCTATTGCTTCGCACCGATGTCCACCGGCTATTTGATCTTGGCTACGTGACGGTGAGTGGCGATGGGCGATTTGAAGTAGGGCGAAGGCTTAAAGAAGATTTTGAGAACGGACGCCTCTACTATGAGATGCATGGGCGTCCGATAACTCTTCCCGATGATGCTAATCAGAGGCCTGCACGCGACGTGCTTGAATGGCATCAGGCAAATAGATTTCTGGGTTGATTAGGTGGGATGGTTTCCATGCCTAGCGATGCCTTCATAACGGTAATGCATGCGCATTTTCATGTCATTCCGAGGCGAGATGGGGACGCGGCGAGTAAGAGAGTAGGGATACGAGGCGGGATACCAGACCGGCAGGATTACTAAACAAGCTTCAACTGTTGATATTATAGAGAGAAGATGACGGAAGGCGCGGGCGAAGGTCAGGTAAACCCAGAGATTATTCTGCAAGATCGACCTTAACACCAGTATGCTTGTCGCCGATCTTGGAGAAGCGCTAAGTCGCTTTTCGCACGATTACATGAGATTTACGGAGGGAAGAAAGCTTTTTATTAGCAGTATTCAAGATGGGAGTGTCGTTTTTCATTTACAAGACCTATGGGTTTGGATTTCAGCTGTCGGACCATACGTCGAAGGCATCGCTGCAACCGCAGGCTTCATGAATACCGTAATTGATCTCTGGAAAAAGATTTCAAGTATCAAATATAACAAGCAAAGAAATATTACAGAGCAATTGGAGCGAAAACTATTCGATCTTTGGCGAAAATTGCAGCTCAGAGCGATGGCGAGGTGATCTGAGAATTAAAGGTTCCGAGATCTCATTACATATAACACCGATTGCGGCTAGAGAATACTTAGAAGTTATCGAAAAGAAACCTGAGCAAGGGGCCTCAGCAATCGGTGAAACGGAACCACAACCTCGTTTATCAAGAAGCGCCGGTGAAGCATTGATATCGACAGGGTCAGATTGATCTGCCAGGCCACACCGTTGCTTCAATAAGGCAAATCCTCGATAAAACATCTTCTTTTAATGAGCTATACCTACGGCGTCTTGTATCCATCTTGAAGAGTTCAGGTTATCGGTCAGTAATAATACTTCTCAGCCGGAACAATTCCACGCGATGGGTGACCTCTCAAGGGCTAAATATCTGCGCGAAGAGGCGTCAAAGTAGGCGACAAATCAGAAATTCGTCGTCGAAATGTTGTTTCTCCCACGCTTCTCCGTCCCGTACGCCCCTTTCCCGAAATCCAAGTTTTTCCAAGGGCGGTTTCGGGGACTTTCGGGCGCCTCAAAGGCGTCGGCGAAGGAAATCCAAGGCCATGGTCAGGCCTGAAAGATCAGGAGCACGTAAGCGCCAAACAGCATGAGGTGCACGACGCCAAGCAGCATGTTGGTGCGGCCGCTGGTGAAGGTGATCATGCTGACCGCGAGCGTCAGGACGAGCAGCGCGAGATCCGTATGCTCGACGCCGAGAACAAGCGGGCGGTCGATGAGGTGGTTGATGATGAGCACCGAGGGGATGGTCAGGCCGATCGTCGCGAGCACCGAGCCGAGAAAAATGTTGACCGCCCGCTGCATCTGATTGGCCAGCGCCGCCTTGACGGCGCCGATCAATTCGGGCGCGGCGACGAGGAGCGCGATGAGGATGCCGCCGAGGGGCGCGGGCGCGTGTAGGGTCTCGAGCAGGTAGTCAACCGGCGGTCCGAATTGTTCGACCAGGTAGACGACCGCGGCCATATAGGCCGCCAGCATGGATACGGGGAACCACATTGGCGTCGAGGCTTCGTGCGCGCTGGCCCGGCGCTCGGAAGCATGCTCGAAATAGTCGTGATAGCGGCCGGTCTGGAGAAAGAGGAACAGGCCATAGAGGCCGAGCGAGACCGCCACCATGCCGATCTGCTGGGCTGTGGAATAGGTCGGCCCCGCGGTCGTGGTGGTGTAGTCCGGCAAGATCAGCGCAAAGGTCGCGAGCGGCAGGATGACGCTCAGGTAGGCGTGGGCTCCTTCCAGATTGAAGTTTTGTTCGCGATGGCGGATTCCCCCTAAGAGCAGGGTCGCCCCCACCATGCCGTTCATGATGATCATGATGACGGCGAGCAGCGTGTCGCGCACGAGCGTCGGATTCGGGCCGCCGTGGCGCACCACGGCGGAGATCGCGACAACCTCGATGGCGGTGATGGTGAGGGTCAAGAGCAGCGTTCCGTAAGGCTCGCCGAGCCGCTCGGCGAGATCCTCGGCGTGGCGCACGACCGACAGCGACGACCAAAGGACAACGCCGAAGAGCCAGAGGAGTATTCCCATCAGGATCAGCGGATTGGAGAGTTGGGAAAAGAGCCGATCCTCGAACAGCGCGAAGGCCAGGACGGACGCCGCCGCGACGATGAGGAACCATTCCGCCCGGGCTGCTTGCCAGGGCGGCGAGGAGGGCGCGCGCCCTGCCGAAACTGGGGCGAAAGGCGTGTTCTCGATGGTCAAGCTGTCACGGTTCCCAGGGGAATTCGCGAGGAGTTTCGCGGAGGATTGCGTTGGTGTCAGGTAAAAAATGCCGCAGCGTGAGGCAAGCGGGAACCGCCGCCAGCTTTCAACCAGCAGCCCCTTGCGGGACGTTAAGGCCGTCGTCATCGTTCAGGCCCAAAAGAGGGGGCGTATGCCCCAAGGGAACGAGACGCGCTTGGCTCGGCGCGCTGCGGATTTCGAAAGAAGGGATTGAGGTGTTCGGATTGCGGCTAAATATGCTTGCCGGCCTCGGCGTCGCCGCCGCGCTTCTGACCTTGGGGCCCTGCGTTGCGGCAGGCAAGGCGGAGGCGCCTGCCTGGCTCGCGCCCCATGTGGGGGAGGGCGAGGGGCAGATCGCCCCGGTCGTCCTGGAACGGGCGCGTGGGCTTTATCTGCGGAAACTGCGTGAAGGGGCGGTGAGAAATCCGTGCTACTTCGCGATGGACGCAACCCGTCCCCATGACATGGGCGGCGGCCGGCTGGGTCGGCGCTTCTACATCATCTGCGAAGCCGATCGCGAGTTTCGCGCAATCCCGGCAGGCCACGGCGGCGGACGCGACCTGGAGGGGGTCGCGGATTTTTCGAACGGAAGGCGGTGCGTCAAGAATTTCGGCAACGCGATGGACTCTGAACTCACGGCCGGCGGCGACTATGTGACGGGCGAGGCCGTTGGGTCCTTCAAGGGCTATTATCGCGCCTCGGCGGGCGAGGCGCCTTTCGTTCGGACCTTCATAAAATTCGACGGCGAAGGGGAGACCGCGAATGCTCGGGAGCGCGCGATCGGCGGCCACCCGGCGGTCCTGCTAAGGGGCCTGTGCCGCCGCAAGCAACCCGGTGACCCGCACGCGGATTCCGATGGATACGTACGGTTTGGAAAGCTCGTGAATTACGAGGCCGGGCGCAGCGACGGCTGCACGAGCTGGTCGCCCTCGGACGCCGAGCAAATCGTCGCGATGGTCAGGAACGACCCAACGACCCTCTACATCTATCCCGAATCGCGTGACGTCGACGCGGTCGCCCGAGCGGTCGAGGCCGGACAGTCGCCCACCCGCGCCGGGCTTTACTGGAACGCAGCCTGCCTGAAAGCGATCGGCGCCCCAAAATTCTGGCCTCGACAAAGTCTCGAGCCGATCCTCGCCCGATACCGTCAGGAACACCCTGCCGCGCCCCCAGAGCCGATCCCGATTTGTCGGGAGCCCTGAAGGCAACTCGCGCATCGTGCGAGACGCCCCTTAACGCGCCTCACGATCCGACAAGCCTCCCTGTATCATCGGTTAACCATTTGTTAACAAGCCGAAATTTCCGGGACCAATGATGAGCTGGCCGCTTCCGTGACCTTTATGCAACATGGCCGGAGGAAAGGCATTTCCAAGGCGATTTCGCGACGATTATCAGTTGAGCGCCGCAAGAAGGCAGGTATGGTGAAGCGTGTGAACGGGAGATTCCCGGTCGCGGCCGGGTAGAGGCTCTAATCGCCGAAGCTCGATCATCGGGAATGGGGGCTGACCACGTTCGGCTTTTAAGGGTTCGCAAGCGGCTCGGGGTCGGAAGTGAGAAGAAAACCAACGCCCATTATGTCAACTGGAGGTCAACAAATGACACTCATCAAGAGCGTCCTGCTCGGTTCGGCGGCCGGCATCGTCGCCGTCGCCAGCGCGCAGGCCGCGGATCTGCCGACGCACAAGGCGGCCCCGGTCGCCCAGTACGTCAAGATCTGCGACGTCGGCGGCATCACCGGCTGGGTCTGCCCGGCTCCGACACCTGCATGAAGATCAGCGGCTACATCACGGCGCAGTTCACCGGCGGCAACCTCTCCAACCAGTACAACTGGGGCGGGTTCGGTCATCACCCCGATCGCACAGGCGGACAATCCGTTTGCGCCGGCTCACATCCGCCAGGTGCATTCTGGTGCAGGGCGGCGAACGGGCGGTTCCGATCTACAACGCCATCACGGGCGCGCCGATCATGAATCCGGCGACGGCGGGACGCAGGCGATCCTGCCGAACCAGCAGAACGCGACGTTCAACCGCAACGCGATCGGCTGGTCGCTGCGCGCGAAATCTCGGCATGGACTTCGCGTCCAACACCGCCTACGGCCCGTTGATCGGCCACTTCGACTTCAACGCGCGAAATGTCCAATGGCTTCGATCCGCTGGCGCAGACCATTTACGTGAACACCGCCTACCTCACCTGGGCGGGGATCACAGCCGGTAAGGCGCAGTCGTTCTTCTCCTTCACCGGCGGCGGCGATAACTGGGCCAACTTCTTCTCGCCTGACCGGAAGGGCTTCAACGAGCCGAACCTGTTGGCCTACACCGCCTCCTTCGGCGGCGGCTTCTCGGCGACGATCTCGGCGGAAAGCCAGGGTTCGGTCGGCGCTTCGGGCGGCGGCACGAACATGACGGGCGCGGCGGGTTCGAACCCGGGTTCGATCACCTTTGGTGGTCAGCGGTGGCCGGACATCGTCGGCGCGCTGCATGTCAAGCAGGGCTGGGGCGAGGCCCAGATCTCCGGCGTGATCCACAACGTCAACGTCAAGGATTACAGCTACTATGATGCGACGGGCTGCGGCTCCGTGGCCTATAACATCTACGGCGGCTGCAACGCTTCCGAGAGCAAGGTCGGCTGGGGTATCGACGCAGGCGTGAAGTTCAACCTGCCTTGGTATCCGGGCGACAGCTTCCTGATCACCGGCGCGTATACGCCAGAACGCCACGTGGTATTCGGGTTTGGTCGACGGCATGTGGGGTGAGAACGGGCAGACCAACGGCAATGGCCAGCCGATGTATCTGGCCGACGCTTACTTCAACCCGCTGACCAACTCATGGTCGACCCCGCGCGCCTGGTCGGTGTCCGCGTTGCTCGAGCACCACTGGACCCCGACGATTCTATACCGATCTTGAAGGTTCGGTCGGCGGCATCAACTGGAGCAACATGAGCGGGAACGCCTGCTACGGCGGGTTCTATAACTGCTCGGGTACGGGCGTTCTTTCGCCTCAATGCCCTCAGCTGGATCGTTGGTACGGATATTGGCTGGAACCCGGTCACGAACCTGAACTTCGATCTTGAGTTGATGTACCAGAGCACGCATCAGGATCAGCCGAGCGCGTTCCTCGGGACCGTCTATAACAGCGGCGCCTTTGTTCCGGGCGCATGGCAGGGGAAGAGCAGCGGCTTCGCCGGTCGTTTCCGCGTCACCCGCTACTTCTGATACTCGCCTAACTGGCGAACTGAAGGCCCCGGAGCGAAAGCTCCGGGGCTCTTTTTTATTCGCGAACCGCCGGTTTTGTTGAGCCCTTTGAAGTGGAGTCTCTTGAGGCTCGGACCGCAGGCGAATCGCTTCTCACATTGTCCTTGCGAAGCCCTGGCGCGCGTCCGAAATTGTGGTGCGGGCGCGGCGGCGCAGAACTTTGAGGGTTATGACGTCGGATTCAGTGGAGGCGAGGTGAGATGCTGCGGCGATGATGCGGCAATATGAACTGGTGGACCGTGTCCGCCAATACAATCCGCATACGAACGAAGACTTGCTCAATCGCGCCTATGTCTTCGCGATGAAAGCTCACGGCACGCAGAAGCGCGCTTCTGGAGACCCGTATTTTTCGCATCCGCTCGAAGTCGCGGCGATCCTTACAGAACTCAAGGTCGACGATGCGACAATTGTCGCGGCGATGCTTCACGACACGATCGAAGATACGACAGTCACCCGGGAGGACGTGGACAAATCGTTTGGGGACGAGATAGGGGGGCTTGTCGACGGTCTCACAAAGCTGGGCCGATTCGATTTCGTTAGCCGTCACGCGCAACAGGCTGAGAATTTCCGAAAGCTGCTGCTCGCCATCGCGGATGACGCGCGCGTGCTTCTGGTCAAGCTTGCTGACCGCTTGCACAACATGCGCACGCTCAATTTCATGTCGCCCGAGAAGCGCGCGCGGATCGCGCAGGATACGCTCGACATCTATGCGCCGCTTGCCGGGCGAATGGGCATGCAAGGCATGCGCAACGAACTGGAGGATCTCGCGTTCCGGGCGCTGATGCCGGACGCCTATGCGCTGATCGTTTCGCGTCTCGAAGCCCTGAAGACAAAGAACGGTGCGATCATCGCCCGCATTGCAGCGGAGCTCACAGACCAATTTGAGCGGCGCGGCATCAAGGTTGAGGTCAAGGGGAGGCAGAAGCAGCCTTACTCAATCTGGAAGAAGATGGAGCGCCGTTCGATCGCCTTCGAGCAACTCTCTGATATCTATGGGTTTCGTATTCTGGTCGACACGGTCGCCGACTGCTACGCCGCAGTTGGCGTGGCGCACACGACCTGGCCCAGCGTACCGGGGCGCTTTAAAGACTACATATCGACGCCCAAGCAGAACGACTATCGATCGATCCACACGACTGTCATTGGACCGGGCAGCCAGCGTGTGGAGTTGCAGATCCGCACGCACGAGATGCATGATGTCGCAGAATATGGAATCGCTGCCCACGCGGCCTATAAGGAAGGCGCGGGTGAGGGCCTTGGCGTCGGCGAAAGCCGAGCGTACCGCGACCTGAGGCAGACGATCGAAGCGCTGTCAGGCGACGATTCGGAGAAATTCCTCGAACACACGAAACTCGAACTGTTTCATGATCAGGTGTTCTGCTTCACCCCAAAAGGGCGGCTCATCGCCTTGCCGCGGGGGGCTACGGCGATTGACTTTGCCTATGCCGTGCACACCGACATCGGCAATTCGGCGGTAGGCGCCAAGATCAATGGCGTTATTTCTCCTCTCCGCTCGACGCTTCACAATGGCGACGAGGTGGTGATCATCCGTTCGGAACGAAGTTCGCCGCCGGCTGTCTGGGATGGCGTCGTCGTGACCGGCCGCGCGCGGGCCGCTATTCGAAAGGCGACGCGGGAGGCGGCCAAGGCCCAGTTCGGAGGGCTCGGGCGACAGATGATCGAGGGCGCGTTTGGACGGGCGGGCCGCAAGTATTCCGAATCAAAACTCCGAGCTGCGCTGCCACGACTCGCCCGTTCGTCGGTCGACGACGTCTTTGTTGGAGTCGGTCGAGGCGAGATCACGACGGTTGACGTTGTCCGCGCTGTTTATCCGGACTTCCAGGACGATCGCAAAATTGGAACGGGAGCGCCGAAGAACGAGAGCGGCTGGTTCGGGCTTCCCAAGGCGACAGATCTCGTGTTCCGTGTCCCTGGCAATTCGGACCCTGCCGGCGTCCTCCCGGTGCGAGGAATCGATTTAACGACCGCTGTTCGCTTCGCCGAGAGGGGCGGAGCCGTCCCCGGGGAACGGATCGTCGGGATTCGCGGGCCCGAGGGGATCACGATCTATCCGATCCACTCGCCCGCCCTCGTCGCCTTCAATGACCAGCCCGAGCTGTGGCTCGACGTGCGCTGGGATCTCGAGCACACTCCCGACGCCGTCTATTCAACGCAGATTGTTATCACCATGGCTAACGAGCCGGGCGCGCTCGGGGTGATCGCGACAACGATCGGCGAATACGGCGGAAACATCGACGCGGTTTCCTCCTCGGGGTCCAGCGCCGATTTCCGCGAACTTCGCATCGATCTGCAGGTGCGCGACATTCAACATCTCAACGCGATCCTGTCGGAGCTGCGCGGCAAGCCGGTCGTCCACAAGGTCGAGCGCCTCAGCGGATAGACGATGCCGCTATACTTCGCCTACGGGTCCAACATGGACGTCGCAGCGATGGCGAGTCGCTGTCCGCGCGCAAAGCCGCTTGGGCAGGCGCGCCTGCAGCGGCATCGGCTCGCGGTGATGCGTGAAGGGTGGCTGACTGCCGTCCGCGCGCCTCAAGGCGCGGTCTATGGTGTCCTTTGGGACCTGTCGTTGGCGGACGTGCCGGCTCTCGACCGCTACGAAGGACCTCTCTACGTCAAGGCCGTCCAACCCGTTGTCACAGCCGACGGCCCGAAGCGGGCGCTCGTGTATTTTGGGACGAACGCCGGGCCTGGAGTGGCGAAGACGGAATACTTCTCGGGCGTGATTGCAGCGGCGCGGGCATGGGCTCAGCCCAATGGGGCGATCGCTGCGCTCGAGTCCCTCGCTCGCGGCGAGCCAGTGGCCAAGTCTCGTCCCAACCGTCGTTGAGCTGTCGCGGGATTGGGCCAAGCGGAAGCGCGCTCGTCGAGATCGTTGCTGTTTTTGTCGCGGCTGCCGCGGTTTTCCCGTCGAGCTCGACTGTCGGAGCGGAGTTTATTTCGACGCCGCTTCCGTGGGCGCGGAGCCAGTCGAGCCACCGAGACTGAGCCAAACATTAGGATCGTTCTGCGCCTGCCGCTTGAAGAACTGATAGCCCGTTGCGTTCCACGGCCTTACGTTTTTCGAGAGATTGTCGAGGACGAAATCGCCGCGGTCCGTCTTGACGGTGAGGATGGCGTGGCCCTCGCCGTTAAGGTCGCGGACGATCGTCATGAGAAGCGCTTGTCGGGGGAAGCCGCGCTCTATCAGCAGCTTGCGCTTGAAGAGCGCGTAAATCTTACAATCGCCCTTGCCGTCAACGGGGTAGTCCCAGTGGTCGAGAGTCGTGCCCCAGTGATCGTAGTTGCTGATCGGCTCGATCATATTATTTGCGAATGTGTTGATCTCATTGAGCGTCCGCCAGGTTTCCTTGGTGAGACGGACGTCTACGGGCTTAAGCTTGCCGATAGTGCATTCTTCCGCGTGCCGATTGCAGAAATCGACCCACCCATAGGGAATTGATGTCTCGCCGCCGACAGGCGTCGAGCTCGCGCGGGGCAAACCAGCCTCCGAGGCTTCGCTGAGGCCATTCCAGGCAAGGCCGCCGAGGAGGGCGAGGGTTGCAAGAGAAAGGAGCCGGTTGAAGATCATGGAATGCGCCCGTCGTTCGATGCCGACAGAATGGCTGCTTCCGTTTGGCGAGCGCGAAAGAAAAAGCGTCGAATTTTATTGAATCAGCCGTCGCCGTCAGAACGAAATTTCTTAATCTTGACAATCGGTTTTCTTAAGTTGCGCTTTACCCTTTATGCAGCGGAAACGTCGCCTTTTCGCTTAGTTTTACAGGGTCTTCAATGTGAAGAGTCTGATCCACCTTAGTCGCCAGCTGGGCGAGCGTGAAAGGCTTAGGGAGGAATGCAGAGCCCGGGGTCCACCATCCCATTGTGGATGATTGCATTGCGCGTGTAGCCGGTTGTGTACAAGACTTTCAACCTTGGCGTCCGTGATAGCGCGCGGTCCGCGAGTTGCCGACCGTTCAGGCCTGGCAACACGATATCTGTAAGCAGCAGGGAAATGTTTGGCTGCGACTCGAGGAGCGGAAGCGCCTCCTCGGCGGAGGCCGCATGGATCACCGTGTAGCCCAGTTCTCTAAGCGAGGAGACGGTCATGTTGCGAACCGTCGCTTCATCCTCGACGACGAGCACAATTGTGTCCGCTTTGCCAAGCGGCAAGCTTTGGATGTGCTCGCGTTCGCTCTGGGCCCGCACTTCGCCGATGAAGCGGGGCAGGTAAATCTTCACCGTCGTTCCATGGCCGAGTTCGGAGTAGATCTTGATGTGTCCGGTCGACTGCTTCACGAACCCGAAAACCTGGCTGAGGCCAAGACCTGTGCCTTTGCCTGGACCCTTGGTGGTGTAGAAGGGATCGAACGCTCGCTCGACCACGTCCACGGGCATCCCGGTGCCGGTATCGGTTACGGAGATCATCACATATTGGCCGGGCTTCACCTCGCTGTGAGCAGCCGCGTAGCGTTCGTCGAGTTCGGTGTTCGCCGTCTCGACGGTGAGCTTGCCGCCTGCGGGCATGGCGTCGCGCGCATTGACGGTCAGGTTAACAAGGGCGCTTTCCAACTGCGCCGGATCCGCGAAGATTCGCCACAAGCCTCCCGACAGTACGGTCTCGACTGATATCGTCTCGCTAATTGTCCGGCGCAGCATTTCCGATATGCCGCCGACGAGTTTGTTAGCGTCGAGAACGACGGGTTCAAGCGGCTGCTGGCGCGAAAACGCCAGCAGCCGAGAGGTCAGAGTCGCGGCGCGGTTGGCGCCCTCTGCCGCGTTGTCGATACTCTTTAGGATAGCGCTTTGACCGGAGTCGGCGAGGCGGCGGCGCACGATCTCAAGCGAGCCAATAATGACCGCCAACATATTATTGAAATCATGCGCTATTCCACCCGTAAGCTTGCCGATCGCCTCCATCTTCTGGAGTTGACGCACCTGCGCGTCGACAGCGGCGCGCTCGGCCTGCTCGCGCTCGAGGGTGAGGTTCGTGGCGTGCAGTTGGTTGATGCGGCGCCACGCGTCCGAGAGCGCCAGCGCGCCAAAGCCGGCCATCAGGAACACGGCAGCCACCAACACGCCCCGACCTACGCCATCGAGCCATGACACGCGGGCCGCGCGCTCCTGCGCGATTTGGATCTCCCGCGTTCGCATATCGGAGAGGAGTTCCCGGATCTCCTTCATAAGCCGGTTTCCGCTATCGTCATTGACGATCGCGAGCGCTCCGGATGGGGAGCCTGACGAACGGAGATCAATCGTGCGTCGAAGCTCTTCCAGCTTCGCGTCAATCAGCTTGTGCAAGTCCTGAAGGGACTTGCCGTGCAAAGGGTTATCAGCGGTTTCTTCGGCGAGAGAGCTGAGCTCAGGCCCGAGTTGCCTTGAGGCGGTCCAGTAGGGCGCAAGATAGCTGTCCTTTCCGGTGAGCAGGTAGCCCCGCTGGCTGGTCTCCGCGTCCGTAATTAGCGTCTGGATTTGATTCAGCCTGTTCTCGACCGCCAACGAGTGGCGAAGCCAGCCGTCCGCTTGCTGGGCCTGCACCGACAGCAGGATTGCGACGATGGCCGCGATGAGGACTAGGCCAAGAGCCCCGGCAAGCGCCAAAAGCGAGCGGCGCGAAGGATCGGTCCAGAACAGGCTCCACTGGCTCGCCGTCGTCTCAAGGGCCTCCGTGGATGCGCGGATTCGATCCGCAGCCATCGCCGAGGCTCCAGGCGATTCGTTTGAGTTCACCGGGGTCTCTCCTCGGCCCGAACCGGCCGGCGAAAAGAGGACGAATCGGCGCAGAATCGATGCGCCCGCGCCGGCGGCGCAGCGTCGGCCAAGGTTAAGGCCGGAGGCAAGACCACGTCAACGTCAGCATACATTCAGAGGGTTTAGCGATTGATTTCGATGAGGAGCACCCAGGACACCGCCCCGGCGAAGCCGAAAGCAAGGATGACGCCGGCCGGGTACCAGAAAAGGCCGTTCCAGTCGTTCCGGATCAGACTGAGACCGGACCCAATGACCAGCGTCCAGGACGAAGCCTGGCCGGCAGCCAACGATCCGATTGAGCGCCATCTCCAGGTCGCGTTCTTTGCCCAAGAGGATCTGTACTGGAGCCAAGAGAGGATCGCCGTCTGAAAGAGCGTGAGGCCGAGCGCTGTCGCGCCGAAAGACTTCGGGCTATGTTCCGGAGCTAGCGCAAGGGTGGCCAGGGCGAAGACGAGGAAGAGCGACGAGAGGCCTTGAAGCCCTCGTTCCGGCAGACCGGCGTATTTCAGCACCCGGTCCTGGTTCACCGACAGACTCACGAATAAGAGCCCGGCGAGCGCCGCCGCTGCCCCAAGCTCTGCGACAAAGAAATCGTGCCACGGCTCCATGTGCGCAAATCCCAAAGACAGTCTGCGGCGAGCCTATCCGGGACCCGCTCGGTCCGCCAGAACCCGGGCGACGCACGGCGTGGACAGGCAACCCGCTGAGGGCATATCTCTGAGTTTCCGACCGGAGCGGTGGAATGGGCCTTCTCTATAAGGATGCGCTGCTCGACGAATTCGGGGCGTGGGCCCTGGCCTATATTCCTTACGGCGGCCCGGATTTCGGCGAGATTGCAGCAGTTGCGAAGACGGTCGGCGACGGCGACGGAGCGGATTCGCTGTCCGACCTTCGTGAGATTGGTGGAGAAAGACCCGATCGCGGGCGGCGCTCAAACTCTCTACGACGCGCTCAGATGCCCAAAAACGCTGGTCCGGTTCGAGGCCGCCGACGGCGCGGGCGATCATTGCGAAATGGGAAATCGCTCCGCGTTCAACCGCTCCGCGCTCGACTGGCTGGACGACCTCCTGGGATAGCGGTCGCTTGGCGCCAGCGTTGCGGAGCGGTCTTCGCGCTCTATAGTGTCGGACGGCTGGAAGGGGAGGAAAGAATGCCGGGAGCAGCGCAGGACGCGCTTGTGAGCAGTCCGCCTGTCTTGATCGTGGGCGCTGGGCCGGCGGGTCTTTTCGCGGCGAGCGAGCTTATGCGCCACGGCGTCAAGGCGCGCATCGTGGAGCAGAGGACCGCCCCCCATCACGAAACGCGCGGAACCGCAATTCAGCCGGCGGTGCTCGAAGTCCTCCATCGGGGAGGCCTGGTCGACGAATTTCTGAAAGCCGGCGTCCACGTTCACGAGATCGAACTTCTGGGTCCCGGTCTGCAGACCCTGGGCCTCACCGCGCTCGGCGACCTC
The DNA here is from genome assembly GCA_963824465.1 of uncultured Alphaproteobacteria bacterium. Classification (GTDB taxonomy): domain Bacteria; phylum Pseudomonadota; class Alphaproteobacteria; order Rhizobiales; family Beijerinckiaceae; genus Roseiarcus. The sequence continues at coordinate 251,502 of CAWGPL010000005.1, forward strand.
GGCTGCAAATATCCCTTCCAGTCGAGTCAGCCGCAGTGGCTGACTGAGACGATCCTCCGCAAGACTCTCGCCAGTCATGGCCTCGAAGTCGAGTATGGCGTGGCTCTAAAGGCCGTCGAGCAGGAGGGTGATGAACTTAAGGTGACTCTGGAGCGTGACGGCGTCAGCGAAGTCGTCGCTGCGAGCTATCTCCTCGGGGCTGGCGGCGCCCATGACATCACGCGGGAGACGATGCACGAAACCCTGGAAGGCGAGACGTATAGCGGCCGCTTCATCGTGGCCGACGCTGCCGTCGCCCTGCCATGTCCGCCCGCACGCTCCCGCGTTGTGCTGGGGCCGGAGGGCTTCGTCCTGTTCGCGCCTCTGCCGGAAGGGCGCTGGATCATTTTCGTCAATCGCGACGAGGCGGACGTCAGCGCCGAGGCGCCGGACGCGAAAACGCTCGCCGCTCTGATCAATCGGCGCCTCGGCATGGACGCTGGCCTCGCAAATCTCCGATGGGTCTCCTATTTCCGGATGCAAAGGCGGGTGGCCCCGAGGCTCGGCGACGGGCGGCGATTTCTTCTTGGCGACGCCGGACATCTGTCGAGCCCGATGGGCGGCGAGGGGATCAATTCGGCGCTGATGGATGCGGCAGATATCGCCTGGAAGCTGGCGCTCGTCCTAAAAGGGGCGGCGAAACCGTCGCTTCTCGATACCTATGCCATCGAACGCGGACTCGCCGACCAGCACGTTCTGGACGTGTCGAATGAGATCCATTCGCTGGTCATGCAGCTTGTCGCGACCTGTGCGAGCGGAGGCGATTTGACTCTGCCCGTTCAGGAACCGGCCGAACGCCTGCTCGGCCTGCGGCGTCGATCTATGTTCGATGTGTCTTACGCGGGCAGTCCGATCGTGGCCGGGGACGGAGATGTGAAGCCGGCGCCGGGCGAGTGGTTTCCCGCTCTCCTTCCTGACGGCGGCACAGCACACCAGCTTGTGGTCTTTGGCGAGGCGGCGGGTTTGGAGGCTGTGAAGCGTCGTTGGGGAACGCTCCTGTCCGTGACCCGGGGCGAGGAAGCGGGGTTGAGCGCTACGAACGCCGGCGTTCCGAGCGGGGGAGCGGTGCTTGTCCGGCCGGATGGTTTCATCGGCTTTCGAACGGCGCCGGCGGATGATGCGGGAATGCGCGCGCTCGACAGGCATCTCGCCTCTTATCTCAATCGGGACTTCGCACCGGCGTGAGCCGGGCGGCATGGCCGCCGGGGCGATCGCTGACGGATCAGCCGCGGGACAAGCGGCGACATGAGGAGGAAGGCGTGATCGAGCTTGAGGGCGTCTCCAACGTCGCGGACATTGTCCGCCGGCAGGCGCGTCTGCGGGGCGGCGACACCGCGCTCATCGAGGGCGCGCGGAGCGTGAGCTTTGCGGAAGTCGACGCGTCCGCCTCACGCGTCGCCCAGCGGCTGCTCGCCGAAGGCATGCAACGGCAGGAGCGCATTGCTTATCTCGCGAAAAATTCGGTCGATTTCTTCACCTGCGTCTTCGGAGCGGCGAAGGCGGGCGGCGCCCTCGCGCCGATCAATTTTCGGTTGGCGGCGCGGGAAGTCGCGCAGATCGTTGGAGATAGCGGCGCACGCTGGATGTTCGTCGGACAGGAACTCGCCGAGGTCGCCGAGAAAGCCGTCGCCTCACTCGCCTGAGAAGCCAAAGCTGATCGCGCTCGGCTTCGACCGGCCGGGCTTCGTGCGCGATGACGCGTGGATCGGCGAAGCGGAGGCGCGCGACCCCGATCTGCCTCTGGCGCCCGACGACGACGTCATCCAGCTTTACACCTCGGGGACGACCGGGCTGCCGAAAGGCGTGCAGCTTACCCATGGCAACTACCTGAGCGCCTTCCGCTTCGTCGTCGACGCGCCCGGCCTCGCCTATGATCCGGGCGACGTCGTCCTGGGCGCGATGCCTTTCTTTCATGTCGCGGGGGTCAATATCGCCTTCATCGCCATGGCGAGCGGCGCGAGCACGGCGATCGTGCGCGATTTTGCCCCTGGACCTGTTCTCGACCTGATCGCCCGGGAGAAGGTGAATCACGCCTTTCTGGCGCCGGCGATAATCCTCATGCTGATGCAGGCGCCGGAAATGGCGACAGCGGACCTCACAAGCATGAAGACGCTCGCCTATGGCGCCTCGCCGATTGCGGAGGATCTGCTTGTGAAGGCAAAGGCCCGATTCGCCTGCGCCTTCACCCAGTTCTACGGAATGACGGAGACGACCGGCGCCGGAACGCTGCTCGCCGATGACGCCCACGATCCGGCCCTCGGCAAATTGCGGTCCTGCGGGAAGGCTTGGCAGGGCGTAGACGTGAGGATCGTCGACGCTGGTGGACGGGAGGTCGGCGTCGGCGAGGTCGGCGAGGTGATCACCCGCGCGCCGATCGTGATGAAGGGTTATTGGAACAAGCCGGAGGCTACTGCCGAGGCGATCCGTGAGGGATGGATGCATACCGGCGACGCCGCTTATCGCGACGAGGACGGGTTCATCTACATCTACGACCGGGTCAAGGACATGATCGTGACCGGGGGCGAGAACGTCTATCCGGCGGAGGTGGAGAATGCGATTTTCGGCCACCCCGACGTGGCCGACGTCGCGGTCATCGGCGTGCCCGACGAGAAGTGGGGCGAATCCGTCAAGGCTGTGGTTGTCCGCAAGGCAGGGGCGACCGTCGACGCCGACAGCATCATCGCCTGGGCGCGTGAGAAGATAGCCGGCTACAAGGCGCCGAAGTCGGTCGACTTCGCGACCGCCATCCCGCGCAATCTGACGGGCAAGATTTTGCGCCGCGAACTGCGCCAGCCCTATTGGGAAGGGCGCAGCCGCAAGGTCTGAGGCCGGCCTTCAGGCCGCTTCGAGCGCGAGCGCGATGCCTTGGCCGCCGCCGATGCAGAGCGTGACCATGCCCTTCTTCATGCCCTCGCGTTTCATCGCATGGAGGAGCCGCGTAACGAGGACCGCGCCGGTTGCGCCGATCGGGTGGCCATGCGCCACCGCGCCGCCCTCCGGATTGACGATGTCTTCCGGCAGGCCAAGCTCCTTGGCGACGGCGAGCGGAACGGCGGCGAAAGCCTCGTTGATCTCGATCCGCTCCAGATCCGAGAGCTTCCAGCCGGCCCGTTCGAGCGCCTTGCGCACAGCGGGGGCCGGTCCGATGCCGAAGAGGCCCGGCTCGACCGCCGCTACTCCATAGCCTGCCAGCCGACCGTAAGCCTCCATGCCCTTCGCCTCGGCGAAGCCGCGCTCGGCCACCACCATCGCCGCCGCGCCGCTGTTCAGGCCGGGCGCGTTGCCTGCCGTGATCGTTCCGTCCTTACGGAAGGCGGGCTTGAGCTTGGCGAGCACTTCGACGGTCGTGTCCGGGCGCGGCGCCTCGTCGGTCGCAAAGCTCTCCGGACCTTTGCGGCCCTTGATCTCGACGGGCGTGATCTCTCCGGCAAAGAGCCCGCGCCTTCTGGGCGGCCGCGAAGCGGGCTCTGCGAGCGCGCGGCGAATGCGTCCTGCGATGCGCGGGTAATCTGATACTTGGTCACGAGGTCTTCGGTGTGCCAGCCGGAATGCTCGCCCGAAAAGGCGTCGTTGAGGCCGTCGGTCAGCATGGAATCGAGGATTTGCGCCGGGCCCATCCGATAGCCCCAGCGGCCGCCATCCATGAGGTACGGCGCCCGGTCCATGTTCTCCATGCCTCCCGCGATCGCGGCTTCCGTGTCGCCGGCGCGGATCTCCTGCGCGGCGGTGACGATCGCCTGCGCGCCCGAGCCGCAGACGCGGTTGATCGTCATGGCCGGGACCTCGACGGGTACGCCGCCGCCGATCGCGGCCTGCCGCGCAGGGTTCATCTTGTTGCCGGCCTGCACCACGTTGCCCATCGTCACCGAGCCGACCTCGCTAGGCTTGAGGCCGGAGCGGCGCAGCGTCTCCCGCACCACCACGGCGCCGAGTTCCGTCGCCGGCGTTCCTTTGAGCGATCCGTTGTAGGCGCCGATCGCGGTTCGGACGGGTTGGCAAAGGACGATGTCGCGGGTCGGCATTGACAGCTCCTGGCTTAAGGGGGGATTGCCTTCAAATATGATGACCATAATCCAAATGCAAGCGCGTGCATCGGGCCAGGGAAGGGGGAGGAGCCGGCCCATTTGCCTTTTCTTGGCCGTGGCCCGTCTCGCATTGTGAAACGCTGGGAAACAGGGTTGGAAAAGCTTGGATTCTCTTGGATTCCTTCGACCGAAAGTAGCGTTTTCAATGGGTTACAGGAAAATTCCAACAAAAGAATTTTTGTGGCCCCTGGGAGCCCTCCCGACCCTCCGTCGAGAGTGGACAGCCACGTATGGACACGGATAATTTCTCTTCATCAGAATTATTATGACACAATATCCAGATATTGGAAAATTAATGCCGGCGACGGACTCGATTTGCTCGGATTCCGCGCTTGGCGCTCGGCGCAGCCGTTGGCGGCAGGTCTTCGCTCCAAGGCGCATGAGCCGTTTTTTGGCTTCTGGACAGCAGACAAGGGCGCGAACCCTCCCTCGAACCCTTACAAAATCCCGCAAAATTCCCATATCCGCCTTGATCACGCAGGGCATTTCTGCTAGCGGGTTCGCCCTCGCTTTTCGTGGGTTTTCCTCGGGGGCGAGAAACCCTGGATGTTCGTTCGCCGGCCTTTGCGCCGGCCCGCTCCAAAAAAGAGCGGTGAGAGGCTGTCCGCGTCAATTTCGCGCGTGGACGCTTCCGGCGGGCGAGCGTCCGATCCGTCAATGCTAACCCAAGACCGGCGTTCCGCCCGAACTTCGGGCTCCTAGGAGAATCAATGGCTTCCATACAGACGTCCACGCCGACGCGCGAGGACTTTGCCGCTCTGCTCAACGAAACCTATGGCGAAGACGAGGCCTTCGAGGGCACGGTTGTCAAGGGCCGGGTGGTTGCGATCGAGAAGGACATGGCCGTCATCGACGTCGGCCTGAAGACGGAGGGCCGGGTGGCCCTCAAGGAATTCACCAATCATGGCCGCGATCCCGCTCCGGGGGTCGGCGACGAGGTCGAGGTCTACCTTGAGCGCATCGAAAACGCGCTCGGCGAGGCCGTCATCTCGCGCGACAAGGCGCGCCGCGAAGAGAGCTGGGTCAAGCTCGAGCAGGCGTTCGAAAAGGGCGAGAAGGTTGAGGGCGTGATCTTCAACCAGGTCAAGGGCGGCTTCACCGTCGATCTCGACGGCGCCGTGGCCTTCCTGCCCCGCAGCCAGGTCGATATTCGCCCTGTGCGCGATGTCGGCCCGCTGATGAATGTGCCGCAGCCGTTCCAGATTCTGAAGATGGATCGCCGCCGCGGCAATATTGTCGTCTCGCGCCGGACCGTGCTCGAGGAGAGCCGCGCCGAGCAGCGTCACGAGATCGTCGCCAACCTCGCGGAAGGGCAGGTCATCGAGGGCACAGTCAAGAACCTCACCGACTATGGCGCGTTCGTTGACCTCGGCGGCATCGACGGCCTGTTGCACGTCACGGACATCGCGTGGCGGCGCGTCAATCATCCGAGCGAAGTGCTCACCATTGGCCAGCAGGTCAAGGTGCGCATCATCAAGATCAACCACGAGACTCATCGCATCTCGCTGGGCATGAAGCAGCTGCAAGACGACCCGTGGTCGAACATCGAGGCGCGTTACACGGTCGGCCAGAAGCTTAAGGGCCGGGTCACGAACATCGCCGACTACGGCGCGTTCGTGGAACTGGAGCCGGGCATCGAGGGTCTCATCCACGTCTCCGAAATGTCTTGGACGAAGAAGAACGTCCATCCCGGCAAGATCGTCTCGACCAGCCAGGAAGTCGAAGTGCAGGTGCTGGAGGTCGATTCCGCCAAGCGCCGCATCTCGCTCGGCCTCAAACAGACGCTGCAGAACCCGTGGGAAGCCTTCGCCGAGAAGCATCCCGTCGGCTCCTCGGTCGAGGGCGAGGTCAAGAACAAGACCGAGTTCGGCCTGTTCGTCGGCCTCGACGGCGACGTCGACGGCATGGTCCACCTCTCCGACCTCGACTGGAACCGTCCGGGCGAGCAGGCGATCGAGGACTACAAGAAGGGCGATCACGTCACGGCCAAGGTGCTCGACGTCGACGTCGAGAAGGAGCGCATTGCGATCGGCATCAAGCAGCTCGCGAGCGACCCCTTTGCGAAGAAGGCGGAAGGCGAGAGCGAACTGCACAAGAACTCGGTCGTCACCTGCGAGGTTATCGAGGTCAAGGACGGCGGTCTGGAAGTGAAGATCGCGGGCACCGACCTCACGGCCTTCATCAAGCGCAATGAACTGGCCCGCGACCGCGGCGATCAGCGCCCCGAGCGGTTCTCGGTCGGCGAGAAAGTGGACGCCCGCGTCACCCAGTTCGACCGCAAGGCGCGCAAGGTCGCCGTCTCGATCAAGGCTCTCGAAGTGGCCGAAGAGAAAGAGGCGATCGCCCAGTACGGCTCGGCCGACTCGGGCGCGTCGCTTGGCGATATTCTGGGCGCGGCCCTCAAGGCCCGCGAACAGAAGAAGTAAGCCGCCGTCACATCTGTCGTCATGCAGATAGCCCGCGGGGGTTCTCCCTGCGGGCTGTCTTTTTTAGACAAACGAGAGAGCGGAAGTCTCGCGTCCCTATTAACCGATCAAAGCCACTGGCACCGCCGTCCGATGCCTCTATGAGTACTTCCTCCGTGGCAGGACATCTGTTTGCCGCAGGGATGCGTCCCAGTTTCCAACTCGTTCATCTTGAGAGATCCGGCTGGCCAAATGTCCATGCTTGCCTTCGCTGCGTCGACGGGGCATTTCCCCGCCGCGGTCGCGACATTTGGGCTCAAGAAAATCAATCCTGCCGCACACGCGACTAAAAACGCCGCTTTCATTTCTAGTCTCCCTTTGAAATTTTATCATTCCACAACATCGCAAGGCGTAACGCTACGAAATGCGGCCGTCAATCCGCCTCTTCAGCTTTTGTGGCGATTCGGAAGGGGTCATCCCGCTTCCAGACATTAAGCTGAGTTGTACGCTTGACTTCGACCACCTACCCGCCGACGGGGCCTCGGCGACGCAGGAGTCCTGAGCGGTCGTTGTTGTCTCCAGCCATCAGGCGATGAGGCAAGGGACGAGCCGCGGTCGACGACCGCGCCTACAATTCCCGCGTCGATCCAGGCGCATCTTGCGCCAGCGCGACCCCACGGCGGGCCGATCAGTATCCTCGATCGATCTGAGCGGGATATCCCGGCCCGACATCCGGGTAGTCCGGCGCCCCATAGGCCGCGTCGGGGCCCATTGCATACGCCGGGTCGGTCGGCGCTCCAAACGTCGGATCGTCGGCTGCGTCGTATTCGCGATCTGCTCCGGCGGTTTGGTCTCTTGCCGTCAGCGGGCGTTCGGCGGGCAGGACGTTCACGCGCGTGCCGACCGGAGCGCGGTTGTAGAGATCGATGATGTCCTGGTTGAGAAAACGAATGCAGCCGGACGACACCATAGTCCCGATCGTCGAGGGCTCGTTCGTCCCGTGCAGCCGGTAATGGCTATCGACGCCGTTGCGATAGAGGTAGAGCGCGCGCGCCCCCAAGGGGTTGTTGATCCCGCCGGGAAGGCCCGCACGCACAGGGCCGTAGAGCTTGGGCTGGCGGTGGATCATGTCCTCAGTCGGGGTCCAGTGCGGCCATTCGGCCTTGCGCGCAATGGTCGCTTCGCCCCGGAAGTTGAAGGCCTCCTCGCGCCCGACCCCTACGCCGTAGCGAATCGCGCGATGATTGGGCAGCACGAAATAGGCAAAACGGTTCGCCGGATCGACCACGATCGTGCCGGGGCGCTCACCCGTCGGATCGGCGACTTCGCGACGCCAGAAGCGCGGGGGGATTTCGGAGAGGTCGACCGCCGGGATCCGAATGTGGCCGTCGTCCATCGGTCCGTAGATTGCGGCGTAGTAGGGATCGGCAGGAGCGCCCACGCCGAGCGGCCGATAGGCGCCGCTTTGTGCGCAGCCAGCAAGCGCCAGCGGCGCGCCGAGGAGGAAAAGGCGCCTGTTAATTGCGAGTTTGTCCATGTTCCAATGATCGGCGGAAAGGACGGCGCGCCGCAAGACGGGCGCAGGAACAGTTACGCTGCGTTGCTTTTGCGCAACATGCCCGCGCCGCGGTCAGGCCGCATTCAGCGTTTTTTCGCAGATCTTCACCCGACGGCGCAGATCCTCGATCAGCCACCGGCCCGCGCGTCCGATCTCGCGTCCGCGCATATGCAGGACGTGCACCCGAAACTGGAACGGGTCCTGCTCGGCGAGTCGGAGCGCCTTCAGCTTCCCCTCTGCAATCGGCTTTTCGACCATGTGAAGGGGCATGTTGCACCAGCCGAAGCCCGCGAGCAGAAATTCGAGCCGCGTCGAAAGATCGGCGAAGCGCCAGATGTGGTTGACTGACGATCCCGCCGCTGAAATTCTGGGTCAGCGGGGTTCGGTCGGTGAGGACAAGCTGCACATAGGGCTCGAGCGTCGCGCGCGAGATCGGCTCAGGCTCCTTCGCGAGCGGATGGTCGACGCTGACGACCCGCACGACGTCGATGGCGACCAAAAACTCGGCGGCCAGATCGCCGGAGCCGACCGGGTGTATCGGCGAGATCGCGAATTGCGCGACGCCGTCGCGCAATCGCTGCTCCGACCCTCCCAGGTTTTCCGTGAAAATCGACACAGGCAGGTTCGAGAACTCTTCGCTGAGCGCCTTGAGGCTCGCGATCAGCGGCTCGTGCGGAAAGATCGGATCGACTGCGAGCACAAGCTCCGGCTCGACGTCCGCGGCGATGCAGGTGGCGCGTTTGCGGATCTCCGCCGCGCCCGCGACCAGTCGGCGGGCGTCCTTCGCCAGCGCCGTTCCCGCCGGGGTGGCCCGAGGAACCTTGCCGGAGCGGTCGAAGAGCGCGATCCCGAGTTCGCCTTCGAGAGCGGCGATCGACTGGCTGACGGCCGACTGGACCCGACCGAGCTTGCGCGCCGCGGCGGAAAAACTTCCCTCGTCGATCACGGTGACAAAAATCCGCATCTGGTCAAGAGTGAGCGCGTCGAGCATAATAGCGACCTTTTCGGCTGGCGGACCATACTATCAGGTCGCCTGATGGATACCATCACAATTTGGCCAATTGCCGTGATGGCTCCCTGCGGCCATGTTGCAGCGCAGGAGGTTCGGTCCATGTCCGAGATCAAAATTCAGCGCGGCGCTCCCCTTGGCTCTTCGGCGCTCGCCCAGCTCTTCACCGAGGCCCGCACCCATAACGCTTTCACCGAGAAGCCCGTGCCTGACGCGCTTCTGCGCGAGGCGGTCGATCTTGCGAAGATGGGGCCGACGGCGGCCAACCAGCAACCGTTGCGGGTGCTCTTCCTCCGCTCGAAGGGCGCCAAGGAACGCCTCAGGCCGGCGCTCAACCCGGGCAATGTCGACAAGACGATGGCGGCGCCGGTCGTCGCGATAACGGCCTATGACGTCGAGTTCTACGAGCACCTGCCTTTCCTCATGCCGCATAACCCAGCCGTGAAGGGCTGGTTCTCCGGCAATGCGGAATTCGCGGCGCGCAGCGCCGCGCAGAACGGCACGCTTCAGGTCGCTTATTTGATCCTGGCGCTGCGCTCGCTCGGGCTGGACGCGGGCCCAATGGGGGGCTTCGACGCGGCCAAGGTCGATGCGGAATTCTTCCCCGACGGCAAGGTCAAGTCGAACGTTCTCATCAACATCGGCTACGGCGACGACGGAAAACTGTTCCCACGCAGTCCACGCTTCGCATTCGAGCAGATGGCGGAAATTCTCTGAGGCAAAAAGGGGCCGGCATTCCGCCGGCCTTTCCATTCCTGAAAACCTGTGAGGGGAAATATAAGTGGCTAAGGTCCTGGTCCTTTACTATTCGAGCTACGGCCATATCGAAACGATGGCCTATGCTATGGCCGAAGGCGCCCGCGCCGCTGGCGCGACGGTCGATGTGAAGCGTGTTCCCGAGAACGTGCCGGAGGCTGTGGCCAAAGCTTCCTACTTCAAACTCGACCAGGCGGCGCCGATTGCGACGCCCGACGAACTCGCCAACTACGATGCGATCATCGTCGGGGCGCCGACCCGTTTTGGCCGCATGCCGTCCGCGATGGGCAGCTTTTGGGAACAGGCCGGCGGTCTGTGGGCGACGGGAAAACTTGTCGGCAAGGTCGGCGCCGCTTTCGCATCGAGCGCGACCCAGCACGGGGGCAACGAGGCAACGCTATTCTCGATCATCACGAACCTGCTCCATTTCGGTCTGATCATCGTCGGGTTGCCTTATAGCCACGCCGGACAGATGAGCATCGAAGGGATCGTCGGCGGCGCGCCCTATGGCGCAACGACGGTTGCGGGCGGCCAGGGACAACGCCAGCCGAGCGATATCGAGCTTGAGGGCGCGCGCCATCAGGGCGAACTCGTGGCTAAGACAGCGGCGAAGCTGTTCGGCTGAGGCGCGAACAAGTGCAATGCGGCGCCTCGTTTCGCCGGGGCGCCGCCAAGATGCTATTGGGGCAAAATCGCCGATCTGACCGGCGCAGCTCCTGAAATGGCGGTTCGCGAAGGAGAGTGAAGAATGAGCTCGACAGCCACGGTTCCGACGCGGACAGCCGGCGTCACGATTATCCCGCGATCCCTGTCTCCCGCCCTGTTGTCGATTCTGCGCATCATGACGGGCCTGCTGCTGATGGAGCACGGCACGGGCAAGCTGCTCGGTTTTCCTGCTGGACTTCCGTTCGTCGACCAGATGCCCGTGGGCATGCTCTGGTTCACGGGACTCATGGAGCTCGTCGGCGGCATTCTGATCACGATCGGCCTCTTCACCCGGCCGGCCGCCTTTGTGCTGGCGGGGTTCTGCGCCTTCGCCTTCTTCCTCGGCCATTTCCCGCACAGTTTCTTTCCGGCGAAGAACGGCGGCGAGGCGGCCGTGCTCTATTGCTTCATCTTCCTCTACATCGCCGCCGCGGGCCCCGGGCCCTGGTCGGTCGACAAAGACTGAGAAATAGTCCCTTCTCGCGGGCGTTAAGCTCCAGCCCTACGCGACAAGGAAAGCCGCAGGTTTGCCTGCGGCTTTTCTCGTCGTGTCAGTCCTGGCGGGTCGCGGTCGAGACGCCCCAAGTGTCGGCGACGACATAGCCGTCGGGAAAGGGATCGTCGGGATCGAGCCAGTAGGTCATCGTGCCCGTGAGCCAAGCCCGGCCGGTGATTTCCGGAACGATCGCCGGGCGCTCGCCGCAGCGCGTCTCTGAGGCAATTCTGCCATCGAAGCGCGATCCGATGATCGACAGATGCGAGAAGCGCTCGCCGACCTTGAGCAGTCCGCGGGCGTGCAGCACGGCGAGCCGCGCGGAGAGGCCGGTTCCGGTCGGACTGCGGTCCGAACGCCCCGGCGAGACGATGCAGGTGTTGCGCGCGGCCGTGCCGGGGCCTTCGAAGGGGGCATGGAACTGGACGATTGAAACTCCGCGTATGTCCGGATTCTCGGGGTGGACGACATTGAATTGTGCGCGCGCTGCGAGGCGGATTTTTTCCCCGAGGATTGCCAATTCGCGCGCCTCGTCAGGTCGGATCGCGAAGCCGAAGCGGGTCGCGTCGACGAGCGCATAGAACATGCCCCCGTAAGCCACGTCGATCGCGACAGTCCCGACGCCCTCGACTTCAAGCGGCGCGCCCAGACGATCGGCGAAGCACGGGATATTGCGGATGGTGACGGAACGGACCTTTCCGCCCTCGCAGCGCGCGGTCACGTCGACCGGCCCCCCCGGCATGTCGAGTTTGAGGACCGTTTCGGGCTCCTGCATCGGAACCATGCCCGTTTCGAGGAGCACGGTCGCCACGCACATCGTGTTCGATCCCGACATCGGCGGATATTCGGTCGGCTCCATGATGATCGCGCCGGCGACGCAATCGACGCGTTTCGGGGGCACGATGAGATTGACGTGACGCGCGACGCTGCCGCGCGGCTCGCAGATCAGAAAGCGCCGAATATGGTCGTGGTCGCGCTCGAAGGCGCGCATCATCGCGAATACGGAGTCGCCAGGGGGCGGCAGCACGCCGCCGACGATCACGTCGCCGATTTCGCCTTCCGCATGGCAGCCAACGACCGTGATCTGGCGCGCGGAGCGCATGACGGTTGTGGGCCTATTGCGCGCTGGATTGCGAGGAGGACCCGAAGAGGCCGCTAAAGAGGCGCTTGACGCGGTCGAGCGACGAGAGGCTGGCGGCCTTCTGAGAGGGTTGAGGGGCGACGGCTTGCGCCGTGAGCGCGTCCGCGCCGGGTATCGGCATGGGCGGCAGCGGGGCGGTCAACTCGGCGGCGCGCGCCAGCAGGGCTCCGTCCTCAGCCGATACCGCCGTCGGGGAAGGCGGAGGCTCGGCCAGCGCGAGCGCCATGCGCGGCCGGCTGGACAGGCCCCGCGTGATCACCTTCGGCAATCGATTGTGCAGCACGTCCGCAACAAGGTCGGAACCATAGGAGACCGGAACCGACTTGAAGCCGGAGCCGCCAGAACCGGCCTGCACGAAGGTCGCAGGCTGGATCGGCCTCGTATCCGCCGGCGCGAAGGAGGCGGTCGTGTCCGGCGCATAAAGCGCGGAAGCGAGGGTTGCGGGCCTGGCCGGGGGGATCGCAGGCGCCACGATAGGCGCAAGCGGCCCGGAAAGATCGGATGGGCGGGCGGGCGGCATCGGAAAGGCGCCAAGACCCGCGATCTGGAAGCTGAGGTCGTTCGGACGGCGGGGTGGCAGCGGGGCAAGGAAGAGCGCCGCGACGGGGCCGCGCAGTTTGACCGGGGATTCGGGTTCGGGCGCCGGGTCGACGGCGGCGTCCGTCTCGGCCTTGGGCTGTTCCAGAGCCGCAACCTGCTGATCCTGGGGCTGAGGCTTCGGCTGCGCGGGCTCTGGGGGCGCGCTGGCGTAGGTCGGGCCTGTCGGCAGACTCTTCTTGGCCTTTTCGACGGCCGCGGGACCGGCTTCCGCGATCTCGACGGCGGGAGCGGCGGGCGCCGTATAATTGCCCCCGCCTCGTCCTCCCCGGCCGTTGCTCGCGGTGGCGACAACCGCCTCCTGGCCGCCGGACTCCTCGGCGTCGTCCGCGCCGCCAGCGTGTCCGAAGAGCCAGCCAAATAGGCCGCCTCCGCCAGAGCTGGCCATTTGAATGCTCTCGCCGCGCTGTTCGATTTCCGCCTTCGCCAGGTCATAGCCAGGCATTGGCTGCCCGTCGCTCGGAATGAAGACCGTCTTGCCGTCGGGAAAGAGTCGCGTCAGCGCCGCGCGGCTCATACGAGGCCAATACCGCACCGAACCGCTGTCGATATGGACCCAGGTTTCTCCCTGTGGATAGAAGCCAACGCCGCCTTCCTGCATCCGCATGGCGATGTCGCGGATGCGCGCGGGGCCAACATCCATGAAGTGGGCGTCGATCGCCTTGCCCTGCATATGTTGCGAATGCTCGGCGACGAGACGGGAACGACGGCGCAGCATGGAGTTGGTTTGCGGCGAGCGATAGCCGGAAAGAACGTTGATCGGCTGCTGTGAGCCTGACTCGCGGTAGACCTCCCAAAGGATGTCGAAAAGGCGCGGGTCCATCTTCGTAGGCTCGTTGAGGCGCCAGTCCCGCAGAATCCAGTTGAGCTTATCGAGAACGCCCAAATCGTAAACGCCGTTCACCATATAGGTGAACTTGCCTTCCTCGTTCGTGTGCTGGTTGATGAACCAGACCGAACGGGTGTCGCCGTTGGCGACCGCGGATTCGGTCGAGTTCGGAGCCGCCCACGCGCTGAGAAATGCCGCGGCGATGGCCGCGCGCGATGCTGCGCCGCCAAGGCTTCCCAGATTCCCCTTCCAAACTATGCCCGCCAATCCGCCTTCCCTTCCGCTAACCGGCGCGCGAATGGGGCGGCGCCGCAGGCGTTCGTCCCCATGATCGCTTGCGTTCCCGGCCGGTCCGCTGTTCCGGCCGCGTCGCGTTCCGAGGCCGCGCGTCTTGAGCGCACATGGCCCCAGCACCGCAACTCTGTGACACGAACATCACAGGAACGAAGAATTGAACCTTGGAGGCGTATAGACGCATTGAAATATCAATTCAATCTTGACGCAAGCTGGACAGTGTGTCTGCGACCTTGCGCGTCAGGCCATATAGGTCGGGACGTTCACGAAGATCGCCGTATTCATCGACGAAGGTCGTGAAATATTCGATGTGGATTGGGAGCGGTTGCGGCAGGAAGACGGTGCGTTCGCGAGCGCCGAAGGCTTTCGTGATTCGCTCTTCCGGCCAGTCGAGGACAAGCTCGGCAAGACGCACCGGATCCTCGACTCGCACGCAGCCATGGCTGAAAGCCCGGCTGTCGTCATCAAAGAGTTCCCGCGACGGGGTGTCGTGCAGATAGACGGCATAGTCGTTCGGAAACATGAAGGCGAGCCGGCCCAGCGCATTGCGCTCGCCAGGAAGCTGCCGGACCGTCACGCGCCCATCGACGCTCTTGACCTCGTAGCCGTGGTTCGCGAGGTAGGAGAGCTTCGACATCATCTCTTTCTTGATGATCGATTCGGGGACGCGCCACGAAGGGTTGATCACAACGTATTTCATCACGTTGGAAAAAACTGGCGTAGGGGTCGCCGGCTTTCCGACGACGACCCGGGCGCGATGGATGACGTCGTCGCCATTCATCACGGCGACGGAGAAGTCGGGAATATTAACCTCGACGCGCCGCTCGCCCATGTCGCGCGGCTCCCAGCGCCACATTTCCATATTGGCGAGGAGTTCGGAGCGGTCGTGCTTCGATTCGTTTGTCGAACTGGCGGCGAGGCGCCTCTGTACGAGCCGCTTGATGCGGGGACGTGCGATCTTCGCCGCTGATTCGTCGTCGCTGCTGGCAAGAAGATCGGTTTCTCGATCGAGGTCGCCATCGGACTGCGCCGCGCCGGCGCCGGACTCCGAAAGCCGGTTCAGAGCATCGCGCAACTCGCGATAACCCTTCTGTGGCGGGTTGAAATCAGCAAGCCGCGCGCCGGGATCGGGCGCTGTGGCGACCTCGGCGAGCGCGGCGTCCGGATCGGGCAGGGTGCGGTCGTCGGCGATCAGCTTCGAGATTCGCCATGGCGGAACCCGGGAGCCCGAAGCCTGCTCGGCATAGATCACGATCGCGGCGGCAACGGCGATTTCGGCTTTTGCTTGCGCGTCGACGGACAGCGCTCCCGCGGAGGCCAAACGGGGAGCGAAGCCGCCCAGGTTCAAGCCGTCTTCCGCGGCGCGCGCGAGGCGCTGGACGACCGAGCGTCCGGCCGGAGTCAGGCCATTGTTCGCGACCCATGCCGGACGGAAGCCGCGTCCGGCGTAAAAAGCGCCGATCGCCGCCCGCGCCCCTCGCCAGTCGCCGGATCCAAGCGGATCGACGCGGTCGTCGTGAAGAATAAATGCGTCCACCGCCGCGGCCACGGCGGTCGGGATCGGGTCGGGTTCGGCGCCGGCCGAACGGGGCTTCGACTCTTGCTCCGGGGACGACTCGGGCGAATCGTTTGCGACCTCAGGTGGGTTCGCCACGAGCGAAGCTGCATCGAAGCGAAATTGGGCGACGACCGGACTCGATTCGGTTGCGGGAAACGCGCCGTCCTTCGCTACGTCCGCCGGGCCCGCATTGAGGGTCTCGACGAGCGGCGAGGAAGGGGCCAGACGAACGGCGCTCTGGGGTTGGAGCGCCTCTGTGCGGTAGGGCGCGCGCGTTGACGCGTCCGCCAGCAATGGCGCCGCATTGCAGAGCGGTGAAGAGAGCAAGATCAACGCCGCGCCGGCCTTCGAGCGCCGTCGCGGCGCGGAAAACCCCCCGGTTCATCGCGTTCATTCCCAGCCAGACAACGCGCCCGATCGGCCGCGCGACAACGCTAGAGGAATTGAAGGCTCGGGTCATGTCGGAGCGTCAGGCGGCCGCCTCGCCGATCATATCGTCGGCGATGCCATTGTCCTTCATTTTCCGGTAGAGCGTGGATCGGCCGATGCCGAGCTTGCGAGCCGCCTGCGACATCTGTCCGCGATAATGCGTCAGGGCGAAGCGAATCGATTCGGCTTCGATTTCGTCAAGCCTGCGCACCTCGCCGCTGTCGTCGATCAGGCGCAGCACATGGGGGTCTCGCGGCTCGATGGAGGGCAAGCGCGGAAAGGGTTCAGCCGCTTCTGGCGCGAGCGGCGGCGGGGCAGGCGGGATCGTAACCTCATATCCGTCGACCTGGGCGGCGATCTGCGGGAATTCCGCCGGGGTGAGTTCATCGCCGTCCGCCAGCACGACCGCGCGGAACATCGCGTTCTCAAGCTGGCGCACGTTGCCCGGCCAATCATAGGTCGCAAGGAGCGCGCGCGCTTCGTCCGAAAGGCCGCGGATGCGCTTGCCCTCCTCGACGCAGAAGCGCGCGAGAAAGCGCATAGCGAGGTCCGGAATATCGCAGGCGCGCGCCCGCAGCGGCGGGATCGAGATGGGAAAGACGTTGAGGCGGTAAAAAAGATCTTCGCGGAAACGCCCGGCCTTCACGAGTTCGATGAGATTCTGATTTGTGGCCGAGATCAGCCGAAAATCGACTCTGACCGGCCGGCGCGCGCCGACCGGGTCGATTTCCCCGTCCTGCAAGGCGCGCAGGAGCTTTACCTGCGCGTCGAGGGTCAATTCGCCGATCTCGTCCAGAAAGAGAGTTCCGCCGTTGGCTTCCGCGAATTTACCGACGTGCTTGTCGATGGCGCCGGTGAAGGCGCCCTTCTCATGACCGAAGAGGATCGACTCGACCAAAGTCTCCGGCAGCGCGCCGCAATTGACGGTGACGAAAAGCTTGCCGCGGCGCTCGGAACTTCCTTGGATAGCGCGGGCGAGCAGCTCCTTGCCGACCCCGATTCCCCTTCGATAAGCACGGGAATGTTCGATTTCGCCGAGCGCTCGGCAAGGCGGATGGTGCGCGCCATCTGCTCCGAGCGGGTGACGATGTCGCGGAACCCGAGTTCGCCCGCATTGCGGCGCGTCGCCCGGCGCAGTTCGTCCTCGAGCGCATCGACCCTGAGCGCGTTCTTGATCGACACCTGAAGGCGCTCGGCCCCGACCGGCTTTACGACGAAATCCGCAGCGCCCGCCCGCATGGCGGAGATCACCGCCTCAATCGAGCCATGCGCGGTCTGTACAATGGCCGGGATCGCGATTTCGCGCTGTCGCATCCGTGCGAGCACGCCCATGCCGTCGAGGTCCGGCATCACGAGATCGAGGATGACGAGGCTCACCGGGGGGCGATCGCGCGCCTCCAGGCGGGCAATCGCCATTTCTCCCGATTCCATCGTTTCGACCTCGTAGCCGAAGCGTCTGGTCATCGCTTCCAGAAGACGGCGCTGGACGGGATCGTCGTCGACAACGAGAATGAGGGCGGCCATAGGCTTCCTGAGGCGGGCGGCGGTTTCCCTCCGCGACGATCGCCACAGTCTGACATCACGGTAAACGCCATGTTAATGACGCCTCGTCTCTGCGCTCCTAGGTCCCGATATCGCTTCCGACGGCGGGACAAAGGATTTCCGCAAGATTGACGAAAGATTGAAGAGGCCGGGTGAATGACAATGCTTTTCGACTCCGACCGCGCCGCTGCGGCGCCCGCATTTCAGACGGCCGAACTCGGTTCGCTTCCGCAGTGGCGACTGGAGGATCTTTACGAGAGCATGGAGTCGCCTCGGTTCTCGGCCGACATGGAGCGAGCCGAGCGCGAGGCGAAGGTTTTCGCCCACGACCTGGCGCGGCAAGCTCGCGACGATCGCCGATTCGCCGGAAGCAGGCGCGCGTCTCGCCGAGGCGGTGCGCGGATACGAGGGGTTGCAGGACCTCGTCGGCCGGGTCATGTCCTATGCTTCGCTGCTGTATGCTTCGGACACGAGCGACCCCGCGCGGGCGAAGTTTTACGGCGATGCGCAAGAGCGCGTGACCGCGCTCTCGGGCGACCTGCTCTTCTTCGAACTCGAACTGAACCGTATCGACGACGCAAAGCTCGACGCGGCGATGGCGGCCGACTCGGGGCTCGCCCATTACCGGCCGTGGCTTGAGGATATCCGCAAGGAGAAGCCCCATCAGCTTGCCGATGAGATCGAGCAGCTCTTTCTCGAAAAATCCGTGTCGGGCGCGGCGGCGTGGAACCGCCTGTTCGACGATACGATGTCGGCGCTCCGTTTCGACTTCGAAGGCGAAAGTCTGACCCTCGAGCCGCTGCTCGGCAAGCTCATGGACCCCGACGAGAGCAAGCGCGAGACGGCCGCCAACGCGCTCGCGGCGACGCTGGGCTCAAACCTGCGGCTCTTCGCGCTGATCACCAATACGCTGGCCAAAGACAAGGAGGTCTCGGACCGGTGGCGCAAGTTTCAGGACGTCGCGGATTCCCGTCATCTGGCCAATCGCGTCGAGCGCGAGGTTGTGGAGGCGCTCGTCGCCGCGGTGACGGACGCCTATCCCCGTCTCTCTCACCGCTATTATGCGCTCAAAGCCCGGTGGTTCGGCCGGGAGAAGCTCGCGCATTGGGACCGGAATGCGCCGCTGCCCGACGCGCCGCCGCGCGTGTATTCATGGGTGGCCGCGCGCGACACGGTGCTTGACGCCTATCGCGGCTTTTCTCCGCGCATGGCCGACATCGCGCGCCGCTTCTTCGACGAAGGCTGGATCGACGCTCCAGTCAGGCCCGGCAAGGCGCCGGGCGCCTTCGCGCATCCGACGACGCCCTCGGCGCACCCCTATGTGCTTGTCAATTATCTCGGCAAGCCGCGCGACGTCACGACGCTCGCGCACGAATTGGTCACGGCGTCCATCAGGTGCTGGCCGCTGCAAATGGCGCCCTGATGGCGCCGACGCCGTTGACGCTCGCAGAGACCGCTTCCGTGTTCGGCGAAATGCTGACGTTCCGCTCGATGGTGGCCGGTGTGAAGGAGCCGGCAGAACGAAGGGCGATGCTGGCCTCCAAGGTCGAGGACATGCTCAATACGGTCGTGCGGCAAATCGCCTTTTACAAGTTCGAACGCCTCATCCACACCGAGCGCAAGCACGGCGAACTCACGGCTGAACGCATCAGCGAACTCTGGATGAGCGTTCAGGCCGAAAGTCTTGGCCCGGCCATCGAGCTGAAAGCCGGATACGAGACCTATTGGGCCTATATCGGCCATTTCATTCATTCGCCCTTCTATGTCTACGCCTACGCGTTCGGCGATTGCCTCGTGAATTCACTTTACGGCGTCTACGAGCGCGCGCCGCAGGGATTCGCCGAGCGTTATCTTGCGATGCTGTCGGCGGGCGGGTCGAAGTCCTACAATGAACTGCTCGCGCCCTTCGGTCTCGACGCGAAGGACCCGGCGTTCTGGAGCATCGGACTTTCGGTCATCGAGCGCATGATCGGAGAGTTGGAGGCGATGGGGTAGGGCTCGGATCACAGGACCGCCACGACGCGAGTTTCGTAATGCGCCGCGCGTTCGTCGAACCGTGCGAGCACAGCGCGCGCTTTGTCCGGGACCACCGAGATCTCCCAGTCGGACCCGGCGAAGACTTTATGGCTTCCCATGAGTTGAAGCGCATCAGCGTAACGAACTCCGTCTCACGAGCGGTTTCGCGACGGAACAGTTCAAGCGCCGTCAGTCCGGCAATCTTCCGCGCGGCGATTCCGGGGAAGATTGTCGAACGGATGAGCGCCTCGTACGCGTCCGCGTTTTCTGGCGTCGTCCAGCCGCGCCACAGTCGCAGGATCATAGACGGTCTCCTTCAGCAGCAGATCGCGCTTTTTTGGCCGAATCGCGGCGCGGATGGCTTGGGAAAAATTGCGGTTCGCACGTAAGGACCGACCTTTCGGAAGCGGTATTGCGCTGCTAATTCGCCGTCTTCACCTGGCGTGGCTGGACCCTGTACGTTTGATCGCGCGACCAGCGTCGACGCTCTGACGAAAGACTGGCGCTGGAATTGCCGCGCGCGCTGTCTATATCCCTAAGCATGCGCACGAGGAGTTCTGCTTGAGCCGCGACGAGGAAGCCAATCGCCTGACCGCCCGCGCTTCGCGCTATGCGCGGCTTGGGGTCAATGCGGGCGCCTTCGCCGCGCGAGTGGGCGTGAACCGCCTTCGAGGCGGCGATAGGGAAAGCGACGCGAAAGCGCTTGTTTCCGCGCTCGGATCGATGAAGGGCCCGATCATGAAGGTCGGGCAATTGCTCTCGACCATTCCGGAGGCTCTGCCCGCCGATTACGCCGAGGAGTTGATGAAGCTCCAGTCGCAGGCCCCGCCGATGGGCGCGAGCTTCGTGAAGCGTCGGATGCAAGCCGAGCTTGGCGCGAACTGGCGCGAGCGGTTCGCCGAATTCGACCTCAAGCCCGCGGCCGCCGCGTCCCTCGGTCAAGTGCACCGCGCTCAGAGTCTTGAAGGCGAAGCGCTCGCCTGCAAGCTGCAATATCCCGAGATGGCTTCAGCGGTGGAGACGGATCTCGCGCAGCTCGATCTCCTCTTCTCGCTGCACCGGCGCATGAGCGCCGCGATCGACACGCGCGAGATCGCCCACGAAATTCGCGAGCGCGTCCGCGAGGAGCTCGATTACGTCCGCGAGGCGAAGGTCGCGAAGCTCTACGGAATGATGCTTGCCGACGTTCCTTTCGTGCGCGTGCCGCGCGTGCATGAAGACCTTTCGACGCGCCGCCTGCTCACGATGCAATGGCTCGACGGCGAGAAGCTGACCGAATTCGAGAACGCGTCGCAAGAGGCGCGCGACGCTATCGCGGTCGGCCTTTTTGACGCGTGGTGGCGGCCGTTTTTGCGCTACGGCGTCATTCACGGCGATCCGCACCTTGGCAATTATGCAGTCGCCGCGAAGGCAAACGGGGAGATCGAAGGACTGAACCTGTTCGACTACGGTTGCGTTCGCATCTTTCCCCCGCGCTTCGTCTTGGGCGTGGTCGAGCTTTATCGGGCTCTGAGAGCCGACGACAACGCGCGTCTCGCAAACGCCTATACGATGTGGGGCTTTCCAAAACTCTCGCGCGGAACCTTTGCGGCCATGAACATGTGGGCGCGCTTCATCTGCGGACCGATTCTGGACGATCGCGTACGCACCGCCGCCGACGGCGTCAGCGTCGCGGAATACGGGCGTAAGGAAATCGGCGCTGTGATGAAAGCCTTGCGCGCGGAAGGCGGCGGCCTCGTCGTGCCGCGCGAATTCGTATTTCTCGAGCGCGCGACAATCGGTCTCGGCGGCGCCTTCTTGAGGCTCGGCGCGCGGCTGAATTTTCATCGCTTGTATGAGGCGGCGATCGCCGATTTCGACGAGGCGGCTGTGGGCGAGCGGCAAGCGGAAGGGTTGAAGGCCGTGGGGTTGAGAGCCTGACTAGAATTGTCGGTCTGAGAAGCTCGGTCGCCGTTGCGGTGAGAGTCGGAACGTGACCTGACCCTTGTGCAATCGTTCACTTACGACTTGGGGAAACGAGCGTCTGCACCAGCGCTTGAACGTGCGCAAGCCAAGCCGAGCGGCGTTCGGCGTCCGCGAGATCGACGGCGAGATAGCTGGACAACGTGTGGAGGTTTGAGCGGTAGAAATATGTCAGCGAAAGAATTGTCATATAGACGAACAAGGGGTCGCACCCAGGGCTGAACTCGCCCATGTCTGATTCCCGTTTTGAGAATTTCACCAAGTAAAGAAAGCTGAGTGCGCGCGAAGGCATCGTTTATCTTGCCCTTGACATGGCGTCCTTCAAATAAATTTTCCGAATTCAGTATGCTCAAAAGCTCGGGATGACGCCAGTAATAGTCCCAATTAAAGGCGACGACTGCGGCGAGCGCGTCGAACGGGCGCTTGAGATCGATGTCGAGGGATTTTCTTCCGCGACGAGATCTGCGTAACACTGTTCTATAACGCAGCGGAACAAGGTCTCTTTGCTGCCGAAATAATAATAGAGCATGCGGTCGTTGCTGCCCGCGGCGCGACTAATCCGATCGACTCGCGCGCCGCCGTACCCTTCGGCGGCAAATTCAGCGATCGCGGCGCGCAGGATCGTATTTCGAGTGTGTTCCGCCGAACGCGCGCGAGGGATGCGCGGCGGTGGCGCGCCGGTTTGTTCCTTGGCATCCATGCTTCTTTTCCCGCTCTTTTCGGTGCGCCTCGTCGCATGCGACGCCCCTTGCCATCAAGGCGGAAACGTGCGAACTTAATGAAGTAAGTACTACATAACAGATATCATCCGACGAGGCCATCCATGCGATTGATCGTTCTTGGCATGTCCGTGACGGCTTGCATCGCGAGCTGGGTCTTCTGCGGAGCCAGGGCGGAAACAACCAGCCCGATAAAGATCGGCGACATCTCGGCCTATTCGGCGCTTCCCGCCGGAACGAAGGGTTATCGCCAAGGGTGGGAACTTGCTCTGGATCAAATCAATGCAAAGGGCGGCGTGCTTGGTCGCCAGATTGAGGTCATTTCGAAAGATGATGCGGGCAAACCGGCTCAGGCCACCACAGATGCGAACGAACTGGTGGAGGCGGACAACGTCGATCTTCTGACGGGAACGATTCTATCGAACGTCGGCCTTGCGGTCGCCGACTTCGCAAAACAGAGGAAGATTGTCTTTCTGGCGTCTGAGCCTCTAACGGACGCGATCATTTGGGAACAGGGCAACCGCTACACGTTTCGGCTACGGCCGAGCACGTACACCCAAGCGGCGATTCTCGCGCAGCAGGCAGCGAAATTTCCAGCCAAGCGATGGGCGACGATCGCGCCAAATTATGAGTTCGGCCAATCTGTCGTGGCCGACTTCGAGAAGGAGCTCCAGCGACTTCGTCCAGACGTCAAGTTCGTCGCCGCACAATGGCCGCCGCTCGGCAAGATCGACGCAGGCTCGGTTCTTGAGGCGGTGATGGCCGCGAAGCCCGACGCGATCTTCAATGCAACCTTCGGTTCGGACCTTGCTCGGCTGGTCCGCGAGGGCGAGCTGCGAGGCGCCTTCGCAAATCGCGAAGTGGTGAGCATCATGAGCGGAGAGCCGGAGTATTTGGCTCCCCTCAAAGATGAGGCGCCGGCGGGCTGGCTGGTCACCGGCTATCCCTGGGACTCGATCGACACGCCCGCGCATCGTGCGTTTCGCGATGCTTACATTGCGCGCTTCAAGGAGCCGCCGAACATGGGCGCCCTCATCGGTTATATCAACATGGAGGTCTTGGCGAAGGCGATCCGGCAAGCGGGGTCGACCCAGGCTGAGGCCCTAATTCAGGCCATGGAGCATTTGTCGATCGATACGCCCGTGGGACCCGTCGCTTTTCGGGCTGTCGACCACCAGTCCACTCTCGGCGTGTACGTCGGGCGTCTCGCGTTGAAGGACGGGCGAGGCACAATGGTCGATTGGAAATACTTTGACGGCGCAAATTTTCAGCCAAGCGACGCCGTCGTAGCCGCAGCGCGGAAACACTAGCGCGTTCAGGTCGAAGACAAAGAGGTTGATGATGAATGCCCTTTATCCGCGCAACGTCTGGTACCCGCTCACCTGGTCGCGCGATATCGGCCGCAGCCTTTCGCGCCGGCGCATTCTAGGGGAGGACCTCGTCGTATATCGCACCGAAGGAGGACTGCCGGTCGCGCTGCGCGACGTGTGTCCTCACCGATATGCCCCTCTTTCGATTGGTCAACTAAAAGGCGATATGGTCGAGTGCGGCTATCACGGCATGACATTCGGCGCCGACGGCATGTGTCGGCGTATTCCAGGGCAGTCGACCATCCCGGGATCGGCACGTGTGACCTCCTATCCGGTCCACGATCGGATGGGCCTAATTTGGATCTGGATGGGCGATCAAGCCCTCGCCAATCGAGAGGCCATCTTCGCGCTTCCCGCGTACGGAGCGCGGGGTTGGCGGGCCACCGAAGGGGATGCTCTGTCAATCGGAACGAATTATCTGAATCTGGCGGACAATCTGTGCGACCCATCGCATGTAAGTTTCGTGCACAAGACGACACTCGGCAACGCCGCGAGCGAGAACATACCGGTCGAATACAAGGAGACAGGAGAAGGCGTCCTGGTCTGGCGGTGGATTCTGGACGCGCCGCCCATTCCCTTGTTTGCGAAGTATGGACATTTTTCGGGCAACGTCGATCGCTGGCATTACTACGATTACAAGGCGCCGTGCATAGCGATCATTGATTTTGGAACCGCGGATGCGGGGGCCATCGTCAATACGGATGATCGCTCCCAGGGCATGCGCATTTTTGCGTGTCATTTCCTTACCCCAGTCGATGAGCATCGCTGCATCGATCACTGGCTTTTCGTGCGCAACTTCGCGTTGGACGACGCAGAAATGGACGCAGCGCTAATCGGCGACTTCCGCACGGCTTTTGACGAGGACAAGCAAATTCTTGAACAGATCGAAGCAGTGGAGAGGAGCTCGCCAGGAATCAAACGCATCCGGCTCGCAATTGACGCGGCTCCGCAGCGGATGCGTCGCGCGGTGGAGCGAATGTCAGCAGAGGTTGCGCCCGAACCGATGGTCAGCTCGGCGAGCTGAGGCTTCGTTCTGTCAGCAGCCCGGCGATATGCGCTCTCAACTCCGGCACGCCTTCGCCTGTCCGCGATGAGGTGAAGATCACCTCAGGGTAGGCGGCTGGGTGTTTGCGCAGCGCTTCCAGCGTGGCGGCGATTCGGGCTGGCTGTTCGGCAAGTTTTACTTCGTCGCGCTTCGTGAGCACGACGGCGTACGAAACGGCGGACTGGTCCAGGAGCCGCATCGTTTGCTGGTCGGCGTCCTTGAGACCATGCCGGCCGTCCACGAGCACGAAGACCCGAAGCAGGGAGGGGCGGCCGCGAAGATAGTCGCGCGCGAGCGCGCCCCAGGAGGCGGACTTTTCTTTCGACACAGCGGCATAGCCATACCCAGGCATGTCCACGAGCGTCGCCTTGCCGCCAAGGTCGAAGAAGATGAGTTCCTGCGTCCGGCCCGGCGTATGCGACGTTCGCGCCAGTGCGCTTCGATTGGTCAGCGCGTTGATGAGCGAGGATTTGCCGACATTCGAGCGGCCGGCGAAGGCGACCTCCGGGGGGCCGACGGGGGGCAGGCCGTCGGAGCGCGCCGCGGCAAAGAAGAAGTCGCAAGGACCGGCAAAAAGTCTCCGCCCCGCCTCCGTCCAGTCGGGGGCTGGGGCGTCCTCGCTCATGTCGACGGCGTGGCGGGCGGCGCCTGCGCGGTCTTGCGGTTGAAGAGGCGTCCGAGATTGTCCCAGAGTTCGACCTTAACGCCCGCCCTTTTCATGATGAAGTACTGCTGGAGCACCGTCAGGGTGTTGTTCCATGTCCAGTAGATGACAAGGCCCGCCGGGAAAGAGCCGAGCATGAAGGTGAAAATCACCGGCATCCAGGAGAACATCTGCTTCTGAACCGGGTCGGCGGGCTCCGGGTTCATCTTCATCTGGAAGAACATCGAGACGCCCATGATGAGCGGCCAGATACCGATCACCAGGAAGTGGCCGAACACCGGGATCTCCAATGGATTCCACGGAATGAGGCCGAACAGGGTGAAGATATTGGTTGGATCCGGGGCGGACAGATCCCGGATCCAACCGAAGAAGGGCGCATGGCGCATCTCGATGGTGATGAAAATCACCTTGTAGAGCGCAAAAAACACCGGAATCTGGATGACCATCGGCAGGCAGCCGGCGACCGGATTGACGCCCTCTTTCTTGAAGAGCGCCATCTGCTCCTGTTGCTGCTTCACCTTGTCGTCAGGGTAAAGATCCTTCAGCGCGGCGATTTGGGGCTGGATCTTCTTCATCTTCGCCATCGACCGGTAGGAGCGGTTGGCGAGCGGGAAGAAGGCGAGCTTGACGAGCACCGTCACGATCAGGATCGCAACGCCGAAATTTCCGACAATGTGGTAGATCGCGTCGATCAGCCGGAACATCGGCTTGGTGATGAAATAGAACCAGCCCCAGTCGATCATCAGGTCGAATTTCTTGATGCCCAGCGTCGCCTGATAATTGTCGATCGTGTTGACTTCCTTGGCGCCGGCAAAAATATGGGTGGTCGCTTCGGTGGTCTGTCCGGGCGCGAGCGTCTTCTGCGGTCCCAGGAAGTCGGCCTGATAATCGATCGGCTCCTCGCCCGCGGTCGCGGTGAAGCGGGCTTCGATCGACGCGGTCTGCTGGGGAATGATCGCCGAGCCCCAGTATTTGTCCGTGAATCCCAGCCAGCCGCCGTCACCTTTGTAGGCGAAGGTTCTGCCGGTCTCCTTGTCGACCTTGGCGTAAGTCACCTCCTGCACGCCGCCGTCGCCAAACACACCGACGAAACCCTCGTGCAGAACGGAATAGCCGCTGACCTTCGGCATCCCCCGGCGCAGCACCAGCGCGTAGGGGCGCACGTTTACCGTCTCGCCGCCCGCGTTCACGACCGATTCGGTGATCGTGAACATATATTTGTCATCGACCGCGAAGACGCGTTTGAAGGTCAAACCCTGGCCGTTGTTCCAGGTCAGGGTCACCGGCTGGCCGGGTGTCAGGGTTTTCTGATCGGCTGTCCAGAGCGTGTCGTAAGTGGGGGCCTTCACGCCCTCGCCGACGCCTACGAAACCCGTCTCGGCCCAATAGGCGTCGGGCGGTCCGGCAGGCGAGAACAGCCGGATCAGCGGGCTGTCCTTGGCGATTGTCTCCCGGTAGTCCTTGAGGACAAGGTCGTCGAGTTTGCCGCCCTTGAGATTGATCGATCCGCCAAGGCTTGGCGTGTCGATCGGCACGCGCGGCGAGGCGGCGAGCGCCGCCTCGATGGTCTTGGGGGCGCCGGTCGCTCGCGAAGCCGCTGGCGCCGAGCCGGGGGCGACGGCGCTGGCGGGCTCCTGAGATGTTTCACTTTGGGCGGTCTGATTCGCCTTTCGGGCAGCCTCGATCTTGGCCTGCTGCTCACGCGCCTGATGCTCGCGCTGCGCGATGGGGCCTGCGTAGAAATATTGCCAGCCGGCCATCACCAGAACCGACAGGGCGATGGCGAGAAACAGGTTTCTCGTGTCCTCGGAATTCATTGCCGCCTGTCTTCGCTCTTGTCGTCCTGGCTGCCGCCGCCGTTTTGGCCTCTGCCGCCGTTTTGGTCTCTGCCGCTGCTTGGGGCCTCTCGCCCCTTGCCTCGCCTTGGGCCGCTGGGCCGGCGGCCCTCGCCGACCATGTGCCTTTTGCGGGCGAGCGCGGCGAAGGCGCCGCCGATCTGGTCCACCAGCGCCGAGAAGGGCTCGCCGAGCGCTTCCCGCCGGGCCATCACCACGTAATCGTGATCGGCGCGCGTCTCAAGAGGTTTGGCGGCGCGGAGCGCCTCTTTCAGCCGCCGACGCACGCGATTGCGGACGACCGCATTGCCGACTTTCTTGGTGACGGTGAAACCCACTCGCGCGCTCGCCTCCAACTCGCCAGGCGGCCTTTCCGCCGCCTGCAAGGTGAAAGCGGGTGCAATTTTCCGTCCGCCCCGTGACACCCGCTGAAATTGGGCCCGCTTCTTCAGCCGCGAAAGCGCCCCGGCCGAGGCAGGTTTGTCGTCCTCGCGCAAGGGTCGCACTCCGTCGGTCAGGGCCGTGCGAACGCGCTCCGCGCGGGGACCGTCAGGCGTTGTCAGGCTGAAAGCTTCTTGCGGCCGCGCGCGCGCCGGGCGTTGAGGACCTTGCGACCCCCGACCGTCTCCATGCGGGCGCGAAAGCCGTGACGGCGCTTACGCACGAGCTTACTGGGTTGATAAGTCCGCTTCACCGGTTCTCTCCAAAATCGTGACGCCGCCACAAACGCGCGCCAACCGAACGCGCCGCTTCAAATCCCATCGGATCGACGCGCCGGGCCCGGAAAAAGATCGCGGCGCTTTCGCGCCGCAAGAAACGCGGCTTATGCCGCGAGGTCCGCGGCAAGTCAATGCTGGCGGAACGATGGAGGATATTTCCGCGCTCGCAGGGACGTTGGAACACCCCGCTGCCTCCGGCGTTTGTCTATCGTGCTTAACGCAGGAGAATCCAAGTGGACAAGGAACACGTAAAGGGCGCGGCGGACAAAGCCAAGGGCGCCATCAAGGATACGGCGGGCAAGATCATGGACGACAAAGGGCTGCAAGCCGAGGGTAAGATGGACAAGGCCAAGGGCGCGGCCCACAGCGCCGTCGGCGACGCCAAGGACGCAATCAAGAAGGCGTCCAACTAACCCACTCATCTGACGAGGAGAGCCGCCCTTCCGGACGGCTCTTTCCTCTCCTGAGATCGCCTGCGCGCCGCCCATCGACCAGCGGCGCGCAGGCTTTTTAGTCCTCGTCCGGGTCCTTTTAGTCCTCGTCCGGGTCTTCGGGGCGGTCGAAGCGACCGTCCTTCGCAAGCTCTTCCCATTCAGGATTCCCAAGGGCCGAGTTGATAGGCATGTCTTGCCGCCGCTTCTCCGCCTCGATCCGCTCTTTCAGATCGCGCGAAGCATCCTTGAGTTTTCGAAGCTGCTCGGAAGCCTCGGCGTCCGTCGTGCTGATCGGAGACTGTGCCATTTGCGCCCTCCTTACGGATCGTTGAGCCAACGCCGGACGCTCGGGCATGTTCCGCCCCCGACGGCGCGCTGCTCGGCTTCGCCTGCGGCCCCGAAAGCGGCAAGGAACCGCTGAATTCCTCCCGCTCTAGCGGCAAGCTTCTTAAGCCGGTATGAGTGCCCCCCTTTGGCCGGACCGGATATCTCTCTTGAACGCCCCGCTCGCCGTCAGCGACAAGGCTGCGCCGGCGCCCGTGTTTACGCATGGGCCTCTGATCCGGCATGTCGCCGTCATGACCGCGACCGGCGCCGTTGGGCTCATGGCGGCCTTCGGCGTCGACCTTCTTTCGCTCTTCTGGGTGTCCCAGCTCGGCGATCAGGCTTACAAGGCAGCGGTCGCCTATGTCGGCCTCACCTTCTTTATCGCGATCTCAATCAGTATCGGCCTGACGATCGCGACATCCGCGACGGTGTCGCGGGCGCTCGGAGCAGGCGACAGGCCGCGCGCGCGTCGTTTGGCTTCGTCTTCGCTCCTGATCACCGGCGCGATCTCAACGGGCGTCACGGCAGTGATGTTCGCCTTTCGCGACTGGGGTCTGGCCACGGCTCTTCACGCCAGCGGCGAACCCTTGACGGTCGCCTCCCATTTCCTCGCCATCTCGCTGCCGAGCAATGTATTGATGGCCTTGGGCATGGCGTTCTCGGGCATCCTACGCGCTGTCGGCGACGCGCGACGCGCTATGTATGTGACGTTGTTTGGCGCGATTGTCACCGCAATCCTCGATCCGCTGCTGATCTTCGGGTTTGGGCTTGGCGTCTATGGCGCCGCCTGGGCGACAGTCGCCTCGCGGCTCACTTTTCTCGTGGTCGGCTGGCGCGGCGCGATCGGCGTCCACAACATGGTCGCCCGCCCACGTTTCAGTGCGGCGCGCGGGGACTTCGGTCCCATCATGGCGATAGGATTTCCCGCGATCATGGGCAATCTGGCGACGCCCGTCGGCGCCGCCTACACGGTTCGCGTCTTCTCGGACTATGGGCAGTCTGCGATGGCCGCGAGCGCCATCGTCGATCGCATCACGCCGGTCGCCTTCGGCGTCATTTTCGCCCTGACGGGATCGGTCGGTCCGATCATTGGCCAGAACTATGGCGCTCGGCTCATGGGGCGAGTGCAGCGCACGCTGACGGATTCCTTTCTGCTCTCGGTCGGCTATGTGCTCATCGCCTGGGCCGCGCTCGCGCTCGCCGCGCCCGGGCTCATCCGGGCCTTCGACGCCGAGGGAGCGAGCGCGGACTACGTCACGTTTTTCTGCCATTACGGCGTCGTGATGTGGCTCTTCCTCGCCTGTCTCTTCGTCGCCAACACCGCCTTCAATAACCTCGGCTTCCCCATTCTCACGATGGTTTTCAACTGGGGGAGGGCGACGCTCGGCACGATCCCTTTCGTGACCATTGGCGCGCGGATGGGCGGGGTGAAGGGCGGCATGCTCGGCGTCGCCCTTGGGGCGGCGATCTTTGGCTGCCTTGGCGTGGCGGTCGCCTATTTCGCGACAGAACGTCTGGCGAAGGACATGCGCCCGAAAGCGCCCGTCTAAATTCCAGGCATCCGATGGTTTGCAATGTGTGGATCGGCCGACTATCTAGCGCCCATCTTTGCCGGCCTTGCTGGCGAGAGTTGCAGGCCTGCTGGCCAGAGGGGATAGTCGGCTGAATGGCCCGCGACGTCATCGATGAAGAGATTGTCGAGTTCGCGCGACGATCTGGCCCGCTGGTTCGAGGCGGGCTGCAAGGGCGACGCTGCCTTGCTCGTCGGGACTGAGCACGAAAAGGTCCCGTTCTACCGACGCGACGCCGCGCCCGTTCCTTATGGGGGCGATACGGGCATCCGGGCTCTGCTGGAGGGCATGAACGCGAGCCTTCGCTGGGAGCGGATCGAAGACGGCGGCAATCTCATCGGTCTCTACGATGCCCACGGGGGCGGGGCCATCTCGTTGGAGCCTGGCGGCCAGTTCGAACTGTCCGGCGCGCCGCTCGAAACGGCGCATGATACCGCGGCTGAACTTGATCGCCACCTTGCTGCGACCGCCGCCGTCGCGGGTCAGCTCGGGATCGGATTTCTAACTCTCGGCATGAGCCCGAAATGGACTCTCGCCGAGACGCCCATCATGCCAAAGAGCCGCTACGAGATCATGCGGCGCTACATGCCGAAGGTGGGGACACGCGGTCTCGACATGATGTTCCGCACCGCGACTGTGCAGGCCAATCTCGACTTCCGCGACGAGCCGGATATGGTCGCCAAGCTGCGCGCGGGCGTCGCGCTTCAGCCCGTCATTACTGCGCTTTTCGCGAATTCCCCATTCACCGACGGGAAGCCGAACGGCTTGATGTCGGCACGCTCAGAGATTTGGCGCCATACGGACCCAAACCGGACGGGAATGCTGCCCTTCGTCTTCGAGCCCGGCATGGGGTTTGAGCGTTATGTCGACTATGCGCTCGATGTCCCAATGTATTTCGTGAAGCGGGGCGACCGCTATATCGACGTCGCCGGCGCGAGCTTCCGCGATCTGCTGGCGGGAAAACTCGCGGCTGCGCCTGGCGAGCGCGCCACCATCTCCGACTGGGCAAACCACCTCTCGACCATCTTTCCGGAGGTGCGGCTCAAGCGCTATCTGGAGATGCGCGGGGCAGATGTCGGACCGCCGGCGCGGATCGTCGCGCTATCGGCGCTAATGATCGGGCTTTACTACGACCGCGCCGCGCTTTCGGCAGCGCTCGCCTTGGTGAAGCCCTGGACCGCGGAGGATCGCCAGCGGCTGCGCGACGACGCGCCCCGTCTCGCGCTTGACGCCGTGGTTGCAGGCCGGCGCGTCCTCGACGTCGCGCGCGATACGCTGGCGATTGCCGAGGGGGGACTTAAGCGGCGCGCACGAAAGAATGCGAACGGAGAGGACGAGACGATCTGGCTCGCGCCCCTCAAGGGCATCGTCGAGAGCGGACGTGCGCCGGCGCAGGCTTGGCTCGATCGTTACGACGGGCCCTGGCGCCATTCTGCTGGAGCCAGCCTTCCAAGAAGCGGTCTTTTAGCCGCTCGCGCCGCCGTCCGGTCCCGCTCCTTCGCTCTCCATCGCATCCAATCGCTGCTGAATGCGCGCGAGAAAGCTGCGTAAGGCGGCGCGTTCGTCGGCTGAAAATCCCTTCAGCAGAAAGGCCTCGCGGGCGAGCGCTTCTTCGACGATTTGATCGTGCACCGCGAGGCCCTTGCGGGTCAGCGCGATGGGCAGGCGGCGGCTTTTGCCGCCGTCGTCGCGCGTTTCGACGAACCCGGATTCCGCCAGATCCCGCAGGCTGCGGCTGACCGCACCCTTGTCCAGGCCCGTCGCCTCGCTGATTTGCACCGGCGCGCTCCACGGCTCTGCGGCGAGGAGCGCCATCACCCGCCATTCCGTGATGCCGACCCCGAAGCGCGGCCGATAGAGCGCCGAGGCGGAGGCGGTGATTTTCGAAGCGACGTTTGTGAGCGCGGCCGGCACGAAGGCGGACATGTCGAGCGCGCGCGCTGGACTTGCGGTCGTCGGCCGCATCGTCGCGGTGGGCGATGTCAGTCTTGGCGGCCACGCTCTCATCGGCAGTCCGTCGGCCGGCATTCGATCGCATGGTGTTGGCGTTCCCCTCCGATTGTCGGTCTCTCTATAGACGGAAAATTGCGACGTTGCGCGTGGGCAAAAAGGGTCGTTAAAAGTTATGTTGACAAATCAACATAATTTGCTACTCTGCCCACAGAGACAAGCCCGGGCCCTGCGGACCGGGCGCTCCGTCGCCTGCTCCGGCTCGCTCCGGCGGGGGTGACAACGACCCTTCGGGAGGAGCCGGATGACTTTGCAGCGCGCCTATCCCCTCAACGCCTGGTATCCCGCCGCCTGGAGCCACGAAATCGGCCCGGCGCTATTTCCCCGCAAGATTTGCGACACGGATCTCGTCCTTTACCGCCGCTCGGACGGCGCGGTCGCCGCGCTTGAGGACGCCTGCTGGCACAGGCTCCTGCCGCTCTCGCTCGGTCGGCTGGTCGGCGATCAGGTGGTGTGCGGCTATCATGGGCTGGTTTTCAACTCGGCTGGACGGTGCACGTTCATGCCGGCCCAGAAGACCATCAACCCTTCCGCCTGCGTGCGCGCTTATCCGGTCATCGAGAAGCATCGCCTCGTGTGGATATGGCCCGGCGATCCGGCGCTGGCGGACCCGGCAAAAATGCCGGACTTTCACTGGAACGACGGCGCGGAATGGAAGGGGGACGGCGGGACTTTCGTCAGCCTCAAATGCGATTGGCGACTCGTCGTCGACAATCTCATGGACCTGACGCATGAGACCTACGTCCATGCGGGAAGCATCGGTGACGACGCGATCCTCGATTCGCCCTTCGACGTCACGCATGACGACCGCTCGGCGACACTAACGCGCTGGATGATCGACATCGAGGCGCCCCCGTTCTGGGCGAAGCAACTCGGCAAGGCCGGCCATGTCGATCGCTGGCAGATCATCACGTTCCAGGCGCCCGCAATTGTCGTCGGCGACGTCGGCGTTGCGCCGACGGGAACAGGCGCGCCTCAAGGCGACCGTTCGCAGGGCGTCAACGGCGCCTTTCTCGCGGCGCTCGCCCCGGAGACGGCGACGAGCTGTCACTACTTCTGGAATTTCGTGCGCACTTTCCGCATCGACGACGCCGACCTTACCCGCGCGTTGCAACGCGCGCACGTCAATGAGGGCAAGGGCGTCTATGATCAGGACCACGCGGTTCTGGAAGCGCAGCAGCGCGCGATTCTCGCCAATCCGCGCCAGCCCTTCTATAACCTCAACATCGACGCGGGCGCGCTCTGGGCGCGACGGATGATCGACCATATGCTCGCGCGCGAAGCGCCGGCGCCGGTCGCGGCGGAGTGATCGCCTATGGCCTCGGTTCCCGAATGGCGGGCGGCGGTCGTGAAGGCTGTTCGTCCCCTCACGCCTGACATTCGCATGATCGAGATCAGCCCGGAGGGCGGTTTCGTCGCGCCGTCGCCCGGCTCGCATCTCAAAGTCGAAGTCAGGATCGCCGGTCGTCCCGACACGCGGTCCTATTCCCTCATCGGACCTTGCGACGACGGCGTCTACCGCATCGCTGTGAAGCTGCTCAAGGACACGCGCGGCGGTTCGGCTTACATGAGCGCGCTTGCCGCCGGAGCCCGCCTGATGATCTCCGGACCCGACAATGCGTTCCCGCTTCGCCTCAGGCAGCCGGAATATCTCCTGGTCGCGGGAGGAATCGGGATAACGCCGATCTATTCCCATGCGCTGGCGCTCGCGCGCGCCGGCGCCGATTTCCGCGTGCTTTACAGCGCCCATACCCGCGCGGACTTCGCCCTCGCGTCGGAACTCAAGGCCGCTCTGGGCGAAAAACTTGCGCTCTTCGCTGGCGTCGAGGGCGCGCGCATCGACCTCAAAGCGGAATTTTTCAAGCTCGGCCCGGGGGCGGAGGCCTATGTTTGTGGCCCAATCGGCATGATGGAGGCGGCGAAAAGGGCGTGGGGCGCCAGCGGCCGGCCTTTCGATCTCCTGCGCTTCGAGACGTTCGGCGTGAGCGGATCGCGGCCAAGCGTTCCCTTCGAGATCAGAATTCCGCGCCTCAATAAAACGGTGCCGGTTCCAGTCGCGAAATCCATGTTGGAGGCGCTGGAGGAAGCGGGTGTCGAAATGATCTTCGACTGCCGAAAGGGGGAGTGCGGTTTGTGCGCGCTCACTATCCTCGCCGTGGACGGCGAAGTCGACCATCGCGACGTCTTCTTCAGCGACGAAGAAAAGGCGGCGAACACGAAACTCTGCGCCTGCGTTTCGCGAGTTTACGGGAAAGCGATTACGGTCGACACCGCGGACCGGTAAAGGGGAAAGCTCCCGATTCGCAAGCCTCGCCGACGTCACGAGGCGGTCAGCCTCTCCTATTTCCCCATCTTGGCCTTCATGGCTTGAAGCGCTTTCGCGCAGCCGACGCTCATCTCCATCTTATGCTGCTTGAGGCAGCCGACGATCCGTCCGCCGCCAGGTTGAACGCCAGGGCAGAGGCGCGCCACGTCTTCCTTGCAAAGGGCCATCGCCTCGCTCTGCGCGAAGGCGGGCGCGGAGCCCGCAATGAGGCCGAAGCCGACCAGAGAAACGGCGGCGAAGCGGATCGAGAGCATTCCCATCCCCAAGAAATTCTCCATGACATCCAGACCGGAGGTTAGGCCGGGCGCCGCCTCTCGGTCAACCGGCGCAGCGGACCTTTCCCAGCGTCACGCCCAGGCTTTCAGCGATCCGAAGCGCACGAATTTTTTGGCGTAGTGCCGATCCATGCGGGTCAGCACGTCGCGCAGAAAGGCGACGCCGTCGGCGAGATACGGGCCTTTGTTGAGCATCACGCAATCCGCGCCCTGCGCCATGGCCGCATCTGTCATCTCCGCCCGACTCGCGATGCCGTCGCGCACGTAATTGTCGAGCACCTGAGTCGCCCACGGGACCGCGGTCACGGGGTGGGCTGGCATGAGCCGTGAGAGCCCCGATCCCCGACCTGTACCACCAGGTCGGCGACGTCTACATCCTGCATCTGGACCCGCCGTACAAGCACGCTGCACACTACAGCGGGTTCAGCCCCGGCAGCAGAGAGAGCGTCCAGGCCCGCGTCGCGGAACACGCCGCCGGGGGACCGGCGGCCGCCCGGCTGATGCAGGTCCAGCACGAGGCAGGCGGCACCTTCCGCATCGGCCGTGTGTGGCGTGGCGTCACCCGCGAGCGCGAGGTGCGGGTGAAGGAGTCCAGCGCCGCGAAGTACTGCCTGATCTGCCGCGGCAAGCCCGAGATCGACCTGGACCTGCCGCCCGGGCCGGGTGCCCGGTGGGTCCCGAACGAACCCGGCCGGGTCAGGACGCCGGATCCGTACGTGACCCCCGAGGTGGTCAGCCTCGTCGACCAGCTCATCGCCGGGTGGACCGCGCCGAAAGCTCCTGAACCGGAGATGGAGGCGGGCGCGTGAACATCGACCCGGGAGCCGCCATCGCCGAGGCCGACCACGGCCAGGCGGAAACCCGGTACCGCCTGCAGCTGGCCCGCGAGATGGCCGCGGCCGCCTACGAACAGGGCCAGGTCGACGGCTACCTGAGAGCCGTCGCCGACGTCAAGGCCCGCCAGCACGGCCTGGTCCTGGACGCGGAGCTGGAAGCCCGGCAATGGGGACCAGGCGGCCGCGCTCATTTCGCTGACCCCCGCCCCGGTGATTTCCCGGGCCGCGGAACCGAGGCGCTCACCCGCCTGTACCGGACCGAACCCCGCAAGGAGGCGCAAGCCGGATGACATCACCCCCGGAATACCCCCAGGACACCGCCCTGGCCGAACCGGAAAACAGCGAGCCCACCTACCCGCTGTGCTTCCGCGGCCCCGGCAGAAATCCGCAGGCCAGGAACGGAGGCACAAGCCCCATGAGCGACCCGGACCAGACTGCGGCCACCTACCAGCCGTGGCTACCCGACGGCTCACCCGAGCCATACCTCACCTACAGCCCGGCCGCGGCCGCGAACCACCTCGACGACCTGGCGGCCGACGCAGACGCCGAACAGGACTGGGAGCACGAGTGGGACAACGAAGACTCCGCCCGCTACCAGGCCCAGCTTGAGGCCGAGGAACGCGCGGCAACCTTCTACGGATACCAGGGCCCAAGCCCGGACCCGGAGGCGCAATGAACGCCAGCCCGGACAAGCACGAAGGCCCGAAACTCCCCACGTTGGCGCAGCTGAACCGCGCCACCGCGCACACCGCGGCGGTCCTGGCCGACCCGCACGCCACCCTCACCGACCGGCACCGGGCCGCCGAACTGGAAGCGGCCACGCTCCACGCGTTCTGGCAGACCCGCGGAGCACGGGCCAAAACCGTCCTTGAGCAGGAACCGGAGGCATGCTGATGGGCCTCACCTGGACCGGCCCCACCGCCGAAGACGACGGTCAGGGCACCACCTATATAACCGAGATCTCCGTCCCCCGCCTCGGCGACGACGGAGTCCAGCGGCTCCACTCGCACATGAAGGACCCCGGGCCGGAACCCGCGCCCGCTGCCGGGCCCGAGCCCGGACCGGAGGCCGGGCGGTGAGCGGCGGGCTGCATGGCCGCGACGTGACCGACACCGCGTTCTACGAGTGGCTGCTGTCCGACCACCCCGGCGCCCGGGCCGAACGTGACTGGCGGCGCGCCGCCACCTACCAGGCCGAGACCGGCCGGGCCGCAGCCGTCCGCGCCTGGGCCGACAAGATCAACGCCCACGCAGACGCGCCGCAAACTATGCGGGACCTGGCCGCCTCCATGGGCCCGCTGGCCGACCAGACCACGGTCCGCGCCGAAGCCAGCTACACCGAACCAGACGACGCCTACGTCACCCGGCTCCGCGCCCAGCACGAAACCCACGTGCAAGTCTCCGGCCCGCCCGGCTCCTGGGACTACCGCTACCCCGCCCACCTGACCGGGCCCGGCGCCGCGGGCTACCCGCCGCCGCCCGAGCCTGGCGCTCCCGCGCCGGAACCGGAGGCCGAGCCGTGACAGAGACCTGGGCAGCGCGCCAGGCACGGATCGACGCCTGGTGGGCCGAACATGAGCAGCAGTACCGGAGCCGGCCCGAGATCCGGCAGGAGATCGAACAGACGCGGACCGAGACACAGCGGCAGCTCGATCAGGAGGACGCCTACCTCCAGCAGCTTGAGGCCCGCGCCGCTGTCGGCCTTCCCGGCGCGCAGCAGGCGCTGATGGAGGCGTACACCTGGCAGGCCGTACAGACCAGCCCGCCCGAGCCGTCAGCCAAGGACCACCCGGGGGAGTGGAGGGCATTCTTCCGGCAGGAGTACGGACGCGACATGCCGCTGAACGCGGAATACGAGGCCCAGCAACACCGGATCGAGGCCGCCGCGCCCCCCGATGTCGGGGGGATGGCCGCCGCGTACCTCGAGGCCAACTACCCGCGCGGCTTCGACCCGGCCGAACTGGCAGCAGAACAGCAAGGCGTGTCCGTGGCGGAACTCTACGCCGATACCTGCGCGAACGAACCGGAGGCGGAGCTGTGAGGCTCACGATCACCGATCGCGTCATGCGCAGTGCATACACGCGCCATGCCGCCACAGCGTGGCCCGTTCCCGTCCCCGGCGAGCCGACGCTATGGACCGTTACGTGGCTGCCTGGCCGCAACCTGACCCGGGACCAGGCCGAGGCCGCGATGAGCATCGCCGAGGCGGTCGGCCGCATTCCTGCCGACGCAGGTCCGGAGGCTTGGACCCCGCGCCTTTGGGAGCACCTTGACTCGTGGGCGGCCGTACTCGGCCTCAGCGGCCCGAACGCCGTCGTCCAGGTAACCGACCCGGAGGCCGAGGCGTCATGACCGGTTGCATCCCCGCAGGTGACGCCGGATACGCACGCCAGCGCGACCGCGCGGCCGCCAGACGCCCGCGT
Organism: uncultured Alphaproteobacteria bacterium; assembly: GCA_963824465.1. GTDB lineage: Bacteria > Pseudomonadota > Alphaproteobacteria > Rhizobiales > Beijerinckiaceae > Roseiarcus. The sequence continues at coordinate 289,473 of CAWGPL010000005.1, forward strand.
GTTCTTTGAACTGACCAAAGAGGAACCGAAATGAACCCTGACATTCCCCGCGGCCCCGGGCTTTTCGCAATCGACACCCCGGACGGCCAGCTCATCACCAACGTCCGCAGGATCGCAGGCGCCGAACGCGAGGCCGGATCGCTGCTGGTGGGATGGTCAACCGCCCTGCTCGTCCTGCTCGACGCAGGCCTGTTCTACGTCTCGTGGTGGGGCCAGTTCCTGTTCATCTTCGCCGCCAGGCACCAGGACCTCCCCAGCATGATCGAGGCCGGCATGTTCGACACCGGCCAGGTGATCTTCACCGGCCTGTCCCTCGGCCTGGCCCGCAAGGGCCGGTCCTCCAAAACGGAACGCTTCCTCATCCAGGCCTGCGCGGTGGCCTCCTCGGCGATGAACTACGCTGCCGCCGACACCGCGTCGGCCAGGTCGGTGATCGCGTTCACCACCGCCCCGGTGTTCGCCGCGATCGTCACGGACAGGGTGGTATCGGTGGTCCGCCGCCACGCCCTCGGCATGGAAGAGCCGTCAGCCTGGAAAGGGCTAGGCCGCTTCCTCACAGGCTGTGCGCGAGCCGCGGCGCTGACCCTGCTGTACGGGCTGCGGCTGTGCCTGGCCTTCCGCGAGACCGCCGCCGGGCTGCGCCAGGCCGTGCTCAACGCCGCGCCGCTGCCGCAGACCCCCGTTGATGACGTGACCCCGACCAAGAAGGCGATCCTTCTCGCCGCGTACCGCGCCGCCCCTGAGTACGGCATGCGCTCGACTGCCTCCCAGGTCGCAGCGCGGCTGGCCCCGCTCGCCGACCTCCAGCCGGGCACCGCACGCAGCTACATCTACGCCGAGCTGGCCCGCCTGGAAGGAGAGAGCGCATGAAGACCGATCTCATCGGCGCCGTCGTCCTGGCCCTGCTCGCCGCCGGGCTGGCCATCAAAGGCACCGTGTTCTCCCAGGTGTCGCAGCGCCGGATCTACTGGCGGATCAAGCTGCGGCTGCACCCGGGGGAGGGGTTCGCCTCGTTCGCCGAACTGGCCTGGCGCTGGTCCAGGTTCGCGGCCGTCCGGCACGGCAAGCGGGTCCGCCCCGACATGCCCTGGCGCGTCAGGATGCTCAGGCCCGCCACGTGGTACTCCTGGCGGCTGGGCCGCGGGCAGTGGTTCAAGCGGGTGTTCGTGCCCGCCGAACACCAGCGGGTGATCGTCGCCCCGCCCCGGATGGCCAAGACCGGGGCCCTGGCCGAGCAGATCCTCAGCCACGAAGGCGCGTGCGTGACGTTCTCCAGCCGCGCCGACCTGTACGACCTGACCGCAGGCACGCGGGCCATGCTCGGGCCGCTGCGGATCTTCAACCCGTTCGGGGTCGGCGGACTGCCGTCCAACCTGCACTGGGACATCATCGCCGGATGCCAGGACCCGGACGTCGCGTTCCTGCGCGCCGCCGCCCTGGTCGGCGACGTGGCCCCCGGCGACATGGCGTTCTGGCTGGAGAAAAGCGCCGTCTCCCTGGCCATGCTGATGCACCTGGCCGCGGTCCAGGGCTACGACATGAGCGCCGTCTACGCGTGGGCGAACAAGTTCGGCCAGGACACCGTGCTGGGCGCGACCCGTGACCCGCGCGTCTCCCGCGAGCTCGCCGCCAGCTGCATGGAGATCTTCACCGACTCCAAGTCCGCCGACTCCATCCGGATGACCATGAACCGCTCCCTCGGATGGGTCACCATCCCGCAGCTGAAGACCATGGTCACCGGCCCCCAGGCGGGCCCGTTCGACGCCGCCGGGTTCGCCGAGTCCCGCGGCACCCTCTACATGATCATGCGGGAAGGCGCCACCTCGGTGGCCGCGCCGCTGTTCCGCGCCCTGACCGACCACATCCACCGCTCGACCATCCTGGCCGGATCCCGGATCCCCTGGCGGAAACTGTCCCCCGGCGTATTCTTCGCCCTGGACGAGGTCGCCAACATCGGCGTCCCGGCCCTGGCCCACAAGCTGGCCGACTCGGCGGGCTACGGCGCGTTCTTCACCATCGTCATCCACTCCCTGGCCCAGCTGCGGGACGCCTACGGCCCGGACAAGGCCGCCGCGATCTGGTCCTGCTGCGGCTGCAAGATGATCCTCCCTGGCGTCGACGACGCCGACACCCTGGAGCACCTGTCCACCCTGTGCGGCACCATCACCCACGACGACACCAGGATCCCGGTGATCTCCCCGGAGTCGATCCGCATGCTCCCCGACACCCGGGCCCTGATCATCCTGGTCAACCGGCCCCCGGTCGCGGTGAAGTTCCGGATCCCATGGCACCGCCTCAGCTACCGCCTCGGCATGCTCCCCAAGGCCCCCCAGCTGTACGTGCCCGCCGAGCTCGTCATCCCCGAATTGCAGGAGGAACTGACGGATGCCGCAGCCTGACCAGCCCTACGCCGAGACCGTCGCCCGGCTGGTGACCCAGGTCACCGGCCACCGGGGACGGCTCACCACCCTGGAACAGCGGGCCGACGCGACGGACAAGCGGATCGAGCAGCTGACCGAGGACATGGTCAAAGCCCTCACCACCCGTAAAGGCCCCGAAGTCATCGCCTGGCACGACCTTGACCCGGCCCAGTACGCCGAGCACTTGGCCGACCTGGCCGCCTGGATGCAAACCTTCCTCACCGCCTACCCCAGCGCCGCCGCCTCGGTCCGCGACTGCTGGCAGGCCCACAAGGACGCGGTAACCGAGCTCGGGCTGATCTGGTGCGAATTCACCCGCATCTACACCGGCGAACGCCCCAGCCTCGACGAAGCCCTCATCTTCCACGACCGCTGGCTCCCCGGCGTCCTCAAACGCGTCCAGCAGATCACCGCCAACTGCGCCACCGGATGCGCCCTCACCCGCCCCGCATGGGACGAACTGATCCCCAGGAGAAGCCCATGGACCGGTTGAGACATGCCGCCGGGCCCGCCCACGGTCCCAGCCGTGACGAGCCAACCCCGGGCACGGCGTGCACCGCCCGTGCACCGCGACTGCACCAGGCAGCCACCCCGCGGTGCAACACAAACCCTGAAGGGAGCTGGTGACCGTGGCAGCCTGGCCGCGCCGGGCAGTGACCGCGGGCAGTGACCGGACCCCGGCCCGCCCGAACGCTCACCCTGCGGTGCAAGCGGCATATGCCGCGTACCTGGACGCCTGGACTGACCTGGCGAACCTGCCCAGCCTCAGCGAGCAGTCCGCGGCGCAAGCCGCCGAAGCGCAGGAAGCCCAGTACCGCCTCTACGAGGCGGACAAGGCTCACTCGGAGGCCTGGCACGCCGCCAACGGGTCGGCGCCCCCGGAGACGGCCGCCGACTGGCAGGCCAGGTATCCGCTGCTCAACATGGATCACCGCGGCGTGCCCACCCCATATGACCTGGGCCTTTCCGCCGACCGGTCGGCCCGGGATAAGCCGGAGATGGAACCGGAGGCAGGGCTATGACACCGCAGCGATGCCACGCAACCGGACGACCAGAACTGCCCGGGCTAATGGCGAGAAGGAACACCGCCGTGCGGAGGGGATGGCCGTGAGAGCCAGAACACCCCGGCCCTCCCGTGACGGGCACGGCGCGCGCGACGAGTGGCTCACCGTCGACGAAGTCTGCACCGAGCTGAAGATCTCACGGCGGACCTTCGACCGGTGGCGGGCCCTGGGCACCGGCCCCCAGAGCACCCGGCTCGGCGGGCACGGCCCGCTGCGGACCCGCCGCAGCTGGCTCGACCAGTGGCTCGACACCCCCGGCCAGGACATCGCGTGACCACCTCGTTCGACTTCCACCCCTGGAAGATCGAGACCCGGAAGGGGCGCAAGACGCCCCACCGGGTCCGGTGGGTCGTGTCCGGGCGGCAGTTTTCCCACTCGTTTCTCACCATGGCACTCGCGGAGTCGTTCCGTGCCTCGCTGATCACGGCGGCTAGGAAAGGGGAGGGGTTCGACACCGATTCGGGCCTTCCCGAATCGATGGAGCGCATACGCCGGGACGTCTCGTTCTACGAGCACGCAGCGGAGTTCGCCGCCTCGGCCTGGCCCGCGGCCGCGGCCAAGACCCGCGTATCCATCATCGAAACCCTGGCCACGGTCGTCCCCGTCGTCGTGCGGGACCTGGCAGGCGCACCCGATCCGGACATCCTCAGGCGGGCGCTGAGAAAGAAGCTCAACCAGGGCCAGCACGCGGGCGAGCTGGACGAGGACGAGGCCAAAGCCATCACCTGGACAACCAGGGCGTCGCGCCCGGTGAGCGCCCTCGAAGACCCCTCAGTCGTCTGCGACGTGCTCGACGCCCTGGCCGTCAACCTGAACGGCAAGCCCTCCGCCCCGGAGTACTTCTCCCGCCGCCGCCGGGTCGTGCACCGCGCCCTCGGATACGCCGTCCGCAAGAAAAGACTCAGCAAGAATCCCTTGAGCAAAGGCAACCTGCCCGAAGGCTGGACACCCCCGCAGGCCCCGGACGACACCCTGGACCCGCGCGCCGTAGGCAGCCCGGCGCTGGTCGCGTCGATGCTCGACGCCTGCGCCACCATCGGAAAAAGGCAAGGCCCGCGCTTCCGCGCCTTCTACGGCTGCATGTTCTACGCCATGATGCGACCCTCCGAAGTCGCCGCGCTCACCCGCGAAGGCTGCCACCTGCCCGAGACCGGATGGGGCCACCTGATCTTCGCCGACGCCAGCCCCGCCCCGGGGAAGGCCTACACCGACGACGGCCAGGTCCACGAGCACCGCGGCCTCAAAGGCCGGACCAAAGGCAGACCTGGCCCGCAAGCCCGCAGGCCCGTGCGGAAGGTCCCGATCCCGCCCGAGCTCGTCGAGCTCCTGCACGCGCACCTCGCGACGTTCGGCACGGCCTCGGACGGCCGCCTGTTCCGCTCCGAGAACGGGAACCCGCTCCAGCCGTCCACCTGGTGGCAGGTCTGGCAGAAAGTCCGCGCCGCCTCGCTCACCCCCGAGCAGCTCGCCTCACCGCTGATGAAGCGCCCCTACGACCTCCGCCACTCCGGGGTCACCTGGCGGCTCAACTCCGGCGTCCCGGCCACCGAGGTCGCCGCCTGGGCCGGCCACTCAGTGGAGGTCCTGACCCGCGTCTACGCGCGGTGCGTCGCCGGCCTTGAGGACGTCTGGATCGGCCGCATGGACCAGACCCTTCACCCGGGGGAGGACCGATGACTTGGGGCGCGTATGGGGCGCGGAAGCTGCCATCGGACGGCATCCGATGGCATGACGTGTCCGAGGACGCCATCCGGCAGAATCCGGTTCCCGCAGGTCAGGTCCCGGTTGGCGCTGCTAGTGATGTGCGCCCCCAGCAGGATTCGAACCTGCGCTCACGGCTCCGGAGGCCGTTGCTCTCTCCCCTGAGCTATGGGGGCTGCGCGACACCAAAGGTTACCAGTCGCAAAGGCCGAGCGGACACGTCGCGTTAGCAGGCGCCATCACCGCCCGCGAGACGCTACCCTCACGCGGGTGACGCACGGATTGGGACGGGTGCTCGTCGTGGACGACGACGAGGTGATCAGGCGGCTGATCGCGGTAAACCTCCAGCTCGAGGGGTTCGAGGTGGAGACGGCGGTGGACGGGCAGGACTGCCTGGACAAGGTGACGGAAATCGACCCGGACGTCATCACGCTGGACGTGATGATGCCGCGGCTGGACGGCTGGGAGACGGCGGTGCAGCTGCGCCGGTCGCCGGACACGGCCCACATCAAGGTGGTGCTGATCACCGCCCGGGCCCAGGAGGACGACAAGTCCCACGGCACCCTGGTCGGCGCCGACGCCTACCTGACCAAGCCCTTCGACCCGAACGAGATGATCCGCGTGGTCCGCGAGCTGGCCGCCAGCGGCCCGCCATGATCACCGCCGAGCTGCGGCGCGTCATCCTCGCCGCGGCCGGCCACGACCACGATCCGCTGCTCCGCCCCGGTCCGCGGCCCGGCAGCTACACCTCCAGCTTGCCGTTTCACCTGGCACCCGAAACACGCCTGGCCCTCGCCGCCCGCCTCAAAACCGAGCCCTGGATAGCCACCGCCGAGATCACCGGGCCCGGCTACCTCACCGTCACCATCACCCACGACGCGCTGGCCACCCTCGCGGTGCGGATCATCCGGGCCGGCCCGGCCTGCGCCGCCAGCGACGCGCTGCGCGGCCGCACCGCGCCCGGCCCCGCGGGCGCGGACCTGACCGCCGCGCCGGACTGGCCGTCCGCCCGGGCCGCCCTCGCCGCACAACTGACCGCCCGGCTCGCCGCCACCGCGGGCGCGACCATTTCTTTTTATGCCGAACGGAGCGTGGTTCCCCCCTCCGTCCCCGGCTCGCCGGTTCCCGTGGCGGTCGCCTACGCGGGGCTCGATGCGGTCCGGTTCGCGCTGGCCGCCACGCCGCCGGGCGGCGTCCCGGCGCCGCCCGAGGTCATCGCCCGGCACGTCCTGGGCAATCCCGCCTATGCTGTTCGGTACGCGCATGCCGCCGCTGCCGCCGTGCTGCGCTGGGCCGCCTCGCTGGACTCCGGACCAGGCGGGTTCAGGCCGCGCCTGCTCACGGCACCCCCGGAGCTGGCGCTGCTCGACGCGCTGTCCTGGCTCCCGGAACGGGTGGCCATGGCCGCGCGCCGCGGCCGCCCCGACGAGTTCGCCGGGTACCTGGCCGAACTGGCAGCGCGGACGATTGACACCATGAGCACTACTGGCTTCACCACGATATCGAGCATCAGCAGCGAACGGCTGTGGCTGGCGGACGCGGCGCGGACCGGGCTCGCCGCCGGCCTTGAGCTGCTCGGTGTCGACGCGCCGGAAAGGATATAGATGAGCCGCGTCGCCCACCCGGCCGGGCCCCGCCACGGTGACGTGCTGCCCGCCGACCATCCCCCCGCCCCCCCGAACGACCTCAACGCCCTGCACCCCGCCATCTGGCCGCGCGGCGCGCGGCGGGCCGGCGGCGTGCTCACCCTGGGCGGCGCGGACGTGCGGGAGCTGGCCGCGCAGTTCGGCACGCCGCTGTACGTGTGCGACGAGGACGACGTGCGGTCCCGGTGCCGGGACTACGTCGAGGCGTTCGGCCCGCAGGCCCGGGTGTTCTACGCG
>CAWGPL010000006.1:0-142737 GCA_963824465.1 uncultured Alphaproteobacteria bacterium
CCGAGTCGCGCGGCGTTGGCTGGATGGATCATGACTTCCGGCCGGCGCTGCCGCGCGAGCGAAGTCGGCGTCTGCGTGAAGGTGGAGTTCAGGAAGTTGTGCGCGGGCGAGGTCGCGGCTTGAAGGGCCGTTCGGCGTCCGCCGATTCGTTGGCCGCCCAGTGGTCGGGCAGGCTCGGCATAGCCGCCCAGTCACCCGCAAGCCATCGTTGGCGAAGGGCGTGCGGGCCCAGTCCGCCTTGAACCGAAATTCTTGTCCGGGAAACCAAAGCCATTCAGAAAATGCGACTCCTCGAACGGCGGCTGCAGGTCAGCCAGCGGTTCTTTTCCAGCGTCGCAAGATCGCCGTAGTGCGAGGCCTTGAGCGTCCAGTCGATGATCTCGCGTGGGCTCATGGAATGCCGGACGCTCTGCTCCGACCCGCTGGCAAGCCCGACGATCACCTCGTGATTGGATCGGCATCCGGGGGGCGGATCGACGACCTTGGGCGCGAACTGCAGGTGCTGGTGCCCGCCGGCCGTGTAAAGGTCCTCGTGTTCAAGAAACATGGTGGCGGGCAGAACAATATCGGCGTAGCGCGCCGTATCCGTCATGAACTGCTCATGCACGCAGACAAAAAGATCCTCGCGCGAAAAGCCGCGCCGGACCTTCTCCTGATGCGGCGCGACGGCGAGAGGATTGGTGTTCTGAATCAGCATCGCCGTGACTGGCGGTCCGCCCTTCAGCGCTTCGCGCTCGCCGGTCAGAGCGCCGACGGCGACTGATCGAGGCGGCGCACGAAGGAGTCGCGCTTGTCGAGTCCTTCGATCATTGTTTTCCTGAGCTTGAAAATGCCGCTGTTGCTGTGGAAGGCGCCGCCGCCCTCATGCGCCCAGGCGCCTGTGACGGCCGGGATGCAGAGCGCCGCGTGCATATTTGCCGCGCCGTTGCGCTGCCGCGAGAAGCCATAGCCAAGGCGAAAGAAGGTTCTCTTCGTCGCGCCGACGAGCCGGGCGAAAGCTTCGATCTCCTCGACGGCGAGACCGGTGATCGCGCTCGCCCATTCGGGCGTGCGCGAAGCCAGATGGGCTTCGAGTTCGGCGGGCGCGTCCGTGTAGCGTTCGAGATAGCCGCGGTCGGCGAAACCCTCGCGGAAGAGGACGTGCATGACGGCGCAGGCGAGGGCCCCGTCCGTCCCGGCCGGACGCGCAGCGCCATGTCGGCCTGGCGCATGGTCTCCGTCTCATAGATGTCGATGGCGACGATTTTCGCGCCGCGTTCCTTCCGGGCGCGGACGGCGTGAGTCATCACGTTGATCTGCGTGGCGACGGCGTTGGTGCCCCAGATCACGATGCAGTCGGACTTTTCCATCTCGCGGGGATCGACGCCAGAGAGCCTGGCCGGTTCCGGCGATATAGCCGGGCCAGGCGACGCCGACACAGATCGTCCCGAAGAAGCGGGAATAGCGCTTGGCGTGCGTCAGGCGATCGATGCCGTCCCGCATCACGAGCCCCATCGTCCCGGCATAGAAATAGGGCCAGACGCTTTCGCGCCGTCGCGGCGTTCCGCCGCGAGGAATTGTTCCGCAACGATGTCGAGCGCCTCGTCCCAATCGATCGGGGCGAACTGGCCCGAGCCCTTCGGGCCGGTCCGGCGCAAGGGCTGGGTCAACCGCTCGGGATGGTGGATACGTTCGGCGTAGCGCGCCACTTTCGCGCAAACCACGCCGGACGTGTAGGTCTGTCCCGGGCGCCGCGCACGCGCCCGATCCGGACGCCGTCAATCAGTTCGACATCGAGGGCGCACACCGAGGGGCAGTCGTGCGGACAGACTGAGGCGCGGCGCTCCACGCCGACGATTGCGTTCATTGGACCTCCTGTCCCGCCGCGGGCGGGCGCCCCCTTTGCAATCGCGGCGCGGATGGAATACAACCTCTCAGGTTGTATCGATTCGGGCGGTCGCGTTGGCGAGGCTTTTCCCACTCATCATAGTGATCGCGGCCCTTGCTCTGCAAGCCGCGCCCGCGCGCACGCCTACACCCCTCGCGGCCCCGTCCCCGGCGAGCGGCGCGGGCCCCAGCGCGGAGATCCACTATGCCCCCCAGGAAAACCTGGAGGCGGTCGACGCGCGCGAGATCGGCTCGGCTCGGCTCTCGATCGACATGGCCGCCTACGTCCTGTCGGACGAACGCGTTATCGAGGCCCTCACAGCAGCGGCCGAACGGGATGTCGCCGTCCGCCTGTACTTCGACCGCTCCCAATTCGCCGAGCACGGCCTGCGCTATGGCGCGCCCATCGAGGACCTGCTCGCCCATCCCAATGTCGCCGCCAAGGTCAAGGGGGAGGGTGTGCTCATGCACCTCAAGGCCTACGCCATCGACGGCAAACTCCTGCGGACGGGGTCGGGGAACTTTTCCCACCCCGGCCTTGCCCGACAGGACAACGACCTCATCCTCGTCTCGGACCCGAAGACCGTCGACGCCTTCGAGCATACGTTCGAGCGCCTCTGGGCTCGGGCCAGAAACATCAACGCCCTCGAGACGCCCGAGCGGCCCTGACGTCCGTCCGCCTACCTGCGCTCCGGCAAGCCGAATAGCGTGTAGCGCTCGTAGAGACGACCCAGGTTCGTCGCGACCTTTTCTGGAGGCTCCGACTTCTGTCCGTCGAGGATCGTATTCACATGCCATCGCCAGGTCGCGGGATCCGGCGGCGCTGTCGATGAGCTGGTATGTACGGTCCCGGCGCCGTAGCTGACGCCGCCGCCAAGAGCGGTAATGGCTAGAACGAGGGACTTCCGCATCGTCTCCTCCTCACGCCGTGACTGGGTTTGCAGACCGCGCCCAACTCGATGGCGGGTGCGCGGCGCTGGAATTTAATCCATCCAATTTCCGCAGTCTTGCGCAAAAATGGCGCTCATGCGTCCAAGTCGAAGAATGCGCCAGAAACGGGGCGTGTTCCGCGCTCGGAACTCTTCCTTAGTCTTTTTCCATCGCCCGCAGAAGTTCTCCCGCCAGCGCTCGCGTCACCCGGCGTCCTCGCGAAAGCGTTTCCCGGTCGACCCTCTCGACGAAGGCGCGCGCCGCGCCGATCGAGCGCTGCATCCGAGCCGCGATATACGCCGCAACATGAGGCTCGACTTGCAACTGACGATCGCTGAAGAGCTTATAAAGAACCGCTTCCATGAATTCGTCGTCTGGCGCCGAGATCCGCATGATGGGCGCGAGCCGCAGGCGGGACAGAAGATCCGGCGTTTTCAAGGACCACGAATCAGGCGCCGTTCGGGCGGTGATGAGGAGCCATGCATTCCTTGAAATAGCGCTGTTGATCACGTGGAACAGTTTGTCCTCGGCGTCTCCCACTCGATCAGCGTCTTCGATGGCAAGCGCTTCCGCGCTCGCGGGCGGATTGGGGTTGCCTCCGCTCACGATTGGGACAATCGCAGCGCCGCTTCGCTCGGCCCACATCGCCGCGAGGTGGCTCTTGCCCGCTCCCTCGGGTCCTACGAGCAGCAGCATCCGCGCCGCCCAATTGGGCCAACGATCGATTGTCGTGAGCGCCTCGCGGTTTAACGGCGCGGACAAAAAGTCTTCGCGCGCAAAGCTTGGCGCATGCGGCCAGTCGAGGGTGAGCTGTCGCGGGCGTATCACGGCTCCCTTCCACCATGGCCAAGATAAAGCGGGCTGTCGAGGTAAAGCGCAACAATATGCCGCGCGATGACGCCGATCGCAGCTGCGACAGGGACCGCCACCAGAAGTCCGACGAAGCCGAACAACTTGCCGAATGCGAGCAGCGCGAACATGAGCCACACTGGGTGCAACCCGACAGAATCTCCGACAAGCTTAGGAGTGATCACGTTCCCTTCGAGGAATTGGCCCACCACGACGACGCCCACCGCCGTGAGGAACAGGGTAATGTCGGGCCAACCCTGTACAAGGGAGACCACAACGGAAAGGACAAGCACAGTCAAAGAGCCGAGATAGGGAATGAAGCTCAAAAATCCTCCCGCAACCCCGATCAAGAGGCCATAGTCCAAGCCGACCAGAGTGAGGCCGATCCCGTACCAAAGACCGAGAAAGAGGGCGACCAAGGACTGACCGCGAATGAAGCCTGCGATCGCCAGATTGATCTCGTCGGCGACCTGCCGCAGTCGGGTTCGGTGGTCGAGCGGCAGCCAACCGTCGATTTCGGCGACCATCCTCTCCCAGTCGATCAGGATATAGAACGCGACGACAGGGGTAATCACGAGCAAGGAAAAGAAACTGAACACCGCTCCGCCGTCCGAGATCAACGATCGAAGGGCGTTGACCAGCCATTGCGCGCCTTGGGAGACAAAATCCCCAATCGGCTCTTTGATCTGCTCTTCGTTAAGACCGAAAGCCTTGAGCCAGCCGTGGGCGTACTTTTCGATCAGCGCATTGCCCTCGTTGATCGCAAGTGTCTGAAGCCGCATCGCGTAATCGGGCAATTGCGCAGCGAAGTTGACGAGCTGCTCGCCGAGAATCGGCACGACGATAATGAGCGCGAGCGCGAAGAACGAAGCGAATAGGAAAAGGATGACCAGCGAAGCCCCAAGGCGATTGAGGCCCAGCCGTTCCAGGCGATTGACGACGGGGTCCAGAAGATAGCCGAGCGCGATGCCGGCTGCGAACGGCGTGACCGTCGAGCCCAGTATGTAAAGGGCGCCGCAGAAGGCCAAGAACAAAGCCGCCCATATGAGGGTTTCTCGCCCTATGCTCACGGCGGGGTTACCTGCCGGATCGCCCAGCGTCCTCCGGCTGCAGAAGGTCCCATTTGCCACCCCACGGGTCCGCGAAAACCGCCACCAGACCATAGGGCTCGCGGCGAGGCTCCTCGAGGAAGCGGACGCCGCGAGCCCGCATCCGCTCATAATCGCGTGCAAAGTCGTCGCTGAAAAGGAAATAGCCGACGCGCCCGCCGGTCTGGTCGCCGATCCGTGCGCGCTGCCGTTCGTCGCCGGGAACTGCCAAGACGATCCGCGCGCCCTGGCCGCCTTGCGGCGCCACGACGACCCAGCGCTTTCCTACGCCCTGATCCGTGTTTTCAAGCACAGCAAAGCCGAGCGCCCCGCTGAAGAACGACAAGCCCTCCTCGTAACTCGGAACGAGGATGGAAACCGCGGCGAGACTTTGCATGCGGGGTACCTTCAACGGCTCATATGATCGAACCACTGGGCGATGTAGATGCCGCCAGAGGCGATCGTGGTTGCGGCGACTGTCCAGACCAGCACAGCCAAGAGCGGGTGCAGGTCGAGACCGAAGGCGCGTAGGCCGAGCGCAAAGCCGGCGAGCGCGATCTGCGCCGCCGTATTGAACTTCGACTCCCATAAAGGCCGGATCTCGACCGGCTTGTCCATGACCCAGGAGATGACCACCGCCATCAGGATCATGGCGTCGCGCGACACGACTGTGATCGCGAGCCAGGCTGGAAGTTCGCCATAGATTGCGAGCGAGACATAGATCGAAGTCAGGAGCGCCTTGTCGGCGAGCGGGTCGAGATATGCGCCAAGCTCGGTGCGGAGGTTGAAGTGCCGGGCGATGAAGCCATCTACCGCGTCCGAGACGCCTGCGAGGACAAAGATCAGGAACGCGTCCAGGAAACGTTGCGACACGATCATCGAGATCGCGAGCGGCGTCATCAGGATACGGGCAAGCGTTATCAGATTGGGGATATTGCTCAACACGACGGAAATGTTCATGCGAAATGCGGCGCGCCTGGCGTCCGTCGGCGGCGTTCCGGCTCCCTGGTCGTATCGGCCCCCTCCACGGAGGCCTATCACGATCGTCCGCGGATTGCGACACGCCCAGCCCTCCTCACGGCCTTGCGCCGCGGCGGCGGACCCATTACCCGGAAAGCCGCCCCTCCGGAACCGCCATGGCCGACCCGCCACATCCCCTGACCTATGCCGAGGCCGGCGTCGACATCGACGCCGGGAACGCCCTCGTCGACCGCATCAAGCCCCTGACCCGGGCGACCCGAAGGCCCGGCGCGGACGCCGAGCTTGGCGGTTTTGGCGGCCTCTTCGACCTCAAGGCGGCCGGCTTCAAAGACCCGATCCTTGTCGCCGCCAATGATGGGGTCGGCACCAAGCTGCGCATCGCGATCGAGAGCGGCCGCTACGACACGATCGGGATCGACCTCGTGGCCATGTGCGTCAACGACATCGTCGCGCAGGGCGCCGAGCCGTTGCTGTTCCTCGACTATTTCGCGGTCGGCAAGCTCGACGTCGCGGTCGCCGAGGCCGTGATCAAAGGGGTCGCGGAAGCCTGTCGCGAATCGGGCGCAGCCCTCATCGGCGGCGAGACGGCGGAGATGCCCGGTCTCTATGCGGGCCACGATTTCGACCTCGCGGGCTTTGCGGTCGGGGCGGCCGAGCGGGGGACGCTGCTGCCGCGCCCCGGCCTGAAGGCAGGGGACGCCATCTTCGGCCTTCCCTCCACGGGTCCCCATTCGAACGGCTATTCGCTCGTGAGACGGGTGGTCGAACGCTCCGGCCTCGGCTGGGACGCGGCAGCGCCCTTCGCCCCTGAGCGGTCGCTGGCCGAGGCGCTGCTGACGCCGACCCGGCTCTATGTCCGGCCCCTCCTTCAGGCGCTCCGCGCGACCGAGGGCGTCCGCGCCCTCGCCCATATCACCGGCGGGGGTTACCCGGACAATCTCCCCCGCGTCATTCCGGACGATCTGGCGGTGTCGCTGGACCTTGCCGCCTTCGCGCCGCAGCCGGTCTTCTCGTGGCTCGCCGCGACAGGGGGGATCGCGGAGGCCGAGATGCTGCGCACCTTCAACTGCGGCTTCGGCATGGCCGTCTTCGTCGCGCAGGCCCAGGAGGCCGAGGCGGAGAAGGCGCTCAAGGATGCCGGCCTCGCCCCCATCCTCATCGGCCGCCTCACCGGGCGCGACGGCGCGGCGGTGGTCATGAACGGCAGACTCGCCCTGTGACGGGACGCGTGCGGACCGCGGTCCTCATTTCGGGTCGCGGCTCGAACATGAGCGCCCTCATCGAGGCGGCGCGCGCCCCCGGCTACCCGGCCGAGATCGCCCTCGTCCTCTCGGATAATCCAGGCGCGGCAGGGCTCGCTTTCGCCCGCGCGGAGGGGATCGACGCCCGCGCCGTGGATCGCAAGGCCCACGCGACCCGCGCGGCCTTCGAGGCGGGGTTGCAGGCGCGTCTCGAAGCCGCGCGGATCGAGCTTGTCTGTCTCGCGGGCTTCATGCGGGTCCTGAGCCCGGACTTTGTCGCCGCCTGGGACGCGCGCATGCTCAACATCCACCCCTCGCTCCTGCCAGACCTCAAGGGTCTGAACACCCATGAGCGGGCGCTCGTGGAGGGGCGCAGCGAGCACGGATGCACGGTCCATTTCGTCTCGGCCGAACTCGACGCCGGGCCAATCCTCCTGCAAGCGCGGGTGCCGGTTCTGCCCGGCGACACCCCCGACACGCTTGCCGCTCGCGTGTTGGTCGAGGAGCACCGCCTATATCCGCAGGCTCTGGAGACCGCTGCGCGGAGCCTATTGGCGGAGACGAATCGTTAGGATAGTCAGTGGCCTGCGCCGGGTTGCTCGTCCGTAGATCACCCGTCATCGCGAGCCCGAAGGGCGCGGCGATCCATACTTTTCCGCGTTCCGCGCGACGACTTCGGTTCGCGGCGTCGCTGGCGCTCCTCGCGATGCCGGCGTGGGTGTTTTAGCGGGCGCGATTCCATGATTTCAAAGGCTTAGGTCCTGCTTTAGCGTCAAATCGACAGGCGGCGCGAGGGCGGCGGGTCTGGCGTCGGCCGCAATAAGGTCATGCTTTTCAATCTGTTGCATGGAGACGCCGTAGTAACGGTCGAGCTGCCGGGTGATCTTAACGACGCGGTCGACGGCGCTGAGATTGCCGGCGCTCATCGCGCCCCACGAGAGGAACAAAGCCTCGTTCAATCGACGAATCTGCAACCGCGCCACGTCCTCCGGCCGCTCCACAGGCTGCCTCGCGAAAATCGCCGCCAGCCGCTCCCGCACCCGCCGCTGAGTGACGCGCTCCCTCAGCGCGATTTCCTCGACCGAACAGCCGGCCGCGAATTTTTGGAAGATGCGCAGATCGCGCACCTCCATGTCCCGCCGCGTCGCGCGCCTGCGGCGCTTCGGCGCGTCCGCGGGGAAGGGTTTCGGTCAAAGGCTCGGGCATGGCGGAATTCTCCTGATATGAAAGCCACCATAGCACTAATTCTCTATTTCAGAAACAATTTGCAGCCGCCCCTTTTGGTCTCCGTCATGGGATGGCTCGATTCGCCGAAGGTCGAAACGGCGTTTGCCGCTGGCGACCAGCACGCTTGTTTTATAAGGAGCGCCGCTGGGTTTCCGCGCCGCGCTTTCGTCGGAGCGCCGCCGAAAAAGAATGCGAAGGGCAAGAGGGGTTTCGAATGCAATTGACACGACGCGCCGCGACGCTGGGAGGCCTTGGGCTAATCGCGAGCGCCGCCGCGCCGTCCGGCGCCTCCGCTTTCGACGGACCGATGACGGATCTTGTGGAGGGAGCGGAGGATTTCCGCGTCGCGTCGGACGCTTACATATTCGGCTATCCCCTCGTCACGATGGAGATGACCCGGCGTGTCGTCACGAACGTCGCCCAGGTGGAGGGCACCCGCGGCCCGATGGGGCGCCTCATCAAGCTGCGCGCTTATCCGGACGCTGCTTTTCGCGACGTGACGGCGCCGAACGCCGACACCCTCTATACGACCGCCTTCTTCGATGTCGGGGACGAGCCCTGGGTGCTGAGCGTCCCCGACATGAAGGGCCGCTATTTCCTGCTGCCGTTTCTCGACGGATGGACCAACGTATTCGCTGTGCCCGGGAGCCGCACAACGGGAACGCAGGCCCAGACCTTCCTGATCTCAGGGCCGGGCTGGTCGGGCGCCGTTCCTTCCGGCATGGCGGAGTTGAAATCGCCAACCGCCATCGTCTGGCTGCTCGGGCGCATCTATTGCTCGGGCACACCTGAGGATTACGCTGCGGTTCACGCCCTCCAGGACCAGTTCAAGCTTCAGCCACTCAGCGCATGGGGCAAAGAATACGCGCCGCCGCCCGGCGTGGTCGATCCGGCAATCGACATGAAGACGCCCGTCAGGGACCAGGTGAACCATCTTTCGACAAAGGAATACTTTGCCCTGTTAGCGGACCTCATGAAGCGGAATCCGCCTGCGGCCGCGGACGCGCCCGCGCTCGCGAGTTTCAAGGCGATCGGCCTGGAGACGGGCAAGAGTTTTGACGGCAAGTCGCTCGATTCGCGATGGGACACCCGTCTGCCGCAACTTGTCTTACGACCGGATCATGCTCCACCTCTCCTCGCTCAAGCGGGAGAATGGCTGGCTCTTCACGACCCAGACCGGGGTCTACGGGACCGACTATGTCCAGCGCGCTCTTATCACCGCGGTTGGGCTCGGCGCCAATCGTCCCCAGGACGCCGTGTACCCGATGTCCCAGCGGGCTTCCTTGTTGGAGCCCTATGACGGCGCGCACAGCTACACGCTGCGATTCGAGAAGGGGCGGCTCCCGCCCGTCAAGGGATTCTGGTCGCTGACGATGTACGACGAGCAGATGTTCTTCGTGGCGAACCCAATCAATCGCTATTCCATGAGCCTTCGCACAGACCCTAAATTCGAGCCGGACGGCGCGTTGGTGATCTATATTCAGAACGAGAGCCCCGGGCAGGACAAGGAGGCGAACTGGCTTCCCGCGCCCAAGGGCAAATTTCACTTGATGCTACGCCTCTACTGGCCGGACGAGAACGAACCTTCGATCCTCGATGGGTCGTGGATGATCCCTGAGGTCAAGAAGACCTGATACTCGGCGCGAGCCCGGCCTTCCGCGCCTTTCACCTTAACCCTGCTCTTCGCTTGGCGGCGCGTGCGACTTGGCTCACAATGCCGCGCGAAGGAGTTTTGTTGTGGCGGCGCGCGTTGCGAAAAAGGAAATTGGCCCGGTGACCGTGCAGTCGATCGTCGAGGAAGAGGCGCCGTCGCCGCTTTTGACTTCGCCCGAGCGGTTCATCAACCGGGAGCTCTCGTGGCTCGAATTCAACCAGCGCGTATTGGACGAATCGGCCAATCCCAACCACCCGCTCCTTGAGCGGCTGCGCTTCCTGTCGATCTCGGCGAGCAATCTCGACGAGTTCTTCATGGTCCGCGTCGCTGGCCTCGTCGGGCAGGTGCTCGAGGGCGTCGCCGAAGTGTCCGACGACGGGCGCACCCCCGCCGAACAGCTCGACAAGATCCAGCAGCGGGTCGCCTCGCTCGTCGATTCGCAGCAGGAGCGCTGGCGCGCGCTTCGCGCCGAACTGGTCGGCGCCGGCGTCGTCATTCTCGACGTGCCGGACCTGACGCGGCGCGAGCGCGACTGGCTGCAGGACTATTTTCTGCAAAAAGTCTTTCCGATCGTGACGCCGCTCGCGATCGACCCGGCCCATCCTTTTCCCTTCATCCCGAACCTCGGCTTCACGCTCGCCCTCGAACTTCTGAACCCGCAGGACGGGCGAACGATGAGCGCGCTTGTGCGCGTGCCGGGCAGCGTCGAGCGCTTCGTGCGCATGCCGGATGCGGCGAACGGCGTCGTCCGCTTCGTGACCCTCGACCGGATGATCGTGGCCTTCATCAGCCTGCTTTTTCCAGGCTTCGAGGTTTTGGGCGAGGGCGCCTTCCGGGTCATCCGCGACAGCGACATCGAAGTCGAGGAGGAGGCCGAGGACCTCGTCCGCCTTTACGAGACGGCGCTGAAGCGCCGGCGGCGCGGCTCGGTCATCCGGCTCGAAATCGAAGCGAGCACACCCGAGATCCTGCGCAGCTTCGTGACCGGCGATGTGGACGTGGTGGCTTCGGGCGTCGTGCTGATCGACGGTATGCTGGCGCTGAACGAGCTTTCGCAGCTTATCGCCATCGACCGGCCGGAACTGAAATTTCCCCCCTTCGTGCCGCGCTTTCCCGAGCGCGTGAAGGACGTAGGCGGCGACTGCCTCGCGGCGATCCGCCAGAAAGACCTCGTCGTCCACCACCCTTACGAGTCGTTCGACGTCGTCATCCAGTTCCTGAATCAGGCGGCGCGCGACCCGAATGTGGTGGCGATCAAGCAGACGCTCTACCGCACCTCGGCCGACAGTCCGATCGTGCGGGCGCTGGTCGAGGCGGCGGAGGCGGGCAAGTCGGTCACGGCGCTGGTCGAGCTGAAGGCCCGCTTCGACGAGGAAGCCAACATCCGCTGGGCGCGCGATCTGGAGCGGGCGGGAGCGCAAGTGGTGTTCGGCTTCATCGAGCTGAAAACGCACGCGAAACTGTCGATGGTTGTGCGCCGGGAAGCGGGCGCCCTCGTCACTTACTGCCATCTCGGCACGGGCAATTATCACCCCGTCACGGCGAGGATCTACACCGATATTTCGCTCTTCACGGCAGAGCCCGCGATCGGGCGGGATGTCGCGCGCATCTTCAATTTCATCACCGGCTACGCCGAGCCGGATGGGCTCGAGCAGATGGCGATCTCGCCGATCACGCTGCGCAAAACGCTGCTGCGCAACATCGCCGACGAGATCGATCATGCGGCGCTCGGCAAGCCTGCCCAGATCTGGATAAAGTGCAACGCGCTGGTCGACGCCGAGATCATCGACGCGCTTTATGCGGCGAGCCGGTCGGGCGTGAAGATCGACATGGTGGTGCGCGGCATGTGCTCGCTGAGGCCCGGCGTGCCCGGGCTCTCGGAGAACATCCGCGTCAAGTCGATCGTCGGCCGCTTTCTGGAGCACGCGCGCATCTACGCGTTCGGCGCCGGCTACGGCCTGCCGCATCCGAAGGCGCGCGTCTTCATCTCGTCGGCCGACCTCATGCAGCGCAATCTCGATCGCCGGGTCGAGGCGCTCGTGCCGCTCCTCAATCCGACCGTTCACGAGCATGTGCTCGACCAGATCATGCAGGCGAATCTGCTCGACAACGAGCAGAGCTTCCGCGTTCTTCCCGATGGGTCGAGCGAGCGGATCTCGCCCGCGCCCGGAACCGAGCCGTTCAACGCGCACCGCTATTTTTTGACGAATCCCAGCCTTTCGGGGCGCGGCAAGGCGCTGACCCACTCCTTCCCGATGGCGCTCAAGCGCCGGGGCTGATAGACGACGCCCGCGTTTTTCAGGGGCTCGCGCAGGATCCTTATGCCGGACATCAAAGCTCGCGGGCGCCTGCCCGGCAAGCCGGTGGCGATCGTGGACATCGGTTCGAATTCGGTACGTCTCGTAGCCTACGAGGCGCACTCGCGCGCGCCGACGCCGACCTTCAACGAGAAGGCGCTCTGCGGCCTCGGGCGAGGGGTGGCGACCACAGGGCTTTTGCCGGAAGACGCGGTCGCCAAGGCGCTGGCGGCGCTCATGCGCTATCGGGTGCTCTGCGACATGATGGGCATCGAGGACATGCGCGCCATCGCGACCGCGGCGGTGCGCGACGCCGCCAACGGCCCGGCCTTCCTCAAGCTCGCCGAGCAGGCCATCCACTGCAAAATCCAGCTCCTCAGCGGTCAGGAGGAGGCGCGCTACGCCGCCCTCGGCGTCGCAAGCTCGATTCATGCGGCCGATGGCGTCGTCGGAGATCTCGGCGGCGGTTCGCTCGAACTCACCGAACTCAGAGGCGGGAAGCCGGGGCAGGGGCTGACCCTGCAGATCGGCGGCCTGTCGCTCATGGACCTCTCCGAGCGCTCGCCCAAGAAGGCCGCAAAAATCGTGCGCGAGGCGATGGCGTCGGTGAAGCTTCTGCAAAAACTGCCCGGACGGAGCTTCTATGCGGTCGGGGGCACCTGGCGGGCGCTGGCGCGGCTGCATATGCGCCAGCGGCAATATCCGATGAACGTCATGCACAATTACGTCATTCCGACGAAGGACGCGCTGGAGTTCGCGCGCCTCGTCGAGCGCGTGGAGGTCGAGGCGCTGCTCTCCATCGAGGCGGTCCCGTCCGCGCGGCGCCCCTTGCTCGCCTATGGCGCGGCGGTGATGGAGGAGATCATCCGGCACGCCAGTCCGAAGGAGGTGGTGATCTCGGCGCTCGGCGTGCGCGAGGGCCTGCTCTTCTCGCAACTTGCGCCTGAGGTTCAGGCCCAGGACCCGCTGATCGCCGCGGCGCAGGAGTTCAATCAGCTCCGCTCGCGGGCGCCAAAGCACGGGGAGGAGCTCACCGCCTGGACCGGGGCGCTGATCGAATCGTCCCATCTCGAGGAGGACGACGAGGATCGTCGCCTGCGCCACGCGGCCTGCCTGCTCTCGGATATTTCGTGGCGCGCCCATCCCGACTATCGCGGCGCGCAGGCTTACGATCTCGTCGTCAACGCTGCCTTTATCGGAGTGGATCACCCCTCGCGCGCCTTTCTCGCGCTGGCGGCGGCCTATCGGCACCTCTCGAACGAGGACTTCGTCATGCCGCAATCGCGGGCGTTGGTGACAGCTCGCCAGCTGGACCGGGCGCGTATTCTCGGCGCGGCCATGCGCGTGGCCTACAACATTTCCGCCGCCATGCCCGGCGTGCTGCCGCGCGCGCCGATGCTCTGCGCCAAGGGACAGGTCGTCCTCACGCTTCCGAGCGATCTCTCGCCGCTCAGCAGCGACCGGCTGCAAACGCGGATGCGGCAGTTCGCGCGGCTGATCGGCGTGGAACCTGTAATTCGCGCAACGGGTTGAGGGTCAAAGACTTTTTTAGGGATTGTGACGATTCTCTCTTGACCTAACGGAAACCGCGCGATTGTTTACACCCGGCGGGAGGGGGCCCCGCAATCTAGCGCATCCAAGACTATTGATGTGGCCCTCGAACGCCTCAGGCTTGGCCGGGAGGGGGAATAAGCCGTGGCGACCGGGTCCGACCGTCGGGTCGGGCGTCAGGTGGGGGGCGCGCTGGGCTTTCTCGCCCTGGCTCTGTGCGCCCCCGCCAGCGCTCTAGCGGGCGCCTGGACCCTGCCGCAGGGCACGGGCCAACTCATCGAGACATTCTATGGCTGGACCGGCGACGGCGCGCCCTGGGGCGGTGAGAAGGGCGTCTCGCAGTGGAAGGCCGGGGCGCAGACCTACTTCCAGTATGGCGTCACCGATACGCTCACGATTTTTGGCGAGACGTCGCTCGAACGCTATGTGTTGAGTCGGCCGGAATCGAGTTCCTATACCGGCCTCGACTACACGGGAATCGGACTCAGGCAAAAACTCTGGTCCACCGGGGAATGGGTCTTCTCGGGCGAGGCGACGCTGTTTTTGCCCGGAGCCTACGATCCGTCCTCGCCGGCGCAGGCCGGCAACACCGGCGGCGCGGGCGAGGGGCGGGTTCTGGTCGGGACGAACTACGCCTTCGGGTTTCTGCGCGGCTTCGTGGATCTTGAGGGCGCCTACCGCATCCGCACCGCGGGGCCGCCCGACGAATGGCATGGCGACGCCACCGTCGGGCTCGACCTCCCATGGGGCATGATGCTGATGGGGCAGGATTTTACGACAATCTCGCAACCGTCGAAAAATCTCGAATTTCCCGCCTGGCGCTCCTCCATCGTCGAAGCAAGCCTGGTGCTGCCGATCTTCAGGGGATGGCGGTTGCAGTTTGGCTATTTCCAGTCGGTGATGACGGAGAAAACCAACACAGAGCGGGGCGGAATCGTCGCGGTCTGGCGGGATTTTTGAGGGCGGAGTACGGCTCAGAGCGGAGAAGACGCTTGCCGATGAAGGATTGTTCGGGGCAAGACCTGTCTTCTTCTCCAAGGCGATCGTGAAATCCATGGAGCAGCGCTTTGTATTTGATGAAGCCGCGACCGGCTATCACAAGGCGCGTCCCGGTTATCCGGATGCGCTTGTCGATGACGTTCTCTTCTACGCCGATTTGAAGCCAAATGATCGGATTCTTGAAATTGGCTGCGGCACGGGTCAAGCAACCAAGAGCTTTGCCGAACGAGGCTTCCCAATCCTGGCGATGGATCCAGGATCGGAAATGCTTCGAGTCGCACGCGAAAGCTTAGTGGACTTCAGCAACGTTGAATTTCTGGAAACGACTTTCGAGGCGTGGCCTGTAGAGCCGAGCAGCGTTCCGGCTGATCATCGCAGCCCAGTCCTGGCACTGGGTGTCGCCGGAGGTGCGGTTTCTCAAAGGCTGCCCAGGCGCTTTCGCGGGAGGGTTCGCTCGCTGTTTTTGGACATGTTCCCGTGGGTCTACCGGCCCCATTGCTGGCTCGCTTCAGGGAAGTTTATCTCCGGCGGATCAACACATGGGGACCGCCGCCGGAGAGCTGGTATCTGCCCAGTGGCCCTTTCAAAGGATGGTTTATCGAGTCAGGTCTGTTCGGTCCCGTCGAGCACAGGCGCTACTGCTGGAAGCAGCCGCACAGGGCGTCAAGTTACGTAGATTTTTTGCGCACGAGATCGGACCATCGGATGATGGAGCCAGCGAAGCTCGACGAACTGCTCAGCGAGATTGCGCAAGCGATCAACGATGAGGGAGGGCGCTTCGACGTCGATTACGAAACCCATCTCTACATGGCGCGCCGTTCCCTTCCGCCGTCCTCGGCGAAGCCGCTTCTCAAAACCCATCCCTGAGCGTTGACTTGCCCGCAGCTTCGGCGCACCGGCAGTGTCATGAATTCCAGAGTCCCGAACGGATTTCATCAAGCCCTTGTCAGCACGACGGTCTTTCTGGCCGGCATTACTTTGGCGTATCTCAAGTTCTTTGTGTTGGACACATCTTCGGACGATTGGTCTCTCTTCGCCGTCGTCAGCGCGGGCGCAGCGGTCATCGCGATGATCATCCAGGTCGCGACGCTCCAGCGGGCGCTGCTGATCGCCAATGACGACCCGGAGCGCTTCTCGAAAACGGCCAAACTCCTCATGTGGAGCATCTGGATACTGATCGGCAGCGGCGTCAGCCTGATCGCCGCTCACTGGTGGCAGCCGTGGCCAGATCTTACAAATTGGCTGAATCACGGCGGATCATAAGATCGCCTTCGATTCGCCTGGCGTTCGAGCGGGCGGGCCTAACCCGTTTTTCGATTCCCTGAGCGTCGGGTGTAGCGGCCTTGGCCTGCCACGGTTCAATGCGGAGGCATGGGCATGTAGATCGGCGGATCGCCGGCAATGTTCATGCGCTTGCGGATCGCCGCGTCGTCCGCATCCCTTGGCTTCAGGTAGACGTAGTAACGGTCCCGCCGCTCGATGATATCGTCTTCGGGATCGCTGCGCTCGCTGACAAGGCTGTCGCTCTCAAAGCGGATGTGCATGTAACCCGGGATAAGCTCGGTCCAGTCTTTCGCGTTGGGATTGAAGATCGTTTCGAGCGTGTATGTGTCCGTGAGCTTGATCACCCGCGTCGACTCGCCGCGCAGGATCCTTGGTTGGAACCTCTTGCCAGATAAAGCCCGACTGCTCGAACACCCGCACCGGGCTCAGCATAACGTAGATCGGCTTTCCGCCCGAAATGTTGGTGAGCTTCAAACGGACCCGATAGGACTTGCCGTCGGGCTCATAGGTGACAGTCTCGACCTCCGTGAACATCCCTTCGTAGGCCGTATGCTGCAACTCAAGGTCGGCGAGACGCTTCTGATCCAGCCGGCGGGCTTGATAGCGGCCGAGAGCGAAATCGAGCGCGAACGCCAGCGCGAGCACGCCTACCGCCAGGAGAAGGCCCTTCGACCGCAGGAAGCGAAGGTTTGCGGGAAGTCCGGGCTCGGCAGGTTTCGGAGGAGAGTCCGCGCGCCGGTGGCCGGCCTCCTGCAGGCGTTTGAGAAGGTCCTCCTCGCCGGGCGTTCGCCCCGGCGCCTGGGCGAGCCGGTCGGCGAGCGCGTCGGCGCGCGCCCGCTCACTCTGAAGGTCGCGCCACAGTCGCTCGATCAGGTCGTCTTTCTCAGCATCGCTCAGGCCGCCAAGCGGCAGGGTTTTCGCCTCCACGGTCATGCGGCGAGCCGGCCATCGGCGATATGAATGACGCGGTCGGTCTCTTCAGCGAGGCGAAGGTTGTGCGTGACCATGACGACAGTGAGCGCGCGTTCGCGATTGAGCGCGCGGAACCAGTCGACGATCTGTCGCTCGGTTTCCTCATCGAGGTCGGAGGTGGGTTCGTCGGCGAGCAGCAGAACCGGATCGTTGATCAGCGCGCGGGCGATCACGACGCGCCGCTGTTCTCCCGAGGACAATTCGGGGGGATAAGCGCTGACGCAATAGGCGAGGCCGAACTGATCGAGAAGAGCCTGCGCGCGCGTATAGGCGGCGTCCGTTTCGCGCGCGGATCGGATCAGGGCGGGAAGGGCGACATTGTCGAGGACCCGCAAAGTCGGAATGAGACTTGAGAACTGGTAGACGTAGCCAATCCGGCGATTGCGGAAATCGGCGAGCCTGTCGTCGGACAGACTCCAGATCGCGACATCCTCCACGCGAACGCTTCCGCTCGATGGGCGGCTGAGGCCGCCCATCATCGCCAGCAAAGTCGACTTGCCCGAGCCCGAACGCCCGACAATGCTCGCAAACTCGCCGGCGCTCGCCTCGAAGTCGACCGCTCGCAAGGCGTCGACCGGCCCCCGCTCGGCGGCGTAGGTCTTGGCCAGCCCGGAGCAGGACAGGATCAATTATCCCTCCGACCGGATGAGGTCGTATGGCTCGAGGCTGCTCGTTCGCCACGCGGGAGCGAGCGCGCCAAGGGCGCCGGCCAGCGCGGCGAGCGCAATGCACAGCGCGCCGATCGCCGACGCGCCGGCGACGCTCAGCCAGACGAACGGAAGTCCCATGCTTTCCAGATGATAAATCAACGAGTGCTCGTAGAACCTCATGAGCAGGGCCCCGAGCGCGACGCCGAACCCTCCGCCGACCGCAGTCGCGAGCGCCGCCTCTGTCATCAGCATCCAAATGATTTGGCTTCTCCGTGCGCCGATCGCTCGCAGGAGCCCAAGCTCACGCCTGCGTTCCGATATGATCGCGGAGAAGACGACGCTCAGCAGCAGCGCCGCGCTGACGAACATGACGACCATCAGCGCCAGCGCGCCGTCGAGCAGCGAGCCCAATCCCTGCCGGATCGACGTCAGCATCGATTCGCCGGAAACGACCTTGACCCCGGGAAGATTGGCGAGAATCGCGAAGCGGACCTGTTGCGTTGTCGCGCCCGGGGCGAGTTCGATGAGGGCGCCGGAGATCTTGTCGGGTTCCAGCGGCGGTCTCGCGCCGCAGACCTCGCGCATCGTCGTGCGCAAGTCCGCCAGCGTCTCGAACGTCATGAACAGCGCGCGCTCATGGGTGCCGACGCCGGTCCTGCCCAGTCTGCCGTAAACGGTCAGCGGCCAGCCGAACAGCATCAGCTCGGAACCCAGCGCCTCCTCGCGTCCACCCCCGACGATGACGTCCCCTTTGCGTATGGGCCGGCCGAGCCGCTCCGCGAGCCAGGGCTGGACCGTGATGTCGCGCGTCGGGTCGAATGCGATCACATCGACAAGATCGCCTCTGTTCCCGTATCCGGAAGCATCGGTGCGGAACACGAGTTGCGGCGCCACGCGCGCGACTCCCCGCGTCGCTTCGAGGCGCTTGATCATCGCCTCGTCCAGCGTGAAGTCGGTCGGCTCGACGGTCAGCAGCGCCGGCGTGATGTTGGTGAGCGCGCCGGAGGGAACGACAATCATGTCGGCGCCGAGACGGGTGAAGCCGAGCGTCATGCTCAATTCGATGCTGCGCATCAGCACCGCTCCGGTGAAAATCGCCGCGCTCGAGATCGCCACCGCCGCGATCAGGAGCAACGTGCGCGTCTCGCGCCGCCCGAGATTTTGCAGAGCGATGCGGGCCAGAACGAAGCCGCCCGAGTATTTCGTCATCGGCAAGAAGCGGTCTCTCAAAGCGTGCAGGAGCGCGTGTGCTTCATGTGTTCGAGCTCCGTGGGAATGATCACGCAATCATGATGGCCGCCCGTGCTCGGCAGGATGCCCACCAGCGCGTCCGTCTCGGTGTCGATGATGGCGACGCCGCTGGACAGGCGCTGAAATCCGCTGAACGGCGCGACGATGTATTTGCCGTCATAGGTGATGGCGGGCGTCTGCAGGTCCGGTCCGATGCCCTGGATCTCCTTCCTGATCTTCCAGGTGCCCGTATCGACGACCATCACGCCGCTGGCGGCGGGCGAGGGATGCAGGACGGATAGGTAGAGCTTCGAACTGTCGAGCGAGAAAACCATGTGGAAGGGGTTCGGATATTTCCCGCCCCAAAGGGGATCCTCGACGTGAGCGATCTTTTTCCAGTTCGTCGGATCGGGATCGCGCACATCGAACACGGCGCAGCTGTTCTCCCGCAGGTTGTTCATCATGCAGAGGAACCGCCCGTCCGGCGAAAATCCGATTTCGTGTCCCGGCGAATGGATCTGGTCGAATACGACTTCCCAGTGATCGTCGTCGATCCGCTTGATCGGATACTGGTCGCGCGAATCCTTGTTGAACTGGAGGAAAGCTGTCGGATTGAAATTGTTCTCGGCGTCGAGAATGCAGATGCCGCCGCACAGCCGAATGACGGTCGCGGCCCAGCGCCCGCTCGGATGCCAGATCGTCCCGTCCGCGCCGGTGAGCGTATGAGGGGAGTCGCCGGGGATTGTGCCTTCCTCGACGAACAACTCGCCCATCGGCACCATCTCCCATTCGATCTTTTGTCCCTTGGTGCCGCGGTAGTCGAACTTGCCGGACTTCGGATCCGGATAGATCTTCGATATCTTCAGGGTTCCGCCTTGTCGCCAGCACTGGCGCAGGTCGTTCGAATTGCCCTGCCAGTCATATTTGAGCGCCGCGACCACGCTGGACGACGCCCGGTCGAAGCAGGCGGCGATGTCCTTCTGTCCGTCGGTCACGAAATAGGACTGCGCGTCCTTCGGATTGATGGTGACGTGGACGCCGAGCCCCAGTCCCGTGGTCTCCGAAACATTTTCGATCAGCTCCATCTGTGCGCCGTCGTAGCGCACGCGATAGATATTGAAGCCGGGGTCCGGCGCCTCCATGCGGGTGTTGATCCCGTAGATCAGGCAATTTTTGCCCCCCTGCGTCGAATTGATGAACTCGAACGAATGATAGGGGTCGGCGCTCGGGAAGGCGCAGAGGTGATGCGAGATCGGGTTGAAGTCGCCGTAGGTCCAGTACCAGATCGAGGCGAGCACGCGGTTCGAGTTGAGGTCGAGCGCATAGGTGCCTCCGCCGAGCTTGGTCGGCAGGAGGGCGATCCATTTCCCGATCCCGCGTCCGCCAATATCGGAACGGGAGTCGATCAGCGTGCGCTCGATATTGTGACGCTGGGCCTCCGTATAGCGGTCGCCGGCGTGCCTGGCGCCCTGGTCGGATACGGAGCCGGCGGTGACCCAGCCGTAGGTCGCGGTCGCGGCTTCGCCGACGAGCGCGGTTCCCGCAACAACCTTCAAGAGATTGCGGCGATTGAACTTCGAAGGCGACGGCGGTTCAGCGAGAGGCGCCGGGACGTTCGGCGACTCGGGACGCGGCTCATCGGCCTTGCGGTCGAGGTAGTTTTGAAAGGCCTTGTGGTCCGCCTCGGTGACGGCCGCCTTCCTGCGCAAATAATCTTCGACCTGTCGCCGAGCCTCGAGCGCGCCTTGCGGTTGAGCCTCGGTCATTCCGGTTTCCAGGCCGCTGGACGGATTTTTCTCGACGGAACGCTTGCCCTCGTTCGCCATTCTTCCCTCCCTTTGATTTGACGTCGCTACAATTCTGCTTGTCGGTTCTCCCGTTTGCGCCTGCGCGCGCTTGTCTTTGGCTCCGCCCCGCTTTCGAGCGCCGTGAGGCCGAGGAGCACATCGCGCGCCTGATTGACCTTGACCGCGAAATACGCAGAGCCGCCCCGGTCGGGATGGACGATCTGCATCAGCCGCCGATGGGCCTCGTGGATCGCGGGCGCGCCGGCTCCTGCGGCAAGGCCCAGCACTTCAAGCGCCTCGTCCTTTGACATCGGCGGACCGTTCGGCGGCGACCGGGAGCCCGCGTCTCGCGCCTTCGCGGGGCGAGGTCTGCGAAGCTGTGGGTCGGGCTCCGCCGCTCCGGTGCGGGTCTTGAGATATTCCTCAAGCACAGCGATCGATCGCGCCACCCGGTCGGCTTCTCGCGGGTCGCTGTTGGACGTCCACCCGCGCGTCGATGCGCCCGGCCCGCTCGTGTCAAGGCGAAGTTTTCGCGTCAGCAAAGGACCCAGAAGACGGGGTCCGTAAAAGGCGAAAACGGCGAGCATAACCGTCGAGAGCCCGAGCGCCTCGATCCATCTCTGGTTCACGAGAAGCCCGAGCAGCATCGGAAACGACAGGATCAGGAGGCCGATTACCCCCCAACGGCCGGTCCTTGCGATCGCTCTCGGATCGCCATTGAGGAACCAGGTGACCAGCCGGACTGCCGACGCGATCCCCGAGAGGCCAAAGCCCACGGCGGCGATGACAAAGCCCGGGTCACCCATGGCGTCCGCCCTCCCCCCAAAGGCAGGTGCGTTCTTGTACGCAGGGACGATGTTAGCATGTCCTGCGGTCTTTTGTAGCGAAATCAATCCTCATGGAAAGGTCGGCCTCACCGTTGCGAGGCCCGTCTAAAAACGCCGGCCCAGGTCTGAAGCGCGCTTATCCCGTCTTCGCGAACAACTCCCGGCCGATGAGCATGCGGCGGATCTCGCTCGTGCCGGCGCCGATCTCATAGAGCTTGGCGTCGCGCAGGAGGCGGCCGAGCGGGTAGTCGTTGGTGTAGCCATTGCCGCCGAGAATTTGGATCGCGTCGAGCGCGACCTGAGTCGCGCGCTCGGCGGCGTAGAGGATTGCGCCGGCGGCGTCCTCCCGCGTGGTCTCGCCGCGGTCGCAGGCTTTTGCGACGGCATAGACGTAAGCACGGGCTGCGTTCATCTGCACATACATGTCGGCGATCTTGCCCTGGACGAGCTGGAACGTCCCGATCGGCTGGCCGAACTGCTTTCGCTCGTGCGCGTAAGGCAGCACGACGTCCAGCGCCGCCTGCATAAGGCCGAGCGGCCCGGCCGAAAGCACGACGCGCTCGTAGTCGAGCCCGCTCATGAGCACGTTGACGCCGTTGCCGACGACGCCGAGAACATTCTCCGCCGGGACCTCACAATCCTCGAAAATCAGCTCGCACGTGTCCGAGCCGCGCATGCCGAGCTTGTCGAGCTTTTGCCCCTGCGAGAAGCCCTTCATGCCGTGCTCGATCAGGAAAGCGGTAATACCACGCGCGCCCGCCGTGGCGTCCGTCTTGGCGTAGACGACGAGCGTCTCGGCGAGGGGGCCGTTCGTGATCCACATCTTCGAGCCGTTGAGCACATAGTGATCGCCCTTCCGGTCGGCGCGCGTCTTCATCGACACGACATCCGATCCAGCGTTGGGCTCCGACATGGCGAGGGCGCCGACATGCTCGCCCGAAATCAGCTTCGGCAGATAGCGCGCCTTCTGTTCGGCGTTGCCGTTGCGAACGATCTGGTTGACGCAAAGGTTGGAATGCGCGCCGTAGGAGAGTCCGACCGACCCGGAAGCCCGCGAGACTTCCTCGACCGCAACGCAATGGCAGAGATAGCCCAAGCCGAGGCCGCCATATTCCTCGGGAGCCGTGATTCCATGCAGGCCGAGCGCGCCCATCTTTGGCCAGAGGTCGCGCGGAAAGGCGTTGTCGCGGTCGATTTGGGCGGCTCGCGGGGCGATTTCGCTGTCCGCGAACTCGCGCGCGCTTTCGCGAATCATATCCGCGCTCTCGCCGAGGTCGAAATTGAAGGGTCTTGCGGCGTTCGGGATCATCGCGCTGCGATCTCCCCGGATGACGTCTTGCGCATAGAAGTCCCTCCCGCCTCGCTCGTGACCTCTAAGGCCAGATCGAGTGAGATAGGGTGGATACCGGCGCGCTGTCCAGCATCCTCGCCGGACCGCTTTCGCCGCAAAGCCCCGGCGTGATAGACGGGCGCGGACGGCGCTCTATCCGCGCTGACCGAAAGTTCCTGCCCGGGCCGTAACATAGGCTCCTTCGGAACGAACGCGATATGAGGCCCATGCCGGCGGAAAGCCCTCCGGACGATCCCTGGTCGACCCAGATGAAGGCCGCGATGGCGGGCGATGAAGCCGCCTATCGCCGCCTTCTCCAGGCGATCGGGCGGAGCGTCCGAGGGCAGGCGCGCGCCGCCCTTTGGCGCGCGCGGCTCGGAGATGCGGATGTCGAGGATGTGGTGCAGGAGACGTTGCTGGCGATCCACCTGAAGCGGCACACCTGGGACCCGAGCCAGCGGCTTGGCCCCTGGGTGAACGCGATCGCGCGCCACAAGATCATCGACGCCATGCGCAAGCGGGGGGCCCGCCGGATCGAGCCGATTGAGGATTTCGAGGATGTGTTGCCTGCCCCGCAGGATGAGGACGCTTCCGCCCTTACCGACGCCCGCAAGCTTGTCGAGCAATTGCCCGAGCGCCAGCGCGACATCGTCCAGTCTATCTCGCTCGACGGGCAGTCGATCGCCGCGACGGCCAAACGCCTTGCGATGAGCGAGGTCGCGGTGCGCGTCGCCCTCCACCGGGCGCTGAAGGCGCTCGGCGCCGCCTGGCGGAGGTCGATCGCGTGAGGACCTCCGAGCTTATCGCGGCGCTCGCCGCCGACCCGGTTCCGGAAAAGGTCGACATGCGCCGCCGATTCGCGGCCGCGTTGGTTGTCGGCGTTCTCGCGGCGGCGGCGATATGGGCCGTCTTTCTCGGGCCGCGGCCAGACTTCGGCCTCGTGATCCACTCAGTCCGCTTCGACCTCAAGTTCGTCAACGCGATCGCGCTCGCGCTGCCTTCCCTTTTTCTGCTCTACCGGCTGGCGCGCCCCGACGCGAAGCCGGGGCTGCTCGCGCTTTTCCTGTTTACGCCGGTCGTTTTGCTGGCGGTCGCGGTCGTGGTCGAACTCATTGTCGTGCCGAAGGATCAGTGGATGGCGCGGCTCGTCGGCCACAACATGCGATATTGCACGACGATGATCCCGCTGATGGCGGCGCCGATCCTCGCTGCGCTGATCATCGCCATGCGCGAAGGGGCGCCGCAGAATCCGGGCTGGACCGGGGCGCTCGCGGGCATGGCCTCGGCGGGCCTCGCGGCCTTCATTTACGCCTCGCATTGCACGGACGATTTGCCGCTCTTCGTGGCGACCTGGTATCCGTTCGCGACGGCGGTTTGCGCGGGCGTCGGCGCCTGGGCGGGGCGGCGCTGGCTCGCCTGGTGAGCGTTACTTCGCCGCCAGCATCGGGTCGAGCACCTGCTTCAGTTGATCGAAGGTTAGTTCGCCGCCGAAAACCTTGCCGTTGATGACGAAGGTCGGGGTGCCGGTGATCTTGACGTCTTCATTCGCCTTTTTCTGCACGGCCACGACTTCGTCGGCGAGCTTCTGGTTCTTCAGGCACTCCTGCGCCTTTTCCTGCGTCATGCCGGCCGCGCGCAGCGCCTCGATGAGCGGCTCGATCGGCTTGTCCACAAACGCCCATTTGTCCTGGTCCGCGAACAGAAGCTGGTCGGCGGCGTAAGCCTTGTCGTCGCCAAGACAGCGCGCGAGCAGGAACCCGGCCACGTCGAGCGTGTTGCGCGAGAACTCGCGGAAGATGTAGCGCACCTTTCCGGGGTCGATATACTGGCTTTTGAGCTGCGGGAAGGTCTCCTTGCTGAAGGCCGCGCAATGCGGGCAGGTCAGGGAGCCGTATTCGACGACGGTCACAGGCGCGGTCGCGCTGCCTATCGTGAGGTCGGGCAGCGGCCCAGGCGCGAGAATCTTCGCCATGTCGGCCGTTCCGTCCGGCTGCGGCGCCGCGGCGAGCGCGAGCGAGGCGCCGAGCGTCGCGGCGCAGAGGACGGCGGCGCCGGCGAGGCGCTTGAGGGACGCGAAAATCAAGATGGACTCCCGGGCAGAGGGAAATTGCAGGGTAGGGCGACATTGCCTTGAAACAGGGCGCCGCTTCAAGGCGTCGAGGCAATTTCACGAACATTTGGTTCTTTAAGCCGGGACGGACCCCGTCACGAAGATTTGCCTTGGCGGCTGCTCAACTGACATGCTAGCTGCCGCCCACGAGCAGGAAGGAAGCGGACCATGGAATACCGGCAGCTTGGCAATTCGGGCCTTAAGGTCTCGGTGCTGACGATGGGCACAATGACCTTCGGGGGAAAGGGGAATTTCGCCAAGGTCGGTGACACTTCGCTCGACGAGGTCCGGCGCCTGATCGATCTCGTCGCGGATGCCGGCGTGAACCTGATCGACACCGCAAACGTCTATTCCACAGGGCGTTCTGAGGAGATGATCGGCGAAGCAATGCCGAAGCGCAAAGCCGGGATGCTGATCGCCACCAAGGCGCGTTTTCCGATGGGGGAGGGGCCGAACGATCGAGGCCTCTCGCGCTATCATCTCATTCGCGAATGCGAGGCCAGCCTCAAGCGCCTGCGCACCGACGTCATCGACCTTTATCAGGTCCACCAGTGGGATGGGCTGACGCCGCTCGAGGAGACGATGGAAGCGCTCGACTCGCTCGTGCGCGCCGGCAAGGTCCGCTATGTCGGCTGCTCGAACTTTTCCGGCTGGCAGATGATGAAGGCGATGGAGATCGCGCGCCGGGACCATCGCGTTCCGTTCGTCTCGGAGCAGATCCACTACACGCTGCAGGCGCGGGAGGCCGAGTATGAGCTGCTCCCGGTCGCCGCGGACCAAAAACTCGGCGTGCTAGTGTGGAGCCCGATCGCGGGGGGCCTGCTTTCGGGTAAGCATCGCCGCAACCAGGCGGCGGAAGGCTCGCGCCAGCTCGCGGGCTGGAAGGAGCCGCCGGTTCGCGACGAAGAGGCTCTCTGGGCCATCGTCGACGAACTCGTGGCGATCGGGAAGGCGCACAGCGTATCGGGCGCCCAGATCGCGCTCGCGTGGCTGCTTGGCCGGCCGACCGTCACCTCGCTGATTATAGGCGGACGGAACAAGGCGCAGTTCAAGGACAACCTCGCTTCCGTCAACGTGAAGCTGACCGACGAGGAGCGCGAGCGGCTCGACAAGGTCAGCCAACCGCCGCTGATCTACCCCTATTGGCATCAATCCTGGACTTCGAGCGACCGGTTCGGCCCCGCCGATCTCGTCCTGCACAAGCCCTATCTCAAGAAATAGCGTTCAGGTCCGCTCGAAGACGGCGACGAGGCCCGGCGTCTCGGCGCCGGCTTCACGCCGCGCCCAGGCGGAGCGGACCAAGCAGGGCCTCAGGCCCGCCGCGGCTGCGACCGCGCAGATATAGGCCGGCGCATGCGCGAATCGCATTGTCGGCTGGAGCCGAAAGCCGTCGCCCGCAAATGTCTCCGCGGTGACAGCGAGAAGACCACCAGGCGCCAGCGCGCCTGCGCAGCCCCCAAGCAGCGGAGCGAGATCGCCAAAATAGCAGAGCGCGTCGGCCGCGAGGATCAGGTCGAAGGCTTGCGGCGCGGCGCGCTCAACAAAGGCGCGCGCGTCGTCCAAGGCCAGCGCGTCATAGATCTCACGTCCGCGCGCCTTGGCGACCATGGCGGGCGCGACATCGACGCCCATGAGCTTTTCGACCCGCGAGCGGATCGCGTGGCCCATGAGACCGGTGCCGCAGCCGAGATCGAGCGCGTGAGCGAAGCTGCGTCCGGGGGCGGCCTCATCGAGCGCGGCGACGAGGAGTTCCGGGCCGCGGTACTTAAGGTCCCCTGTCAGATGCGCTTCGAAGCGGTGCGCGTAATCGTCGAAGAGTTTGGCCACGTAGCTTTGCGAAAGCGTTTTGGGTGAGCGGCCTTCGATCAGCGCCAG
Organism: uncultured Alphaproteobacteria bacterium; assembly: GCA_963824465.1. Classification (GTDB taxonomy): domain Bacteria; phylum Pseudomonadota; class Alphaproteobacteria; order Rhizobiales; family Beijerinckiaceae; genus Roseiarcus. Next base: position 26,749 of record CAWGPL010000006.1, read on the forward strand.
TCGTGCGCCGGCGCCCAGAGTGTCGGAAGAATCGGCGGCCAGCGCTGCGCGATAGGCGGCGCCCGCGCCTCGCACATCGCCGAGTTTCTCCCTCGCCTCGGCAAGGGCAAAATGCGCCGGCGCCCAGTCGGGCACGATCTCCAGCGTCTGCGAAAAGAGGTCGGCGGCGGCGTTGGAGTCGCCATCCTTGACGGCCGCCTGCCCATAGGCGAAGCGGCGGGCGGCAAGAGGGTCGGGGCAGGCGAGAGGGTCGTGGGACATCGCGGGGTGTTTATGCGAGGCCGTCGACGCCGCAAAGCATCGGCTCTGCCCAGCCCGACGACAATAATCCGGAGGCGGAAGGCTGATGACCAGGAGCGAACTCGCCGAAATCTATCGCGCCTATATCGCCTGCCTGAACGCGCAGGATTGGGAGAGGCTCGGGCAGTTTGTCGATGATCATGCGATCCACAATGGCCGGCCGCTCGGATTGTCCGGTTATCGGGCGATGCTGGTTCGGGATTTCGAAGACATCCCCGACCTGAATTTCATCATCGGGCTCCTGACCGTCGATCCTCCCTATGTCGCAAGCCGTCTCCTCTTCGATTGCGCGCCGAAGGGGCTTTTCCTCGGTCTGCCGGTGAATGGCAGGAAAGTCGCCTTCAGCGAAAACGTCTTCTATGCGTTCCGGGGAAGCAAGATCGGCGAGGTGTGGTCCGTCATCGACAAGGGCGCGATCGAGGTCCAGCTATAAGCTTCGGAGGGATAGTGGGCGCCTTCCGGGCGCGCTTCCGCCATCGCGCTATGCCACGGTAAACTGCGCATCATTCCCGAATCATCATGCGGACAGCCTGCGCCATGGCGGCGCCGAGGAGAGCGTGCTGGTCGGGCTCGTAATGGATTCCGTCGGCGTCGGAGGCGTGAATGAAGGCGCCGGCGTCGACGAATCCGACGCCGCGCCCTTCGGCAAGCCGTTGGTAAAGCGCGGGGAGTTTCAGCGCCTTCTCCGCGCCGCCGGCGAACATCTCGGCGTATCCGGTGAGCTTCGCCATCGGAGGCGGCGCGACAAGGAGGACGAGCGGCGGATTTCCGTTCGGGCCCACGTCGGAAGCGAGCGCGACATCAAGCAGGTGGGCGACGTTGGCGGCGATCTGCTCGGGCGATGCGGCGAAGCGCGCCTTGCAGTCGTTGCACCCGAGCGAGACGATCACGAGATCGAGCGGAGCGTGGCTTCTAAGACAGGGAGGAAAATAGAGAAGGCCGTTGCGCCCATCTTCTTCCGGATCGTCGAAGGCGATCGTGCGGCCGCGCAATCCCTCTTCGATCACCTCGAAATCCGTTCCGAGCGCTTTCGCCATGACGCCCGGCCAGCGCACGGATTTCTCCATACGCGCGCCGGTCGCGGGCGTCGCGCCCCAGGTGTTGGAATTGCCGAAGGCGAGGATCGTCGGCATCGCGGTTTCCTTTACGAATGAGCCTCGCTCGATGCCGCCAGCACGGCACACTGGCAAGCCTTCGCTTGATCGGCCTGTCGATCCGCCGCAAGAGAGGACGCGAAGAATTGGGGAGGCGCCGAATATGCAATATGGAGCGAGCACTTTCATCTGGGTGTCGCCCTTCTCCAACAAGACGCTCGATCTCATCGACAGGGCAAAAGCCTACGGTTTCTCGATCCTCGAGATCTGCATCGAGGACCCCGAAACCATCGATGCCGCCGCGATTCGCGCCGCGCGGCCAAGGCCGCCGGATTGGGGATCACCGTCTGCGGCGCCTTCGGCCCGAGCCGCGACCTTTCCTCCGAGGAGGAGACAGTGCGTGAGAACGGCCTCATCTACCTTAAGCGCTGCGTCGACTACGCACAGGCGCTGACGAGCCCCTTCGTTTCCGGCCCGATGTACGCGGCGGTCGGCAATACGCGGATGCTGGACGCGGGCGCGCGGGCGGCGCAATGGGCCCGCGCCGTCGCGAGCCTGAAGCAGGCAGCCGCATACGCGGCCGAGCGGCATGTGAAGCTGGCGATCGAGCCCTCAACCGCTTCGAGACGGATCTCGTCAACACGGTCGATCAGGGCCTCAGGATGATCGCCGATGTGGGGGGCGAGCAATGTCGGGCTCCTCCTCGACACGTTCCACATGAATATCGAAGAGAAAGACCTCCCGGCCGCGATCCGCCGGGCTGCAGGACACATCGTCGAATTCCACGCCTGCTCCAGCGACCGCGGAACGCCCGGCGAGGATCATTTGCCATGGAAGGCGATTGCGGACGCGTTGCGCGACGCGCACTACGATGGGCCTGTCGTGATCGAAGCCTTCACGCCAGAGATTAAAGAGATCGCGCGCGCAGTGTCGATCTGGCGTCCGCTCGCCAGGAGCCAGGATGCGCTGGCGCGCGATGGGCTTGCCAATCTGCGCGCGGCCTTCGAAGGAGTTTCCGCGTGAGTCTCGATCTTTTCCACGTCCCGAGCCATGTCCCCGATTTCGAAAAACATGTGGCGGATTACGAAGCCGCCAGCGACGCTGACGCGCGCGCAGGCTCCCGAGCCAGCTCAATATCCCTTACGGCGAAGGGGCGGACGAGAAACTCGATCTGTTCTTTCCCGAAAGGCATCGGGGATGCGCCGCGTCCGATCCACATGTTCGTCCATGGCGGCTATTGGCGCGCGCAGTCGAAGGACCGCTACGCTTTTATCGCGGACGAAGTCACCGCTGCGGGCGCTGTGGCCGCTGTCATCGACTATTCGCTGATGCCGAAAGCGCGGATGGCGACGCTTGTCGATCAGACGCGCCGCGCGGCGCGGTGGTTGTCGCAGAACGCCGCAACCTTCGGCGGCGACCCAAAGGCGATCAGCGCCAGCGGACATTCGGCGGGCGGCCACCTCGCAAGTTATCTTTTCGCACGCGCGCCGCACGAAAAGGACGACGCGCCGCTTGTGCGCTCGGCGCTGCTGGTCAGCGGCCTCTACGATCTCGCGCCGCTCATGAAAAGTTTTCTTCAGGCGGAGGTCGAGTTCACGGAGGAGGAGATTGCGTCATGGTCTCCGATTACGGGTCGACCCGCCGCGAACGTCGCGGTGACGCTGATTGCCGGCGGCGCCGAGACGGCGCCGTTTCACGATCAGATGCGGGCTTACGCGAACGTGCTGCGTCGCGCGGGCGCGCGAGTTGAGACAGGCGCTCCGGTCGGTGAGGATCACATGACCATTGTGCGACGCCTCGGGCAGGCGGGCACGGAATGTGCAGGTCTGTTGCGCGATACGATCGAGGCTTCGCGCGGCTGATCTCTGCTTCTCGGTCCCTTCCCTTCTCCCGCTGATTCGGGAGAAGGGAAGGGGGCCGTCTGTTACTTCCCGCCCCAGCGCTGCGGATAGCCTGGCAGGTCCTTGCAGCCGCACATCGCGTAATGCAGCGGCGGCATCTTGTCGTCGACATATTTGTCGAGGTCGGCCTGGGTGATCGTCGGCTGCGGCAGCTTCCAGGTCGGGCCGATGACCGGCTCGCCCTTGAGGATCTCGACCGCCGCGATGACCGGCGAGCGCCACTGGTAGGTCGGATAGGTGGGCGCCATCGCGGTGAGGCCCTTCTCCTTCCACTTCTTCAGGAAGTCTTCCTGGTCCTCGCCGGTGATGATCGGATAGGGTTGGCCGAGTCCTCGAAGGCTTCGAGCGCGGCGACGGCAGTGGCGCCGGCGTCCATCCAAATGGCGTCGATCTTGCCATATTTGTTGATGTAATCCTCCACGATCTGCTTCGTCTTGGCGTTGTCGCCGCCGGTGAACTCAGCGCCGACGACGTCGACTCCGTTCTCCTTGAAGATGCGGTTTGCCGCCGACCATCGCGTCTCCAGCACGTCGACGCCGGGCAGGATGCGCAGCGCCAGCACCTTGCCGCCCTTGGGCAGCTTCGAGACGATGAAGTTCGCCGTCTGGATGCCCCAGCCGTAGCCGCCGATCGGATTGACGAAAGTGACCGGGCACTGGGTCAGCACGCCGCGGTCGAAGACGATCACCGGCAGCTTCTTGCAGGCGGCTTCGACCGCGGGCGTAAGCGCAGCGGTGGTGTTCGGCGAGACGATCAGCGCGTCGCATTCGCCGCTCTGGACGAAGGCGTTGATGTCGGAGATCTGCTTGTCGTCCTTGCCCTGCGCGTCGGTCGCCTTGAACGACTTGATGTCGCTCTTCAGCGCGTCGACCTGAGCCTGCATGTTGGTCCAGCCGACGACGCGCCACGGATTGTCCACGCCTGCGTTCGAGAAGCAGATGCGATACGGCCCCGGCTTCTTGTATTTGGAGGTGTCGACCTCATGGCCGCCCAGATGCTGCTCCCAGGGTTTGCCTTCAGGACCCTGCGGCTGCATCTTCAACAGTTCCTGGGCCGCCTGGAATTCCTTCGGGTCGTCGAAATTCTGCGCAAACGCCTGGGGCGAAACGCCTATCAACGCTGCGCCGGCGACCATCGGCGCGATCCATTTCGTCAGTCTCATAACTCTTCCTCCCTGTGGCCGGAGCCTCCGGCCGTTCCAACATGCCGGATTTCCGGCCTCCCCACGGGCGCTTGTGCTTTTCGAGCGCCCGCTATCCCGTCCGCCTTCGGCGCCAGGCGCCGAAGGCGACTGCGACGATGAGTATCATTCCCTGCGCCGTATCCTTCAGAGGTTGCGGCCAGCCAAGCAGGGTGAGCAGCGTGAAGAGCGCCGTCATGATGAGCGCGCCTGCGATCGCGCCGACGACCGTGCCGCGCCCGCCCATGAGCTGGACGCCGCCGACAACACAGGCGGCGATGGCTTGCAATTCGAGCCCGGCGCCGACATCGACCGAGACGCCGCCGAAGCCGCCAAGCAGGATGCCCGCCGTCACCGCGGCAAGCGCGGAGATGACGAAGACGCCGATCCGCACAGGTCCACTCGGACGCCCGCGAGTTCGGCGGCGCGCGCATTGTCGCCGACCGCGAAGACGCGCCGCCCGAACACGGTTCCGTGCAGGCCCCACCAGGCGAGCGCGGCGACGACGGCGAGCACGAGGATCGCGAGCGGAAAGATCTTCGACGAGCGGGACGTCATGGAAGACGAATCGGCCGAACATCCGGAAATTGTTCGGGCAGATAGCCGCGCGGCGAGCCGCCGGACCATGTCATCGCGACGCCATTGATCGCAAGCAGCGCGCCGAGCGTCGCGATAATCGAAGGGGTGCGCAGATAAGCGACGACCGAGCCGTTGATGAGGCCAACCGCAAGTCCGATCCCGTAAAGAAAGAGGATTGTCCACCATGTGTTGGAGGGATCGTTCGCCGTCAGCATCGACCCGCCGATCACGGTCAGCGTCACCAGCGAGCCGGCCGAAAGATCGAAGCCGCCGCTCACCAGCACAAAGACTTGGCCCGCAGCGAGGATTGCGAGAGGCGCCGCGCGGCGCAGGAAATTCATCATCCCCGCCGGTTCGAGATAGGCCGGTTGCAGGAGGCCGATCACGAGGTAGAAGGCGAGGAAGACAATGACCGCGACATTGATCCGGCGGACGAGCGCTGCGCCGGGGCGCCTGGCGGTGTCCTTGAGCGCAAGCGTCATGCGGCCAGGTCCCGCGTGCGGAACGTGTAGACCGCGACGGCGGCGATCACGATCAGGCCGCGCAGCACGAGCTTCGGATAGGCGGAGACGCCCAGCATGTTGAAGCTCGCGTCGAGGACGGCAAAGAGCAGGACGCCCGCGAGCGTTCCCCATACGCCGCCCCTCCCGCCGGCGAGGAGCGTGCCGCCGATGACGACGACCGCGATCGATTCCAGGTCATAGACGCCTTCGCGCCCGACCCATGGCGCGCCGGAGCGCAGCCGGCTGGCGAGATAAAGTCCGGTCAGGCCCGCGCAGAGGCTGCAGGCGACATGGGCGCCGATGATGACGAGGTGGGTGCGGATGCCGGCGAGCCGCGCGCCCTCCGCGTTTCCGCCGACCGCGTAGAGATGCGCCCCGAATTTCGTCGCCCGCAAGAGGAACCACGCGACAAACGCGAGCGCGAAAAGGCCGATCACCGAATAGGGCGCGGCGCCGATCGTCCCATAGGCGAGCGTCTGAAATTCCTTGGGCACGGAGCCCGCAAAATTGGTGAAGCTTGCGGAGAGGAGGCCCTGAAGGAAAAGCCCGACGCCCAGCGTCGCAATCAGCGGATTGACTTGCAGGCGCGCGATCAAGGCGCCGTTGACCACTCCGACCCCCGCCGAGATCGCCAGCACCGCCGCGACGGCCGGCAGCATCATCTCCGGTCGCCCCTGCATGATGAAGGAAGCGAGCACCGCCGCCACACTGATGAGATTGGCGACGGAAAGGTCGATGGAGCCCGCGAGGATCGCGAACGTCTGGCCGACCGCGACGATCCCAAGACCGACCATGCGCTGCAGCAAGCCGACGATTCCGTCGACATGGAGCATCATCGTTTGTCCAGTGGCGAGCGCAACGACAACGTAGAGCGCGACGGAACCCGTGAGCAGAAGCAGGGGCGCATTCGCGCCACGCCGCCGCGGGCGGACGGGCAGGGACTCGGCGACGCTGCTCATTGCGCGGCCGCTCCCGCATGTTCAGCGTGGGCGACGGCGACGGCCATGACCTCCTCCTCCGAGGCGCCGCCCGGCAGTTCGCCCGCAATGCGCCCCTCGCGCATGACCACGATGCGGTCGCTGACGCCCACGATCTCCGGCAGGTCGGACGAGATCATCAGGATTGCCCGGCCGCGGTCGGCAAGGTCGCGCATGATCTTGTAGATCGCGGCCTTGGCGGCGACGTCGACGCCGCGCGTCGGCTCGGCGAAGACGAGGAGCGGCGGATCGCGCGCAAGCCAGCGGGCGAGGATCACCTTCTGCTGATTGCCGCCCGACAATTGCCGCGCTTCCTGCTCGAAGTTCGCCGCGCGCACATCGAGGCGGCGCAGCCGGTCGTCCGTCTCGCCGAGCGCCATCGGCTCAGCGGTCGGCGCCGCGATCGCCGGGGCGAAGGCGCGCTGGATGAGAGTCGCATTGTCGCGAAGCGACTGCTGCATGAGGAGGCCCTCGCGCTTGCGATCTTCGGACAGCCGCCCGACGCCCGCTTCGATCGCGGCGCGCGGCCGACGCGGAGCGACGGTCTTGCCCGCGACCTCCATCGTGCCGCGCTCGAAGGGCTCATCGCCGGCGATGGCGCGGCCGAGTTCGCTCTTGCCCGAACCTTCGAGTCCCGCGCACTCCGACGATCTCGCCAGCGCGAACGACGAGATCGATGCCCGAAAGACGGTCATTGACGCCCCCGCGGATGGCGAGCGCAGGCGCGCCCGGCGGCGTAGCGGCGCGCGGGGGATAGAAGTCGGCAAGGTCGCGCCCGACCATGGCGCGCACGAGCCGCGCGGTCGGCGCCTCCGCGGCCGGCGCGGTCATGACGGTGCGCCCGTCCTTGAGCACCGTGACGCGGTCAGCGATGGCCTGGATCTCGGGCATCCGGTGCGAGACGTAAACGATCGTCACCCCCTCGGCGCTAAGGCGCTTCACGAGTTCGAGAAGCTTCGTCGCCTCCGTGCGCTCGAGTGCGGCCGTCGGTTCGTCCATGACGAGAATGCGCGCGTCGATGGCGAGCGCCTTGGCGATCTCCACCACCTGCTGCTGGGCGATGGAAAGCGCGCCCGCCGTCGTCTCGGGGGGAATGCCGGCGCCGAGCCGGCGCAGCAGGCGCTCGGAATCGGCGCGCATTCGCTTGCGGTCGAGCATTCCGTAGCGGGTTGGCTCCTGGCCGAGAAAGATATTCTCGGCGACGGTCCGATAGGGCAGGAGGCTCAATTCCTGGTGAATGACGCTGATCCCCGCATTGCGCGCCGCGGCGGGATGCGAAAAGGCGACCGCTCTGCCATCGAGCAGGATATTGCCGCCGTCCGGCTGATAGGCGCCGCCAAGAATCTTGATCAGGGTCGACTTGCCCGCGCCGTTCTCGCCGCAGAGCGCGTGAACCTCGCCTTTCGCACAGGCGAAGGAGACGTCGTCGAGCGCCCGGACGGCCGGAAACGTCTTGGTGATGTTCACCATTTCGAGGGCGAGCGCGCCGCTCCCGGTCATCGTGCCTCCCTTTGGCGCCGCCCGGCTTATTCCGCTGCCTGCCGCTGATGGGCGGGCATGCGATGGCGGGGGTCCCGATGCATCCTACCGTCTTTCATGATCATGGCGAAACGATCGGGACCGACGAGCACGGAAGGGTCGGCAAGCGGATTGCCGTCGACCAGCAGGAGATCGGCGAGCGCGCCCGGCTTCACGAGACCGAGTTCGCCCTCGTGACCCATCAGCGCGCCGCCGACGGCGGTGGCGCAACGAAGGGCTTCGGCGGGCGAGTAGCCGAAAAATTTCACGAAATGCCCGATATCGCGGGCGTTCTGGCCCATCGGCGTGATCTGGAAACCGTAGTCGCCGCCGACGACCACGCGCATGCCGCGCTTTCTCATCTCGTGATAGGTGCGGCACGTCGCCTCGAACTTGCGCGGCAGGTGCATCTTCTCCACAATGTCGCGGGTCATGCCGACGCGGTCGCCTTCGAAGACCGAATTATGAACGAGGCCGAAGGCGGGGCCGACGAAAAGCGTGTCCTTCGCCGCCTCCAGCATGTCGAGCGCTTCTTCGTCCGCGAAGTCGCAGTGATAGATGACGTCGACGCCGATTGCGCACGGCGCGCTTCACGGAGTCGGCGGCGCGGGCGTGACACGGCGACGCGCTTGTTCCATTCATGCGCGGTCGCGACGGCGGCGGCGACTTCTTCCTCGCTCATCGAGACGTGATTTCGGCGCGCGCGTTGGAGACGAACTCGTCGCCGGAAATGTTGAATCTTCACGTTGTCGACGCCCTCGCGGCAGCAGAGGCGCACCGCCTTGCGGATTTCCGTCGGCCCGTCGGCGATCATGCCGAAGCTTTCGGCGTGCATGTGCTGCTTGCGCTCGTCGCCGAGGCCGCCGGTGACGGTGATCTCGGGGCCGGCGGCGCGGTAGCGCGGGCCGGCGAGATAGCCGTCCTCGATCTCCTGGCGGACGACGACATCGATGCGGAGCTTCGCGCGAGGCGGCCGAGTAGGCGGAGGTGAAGCCGTGGTCGAGGAGGAGCGTGGCGTTGCGGCAGGTGCGCAGCAGATGTTCCTCCGGCGGGATTTCGCCGAGATCCTGGTTGCGCACCGGATCGACGAAGGAGAGGTGGCAATGGCCCTCGACCAAGCCCCGGCATGAGGGTGAGCCCCGATCCGTCGATGACGTCGCCCGCCGCGTCTCGCGCTGATCTGGCCCGAGCCGCGGGCGACCTTGGAGATCCGGTTGCCGGCGACGAGCGCTTCGCCCGGATAAAGGTCGTCGCCCTCGCCGTCCCAGATCATAACGTTCCGGATGAGATAGGCGGTCATGGCGCTTTCTCCGCTTCCTTGCCGTCTCTTCGGGCGGCCGCTGTCATGTTAGGCGGTTGAGCGCCGCCCTGGTACTGGCAATCTGGAGTTTCAGTCCGGTATATGAGACATTCGGAACGCGTTAGGGGGAGGAATGCCGGTCGTGGCCCAATCAGCGCCAAGGCGCGGACAGGATATCGCCGTCGCGCTGCTGCTGGCTCTCGCACGCGGGCCGGGTCGGCTTCGGACGGGCGATGCGGTTGGCCTCCTCTCGGCGCCGCGCTCCAGTCTCAACCGGATTGCCCGCATCCTGGCGGACGAGGGACTTTTGGACCTCTCGAGGCGAGGCTGGATCGCTCTCGGCCCCGCCGCCTCGGCCATCGGGACCTGCCGGGAGGCGCAGTTGCGGGGAGAGGACGAGCGGCGTCTGGCGCCGCGTCGCAAGCGGCTCGCCCGGGCCCCCGGCGCTAGCTACGCGCTGACGCGAAACGGCGATTGCTCCACTCTCGCCCCTGCAGCGCGCTTTCGGCGCAGGCCGAAATTCCGCTTGGGATTCTCGAATGCATCCATCGACCACCCGTGGCGGACAGCTCTGGTGCATAGCGTCGAATACGGCGCCGTTCGTCACGAAGACCTCGTTTCCTCCTTCTCGGTGCGCCACGCTCGCCTCGACGCAGTCCGGCAGGCCCGCGACATCGAGGCGCTTCTCGCCTCCGGCGTCGATGGTCTGATCCTGAGCGCGCATCAGTCCGAGCCGCTTGTGGACGCGCTTGCGGAGGCCCAGCGGCGAGGCGTTCCGACCGTCATCGTGGATCGCGGTCGTCCCGATATCCTGCCGCATGTTTCGTTCGTGACTTGCGACGATCACGTGATCGGCGACATCACCGCGCGTTGGATGGCGGAGCGGCTACGCGGGCGCGGCTCGGTTCTGCTTCTGCCGGGCCTTTTCGAGGCGGAGCCGGCCCATCGCCGGCTCAAGGGAGCGCAGGCGGTCTTCGCTCGCTATTCCGGCATTCGCATCCTCGACGTGTGCTGGACCGGCTGGCAGGAGGAGCGGGGACGGGAGATTGTTACGGCCAAGCTTGTGGAGGGCGGCGGCTCGATCGACGGAGTTTGGTGCGACTCCGGGCTTCAGGCCGTGGGGTCGCTCCGCGCTTTCCTGGCGGCAGGATTGAGCGGCGCCATCCCGCCGCACACGGGCGGCGACCTCAACCTTGCCTATAAGCTTGCGATCCGTCACGGCGTTGCGCAGGCGGCGGTCGATTATCCGCCCGCCATGGGCCTGCGCGCGGTGGAAGTGCTTCTGGAGATTCTGCGGGGCCGCGCCGTCCCACGCCGCGTGGACGTGCCGACGGAAATTGTTGTGACGCGCGGCCATGCGACGCGCTCCGTCTCGCCTGACCTTTGGTCGGATGAGCACGTGCGCTGGGATCTGCCTGACGATCTCATTCTCGCGAGTGGGCTTGGCCCCTCCTACGACCCGCGTTCGTTCCGCGTCCACTACAAGGGGAATCGTTACAACCGGTCTGCGGCCGACAGCTCGGGGGACGCGTCAGATGCCCGCGGATGAGACGGCTGGCGTTGCCGCGGTCGCGAAGCTTTTGGCGCGCGTCGCCGAGGAGCCTGGCCGGACCGTCGCGGAACTTGCGGCTGAACTTGACCTCAGCCGATCCACCGCCTTTGCCGTCGTCGCAACTCTCGACGCTTCGGCTCTGGTCGAGCGCGACGCGGCGGGGCGACTGCGTCCTGGACCGGAGGCTGGGCGGCTGTTTCTCGCCCGCTATGGCTTCGGGAGCCTGGCCGAACCGGCGGAGGCGCTTATGCCGGTGCTGCGGGACGACACGGACGCCTCGGTCTCTCTCGTAATCTCGGACGGGAGCAGCGCCTTCGTCGCGCTGCGCCGTCGCGCGCCATGGGACCGTGGCGCCGCTGCCGCCTCTCGTCTGATCGAAGCATCGCTCGGCCACTCGGGCTCAGGGTATTCGGCCATCTTGAGCCTTACATTCCGCCCTAGGGCCGGCGAAGCCGAGATCCGCGCCGCGAGGGCTTGTCTGATGCGCGTTGCGGCGGCGCTCAAGGGAACTCGGGAAGGGGATTGACGGTTCTCGTTGCTGACAGGCGTCACGCTGCTCGATTGAGATTCTGTGCGTGCGATTTCGAAGAATGGCCACCCGGCAGTCGGCGCGTGACTTTCAGCGCCAGCTTCGCTTGAGCGGAAAGTGCGCTTTCGCTAGACGTTTGGGCTGGGCAAATCAACGTAAGAGGCCCCGGCGCCGCATGACATTAGGGATCGAAAAATCACGCACCGAAATCGATTGGCCGCCGAAAATTCGCCCGATGCGAGCCCGGCTTGACAAACCTTTGCCTGTAGCATGATAGTTCGTTCCAAGGTCGAACGAATGCCGCAAGATACTGCCTCGCTCTCCAAACAATATTCCCGGCGGCTCGTCGCGGAGGCGCTGCTCCACAACGCGCCGATGTCGCGTGCGGCGCTGGCTCGCGCGACCGGCCTTTCAAAGCAGACGACGTCGCTGGTGATCGCCGACCTCGAAGCCGAAGGTTGGGCGCGTCCGGTCGGCGTTTCGAAGGGTCCGGTCGGGCGGACGGCCGTGAGCTACGATCTCGCGCGCGACGTTGCGCTTTCGGTCGGCGTCGATCTCGGGGGCACGAAGCTTTCGGTGGCGGTCGCCGACCTTCTCGGCAAGACATTGGCCGAAGCGACCGAGCCCACGGATCGGCGCGGCGGGGCGGATGTTCTGCGTCAGGTGCACGCGGTGGCGCGCAGGCTTGCCGTCTCGCAGGCGCTCGATCTTGCGCGCGCTCGCAGCGTCGTCGTCGGAATGCCGGGCGTGGTCCACCCGGCGACAGGCGCCGTTGAACTCGTGCCCAACATTCGCGGCCTCTCCGCGATCAGCGCCCCAAAAATGCTTGCGGACCTGTTCGGCCGGCCGGTCGTGATCGAGAACGACGTCAATCTCGCGATGCTCGGCGAAGCTTGGCAGGGCTGCGCGCAAGGCGCGGAGGACGCGGCCTTTCTGGCGCTCGGCACGGGCGTCGGGCTCGGGCTCATCGTCAACGGCCGGCTTGCGCGCGGCGCGCACGGAGCAGCGGGTGAGATCGCTTATCTGCCGGTCGGCCGCGATGTTGCTTCGGATGAGGCGCGCAATGTCGGCGCCTTTGAACTCGAAGTCGGCGCCGCGGGCATCTTGCGGGCCTATCGCACCCTCGGCGGCGCCGCCGAGACCGTGCGCGAACTTTTCGATCGTCTCGATGGCGGCGGGACCGCGCGGGAAGCGCTCGACGAGACGGCGCATACGGTTGCGCTTGCAATAACCGCCATCGCCGCGATCCTCGATCCTAAGCTTGTGGTGCTCGGCGGCAGCGTCGGCGCGCGGCCGGAACTCGCCGAGCGTGTGCGCGCCGCCATGGGCTCGCTTTACGCGAGGCCGATCGATATTCGGGTGAGCGCGCTCGGGGCTCGCGCGGGTCTTGTGGGCGCGCTGTCGCTGGCTGCGAACCGTCTGCATAACGACCTCTTCGGGATGACGAAAGCCCCGAAGGAATTGAGCCTCCCAACTGTCGATGGGAGGGCGGCTGCATGAGCGTTCGTCTGGACCGCATCGCAAGTCTCCGCGCTGCGCTCGACGAGGACGAGGCGCTGGGGCTGTTGCAACGGGCGATCGCCGCTGCGAGCGTCACCGGACATGAGGGAGCTTTCGCCGAACTGCTGGCGTCCGAACTCAAGCTTCTCGGCGTTGGCGCGGTCGCTGTGAGGGACTTCGCGCCCAACCGGCCAAACGTCTCGGGTATGTTGACCGGCGACGGGGGTGGCCCGCGCCTTCTCATCGCCGGCCATACGGACACCGTTCACGTGCGCGGCTGGTCGGAGCGCTGGGCGGGGACTGACCGCGCCGATCCGTTCGGGGGCGCGGTGGTCGACGGCGAGATCTGGGGCAGGGGCTCGGGCGACCTCAAGGCCGGCATTTGCGCCGCGCTTTCCGCGGTCCGCTTATTGGCCCGTGCCGGGCTAAAGCGCCCGCACGAGATCGAGTTCGCCTTCGTCGGCGACGAGGAAAGCGGGGAGTCCGGCTCGGGCGTCAGCGCGGGCATGAAGGCATTTGTCGAAAGCGTCGTCGCGGGCGAAGCCCCGCGTCCCGATATCGCGATCTATGTCGAGCCGACGCGGCTCAACGTCTACGCGGCGCAGATGGGATTCCTCATCTGCGACATCACGGTTACAGGCCGATCCGCCTATTTTGGGGTGCCGGAGATGGGCGTGGATGCGCTGAAAGCGGGTCATGCCGTGCTTTCCGCTCTATGGGCGCATTCTGCCGCGCTGGAGAAGACCGCGCAGCATGCCCTGGTCGGCCGGCCGTTCCTGCTCGTGACCGAAGTGAACGCGGGCGGCTTTATCGCCGTGCCGGGGGAGTGCCGGATCAGCCTCATTCTCAAGCTCATTCCCGGGCAGAGCCTCGATGATGCGAAAGCCGCGCTGGAAGCCAACGTGCGCGCGGCGCAGCTCGCTCCTGACATTCGCGTCGCCTTTGCCTATCCGGCCGGCCGCGACCATGCGCTGGGCGGCACGCCGACAGAGACGCCGGTGGATTCACGCTTCGTGAAATTGCTGGTGGAAGCCGTCCAGGGCGTGCGGCCGGACCGCGGCGCTATCGAAGGCGCGCCCTATTGGTCCGAGTCGCCGTTCCTGACCGCGCTCGGCGCGTCGACGGTTTATTTCGCGCCTGGCGATATCCGCAATTGCCATACGCTCGAGGAGCGAGTCGAGCTTGCCGAGTATTTCGACGGTATCGTCGCCTTTGCGGCATTCCTTGCCGCCCTTGCGGATGAGCCGGTTGTTCAGCGCGGATGAGGCCTTGGCCGCAGCGCGCCTGAAGTGGAGGAGAGCGACATGATGCGAACCCGAAACGTGATGGCGGCTGCCCTCGGCGGTCTCCTTGCGATGAGCCTGCCCGCCCTCGCGGGGGAGACGATGGGTCCCGACGGAGAGAAGGCGACGCCGGCGAGCGAACTGAAACTGACAGACGCCGAAATCGCCAAGATCAAGGATGGCCACTATACGGCGGCGTTGCTTTGGCACACCTCGTCCGACTTTGTGAACGCGGTCACGGCAGGGGCCAAGGACGAGTTCGCCAAGCTTGGGATCACTGTCGTCGCGCAGACAGACGCGGGCTTTGACGCGGCGAAGCAGAAGAGCGACGTCGAGACGGTGCTCGCCAAGAAGCCGAGTGTCATTCTCGCGTTGCCGCTCGATCCGGTAACCTCGGCGGAGGCCTTCAAGCCAGCGGTCGCCAATGGCGTGAAGATCGTCTTGCTCTCCAACAAGCCGAAGGGCTTCGTGCAGGGGAAGGACTATGTGACGATCGTCACGGACGATCTCTTTCAGATGGGCAAGCACGCGGCGGACGCGCTTGCCGACGCGATCGGCAAGAAGGGTAAGGTCGGGTTCATCTATCACGACGCGCAGTATTACGTGACGAACCAGCGCGACAACGCCTTCAAGTCTACGATCGAATCCGACTATCCGGATATCAAGATTGTCGCCAAGGCAGGCATTGCCGATCCTGCGCGGGCGCAGGATATCGCGCATGCGATGCTGCTCAAGAATCCCGATCTCGACGGCATTTACGTGACCTGGGCGGAGCCTGCCGAAGGCGTGCTCGCGGCCTTGCGCGAGGCCGGGAACAAGACAACGAAGATCGTCACGCTCGACCTCTCCGAGCCGGTCGCGCTCGACATGGTCAAGGGCGGCAATGTCGCGGCGATCGTCGCCGACAAAGCCTATGATCTGGGCGCGGCGATGGCAGTCGCGGCAGGATACGGGCTCGTGGACAAGCCCGCTCCCGCCTTCGTTGTCGCGCCCGTGCTGACGATCACCAAGAGCAACGTCGCTCAGGGATGGGAAGAGTCGCTTCATCGTGAGGCGCCGAAGTCGGTGCTGGACGCAGCCAAGTGAAGCGTTGAGCGCGCCTCCTCGCTCCACGCAGCGCTCGGGCAAGGACGGGCGGGATTCGTCCCCCGGCCGTCCCCGACCCGGCGTACGTGCATTCGCCCACGTCGTCGGGGCGCGTTTCAATCAGCTTGTTATCTACGGCGGTTTTCTCGTCATCTTCGCCGCCTTCGCGATTATCCTTCGCGATGATGGTTTTGCGACGCCGTCGAATCTTCTCAACATCGTTCAGCAGACAACGCCGGTGTCCGTCATGGCGGTCGGGGCAGTCTTCGTGCTGACGGCAGGCGAGATCGATCTGTCCATCGGTTCGGTCGTGGCGGTCGCGGCCCTCATAGCCGCGATGGTGTTGCGCGAGGGCTCGTGGCCTGTCGGCGTCGCTGCCGGTCTGGCGGCTGGACTTCTGATCGGCGCCCTGAACGGCGCGCTCGTGGCCTATGCGCGGTTACCCTCCTTTCTTGTCACGCTGGCGACGATGGGCGTCTTCGCTGGCGTCGCGCGTCGCCTTACCGATCTCAAATCCGTGCCGATCGAGAACGATATCTTCAACGGGCTCTTCGGCTCTGGATCGCTTCTTGGCGTGCCATCCCTCTTCTGGTGGACGCTCGGAGCCGTCGTCATCGGCTACTATGGCCTTGCCGAGACCCGCTTCGGCGCGCATGTGCTGGCGACCGGAGACAATCCGCGCGCTGCCCGCGCCACTGGCATCGAAGTTCCGCGCCTGCGCTTTCTCGTCATGACGATGAGTGGCGGCTTGGCCGCGCTCGCCGGACTTCTCTATGCGGGGCGGCTCAACGGCGCACGCTACACGCTTGGCGAGGGCGACTTGCTCACCGTCATCGCGGCGGTCATCGTCGGCGGCACGCGGCTCAACGGCGGCGAGGGATCGATCCTCGGCGCGTTGGTCGGATCTTGGCTCATGGGCATGCTGAACAACGGCCTCATCCTCATGGGCTACGATCCCTCCGACCAAATGATCGCGCGCGGCCTCATCATCCTCGCCGCGGTCGCGCTCACGCTGCGCGAGAGCGACCGCTGAATTTTTGGGAGCGACTGCGATGTTTCTCGATCTCATCCTGCGGCGCAATCCGACGCTTGTCGAACAGGCGATCGCGCTCCATCAGGCAGGAAACATTCCGGCTGACTGCTACGTGATCGACCTCGACGCCGTCGAGAAGAACGCGCGAAGCATCGCGGGCGAGGCCGCCAAACATGGCCTCAAGACTTTCGCCATGACCAAACAGATGGGCCGCAACGGCTCTTTCTGCCGGGCGGTGATGCGCGGGGGCGTTCGCGCTGCAGTCGCCGTGGACATGGAATGCGCGCGCGCCTGCCATCGTGCGGGAATGCAGATCGGCCATATCGGCCATCTTGTCCAGATTCCGCGACACGAGGCCAAGGCGGCGGCCGCGATGGCGCCCGCCTACTGGACGGTTTTCGCCCAGGAAAAGGCGAAGGAGGCCAGCGACGCCAGCGCGGCGCGCGGACGAAGCCAACCTGCGCTCGCGCGCATCGTCGCGCCGGGCGATACGTTCTATCGCGGCCACGAGGGTGGATTCGCGGCCGAAAACATCGTCACAGCCGCGGAAGAGATAGACGCGCTGCCCGGCCTCTCTTTCGCGGGCGTGACTTCATTTCCGACTCAACTCTTCGACGCTGAAAGCCGCAGGGTGACTGCAACGCCCAATTTTGCGACCCTCGGGCGCGCTGCTGAGGCGCTCGCGGCGGCGGGACGAAAGAATATCGAGATCAACGCGCCTGGCACCACCTCGACGGAAATCCTGCCGATGCTCGCCGCCGCCGGCGCGACGCAGATCGAGCCCGGCCATGGTCTGACCGGCACGACGCCTCTCCATGTGTTCGAGGACCTGCCCGAGGCTCCTGCCGTCGTCTACGTCAGCGAGGTGTCGCATCTTATCGGCGGCGAGGCCTTCTGCTTCGGCGGCGGCCTCTATATCGATCCCGTGTTTCCGGACTACCCCGTCCGTGCGATCGTCTCGAAGGAGCCGACAGCCTCGCCGAAGGCGCTGAAGCGGGTCACGATTCCGTCGCCTGCGGCCATAGACTACTACGGCATGATTGAGAACGGGGGCGAGCCCAAGGCGCGTGTTGGCGACAGCGTCGTCTTCGGCTTTCGGCCACAGGTTTTCGTCACGCGCGCCTATACTGTCGGGATCGCGGGGCTCTCCACCGGCGAGCCGAGGGTCGAGGCGATCCATGATTCCTTTGGCCGCACCGCGGACTGGCCATGATGTCGAAGCCGATCCTGTCGCTGCATAAGATCCACAAAGCCTTTGGCGGCGTGACCGCGATCGAGGAGTTCAACCTCGAGGTTCACGCAGGCGAGATCGTGGCGCTTGTCGGCGACAATGGCGCGGGCAAGTCCACGCTGGTGAAGATCGTCGCGGGGGTGCAGCCGCAGACCAGCGGCGACATCCTCATCGACGGCGAGCCGACCCGTCTCAGGGACCCGCGCGCCTCGCAAGAGAGGGGTATCCAGGTCGTCTATCAGGACCTCGCGCTCGCCGAGCGCCAGCCGGTTTACATGAACATGTTCCTCGGCCGGGAACTCATTCACCCCGTGCTCGGCAGGCTTCGGCGCCGCCTGATGATCGCCGAGACGGAAAAGCTCATGCGCGAGCTCGACGTGCGCATTCCATCGGCCCGGGCGATCGTGCGCGACCTTTCAGGCGGTCAGCGTCAGGGCATCGCGATCGCGCGCGCGACGCATTGGGCGACCAAGCTCGTTCTGATGGACGAACCCACCGCCGCGCTCGGCGTCGCCGAAACCGACAAAGTCGAGCGGATCATCGAGTCGCCTGAAGGCCCGCGATCTCGCCATCGTCATCGTAAGCCATAGCCTCGACCAGGTTTTCAGGCTCGCCGACCGAATCTGCGTGCTGAGGCGCGGGCGCCAGATAGGGGTTCGCGATTCGAGATCCGTCACCCGGAATGAGATCGTGGCCATGATTACGGGGCTCGATCACTGAACTCGCGCCCCTGCGGCCACCTCCTGACAAAGACGCGGGGCGAGCTCGAAAGCGCCCGCCCCGACTTGCCGCTACTTGAAATCGCGTCGGTCCAAATTGCGTCCCCACGTCCAAGAGAGGAAATTTTTCTCCTTGTGTCTGTGAGCGTCGTCACATTGCTATGCGGAACGGCTCGCGACGGCGTTTGCGGCGGGCATTTCCTAGAAAAATGTGATCCAAATCACAGCGCGGCCCTTACCGTTACGGTAGGAAACGATGGGCTTGAGCGGTTGAACGGCGTTTGGACGCGCGTGGAAGACTGGACGACAATGCCAGTCGTGCTTGGTCCGACGCCGTGGCGCAAATCGCGCGTTTCATAAGGTTAGGAAACGGGAGCCTGACGTGATTCCGTTCAATGAAGCGAAATATCCGGCGTCAAAGCGCGTCGGCGTCGCCAGTGAAGCGACGATCATCACTCCGATCAAGGTCGGGCGTGTCGATGGCGAGTATCGGACCTACCGGAACAGATTGGAGACGGTGCTGGAGGGCCTCCAAGCAAGGGAAGGCCAGGGGATCCAGACGCCAATCGGCTTGTTGCGCCAGATCCATTTCGCGCGCTGGGTGATTATAGATCGGGGGCAGGGCGCGGCCGATCTCTTGTTCACGTCGAACTTCGACGGCGACATGAAACATTACTTCCGCAGCTTTGCCCTTCAACTCACGCGCGACATCGATACCGTCTGGGAAAATTGCGAAGGCTACCCAGGGGCCCATGATTTCGACCGCCTTTGGGACTATGTCAAACGTCATCAAGTGGAGACGCGGGCCTTCTACAACGCCTATTCCTCCTTGACGATGCCGGGCATCGAACGGATCGATGCATTGAGGAAGGCAGTCAGCGCCCTCGTCGCGGGGAGCGGGACCGCATCGGCCGCGCTCCTCAAGGGCGCGCAGCTTCCGAGGCCTCCGATCGTCCCGCGCGTTCCGGCGCAGGGCCCCGCTCCCAATCCGCCGGTCATCTATCAACGGGATATTCAGGCGAACGTACTCGGCAGCCCGCCCTGGAGTCACGCGGAATACCACTTTCTGACGATCGACGATCCGCAGGCTTTCCGGCAAGGGATCGTCAACTTGAGGAATGCGGGGACGCAAATTGGCTTCGTGACTGCGGCGGACTTTGTCCAAAGTAAGAGCGACAAGAGCCTCGTGCGCTCGTTGAACATCGCCTTCAGTTGGAGCGGCCTCAAGCGTCTCGGCGTGGCCGATGAATATTTGGGCGGCATGCCGCTCGCCTTTCAGCAGGGAATGGCTGAACGGGCAGAGATTCTCGGAGACATTGAGGACTGGGCGCCGAACCGGTGGGAGGGCATGTTCGGTCACCGCGACGTCCACGTCCTTATCGCAGCGCTGAGCGTGGCCGACGATGTCCCCGCCTATTGGTCGGAGATCGTGGCTTGCAGTCGAGGCGAGGACGGCAGGCGGACGCCGTTCCGAGTTTCGCGGGCTGCACGACGGCGAAGGTCGAACGCGGGAAGCGTCTCGCGCCGGACGGCAACATTACCGAGCCGTTCGGCTTCCGCGACGGAATCGGTCAGCCTCTCATTGAGGGGGTCGATCCGCCGAGCCCCAACCGCGACGCGCCTATCGCGGCCGGCGAGTTCATCCTCGGCTATCGCGACGTCGACGGAAACGACCAGATCCGTGAGGACGCGGTCGGCGCCGCTTTCCGTGCGCTCTGCTTCAATGGAACCTACATGGTGTTCCGCAAGATCGAGCAGCATGTCGATGTCTTCAGGGCTGAGGTCGGGGACAGCGATCTCGGGATCCGCATCTTTGGCCGCCGAATGGACGGAAGCTCTCTCGTCGTCGATCCTGCGCAAGCCAACCCCGACGACTTCAACTATCAAGCGGATTCAGACGGAAGCAAATGCCCGTTCGGGTCGCATGTTCGGCGCGTAAACCCACGAAACGACGAATCGCGTCGCCATCGCATTCTCAGACGCGGTATCCCGTATGCCGACGAGGACGGGACGACCGGAATGCACTTCGTCTGCTTCAACGCGCGGATCGACTCGCAATTCGAGTTCCTGCAGAGCGAGTGGTGCGAAAAGGGCGATTTCCTCGGCTCCTTCACGGACGCTCGCGATCCCATTATCGGCGGCGGCGGCGTCTTCTTCGATCCGGCGAGCTCCTCTCCCCGAAACCTCAAGCCTTTCGTCACCGTCAGGGGCGGGGAATACTTCTTCGCGCCCGGAATGGCGGCGCTCGACGGAATGGCTAGCGGCAAGTTTGATTCCGCTCCTGCCGCGGATGCGGAGTCGCCATCCGTCGACGCGGCTGCGCTGACGGAGCAGATTTTCGACCCGCTAACGCACGTTCGAGATAAGAGCCTGGCGACGACGCTGCTGACCAATCGATCCGTGGAGCAGCAATGGATCGCGTGGCCCTCCGGCAAACGGCAAGCTGTGTACTACGTGGCGTGCCGCGAACATGTCCGCGCGATTCTCGCGGACGACGTCGCATTTTCTAGCAGTCCATACGCGCGCAAGATTGCCGCGCTTCTTGAAACCTACGATTTCGCCAGTTGGCTCGGCCCCAACGATCCCGCGCCGGATCTAATGGCGGTGAAGAAGGTCATGCTGGGCATGACTCGCGCGGATCCGGAAAAGCAGGAGCGCGTACGCATGCTGAACGAGGCGCTCGGCGCCTCAAGTCTTGCGGAACTCCGCCAGCATCTCAGCCTTGCAGCAGAGACGATCGCCAGGCCGATCGTTGATCAGTTCATCAGCGCCGATCCGAACGGATTGGACGTCGCGAAAACTGTCGCCTACGCGGTTCCTCTCGCTTTTGCGGTTGGCTATCTCGGCTTTCCCGTGTTGCAGGGATTTTCCGACACTTACAAGGCGCTCTATTTCTCGCGCGCCTCGATCGACGATGCGCAGGCCGCGGGCTTCCTTGACCTCTTCCCCAAAGACGGGGCGCAGGCCGCGCTTCCTCCAGAGCTTTATGAACTCGTGCATCCGGTCGCGGTCTTTTTCCTGATCGATTTGTACGAAACGGATGACGCGCTTCAATTCGCGCGGCTCGCGGTGAAGGAATTGCTCGACCGTCTCGGAGCCGAGGTCCTCGCGGAGCAAGACCGCATCGCCAAGGGCAAGGGCGGTCCGACGCTTCTGAGCGGCCTGCTGAAATGCTCGCATCCCGGCGTCGACGAGGCGACTTTCCGTCTGCGGGTCGGAATGATTATTGTCGAACTGGTCGTGGGCGGCATCGATACAACGGCGAAGGGCGTCGTCAACGTGGTCGACACCCTTCTGTCCAATCCGGCCGCGCTGGCGGCCGCGCAAGCCGCAGTGGCCGCGGCCGACGACGCGCGGCTCAATGCCATCATCCTCGAAGCGCTTCGCATAAGCCCGGTCGCGCCGCTCATCGTGCGCGAATGTCCAGAAGGGAAAACGCTCCAGCTCTCCAACGCTCCTTACACATTTGAAGCTGGAAGCCGCGTCTTTCTGATCACCGAGGCCGCAATGAAGGACTCTGTCGGCGCGCCGCCGGCGGATCTTCGGGGTTTCGTTCTGGACGACGCGTTCGCCACCGCTCTCGATCCCATTCGCCGGCTCGCGTTCGGCGATGGGGCGCACGGTTGCCTGGGAAGCGAAACGGTTCTAGCGGAGATCCGTGTCGTGCTCAAAGCGCTTCTGCCGCTCAGGAACTTCCGCCGCGCCGCTGGCCCGACAGGCAAAAAGCGCGAGGTTTTGGAACTGCCGGTAGCGCTTGAAGTGCGGTTCGGTCCTTAATCCGTAGAGCGGGAGCCGGCTCGGGCCATGCGCGCGTTGACCCGCGCGCCCATGGTCTCAAAGGGGGTGCGTTCGAGCCTCAAGCCGGAGACCGGAGCGCCGCAACGGAAGAATCACGGGCGGCCTGCGCCGGCGAAGATAGACCCAGCTCGTCATAAAGCTCGCCGGCTCTCGCAAGATAGCGAGCCGCCTCGGCCTCCCGTCCGATGCGCTTGAGATAGGCGCCAAGCGCAAAATTGGTGCGCGCGAGAAGCGGGCGCATGCCACGTGGCTCGGCAAGACTGATCGCATCGAGATAATGCTGGAGGATCATGTCGGAGGCGCCGCCCGCTGCGTCGGCGACGTCGCTGCGCAGCTTCAGCGCGGAGGCGAGATGGGCCTCTTCGCTGTTGCGCCGCGCGAGCGCTTCAGCCTGCGCCGCATAGGCCTGCGCCCGAGCGATCCTCCCGGCGACTAGGTAGGCTTCTCCCGCCGCGAGAAACAGATAGAGCCAAGTGTAGGTCGCGCCCTTGCGATAAACGGAGGGCTCAAGCGCCTCGTCCAGAATCGCGATGGCCTCCGGTGTTCTGCCGAGCCGCGCAAAGACCGTCACGAGCCGGGCGGCGATCACCGGGTACATCGCCCAAACTTCCTCCTCGCGGCAAAGCGCGAGCATGCGTTGCAGGATGTCGGCTCCGGCCTCCAGTTCCCCCTGCTCCATGTGCAATTGGCCGACGATCGCGTAGATCATCGCGCGGCTGTACGGGTGGCCCAATTCGTCGGCGATCTGGCGCCCTGCTTCGAGATGCGTCGCCGCCTCGGCGAAGTTTCCCTGCTCGACCAGCGTGCCCGCCAGAAACGTCCGGATCAGGACGCCGGGATACCCAACCCAGCCTATCTGCTGCCGATCCAATTGCGGACTTAGATGCGCAAGGAGGTCTCGCTGGATGCTCGCGGCTTCTGAAAGGTTGCCAAGCGCGTGGTGCACCATGCCGAGCGCGAATCGCGCGCCGATCTGGGATTGCGGATTCCCGAGCGCACTGGCCGCGGCAAGCGCCTGCTCGCCCGCCGCCAGAGCCCTGACGTGCTGGCCGGACATCCAGAAAGCCACCGTCAACTGGCTGTAAATGAGGCTCAACCGCCGCTGATCGCCCAAGGATCGCGCCAGCAACTCCGCCTCGGTGAGATGCCGCACGATATCCGCATGGTCCCCGAGCGGTATCAACGCGTTGACCGCAACAAGGCGGAAATCGGCGCCCGCTTTCGCACGGGCTTCTCCTTCAGGCAGATGTTCAAGCGCCGTCATGCCGCGCGCGAACAGCGCGACGGCGGCGCGCGGGGCGGACCGCCCGACAGCCCGGATGCAGGCGCGCAGAAGATATCGCGCCGCCGTCGGCCACATCTCCGCGAGGAACGTATGTTCCGCGAGGCTGTCGATCTGTTCGTCAATTCGCTCGGCGTGCAGATGCTCGATCTTGGCGGCGATCTGCGCGTGAAGAGAGCGACGTGCGTCGAGCAACAGGCTTTCGTAAGTCACGTCGCGCGTGAGCGCATGCTTGAACGCATATTCCTGATCGGGGGCCGCCTGAGCCTCGTAAAGGAAATCGCCCGCCTGAAGCTCACGGATATAGAGCGCGAGCCGATCCTCGCCAAGATTCGTGACCTCCCGCAGCAGGGACATTGGCACTCTGCGGCCGATCGCCGAGGCGACATCGAGGACGCCCCGCGCGTTCGACTTCAGGCGGTCGATACGTGCCGCGAGGACCGCTTTGACGCTCGCCGGAACACTGATGTCGCGGATATCCTGCGCCGGCCAGTGATCGCCGGGCCTGCCGCCGAGCGCGCCGATTTCGATCAGCGACCGCACGCTTTCCTCGATGAACAGCGGGTTGCCGCCGGTTCGCTCCAAGAGGAGCCGCTTGATCTGTTCGAGCGAAAAGGCTTCGCCGAGGAGCTGACGCAGCATGCTCCCCGCCGTTTCCTCGGTGAGCGGTTCGAGAGTCAGCGTCCGGCAAAAATCCTTCTCCGCCCAATGATTCACGTAGTCCGAGCGATACGTGACGACGAAAAGGATGCGCGCGGAAGCAAGCCGCGGCAGCAGCGCCTCCAGAATGACATGCGTTTCTGCGTCGACCCAGTGCAGGTCCTCGATCACCACGAGCACGGCCTTGCTGCGGGCAAGCGCCAGAAGCAGGGTCTCGATCGTGTCGACGATTCGCCGGCGTCGCTGCGGGATGTCGAGCTCGCGCCAGCCGTGAGTGACCTCGAGATCGAGGAGTCCCTGCAGAACCGGCATTACCTTGAGCAGGCCCTCGTCCACGGAAGCCAGCCGCTTGCGCAGCTTCCGCGCCACAACCGCCGGGTCGTCTCGATCCGCAATCTCGAACGTGGTCCGCAATAGGTTCGTGACCGGCAGGTAGGGCGCGTTCCGGCCGTAGGTGGCGGCTCCCGCGTTAAGCAGAGCGACGTCGCGCAACGCGCCGGAGCGAACGAATTCGTGCACGAGGCGCGACTTGCCGGTCCCGGGCTCGCCGACAACCGCGATCACGCCGCCCTTGCCGTCGCGTACGCGATCAAGCGCGGACTTGAGTTCGGCAAGCTCGTTATTGCGCCCAACGAACGGGCTCAGCGCGCGCGAGGTCCCAGCGAGCCATCGGGCCGCGACCGGCCGCATCCCCGTCAACTTGAAAAGATTGATGGGGCGATCCATGCCCCTGATCGCGGTGGGGCCAAGCGCCTCGGCTACGACGTAATCCTGTACGTGGCGGAAGGTCTCACCGCTGACACAGATCGTTCCGGGGGCGGCGAGCTGCTCCATGCGTCCGGCAAGATGAACCGTAACGCCGACGGCGTCATAATGCATTCCGACGTCGTCCGATATCGAACGGACGACCGCTTCCCCCGAATGAAGGCCGACGCGGATCTCCGATGGGCGTCCGGGGATCGCCTTTGCCGCGTTTAGCATCTCGACCGCCGCGTAGGAGGCGCGGAGGGCATGATCTTCCTGCGCAAGCGGCGCCCCAAACAGCGCCATGATCCCGTCGCCCTGCAGGCGGCTGACCGTGCCCTCGTGACGATGGACGGCGTCGATCATCGTCCTGAGCACGACGCCAAGCCATTTCGCCGCCTCTTCGGGGTCTAGGCGCTGGATTTCCTCAAGCGAGCCTTTTGTGTCGCCAAAGAGAACAGTGATGTGCTTCCGTTCTCCGAGAAGTCCATGCCTCGACGTCAGGATTCTTTCCCGCAAATGCAGAGGCATGAGGCCACCAAGCGTTTCGGCGGGTTCGGCTAAGGATTCGGAAAGCAGGAAGGCGCCGCAATGGACGCAGAATCTTGCGGTCGGGCGATTAACTTCGCCGCACGCCTGGCAAATCGCAGAAATCTGGACGCCGCAGGATTCGCAGAACTGACTTTGATCGGGCGTCTCGTGTTCGCAATGTGGACACCGCATGGATTAAGCGCTCGGAAACTCAGCGGCAGGACGGTACACTAAAAACCACTTTTGCGATAATTCGACAACTCCCGCGTGCTGCTGGTTTTAATGCCGACGGAAATTTCGCCCTGTCCCGTGAAGCTCAGGCCGCAAGGCGCCATTTTTGGTATTGTTTTCCGCTGACGCAGGCGCGCCGATCGTTGCGGCCCGACATCACGCAGCGGGTTGACGCGCGGTTCGCCAAGCTGGCTGCTCGGGTGCGTGAGATTGTCCTCCCTCAAGGCGGCCTCGCAGCGCCCCGCGACCTACTTTCCAGCATCGCCCCAGCGCTTTTGAAGGGGTTCGCCTGCATCTCTTTGAAGCTGGAGAGATCTGAAGGATTTTCTCGTTTCCTCCTGAGCGCGGCGTCGATCTGCGAGCCTATATTCCTGCTTGTCGAGCCTGCCGTCATCGTTGAGTTTGACGAGATCGGATCGCAGGGGCTCGTATCCGAGAATCGCCGCGACATCCGCCCATGTAGTCCAGAAGAACAAGCCGTCGTCCGGCTTGGCCACGCGATAAAGCTTGTGCAGTAGCGCGAGCGTCGTCTGGTCATCTATGACGCCGCGCGCGCACACCAGATAGGCGAGCGCATCCAGCGCCGAACAGCGAACGAATTCGTCGGCCCGGTTGGCTTCAACGACTGCGATCAGCGGCGCTGCCCTCGAACGTGTTGAAAAGGATGCCGGGGGCCAATTCCGAGACCGCATCGCACAGCCAGTTTCCTATGCCCAGATCCGCAGGCGGGAAATAAAGCGCAGCGCCGCCTCGGCCCGATGGGCGAGCGCCCATTCCATCGCTTCTCTCGGAAATCCTTCCCCGGCGCCAAAGCGCCGCAGGACCTCATCAACGTTCATTTCGGCGTCGCTGCCGCGGTTTAGGCTCGACCGTGGATTGAGGCAAACGGCGCCGCAGCGTTCTCAGCGCAGCAGCTCCCGCGCCGCGTTGAAGGCAAGCGCCGCGCCCGAGCAGCCGAGCGCGATCAGCACCGCTCGGGTAAAGGTCTGTTCGCTGAAACGGGTGTAGACTCGCGCTCCGAACCAGGAGGGGATCAGCATTGCCGGCGCGACGATGAGGAACTGGCTGAGGTCAGCGTGCGCGAGCGTGCCTGTGCGAGCGTAAAGCGAGATCGTCAGGCAGTGCATGGCGATATTGTAGGCTTGCATCGTCGCGCGCCGGACGTCGCGCTTCCATCCGCGCAATTGGGTCCACATCGCCGGCGTAAAGCCCGCCATGCCGCCCAGCCCCCCGAGCACCCCACCCACTCCGCCGAAGAACGCGTCGAGGCCCGAGCCGCCGCGCGTGATATGGCCAAGGTCGCGAAAGAAGAACCCGAGAAGCGAATAGGCGATCAGCAGAACGCCGACTGCGAGCCGAAACCCCTGCGTGTTGGCGTTGTGCAGGAGAAAGACGCCGATTGGCGCCCCGACGACGCCGCCTGCGACGAAGGGCAGGATTTTTCGCCACTCGAAGCCCCCTCGAAACGAGACGAGCGACGCAAGCTGCCCGAGCAGGGCGCCAAACACCGCAAGAGGAGCGGCCGTCTGCGGCGGCAGCGCCCAGGCCCAGATCGAGAGCGCCACGCTCGCAAAGGCGAAGCCCGTCATTCCTTGGGCGAAGCCGGCGGCGCCGGCGCCCGCGGCGACGATAAGGCCCGAAGCGAGGGCAGGGGGCATGGGATCAGCCCGCCAGAGAGCGGGAGAGGGGGGAACCGGTCTTCACGAAGTTTCTCTTGCTGGACTCGCGCGTGCGCGACTGCCTTGAAGTCGCACGAACAGCGGCCCAAAGCATAGCCTCCAAGGCGTCTACCTCGGCGGCCCCCGAAAGGGTCCGCCCAAGCCGCCAGGTCCGCCCAAGCCGCCAGGTCCGCCCAAGCCGCCAGGTCCGCCGAAACCGCCCGGCCCCCCAAATCCGCCGGGGCCGAAGCTGTCAGGAGCGCCGCCGGGCCCCATCCCGCCCGGCGGGCCGGGCGGACTCGGCCCTCCGGCGCCGCCCGGCGGCGGAAAGCCGCCTGGGGGATTCATGCCTCTCGGGCCGCCGAAGCCGGGCGCGCCTGGACCGCCGCTCCCGGGTCCGCTGCCCATACCTCCCGGCCCGAAGCCTCCTGGACCTCTCCCTCCCGGAGGAGCTCGAAAGTCTCCACGCCGGTCGGGCAACTCGAGGCTGCGGGCGATCACGAGGCCGTTCGCCCGCATCTCGCCGTTGACGACCGCCAGATAGGTTCCCGGCTGCAGGCCGCCGGCCTGATCCTCGATCCTTAGTCCATTGGCGGTTTCGATCGCTCCGTCCCGCCGGGTGAGCCACGTTTCGATCGACACACTTTCTGTCTGGCCAAGCCCGGCGCCGGTGTCGACCTTAACCTCGCGCGCGACAAAGATCCCGTTTTCCAGGGCGCCTCGGGTGATCAGGCGCTCGCCGACAATCGGGTTCCCAACTCCTGAAATCTGTTGCCCGCCGACGCGGAAAGACCCGTCGTCCGCGCGTGTCAGGACGCCTGCGATCTGGTCCAGTCCTCCGTCACGCTTTTGGACGAGACTTGCGACGATCGTTTGATCGGGCCGCCTCAGGCCGCTCACCGCGACGCGTTCGCCGACCTTCAGACTGCGCGCCGCGGTTCGGCTGCGCAGTTCGACGGTCTGGCCCACGACGATCAGGCGCTTGCCCTGGATCTTCTGGATCGCGCCGATGACCTCGCTGACGATGACGATTCTATCGGTCTTCCAGATGTTGTCCTGACGTCGGGCGATAAGGCGCGCCACCTGGCCAATTCGCAGCTGGTTTGGCGCTGCCGACGCGTCGTCGATCCGGATGAGCACGTCGGCCGGATAGGCGATGTGCTCGCCGTTGATGTAGACGCTGCCGAACTTGCGGATCGTGCCCAGAAAGCCCGTGCCGCCAATGCCGTTGTCGCCCGGCTTCAGGCCGGTGCCGCCGATGCCGTTGTCTCCGGCGGGCTTTTGCGGGCCGCCCGCTAGCGCCCTGCCGGCGACGAGCAGCGGGAGAAGGCGCAGAATCTGTCGGCGGGTGACGGCTCTCGCCCAAGTCACGAAGTTTCTCCGCCTTCGCGATCGGACCCGGACGTCGCTTCCGGCGCGAGTTTCTCCTCCTCAGCGTAGAGGTAGACTCCGAAGTTCCAGCGCCAGTCGCCGCCTGGGTCGCTGGAATAGGCAGCCTGGGCCTCCCGGTTGACGCTCTGCAGCGCTTCGAAGGCGATGCGACGCGACAGTGCGAGCATCGCCTCAGCCGTCTCTCGTGAGACGCCTTCATAATGAACGGCCCGCTCGAAGAAGGGCGGCTCGGAGGAAAGAACATTCTCAACCGCCGCCGCGACGTGGTCGTGCAGGTTGCGGCCAAAATAGTAGAGCTGCCGCTCATCGCCGGAGCGCGGCGCGAACGCTGCCTCCTGCAGTCTGATCCGCCCGTCGGCGTCGATAGCGACCATGCCGCGATCGAGCCACTCGTCCAGAACGGCGCGGGGGCGGACATCCCGCGTCACCAACTCGACAAGAGCCTCGTAAGTCGGGCCGCCGCCTGGCTCGCCCGCTCGCCGCAGGGGCAAGGGCGCGCCGTTTGAATCCGTGAATTCCGGCGCGGCAATCCAGCGCGCAAGAATCAGGCTCGAGCGGGAAATGCTCGCCGGCACGAGCCGCACCGGAGCGCCGGCCCCGCGCAGGCGGCGCACTTCCTTACGATGAATGCCGGTGAGCAGGCTCACGCGGCTGTCGGTCTGCTCCTTGCCGCTGAGCACGAAGTCGTATTCCGCGACATTCACATAGAGCTCGCGCAGGAGGTCGCTCAGGGCCGGAAAGGTCAGGCCGCAGCGAATGAACAGGCGGACGAGCGGCCGCAGGATACGCGCGATCGGCGTCTGTAGTCGTGCGGCGTCCGGGGGGGAAGCGGCTTCGGTCATGACGTCAATCTATAACGCTTCTTCGTGGGATTAAATCCCACAAGCCACAATGCTGCCCGATTGAAGTGGGAAATTTTCCCACGCAATTATTAACGGAGCTTCCCCTTGGCTAGTCCCCCTTCCTTCGTCTCGGGCCGGTCGCACTTTCTCGCCCTGCGCCGATCCGCGGCGGCTGCGGCGATCGCCGCAGCCGTTTGGGTCGCTCTGCTGAGTTCCTCGGGGTTTGCGCCTTCCGACCAGATGCACGCGGACGCTGCGCCACCGCGCGCCGCGAAGATCATCCCTTCGCCGGATCTCAGCAAGTCCAACCGGGGGTTTTGATCTTATGAGCCGAGATTTTTGGTCGGACGCCCGATCGTCTAAAGCCCTTCTCGCCCTTGGGCTTTTTCTCGTTCTCGTCGGAGCGCGGGCGGCGCTGATCGGTCACGCGGGCAGCCAGACGCCTTTCATGGACGAGTGGGACGGAGACTGGAACGGTCTGATCAGGCCCTACCTCCGAGGCGAACTCACTCCGGATATG
This sequence comes from uncultured Alphaproteobacteria bacterium, assembly GCA_963824465.1. Classification (GTDB taxonomy): domain Bacteria; phylum Pseudomonadota; class Alphaproteobacteria; order Rhizobiales; family Beijerinckiaceae; genus Roseiarcus. Next base: position 56,692 of record CAWGPL010000006.1, read on the forward strand.
CTGACACAGCCGTTCATGGAGCACCGCATTCTATTCACGCGGCTGACGACTCTCGCGCTTTTTAACCTGTCCGGCTATTGGGACGTCCTGCTTCAGATGATCGTTAACGCGATCCTTGGGTCGGCTGGCATTGTCGCCGCAGCCTTTGCCTTGGCGCGCGTGCTTTCCGGGCGTCTTGCGCTCATCGCCATCGTCAGCGCCTCGCTGATCAACGTCGTTCCCTTCAGCTACGACAGCATCCTTCTTGGCTTCAACACGCATTTCTACCTGTTGCCGATCCTCTCGCTGCTCGGCTTGTGGTTGATCGCCGGCGGCGAAGCGTGGTCGGCGCGCTGGCTCTTTGGGCTCGCGGCCGGCGCCGCTTCGTTCTTCTGTCTCGCCTCGGGCGCTTTGACTTTGGCGGCTGCGATCGCCGTCGTGCTTCTGCAAATGGCTTGCGGACGCAGGTCCGGATGGCGTGAGTTTCTCGGCGTCGCTGTTTTCGCCGGAGCCGTCGGCGTGATGATAAGCTTTGTGCCTCACGTTGCCGAGGCCGACGCGCACCGCGCCCGCTCGCTCGATGAATTCCTGTCTGCGTTGGCGAGCTTTGCAGGATGGCCGGCCGGCGACGTTCTGGGGCTTCTCCTTCCTTTGCCCTCGGTCGTTTTCTTGTTGCGCGTTCTCGCCGACCGCCCGGAGCGTACCGACGCGCGATGGTTCAATGTCGCCGCCCTTGTATGGGTCGCGACCCAGATTACAGGGCTGGCTTTCGGACGCGGACAGGATCCGGTTCAGAGCCGGTATGTCGATATTCTCATGCTCGGGCTGACGATGCATTTCGTCAGCGCTCTATGGATCCTCGAAAGGCGCGCGCTTGGCGAAGGGCGCACAGCCGCAGTCGCGCTTGCGGCATGGATTGGGCTCGTCGGCGTCACGCTGCCGCACGCCGAGCGCCATCTGCCCAAATTAATTGCCGCCTGGCGCGACACGATCAGTGCGGGCGGCGAGAACGTCCGCCTCTATCTCGCGACCGGCGATGCAGACTACCTTTCCGGCCATGGCGCCTACACAATTCCCTATCCGCATTCCGACAGGTTGCGCCTGTTTCTTGACGCGCCAGAAGCGTCTCGCGGTCTTCCGCCCGAGCTTTTGTCTCACACGCCGCCGCGCGACCGAATCGAGGCGTTCAAACGGCGCTTCCTGCGCTTCGCCCCGGTGTGGATCGGCCTTGGCCTCTTGATGTTGCCCGTCGCCATCGCCCGGCCTCGTAAGGCGCACTGCGACCTTGAGGGCGCGGCGACGTCCTCCGAGCGATTTTCAGGATGAACCCTAAATCTGCTTCGCCAGTGCGGCGGCCCGGATGGCGGTAAGCGTCGTGGTCGGCGAGATTGCGTCGGGGTCGATCTTCACGTGCAAAATCGCGGGCAGGCCGGACTTTAGCGCTCGTTCGAGGGCTAGGGCGAATTCTTCTGTTCGCTCCACCCTCTCGCCATGGCCGCCAAAGGCGCGGGCGTAAGCCGCGAAATCCGGGTTTCGCAATTCGGTGCCGACGATCCGGCCAGGATATTCGCGCTCTTGGTGCATGCGGATCGTTCCGTAGACGCCATTGTCGAGAAGAACGACGATCACTGGGACGCCATATTGCATGGCGGTCGCGAACTCCTGCCCATTCATGAGGAAATCGCCGTCGCCGGCGAAGCACACGACAGGCAACTCGGGAAAGACCCGCGCCGCGCCGATCGCCGCCGGCAGCCCATAGCCCATCGAACCCGAGGTCGGGCCGAGCTGCTGCTCGATCGAGCGGAAGCGAAGAAAGCGGCCCGCCCAGATGGAGAAATTGCCTGCGCCGTTGGTGTAAATCGCATTCGGGAGGCGCTTGCGGACGGCGAAGACAACCTCGCCAATTTGCACAGGGCCCGGATTTTCGGGCGCGTGGTCGCTCCAGGCGAGATAGTGCGCATGGCGCTTCGGCGGCCGTATCGATCCAGGGGATGGAGAGGCGGCGGCTTAATGCCGCTCAGGCTCGCGCAGAACTCCGGCGCGGTCGCGACAATGCCGAGGGCGGGAGCGTAGTTTCGGCCGATTTCGCTGGCATCCGCGTGGATGTGAACGAGCCGCTGGCGGGGCGAGGGGACCTCGAAGAGTTCGTAGGATTGCGAGGCGGCTTCCGACATCCGCCCTCCGACAAGCATAACGAGGTCAGCCTGTTCGACCCGCGCGCGAAGTTTTGGATTGATCGACAGACCAACCTCGCCCGCATAGTTCGGATGGTCGCCGTCGAAAAGGCTGGCCCTTCGGAACGAGCCCGCGACCGGAAGCGCGAAGCGCTCGGAAAAGCGAGCGAAATCCGCTGTAGCCTTTGGCGTCCATCCAGCGCCGCCGAGGATGGCGATGGGCCGCTCGGCCGCGGCCAGCAGCGTCTCGAGATCCCGGATCTGCGAGGGGCCCGGCCAGATTGGAACAGCCTCGACGCGGGGGGCGTCCGCGACTTCCGCCCTCTCGACCAGCATGTCCTCGGGAAGCGCGATGACAACTGGCCCGGGTCGTCCTTGCATGGCGATGTGAAAGGCGCGCTGCATGACTTCGGGTATCTGGTGGGCGCTTTCGATCTCGGTCGCCCATTTGGCTGTCGAGCCGAAGAAGGCCCGATAGTCCATTTCCTGGAAGGCGCCGCGTCCGCGCATCGCGCGTTCGACCTGCCCGATGAAGAGGATGAGGGGCGCGGAATCGTGTTCGGCGATATGCACGCCATGGGCGGCGTTGGTCGCGCCCGGCCCCCGCGTGACGAAGCAGATCCCCGGCCGGCCGGTCAGCCGACCCTCCGTCAGCGCCATCATCGCCGCGCCCGCCTCCTGCCGGCAGACCGTCAGCGCCAGCGGGGTGTCGCGCATCGCGTCGAGGGCCGCGAGGTCAGGACTCGCCCGGCACGCAATAAATGCGCTCGACGCCCTGCGTGAGGAGCTGGTCAATGAGGATTTTGCCGCCGGTGCGCGCTGGTGAAGAACTCACTTCCAAGTAATCCTTGAGGTTGAGCGGCAGCGGCAAAGCCAGTTGCCCCGATCGGAGGCGAGGATTAGGCGCGCCGCTCGCGCCGGGCAAGCGACCCGGCTTGATCGGATCTTATTCGACGAAATTATGGCCGGGCTCGCATGTTAGTGCGAGTTCGCGTCTGTTGCATGGGGTGGGGGCAAGCTCGTCCCGGCTTTGCCGCGCGGCATGTCTTGCGTCAGGCGCACCGTCCCGCCATTGTGCGCGCGCCATGGCCCTGCCCATTGAACGTCCTGCTGCGGAACCGAGCGCGCTCGCGAGCCTGAACGCGCGATCGCGCGAGATTTTTCGCCAGATCGTCAAATCCTATCTGTCGACCGGCGAGCCGGTCGGGTCGCGGCATTTGTCCCGCGTTGTGCCGCTGGCGCTCTCGCCTGCTTCCATCCGCAATGTCATGCAGGATCTGGAGGAACTTGGCCTCATCTACGCTCCTCACGCCAGCGCGGGGCGCCTGCCGACGCAACATGGACTTCGCTTCTTCGTGGACGCGCTCCTCGAATTCGGCGACTTGGGCCGCGAGAATCGCGCTCGCATCGACAGCCAGCTTCGGGCCGCCGCGGAGGGCGGCGGATTCGAGAGCGCGCTCGCCGAGACGACGAGTCTGCTTTCCGATCTCACGCGGGGCGCAGGCGTCGTGCTCACGACGAAGAACGATCCAACCTTGAAGCACGTGGAATTCGTCCGGCTCGAACCCGACAAGGCGCTCGCAATTCTCGTGGCGGAGGACGGCGCGGTGGAGAACCGCGTCATTACGACGCCTGATGGCCTGCCGGCCTCGGCGCTTCAGGAGGCTGGCAATTTCCTCAACGCGCACGTGAGGGGTCGCACGCTCGCCGAGGCGGTGGCGGAGATCGAGGCGGCCCGCGGGCGCTCGCGTCGGGAGCTCGACGAAATCGCCGCGCGTCTCGTCGACGCCGGCCTGGCGTCATGGTCCGGGCAGCCCGGGACGCGCGAGCAGTTGATCGTTCGCGGACAGGCAAATCTGCTGGACGACGTCCACGCAATGGAGGACCTGGAGCGGATCCGTACGCTCTTTGCCGATCTGGAGACGAAAACCGACGTCATTGATCTCCTTCATCGCGCCGAGACGGGAGATGGCGTAAAGATCTTCATCGGGTCCGAGAACAAGCTCTTCTCGTTGTCAGGCTCGTCGATGATCGCGGCGCCTTGCGCGCGGGTGATCAGAGGATCGCGGGTGTCCTCGGCGTCATCGGGCCAACCCGGCTCAACTACGGGCGCATCGTGCCGATGGTGGAATACGCCGCACAAGTGCTCGGCGATCTCCGGCGGCAGCGTTGAGGCCGCGCTCGCGGGACGTTCAAGCGGATGAGGGACGCCGAGAGGATGAGGCATGTCGGACGCGTATAGGCTGGCGCCTAGCCTCGGGGACGCGGTCGAACAGCTGCGGTCAAAATGGGCGGCGATCACGGCGTTCGGCGTGCTCCTTGTGGCTCTCGGGGTCGCCGCGCTTGCTTTCTCGATCTTCGCAACCATCGCGACCGTCACTCTGAACGGCGTTCTGTTTCTGATCGCCGGCGCGGCGGAGATCGGCATTGGCATGCATGCGCGGACGTGGGGGCGCTTTTTTCTTGGGTGATCGGCGGCTTTCTCTATATCGCCGCCGGCGTGCTATGCGTTGTCAATCCGGGGCTCGCGTCGGTCGTACTGACGCTCTTGCTTGGCGCTGGGTTGATCGCAGCGAGGGTCGTTCGGCTTCTGCTAGCGTTTCAGCTTCCGCGCGCCGAGCCGCGCGGACTGGTGTTTCTTGCCGCGGCGGTCACAATTCTGCTCGGGCTGATCATCGTCGCCCATTGGCCGCTCGACAGCGTGTATGTGCTCGGCACGCTGCTTGGCGTCGATCTTCTGTTCCACGGCGTGGGTTGGGTTGCTTTCGGCGTCGGCTTGCAACCGCGGGACTGACGCGCGCGGGGGCGCGGCGAATTCTTTGAGGAGCGGACAATGACGAAGTGGGTTTACTCCTTTAGCGCCGAACGCGCGGAAGGCGCGGGGGACATGCGCAATCTCCTCGGAGGCAAAGGCGCGAACCTGCATGAGATGGCCTCGATGGGGCTGCCCGTCCCGCCGGGCTTCACGATCACCACCGAGGTCTGCACGTACTTTTACGCCAACAAAGAGAACTATCCCGCGGAATTTGCTGCGCAGGTGACTGACGCGATCGGGGAAGTCGGGCGCCAGACGGGCCACGTCTTTGGCGATTCCGATAATCCGCTTCTGCTATCGGTGCGATCGGGGGCGCGCGCCTCGATGCCGGGGATGATGGACACCGTTCTCAACCTTGGCCTTAACGACGCTTCCGTGGAAACGCTGGCGAAGTCGTCGGGCGACGCCCGCTTCGCTTATGACAGCTACCGGCGCTTCATCCAGATGTACTCGAATGTCGTGCTCGACGTCGACGTCCACAATTTCGAGGATATTCTTGAGGACTATAAGGAGCGCAAGGGATTTTCGCTCGACACCGACCTCAGTGCCGACGACTGGCGCAAAGTGATCGTCGATTACAAGGCGAAAGTTCAGGAGGAGACTGGCAAGCCGTTCCCGCAGGAGCCTAAGGACCAGCTCTGGGGCGCGATCGGCGCGGTTTTCGGCTCATGGATGAACCAACGCGCCATCACCTATCGGCGCCTGAACCATATCCCCGCCGACTGGGGCACAGCGGTCAACGTACAGGCGATGGTCTTCGGCAACATGGGCGACACGTCGGCGACAGGCGTGGCCTTCACCCGCAATCCATCGACAGGCGAAAACGCGCTTTACGGCGAGTTCCTCATCAACGCGCAGGGCGAGGACGTGGTGGCGGGCATTCGCACGCCGCAGAACATCACCGAGACCGCTCGCAAGGCGTCCGGCTCCGACAAGCCGTCGCTCGAATCTGCGATGCCGGAAGTCTTCCGGCAGTTCAAGGAGACGACGGAGATTCTTGAAAAGCATTACCGCGACCTTCAGGACATGGAGTTCACGGTCGAGCGCGGCAAACTGTGGATGCTCCAGACCCGCAATGGCAAGCGCACCGCACGCGCGGCTTTGCGCATCGCGGTCGATATGGCGAATGAGGGCCTGATCACGAAAGAGGAAGCAATTGCGCGCGTCGAGCCACAGGCGCTCGACCAGCTTCTGCATCCGATGATCGACCCGAAAGGCAAACCTCCGGCGATCGCGACAGGGCTTCCCGCTTCACCCGGAGCGGCGAGCGGTGAGATCGTATTCTCAGCCGAACAGGCGGAGACGTTGAGGCAGGCGGGGCGCAAGTGCATTCTCGTCCGGGTCGAGACGAGCCCGGAAGACATCACTGGGATGCACGCTGCCGAGGGTATTCTCACCACGCGCGGCGGCATGACGTCGCATGCGGCGGTCGTAGCGCGCGGCATGGGCAAGCCCTGCGTTTCCGGCGCGGGCTCGGTGCGCATCGACTATGCAAAGCAGACGATGACAGCGGGCGGCGTCACCCTGAAGAAGGGCGAGGTTCTGACCATCGACGGCGCCTCCGGCGAAGTCATGAAGGGCGCCGTTCCGATGGTGAAGCCAGAGCTGACTGGCGATTTCGCGACCCTGATGGGCTGGGCCGACGGGGTTCGCCGGATGAAGGTGCGCGCCAACGCAGAGACGCCGACCGATGCGCGAGTGGCGCGCTCATTCGGAGCCGAAGGTATAGGACTCTGCCGCACGGAACACATGTTCTTCGATGGCGAGCGCATTCTCGCGATGCGCGAGATGATCCTCGCGGATGATGAAAAGGGACGGCGCGCGGCGCTTGCCAAGCTCCTGCCGATGCAACGCAACGATTTCGCCGAGTTGTTCGAGATCATGACGGGACTTCCCGTGACGATCCGCCTGCTCGACCCACCGCTGCATGAGTTTCTGCCCAAGACGGACGCCGAGATTGATGAAGTGGCAAAGGCGCTTGGCGTAACATCCGAGAAGTTGCGCGCGCGCGCCGCGTCTCTTCACGAGTTCAATCCTATGCTGGGTTTCCGTGGGGTGCGGCTTGCGGTGCGCTACCCGGAGATCGCGGAGATGCAGGCGCGCGCAATCTTCGAGGGCGCGGTCGAGGCGGGCAAGAAGACGGACGCGCCAATTACCGCCGAGATCATGGTTCCGCTCGTCTTCGGCCGCCCGGAACTCGATCTCGTCAAAGCGATCATTGTCGCGATGGCGGAGGAAGTCGCCAAGGAGACAGGCGTCAAAGTGCCCTACCAGATCGGCACGATGATCGAACTGCCGCGCGCCGCCCTGAAAGCTGGCGAGATCGCGCACTCCGCCGAATTTTTTTCCTTCGGCACCAACGATCTTACCCAGACGACGCTCGGCGTGTCGCGCGACGACGCCGCCTCGTTCCTGGGGATCTATACGACGAAGGGTCTCCTTCCCGCCGATCCGTTCGTGACGCTCGACATCGAGGGGGTCGGCGAACTCGTGAAGATCGCCGCGGAGCGAGGAAGGGCGACACGCCAGGCCATCAAACTTGGCGTCTGCGGCGAGCATGGCGGCGACCCCGGTTCGATCGCCTTCTGCGAGAAAGTCGGGCTCGACTATGTCTCCTGCTCGCCCTTCCGAATCCCGATCGCACGCCTGGCCTCCGCGCAGGCCGCGTTGGCGGCGAAGGGCGCGAAGGCGCATTCGACGGCGTAGTTTATAGATCCCGCTTCCCCGGCAGCCCGGGCAATTCCATCGCGATCAGACGAACTGAAAGGAGCCGATGACAGAACCTCTCACTTCCGCGCAGGCGCGGCCGCCCGTCCGACAGTCCCGGGCGGAAGTCTGGCTGGAGACGATTCTTTTCACTGGACGATGGCTTATGGCCCCGGTGTATGTCGGGCTGCTGGTGGTTCTCGGCGCGATCGTCGTGAAGTTCGTCGAGGAGTTGGTCCACACGGTTCCGGAAGTCCTGCACCTCGAAGAACGGGACCTCGTGATGTTCACGTTGAGCCTGGTGGACCTCGCGCTGCTCGGCAATCTTGTGCTGATGGTGGCCTTTGTCGGCTACGAGAATTTCGTCTCGAAGATGCATGCCCACGAAACACACGAGGACCGGCCGGAGTGGATGGGGCATGTCGACTTCAGCGGACTTAAGCTCAAGCTTCTTGGCTCCATCGTGGCTATCTCCGCTATTCATCTTCTACGGACGTTCCTGAACGTCTCGCAGCTGAACAAGGACGACGTGTTCTGGCAACTCGCCATTCACCTGGGCTTCGTCGTCTCCGGCGTCCTGCTCGCGGTCATGGACTGGCTCGGCGAGAAGAAGGCTTAAATCGCGCCGGCCCGACGCGTTAGGGACGTTGGCAAAAACAGCGGGGTCGGCCTCTGGCGACGCGAGTCCGGACTTTCCCCGCAGAAGCGTCCGTTTATACTTAACGCATGGTCAATTCGAGAGGCGCCGGCGTTGTCGCGGCGGCCGCTGGGCTTCGCTCCGCGGCTTACAGCCCGGATTGGCGCAAGCTCCTCGCTGCCGCGCTGGCGCGCGAGGTCGAGGAGCGGCGGTTCTTCCTTTGGCTTCCGGTCGCGGCAATGGGAGGAGTGGCGCTCAACCTCGCGGCCGACCGTGAGCCGGTGCTTTGGCTGCCAACGCTTCTCGCCGCGGTGCTCGCGGCTGTGGCCTGGGCATGTAAAGCGCGGCCGTTCGCGCGTGCGCTGTCGCTTGCCGCACTCGCGCTCGTTGCTGGCTTCCTGTCCATGTCGCTGCGCACGGCGCGGGTCGCCGGCCCGGTCCTGGACCGGATCCGCATTGTCGATCTTACTGGCTGGGTGGAGGAAGTCGATCTGCGCCCGGCCGGCGCCCGGATGATCATCGCGGTCGACGGCGCCGAAGGCATGCCGGCCGAAAAAGCGCCCCGCCGGGTGCGGGTGACGACTCGCAGGACGCCCGACGTGGCCGCCGGCGACTTCGTCTCCCTGAAGACGCGGCTGCTTCCGCCTTCGCGCGCGGCGCTTCCAGGCGGGTATGACTTCGCTCGCGACGCTTATTTCGCGGGCGTCGGGGCTGTGGGTTCTACGTTGGGGGCCATCCGCGCGATTCCGCCTCCCGCGGACGCCACCTGGAGCCAGCGTTTCCACGCGGCGATCGACCACGCGCGAAACCGGCTCGCGCTGCGGGTCAATGCGGTGATCGGCGGCGACGAAGGGGCCATTGCCGCGGCAATGGTCACCGGCAAGCGCGACTTCCTTTCCAATGACGCCAAGGATCTCATCCGCGAAGCGGGCATCTTTCACATCATTACGATTTCCGGCGTCCAGATGACGCTGGTCGCCGGAATCTTCTTCGTCGGCATCCGGCGTCTGCTCGCGCTTTCGCCCACGTTGGCGCTGAACTATCCGATCAAGAAATGGGCAGCCGGCATCGCAATGCTTGGGGCCTTGGCCTACGACATCGCGACCGGCTCGCGAGTTGGCACCGAGCGGGCGCTCTTCATGACACTGATCGTGCTCGGAGCCGTGATCATGGACCGGCGCGCGCTGACCATGCGCAACCTCGGGCTGGCCGTGTTCGCGGTCGTCGCCATCGAGCCGGAGGCGATCCTCGGCGTGAGTTTCCAGCTGTCCTTCGCCGCCGTTGCGGCGCTGGTCGCGGTAATGGAATCCCGTCTTGCCGGGTTAGATTGGAACCCGGATCCCTTTCTTCCGGAGAAAGGGCGGCCACCCGCGAATGGGCTCGTTACGGAGTTGGTCCGTAGACCCGTCGCGCTCCTGGTCGCCACCGCCTGCGCCACCGCCGCCACCGCCTCCTTCATGGCCTACCACTTCCATGACCTCAGCCCCTACGTGCTGATTGGCAATCCGCTGACGCTGACGATCATCGAGTTCTTCGCCGTGCCCGGCGCGCTCCTCGGCGCCGCGCTCTACCCGCTGGGGCTCGATGCGCCGGTGTGGCTCTACGTCGGGGCGGGGATCAAGTTCATCTTATGGGCCGCGCGCTTCATCGCCGCGGCTCCGGCCTCGACTGTCCATTTGCGCGCCTTCGCCTCTTACGCTCTGCCGTTCCTCGCGCTCGCCGTACTTTCAGCGACCATCTGGCGGACGTGGATCTTTCGCCTGAGCGCCATTCCCTTCGCCATCGTAGGGCTCATCGGGGCAACGCATGGCCCGCGATTTGATGTGATCGTCGCGCCATCCGGAGAGCAGGCGGCGGTCCGCGACGCCGACGGACTGCTTCAGGTGGTCGGAAAGCGCTTCAACGCTTTTGCCGCCGAACAATGGCTGACGGCGGACGGCGACGCTCGAGACCCGCACGAGGCGCGGGACCCCGGGGCGCCCTGTGACCGGTTGGGCTGCGTCGCCGCGCTGCCGGAGGGCGAGTCCCTTAGCCTCGTTATGGATCGGTTGGCCTTCGACGAGGATTGCGCGCGGGCGGAAATCGTTGTGAGCGCGCTGACCGCGCCACCGGATTGCCAGGCCAAGTTCGTGTTCGATGAAAAGGCGCTGGGGCGGCTCGGTGCGATTGGCCTCGCCTGGAACGATAAGGCGGGGTTCACGATGACCAGCGACCGTTCTCCGGTTGAGGACCGGCCCTGGTCGCCTGCGCCTCCCGAGACTGGCCACGAGCGGATTGTACGACCCGGCTCGAGTTTCTCGCACGGCGCCGATCCGGCCGACCCGGACGAGGCGCCGGCGCAGCCGGAGTGACGACACCTTTCGTTCGGGGCGGAAAGAAAGGGCGCCCCGAGGGCGCCCTTTCGACATGCGTTGTCCTTGGCGGTCCGATCAGGCCGCGACTGCGGTCTTGCGCGACCTGCGGTAGGCCGCGAAGCCCAGTCCGCTAAAGCCTAGGAGCATCATGGCCCAGGTCGAGGCTTCCGGCGCGCTCGGTATGGTTCCAGCAAAGGGATAGTCGTGGAGTTCGCCATTTCCGGTGAAGTCTTTCGCGTAGAGAAAGCCCTCGATCGGCGAAGAGTTGGTGACATCCGCGTCGCCGCCAAGCACGGCGCCGTGCCAATATTTGAAGCTGAGCGAGGTCGCGTCCTCAAAGTTCCAGATCACGTGTTCGTTGAGGTAAGTGTCGCCGTTGAAGTTGCTGCCGCCACCTTGCGCGAAGCTCGAGGCCGTCACGTTGATGACGATGGTGTTCGCAGACGTCTCGTTGACGAAAGTGATATTGCTGGCGTTCTCGAGCTTCGAGACGATGGTCGGATCCGACAGGTCGAACACGGCATAGCCGTCCGTCACGGTCGTTACGTTGAACTTGAAGTTGTTCATGTCCGAGGCGTCGACAGTGTTGTTGGCGGTCATGCCGGAGAGCTGGCCGACAAGATTGTTGAGCGGCGTCGTGAAGTCGCTCATCGCGAAGTTCGGGTCTTGATGGACGACGTTTCCGAAGGCGCCCGTGTTGGTGGACACGTAGTTTGCGGCGCCGCCGTTGTCGATATTGCAAGTTCCGCAGTTGTTGATGTTGATCGCATTGACCGCCTGGAACGACGAAGCGCCGCTACGCGGATTATTATAGAAGGTCGCCCCTCCGTTAATATTGCCGGCGACGAGGCGTCCCTCCACATCGTGCCCGCTGGTGAAATTGCCGGTCACAACCGCGTTGAACTGGGTGAGGATGTCGTTGACCGAAATGACGTCGGCTTTCGCTGGCAAGGCGGCGGTGATGGCGAGAAGCGCAGCAAAACCCGTGCGGCGCGCATGCGTCGTTATCAAGTGCATCGTGGTGTCCCCAACTTACAAAAATTGTGTGAGGGCCCCGCAACCGCACTCACGGACTGCTACCTATCGGGTGTAAACCGAGAAGTCAATATGTGAACGAATTGAAGAATTACAGTTGTCTAGATTTCTGGCCGGGCAAAATCCGGGCGCTCACGCCAAAATGACTCGCCGCTGCAAGCAGCGGCGAGTTATTTTGATAAATTCCCGGCGTACAACCAAGAAGTGGTGCAAATTTATGCGCCCACGAGGCGGTTTAGGTTACTTGATCTTGGTTTCCTTGAACTCGACGTGCTTGCGCGCGACCGGGTCGTATTTCGTGAAGCTGAGCTTCTCGGTCTTCGTGCGCGCGTTCTTTTTCGTTACGTAGAAATAGCCGGTATCGGCGGTCGAGAGCAGCTTGATCTTGAGCGAGGCGGCCTTGGCCATGGGCGTCAGTCCTGAACACGAGGCGCTGGGCGCGCCGGAAACGTAAAAAGGCCCGGGGCCAAGCCCCGGGCGCTGATAAGCGCGCAAAATAGTCAGGCGCATCGGGAAGTCAAGCTTCCGCAGCGTGATATCGCTATCGCACCGCCGCGCCGCTAATCTGTGGGGGTGTCAAATCCTATCGGCGAAGCCCGGAGCGCTCATGGAAACCCTTTATACTGGTCCCGTGTTCGAGATGGCGCGCGAGCAGTTTCGCGTCATCGCCGATCACCTCGAAATCCCCGAGACGAGCCGGGACCGGCTGCTCTATCCCAAGCGCGCGATCGTCGTCGCCGTGCCGATCAATATGGATGATGGGCGCCAGGTCGTCTTTTCTGGCTACAGAGTGCAACATCACCTGACGCTCGGACCGGCCAAAGGCGGCACGCGCTTCGCCCCGAACGTCGACATTGGAGAGATCGCGGCGCTGGCGATCTGGATGAGCTGGAAATGCGCGCTGGCCGATCTGCCCTATGGGGGTGGGAAGGGCGGAGTCGCGGTGGATCCGCGATCGCTCAGCCACCGGGAGCTCGAGAACGTTTCCCGGCGCTACATGCAGGAGATGATTCCCTTCGTCGGTCCACGGGTCGACGTGATGGCGCCGGACATGGGCACCGACGAACAGGTGATGGCGTGGTTCATGGACACCTATTCAATGTACCAAGGCGTGACCGTCCCTGAGATCGTCACCGGCAAGCCGGTCGGTTCAGGCGGCACTCTCGGCCGGCGCGAGGCGACCGGCCATGGCGTCGCCTTTCTTTCGTTCCGCGCGATGGAGGCGCTTGAAATCGATCCGGTCGGCGCGACCGCGATCATTCAGGGTTTCGGCAATGTCGGCTCACATGCGGCGATGGGTCTTGCGGCGCGTGGGGTTAAGATCATCGGCATCAGCGACCACACCGCGGCCTACTACGATCCAGGCGGCATCAAAGTCGGCTCGCTCGTCGATCATGTCGCCAAGAATCGCGTCCTGGCCGGGTGGTCGCGGGAGGCGGCCATCGGAGCGCGGGAGCTTCTCGAGCAACCTTGCGACGTGCTTGCGCCTTGCGCGCTCGAACGGGTGATCGACGCTGATCTCGCGCGGCGCTTGCGCTGCAGGATCATTGCTGAGGGAGCTAATGGTCCGACGACCCCCGAGGCCGATCGGGCGCTCGCCGAGCGCAACGACGAGATTTTCGTCATCCCCGACATCCTGTGCAATTCCGGCGGGCGTCATCGTCAGCTACTTCGAATGGGTGCAGGACTTGCAACAGTATTTCTGGTCGCGTGACGAAGTCATGGACCGGCTCGAACGAGCGTTGGACCGATCCTGGACCAACATGCTCGCCCGCGCGAAACGCGACGGGGTCTCGACTCGCACGGCGGCCATGGCGATCGGCGTTGAACGGGTGCGCAAGGCGAAGCAGGCGAGGGGGCTTTTTCCGTGAGCGCGGACGCGGGATTCGACGGAGTTGTTCGGGATTCGGTTGAGTCGGATATGCTCCGTGTGCGCGATATCTACGCCCACTATGTCCTCCACTCGCTTGCGACTTTTGAAGAGACCGTCCCTCCGCTCGATGAGATGGTGGGGCGTCGGCGCAAATGTATGGGAGCGGGGCTACCGTATCTTGTCGCGGAAACCCGCGACGGGATCGCCGGATATGCCTATGCCGGGCTCTATCACGCGCGCGCCGCCTATCGTCATACAGTTGAGGACTCGATCTATGTCGCCGACGGATATGGCGGCCGAGGTTTAGGCTCCGCTTTGCTCGGCGCGGTGATCGCGCGCTGCGAGGCGGGTCCCTGGCGGCAGATGATCGCCGTCGTTGGCGACAGCGGCAACGCGGGCTCGATCGCCCTGCATCGCCGTTTTGGCTTCGAGCCGGTCGGAGTCCTCAAATCCGTCGGCTTCAAGTTCGGCCGCTGGGTGGACGTGCCGCTCCTGCAAAGGAAGTTGAACGCGGGCGATGAAACTGCGCCCGAAGTCCCCGCCTGATGGGCTATTTTCTCACGACGCCGACGATCGGTCCGATCTTGGTGAGTTCGTCATCCCGACTGAGTTCCGGTGCGAACAGCGAGGAGACAGAGCCGTCGAGAAAAAGCGCGTTGCGACATGCCAGCCCGTCCCGGAAGAGCCGAGCGAAAGCATCGAAGGTCACGGGACCTTCGGCGATGGCGAAGACGACGGAGCCGTCCCCGCGAACGCCCACTCCATTGCGGATTTTTTGCGAGGTGCCGTCAGGACGAATGCGCGGGTGGATCTGGCCGTCGATGACGAGCATCGGACCGGACTGGGTCGCGTAGCGGGCCGCAGGCGGGCTTGCGAGGAAGCGCGTCGTTTCGGCCACCCCCGCGACGCCATCGCCGATCCAGAACACGCCATTCGGCTTCATATGGAAATTGCCGCCGCCGCTGCGAGTATTGGCCTGCCTGAGCTTCCGCCTGTCCTCAATGAAGAGGCCGACCGGCGACAAGTCCTCTTGGAACATGCCACCGTTCATAGCGAAGACGAGGTCCTCGCCCTTCGTCTTGAGGGCGGTCGCCAAAGCGGAGAATGAGCCGTAGGCTTGCCCATCCGCGCCACGCCAGAAGAGACGGATATCGTCGTGGCGAGGATCGAAGGCGCAGACAGTGAACCGCTCGTCGTCGAAGCTTTTCGGCGCGCAAGCGGCAAGAGCGCTCGAACTTGCGATCGCCAGGAGCCCGGCAAGCCCAAAAATCCTTGCCAGTCGAATCACGACTTCCATACTTATGCTCTTCCGCCCCCTGTGCGCCGGCACGAATCCTTTGCCGGGAAGGATAGTGGCGCTGGCCGCCCGGCGCCATTGGCGATGCCCCTTGACGATAGCCAAAGACGCGAAAAGCCCCCGTGGAGGGGGCTTTTCTGTCCCGCTTCGCCGGAAGCGGACGAGCGGGCGATCAGGCCCGCCGGAGCCCTTCGAGGGGTTCCGGCGGGCCTCCTGGCGTTAGAGCGATAGCGCGATCGACTGGCGCTGACGCTTCCAGCCAAGGAACGCAAGTCCCCCGAAGCCAGCCATCATCATCATCCAGGTGGTCAATTCAGGCACGCCGGTCGTGAAGGCGAACTCGAAGTCGCTGGCGCTCGCCGGGTTCGAGGCGACGACCTGGTTGAAGGGCGTCGACGTCATGAACGACAAAAGATAGCCGGCATGATCGCCGTTATCGATGCCCGAGAAGCTCGAGTATAGGTCGGCGGCCAAAACCGTGCCAACAAGAGCGTCTCCCGAATAGAACGAAAGCGTGTTCGCGCTGTTTGGATCGTCATAGTTCGGCGATCCCCAGATGAAGTAGAGTGTGTTCGCCGGGGCGAAACTGAACGTCGCTGAGCCCGAGTACACGTTCCACCAGGGATGTGTGGCGTCTGAAGGCCCGTAGGGGTCCCAGCCCGCATTGCCATTCAGCATGCCCGGCGAGCCGACCTCCGTCTCGCCATACCAGGAGTCTCCATTGTACGAACCAGTGCTTGTCGTGCCCGGCTGAACGACAATTGGCGAAGTGGCCGGGTCAACTTGGCCATAGTCCGAGACTGTAATGCCGTTGATGACGGCTGTTTGGACTGCGGCGTAGGCGCTCGGTGCGCCCAGAAGGCACAGTCCGACCCCCCACGCGAGTCCCGTGAGTTTGATTATATTCATCTTCGTACTCCCCGATGGTTGTCCCCACAACCATAAATTGCCGCAATGGGAGCTGTTATAGAGCATCGATTATGGCGCCGCGAGGGCATGATAAAATTTACGTTACCAGTACTGGCGGATTGTCCCAGCCAATAGTCAGTCAAAGGACCTTGCCGGGGTTCATCACCCCATTTGGGTCCAACGCCGCCTTGATCGCTCGCATCGCCGCAAGCGAGGCGGAGTCCTTGGTTCTAGCCAAAAGGCTGCGTTTGAGGCGGCCTACCCCATGCTCGGCGGAGAATGAGCCGCCGAGGGCGGCGACGATTCCGTGGACGACCTCGTTCATCGCATCCCAGCCGGCGAGGAAAACGGACGTGTCCGCCCCGACCGGCTGCGACACGTTGAAGTGCATGTTGCCGTCGCCGAGATGGCCGAAGCAGACAACTCGACACCCAGGCGCGAAGGTCTCGACCGCCTTGGTGGCTTCGGCGATGAGGCGGGGCGTATCGCCGATCGCGACGGAAACGTCGTGCTTGATCGAGCCGCCTTCAAGTTTCTGCGCCTCGGGGATGGTTTCGCGCAAAGTCCAGAATGCGTGGCGTTGTTCGAGCGACGTTGCAATTGCGGCGTCCTCGACGATTCCGCTTTGCAACGCCGCGCCCAGCATGTCCGCAAAAGCCTCGTCAAGCCCGGCCGCAATCTGCGACGAGGCTTCGATCAGCACATACCACGGATGGGCGCCCTGGAGCGGCGACCGTGCGAGGCCATGGGCGACCGGCATCTCGTAGGCTAGCCGTCCGATCAGTTCGAAGCTTGTCACGCCTGAGCCAAGCCGCTCACGCGCAAGCGCTAGCAGATCGAGCGCCGCTTCCGGCGAGGCGAGGCCGACGAAGGCGGTCGCTCGAGCGCGCGGGTTTGGAAAGAGTTGCAGCGAAGCCGCCGTCACGATCCCAAGCGTGCCCTCGGATCCGACGAAGAGGCCGCGCAGATCGTAGCCGGTGTTGTCCTTGCGCAGCTTGCTCAAAGCATGGATCACTCGTCCATCGGCGAGCACAGCTTCGACGCCGGTGACGAGATCGCGGGTATTGCCGTACGCCAGCACCGTGACTCCTCCGGCGTTGGTCGAGACATTGCCGCCGATGGTGCAGGTCCCTTCCGCCGCCAGCGAGAGCGGAAAGAGACGATCAGTGGCAAGCGCCGCAGCCTGCGCATCGGCGAGCGTCACGCCCGCTTCGCAGATCATCACATTGGCGTGCGAGTCGACTTCGCGCACGCGGTTCAGACGTTGAGTCGAGAGGATGAGCTGATCGCCGCTCTCGTCGGGCGTCTGCCCGCCCACAAGGCCGGTGTTGCCGCCCTGCGGCACGATTGCGATCCGCGCCTCGTTACAGAAAGAGGCAACCCTGGCGACCTCTTCCGTCGATCCGGGGCGAACCAGCGCGAGCGCACGGCCCCGATAGAGGCCGCGCGGCTCGACGAGCGCGCCCGCGATCATCGCCGGGTCGGTGAGAACGTGGTTTGGGCCGACGATCGAAGCAAGGGCCGAAAGCGCGGCCTCACGCGCGGTCACCGAAAGAGCCTCCGGGCGGGTTTCTTCGCGCTCTCTCGGCGAAAGACCGCGGCAATTTCCACATGCGGCGAATAGCGGAACTGGTCAAGCGGCGTGACCTGCTCGATCCGGAAGCCGCCGTCGACGAGAATGCGCGCGTCGCGAGCAAAAGTCTCGGCATTGCAGGAGATCGCAACCACAAGCGAAAGGGCGCTCGCGGCAAATGCGCGCGCCTGCCCCTCGGCGCCCGCGCGCGGCGGGTCGAAGAGGGCTGCGTCGAACGGGGCGAGCTCGGCGGCGCTCAACGGGCGCCGGAAAAGGTCGCGTGCTTCGGCCGTCACGGCCCTCAGGCCCGCGGTCTCGCTCGCGCCCCGTCGCAGCGCGGTTATTGCGGTTGCATCCACGTCCGCGGCGAAGACCTCGCGGCGCCGTGCGAGCCTCAGCGCGAACGCGCCCGCGCCGCAGAAAAGGTCGGCGACCTTGCGGGCTTTTCCGAGCGCGGCTTCCGCGAAATCGGCGAGCGCCTGTTCCCCTGCCGCAGTCGCTTGCAGAAAGCCGCCGGGGGGCAGGGTCACGAGCGCTTCGCCAAAAGCGACGCGGGGCGCGCGCCGCTCGACGACAACAGCGCCATGGTTGGAGATGCGCGCGATATCGAGCGCGTCGGCCGTTTGGATGAGCTTCCGGGTCTCGGCAATGCCTAGCGGGCCGGAGCCGCGCAAGTCCGCGTCCAGGCCATCGAGCGTCGCGGTCACCCAGATGTCGAGCGGCTTGCCGAGCCCACGCAGGCATGCCGCCAGCTTCCGCGCTGCCGGAATAGCGCCGGCCAAAGAGGGCGAGAAGAGCGGACACGCGTCGATGGAGACGATCTCGTGCGAGCGGACGCGCATGAAGCCGACTTCGTCCGGGCCGCCATGCGGAAAGCGCGCATGGAAGGCGGCGCGGCGTCGCCCGGCTCCGTGAGCGTCGACGAGCGGCCCGACCTCGGCGGTCACGCCGGCGTGCGCCAACGCGCTCACGAGCTGCTCACGCTTCCAGTCGCGGTACAGGCTGTTGCTCATGTGTTGCGTCGCGCAGCCGCCGCATCGACCATACCAAGGGCAGAAGGGCGGTACGCGCTCGGTTGAGCGGGCAAGCACTTCGACCAATTCCGCGCGCCGGCCGGCGCGAAGGGCGCGGGCCCGCTCGTCTGGGAGAGCGCCCGGGATAGCTACGCCATCTTTGGAAATTCCTTCGCCGCGCCCATCGAGCCTGACGATGGCGAACTCTTCGAGGGCGTCAGTCATGACGCGCAGCGATCAAGAATTCCCGCGCGCCGGCGCCGCCGAGGATCGGGGAAGGGATCAGGCCCAGGACCTTCCAGCCCTCCGCGCCGATCGCCGCGCGCACCTCCTCGCAAGCGCGCGCCAGCGCCGCCTCGCTCCTGACCTTGCCCTTCACGACGTCTTGCGGTCCGACCTCGAATTGCGGCTTGACGAGGCTCACAAGCCAGGCGGAGCGGCCCGCGAGCTTGAGGACGAACGGCAGGACGAGCCGCTGCGAAATGAAGCTTACGTCGCAGACAATCGCCTCCGGCGCCTCGCCGAGGTCGGCAGGCGTCAGGCTCCTTGCGTCGGCGCCTTCGAGCGAGAGGACACGCGGGCTAGCAGCGAGTTTTGTGTTCAACTGTCCGCGCCCAACATCAACTGCGACCACGCGGCGTGCGCCGCGCTTCAGAAGCACGTCCGTGAAGCCGCCGGTCGATGCCCCCACATCGAGGCAGACGAGGCCCATTGGGTCGAGGGCGAAGGCGTCGAGTGCGGCCGCGAGTTTCAACCCTCCGCGTGACACATAGGGGTGCGGCGGTTGCGCGGCAATCTCGGCGTCCTCAGCAATCGCCTGCGAGGCTTTTCCGACGCGCATCCCGTCCGCGACAACGAGGCCGGCGGCAATCGCGGCCTGCGCGCGGGCCCGGGTCGAAAACACCCCTCGTTCGACGAGGACGATATCGGCGCGCTTAGGCATCGCCGTGTGGCTTGCCCCGGATATTGGGACGAGGTCAATGACAGTCGCCAATCGTCGCGTTCAGGCCGTCTGACGGACGGCGGACGTTGCTCTCGGTCGCTCGGCGAACTTCAATTCAGCACTTTCGCCTCAGCAGCCTTGCTTCTGTCGCCCGGCGGCGCGCCTATCCCCCCGACGGCGCCGGCGCTTGGCTCTTGGCCTCCGCGCGCGTCTTGCGACGCTCCTGCAGGCGCTGCATCACCACGAAGAACGAGGGGACGAAGACGACGACGAGGCAGGTCGAGGCGATCATGCCGCTGAAAACTGCGATGCCGATCGAGCGCCGCGCGGCCGCGCCCGCCCCCGTCGAGAGGACGAGCGGCAGGACGCCGAGGATGAAGGCGAAGGAGGTCATGATGATCGGGCGGAAGCGGAGTCGCGCGGCCTCGACCGCCGCATGCACGATGTCCTTGCCGTTGGCGCGCTGATTGCGGGCGTATTCGACGATGAGGATGCCGTTCTTGCTGCCGAGCGCGATCAGCAGGAGTATGCCGATCTGCGTGTAGAGATTGTCGTCGGAGCCCGTCCAGGTCAGCCCGGCGCTCGTGCCCAGAAGCGCCAGCGGCACCGCGAGAATGACGGCGAAGGGGAGGATCCAGCTCTCGTACTGGCCCGCGAGGACGAAATAGACGAGCAGCAAAGCGAAGCCGAAGATATAGTAAATCTGGTTGCCAACCGCCTTTTCCTGATACGACATGGCCGTCCAGTCGAAGCCGGTTCCCTTTGGAAGGGTTTGGTTTGCGACCTGCTCCATGATGTCGAGCGCCTGGCCCGAACTGAAGCCGGGACCGGGCGATCCGACGATGGTCGCCGTCGGATAGAGGTTGTAGAGGCTGATCAGCGCCGGCCCCTGCGCGGGCTCGATGTCGACCACGGTTCCGACTGGCGTCATAACGCCATTGCCGGCTCTGACTTTCAGATTGCGGATGTCGTCGATGGTCGCCCGGCGAGACGCGTCGGCCTGGGTATAGATCTGGAACACGTGGCCGAACCTGTTGAACTGGGCGACGTAGTTCGATCCGACATAGCCCGACACCGCCGCAAAGACCTGCCCGACGGTGACGCCGAGCGCCTCGGCCTTGGTGCGGTCCACCGTCACGGAATATTGGGGGGCCTCCGCGCGGAATGTCGTCGCCAGTCTTTGGAGTCCGGACTGGGCGTTGCCGTCGGCGACGACGGTATTGGCGAGATTTTGGAGGAGCGCGTAGTCGAAATCGCCGTTGCGGATTTCGACCTGCATCGTGAAGCCGCCGACGTTGCCGACGCCCTGAATCGGCGGCGGGAGGACCGCGAAAGTGAAGGCCTCCGGGATGGATTGCAGGTCACGGTTGAGGGTCTGCTGAATCGTGATCTGATCCTGCCCCTTCGCCTTCAGCCGGTCGTCCCAACTCTTGAGCACGATAAAAGCGACGCCGGCGTTGGCGAGGCTCGCGCGATTGTCGAGGATGGAGATGCCGCTGACCGTCACGACGTGCTCGACGCCGGGCACCTTGGCGGCGATGTCGTGGATCTTGGCCATCACCGCGTCGGTGCGGTCCTTCGCGGCGCCGTCTGGCAATTGCGCAACGACGATCATGTAGCCCTGATCCTCGGTCGGCAAAAAGCCCGTCGGGATGCGGGCGAGCGACCAGAAGGCGAAGGCGACAAGCGCCAGCGCCAGGACGACCATGACGACGGCGTGCCCGGTCATCACGCCCATGAGCCGCACGTAGCCGCGCTCGGCGGCGTTGTAGACGGCGTTAAAGCCTCGATAGAAGATATTGCGTCGCTCGGGCGGCGTCGGAGGCCGCAGCCACAGAGCCGATTGGGTCGGCTTGAGGGTCAGCGCATTGATGGCGCTGATGAGCGCGGTGGCGGCGATCACAAGGGCGAACTGACGGTATAGCTGGCCTGTGAGCCCCGGCACGAAGGCGGCCGGGATGAACACCGACATCAGCACGAGCGTGATGCCGATCACCGGGCCAGTCAGCTCGTCCATTGCCTTGATGGCGGCGTCGCGGCCCGACATGCCCTCCTCGACATGGCGCGACACGCCTTCGACGATGACGATGGCGTCGTCGACGACGATGCCGATGACGAGGATGATCGCGAACAGCGTGGGCAGATTGACGGAGAAGCCGAGCGCCGCCATCGCGGCGAAGGCGCCGATGATCGTGACCGGCACCGTCGTCGCCGGCACAAGCATCGCCCGCCAGTCCTGCAGGAACACCAGGATGACGATGAGGACGAGGATGCCCGCCTCGATCAGCGTCCAATAGACTTCGCTGATCGCGGCGACGACGAACTTCGTCGTATCGTAGGGCACGACATATTCGAGGCCCGCCGGGAAGCTCTTGGCGAGTGCGTCCATCTTCGCCTTGACGAGCTTCGAAACGGCCACCGCGTTAGCGTCCGGAAGCAGCGAGACTGCGATGCCCGCGGCCGGACGGCCGTCGAGATTGAAGGTTTCGCTATAGGTCTGCGCGCCAAGCTCGACGCGGCCAATGTCGCGGATGCGGGTTATCCGCCCACCGGCTCCGGGCTCGACCTTCACAACGATGTTCTCGAATTCCTTGGCTTCTTCCAGGCGGCCATGGAGGTTCAGCGTATATTGGAAGTCCTGTCCCTTGACCGCGGGTGGCGAGCCGATCTGACCTGCGGCGACCTCCTGGCTCTGCTGCTGGATGACGTTGATGACATCCTGGGGCGTGAGCCCGCGCGCCTGGAGAAGGTCCGGGTTCATCCAGACGCGCATCGCGTACTGGCCGGCGCCCAGCACGGAGACGTCGCCGACGCCCTTAAGCCGCTCGAGTTCGTTGACGATATTGATGACGGCGTAGTTCGCGAGGAAAAGGCTGTCGAACCGGCCATCGGGAGATCTCAGTCCGACGAATTCGAGGATCGAGGTCGATTGCTTCTTGGTCGTGACGCCTTGAATTTGCACCTCAGTGGGGAGTGAAGAGAGCGCAGCGGAGACGCGGTTTTGCACCAGGATCTCGTCCTGGTCCGGGTCGGTGCCGATCGCGAAGGTGACGGTGAGATTGTAGGTGCCGTCGCTGGCGCTCGTCGACTGCATATAGAGCATGTTCTCAACGCCGTTGACGTTCTGCTCGATAGGCAGCGCCACGGTGTTGACGAGCGCTTCCGCGCTCGCGCCGGGATAGCGTGTCGTCACCTGCACAGTGGGCGGGACGACGTTTGGATATTGCGACGTTGGCAGATTGACGAGCGCGACGAGCCCGACCAGCACGAAGACCAGCGCCAGAACGTTGGAAAGAACAGGCCGGTCGATGAAGAAGCGAGAGATCATGGGCCCCGTCTCCGCTGGATCACTTGGAAGCGGGGCTGGTTGAGTTAGGCGTCTTCGAATTGGGTGGATCGGCGGTGGGCTCGACCCGCTGCGGATCGACCTTTGCACCGGGGAAGGCGCGCTGGACGCCGTCGATCACCACCCAGTCGTCGGGCTTCAGTCCCGACTGGATGATCCGAAATTGTCCCTCCCTGTCGCCGGGGGTCACCAGACGGCGCTCGACGACATTGTCCTTGCCGACGACGAGGACATACGAGCCTTCCTGACTCGTGCCGATGGCGACGTTGCGTATGAGCAGCGCCTTGTCGAGCTTCTCGATGGGCGTTCGAACGCGAGCGAAAAGGCCGGGCAGGAGCTTGCGGTCCTTGTTGTCAAAGATGCCGCGGACTTCGAGCGTACCCGTCGCGGCGTCCACCTGAGGCGCGGCGTAATCCATATGCCCCTGGTGCGGAAAGCCGTCCTCGCCCTGCAACCCGATTTCGACGGGAATGCTGGAGAGATCGGTGGTCCGAAACTCCAGCCCCACCTTGGCGTTGCCTTCCTTGATCCGGAGGATCTGCGGCTCGCTCATCGTGAAATAGACGTAGATCGGGTCTAGCTGGATGATCGATGCGAGCTTGGTCGGCGAACCGACGCCGACAAGCGAACCGCGGTCTACAAGGTGCCGGGTGACGACGCCGGCGAAGGGCGCGTTAACCGTCGTATAGTTCAAATTGATCAGCGCCGACTCGATGGCGGCCTGGGCGTTCATCACCTGCGCGGACGCTTCGTCCGCCTTCGATTTCCATTCCTGCATGACGGCCTGGCTCGCGAAATCCTGTTTCGCGAGCGTCGCCTGCCGCTGATATTCGGCCTGATTGTAAGCCAGCGTCGCCTGGTTCGAGGCCAGCGTCGCCTTCGCCTGATCGAGTTGGGCCTGGTACTGGTCGCGCTCGATGCCGAAGAGCTTGGCGCCGGACTTCACCGTGGAGCCGTCTACGTAATCGATGTCCGTGAGAAACCCCTGCACGCGGGCCACCAGATCAACCGACTTGAAGGCCGCCGTGTTGCCCGTCAGGTCCAGGTAAAGCGTGACCGGCTTCTGGAGCGGCTGCGCCACCCGCACCTTCGGCGGCGGGGGTGGGACGTAAGCGTTCCGCGTTCCGTCGCAGGCTGCAAGAGACAAGGCAGCGACTGCGGCCAGAGCGACAAGTGGAAAGCGCGCCGACCGTATCGTTAAATGAAGCTCGGCCAAGAATTGCCCCTCAAGACCACACTGCGGCAATTTAGCGCAGCCGCATGGCCTTGCGCCATAACGAATTGCTGGCGCGGCCGCCACGCCCGCCGAAGCAAGAGGCGGGCCGCGGCGCATTGTGAGGAGCCCCGCAGGAAAGCGGGAAGACGCTCAACCGAGCCCCGGAGGCCCGAAAGCAAACTCGCCCTAACCCATGTAATACCCTGAATTCGGCTCGATCCAGACCATGCGGTCGCTGACGCCGCTGACGCCGGGTGTATTTTCCGCGATGACCTTGAGGCCGTCGCGCATCCTCTCGTCGGTCACTGCGCCGGTATAAGTGACGACTCCCTTCTGGACTTCGACGTTGACGCTCGCGCGGGGGGCCCAGGTAAGCTTGTCGAGTTCGCCCTGAATCGCGGATTTGATCTCGGCGTCAGAGCGGGCCGCGCCCGCCTTGGGCAGCGATGCGAGGAGCGCCTTCAGGATGTCCGAACGGGAGACAATCCCGACCACCGCGTCCCCGCGCAGCACGGGAAGGCGCTTGACATTGTGCTTGAGCATTGTGTCGACTGCTTCGGACAGGTCCGCGTCCTCCGCGATGGTCAGGACATCCGCGGTCATGAGTTCGCCCGCCTTGCGACCGTGACTATGGGCGTAGTCTTCGGCCTGACGACCGCCGGTCAGAAGAAACTCGAGCCAGGGAGCGCGTTTTCGTGTCGTGCCGAGTTCGGCGCGGCGAAGCAGGTCGCCTTCGCTGAGGACGCCCGCCAGTCGATTCTCCGCGTCGAAGACGAGCAGGGCGCTGACCCGCGCCTTGAGCAACGTCTCCACGGCTTGCGTGAGCGTGGCCGTCTCGGGCACTCCTATCGCTCCATGGGTCATGACGTCACGAACGCGCATGATGCCGCGTCTCCTATCTCTGAATGTCCAGCTGCAGCGCCTATCTAGCGTCAAGGCGAGAATTCCGCCATGCGCTCTTTGGACGCGTGAGCTGTCCCCGCGAACAATCTCTTGTGAGGAGGGCCGAGTGGGCAATCCGGTCATCGTCGAGGTTCTTCGCGGCGCCCGAGTTGAGTCCTCGCATCGTGGCGCCGGAGCTGTCGTGGACGTGGCGGGCCGAACCGTCTTCGCCTTCGGGGACATCGAGCGACCGGTCTATCCGCGCTCGGCGGTCAAGGCGTTTCAGGCGTTGCCGCTCATCGAAAGCGGCGCGGCGGACAAGCTGAATTTGGGAGACGCCGAGATCGCCCTCGCGTGCGCCTCGCATTCGGGCGAGCCGGCGCATGTGGCGACGGCCTCCGGGATGCTGACAAAAGCGGGCCGGGATGCGGGCGCCCTCGAATGTGGCGTGCATTGGCCGCTCGGCGAGGGGGCGGCGTGGGCGCTGGCGGGCAGCGGGGCGGAGCCAACCGCGCTCCACAATAATTGCTCGGGCAAGCATGCCGGCTTTCTCTGCGTCGCCTGCGCGCTCGGACTCGAACCGGCGGGCTATGTCGCGCCCGACCATCCGGTTCAGCGCGAGGTCGCCGCGGCCCTCGCGGATGTGACATCCGCCCGGCTCGACGAGACAACGCGCGGCGTGGACGGCTGCTCAATCCCTGCCTACGCGATCCCGCTTGGCCTCCTGGCTTTCGGCTTTGCGCGGTTTGGGACCGGGCAAGGGCTTGGGCCTGTCCGAGCGCGCGCCGCCGCTCGCATCCGTGAGGCGGTCGCGGCGCGGCCGGACATGGTCGCGGGCAGGGGCCGTTTCGACACGGAGGTCATGGCGGCCCTCGGCCAAGGGGCCTTTACCAAGACTGGGGCCGAGGGCGTCTATTGCGCCGCGCTCCCCCAACTCGGCCTTGGCCTGGCGGTCAAGATCGATGACGGCGCGGCCCGGGCGGCTCAAGCCGCGATGGCGGCCTTGCTCCTGCGTTTTGGCGGCTGGCCGGACTTGGGGTGCGAGATCCTGACCCGGTTCGCCTCAGCCCGCCTCACCAACTGGGAGGGCCTGGAAACAGGGTTTGTGCGAACCGCCGGACCGTTGGCTTAGGCGACCTACGCGGTCTCAGCCGCTTTACCAGGTTCACCACGCGCAATGCCGGCGGCCCCACGGGCCTATCCAGCAATGGCGAGGGCCATAGGCGTAAAAGCGAGGTCCGGGGCGCCAACCCCAGCGCGGACCCCAGCCCCAGCGCCGCCAACCCCAAGGGTGGTTCGGATGCCACCGTCCCCAGCGATCCCACCACACGGGCTGAAGCTGAGGAGCCGAAATAGCTGGCGCAGGTGAGGGCGCGGACAGGGTGAAAGCGGAAGAGGGCGCCGCGGCGCCCAGCATCATCGCGAGCCCAGCGGCCGCGCTCAGGATATGGGTCGATACCTTCAACGAAGACATTCTTCACCTCCGTCTGTCCCCCAAGCCCGGCGTTAATTGACGCCCGTCTCGCTGAACGCAGCCTGAATCGGCCTCCCGACCAGCGCTTTTCGAAAAGCCGGGAGTATGGGGCGGCGGTTCCAGGAATTGGAGGCGACTCCGGGCGTGAACCGCCGTTCCGTCGCGCGGGATTGCCTCTTTTCAATAGGTTACGAGCCGCTTCGCCGCCGCCCCGATTTGGGAGGGCGGCTTTGG
Organism: uncultured Alphaproteobacteria bacterium; assembly: GCA_963824465.1. Taxonomy (GTDB): domain Bacteria; phylum Pseudomonadota; class Alphaproteobacteria; order Rhizobiales; family Beijerinckiaceae; genus Roseiarcus. The sequence goes on from CAWGPL010000006.1 coordinate 83,152, forward strand.
CTGCGTTATCATAATATACAAATATAATATGTTCAATAAGGACGTGCGAGGTCCTCAAACAGACACGCAAGGCCCTAGAAAGGCGTCCGGCCGAATTGCAAACGTTCTAAATCGGGCCCATATAGGCCCTGTCCCGCCGCGGCGCCATTCGCGCGGGGCGCATGACCCCTACCAGCGGTCCTTGAAACCGCCAAGGCGAGGAGAAGTCACGGATGGCGGCAGTCCAGGAGACGGTCGATCGAGTTCGCTCGATCGACGTCGATGCGTATAAATACGGCTTCGTCAGTCCGATCGAATCGGACCTCGCCCCCAAGGGGCTCAGCGAAGACACCGTTCGCTTCATTTCCGCGAAGAAAGAGGAGCCGGAATGGCTTCTCGAATGGCGTTTGCAGGCCTATCGCCGCTGGTTGACGATGGAAGAGCCCAAATGGGCGCGCGTCGAATATCCGCCGATCGACTTTCAGGACATTTATTATTTCGCGTCGCCCAAAACCAAGCCGGGGCCGAAATCGCTCGATGAGGTCGACCCCGAGCTTCTGAAAACCTATGCGAAGCTCGGCATTCCGCTCGTTGAGCAGGAGATTCTGGCAGGCGTCGACAGGCCGAGAGTGGCCGTCGACGCGGTGTTCGATTCCGTTTCGGTCGCCACCACGTTCAAGGCCGAACTCGCCAAAGCCGGCGTGATCTTCTGCTCGTTTTCGGAAGCGGTTCGCAACCACCCCGAACTCGTGAAGAAATATCTCGGCTCCGTTGTCCCGCCGACCGACAATTTCTACGCGACGCTGAACTCGGCCGTCTTCTCCGACGGCTCGTTCGTCTATGTGCCGCCGGGCGTGCGCTGCCCGATGGAGCTTTCGACCTATTTCCGCATCAACGAGCGGAACACGGGCCAGTTCGAGCGCACGCTGATCATCGCTGACAAGGGCTCCTACGTCAGTTATCTGGAAGGCTGCACGGCGCCGAAGCGGGACGAGAACCAGCTTCACGCCGCAGTGGTCGAACTGATCACGCACGATGACGCCGAGATCAAGTATTCGACCGTGCAAAACTGGTATCCGGGCGATTCCGAGGGACGCGGCGGCGTCTACAATTTCGTCACCAAGCGCGGCGACTGTCGCGGCGCCCGGTCGAAGATCTCATGGACCCAGGTCGAGACCGGATCGGCCATCACCTGGAAATATCCATCCTGCATCCTGCGCGGCGAGGCTTCGCGCGGCGAATTCTATTCGATCGCAATCTCGAACGGCCATCAGCAGGTCGATAGCGGCACCAAGATGATCCATCTCGGCCGCAACACCACGAGCCGCATCATCTCGAAGGGCGTGTCGGCGGGCAAATCGCAGAACACCTACCGCGGGCAGGTGTCCGTCCATCGGCTCGCAAGCGACGCGCGCAATTTCACCAATTGCGACTCGCTGCTGATCGGTCACGAATGCGGGGCGCATACCGTCCCCTACATCGAGGCCAAGAATGCTTCCGCCGTCATCGAGCATGAGGCGACGACTTCGAAAGTCTCGGAAGAGCAGCTTTTCTACTGCCTGCAACGCGGACTCTCGGCCGAGGAGGCGACCGCGCTCATCGTCAACGGCTTCGTGCGCGACGTTCTTCAGCAGTTGCCGATGGAGTTCGCGGTCGAGGCTCAGAAGCTGATCGCGATCAGTCTTGAGGGAAGCGTCGGCTGAGCCGGCGCGAGAATCCCTTAGCATTTATAAAGAGGCGTCGAACTGATGTTGGAAGTCAGGAATTTAAGCGCGTCCGTCCATGGGACGCCAATCCTTGACAGGTTGAGCCTCACGGTCGAGGACGGCCAGGTTGCGGCCATCATGGGGCCCAATGGCTCGGGAAAGTCGACGCTGTCCTATGTGATCGCCGGCAAGCCCGACTATGAGGTGACATCCGGAGAGGTTTTGCTCGACGGCGCGAATCTGCTCGATCTCCAACCGGACGAGCGGGCGCGCAAAGGCGTCTTCCTGGCTTTTCAGTACCCCATCGAGATACCAGGGGTCGCCACCATGACCTTCCTGAAGGCGGCGCTGAACGCGAAGCGGCGCGCGCACGGCGAGAACGAACTGACGACCCCGGACTTCATGCGGAAGGTGCGAGAGGCGGCGCAAAAGCTGAAGTTCGATCAGGAGATGCTGCGCCGGGCTCTCAACGTCGGCTTTTCCGGCGGCGAGAAGAAGCGGCTCGAAATCTTGCAGATGTCGCTGCTTGAGCCCAGTCTCGGCGTGCTCGACGAGACGGATTCGGGTCTCGACATCGATGCGCTCAAGGTCGTCGCGGACGGAGTGAACGCGCTACGCGACAAGAAACGGTCTTTCGTCGTGATCACGCATTATCAACGGCTGCTCGACCACATCAAACCGGATGTCGTCCATGTGATGGCGAGGGGTCGCGTCGTAAGAAGCGGCGGGCCGGAGCTTGCGCTGGAACTCGAGCGCAACGGCTACAAGGACTACGCGGACGAGGCCGCGTGAGGACGTGATGAACATTCAGGCCCGACAAAAGTCCGCCGTCGAGTCGACGCTCTTTCGGCAGTTTGACGCTGAGAGCGCTCCGCCGTCGCGCCGCGCGGCCTTCGCTCGCTTTGAGGCGCTGGGTCTGCCGACTCGCCGCGTCGAGTCCTGGCACTACACCGATCTTCGCGCCGCGTTGACCGAGGCCGCGCCGCTGGCGCCGGCTCCCGACAGAACTACCATCGACGACGCCCGCGCTCGGCTCGCGAAAAGGCCGCGTGTTGGATTCGGGCCGAATCGTTCTCGTCAACGGTCGCTATGTGGAGGCGCTTTCCGACAAGCTGCCGATCCGTGTCGCGGTGAACGGCGACGCGATCTGGCCGGCGCGCGCCGAGGACGCCATGGTCGCGCTTAACGAGGCTATGACGGCGGAATCGTACCGGATCGCAATTCCGGATGGGGAGAGCCTCGATGAGCCGATCGAGATCGTTCACGTCGCGGCCGGCGATACGGCGCTCGCGGTCTATTCGCGCCTCGTGATCGGGGTGGGAGCAAAAGCCCGCGTCTCGGTGCTGGAAACATTCCTGGGCGGTTCGCCCCGGCTCCAGCGCAACGCCGCGACGGCGCTCGCGCTCGCGGAGGGCGCCAATCTAAAGCACGTCGTCTCTGTCGAGGACGACGCGGGTCTGCATATCGAGAGTCTCGTCGGGCGCCTCGCTGCGGGCGCTGAATTCAAAGATTTTGCTCTTGTTGCGGGCGGTGCGCTGAGCCGTCGCCAGCTTTTCCTCGATATCGCGGGCGAGGACGCGAAGGTCGCGCTCGGTGGACTCTCGCTGGTCGATGGCGCCCGACGCGCTGATACCACCCTGCAGGTGACGCATTCCGCGCCGCGCGGAACGAGTCGGGAATTTTACCGTGCAATTGTCGATGATGACGGAGTTGGGACTTTTCAGGGGAAGATCATTGTCGCCAAGCAGGCGCAGAAGACCGACGGCGCGATGAAGTCGCAGGCCGTGCTTCTGTCGCCGAGCGCGCAGATGAACGCGAAGCCCGAGCTTGAAATCTTCGCCGACGATGTCGTGTGCGGACATGGCGCGACGGTGGCTTCGCTCGACCCCGAACAGCTCTTCTATCTGCAGGCCCGCGGCATTCCGAGGCGGCGAGGGAGAGGCGATGCTTCTCGAAGCATTCGGGGAAGAGGCGATGGCGCGGCTGGGCGACGAAGTTCTGGTCAAGCCGCTGCGCATACGTTTCCAGGACTGGCTTCGCGCCAGCCGGCGGCGGGACGCCGTGGAGGTAAATTCGTGAGCCGGCTCGCCGAACGAACTCTCGCCGACTATGATGTCGAGAAGATCCGCGCGGATTTCCCGATTCTCGCCGAAAAGCCGTATGGCAAGCCATTGGTCTATTTCGACAATGCGGCCTCTGCGCAGAAGCCCCGCGCGGTGGTCGATCGTCTCGTTTATGCTTATGAGCACGAATACGCCAACGTGCATCGCGGGCTGCATTACCTCGCCAATGCCGCGACCGAGGCCTACGAGGCCGCGCGCGAGACGGTGCGGCGTTTTCTGAACGCCGGTTCGGCCGAAGAGATCGTTTTCACCCGCTCCGCGACCGAGGCGATCAATCTCGTCGCGTCGAGCTTCGGTCAGCGAATCGGCGAGGGAGATGAGATCGTCCTCAGCGTGATGGAGCACCATTCCAATGTGGTGCCATGGCATTTCCTGCGCGAGCGCAAGGGCGCCGTTCTGCGCTGGGTCGACGTCGCGGACGATGGCTCGCTTTCGCTCGAAGCGTTTGAACAGGCGTTGAACGGGCGCACAAAAATCGTCGCCATCACGCAGATGTCCAATGTGTTGGGCACGGCTCCGCCGGTAAAGGAGATGATTCGCCTCGCACATTCGCGCGGCGTGCCGGTTCTGGTGGATGGCTCGCAGGGCGCGGTGCATCTCGATGTCGATGTCCGCGACCTCGATGCGGATTTCTACGTCGTCACCGGCCACAAGCTCTATGGCCCGACCGGAATTGGCGCTCTCTATGGCAAGCGGGAATGGCTGGAGGCGTTGCCGCCTTACATGGGCGGGGGCGAGATGATCGAGGAAGTGACTCGCGACACAGTCACGTACAATCAGCCGCCGCATCGGTTCGAGGCGGGAACTCCGCCGATCGTTCAGGCGATCGGACTGGGCGCGGCGCTGGATTATATCGAGGGGATTGGGAAGGCGCGGATTCGCGCTCATGAGGCGGCGGTCAGCGCCTATGCGCACGAGCGGCTCGGGGCGATCAATTCGCTTCGTGTGATCGGAACGGCGCCAGGCAAGGGCCCGATCCTGTCCTTCACGATGCAGAACGCGCACGCCCATGATATCGCGACCCTCATCGATCGCTCGGGCGTCGCGGTGCGCGCGGGCACGCATTGCGCGATGCCATTGATGCAAAGGTTCGGGGTCACGTCCACATGCCGTGCGTCTTTCGCACTCTACAACACGCTTGCGGAAGTGGACGCGCTTGCCGAAGCGCTGGATCGGGCGCAAAAACTGTTCGTCTAGGGATCTTTTGCGATGAGCGATGTGCAGGCCGCCGGCGCGGCCCCTCATGAGCCGGTTCTCAAGGCCCCGTCTGAGATGGGGTCGGACGAACTGCGAACCTTGACGGATGCGATCGTGGCCGCACTCAAGACGGTCTACGATCCGGAGATCCCGGCCGACATCTACGAACTGGGCCTGATCTACAATGTCGATATCGACGACAGCCATTTCGTGACCATCGAGATGACCCTCACCGCGCCAGCCTGTCCCGTCGCGGGAGAGATGCCGACCTGGGTCGAGAACGCGGTGAGTCTCTGTGCCGGGTGTGTCCGGCGCCAAGGCCAACATCGTTTTCGATCCGCCGTGGGACCAGAGCCGCATGTCGGATGAGGCGCGAGTTGCGCTGGACATGTGGTGAACGCGGGGCAGCTTGCGGTCCAGGCAAGTCTCGACATGCCCCGCCGTAAAGGCGGACAAGTTTTGTCCTGACTGAGGAGTCGGGGCGTGGAAGCCTTCGAGGGGCGATTCGACGATCCGAAGTGGCGCGGGCTTGCATACCAAGCGCTGCTCGTTCTCGCCGTTGGCGCGCTGATCGTCTTCGGCGCCTACAACGCCTACACGAACATGGTGGCCCGGGGCATTCCCCTGGGCTTTTCCTTCTGGAACCAGGTTGCTGGGTTCCAGATCAATCTGCATCTCATCCCGTATTCGGCGTTATCAACCTACGGTCGCGCGTTTTGGGTTGGTCTTCTGAATACACTGCTGGTGGGAGCCATTTCGATACCGCTGGCGACGGTGATCGGCTTTGCGATCGGGGCGGCGCGGCTTTCGCCAAACTGGCTGCTCTCGCGTTTCGCCCTTCTTTATACGAACGTGCTTCGCAATACGCCGCTGCTCTTGCAGCTGCTGTTTTGGTACAATGCCGTCTTGGGAGCGTTGCCCGGGCCGCGCCAATCGTTGACGCTTGGCCATGTCGTTTTTCTCAATAACCGTGGCCTCTTCGTGCCGCTGCCAGTCCCTCAAGGTCCGATTCTATGGTTTTTGCTCGCAGTTGTTATGGGGCTGGCGATCGCCGCGGTCTTTCGGGCGTGGGCAAAACGCCGCCAGGAGCAGACAGGCGATCAAGCGCCGGTGCTGCCGCTTTCAGCCGCAACGATTCTCGGACTGCCAGCACTGGCCATGTTGATCGCTGGCGCGCCGTTTTCCTTCGAAACCTCCAAGCTCTCGGGCTTCAATCTCACAGGCGGACTTCAGGTTATTCCGGAGATGGCGGCGCTCATCTTTGGCCTCGTGACTTTTACCGGAGCCTTTATTGCGGAGATCGTTCGCGCTGGAATTCTCTCCGTTCCTCGCGGGCAGTTCGAGGCCGCGAACGCTCTTGGCCTCCATAGGGGTCTAGCGATGAGAGAGGTCATTCTTCCGCAAGCCGTCCGTCTCATCATTCCTCCCCTAACGTCGCAGTATCTGAACATAATCAAGAATTCATCTCTCGCCGTCTTCATCGGCTACCCTGACCTCGTCCAGATTTTTGCGGGCACTGTACTTAATCAGACTCATGCGGCGGTTCAGGTCATGGCGATCACCATGGCCGTCTATCTTGCGATTTCGCTTTTGGTCGCCGCGGCCCTCAATGCCTACAACGCAAGCCGCGCCTGGCGGGAACGCTGAGCCGATGGCGGAGAACGTTGCCTTTGTTCGCGAATTCTCGGAACCCGAGGATCCGCCGCCGACACTCTCGCACAACGTTCTCGCCTGGATGAAGGCGAATCTGTTTTCCTCGATTGGGTCGAGCCTGACGACCCTTCTCTTCGCGGGCGTCATCATCTGGTTGGTCCCACCGCTTATCGCCTGGGCGACAACGAATGCGGTCTGGTCGGCCCCGGATGGCGAAGTTTGCCGTCAACACCAGAATGGCGCTTGCTGGGCATTTATTGGAGCCAAGCTCGATTATCTCCGTTTCGGTTCCTACCCCATCCAGGAGCGCTGGCGCGTCAATGTGAGCGAGGGAATCGGAGCCGCCCTTATCCTCTGGCTTCTATGGCCGAGCGCGTGGCGGAAGGGGATCGCCGCTTTCCTCTTCTTTGTCATCTATCCGATCCTCGCCTTCCTGCTCTTGCACGGCTCGCATTGGCTCGGACTGCCAGTCGTAGACACATTGCTCTGGGGAGGACTCTTCGTCACGCTCTTGACGGCTCTCGTCGCGATTGTTTTTTCGCTCCCCCTCGGCGTGCTGTTGGCGCTTGGGCGTCGATCGCAATTGCCGACCGTTCGGCTGGCAAGCGTGATGTTCATCGAGTTCGTGCGCGGCGTGCCGTTCATCACGGTGCTGTTCATGGCGAATACGATGCTTCCGCTGTTCCTGCCGGAACAATGGACGCCCGATCGGCTGGTTCGGCCACTCTTTGGCATTGTTCTTTTTTCGGCGGCCTATATGGCGGAGGAGGTGCGCGGGGGGCTGCAGGCGATCCGACCAGGCCAGTATGAAGGCGCGATGGCGCTCGGCCTCCACTATCCGCTGATGATGGCCCTGATCATTTTGCCGCAGGCCCTCATTCTCGTCGCGCCGGGCATCGTTAACAATTTCGTCGGGCTGTTCATGGATACGACTCTCGTGTCCATCGTCGGAATGACCGACTTTCTGGAGGCAATGAACAACGCGTTGAAAGACCCGGTGTGGAGCGGTCCGACGATAATGACTACCGGATATGTATTCGCCGGGATGGTCTACTTCCTATTTTGTTATGGCATGGCGCGCTATGCGGCGTTCGTGGAGAGGTCGCTCGCGAAAGGGCGAAGGGCGTGAATCAACGGAATCTGGCGCACGGGCAAGACGAAGGCGACGCTGCCATAGACTTCGTCGGAGTTCACAAATGGTACGGCAATTTTCATGCGTTGCGAAACATCACGCTTCGGGTGCGAAAGGGCGAGCGGATTGTCGTTTGCGGACCTTCCGGATCAGGAAAATCGACCTTGATTCGATGCGCCAATGGCCTTGAGGAGCATCAACGGGGATCGATTGTCGTCGACGGCATAGAACTGACGCGAAATATTCGCCGCATAGATGAAGTGAGGAGAGAGGTCGGGATGGTTTTCCAGACGTTCAATCTTTTCCCGCATCTGACCGTCTTGGAAAATTGCACGCTTGCGCCGATTTGGGTGCGGAAATTGCCGAAGATGGAGGCGGAAGCTATGGCGATGGCTCTGCTCGAGAGGGTGAAGATTCCCGAGCAGGCGTTGAAATATCCGGGCCAGCTCTCGGGCGGTCAACAGCAACGGGTGGCCATTGCACGCGCGCTCGCCATGAGGCCAAAAATCATGCTCTTTGATGAGCCGACGTCCGCGCTCGACCCGGAGATGGTGAGGGAGGTCCTCGACACGATGCTCGCGCTGGCAGAGGACGGAATGACCATGATCGTCGTGACGCACGAGATGGGTTTTGCGCGGCAGATCTCGGATCGCATTGTTTTTATGGATGATGGCGAAATCGTCGAAATCAACGCTCCTGCGGCCTTTTTCGAGAATCCTAGGCACGAGAGAACGCGGCTCTTTCTGCGTCAGATCCTCCACTAGTGAAATTGTGCGATTTGTGACTAGGGAGGAAATCGCAAGGTGGCAAGGAGAGCGAATTGTCGAGGCTGAAAATCAGGGGCCTCCTCCTTCCAATCTCTGCGGGGATTCTCACCGCCTTCGTTGGTTTCGCTTCTTCCTTTGCGGTTGTGCTTAAGGGCTTGACAGCCGTCGGCGCGAGCGACGCGCAGGCGGCATCGGGTTTGACCGCGCTCGCGGTCGCCATGGGGCTTGCTGGGATTGTTTTGAGCGCGCGTTCGCGAATGCCGATCTCATCGGCCTGGTCGACCCCTGGCGCTGCTCTTCTTGCTGCGACGGGAGCGTCGTCCGGAGGGTTTGCGGAGGCGGTCGGCGCTTTCCTCGTCGTCGGCTGCTTGCTTGTGGCGACAGGTCTCGTTCGACCGCTCGGGCGGATTGTCGAACTCATCCCGGGACCCTTGGCGAACGCGATGCTCGCCGGCGTGCTTTTCGGCCTATGCTTGATGCCCGTTCGGGCGCTGATCGTCGCGCCCGAGCAGACATTGCCGATCATCCTTTCGTGGCTAATCGTGTCGCGGTGGAGCCGGGTCTATGCCACGCCTGTCGCTGCGGTTGCGGCTGTAATTGTCATCGGTCTGAGCGCTTCAACCCCAGCCGTTCATTCGGTCTCATTGGTTCCAGCTCTGACCTTTGTCACGCCAAAATTCTCACTCGCCGCGATATTCAGTCTGGCGATTCCGTTATTTATTGTCACAATGGCGTCCCAGAACGTGCCTGGCCTCGCGGTCCTGGCGGCTTACGGCTATCGACCGAGCGCAGGGCCGTTGCTGGTGACGACAGGCGCATTGACATTCGTGGCCGCCCCATTCGGTGGCCATGCCGTCAATCTGAGCGCTATAACCGCGGCCCTATGCGCTTCACCCGACGCTTCGCCAGATGTAAACAGGCGGTGGATCGCTGCCTTGAGCGCGGGCGTTGTGTACGTCATTTTTGGTTTGCTCGCCGGGGCGGTCACCGCCTTCGTGGCAGGCGCTCCGGTTGTTGCTGAGGCCGTCGCGGGCATCGCTCTTCTCGGCCCATTTGGCTCAGCCATGCACAATGCGCTTGCCGATACGCGAGAACGCGAAGCATCGATCATCACGTTCCTGGTTTCCGCCTCAGGCGTCAGTCTGCTTGGGATTGGGGGAGCATTTTGGGGATTGATCGTCGGCCTTGTCGTGTTGGCCTTTACTCGCGCCGGCGAAGCAGGTCACGCGCCATAGATCCAATCATAGCGTGACAGGAGGCGTTCGGATCCGAGGATGCGCATTATTGAGTTGCGCGCAAGCGCGCCGAGTCCGCTCATATGATAGATGCGTCCTTGTTGGCTCGCTTCGAGTTGAATTTTCGTAGCGCGAGCGACGCGCATTCGGGAATATAATGCCAGAGCGGAAGGAATATCGGTGGACCCGTTTAGAGCGTTAGCCAGCGCTCGAGCATCCTCGATCGCTTGAGCGGCGCCCTGCGCCAAAAAGGGCTCCATCGGATGCGCAGCGTCGCCAACGAGAGCGACTCGACCGTACGCAAAATCGGTGATCGGCAACCTGCGGTAAAGCGGCCACGCCCGCCATTCCCGAGCTGACGCCAAGAGCTTTCGGGCGGGAGCGGACCATCGGCGGAAAGCCCGGTCCAAGGTCTGGCGATCGGCCGCGCCATCCCAGGAAAAGGAATCGTCGCCGAGACGCCAGCTTGAACTAACAACAGCAACAATGTTTATCATCGATGCACTTCGCAGAGGATAGTGCACTAGATGCGCGTTCGGCCCCAGCCGAAGGACAATTTCCGGCTTAAGCCATCGCTCCTCAACGTCCCGAGAGAGGGCAGTTGCGCGAAATGCGACTCGTCCAGTGAATTCGGGCACGTCGGTCTGGGCAAGTTGAAGGTGATTGCGAACGCAGGAGCGGAGCCCATCGCTTCCGATCAGCAGGTCCCCCTCATCCTCTCGCTCAACACCGGAAGCGGCTAAAGCGACGCGTACGCTGACTCCTCTAAGGGCGTACGCGAGGAACTCTGTCCCATATTGAATTGCTATGCGGGGTTCGTTTTCGGCCGCCTTGACCAGAACCTTAAGCAGGTCGGCGCGATGCAACGTCAGATAGGGCGCACCCCAGCGACGATCAGCGTCCTCGAGCGACATCCGTAGCAGTGGCGAGTCATCGGACCCGCTCATGATGCGAATGGCGCTAGGTTTGGTCGCGACGCGTTGAATTGTCTCAAGCATACCTAAAGCAGCCAATATTCGCGTGGCGTTTGGCGTCAATTGCAAGCCAGCGCCGAATTCTTGCGGACATCTCGCGCGCTCATAGATTCTCGTCGAGGCGCCAGATTTCGCGAGCAGAAGAGCGGACATTACGCCGGCGATGCCGCCGCCGGCAATCAATGCTTTCATGCCCAAATTAGGCTGCGCTAGACAATTCGCACTCTTTTGGAGCGCAGATTTCCTTCAGATTCTGGATCATAGAGATATCTGGTTGAGCAATATGAGCATATCCCTTCGTCCTCGCTGCCCATATCGATGAATATGTGAGGATGGTCGAAAGGAGGTCTTGCTCCCGTACACATGAATTCTTTCACACGAACGCGAATAGTGGATACGCCCGGGTCATTATGGAAGTGGGGGATAGAATGATCCGCCATAGCAAGGTCCTTTGGGCCGCAGCCGTGTCAGGCCCGACTCCAGTGCGAATAAGTCGAGATTGAAAATCCTGCAAGCTGCAGCGGTGTCGATCAGTCGATCGCTATCACATCGACCTCCACGTCGAGCGTGTGGCGGCCGGACGACAGCACCAGACTTTCGATTGGAGACGTTTCGGAATAGTCGCGACCTCGGGCAAGCACGATGTGGTCGTCTTGAACTGACTGAGCGTTAGTGGGGTCGAAGTCTTTCCAGCCGATCTCGGCGCCACACCATATCGACACCCAGGCGTGAGATGCATCAGCGCCCGCGAGGCGTTCTTTGCCCGGAGGGGGGATCGTCCGGATGTATCCGCTCACATAGAGAGCCGGGAGGCCGAGGCCCCGGACCGCGGCAATCATGATATGTGCGAAATCTTGGCACACGCCGCGGCGATGTCGGAACGCGTCCTGTGCCGGCGTGTCAACTTTAGTCGCGTCCGGATCATATGAGAAGTCTTCGTTAATTCTATTCGTAAGCTCCAGCGCGGCTTCATAGATGGGCCGTCGATCAGAAAAGCTCTGTCGCGCGTAAGCAGTCGCTTCGTCGAAAAGGGAAATCCGACGAGAAGGATAAAGCGCTAGCACCGGGCTATCGGGCCCGAGCGAGGCAACGACCACAGCATCCTTGGCAACGATTTCCCATGGCAAGGACTTCGATGGGAGGGGTAAACGCTGAACGATCACCCGCGAGTGGGCGGTTATCGTCAATTCGCGGTGAGGTCGTTCAATTCGAAAGCTTCTAACTGAGTTTCCGAACGGGTCGACATGCTGGCGTGGCGAGACGCTGGGGGGGTCCGTTTCTAGGTCAAAGCGCTCCAGAATTCTGCTCGGCGTCCGAGGGGGGCGCAAGACGCATAGTTCCTGTCGTTAGTTCGACGATCGAGGCGTAAGCGTAGCGCGTGACGTGGGTGACGTCGTAAATCAAGCGAGTCCCGTAAACTTTTCCGCTCGTCCGTGGCCGGCGCCTTGCAGAAAATAGCGTGTGGCGATGGAATTCGCCAAGCCAAGAAGCCGTTGTTCGATTGCCAGAATTCTCGAATTGTCCAAGGACTCGGCTTGCTCGGTCTCCAACTCTGCCTTGAGAAGGGTCACGAGATTCTTGGGCTGCTCGAGAATGCCGTCTCGACGAAGGACAGGGAGTGTGCTGATTCCCTCGTCAATCCGGTTGACTTGGAATACCACGGAACGCGGGTTGAAGGGATCTAGCAACGCCATGTCTCGAACGGGCGCGAGCGTGACGCCGACGAGATATCGCGAGCGATAGGTGATCTGCGAGTCGATGAGATCCAGCATCACCCCAAGGGAGTGTTCGGTCGCGCTGCTGTCCGCAAATTGCCTGAGAAGGCGGCACGTATTTGCGCCACGTTCCACGCACCGGCCCATGACATAGAAAACCCACCCAGCTCCCCGGTTAAAGTTCTCGTCGAACAACCCTGAAAGGGCTGCAATTGTTGTCAGCGCTTCGTCGCAATGGTCAACAACTTCGCTAGCCGAGCGAGGCCGACCTGGAGTGCGCTGAAGGCCTGTTTCAAGATGTCTGATCAACTCCCACGTCTGCAGCGTTAGGCGTTCGCGGATGACAGATCCGGCCGCTTGGGCCGAGCGCGCCAGAGACAGAGCAGAGCCGAATCTGTTCGGATCTCTTAGTCCTTGAACGCTTGCGGCCGCCGATCCTTTTGCTGCGGTCGAACGATCGACACCGCCCCAACCTACGAGAACGCCAATAAGGCGCTCAAGCGATTGCTGTCCTAACTGCAATGGCGCGTCTGGATCTACCGAGCGCGCGCTGAGACAGCGCACTACGCGAAGGGTTGCTTCCGCTCGTTCAAGGTACCGCCCGAACCAGAACAAATTATCTGCGGCGCGACTCGGAAGATTTCCAAGAAGGCGAGTAATTCGAACCGTCTCGGGGGATGGCAGTAGAGTAGACAGCTCCACGGGCTTCTCCCCGAGGACCCAAACGTCCGCAGATTCCACACCGTCTCCCATTGAAACCGCGCGCGCATCTAGTTTGTCCGAGATCCGACAGAACCCTCCGGGCATCACGGACCACCCCGCGGGCGTCGCGGCGCAATAGACCCGGAGCACAAAGGGTCGGGGTTCGAGACGGTCCGCGCACCAACGAGGCGTGGTTGAGAGTCGCACAATCTCTTGACCAACATAGTCGAGGCCTCGCGCAGCGACCGCATCGCGTAGCCGGGCGCGGTCACCGCGAGTCAAGTCTCCTCCAATTACGCTTGAGCGCCCCTTCAATGCCGGGAGCTCGGCGCCGAAAGCCGACGCGATCGAGATTGTGTCGAATTCGTCGAGAACCCTCTCGCGTTCCTCGGGCTGCCCACACCACCATGTCGCGATATTTGGCATCAATAAGTCGCGCTCGAGTGTTCGTCGAGCGAGCGCCGGCAAGAACGCGAGCATCGCGCGAGACTCGACCATGCCCGCGCCGGGCATATTTTCAACGGCGACTCCCCCTTGACGAACCGACTCAAGTAAACCCGGCACACCGATGCGGGAGGAAGCGTTCAGTTCAAGTGGGTCACACCAATCGGCATCGATATGTCTCCAAATGACGTCGCAACGTTTCAAACCGGCGATCGTTCGCACAAAGATCCGGCCTTCCCTCATTACCAGATCGTCGCCTTCGACAAGCAGAAACCCCAAATAACGAGCAAGATAAGACTGCTCGGAGTAGGTGAGGCTGAGCGGACCGGGAGACAAGATGCCGATGCGCGGATCCGTCCGCTGTCCGGCGGACTTAAGCCCAGCGCCCAGTTGTCGGAAGAATGGCGCCAGTCGCTGCACGTTGAGCTTGGCGTAGAGATCGGGCAAAGCCTGCGATACGACGAGACGGTTCTCCAATGCGTACCCGCAACCCGAGGGCGCTTGCGCTCTATCGCCGAGCACCCACCAGGAACCGTCTGGTCCTCGACCTATATCGACGGCATAGAGACGCAGCCATCGCCCCCCGGGCGGCTTCACCCCGCGCATTGCGGCGACATAGTCAATTGTGCCGGCGACAGCCGCTGCCGGCAGCGCCCCTTCTGCAATCAGACGGCCGTCCCCGTAAACGTCCTTGAGCACTCGTTCCAACAAGTCCGCGCGTTGGGCTACTGCGTCCGCGATTCCGCGCCACTCAACTTCCGTGATAAGCAGCGGCATACGCCCGATCGGCCACACCCGTTCATCCTTTTCCCCCGCGACACGATAGGAAAGTCCTTGATTGCGGATGCGACGATCGGCGGCGGAAAATCTCTGTTGAATTTCTTCAGGAGCGTGAACTGCTAGGGCAGACAGGAGATTGCGCCAGTGGGTTCGTATCATCCCGCTTTCGTCCATGAATTCATCCGGAATTCCTGGAAACGGCGCGTATCCGGTCGTCCACGCGCGGAGGCGATCCACGGCTGGATCTCTGCAGGCGGATGCTGGCGAAAGACGTGAAGACAATCGACCCTCGACCCTCGACCGCCACTGCTTAGCGGGGGCGGCGGCGCAATATGCCCGCCGAAAAAGATTTGCGCCAGCAATCCCGCTTTGGCGACTTAGCCCGGGAAACGCCAAGGAGAATGACCTATAGGGTTGGTCTCTTGGTTTGAGCCACCTACTGGGTCAGCAAACGCCGGAGAATTTGATATGCGGAAAGTCTTAGTGGCCCTTGTCGCCACGATCTTTGGAGGGCCGCACGTGTTTGCCGGCTCGCTAGATCCGGACCTGATTTTTAGGGAATCCACAACCTTTAAATTACTGACGCCCAACGACAAGCTTGCCGTCTACGGGCTGGATGATCCGCTTGTCGATGGGGTCGCCTGCCATTACACGGTTCCAGAAAAGGGCGGTTTGAGTGGAGCCCTGGGATTGGCGGAACAGACCTCCGACATTTCGCTCGCGTGTCGTCAGTACGGGCCGATAAAATTCAAGGGAAAATTCTCTCAAGGAGACGTGGTTTTCAGCGAGCGTCGCTCATTCTTTTTCAAGAAGATGCAGATCGTCAGAGGCTGTGATACGCGGAGAAATATCATTGTTTACATGACGTATAGCGACAAGCTTGTCGACGGATCGCCGAAAAATTCAACATCGACCGTCCCAATTGAGCCGTGGGGGTCTCAGGCAGAGGTCGAAAAGTGCGGGGACTTCATCAGGTGACAAGGATTGTTTTTTTATGACACGGCGTCGCGCAGAAGTTCAGTTAAACCCTTTGTTATGCTCCCGTGCGTTGGAAGGGTGGGAATAAGGCACGCTTGGAGAGAATGGTATATGTCAACCTTGCCGAAGAACGGCTTTGAACTCGGAAGCAAAGAGTCATCGATTTGTGCATGCCAACCGCCGTTTTTACGATCGATAAAGCGACGCGCGATGAAGCCCCAGATGCGCCGATACCAGACTTCAAGTATTGGATCGCTCTTGGTGGAGTTTAGGAAATATGCCGCTCCAATCCCTTCGCAGCACGGCCACCAATAGCGTTCGCGAATATGGGGGCGGCCCTCCCAGTCCAATGTGTAGTAAAAGCCCCCCGTTTCCCCATCCCAGGCGTCAGATATCGCTCGATCGAAGAGCGCTCGCGCTGCCTCAGGAAGCCAATCAAGCTTGCGGTTGCCAAGTTCCCAAAGCTGAAGCAAGAGGCGACTCCACTCAAGTGAATGGCCAGGCGTCGTGCCAAAAGGCCTGAACATCGGGCTTCCCGAATAGCCTTTGTCCACGGACCAGTCAGAGCTGAAATGCTCGGGGATCCGCCACCCATTCGCCTCGGCATGCTCGCCAATAATGAGGCGGGCAATTCGCTCCGCCATTTTCAGGTAAGTCAAGTCGTTGCTAACCTCAAATGCGGCCATCAGCGCTTCAACCAAATGCATATTTGAATTCTGTCCACGATAACTGCTGAAAGAATGCCAGTCCTCGGTGAACTCTTCTGCCGTCGAACCGTGCGCTTCCTCCCAGAAGCGATCCAAGATTATGCTCGTCACATCCTCAAGGAGCCGAGACGCGTCCGGATGTCCCGCGGCTTTCGCGCTCGAAGCGGCGAGAAGCACGAAGGCGTGACCGTACGCTTGCTTTGTCCGATCGGAAGGCCTGTCATAGCCGATCCCCCAAAAATACCCCCCACGCTTTTGATCCCTGTGGCTCTTCCAGAGGAAATCCATTCCGTGATCGACAATTGCGTCTGCGCCCGGCCGCCCCATCAAATGGGCGATGGCGAAGGCATGAACAATGCGTGCTGTGTTGAAAAGATAGCGGGTGGGCGGCCCCCCGGCTCCGAAACCAGGAGCGGTCGGACGACCTTTCTTATCCAGTTCGTAATATCCACCGAGCGGATTGCATATTGCGCGCTCAAAAAAACTGAATAGGTCGTTGGCTTGGCCTCGCAGCCACGCACGATGGCTTGGTAGAAGAGACCAGAGGCTGTCTGGGGGCGTGATCGCGAAACCGGACATTTGGAAAGAGTCGCCGTGCTCTGAACGCCGGCTTGTATTCCTACATGTGAGGGCGCGTAGGCAAGAGGCCTCCCACTTTTTTCACGAAGGAAAGCGAGCCTGCTTGACCAGAATTGGAAGTCGAGCGACTTCAACGAAATGGGCGAATTTTGAGGGGAGCTCGATGAATGTCCTAATTCTAGGATCGGGAGCGCGGGAGCATGCGCTTGCGAAAGCTTGCGCAGCCTCGCCTGAGATCAGCGATCTCTACATCTCTCCTGGCAACCCTGGTTGCGCGAAGTTGGGCGCAAACGTCGCTTTGGATCTCGAGAATCACAGCGAGATCGTCGATTTTTGCAAGCAACAAATGATTCACCTTGTGATCCCCGGCCCTGAGGCGCCTTTAGTGGCCGGTATTGCTGATGACCTGGCTAGAAACGGAATATTGTGCTTTGGCCCCAGCAGTTCAGCGGCGCAACTTGAAGGGTCGAAAGGGTTCGCGAAAGATTTTTGTAGCAAGTTTGGGATACCAACCGCGGTTTACCGGCGGTTTTGTCATCGCGATGAAGCGATCGCTTATATCCGGAAACGTGGCGCCCCTATTGTTGTGAAAGCTGATGGGTTGGCGAGTGGAAAGGGGGTGACCGTCGCGACGACGGTCGAAGAGGCCGAAGCGGCCGTAGTCGCGCTCGCGTCAACTGACGGTTCAATTGACGGTGGGCTGGTTGTTGAGGATTTTCTCGAAGGCGAGGAAGTGTCCTATTTCGCGCTGTGCGACGGATATTCCGCCGTCCCGTTTGGAACCGCCCAGGACCACAAACGCGTCGGGGAAGGAGACACGGGGCAGAATACGGGCGGGATGGGAGCTTATTCTCCTGCCGCAGTTCTATCTGACGAGCTTTCTGATCGGGTGATGCGCGAGATCGTCTTGCCGACAGTTCGGGGCATGGCGGCCAGCGGCACACCCTTCAGGGGCATACTCTTTGTGGGTCTCATGGTCGGCGCATCCGGGCCAAAGCTCATCGAATATAATGTTCGGTTTGGAGATCCTGAAGCGGAGGTTGTGCTGGCGCGTCTATCTGACGACCTATTGCCGCTACTGGTGTCTTGCGCGACTGGGCGGTTGCCTCCACGCTCTCCGACCTTTCGGCAAGACGCAGCGTTGACAGTTGTGATGGCGGCGCGAGGATATCCGGGAACACCGGTTCGTGGCACCCGGATCCGGGGGGTCGAGGATGCAGAAAAGGTTGAAGGCGTCACTGTACTCATGGCGGCCATACGTCAGCAAGGCCCGGAGTACATTGCGGAAGGGGGAAGAGTTCTCGCGATCACTGCTTTGGGAAGAACGGTTACTGAGGCTCGCGATCGTGCTTACGCTGCCGTGAACCGCATTGATTGGCCCGAAGGATTCTGCCGGCGCGATATCGGTTGGCGGGCTTTGGCTCGCGAGAGGAGCGCGCTGCTTGATCGTCGCTAAACCCGAGTCCGGCACTCCGAAAATCGCGATCGCGCTGGGCGGCGGCGGAGCTCGCGGGATTGCGCACGTTGTGGCGTTAGAGGCGCTGGACGAACTCGGAATTCGTCCCGCCGCGATAGCCGGAACGTCGATGGGGGCGGTGATCGGGACAGCTTACGCGGCGGGCCTGGAAGCCAAAGCGATTCGAGCTCACATCCTACGCCTGCTTCGCAACCGGTCCGATGTGGTCGCAAAGCTCCTTCGGGCCAGGGTAGGTCGGTTCGCCGATCTGGTTCTTAGGGGGCGGGGAAACCCTGTGCTTCTCAATCCCGAGATTTTCCTCGAGCTATTCTGGCCGTCGGGCATGCCCAGCAACTTCGAAAGACTTTCCACGCCGATGATGGTTGTCGCGACAGATTACGCAACTCGGGACGAGATTGTCTATCGGAGCGGGGCGATTGTCCCTGCGGTAGCGGGTTCTATGGCCATTCCTGGCCTCTTTTGTCCTGTTGAAGAAGGTGCTCGCGTATTAATCGATGGGGGAGCAGTCAATCCCTTGCCATACGACCTGCTGTTTGAGCACGCCGACGTGGTGCTAGCGGTTGATGTGACATTTGGTGGCCGCTCGCGGGCCAAGCGAATTCCGTCGCCTCTGAACTCTATGCTCGGTGCGGCTCAGATCATGCAGGGAGCAATTATTGCGGAAAAAATCAAACGTCGTCCGCCCGATATTTTGATTCGTCCAGATGTCGAGCGCTTTGGTTTATTGGACTTCTTCCGCGCCGCCCAGATTTTGCGAGCTGCTGAAATCGAACAAAAACTTGCTCATTCTCCAGCTGCGCTCGCAGCTTAACCTACCTACGATGACGTAAACGACTTCCCGCGCATGCTGCCGCCGCCAAATAGCTCTCGTCCAAGCGCGTGTCCACGCCCGGCTCTCTGGCCCTCAAGAATGCGTATAGCGCCGGTACCGCATGCTACGGTCATGTCATCCTCCAAAATGCATCCTGGGGCGCCGTTCCCGTCCACACGCGCGGCGCGATAGATTTTTATGCGCTCTATGTTGTCGCCGACCTTCAGGGCGGAGAAGGCTCCAGGGAAAGGCGACAAACCGTGTATCTGGTTGCACACCTCGGCCGCCGTGCGAGTCCATCGGATATCGGCTTCCGCCTTGCTGATCTTGTGTGCGTAGGTAACGCCAGCAGCCGCCTGCTGTTGAAAATTGAGTGCCCCTCGCTCCAAGTCCTTCAAGCCCGCGGCGGCCACATCGGCTGCGACGTGCGACAGCCTCTCAGTGAGCTCACCTGCAGTCTCGTGCGGCAAGACCTTTGTTGCCCCCCGGAGCGCAACAGGCCCGGTGTCAAGGCCCTCTTCCATAAGCATGAGGTCCACGCCAGTGCGGGAATCCCCCGCCATAATTGCCCTTTGTATCGGAGCAGCTCCGCGCCAGCGCGGGAGCAGCGAAGCGTGAAGATTGAGGCAGCCATGCAGCGGGGCTTCGAGCGCGCCCTTAGGTAGAATCAAGCCGTAGGCAATGACTATAACGACGGCGGGGTGCAGCGCGCGGAACTCGCCGAGGACCAGAGGATCCTTCAGCGTAGAGGGAGTGTGTACGGGTATTCCAAAACCTTCTGCAGTGAGGTGAACAGCTGTTTTAAGAACCTCCAGCCCTCTACGTCCGGCCGGTTTTGGCGCCCGCGTATACACACTGACAATCTCGTGTCCGTCAGCTACAATTCGCTCGAGCGAAGGAACCGAGAATTGCGGCGTCCCCATGAAGACAATTCGCATAAATCTGCGCTAGCATCCGCGTACGAAATCGTCAAAGCAGCTTCTTGAACGAGGCTCGGGGATGTCGGTCAATTGACGCACAGTTTGCTTGTTCGCGTGTACTACGAGGATACAGATTTCTCGGGCGTCGTGTATCATGCGTCCTATTTGCGTTTTCTCGAGCGCGGTCGGACCGAGTTTCTGCGGCAAACCGGTTTTCTAAACCGCGAGCTTGCTGCGACGCGCGGACTAGTATTTGCCGTTCGGAGTTTGCAGATCGAGTACCTCGCCCCGGCGGCGATGGACGATCTCTTGCGCATCGACACGAAAGTTGCAAAGGTTAGCGGCGCATCCGCAAAGTTTCAACAGTTCGCGTTCCGCGACGAGAAAACGATTGTATCGGCCGAAGTGCTGGTGGTCGCACTGGTTGCGGGCAGACCCACACGCTTTCCCAAACCTCTGCATGAGGTTCTAGGCCGATCGATTGGCGTCGCATAGTCTTTTCAAGACAACCTCGGATCGACTGCGCGATCAAAGCGTCCGGCCAGAGCGTCCATTCGTTCCCCCAATCGAATTTCAAGATCGTGGATGTCGCCCCTCGTTGGAAGAGCTCCGATCGTTTCGCGAAGTCGATAATGGTCATCGTGGAGGAGCGCCATGCGCTCTGCCAAGCGAAAAAGAGCCGTCTCGTTTGCCGATTGCGCCACATCGAGATCGTGGCGGTGCTGTCAAGTCGTGACCTCAAGCGCATGAAGGCAAGTCATCAACCTCCAAATGAAAGCAGTTGCGCTAGCCCCAAGTGACGCCAGGCCCGCAACAGCCCATTCGAGAACTCCCCACGGAGTGCTTTCTGGTGATGTCAATCGATGGGCCTCTCGCAATTTGATGTTTTTCGGGACTGCCCTTGGCGCAGAGACGACGCTTAGCAGCGGGTCGGCCTCGGGCCGGTCAAAATTCGTAGCAAGATATCTTAATGTCGGTCAGGTCGTGTTCTCGACCGGATTGGTCATACGGTCCAAACGCCGCCACGCAACGAATTGGCCCGGCTCGATCTCGGAGGCGGACAACGCAAACTCGCGGTCGCGATTAAAGAATGTTGTTTGGAGCGTGCGCCAACGTTTGCAAGCCTACTGGATGCAAGCGGAATCGCTCATTAACAGCTGGGCTCGGATTGCGGTTATCAAAGTTTCAGTCTGACTTGCGGGAACTGCCTCTCGACTGTGGCGTATAACGTTGCGGTCCAGAGCCCCGCAGCATATGCGGTCGTCGGTGCGCCGAAGGCGCAATCGGCCTGGATCGCCTCGATTAGAGCGGACTGGTTGGCGTTTAGGTTTAGCGTCCCCCCAGACGTCAACGTGGCGACCGCGGCGGTCAGAGGCGGGTTGCCATTGGAACCCACGCAGAACGCCGTGTAGATGTTGCTCGCGAGCGTCCCAGCCTCGGCAGCTAGCGATGTGGTGCCCGCTGTCGACGAGGTCGTCTCTACCGTGGGCGTGCACGCGGTGATACCAAAACAGAGGAGGATGCCGGCAGCGCCGGCAATGATAGCTTTCATCTCTAGTCCTTTGATTGCGAAGCTGCGGCGATAGGACGTGAGGACTCGTCCAATCCTACTTCTGACCGATCGCGCTATTAGTGATCGCGCGCAGGCCGACGATGACGACGCCGATAGCGGCGGATATTGTCGGGTTGATCCCGAGTGACGTCCAGTCGATGCCGCCAAGATAGGTCACGGCGGCAGGACCTACCGCGACAAAAAGACCGAATGCTATGGTCCGCCATCCCTTCATAACGATGGTCTCCTTCAATGAGTTCGTAAAGAGCGCGGAAGCCGCCGTGCGCGGGACATCAGCCGAGGGAGTTGGAGTCCTCGTCGCGTGACCGAAAATAGCGGTCGATATCGTGGGAAAGTCGCGGCTTGTTGCCAGCGAGCTCGAGGACGCCGAAGGTGTTCATCTTGAGATCGGTTGCCGGGTCGAACTTGTTGCGGACAAGAATCTCCCAGCGGTCGATATAAGCGCGCTTATTCTTCGCGCCGTGCCATCTGTGCTCGATCGTTCCGGGGAGCGCTCCAATGTGACCGGCGACGTGCGCGTGCATGCGCTTCTGCCAGAGGTAGAGCGGCGCCTTGTAGTCGTCGGTCATGCCGCCGTGGATCGAGTCGGCAACCTTGTTGACGAGCGCGAGCGCCATGTGATGGTCAGCCGCGCCTAGCGCGGCTGTCTCGATCAGGCCGCCGCCCCATTCGAGCGCCTGACGTGTCCAGGCCCAAGCATAACCCGGATGGCCGAACTGGTAGCCGTCCGTGGCGTTCGGCCCCTGCATGATCGGCCGATCATCGTAATAAAGCCGTGCGAAAGAGAGATGAGTCGCCAGATGCTCGCCGTTGGGCCCCAGGTCATAGCAATTCGACCAAGGTTGAATCACATGGTAATGCTGCAGCGCGTGCACTGTATCCTTCGCCCATGACGCGGTGCGAAACATGACATCGGCGTCGACCGTCGCAATGTATTTAGCTTCCGGCGTGGCGCGTATTCCGAGATTGACGAGGTTTTCCTTGATCCAGACCTTGTGCACGCCGGTCGCCCGGACGCGGACGATGCGAACGTGTGGATTGTTCGGCAGCGCGAAGGTATGGTCGCCGTAGGCGCACTCGACGGTGGTGAGCTTCGCCCCACTGTCAAGGATATGCGTCTCGAAGTCCCGATAAAGGTCTAGGCGGCTTCGCCAGTGGATCGGATTGGCAATGCAGGTGACGACGTGAAGTGTGTCCATCATTTCCATCGTTTGCGGTATTCGTCGAAGAGGATGGCGTAAGCAGCCGCGAAGATCGCGAGTCCGATGAGAGCGACGGTCGCGGCGGATGATTCGCTTATCATTCGGCGGCGGTCGCGACGGCCGTCGAGGCCCCCTCCCAGCCGCCGGTGGTCAAGGCGCTGCAAAAACGCTCGCCATAGCTGGCGACCGTCCATGCCTTGTCGAGGCCATTGATGATTTCGCGCGCGTGAAACCAGTCGGCGGCGTGCGATGTGAAATAGTCGGCGAGTTTCCTCTTGGTGAAGCGGCCCTGAATCATGCCGACGATCATGATCGCCGCGGCGCAGTCGAAGCGCAGCGCGAGATCGGGCGTCTTCATAAGGCTTTCGGAGGGCTTAAGGATCCCGCTCGCGTGCAATTCCGTATCCGCCCAATGATAATTATAATCCCAGGTCAGTTGCACGAGCCCGCGCCCATAGTAGGCCTGATCGTAGGGCGGGACGCGCCGGCCATAGGGGCGCCCTGCGCCATGGCCGATTTCGGGGATCGGCGTCATCGTCTCCGCCGTCTCGTGAAAGGCCGTTGCAAGAGCGTAAGCGACGAAGCGCACGTCGATGCCGGCGGGAAACGCTTTGTCCCAGGCGCTGAGGATGGCGTTGATTCCATCGACCTGCGCCCGCGTCGTGAGGCCGTGAAAGAGCGACGCGCGCGCGGCGTCGAAGAAGGCGCGCGGATACCGCAGAGCCATGTCTCTCTCGTCCTTGTGATTTGTCGTTTTAGGAAAAGGAGCGCTTTACCGGCCGCGCCACGGATCTGCGGCGGCTTTCATCTTGCGGATAAGCCGCACCGCGCCCCAAAGCCCAACGAAGATCGCGCCGCCGAGCGCGAGCGCGATCAGCCCCGCAGCTTCGAGCATGCCGGCAGCTGCGCTCGCGAAGTGCGAAGAAAGCATGGGGGTTTCTTCTCAGTTAAACGAAGAGCCGGTCTTAGGCCGCCCAATCGAGGACGCACGCCGCCGCGTTGCCGGCTGGCGCCGGGATGCTGTTGGCGAGCCCGGCTGTCATCCAGGCGGCCGGCAGATCGTATCCACCCATGTTGTCGCAGAGCAGTTGTTGCAGCGACGCAGAGTCGGCCGCGCCGTTCGAGTTGCCGGTGAAGACCGGATAGGACTCGGCGTAACTCAGGCTGACGTAAGTCGGCCAGGAGGTCAGCGTGCCGTGGACGATGGTTATGGTGTCGCTCGCCGTGATCGTCGAGACGAAGCCGGTGTCAATCCTCGCGCTCCAAGCCGCGACCGCGCTTGCGCTCGACGTGCCGATGTCGAAGGCATAGACGGTCGAGCCTATGCCGCCCCCGCCACGCGTGGACAACGATGTCCCGTTCGGGAGATCGTATTTCAGGGTAAGCGAGGCAAAGCCTCCCGAGGTTCCCCGCGTCACGCTCTTGAGGATAGGCCCCATGTTGGGCACGCCGGGCGCCTGGCCGTTCGTTCCCGAGTAGAGGTTCTTCCCGCCATAGCCGAATGCGGTTGCGACCGAATAGGCAAAGCGCTGGCCACAAACCATGCTGCCGCTCCAGTCCTCATGAGGACCGTTATTCGTGGGCATGGTGATGTCGAAGGCGTCGTTTAGCAACGCGACGGGCGCGCCTTGCCCCTTCATTTGCGCGACATAATTGTAAGCCGAGTAGCGGCATCCGCCGTAGATACCCGTCGTTTCGATCGGGCTTGCTCCCGTCGCTATGCTCGGGAGCTTGCGGCCACCGGCCCCAGATGAACCGCATGGCGTTCGTCGACTGCGGGTAGCGCGCGTGCATGAAGTCGATGCCGTCATAGAAGGTGTAGCTGTCTGGAAGGAATCCCTGCCAGCTTGTCGGAGTGACCCCGCCGCCCGACCAGGCGCACTGAGGGAGGTTGGCGGTGCACCACATATGAACGATCGTCGGACACCTGGTTCTTGTCGAGCCAGCAATAGACCGACGAGACAAGTCCCGTGTGCGGCTGGTTGGGGATGCCCGCCGACGAATAGAGGTCGGCCGGGAACAGCCTTCAGCCCGCCGGTGGACCCCGGCTGATAGTTCTGAACGCCAGTGTAATCGAACTCATAGGTCGCTCCGGTCGGGGGAGCCGACGCGAAAGTCAGATTGAGATAGGGATAGGAGGCGATCGAAGGCGGGGCGACGATGGCCGCATCCGTCGTGCCGGTGTAATCGATCGTTCCGCTCACGCTCGAGCCGACGATATTGCCAGCGCCGTCGTCGGCGAAGGTAGCGAGCACAGTTCCACCGCTGTCCTTGATCGTGCCGGTAAACGTGCCCGGCGTTACACAGAAGGCGAAAGCGCCATTCGTCCCTATATTGACGCCAAAGCTCGTCGACCTGAGGATACGGCGTCCCCAGGACTGTTGTTTTGGCCATAGCCGACCCAATTGCTCATCGTGGACGGCTGGACCCAGATCGGGTTGCCGTTCGCCTTCGTGAAGACGGTCTTCGTCCCGTTGGGCGTCCAGTTGTCGCCGCCCCCGGAAATGCCGCCGGTGGTCGGATGTGGCGTTGCGGTCACGGGCCAGCGATCGAGATAGAAGTCGACTGACCGTGGCCGGAAAGGCTGACGTTCAAGACCATGACGGGAAGGCTGGTCAGGGCTATGATCTTATTGTTGTAGGCGGTGATGCCGTCCGTTCCGTAATTGCCGGGGTGCATCGGCGCGGCGCAGACATGTCGGCGTTCGCGTTGTTGCCGCCCGTTGTCGATCGAAGGCAACGCCGGCTGCGCGACCGCCGCGAAGGCATTATCGCCATCCGTATTATAGACCTGATTGATGCTCGCCGGAATGCCATTGTTGGCGCCCGTCGAGAACATGACCGCATGCTCGCTCTGGGCGTTGAATATCGTGACGATGCCGACGCCGTGCTTCTCACCGGCATAGATCGCCGTCGAGGCTTGCCCGGCATAGCGCACCGCGCGAGTGAAGCCGACGCCGGCCGTCGCGGTGAGATAGCCGCTGTAGAGGCCAAAGCCGCTCCACGAAACCGAGGCCGTCCCGAGGCTCGCGATCTGCGGGACATAGGCGCCGGTCACCCAGAAGCTAACGCTCGATGGGGTTGAGCTTTCGACGGTCTGTGCGCCATTGAAAATGCCGGTGTTGAAGCCCGCCGCCGTTGTCAGGCCCGAGATCGTCAGAGGAGCGCCGGTCGGCAACGCGCATGGAAGCGGGGCCGTGAAAACGAGCGTTATCAGCGCGCCGCAGACGATCATGTCGCCCACATTCACGGGATTGGCGATGGCGCTCGTCAGCGTGACGACGCCGCCCGAACTGATCGAAGAAATCGTCCCGACCAAGCAGGCCGCCCTGGGAGGCGTTATAGAGCGTTTGGCCCGGCGCCATCCGCGGCATGGGATGACGAGGCGTTCGTCGTGATCGTCGTGCCGCTCGAAACCGACGCCTTGGCGAGGAAGCCGCTCACGGTGACATAGCCGCCTGCGGCCGCGACGGTCGAGCCCGCCGCAGGCGTCGTCGTGACGCCGGAGAGAGCCGTCCAGTCGATGAAAGGCGCGCCGCTGTCCTTGCGGGTCAGTTTGCCTTCAAGGGAAGGCGTGGACCCATTGGCGCTCGTGAAAGTCCCGTCGAACCAAACTTTAGCCGTCGTCGCTCCCGGCTGAATGCCCCAGATGTAATAGCCGCCATCCGCCTTGTTGCGGATCGTGAGCCATGGCGACGGCTGGATGGGATCGCCAAGGAGGGGCGAGAAACTTGGGTTCCATGTCGAGACATAGGTCGCCGGCGTCGTCGTCGCGAGCGAAGCCGGGTCAGGGTTGAGGCCGGAGGTCGTGATCGTGTTTCCGGAGGCGACGGCGTTCGCGGGATTGGCTTGCGAAAGGGTGATGGTGAGCCCGACCGTATCCCAGGCCGCCACCGTTCCGATGATTTTCGAGCCGGTCAGATCGTAGAGGTTCTGACCGACCGCGATGTTGCGAGGAACGACGGCCACCGGCAATCGAAGGGCCGCTCGACGTGGTGATGGCGCCCGTCGTCGGCGTGTTGCCGCCGATGAGCAGCGAGTCGCCAGCCGCCACCGCGTTGAGAGGGTTGGCCTGCGAAATCGTGATCGAGCAGTTGGCGCGGTTCCACGAGGCGACCGTGCCCACTTGGAGCTTCGTGGTCACATCGAAGATGAGTTGGCCAGCGCGGATCGAGCCGGGCACATTGCCGATGAGCAGCGTATCGCCCGAGCCGACCGCGCTCATGAGCGTGACCTCGATGATCGTGATCGTGGTCCCGCTGATGCTCTTGATGGTTCCGACTTGCGAGCCGGTCGTCACGTCGAAGATGACCGCGTTGGGGCCGGCGCCGGCCGGGATCGCCGCCACCGAGAGCGTGGTGACGCCGACGCCGGGCGTAGCTGCCGCGCTCGCCGTCGTCGTCGCGCCGATCTTGAAGGTTGACCCCGACGAGAACGCGGCCTGCGCCTTCACAGTGTCGCCGCCAGGACCAGCGAGCGGCAGGAAGTAGCGGAGCGAAGCGCCGACGCCTGCGACGAAGTCTTTCACGCCGAGCTTGCCGGTGGCGAGGCTCACAAGGTCGAGCGTCCCGTTGCCGTAAGCCGCGCCGCCCGAGACGGTCGGTTTGTAGCCGATGGTCAGCGCGTCCGACGCGCCGCTCGATGCGTAAAGCGGATTCGCCTGCGAAATCGTGATGCTGGAGGATGTCCACGAGGCGACCGTGCCGACCGGGTTGCCGCTGGTGGTGTCCAAAATCGACTGGCCCGCGGCGATCCCGGCAGGAACCGAGGCCACGGAAATCGTGTTGCCGCTCGATGTCGTGAAGGCGGCCGTGGCGGTCGTCGTCCCCGAAGGGCAGGGCATCGAGCCCCAGGCCATAAAGGCGTTGCTGACCGAGCCCGAGAAGCCGCCAGCCGAGACCGCGCCGTTCGGCATCGTGCCGAAGTTGGCGAGCGCGGCATAGGAGCTAAGGGCAGTCGTCGTCGGATACGCCTGATTCCAGACGACGTTGCCGAACACATCGACGAGCGAGAAGAAGGTCGTCTTGTTGGCCGTAAGACCAAAGACGAACAGATAGCTCATGCCGCGCTTGAGCGGCGTCGGGATCGTTACGCCGATGATGGTCGAGTCCGGCATAGCACAGTTTTAACGTACAACTGCAGGGTCTGTTGGTTCAACTGGACATAGCAGGCCGTGCCGGCGCCGGGACTGTTCCGGACCCGAGCGATATACTCGCTCTGATTGCCGCTGATCGCATTCGAAACGTTGAAGAAATAGCCGCAAAACCAAGGCGAAGAACCGAGCCGCCCCGCGCCCCGGCCGCAGTCGGGATCGTGACGCCCGTGTTGCCGGACGTGCCGAACTCGTAGGTGTTCGCGACCGTGAAGGCCATCGAAGGAATGGCCTGTGCGCCGAGGACCGGCGTCGCGAGGACGTTCGCGCGTTGCCTTGCGAGCCAGGGCCGGCGCCCAACATGAGAAGCTGCGCATTTGCGCCATGCAGCATGGCCGCGCTCGACGCGCCGCCAAGCAGGAAGGCACGGCGGTCGACGGGAGCCTTGCCGAAGAGACGCCCTTCCATTTGCTCGACAAGCAGCATTTGTCAGAATCCTCCGGCGTTACTGATAGGAGATGTTCACGAGGCCAACTCCCCCCGAGGGCGCCGTAGCATCGCTGTCGGACAAACCCGCAGTGACGCACAGACCGATGCCGGATGAGAAAGCGATGCCTGGCTGGCCGAAAGGAAGGTTCGAACCCGCGCCACTAGTAGGCGTCGAATTGGCCGGGACTTCAAATCGCGCCATGGGCGTTCCCGAACCACAGGTAGGCGCGCTCCCTGTGTTGTAGAGCTTCACATAGTAGGGTGAGGAACTATTGTTCGAAAGGGCCAGGCCATAGACAGTTCCAGCCGTCGCTTTAATCGAGATTCCGCTGGCATTGCTTGGGACAATCTCGCTAAATATGCCGGATCCTCCCGAGGCCGATGCTTGCGGGACAACAGACCCGATCATGTTCGATCCCGTCGGCAATGACGGCAATGCGAGCACGTTTGCGTTGACGCCTTGGACATTTCCCGTCGGAGCGGCGCCGCCAGGCCGTCGCGGCCCCAAGGGGCACACCTGCGAGGGATGTCTGATTCTCCGGAAGAGCGACGCCGCCCACAATTCCTTGAATTGAAACAACAGCCGCGTTGGGAGAGCCGGCGGTTCCCGTAGGAACGGACGCGCCGCCGCCGCCACCTCCCGCCGCGCCGGTTGGCAAGCCTGAGCCTCCAGATAGGGTCAAGGACGTCGCGCCCGCTGTTTCGATAGCGGCGAGATACGTGTTGGCGCCGACAGTGAACGCCATCCAGCCCCCGGCCTTGACGACGTCGCTCGTCGTGGTCGCGACTGCGTTCGATCCGCCGAGTGTGACGTAGGCGTCGTTTGCCCCGGTGTTGTAGACGATGATCGTCGTTCCAGAAGGCAGAGGCGTACGCGAACTGGCCGCGCCCACTGACAGCGAGGAATACGCCGGGGTCGGAAGAAACCCGGACAGACTAGCCGAGAATGAGCCCGACACTTTCAATGGGTTGCTCGTCGTTCCCATCGGTCCAGACTTGTCGGTAGGGTTCACAATGACGACGCCCGGGACCACAGTTCCGGAAGTGTCGCGATAGGTCTGAGCAAGAACCGCAGACGAGGTCAAAGCGACGGCAATGGCGCTGACGCTTGCGCGAAGAAGGAGAAGTCGATGGTGGCCTCGATTGAGAAAGTTGATGCCGCGGCATTGTTTTCAGGATTAGACGCCGGTGCAATTCACGCCGAAATAATCGTTCACCGATCCCGTGACTGTGAACGTGGCTGTGGTGGTGGTGAAGCCGGCTTGACGAATGGAGTTGGTGGCGGACATCGCTTGCGCTGAACAGGTCCAGCCGGTGGGCGCTGCCGATACAAAGGTGAATGTCACGGTCGCGTCTGAACAGGCCGAGGAGAGTTGAAAGATGCCGCCAGCTGCCCCAGCGCTTTGATTCCTAATAGCGCAGCTTCCAGAAGCGGCGGGCGCGGCGCCAATCAGTTGAGGAAATTTCGTCTGGGCTATATTCGCCACAACTTTGTTGAACGGCGCGGCCGTGGTTCCGACTTGGCTGGCGCAGCCGGTTCCCGAGCCGTCCATAAAGAACGGCAAAACGACGCCGTTTTGTACGCCCAGCCCGCATTGGGAGCTGGTTGAGCCCGCGCCGATGATTGCCGTGGATAACGCTCCGGCTTGTAGCGATGCGGTTGCGGACGCAGTCGCCGTAAGAGAACCACCAGAGGCGCTGAGGTTGAGAGCGGATGGCGAAGTGAGGGACGTTAGAAAGGCTGACGAAAAAGGAAAGTTGGACGAACCGATATTGTACGCGCAGCCTGCGGTGGAGGCGTCAGCGCGGCCGGGGATCATCGTGCCGCTTTCACCCCAGAGCGCACAGTTCGATCCTCCTCCCGGGCCCAGGACTATGGCGTTCGCCGAGGGCGGAGTGAGGAGGATGTTGGCTCCCCCCTTGAGGAAAAGGGCTCCATTCGATGCAAGCCTGAGGTTTCCCGCGGAATCCACCAGTGTCGCCGACCAAGAGCCTCCGACTTTCCCGTAGCCTATGCTGTCAAACGTCGCCCCTTGGACAGCTATCGGTTGGGCTCCCGCGACATTGTAGATATCTTGGCCGTTGTTGACGCCAAAGCGCGTTCCTGAAAATTGGATCAGGATGTTGGCGCTCACACTTTCGTTGTCGAACGCCCCCGTCGCTAGTGTGCTTCCGCCGCTTCCGCATGTGATGACCGTGCCGCCCGTCATCAGGATCCGCCACGAAGATGCGGTACTGTCGATTTTGGCGCATTGGTTGCCGGCATAGGAGAGCCAGGTTCCGCCGAAAAGCAGGTAGGAATTGGAACCCGGGTCTGAAAGCTCGAATCCGATTCCTGTTCCCCCCGTTGCAAGCCAATCGCCGCTGGCGATGGTTGCTGGCTGCGACAGTGTGATCGTCAGTCCCGCAGTGTTCCAGCTTACGACAGTTCCGAGCAGAGCGTTGCCGGCCGTCGTGTCATAGACGCTTTGACCGACAGAGAGCTTGGAGGGTATCGCGGAGACAGGGATTGTCGAACTGCTCATGACCGCGGCAGTCGTTTGCGCACTTCCGTTGCCGGTCCCGTCGATCGCCGCGGCTGAGCCAAAGAAAACCTGATGGTTGGGAACTGCGATCTGATCCTGCGTGATCCTCACGTTCGCGCCGTTGCCAACAATGTCGCCGCTGTCCATGACGAAGCCGCCAACGTTCCCCGCGATATTAAGTCCGAAGTCCAGATTTGATGATCGTCACGTGATCCTGGTACCAGTCCGTCAACTGGACGGATGCGTCGCCGTTAATGACCTCCGCGGTGCTCGAGGCTCGGCCGAACAGGCCCCTTAGGTGTACTGAGTTGCCGCCAGCGCCGTGCAAACCGACAAACCAATCACCATTGTCGTCTCCGAACTGATCTCCTATTCGGAGATCAGTGATATCGAAATGACAGACATCTCCAAGCAAGAGGGCCTCCCCACCTGTCATGACTGTCGAGGACTTGAGACGAAGGCCCGTGATGTTCCAGCCTGTCGCCTCGCAATCTCCATGCCCCGGATCGCCGATCTTGACCGCGGTGATAGCGGTCGCGGCGCCCGTGTAGAGCAGGGTTCCTCCAGTTAGCTGGACGTAGTTAACCCCGGGTGGGAAGACGAGCGGAACCTGGAACGCGCAGGTTCCGGGCACCACCATATTGGCGCCGTTCGTAGCTGCCGCCGCCCAGGCGTGCAGAGGAACAGAATCGTCGGTCGACCCATCACACTTTGCGCCGAATTGAATCGGATTGAGGATTGGCATCCCGCCAGTGCCCCCGTATTCGGGAGCAAGGGGGTTATCGATCGTTAGGCTGTTGAAATGCGGATCGTTGGTGATGGCGTATGCGCTCGCGCACACGGTGTTGAGCATAAGCGCGAAAGCAAGGATCTTTTTGACCATAGAGTCCTCAAGATAGCTGAAGGACGCCGCCATTTAACCATAGGACGCCGGAGGATGACGGTACGGAGGTGGGGAGCGTTTGAATCCAGGAGGTGACAAAAGCGGATAGTGTCGCTTGGTCGAGTGATTGGGTCACGATCGTCCATGCATTAACGCCGTTGCTCTCAGCGGCGAGGCAGGCGTAGGCGCCCGCAATGATCGCGCTCGCCCGGCCATTGATCGTGTCAGCCCCGCTTACTGTGAGCGTGATCGTATTCGTCGCTGAGCAGGAGCCGCTTTCATCGACAACACGGATCAATGTCCCCGTGGGGAAAGCGGATGCTGCTGGTAGGACTATGCTACGCGGGGCGGTTATCGCTATATATGCGAGGGTGCGCTCGCTCGGGAGCGCCGCATGGTTCGAGTCGGTTATCGAGGTCCGCGTGTTCGTAATGACTTCGGATAGTCTCGCGGCGGGGAATCCTCCCGCGGTTATGCCGTCTTGGAGCACGAGTTGATTATTTGTTGTATCGGCGACCACCTCTCCGAGGGCCCCGGTGAAGGTCGCGATCTGATTGGCGGCGCCACGGCGCAGCTGTAATTGTTCGCTCATGGCGCGGATCCTAGATTGATTGAACCGAAGGCCGCGCCAGCGGTCGTTCCGAAATCGTCGAGAACCGTGGCGGTTGACTCGATTGAGCCCAGATCGATTGCGATTCCGCTTTCGAGCTGATCTGCAATTGGATTGCCGCTTCCTGCGCCCGTGGGCGTAAACGAATAGACGGCACAGCTCGAAAGATCCTGCAGGCCGCCGCCAAAGACGTTGAAGCTCTGGAACTTGAGATAGAGCGTCTGCCCGAACAGGTTCGCAGGAAGATCATACTTGACGATGGCTGCGTCGAGACGCGCAAAGCTCGCGCCGGCCGCATGAGCCGCCGGAGGCGTGCCCCCAAGGCCTCGGGCCAAACCGGTTAGAACATACGCGTTCGGCCCTGTGAGGGTCGATACCTCATAGGCCAGAAGTTCGCCGTCGACCAACGCGAGGGTTGCGCCCTGTTGAGCCGCGGCCTGGGAAGTTCCCGCAAGGGAGCCAGCGCTCTCTGAAAGGTCCACGGCGAGAGTGTTGGCGCTATCCCAGCCGCTGGCTTTGGAGAGGTCGCTGGTGAGAAAGCCTTGGCGCAATGGCGCCACCAACACCGCGACTTGCGCATAGGTAGCGTTGTCGATTGAAACATAGACATTCGCGCCTCCCCACGTTTGGGTCGAGACATTTGCGCCAGCTCCCGAGGCGCCGATCCAGATCTGAGCGGCGCCTGCGGTTGCGGCGGGCGGCGGCTCGAAGATCAACGGTGCATTTACCGCGGCAGCCGGTGTGGTCCAATTCGGAAGAGCGCTTCCGCCAGCGGCGCTTGGATAGAACGCAGGCGTCGATACGCCAGCCATTAGTTCTTCTGCTGTGACAGAGAGCAGACCCTTTGAAATGGACCCCGATTTTAGGACCGTCGGATTAAGTTGGAGAAAGACCGCTCCGTCTGATAGATGGAGCGAATGATGACGAAGAAGACGAGACGAAAGATCGATGCGGCGCTGAAGGCGAAGATCGCGCTCGAGGCGCTGCGGGAACTGGCGACTGTTCCGGATCTGGCGCAGCGCTATGAGGTGCACCCGAACCAGATTTACACCTGGAAGAAGCAATTGCTCGACAATGCGATGCGGGTTTTCGACCCTGGCCGGGGCGGGATGCCGGAGGCGATCGCACGAGCGGGAGATCGAGAAGCTCCACGCCAAGATCGGGCAATTGACTGTCGAGCGCGATTTTTTAGCCAAGAGGTCGGGAAGATGAGCGCCCCGGACCGCAGAGCGATGCTCGATCGCGACCCATGGCAATTGTCGGTTCGCCGGCAGTGTGCGCTTCTCGGCATCGCCCGCTCGGGGGTCTATCGGCCGCGCAAGGCCGGCGAACGACGACGATCTCGACGCTGATGCGCCGGCTCGATGAGTTATACACGGCGTGGCCCTTCTTCGGCTCGCGCCGGATGACGACGATGCTGCGAGCCGAAGGTCAGAGATCAACCGCAAGCGCGTGCAGCGGCTGATGCGCCAGATGGGGATTGCGGCGCTCGGGCCGAAGCCGCAGGACGACGCAAACCCGCGCCGGGGCACAAGATCTTATCCTTATCTCTTGCGCAATCTGTCAATCGAGCGGCCGAACCAGGTGTGGGCGGCGGACATCACCTATGTTGCCGATCGGCCGCGGCTTTCTCTATCTCGTTGCCGTGATGGACTGGCACGAGCCGGGCCGTGCTGGCGTGGCGGCTGTCGAACACGCATGGACATGTCCTTCTGTGTCGCGGCGCTCGAAGAGGCCTTGGCGAAGTTCGGCAGGCCGGAGATCTTCAATACCGACCAGGGCAGCCAGTTCACGAGCGCGGCCTTCACCGGCATCCTGCTGCGACCGGCGATCAAAGTCTCGATGGACGGCCGCGGCCGCTGGATGGACAATGTCTTCATCGAACGGCTGTGGCGCTCGCTGAAACACGAAGACATCTATCTCAAAGCCTATGCCGATGGCCGCGAAGCGAGAGCGCCGGCATCGCCTCGTGGATCGACTTCTACAATATACGCCGCCCTCATTAGGCGCTGAGCCAATCGCACGCCGATGGCGGTCTGGCGCAGGCGGTCGTAGGCACGAAGGCTGTGGACATGATGGACAACGCATGCCGCGTTGCCCACATGCCCACAGCCGCCAGCAGCAGACGCAGCCTATCGCTGCATGATATTTAAGGAGAATCGGAGCGGTCAGGATTTCCAACTAAGAAATCGACTCAAACGGTCCCGCTTCGCGGGTCCATTTCACCTTGTCATCCTCCTCGATTTCGATGATTTGGACTGGCGTGTCGGACAGTCCCAAGTTAAGGTCCGTGATCGTGACCACGTCCATAGGATCAAGCAGACAATATTCCCACGAAAGCTTGAATTTGAACTTCGAGCGAACATACAGCTCGCGCTGCAGGATGGCCTGGGCGACCAGTGGTCCAATCAAGAGCTCGTCACAAATTTCGTGCGCCTGGATTACGTTCGCGACGCGTGAGCCGAAGAGCTCGATCTGAGCCTGATCGCGCGCTTCGACAGGCGTCGCTGCATATTGGTTGCCGCGGGAGGAGCACTCGATTCGCTGTATCGTCGGAAGCGAAAAGACGTCGGCCCGTTCAACCTGGACAGGGTCTTCTCCTCGCCTGTCATTGACGAAGTCGAAATCGGTCAAGGCGTAGACCGGCGCTAGGTTGGGGCGGTAGGAGCTCGTTGGGGCGTAGGTATACGTGGCGATCACGCTTTTGCCCTCGTCAGCCGGGGCGAAAACGTAAAGTGCCCGCGGTGATCATTCCATAGGTGCCGGCGAGCGTCGGCGTATTTGCGCCGATGAAGACGAGCGGAACATCGTAAACCCAAAAACCCCGAAAACCGGGATAAAACCGGAAAAAACTCGCAAGGCGTTATACGATTCGATGGTGGTTTCCCCTCCCCCGTCGTCTGTCCCCCCGCCCCCCCCCCCCGCCCAACCCCCCCACCCACCCTCAAACCACTACTGCCCCCTTTCTCCCCCCCTCCCTCCCTTTTACCGCTTCCGCAGCCCCACCTGACGTACGCACCGATCGGAACTTGAGAGAGTTCGACGCGCCAGAGATTCTGCATGAACTGCTCAAAATCGGCGGAGTCGTCTGCAAACCGGCATTCAAAGGCATAAGTGAACGAGGCGCCTAGCAGGACGCCGCTCGGCGGTGGTGAACTAAACGTGAGCGCATTCGGCGTCGGTGAGCGACCAGCCAGACGCCTGCGCCGCACCCGCAATGGTGACTTCTGACACACTCGTCACCCATCCCACGGGTTCCAGGAAGCCGCCGAGGGTACGGGCGAAGGTGAAGGTCGATGTCGCTCCGTCGCCGGTCGCAATCGCCTGGTTCGTGACGTAGCGAGTCCGTCGGGTCGGTATAGAGAAAGGTCCCATATTGCCCGAGACACTGCAGGTACAGACCCATGATGGCTTGCAGCGATTGTGCGCCGACTCCCGGATAAGTTATGGAGTCGGAGCCCAGGCCATCGAAGGTCACCTCGAACTCCCAAATCGGATTCTGGTAAAGCGCGTCACGCACCTCTCTGCCAGAGATATGGGAAGCAACGATTGTCGAGAAGATCGGCTTCTTGTGAACACTCCAGCCTTGGCCGGCGAGCGACGGAAACGACGGCGGTGTGCTCATGGACGCACCGCTGTTAGTTTTACGGTACCGAGCGCGTAAAGCATGGCCATGAATTCCTCGAGATCGAGTCCATCGTCGACGAACCGGCAGAGCCAGAGCGCGGTGAAGTCCGCGGAGACGATGACGCCCGTCGGCGGCGCCTCTGCAAATGTGAGAGCGGGCGGAAAGTCCGGATTTAGCGTCCAGTCCGTCACCGGACTGGCCGTCGAGATAGGCGGCCGTGATTCCGGTCGTTCCTCCGATCGGCGTGAGTGCGGAGCCGATCGTCAGTCTCAGGGGAAATACAAATGTCGACCCATCGCCGGCGCCAAGGATCTGACCGTACGCGGCCGAGAGGTTCGGCGGCGCAAACCAGAACGGCGCCGCGGATCCGCTCGACGTTCGCAAAGAACCCCGCGATCTCCTGTGCCTCCGCATGTGGCAGAGTCGGACCGCAACGCATCGAAATTCAGTTCGAAGTCGAAGAGCGGCGACATCATGCGGGTGCGCCGCCGCGAGCGGGCGGCCACGGTGTTCGCGACATCGGCGCCGAAGCGCGGCGACATGCGAATTGATGGACACAGGAACAGTCAGCGCCGGAAATGTCGGGAACGCGCCGAACGCCGGGCCTGCCGACGGCGTGGAAGGGGCGAGTTGCGGTCCGTGGCCGTTGATCCAGTCCCCTGTCGCCCAGTTTCCTGCGTCGCCCCATTCTGACGCCAGAAGCGGAAAGACCGGAAATGGTCGAGCGTCCCAGTTCCACACGCAGGAATAGTCAAAGTCGATCAGGGGAACGCCGGCAGGCGATGCTTCGTTGCGCCCGTCGACATTCCAATATTCGTACATCGCCTGGAGGCACAGACTCGCGATCGTGTCGTCGCGCAGCGGCGCGAGGCCGCCACCGGCGATGCGACTCCAGATCGACCAGTACGGCGTCGCGCTCTCTGTCGATTTCGCGTCAAAGAAGACATTCGGCTGGTTGGCGCCGCGA
Source organism: uncultured Alphaproteobacteria bacterium (assembly GCA_963824465.1). Taxonomy (GTDB): domain Bacteria; phylum Pseudomonadota; class Alphaproteobacteria; order Rhizobiales; family Beijerinckiaceae; genus Roseiarcus. The sequence continues at coordinate 119,999 of CAWGPL010000006.1, forward strand.
TCGGTGGCGGGATAGCCATATTCGATGAAGGCGATCGGCTTGGATTGGGCGATCCACTGCGTGTGCGGGCCACGAGGAATCCAGCCGAGACCGTCGCCGGTGTCATAAACGGCCCGATGCGTATTCTTCCACCACCAGCGATACTGCTTGTTGGCGAGGATCTCCTGATTTGGGTAATAGGGCGAGCGCGATTGCGCTAACCGGTCGCCAATGGGCAGGGATACGATCAGATCTGAACCATTTGGGTCCAGTCCCGGCCCTTCATTGTCGCCGTCCCCGTACCACCAGTAGAATTTCTCTCCGCCCTCGATGTTTTTCTTGAGATAGGCGAGCGAATAGATCGTCGGGGGTCCGGAAAGGCCGAGTCCGCTCATGGATGTTGGCGACGGCGGCCAAGCTTCGGACGGCTCGGGCTGGAGCCAATTCCTCGCATCAAAGCCGCCGTCGCCTGTCGTCCAGTCCGACAACGGGAGGTAATTGTCGAGACCGACGATATCTATGTTTGGGCTCGCCCAAAGCGTGTCAAGATGAGGCCATTGTCCGTTCGCGCCAGGATGTTGATAGCCCATCCAGTCGGACCAATCGGCCGAATAGGCGATGAGGTTCCTCGGTGAGGCGGCGGCCCTTGTGAAGCCTTGCCCGTCAAATACGGCTCGGACATCACTCGCGAGCGTGAGGAGGCCGGAGACGAATGGATAGTCCCAAAGGGCGCATCCGGATTCGTCCGTCGTCCCGGCTGGCGTCCACGTTGCTCCACGCAAGGTCTCGAGACCCCGCAACTCCGAGCCGATGAGGAACAGATCGACCCCGCCTGCAATTGTGCAGAGCCACGCGTAGTGCAGGATCATGCGTCGATAGGTGTAGTCGGTCGGAGAGCCCGTGTACCCGACTGTCAGATTGATGGGATCCGGTATAAACGCGTCCGGCGGAGCGGAGCCGAGGAAGGCGTTGGCCGCGTTTGTCGCCGCTTCGGAGAGATCCGGCGCGAAGGTGATGCGTCCGCGCCAGGGATATCCGGCGCACGTCATGAGGAGGAACGGGTAGAACATCACCCGAAGTCCACGCGCCTTGAGGTCGCGGATGCAGCGCACAATGCTTTGGTCGGATGGAGTGCCGCCATAGACGGCGCTTCCCCCCGAAGTTGTCGGCAGCGGAATTAGCCCAGATGTGTCTTGTGTCAGCCCTGAGACCTGCCACGAGTCGTCGAAATAGGCGCCGGCGTCTGCCAACTTTGAACGATCCGCCAATGAAATTTGTCGAAGGGTAGACCTGGCAGCTCGCAGCATTGAGGGAACCGCCGAACCAAGCACAGACGAGCGACACAGTCCTGCACTCCGGATGGGCGGACTGCAGTTGGTCGATCGCGTAGGAATAGTCCGTCTTCGCTCCACCCGGAACAAAGAAGGTGTTCAGCGGTTGCTGCGGGGCTCCCGCGAGCGCGCCGGTGTGAGGAAGCGTGTCGTAGGTAAACTCGCCCGTTGATGGCAGCAGGTGAACGCCTCCTACGTATCCCATTGCACCCTCAACCCCCAAGCCGGCGTAGCCCGAGCCGTGCGCCGTGCCGCACTGCTTCGTCCACCGCCTTCAGCATTGAAGAGCTGTTGCTCTTCATCCACTGGGAGACAGAAGCGCCGTCGAGCGCCGAGACGTTGACATGCGTGGTCGGATGGATGTGTACCGGCGCGCTCCCTGCTGACGCCGCCATCGCTCAACATGGATCGGAACGCGCCCGCTTCCGCCGCGGGCATGACGAGCTCGTTGTGATGGATGAGAGTCAGCATGTCCTGTGGCACCTGCCACATGCCGATATCAGCCGAGGCCACGGAGCCGGCCATGCCAGCGACGGTCGCTTGGGCGGCGGCGGCGGGTCCGACGGCGAGCGGCCCCATGAGCGGCGAGAGAAAGCCGAACACGCCCGCGAAGGCTTCCGCCGCGGAGGACAGGATGGAGCGGATCATTGCGGCGCCTTGCGCCGCCATCGACGCCGCTGAGCCCGCCTCCTCGGCTCCCGTGCGCGCTGCGACGCCGGAGGTCGTTGCGGCGGTCTTCATCGCTTCGCCGATCACATAGCGGGAGACGCTGGTTTCGGTCCATTCGATGAACTTGATCAGGAGGTCATCGAGTGCGCTGCGGAAGGCGTTGTGCCAGGTCTCCGTGCCAGACAGGAGTCCGCGCAACTGCGAGTTGAACGCCTGCTCGACCGAGGCCGCGAAGGACTGATATTCCCGCTCCTGTTCCTGCAGAGAGGAGCGCATCAGTGCCGAGATCTCGTCCTCCCTTCGGCGTGTCGCTTCGATCAAGAGGTCGTCCATGCGCTGCTGGTCGGCGAGCGTATTGGAGCCGAGCGACGCCCGTTGCTGTACGGCGGCGAGCTCCGCCGCATATTCCTCGTCGATCGCCTGCTGTGATAGCGCGACACGCTCGCCTTGGGTGATCTGGTACTGACGCGCTTCGTCGCGAATAGAGGCGAGTTTCTGCCGCAGGCCGTCCGATAAGAGTCGGATCTCTTCGGCTGTCGCCTCCTGAGCCGCTCTCACAGCGTCTGCATACGACTTTTCATCGCCTACGCTTGAGCGCTGCGGCAGCGCGTTCGCGGTCCGCGGCGATCGCCTGCTCCAGGGCTTGCGTCGCGCTCAGGGCGTCGCGATAGGGCTGCAGACGCTCGCGCGCTGAAAGCCTGCGATGAGGCGCTCGCGAGCGGACGAGAGACGAGCGTTGATCTCCCCAAAGGGCGCGGAAAAGCTCTGCAGGGCTTCTTTCGCCTCCGATACGCCCGATACAAAGTCGGAGACTGACGCGTTGAAGCTGACCGAGACGTTGGCGTCAGGCATCGCTGTCCTTTCCGTCAAAGCTTTCCGTGAGGAAGCGCCGCCTTGAGTTCGGCGACCGTCGGCTGCCGCGAGCAGCGGCGTCTGTTCGGGCGGCTTATATTTTAGCGCGGCTGCGACGAGCCAATGCGTGGGAGGATGGCGTCGCCATTCGGCCTGCAGCGCGAGGAAACGCGGCACAGTCAACTGGTCGAACGCCTGATCCCACGTCCAGCCGGTGTTGGCGACGACGCCCGCGATCAGGGCGTCGAAGTCGACTTTCCCAGCGGTGTCGAGGCCTCCCGCGCTGGATCGCTCGCCGGTCTCAGACCAGCAGCTTTCGCGATCGCCGGAAAGACCTGGATGAGTTCGCCGACTGTGAAGCGAAGTTCGAGGAACTCCGCGTAGGAGAGCGCCGGTTCCACAAATGACACCGCGCGCCAGGTCGCTTCGGCGAGGCGGTCCAAATCCGCTTCTCCGAGTCGCGCGACGCTCTCGCTGGACATGGCGGGACCGCCCGCCGCGACGTAAATGTCAAACAGGGCCGGCTGGATCGCCTTGATCGACCGGAAGGGAAGATGCGGCAAAGCCCATTTTCGCCCGCCCAGGGCGACCTCAAATGTATCCTCGCTCAAGCCGCGTCTCCGAAGTTGAACTGGCATACCTGGCCAGCCGCATTCGCGAAGCACTGGAAGTCGAGCTCGGGCATCAGAAAGTCCTCGACCTTCGTCCCAAACGACAGCTTTTCCGCGACGCAATTGTAAAGCAGCACAGAAAACTGCTTGCCCGTGCTGGGGTCCTGCGCAAAGAGATTGGCCGAGAAGCTGATCGAGGGCCCGATCAGCTGCGAAGAGACGGCGAGGCTCGCGCCGCTGCCGGCGAGCGTGTAGCTGTACGAGATCAAGCACAGCCGCGCCGGCGTCGGCGGAAGAGAACGTGTAGACGCCTGCGGCGGATACCGAATATTGTCCTACCGACGGCGTTGCGGACACCTGCTTCAGCGGAAGCGCGGAGCTTGCGTAGACAACGCCCTGATCCGCGACAAAGGTCGAGTGATTGGTCGCAGTGTATGTGTAGGGCGAGCTGGAGGGGACGGCTCGTCGCCTCGCCGAACTGCGTTTGCGTCGAACCGGCGGCTGGGCTGACGCCGAAGAAGAGCGCGCCTAGAGCCTGACCGGAGATGCGGGCCATCTTCGCCTTGCCCGACATCTTCTTCGTGCCGGACCCGATCGCGACGGGGAAGTTGTACTGCCCGTAAAGCGCCTTGGTGGATCGTCGAGACATCGAGCGAGACTTCTTGCACGAGGCCGAAATTGATCGGCGAACCGCCTGAAGGCGTGCCGATCAGCACGCCCGAGCCGAATACGAACATAAGGATCTCCGTTGGATGTATACGAGAACGTCTGGAGAGGTCTTTGCGCCGCTATGGCCCGAGCAAGCGCACGCTCACCACGGCGAGGCCGTCGCCGTCGAGGTCGCCGGTGTCGCGCACGGGCACGCCGATGATCTTGCAGTCATGCACGGTCCCGCCGAGCGTCTGGCGGCCGAGACCAAGATCGGAGCCGGAAGGGGCAAGCGCCGCATCGATCGCGTCGAGTGCAGCGTTGATCGCGCTTGCGCCTGGGGTCGAGGGGTCGCGGGCGTCGAAATAGAGGAAGAGCTTGGCCTCGAGCGTTCGCTTCGGCGCTGCGGGCGAGGGCCATTGATAGGATTTCGGGTCCGCTTTCGAGCTGGAAGAAGGCCGGACGCAAGGCGGCGGGAACTTCGCTCCAGAGCTTCATCCGCCGCGACGCAAGTCCCCACGGATAGGCTGCGGAGACGGCCGCGAACAGAGCGGAAAAGGCGGTTTCGCGAGTCATGCGCGCTCCAGGTCTTCGACCGCGCTTGCAAGCCCGGTGACGATTTCGTCGCACATCTCGTCGAGCGCCGAGCGCAAGATAGGACCGTGCCGGGAATGAGTGACCCCGGATGATGGACGGACTTCGCGAAGCGCAGAGATCCGCCGACCATGAATGCGAGTGCCTTCGCCTTGTCGGGCAGGATCTCGTGCGCCGAGGTCTTGCCGCCATATTCCTGGATCGCGGCATATTTGACGTCGCCGTCGGATCCGACCGAGACGGAAACTCCATCGGCGTCCGCCGACAATTTTTGCCGTGATGGAGGCTTGAAGCGCGCCGGATTGCGCATTGAGCGCTCCGCCGGAAAGCTTGTCGTATTTGATTCGGTCGACGAGCGCGGAGGCGAGTTCGTTTGCCTTGGCGGCGAGCGCCGCAGACAGCGCGGCAGGCATGGCGTCGAGCCGCGCGCGGGTCTCATCGAGGCCGTCAAGGGCAATCGACGCCATCAGACCGCGACCCGCTATATACGGCTGCAACATCGCAAGCACAGGCGACGGAATGGCGCTGGAGTCATAGGCGATCGTCTCCTGCCCGCCGATCGACTTCGAGGCAGCCCGATATGCTCGGCCGCACGGAACCGCGCGGCCGCAAGCTCCAGCGTGGCCTGCGCGACATCCTGAGGCACATAACCGTAGGAAAGAGTCGACGCTCTGTCCGGCGTCGGCGGCGGCGAAAGTGTAGACGCCGGCGCTCACCGCATATTGTCCGGCCGACGGCGCGGTCGTGACCTGAACAAGCGCGGCGCCATTCGCGGCGTACGCAACTCCGAGATTGGACGACCACGGTCCGTACGGCGTGGCGGCGGCGAGCTGATAGGGTGAAGCCGGAACCGATCTGCGTTTCGGCCTGCACGGCATAGCCTGCAAGATACGAGACGACGAGGCTTTGGCGACCAGCGCGATAGTAGCCGCCCAAGAGATCGATCGCCTGGGGACGCGCCTGGCGGAGCGGTTTCGGCGGGTTGGAGTGCGTAACCAATCGAAGCGTCGAGACTGGGGCTCTGGGAAGCCGGGATCGAGATGCCACGCCAAGTCACCCAGTTGACGTCGAGCACGGGCCACTGTCGAAGAAAAATGCGCTGAGTCTCAAGATCGATCGTCTCAGTATAAATTTGCGGCGTCAAAGCAGGCCGACTGAGGTGAGCATAGATCGAACGGCTCGCTGCGGTGATGAGCGCGGCGAGTGTCGCGTCGTTCGGCCCCGAGGCCGACGGCAGGCCAAGCCAGGCTTTGAGCGCGGCAAGGGAAGTGAGGTCGAAAGTCGACATGGCGCTCGCGGGGCTGGCGGTGACGAAAAGCGCAATGACGGCGGTTGGCCCCCCGCGCTCAAGGCAAGCGAAGGGGGATCTTTCGCGTCAGCCGTTGCCGATGTTGGTGATGACGCCGACTCCGAATGGAGCGTAGACAGCGAGCGTTTCTTCGGAATAGACGCCATACTCTCGGCGGCGGGTGCGCAGCGGCCAGTCGACCCGATAATAGTCACGGCGCGTCAGCACTTCTGCGACATTCGGCGTTTCATTCGACTGGTACCAGACCGGCAAGCGCTCGCAAAGCGCCAGCATCGTGCCGGGCGGAAGATCAGGATGGACGTTGATCGGGATCTCCGTTCCGGTCATCGGATTGTAGTACCAGCGCACGACGCCGGAGGCGGCGAATTCATAGGGCTTCGACTCCGAAGCGTCGACATTGTAGCGCATCAGAGGGCCGCTCGAATTCGTCAGGCACTTCGCGGTGATGTTCTTCTGCTCCTGCGCGTTGACGTAGATCACGGTCGGCGAGATGCGGCTGTTGTTCCACATCGAGAGCAGCATATTGTCGATCTCGATGATCGAACCGCGGCCCGAGGCGGTGAGGGTGGAGCCCTGTCCGGCGGTTCCGGTGGCAGCGAGTCTGGCAGCGTTGCCGGACTGATTGAGGCCAACCGTGAGCAGACCGTCGAATGCGATTGCGTTGGTTGAGTTGTCCGACGCGATTTGGGTCGCTGTCTGCTGTCCGGCGGTCAGCGGCGCGGAGAAGTTCACGCTGTTGATCGTGGTGATTGCCTGTAGCGTTTCGTTGCCGGCTGTCCCGACGTACCAGGCGTAGGCGACGGCTCCAGTCTTTGCGGCGACGCTTGCGTTCAGGGTCTGGCCAAGCGTGACCGCCTGAGTGGCGTTGGCGCTGCGCATCGAGGAGCCGCCAGCGAGCGTATAGGCGTTTCCGTCGTTGCCGGTGATCGTCTTGGTCGTCGCGACTCCACCGGAGACGCTCGAATTGCGATAGCCCTCGAAGGTGAGGGCAACGACGATGACGGAATAAGTTGCCGCGGGCAGGGTGGCGCCGCTTCCCGAGGCGCTGAATGTCGGCGTGGCGGGGGTCTGGAGCGGAATGGATATGTTCCCGCCGAGCAACGCTATCTCCTCCTTGCGCATCGCCTTTTGCAGAAGACGGAGTGTCGCTGTGGCGTTGATGTCTTCAAAGCCCTGCGCGGCGGCTTCGGCTTCGAATGTCACCGTGTCTTCCTCGCCAAGCGTCATGTAGGGCGCGACGACCAGGTTGGCGTTGTAGGACATGCTTGCCGTCCTCTGGCCTTCAGGCACCCAGCCCATCGCGTCGAAGCCGGAGCCGGTGAGCGTGGTGATTGTGCGCCAGCGGGCGGCGTCGCCCGGATTGAGGCGCGCGACACGGGGCAGGGAGTTGCGCAGCGGCGTGACGATGGGAAAGAGGTTCTTTGCAGGGGCCTGAAGATCGTACGCGGTAAGGCCCGTTGAGAGCGTAACGTTCTTTGCGAGCAATTCCTTCATCAGGCCGAGAGTGTCCTGCGTCGTCTGGGCAAGGTTCATGGGCTTTTCCTGTGGGGAGGGCGATGGTTCGTTGAGGGTTGTGGGTTTATGCGCGGCGGCTTGAGCGCTCGTGCGGTTGAACCAATCGCCGCCGTGAGCAAGGCGATGGCCCGCTTGAAGCGCCAAGCCGCCGCGCCGCCCGGCGCCGCGGCGCGGGGCGATCACGAATTGCGGGCGAAAGCCGCCTGCAATGTCTGTTCGAACTGCGAAAACGCGCTCCTCAGAGGCGCAGGGGATTCGCGAGGCTCAGCTTGGTCAGTGCGAGCGCCCGTTCTTCGGGCGGGAGCGCGGCAAGGCCGCGCAACGCGTCGTCGACGCTGACCGCTTCGCCGCCGCCGTCGGCGCTCTTCGTAATCGTCCGAAGCGCAGCCCTGCCGGGCATTGGCTGTGCTTCGAGCGCGGCGATGCGCTTCTGAAGCTCGGCGAGCGAAGGTGAGATCGCGTCGAGCGCCTTACGGAGCCGTACGTTCTCCTCCGCAGCGCGCTCAAGCTTTGATGCAGCCTCGGCGACCGCGTTCGCAGCTTTCGCCAGAGCTTCTGGCGCTTGGTCATGCGAACGCGCCGCGTCCGCGGCCGCAATCGTCCTCTGGGCGTCTGTCGGTAACGCCGGCTTGGAATCGGCACGCGGGGCGAAGGCGCGTTTCTCGATCACTCCGTCCTTCACGACGTCGAAAGTCGCGTCGGGCAGGCACGGGAGGTCCACGAGCGAGATCTCCTGCGGGTCGGCGGTGTACCGGACCAAGCCCGTCTCGGGATCGCTCCAACGCTTCACATAGCGGCCGCCTTGCGAGAAGCCAGTGTAGACGCCCTCGACGACCTTGTTCCATTCATCGTCGTCGACAATCTTGGCGGCGACAACGACGCGCTTTGCGCCATCGTCGAATGCGATATCAGTCAGCTTGCCCGCTGCGGTCTTGCCATGCATCGCACGCACGGCGCCGAGGGACTTGCCGCGACTGGCCGCGAGAGCTTCCGAAGACCACTTCTCGAAATAGGGCTTGCTCGAGGTGTAATCGCAGATTTCTCCGGCGCGATCCGGCTGCTCCGCCGTCGCGACTCCGGTCACCGTCCTCTGGTCGAGATCGACCTTGGCGAGCGGCAGAAACAGGTCGAGAGGGGTCAAGGGCGGCTCCGTGAGTGAGGGACGCGCCGCAAGCGCCCGTATGGCGCGGGCGCTTGCTTCCTGAAACAAATGCTTGTGAAGTGGAGGGGTCAGCAGCGGCCTCTTCGGCCCCCCGCACTCTCTCCATTGTAGGCGACTATGCCATGACCGGCGTAAGTGGTCAAGGATTTGTTCTTTTTTTGTTCTATTAGAGCGACGGCCGCTTTAGCGGTCCGGCGCATCGTGTCTCCCCCTTTTCCGTGGCGTAGGGTACAGGTACCTGACCCTTCTCCTTTCCCATAGATATTGGTGACGTCTGATGAAAGTTGCGTTTCTCGGTCTCGGCGTGATGGGCTACCCCATGGCGGGGCATCTCAAGACCAAAGGCGGCCACGAGGTCACGGTTTACAACCGGACCGCGGCCAAGGCTGAAAAATGGGTCGCGCAATATGGCGGCGCGAGCGCCGGGACACCCGCAAAGGCGGCGGCAGGCCAGGATATCATCTTCGCCTGCGTTGGCAACGACGACGATCTGCGCTCCGTGACCCTCGGTAAGGACGGCGCCTTCGAAGGCATGGGGCGCGGTTCGATCTTTGTCGATCACACGACTGCGTCCGCCGATGTCGCGCGAGAGCTGTACGCCGCCGCGAAAGCGGCCGGCTTCGCGTTCATAGACGCGCCAGTGTCGGGCGGACAGGCGGGGCTGAGAATGGCGTGCTGACCGTCATGTGCGGTGGCGATCCGCAACCTTATGCGAAGGCCGAGCCGGCGATCGGCTCATTCGCGCGTATGTGCAAACTGCTTGGGCCGTCGGGCTCGGGACAGCTCACGAAGATGATGAACCAGATCTGCATTGCCGGGCTCGTTCAGGGCCTCTCGGAGGCGCTTCACTTCGGCCAGCGCGCCGGCCTCGATATAACGGACGTCATCGAAGTGATCTCAAAGGGCGCTGCCGGCTCCTGGCAGATGGAGAATCGTCATAAGACGATGAACGAAGGCAAGTACGATTTCGGTTTCGCCGTCGACTGGATGCGCAAGGATCTTGGCATCTGTCTCTCCGAGGCGCGCCGCAACAAGGCCACGCTGCCGGTGACGGCGTTGGTCGATCAGTTTTACGCCGAAGTGCAAAAGATGGGAGGCGGGCGGTGGGACACGTCCAGCCTGCTTGCGCGGCTCAATCGGTAGCGGCTGTTGCGGCTAGCGCCTCGAACAGGTCCTCGTGGAGTGGCAGCGAGTCGTTTATGCGTGCGCCGTTCGCAAGGACAATCCGGTCGGATTGGTCTCGGCATATGATGCTGTTCAGGCTACGCGCGGAGAACAGGATCAGATTGGCGGGAAGGCCTGCGCCGATGCGGCCGAAATGGGGAAGCCTCATCAGGTCGGCGGGCGTCGAGGTCGTGGCCTTCAGAGCTTCGTCGATAGGATCGTCTAGCTGGTAGATTCGGACCGCCTGCTTAAGCGTGTCCAGCATGTCATGATCGCCGAACGGGTACCAGGCGTCGCGAACGTTGTCGCTGCCCACGGCGAAGGGAATGCCAGCGGCGAGAATCTCCTTCGCAGCTGTAACCCCGCGCCAGCGCGGCGTCCGCCCCGGCTGCCGGTCCATGAGATACATCATGCCGGCCGGCATGGAGGCGATTGCAAGGCCTGCTTCCTTCGCGAGCGTCAACGTGCGCTCAATGGTCTCGTCCGGCTGCAGCGAAAGATTAATGCAATGCCCGCAAACAACGATGCCGTCAAAGCCGGAACGCAGCTTCGCTTCTGCGATAGCGGGTAGCGTGAAAAAGTCGAGGTCGTCAGATTGGTCGACGTGCAGATCGACGTCGAGACCGCGCTTGCGCGCCAGCGCGAAAAGGGTGTCGAGCGCGTGGTCGAGCTTTTCATATTTGCCGTTCGCTCCGCGCTCCAGCGCGTCGGTTACGCCGCCAAGCTTCCCGTCGTATCGGGCGGCGAGATCGGCGAGCTGTTCGCCGAGCGGTTCGAGGAAGGAGCCAAGAGGCGTGATGGCTACCGCTTGCAGCGCCACTCGCCCCCGCCAGACATCGCGCAGCTCCGCAAATATGCGGAAAGCCCGCTCGGCCTGCGGCAGCGTTGCGCTGTCGAGATGCGTACGGATAGCGGAGACGCCATGAATGTGGGCGCACTTCAGCGCGAACTCCATGCGCAGCGCAATGTCGCGCTCGGTCCAAAGATTCCAGTCCTGGCGCGTCGCCCTGAAACCGCCGATTAACGTGCCGTCCGGCCGAACGCGCGGAATGACATGCCCCTTATCGAGATGCGCATGGATCTCGACAAAGGTCGGAAGCACGAGCCGACCCGCCATGTCCACGCTCTGAGCCATGCCCGACGCGGATCCGGCAGGGGACAGGCAGGCAACCTTGCCCTTGTCGACGAGAATATCGACGACCTGACATCCTTCATGATCCAGCGGCGCCGCCGGAGCAGCGACCAAGGCCTCTGCCGGGACGCGGGTGTTTGCGAGGACAAACCGCGAGACGGAAGGAAGATCGATTTGGGTCATATACCTGCGCTTGGCGTTCTTACGGGCCCATATTCCCGAGGTCTGCTCCTCGGCGCAAGCATCCGCCTGCGGGACGAATTGCGGGGAGTTCGATCGGCGGCGGCTCAGGTTCGATGATCTGCGCGACGTTCTCGCCGCCCCCATCCGACCTGACCGCATCGTTGCTCGCCACCTGCACGCCCTCTGGCCGAGGCTTACGGGTTGGATGCCCGACAACGCCCGCCGCCCCGTCCGCCGTCGCAAACCGCCCCCGCTCATCGTGATGCCGGTTGAACTTCCCCAGCCCATTCGCCGCGCCATCACCCGCCAGCCCCAGCTCGGCCGGCGCCTCCTCGCGCGTCTTGATCCCCGCCGACACCAGAATCTGCAACGTCTGCGCCTGCTGCAGCGGATCGACCGCGTCGTAGCCGACGCAAACGAACTCAAGCCCCGGCTCGCCGAGACAGACCTGAATCACCTGATCGAGCGCGCCCTTGATCCAGTTCTTCCGCGAGCCCTCCCTCGCCTGAGGCTGCGTCAGTCGGACAAGACAAGCTTCCCATCGCGAAAGTCGATGAGGCGCGATCCTTCTTGGAAGAATCGCCCTGGGGAAAGCGCGATCTCGGTGCCATCAGAAAGGGAAGTCATCGCGTATTGTGAGGTTTCAATCTCTTTCAAATTTGTCCAGTAAAGATAGAACCGGGCGCCAAATTCCGTTTTTTGACCTGCCTCGGTAACGAGGTAGGCTCGCTTTGACCAGAGTAGCAGAGGAATATTGCCGTTACGGTCCTTTGCATGTGCGGCGGCTGGGTCGTGGCAGGCCCTAAGGATCGCTTGCTCCGCGGGCACAGTTATGTTTATCGAAATCACGGAGCGTCTCCTCGTTACAGTGCCGCAGGGGTTGTTGCCGGGCAGCTCGGCTCACCCTGATACTCAATGGTGTACATCCCGACCGGCGTTCGATACGTGCAATGGACGACTCCACTGGTGTGATCATAGCGTTGATCGATTAGGACGCCAGCGAGCGCGTGTTGAGATCTATTCTTGTGCTCATCTGAAATTGTCGCTTCTGTACGGTGACCAGCGTCGTTCGCCCGCGGCGCCGGATCCGCCGTGGCGAACCGCCCCCGCTCATCGTGATTGTCGTTATACTTCCCGAGCCCCTTCGCCGCGCCATCACCCGCCAGCCCAAGCTCGGCCCGCGCCTCCTCGCGCGTCTTGATGCCGGCTGACACCAGAATCTGCAACGTCTGCGCCTGTTGCAGCGGATCGACCGCGTCGTCGCCGACCCATACGAACTCCAGTCCGTTCTCGCCCAGACACACCTGCAGAACATGGTCGAGCGCGTTCTTGATCCAGGTTTTCAGCGGGATCAGCCCTTCCTGCGTCGCCTGAAGGCGCATCGTCTCGCCGGTGGCGCGATTGACTTGGCTCACGAAGGGCGAGACGGGGACGGAAAAGGCGTAGCAGATTACGCGCGCGAGCCACTCGTCGTACTGGTCTTTGAGCGGCGGCTGGCGGGTCTCGATGAGACGGAAGTCGGCGGGCATGAATTTCATCTGCCGGCGCCTCGGCGAATTGCCGCTCATCAGCGCATCGAAATAATCCTGGAACTGCCGGATCTGATCGCTCGTCCATTCCTTCGGCAGGGTGGCGAAGGCGTCGGGCGAAGAGCCGGCGCGATAATAGTCGAGCGTCGCCGCGTCGCGTCTGAGCGCGATGTTGATCGTCAGCGCAATCTGTTCGACCGGGCTCATGCCGTAGAGCCGGTGGGCGCGCGGATTGCGCGGCAGATAGAGGAGTTCGTCGTGCGGTGAAGTCGGCGGCCGGCACGCCGTGCAGAACCTGCTGATAGGCCGGGTCGGGCGGCTCGGGCGCGCGCCCGTCCTCGCCGATCAGCGGCTTGATGGTGGCGCCGTCGACGATGTCGAGCGCGTAGAGCTCGCCGCCGCGATTGAAGCGCGGATAGATCGTCGCCGCGTCGATGACCAGCATGTCTTCGAGCAGCATTCTCAGCCAGTCGCCGAAAACTGTGTCGGCGGTCTGGACGGGCGAGGAAGGCGAGCGCCCGCTCGACGCGCGCGGCAGCGTCGGGCAGGTTCGAGCTGCGGCGCGGGCGCACGGTAAAGTTCTGCGCGGCGACCTGGTCCTTGCGGGTCTCGATGACCGAGCGCAGCAGGGGCAGCGCGTCGGCGAGCGCCCGCAACTCCGCGAAGGAAATGCCGGCATCCGAGCGCGGCACGTAATTGAGGTTGACGCCGAACGGATAGTCGAACTGCCGCCCCTTCACCTCGGCCGGCGCCTGCGGCTGCAGCGGCTGCTGCGGCCCGAACCAGCCGTCCGGCGCCACGCCGGTGATGGCGTATCGAGTGGCCGCCGCGAGGCGGCCGAAGACGCTGGAAGGGATCGGGCGGAGGGTCGCGTCCGGCGGCATGAGGGATTCCTTCAAAAAGGGCGTCGCCCGCGAGCGACAGAAAGGGTTCTTTCGCCCGCCGCCTCCTCCGCGCCGGGAATAGGCGGGCTGTGAGCCCGCGCGGCCGGCGCGAAGGAGGCGGAACGGAAGGCGACGTCTGCAGCGCAGACGTGCGAAGCGGAAAATCGCGTCGCTCCGCTTCGCCTTCCGTTAGGGATTGCTGGTTAGGCTGCGGCCGTCACCTCACCGGAGCCGAACAAAGATGCGTCGTGCGGTCGCGTTTGCCGTCATGCTGGGTTCGGTCGCCTCGGCTCATGCTTCGCAACAGCGCTGGACCTTCTGCGTCGCTGCCTCGCAGAAGCGGGTCCGAGGTCTGGATCAGCGACGTGTTTGCGGCTGACGGCGCGCGCGAGCGCTTCGAAGCCGCGTTCAAATCCGTCCTTGAGAACGACGGGGTCACCGGCGTCGATGCGCAATGTCCCCTGCCGCGCGCCGACAGGGTCGTCGCTGTCAACGCGCAGTTCGACGCGGAGGCTTTCAATCGAACGATGGGGGCCACTCTGCATGCAGTGCCGCCAAGCGCGTTTCCGGGAGGCCCCTATCCGGACAGCGGCGTAATGGCAGGGGCCTGCGACGCCCGACCATTCGAACCGATAGAGCGCGCCGGGCGCAACCGACTGAACTGCGTTGGGCCTGAGCGCGACGATGCAGGTTCCGCCTGCGTGGCGCACGGAAGGATAGATCACGCCGTTCAATCCCCTCGCACGCGCCGCGTCGGCGATCGCGTTTCCTGCCGGATAACCAATTGCGGGATCCGGATCGAGGCAGAGATGTTTCGGCTCCATGCGCATGTCGACGAATTCGCCGGCCATGCTCGCGAACATTTCCGCGTAGTCGACCACGCCTTTCCATTCGCCCGATTGGGCAAGAAACTCGGCCATGTGGTGGGCGACTTCGGCCATGCAGGTCTCGACGGCGAGCGCCGCATACCAGGCGCCGCGGGTTGCGTTGAAGCGATTGGGTTGAAGCGGTTTCCAGTAGGCGAAAGACGCGTTGATGAAGGCCGCGTAAGGGACGCCGTGGACGAGTTCATCGCGCGTCACGCGCTCGGCTCCGTGCGCCTCCGCGTTGAGCCGGGCGCTGGTCGCGCCCTCGATTTCGGCGAGGGCGCGCGAACTCCTCGTCGGCAACGAGCGCGGCCAGCACAGGGTCGCGCAGGCGGGCGGAGGATACGAGCCGGATCGTTCGGGGAAATGCGTCCCGAACGACCGGGAGGCCGCCGAGTCCCGAGCCGGTCACAAGCCGCCGCGCACCGCGTCGATGTAACGGCGTACATCGAGCATCCGCGGGATGCCGCCCTCGATCATCGCTTCGATGGGCGTGCGTCGATCAAAGAGCGGCCCGGTGTTCGGCCGCCGCATCCATTCGTCGGCGGTCTCGTCGACAAACATGAGATGTAGGCCCTTGAACACGCCGACGAGCGCCGAAATCCGCGTCAGTTGGTCCTGACTAAGGGTTGGACGGCCGCCTCGCTTGATCCGGTCGAGGCTGCTGCCCGAAACGCCGAGAAGCGCGGCGGCTTCCGCGTTGGATAGCCGCCAGGCCTTAGCCAGAGACAGGAAGGCGTTGACCGCGACCCTCGACAGCCGCACCCGCTCGCTCTCATTCGCGAACGTGAGCAAGTCAGTCGGTGCGTCGGGCCGCAACGGCTTGGCGGCTGGGATCATGAAAGACGTCTCCTGACGGATATATGCGCGTCATTTGACGAGATGTCCAGCCATGCGCTCTAGGTTCCCGCCGCCCAATAGTCCATCATTCCTCCGCCAACGCGGTTCAGCCCGAGCAGGTCGGACAAGGCCCAGACCAACGCGTCAGCCCGGTCTGGGGAGCCGACGGCCCGGTCGAAGTCGGGGGTCAGTGCGCAAAGCTGGTCTTCGAGCTTCTCGAAGGCGCCGACATGGAACACGAGTCCTCGCTCGTAGGCAGCCGCCACGGGCTCGGCGCGCAAAAATTTGCCGCGCGTCGCCGTGACCGCGCGCACCGGCAGATGCGGCTCGGCCTGCCGCAGCACGGCTGCGACCATCTCGCCGCCGTTATTGATCTCGGCGACGACGCGGTTCGCTCCAAAGCCGCGATAGGCTGCGCCGACCCGGGCCGCCCAGGCGGACGGGGTGTCGCCCTGGCTCGTCATGTCCGCCAGCACATAGATTTTGCCGCCTGAGGCGCGCCCGGCGATCACGATGCCGCATTCATCCGCCTTGCGGCCGGAGCGGGCAGGGGGGTCGACGGCGACCACGACCTCAGAGAATTCGTTCGGCGCGTCCTCCGCCTTCACGCGTTGGCGCTCGATCAGCGCGCGCGTCCACAAGCTGCCGGGTGTCTCCTCGACGATTTCGGCGAAAAGTTCCTGCCGCCCGATCACGCGCCCTTCGTAGCGCTTCGTGATCCGCTCGAGGAAAGCACGGGCGAGATGACCGCGATTGTCGAAGGTCGAACCGCGTGTGACGATCGTGTCCTTGTCATCCGCCAATTGCTTGATGATCTTGGTAGGGCGGGGAGTCGTCGTCACGATCATCTGTGGCCTGTCGCCAAGCCTGAGGCCGAACATCGCCTGATCGAAAGCCTCCGCTCGGCGCCAGGCCGCAAGCTCGTCGCACCAAAGCTTCATATGCTGCTTGCCGCGCAGCCGGTCCGGCTCCTCGGCGGAGAACAGCTGGCTGATCGCGCCATTCGGCCATTCGAGCCTGCCTGCGGAGGCGAGGAAGCGCGGCCGCTCGTCGGGCGGGCAGATGTTGAGCAGGCCCGATTCACCAAGCACCATCACGTCGCGGACGTCGTCGGCCGTCGGCCCGATGAGGTTGACGATCGGAAAATCTTGCGACCACCTTCGGACTGTTTCCGCGCCGGCGCGCGTCTTTCCGGCGCCGCGGCCCGCGAGGATGAGCCAGACGATCCAGTCTCCGGGCGGCGGCTCCTGGTCGGGACGCGCCCAAAGATTCCAATCGTAGAGGATTTTTGAGCATTCCTTCGTCGTCATTTCGGCGATGACGGTCGCGCGTTCGCCGGGCCTGAGTTTGAGGATCTCGCCGATGCGAAGAGGAGATTTTGGCGGTGGGGAAGTCACCGTCATTCGGCGGGTCTGTTCTCTTCCAGACGCGCTATGATCGATTCGATCTTCGCGTGCAGCCGCGCGCGGTCCTCCTCGCCATAGGTTTCGACCGCCGGCGCGGCGCGGGAAAAGCCATAGTAGCGGTCGAGCCTGTCGAAGATTTTCAGAGCCCGATCGATGGCCTTGAGTTCGCCGCGCTGGGCCTGATCGAGGGCGACGAGACAGAGACGATCGAGCCGTGCGATCTGGATTTTTGCAAAATCGGCGATGGGCGCCGTCCAGCGGCGGCCGAGTTCGTCCCGCATGACCGTCTCGACTTCGGTCTGCGTGAGGTCTTCCTCTTCGGCGATGGCGTCGGGTCCGGCGCCCCGCAGGAAGGATTCGAACATACGCCGGTCACGGTTCGACCGCGCGCCCTTCGGCGGCGGAGGGAAAAGCTGGGTCATCATGCCGCCTGGTCAGGAAACGCGCGGGGCCCATCGCCTCTCGGTTGCGAGCGGACGGACGTCATGCGCGAAAGTGGGGGAGGCCGCCGGGCGCTTCGGTCGCGCTTTCCGACGTTTCCCTACTATGCCTGCACCGGCGTAATCTGGCAAGGATTTGTTTCTGTTTTGTTCACGTCGGACCGAGATCTATTATTACTAAATAATACTGTGAATATGTAGAAGTAAAACGCGCAAGAAAGTGGCTCGCAAGCCGCTGATTTCCCTCAATCGGGCGAAATACCGGCGGCTCGCGCCTCAACGCACGAGCACGTTCCGGAACTGCCACGGGTCGCTTTCGTCGATATCCTCAGGGAAGAGGCCTGGCCGGTTCACGAGCGGGGTCCAGTCCGTATAGACGCCAATGACTGGGCCCAGATAAGGGAGCTGCACTTCGAGGCAGCGGCGGTAGTCCATCTCGTCCGCCTCCACGATACCCGCGTTGGGGTTCTCCAGAGCCCAGACCATCCCAGCCAGCACCGCCGAGGTCACCTGCAACCCAGTCGCGTTCTGGTAGGGCGCGAGGTTCCGCGTCTCCTCGACCGACAGTTGCGAGCCGTACCAATACGCGTTCCGGGCGTGGCCATAGAGCAGGACCCCGAGTTCGTCGATTCCATCCACGATCTCATCCTCGTGCAGGATGTGATGGGCGGGCTGCACCTTTCCGGCGCGGCCGAAGAGTTCGTGCAGCGAGAGGACCGCGTCATCGCAAGGATGATAGGCGTAATGGCAGGTGGGGCGGTAGACGGGCTCTCCCTTTGCGTCGCGCACGGTATAATAGTCGGCGATTGATATCGATTCGTTGTGCGTGACCAGAAAGCCGAACTGCCCTTGCGCCGTCGGCGTCCAGGAGCGGACACGAGTGTTTGCGCCAGGCTGCAAAAGATAAATCGCCGCTCCGGATCCTTCTTTCTGGAAGCCTGCATTGTCCGGCGCCCACTTCTCGTGGGTTCCCCATCCCAGTTCGGCGGGTTGCATGCCCTCGGAGACGAAGCCTTCGACCGACCAGGTGTTGACGAATACGTTGCGAGGCTTCGGCGTCTTCGCCCGCTGCGTATCCCGTTCAGCGATGTGCACCCCTTTGACGCCAAGGCGCTGCGCGAGCAGACCCCATTCTTCTCGGGTCTTTGGCTCAGCGCCTTTGTCTTCGAGGTCCTTCGCCAGATTGACGAGCGCCTGCTTGACGAACCAGGAGACCATCCCCGGATTGGCGCCGCAGCAGGAGATGGCCGTCGTCCCGCCCGGGTTCTTGCGCCGCTCGGCTTGTACCGTCTCGCGCAGCGCATAGTTGGTGCGGCTTTCGTTGCCGCGGCTCTTGTCGAA
This sequence comes from uncultured Alphaproteobacteria bacterium, assembly GCA_963824465.1. GTDB lineage: Bacteria > Pseudomonadota > Alphaproteobacteria > Rhizobiales > Beijerinckiaceae > Roseiarcus. The sequence continues at coordinate 138,454 of CAWGPL010000006.1, forward strand.
GTAGAAGCCGGGCCAAGGCTCGACGACCGTGTCGATATAAAGCGCTCCTATCTCCCGGCAGAAGCGCATGATGTCGAGCGATGAGGTATCAACCGAGAGATTGACGCAGAATCCCTGGCCGTCGCCGGCCTTCAGATACTTGCCCAGGACGTCGCGATAGTTCTCGCGCGTCAGCGATTCCTGTACGTATTTCACGCCACGCTCATCCAGCAGACGGCGGTCCGAATCGTCCGGATCGATGACGACGAAGCGCTCCCGGTCAAAGGCGAAGTGGCGCTCAATCAGGGGCAGCGTGCCCTTTCCAATCGAGCCGAAGCCAATCATCACGACGGGACCTTCGATGCGCGCATGCTGCGGCCAATGGGTCATGGCGTCGGTTCTCCTTTGGGAAAAATCATGGACGCCCAGCGTCGCTCGCGCCGCTTAAAGCCATGGCTCGTTCGGGCCGTCAATAGATCGCCGCCGAGTGGCCTGTTTTGCGACAGACGGCCGCGCGGCGTCATCGACGCAGCTTGCGCTGTCCCATAACACTCCGAGAGTTGGGCCTTGAGCGCGCCAAGCCCAGGATCGCCGAGAGCTCTGAGCCAGGCAAACGCATGGGGGCATCTGATGGCAAACTTGAAACGGCAGACGTCACGAGCAACCAAGGTCCGTGTTGTAAATGACGGCAAGATGACATCCGCGCCGGCGTACCGATGCGGCGGCCGTTCGAGACCTTGAGGCGGGTAGCGCTGTGAAAGGTGATTGAACCAGCAAGCGAGGTTTAGGGTCCCGGTTCCGGCGCTACGGACAAACGTCCCAAAAACCCTGACGACGGTGGGGGTCGGTGTAATACCAGCATAGCCCTCGTTGGGGCGGAGGTCCGGCCCATGAGGCCGCAGCCGTTGCGGCGACAAAACCGAGCGCCGTTCCCGCGGCAATCGCGCCGCCTGCTGGCCATCGGTACCATCCCGGCCGTCCCGTCCATCCAGTAGGCGAGGGAGGGCCGAAGGCGGCGGGCGGCGCTGGAAGCTTTTCGGCCCGTGCATTAGGTCGCGGCGCCGCCGATGACCGAACTCGCGGAGCGTGGGCGGGAGCATGGCGCGCGCCCCTCGGCGGCCGGGCGCCATGTCGTGGCGAGGAAGCCTTAGCTTCGATGAGAAAAAGGCTCTGTCCTTGGGGGGGTGACGCGGCGACATGGAGCGAGCCGAAAGCCTCCGCTTTGGACGGGAGGCACGCTAGCGCCGAGCCTAAGGCCGCCCAGGCGAAAAGTCGCAAAGTGACCATTTCGCTTTTCCGATCTTTCCTTCGTCGCAGCGCTCATTCCAAAGATGTTCCCCGATACGCAATTTCGATCGCAGAGGTTCGGCTTGCAATCCGCTGGCCGCCGACCCGAATCGGGGCTCAACCCAGAAGCGATTTCCAGTCGATCGGCGCAAAGATCGCAACGAGCGCCGACAGGCCGAACGCCACGAGGACGATTGCGCGAGCACCACTCCTTTGGTCTTCGGGCAGGGCGGACACGAGGACGATTCCTGCCATTCCCAGAACGAGAACCATTGCAAGCTTCCACGGCGCCGTTTCCAGCGCCGACCCAAGGACGCCGTTCGCGGCAGTCGCCAAGTCGACGAGGCCGTCCGTGAGATACCGAAGTGCTTCCTCCATCGCATGGCTCCCGCAGAGCAACCGCCCACCTTACTCCATTTTGCAACGGGAAATATCTAGCCGAGCGCTTCTTACCACATCGTTATTTTCGATCGGGACATTCTTCCGAGTGGGAGTTCGCCGATCGAGCGGAGTGGCGACGAGCCCTTTGGGTGTGGGAGATGACGAAAATCGAACGGTCGTCTTCTGCGGAGGCTCTCGTGAAGCGAGGAGCGGCGGAAAAGCCTTTTTTACCTTCGCTAGTGTCTTCCGGAGCATTTCCACCAATCGCCGTCTTCGTGATGGACGCATCCTCTGCGCTCAAGTCGTGCGCTGATTTGGTCCCGCATTTCGCATGCCTTCTGTGTTTTCGGATCGCCGGGAGTACCGCTCCTGCATTCCGCATTTGCGGCCAGCCAGGCTGTGATCATGGGGGTCTGTGCATCGGCGGGCGATGGGGCGAGCGTGCCTGCAACGACGGGCAAAGCGAAGAAAGCGACAGCGAGACGCATGGCGGCTCCTAGAGCTTGCAGCCTCTCAACTTACCTCGGATTGTAGCAGCGGCCAAAGTATTGTCCGGGATCATCACATATGAGACGGCTGGGGTGTCGAGGCTGAGCAAAGGGCGAGATACTGGGCTGGGGTCTTTCCGGCAAGGGCTCCGTGTGGCCGATGGTGGTTGTAGATGTGCTGGTAGCTGTCGAGGATGGGGTTGAGTTCGTTGACCCCTGAGGGGAGATCGTAGGTCTGGTAGAATTCGTATCGCCAGGCGCCGTTGCAACGTTCGACGGCGCCGTTCAATTGCGGACGTCTCGGCGGCAGGACGTAGAGCGCTACGCCCTTGGCCTCACAGGCGGTCTCGAACTCGGCCATGAACTCGCTGCCGCCGTCGACCTGGATGGCCTTCACCGGGAAGGGCATGTCGGCGATGATCTTGTCGAGGAAGCTTGCGGCGGCCTGGGCGGTGGCCCGGTTGAAGGCCTTTGCGACGGTCCATTTGGCGATCGGGTCGTAGGCGGTGAAGTGCTTGATCGCCTTGGTCGGGGTGAGGTTGACGAAGACGGTGTCGAGTTGGACGAGCCCGCCCGGCTCGCGGACGGCGAGATCGCGCGGCAGGCGGCGGGCGAAGCGGCGCTTGGCTGTCCAGCGGCGGGCGTAGGGACGCCGGCGGAGCGTCGGCACGGGCTCGACGACGCCGCGCGCCACGAGATCGGCGAGAATGCGTCCGACGGTCGAATTGGACGCCGTGAACCCTTCGGCGCGCACGAGCGGCCCGAGCTTGTGTCAATCGTGTGTGGACGCCCCGTTGGAAGCAAGGGGTTTTTCGCTGGGTGTAGGCAAAGTGGTCAGGCGCTTTCGTGTGTCCGGCCTCGTGATGCGGCCGTTCACCTGCCGCGGGCCCGTATGGAAGTCCGCGGACCGGGTCCAAGTCGGCGTCTCGCGCTCGAGGCGCTCCGATTGACGCTGGTTTTCCCGTTCCCGTCTCATTGACCGTTTGCCCTTACCCTTCGATCGACCTTCTCACATCCCCGACGCCTTCAGACCGACCGCCGCCTCAGGCAGCGACCGGACTTGAAGCTCTATAAACGCCGCCCTTGGCCATCAACGCCCAGGCGATCCGCGCCGTGCGGTTTGCCAGAGCCACCGCGACGACCAGGCGCGGCTTCTTCTTCATCATTCGCCCGAGCCAGGAACCCTCGGGCGCTCCCTTTCGCGCGGCCCATCGCACTTGGGCGATAGCGCCGCTGACGAGCAGTCGGCGAAGATCGCGCTGCCCCATCTTCGACGTGGCGCCCAGCTTGGTCTTGCCGCCGGAGGAGTTCTGTTTCGGCGTCAAGCCGAGCCAGGCCGCAAAATCCCGGCCCTTCGCGAAGCTTTCCGGCGGCGGCGCCAGAGCCTCCATCGCGGTCGCGCAGATCACTCCGATTCCTGGAATCGTCATCAACCGTTTGGCGGTGTCGTCGGCGCGCGCTCGTTGGCGCAGTTCTCTTTCCAGCAACGCAACCTGTTCGGTAAGGGCGGCGATATGCTCGAAAAGCATTCGGCAGACGCCAAGGATGGAAGCGGGAAGCCCGCTCTGCGGGTCCTTGATCGCCTCGACAAGCCTCTCGACGTGCACAGGGCCGTTCGGAGCGACCACGCCATATTCGGCCATGTGTCCGCGAACCGCATTGATGGTCTGGGTGCGCTGGCGCACGAGAAGATCGCGGGTCTTGAACGCGACCCCCGCCGCCTGCTTCTCGACGGACTTGACCGCCACGAAGCGCATGGTGGGTCGCGAGGCCGCCTCGGCGATCGCCTCTGCATCCGCCGCGTCGTTCTTGTTCCGCTTCACGAACGGCTTCACGTAGATCGGCGCGATCAGCCGCACCTCGTGCCCGAGTTCGCCGATTTGCCGAGCCCAATGGTGGGCGCTCGCACAGGCCTCCATGGCGACAAGGCACCTCGGCTCCGCAGCGAAAAACGAAAGGAGCTTGGCTCGCGAGAGCTTCCGCCGAAACGCCACCGAGCCATCCGACCGCGCGCCGTGAACCTGAAACACGTTCTTCGCCAGATCCAAGCCTATGATGCTAACGTTCTCCATGGACGCCTCTCCTCTTGTCGCGGTCTTCAATAACCACGACCTTGGCACATGATGCCGTCGGAGGGGCGTCCACCCCA
>CAWGPL010000007.1:0-138089 GCA_963824465.1 uncultured Alphaproteobacteria bacterium
ACCTGAACCGTCTCCGACTGACCGCTGACCTTGCCGCCGCTGTGGGCGTGAAGAAGCTGCTCACCAGCGTCCCTGTCAAGAAGCCGTCGAAGGAATGGTTCGTGCGAGTCCACGACGATCTCAACCTCACATGCGGACCTATGTGTGGAACTCAAGGAAGACTCGGAGGTGTATCTGGTAGACCCGAGCCTGTGGGCCAGCCTCGCCGCCGAGAGTCAGGGTGAACGCATCAAACCTTCTCTACTTTCGCGGCGCCGGTGAGGATTTCCGCGAGAAAGTCGGGGTCTTGAGCGGCCATCTTGCGTTTGCGCGGAATGCTCTTTTGGGCGGGATGGCGTTTGAGCACGCATAACGCCAACTTGCGCATGGTGGCGAAGTTCCTGGCCGCATTGCGCTCTTGGATGCGGCTTTTGTCTTCGCCGAAATGCACATCCAATTGCCAGTGCAGATTGTTTTCAATGCCCCAATGACCCCGCATGGCTTTTGCGGCTTTGCGTGCGCCCAGACGCCCGCTGCCGATGAAGTAATGGGGTTCCATCGTGGTCCGACCGTTGACGGAGCGTTCCCGCAAACACATTCCCACAGTAGTCAGCCCCGCCCAAAGTTTGCGGTCCCGAATGTCCTCCAAGTTCGTGATCACCGTGTAAGTGCGTGTTTCCATTCGACCGTGGCCCTCGGCCGTTTCCGTGACCGTCGCCACCCGATGTTTGGGAAGGTCGCCGTCCAGCGCCTTGGCGACCGTCGTTTGAATATCTTCCAGCAGATGCTCCTGGTTGGCCTTCACCCCTTGGCAAGCCCGCGTGACGTGCGGGAATACCCGGTGCTCGATCGGGTTGTACTTCGAGCAGTACAGCGGGTGGTGAAGGCCGACAACCCCAGCCGGTTCGCCAACCGTTGCAGGTCGGGTGTGGCAAATCTTTCGGGAGTCAGGCGGCGAGGCAGAGCTGCGCCTCCCAGTACGCCTGCCAGGCTCCGCTTTGCTCCAGCGCTTCCAGCGCCATGATGCTCTCGGCGTTGTCCCCGTCCCACGCATTCCCCGACCCTTGATTCGTTGGGTCGTCGCTTTGCACATGGACTCCGTCGGCCCGCTGCCGATCTGCCGGCCCAGTTCCAGGAACTTCGGATACTGGATCATCTCCCGACGATCCGTCACGTAATTCAACACCTGCTCCGCCGCCTGACGGTGGCTCGTTCCCCGCAGCCCGCTCTTCCACTCCTGGAGTTGCTCGCGTAACTTCTCGTACCCCTCGTGCTTGGCCGTGTGCAGCAGGCGGCCGACCCAGACGTTGCCCGGGGCCTTCTCGTCCTTGGGGTCTTCTTCCCCATAGACGGCGCGACGCGCCTTGTGCAGGTTCTCCGACAGGTGGTAGAAGTCCAAGCCCAGGTCGTCCGGCGGCAGGCTCTGCCGCCGGATCTGGTTCTTGATCCAATCCGAACCGTCCACCACCCCCACCTTGTCGTCCGCGCGGTCCAAGCGGATACGGCCCGCGTCCCGACGCATCAGCCGCCCCGCCTGCGTGCAGTCGCCGCGCGTCACCGACACCAGGCGGTGCGCCGCGTCGTCGTCGTAGAACGTGACGATCTTGAACTCCTTGAACGACCCATCGGCCCCGGGTCGGGCTTTAGGCAGCGGCCGCCGCTTGCGGCCGCAACGTCGGCGTTTGGCCTGGATCCGCTCGCGCCGCGTCCGCTTCTCGGCGTCGGTGATGTGGGGAACCATGACGCCGTCGCTGCCCAGATAGACACGCGAACGCTCCGTCGGCTCCCCGTCCTTGTCCAACGCCGGGCAGTCGCTGGCGCTCCAGTCCAGGGGCGCCTTCCCGGCCTGGGCGGCGGCCTGGACGGCCTTGCCTTCCGACTCGACGACTTGGCGGAGGAACTCGCCGCTGAGATGCACCTGGGCGGCCCGGCCCAGGTTCTCGGCGGCCTTGTCGAAGTTGCGCGAGGCGAGGTTGAGCCGACAGGCCAGTTCGCGCAGGCCCAGGCTCAGACTGTCTTCGGCGCGATCCAGCCAGGAATCGAGGGGGTAGGAACTGCCGACTCCGGCGGCGGCGTAGCGGCGGCGCGACAGGGAGATGCGGCCATTGACGGTCAGGATGACACGCCGGAGATGAGGCTCGCCGTGTAGAGCCCATGAACAATCCTTTGGCCGAACCGGGTTTTGCGCGCGAAGTGTTCGGAAAGATGGATCGGATTATGGTCGCCGGAAAGTTCTGCGAAACCTAATACGTCCTCGTTTTCGACTGTTTTGCTCATCGCCTCCCGCATGCCGATCACGAGTTCCTCGAAATAGAGGGTATGATAGGTGGCCATTGATGCTCGCCCCACGGGATCGTTTGTTCTCTTTTTGGAAATCGTGTGTCGTGAAGAAAGGCGACCGTCCAGAAGGCCTATCGTTAGTTTCGAAGCGCGCTCATCGCTGCGACCGGCCGAAGTTTGTATTCGGCGCATAGCCTTTCCAACTGATCGGGGTCAATCTCCGCGCGAGACGTGGTCCCGTGGATAGCCACGGTATGAACGCCGCGAGTTATGAACAATGCATCCAGTTTAGAGGCGGCGGCGCCCGCGATATCGGTCTTCATGCCGTCGCCAATCGTAAGCACGCGCCTGCGATCAATCGGTCCTCCGAAAGATCGTTCCGCGAGTTGGAGCGCTCTAGCGTAAATTGGTCGATGGGGCTTGCCCGCGTAGATTAGGCGGCCGCCGAGATCCTGATAGCGCTGAGCCAGGGCGCCGGCGCAGTAAATTGCCTTGTCGCCCCGGTGTATGATCATATCTGGATTTGCGCATATCATCAGCAATCCGCGAGATGCAAGGGCACTAAGTTCCCCATCGTAGCTTTCCGGCGTCTCCACTTCATCGTCACGCAGCCCCGTGCAGAGCACGTATCGCGCCTCTTCGAGAAGAACCTGTCTTGGCTGGATACCCGCCTCTTTGGCTGCCGCCTCAAGGAGACTGAGGTCCCGCGTGGGCCCAATGTGGAGGACCGGCTCAAGAATGCGCTCGGCGATGAGCCCGACAGTGACGTCACCAGATGTTACGATCTCATCGAATGCCTCCGACGCAACTCCGAACGCCAGAAGCTGAGCATGGATGGGGGCGGACGGACGCGGTGCGTTCGTGATCAGGATCACTCGACCGCCCTGCTTTCGAAATGCGGAGAGTGCATCCACCGCCTCCGGAAAGGCTCTTAGGCCGTTATGAATGACACCCCAGATATCGCACAGGATGACGTCATACCGATCGGATATTTCGCTGAGCTTGGAGATGCAAAGGGTTGCCTGCGGCGTTTCGACATCGGTCATGCTGTTTCGGCTAAAGAAGATGCGAGTCGCCTGTCAAGGTCGCTGGTCGCAAGCCAGGGGTGTTGAGGCCCAAAAAACCCCGATATCCGTCCGGGTTTAGACAAATTTGAGCCGGCGATTGAGAAGGGCAACGCGGCCTCCGAAGTTGAGAGTTGTGGACCCGACTGGCTCAGGATACCCCTGCTGCGAGTTTTTGACTTAGCGCAGTCAGATTATCAGGAACGGCGCCGCCAACGCGAAGGGCAGGCCATCAGCTTCTCCAGCGCCGGGCAACACCCTCAGCCCGCAGACCCAGCCCTCTCATAGATGCTGAACCCGGACAGACGATTGTCCTAAAGCCCAGAAAATACTATGTTTCGCCGGGAGGTTGCAGGCATATGGCATTGTCGCCGATGGCGCTTTGGGCCGGAGCGGCGGCTGCGACGCTGGGCGTCGCGGGCGCCGGCGCGGCCTATTGGGTGCATGAGAACCGGGGGGCGCCGACGTTCCCGGGACTTGAGGCCGCCCAGACCGGCGCTATTGATCATGGCCTTGACGCCGCGAATTCCTTTGCATCTCAGCCTGCCGTTCCCGCGAAACCCGCGGCGGAAGCGAAGGTAGCGGTGAAAGAGGCGGCTCCCGTCGCTGAGCCGGCGCCTATGAAGCCGTCGTTCGATGTCGTCAACGTTAGTCCCGCCGGGGAGGTCGTTGTGGCCGGAAGGGCGGCGCCGAACGCCAAAGTGGAGCTGCGCGACGCCGGCCGGACGCTGGCCGTGGCGACCGCCGACGCCCTCGGTCAATTCGTCATCATTCCCGATCAGCTCGCGCCGGGACAACACCAACTAACGCTGGCGACCGGGATAGGCGCGGCGACCGAAGCCTCGAATCCGATCGCAGTCGCGGTGGCTGAGCCGCCAAAGGCGGCCACCACGCCTTCCGTCGCCGCGCCGTCTGCGGTCCCGAGCGGCCTCCCGCCTGCGGTCGCCGTGAAATCCGTTGAAGTCGGGCCCGGAGGCCGGTTTGTCGCCAAGGGCGCGGCTTCACCGAATATGACCGTGCGCCTCTATCTCAGCGGCGCCTATGTCGGCGACGCGCGCACCAAAGACGATGGGCGCTGGTCCCTCACCATCGAGAACGGCATGACGCCGGGGGCGTACACGTTGCGCGCCGACGAATTGCGTCCGGATGGGAGCGTGCTCGCCCGGGCCGAGGCGCCGTTCGATTTCCCCAAATCGAGCCCGGGCGAAAAGAGGCCGCCTAGCAACGTGGTCGCCAGCGCCGCCCCGTCGAGCGCCGCCGATGTCGTTCTAAGTTCGGTGCAGACCGCGCATGTCGAGCCCGGCAACACCCTCTGGGGCCTCAGTCAGACTTTTTACGGCGACGGATCCCGCTACCAATTGATCTACGCGGCCAACACCAATCAGATCCGCAACCCCAATGTCATCTATCCCGGCCAGACGCTCGTGGTGCCCAAGCCCCAACAGACGCCTTGATCCGGATCAGAGCGGACGTGCGACCCCACTTAGGATCGTGTCGATGACCTGACGCTTCGCCCGGTCGAACGCTGCGTCGTCGAGAGGCTGTCCGCCATTGAGCGTCGCCATCTCGTGCGAGGCGTTGGCGTATTGTTGGGTTGTCGCCCAGATCATGTAGAAGAGAAAGTTCGGATCGACCGGTTTGATCTTGCCGGCCGCGATCCAGCCCTTGACCGTCCGGCCGCGAGAGGCCACCCACTCCCTAAGCGTAGTGTCGAGAAAGTCCTGGATGATCGGCGCCCCTCGCATGATCTCCGCGGACCAGATGCGCGAAGAGAGCGGCATCTCGCGCGCGAGGTCCATCTTGGACCCGATATAGGCCGCGAGCGCCTCCAGAGGATCGTCGCTCGCGTCGAAGGATGAGGCGGCCGCGAGCCAGGCGGTGAGGACGCGCTCGATGACCGCCCTGTAGAGCTGTTCCTTCGTGGCGAAATAATAGTGGAGATTCGCCTTCGGCACGCCAGCTTCGCGGGCGATCGCCGCGGTGGTCGCGCCTCCGAAACCCTGCTCGGCGAAAATGCGCTCGGCCGCTTCCAGAAGCGTCCGCTCGTTCTCCTCGCGGATTGTCGGACGTGGTTTGCGATGCGCCATTCCATCCTCTCGACTGCGCCCGCGCGCGGTCCATGAAACTCGAATATCCGGCGCCGCAATTCCTGGCGATTGGCGCCGGATTCGTGGGCGTTTCGCACAAGGTTATGTCATTTGACCAATTGGTCAAATCTATAATAGCTTCAATGCGCTGGTCGGAGATCGAAATGGCGGATTTGTCGAATGTGCGGATCAACGGAGTTCGGCTCTGGGACTCGCTCATGGAGATGGCGAAGATCGGCGCCACGCCCAAAGGCGGCTGCAAGCGACTCACTTTGACCGATCTCGACAAGCAGGGCCGCGAACTCTTCCGTTCCTGGTGCGAGAAAGCGGGATGCACCGTCAAGGTCGACGAAATGGGAAACATGTTCGCCCGGCGCGATGGCGAGGATAAGTCGTTGCCGCCGGTATTCGTTGGCAGTCATCTCGACACGCAGCCCACCGGCGGGAAATTTGACGGGGTGCTGGGAGTATTGGGCGCGCTCGAAGTCGTGCGGTCGCTCAACGATTTGAAAATCAAGACGAAGCATCCGATCGAGGTCGTCAACTGGACGAACGAAGAGGGCTCGCGCTACGCGCCCGCCATGGTGTCGTCGGGCGTGTTCGCCGGCGTTTTCACCAAGGAATTCGCTTATTCCCGCGAGGACGCGGATGGCAAGACGCTTGGCGGCGAACTGGAGCGCATCGGCTTCAAGGGTCCGGAGCCGGTGGGCGGTCGCCCTGTGCACGCTTATTTCGAACTGCACATCGAGCAGGGCCCGATCCTCGAGGACGAGAACATCGACGTTGGCGTCGTCACACACGGCCAGGGACAACGCTGGTACGAGATTCGGTTGACGGGGTTCGAGAGCCACGCCGGCTCTACCCCCATGCCCCGCCGAAAGGACGCGTTGCTCGGCGCGGCGCGGATCGTCGAGCTCGTCAACAAAATCGGACTGTCCAAGGCGCCGAACGGCGTCTCCACCGTGGGGATGTTGAACGTCTATCCGAATTCACGCAACGTCATTCCGGGCGAAATCTTCATGACCTGCGAGTTCCGCCATCCCGACAACGCGACGCTGACGACGATGGACGAAGCGCTGAAGGTCGGCGTGGAAGAAATCACCAAGGCAATCGGCCTCACTTATGACCTGAAGCAGGTCTTCTACTATGAGCCGGTCGCCTTCGATAAGGATTGCGTGGACGCCGTGCGGCGCGGCGCCGAGCGCCTTGGCTACACGCATCGCAACATCGTTTCAGGCGCAGGCCACGACGCCTGCTACATGGCGCGCGTGGCCCCTTCGGCGATGGTGTTTACCCCCTGCGTCGACGGGATCAGCCATAACGAGGCTGAAGACATCAAGCAGGAATGGTCGACCGCCGGCGCCAACGTCCTCATGCACGCGGTATTGGAGAAAGCCGAGATCGTGGCCTGAGGCTCGGACGCCTGGATCGGGCTCGAAAAAGAGAAGAGAAGGAAATCATGTCGCTCGTCATCAAAGGCGGAACCGTCGTCACCGCAGACCGCAGCTACAAGGCGGACGTGCTGGTCGAAGGCGAGAAGATCGTTGAAATTGGCGAAAATCTGAAGGGCGACAGCGCCCTGGACGCGGGCGAGTGCTACGTGATGCCCGGCGGAATTGACCCCCACACCCACCTCGAAATGCCGTTCATGGGCACGACGACGGCCGAGAATTTCGAGACGGGCACCAAGGCCGCGCTCTCGGGCGGCACGACGATGGTCGTCGACTTCTGCATCCCCGACCGCAACCAGCCCTTGATGGAAGCGTTCGGCGACTGGGACCGGAGGGCGAAGAACGCCTGCGCCGATTATTCCTATCACATGTGCATCACCTACTGGAACGATCAGGCCCACGCGGACATGGCCAAGGTCGTCAAGGCAGGCGTCACGACCTTCAAGCATTTCATGGCCTATAAGGGTTCGTTGATGGTGAATGACGACGAGATGTTCGCGTCGTTCAGCCGCTGCGGCGAACTCGGCGCCATGCCGCTCGTCCACGCCGAGAACGGCGATCTCGTGGCGGCGCTTCAGCGACTCTATCTCGCCAAGGGCATCACCGGGCCCGAGGGCCATGCGCTGTCGCGTCCGCCGGATGTCGAGGGGGAGGCCACCAATCGCGCGATCATGCTCGCCGATCAGGCGGGCGTGCCGATCTATATCGTCCACACTTCCTGCATTCAGGCGCACGAGGCGATCCGACGCGCGCGGGCGCTGGGCAAGCGTGTTTATGGCGAGCCGCTGATCCAGCACCTCGTGCTCGACGAGAGCGAATACTTCAACAAGGACTGGGTGCACGCGGCGCGCCGCGTCATGTCGCCCCCGTTCCGGGACAAGAGCCACCAGGACGATCTCTGGAACGGTTTGCGCGCGGGCTCGCTGCAGGTGGTGGCGACAGACCACTGCGCCTTCTTCACCGAGCAGAAGGAAATGGGCCGCAACGATTTTACCAAGATCCCCAACGGCACTGGCGGCCTCGAAGACCGCATGCCGGTGCTGTGGACTTATGGCGTCGAGACAGGCCGCCTCACGCCGAATGAGTTCGTCGCGGCGACTTCAACCAACATCGCCCGCATCCTGAACATGTATCCGCGGAAAGGGGCAATCGTTCCGGGCGCCGACGCGGACATAGCCGTCTGGGACCCCAAGGCCAACAAGACGATCTCGGCCAGAAGCCAACTCTCGATCATCGATTACAATGTCTTTGAGGGCGTCAAGGTGACCGGCTTGCCGCGCTACACGCTTTCGCGCGGTGAAGTCGTGTTCCGTGACGGCAGCGTCCAGGCGGAGATCGGCCGCGGCAAATTTGTCAAGCGCGAGCCTTTCGCGGCGGACGCCAAGGCGCTCAGGCGCTACAGGGAATTCACCGCCGTTCCAGGGGTCGCACGCTAATCGAGGGTTTCGCGAGCATGGATGCGGCGACGACGGCCTCGCCTGTGAAGGACAGCGTCGCAAAGGCGGGCGCCGTGGCGCCGGTGGTCGAGGCGAACAGCGTCTCGCTTCGGTTTGAGACCCGTGACGGTCCGGTTGATGCGCTCTCGAACATCAACCTGACGGTCGCGCGCGGCGAGTTCGTTTCCTTTATCGGCCCTTCGGGATGCGGAAAGACGACTCTTTTGCGGGCGATCGCGGACCTCGAGACGCCGACGGGCGGGACGATCAAGGTCAATGGCCTCTCCCCTGAGAAGGCTCGGCTCGACCGAGCCTATGGCTACGTGTTTCAGGCGCCCGCGCTCTATCCATGGCGAACGGTGGCGAGGAATATCGCGCTCCCGCTTGAGATCATGGGCTTCGACAAGGCGGAGCGGTCAAAGCGCGTCGAGCGAGGACTCGAACTCGTGAACCTGGCGGGATTTGGGAACAAGTTTCCCTGGCAACTGTCGGGCGGCATGCAGCAACGCGCCTCGATAGCCCGCGCGCTGTCCTTCGATCCGGACCTTCTGCTCATGGACGAGCCGTTCGGCGCACTCGACGAGATCGTGCGCGACATGCTGAATCAGCAATTGCTGCGGCTTTGGGAGGTCACGGGCAAGACCGTGCTGTTTGTCACCCACTCGATTCCCGAGGCGGTGTTTCTGTCGACCAAAATCGTGGTGATGTCGCCCCGGCCGGGGCGAATTTACGAGGTGATCGACTGCGGCTTTCCACGGGACCGGCAGCTCGAGATCCGCGAGACGCCGGAGTTCCTTGCAATCGCCAATCGAGTTCGCCACGGGCTGCGCGAGGGTCACTCCTATGACGCGTAGGGCGGCGTCGGCGCACCGGCCCTTTTCCGCGCGCTTGAGAGGGGGGACGCGTGGGACGCGGCGTGAGATGAGGGCGGAGCCGTGAAATCCATTCTCCCCATCTTCGCGGTCATCGCGGTTATAATCGCGGTTTGGTATTTCGCGGCTGCGATGATGAATGCGTCGTTGCAGCGCGACGCCTACGCGAACGCGGACCGCAAGGACTACACGGCTCAAGACCTCATTGTGGATTCGCTCAACATGGAGCGGCCAAAGCTTCCCGCGCCGCATCAGATCGTGAGCGAGCTGAACAAACTCGTCTTCGAGACAGCGCCGACCTCGAAGCGCAGCCTTGTCTATCACGGGTTCATTACGCTCGAGGAGACGCTGATCGGCTTTGCGGTCGGCGCCCTGCTTGGCGTCGGGCTCGCCGTGATGATCCTTTCGGTTGGCTGGCTCGAACGTTCGGCGATGCCGTGGGTCGTTGCATCGCAGACGATCCCGATCATTGCGCTTGCGCCGATGATCGTGGTCATTCTCAACCAGTTCAATATCACTGGGGTCGCGCCGAAGGCGGCGATTGCCGCCTATCTCTGTTTCTTTCCGATTACAGTCGGCATGGTGAAGGGCTTTCGCTCGCCCGAACCGCTCCAACTCGATCTCATGCGCACATATTCCGCAACTCGCAGGCAGACGTTCCTGAAATTGCGGGCGCCCGCCAGCACGCCCTATTTCTTCGCCAGCATGAAGGTCGGCGCCGCCGCCGCGCTTGTAGGGGCCATCGTTGCGGAAGTGACGAAGAGCGAGGACGGCGGTATTGGCGCCCGCCTGCTCGCCGGCTCCTACTATGGCCAGACCGTTCAAATCTGGGCCGCGCTCTTCGTCGGCGCGCTGCTCTCCGCCGTGCTCGTTGGCCTCATCGGCTACGCCGGCCGCGTCGTGGAGCGGCGGATGGGGTTCGTCCGATGAGCCGGCGTCGCCTCACGGAACTGTTGCCGCCGTTGCTGTTCGGCCTCGTTGTGCTCGCGGTCTGGGAAGCCGTGGTGCGCATAGGAGGCGTACCGAAGGTCATTCTGCCAGCGCCTTCGGCTATCGCCGAACGCTTCGTAACGTCGCTGCCGACCCTTTGGCTAGATCTTCTGCAAACGATCAAGGGCGTGCTGGCGGGCTATATCATCGGTTCGTCCGCCGGCCTCATTGTCGCGATCCTGATCGACCGCTCGCCCTTTCTCCAGCGCGGCTTGCTGCCGATCGGCAATTTCATCTCCGCGCTGCCGATTGTCGGCATTGCGCCCATCATGGTGATGTGGTTCGGCTTCGATTGGCAGTCGAAGGCCGCCGTGGTCGTCGTCATGACCTTCTTTCCGATGCTCGTGAATGCGGTCGCAGGGCTTGCAGGCGCAGGCTCCATGGAGCGGGATCTCATGAAGACCTACGCCGCGAACTATTGGCAGACGCTTCTCGCGCTGCGGCTTCCTGCCGCGCTGCCGTTCATCTTCAACGCGCTCAAGATCAATACGACGCTTGCGATGATCGGGGCCATCGTCGCGGAATTCTTCGGCACGCCGATTGTTGGCATGGGTTTCCGGATCTCGACGGAAGTCGGCCGAACTTAATATCGATATGGTGTGGGCGACGATCGTGGTTGCGGCGCTGGTAGGATCGGCTTTCTATGCGCTCGTTTCGGGCGTGGAGCGTCGCGCGACTTTTTGGCACCCGTCCTATCGGGCAAGCGAATCCTGAGCTTTTCGTCGTCCGGGGAGATGGCCGACGATAAGGCGGTTGAAGTGGAGGCAAAAATGAAAACGGTTCTTTTGGGGTTTGTCGGCGTGGCTGCGATGTTCGCCACGGGGACGGCGTTGGCCGAAGACAATAAAGTGACGCTGCAGCTCAAGTGGGTGCCGCAAGCACAGTTTGCAGGCTATTTCGTCGCCAAGGACAAGGGATTCTACAAGGAAGCTGGCCTTGACGTCACGATCAAGCCCGGCGGTCCGGATATCGCGCCCGAACAGGTCATCGCGGGGGGCGGCGCCGACGTTATCGTCGACTGGATGCCGGCCGCGCTTGCCGCCCGCGAGAAGGGCGAGCCGCTCGTCAACATCGCTCAACCCTTCAAACATTCGGGCCTGGAGCTGACTTGCCGCGCTGACACCGGCATCAAGAAGCCTGAGGATCTCAAGGGCCGTACGCTCGGCGTCTGGTTCTACGGCAATGAATATCCGTTCTTGAACTGGATGGGCAAACTGCACTTCCCCACCGACGGTTCGCCGAACGGCGTCAAGGTCGTGAAGCAGGGCTTCAACGTCGATCCGCTTCTTCAGAAGCAGGCGGATTGCATCTCGACCATGACCTACAACGAATATTTCCAGGTGCTCGACGCTGGCTACAAGCCGAGCCAGCTTGTCGTTTTCAAATATGAGGACGAGGGCGTCTCGACGCTCGAGGATGGCCTCTATGTGCTGGGGCCGAAGCTCGAGGATCCCGCGTTCGTCGATAAGATGGCCAAGTTCGTAAAGGCCTCCATGAAGGGCTGGGATTTTGCTCGCGAGCATCCGGCGGAGGCCGTCAAGATCGTGCTCGACAACGACACGACGGGCGCCCAGACCGAACATCATCAGACCCAGATGATGGGCGAGATCAACAAGCTGACAGCAGGGACTGACGGTCGGCTCGATAAGGCTGACTACGATCGCACGGTGAAGACGCTGCTTACGGGCGGCTCCGACCCTGTGATCACCAAGGAGCCGGTCGGCGCCTATACGACTGAAGTCACCGACAAGGCGTTCGGCAAGAAATAATCCCTGTACGTTGCTGGCCGCCCTCAGTTTCCCATCGTGAGCTGAGGGCGGTTTGGCGTTCCACGGGCGACTGTTGACCGGCGAGGCTTGCGCGGCTGAGGGAACACCTGCGCCGCGCGTTGCCTGTTCGGCTTGCGTTCGACGCCCGCCGGCTAACCGGTCAAAGGATCAAATACGATGATCACGATATCCGCCGTCATCCGCGTCAAGCCTGGGACGGAAGCGACGATGAAGGCTGCACTGCTCGACGTCGCTGCGCATGTGGCGGCGAACGAACCGGAGACGATTGATTTCTATCTCGCCCAATCCACAGACGACCCGACCATCTTCACCACTTACGAACGCTTCGCCAACGCGGCCGCGAAAGATCGCCACAACGGGTCGGAGGTCGTCGCTCGTTTCTTCGCCATCGCGAAGCCTATCCTTGACGGCGACGTCGTGCTGGTGACGGCGGAGGAATATTCCGAAAAGGCTTGATCCCGCATCAGGGACGGGTGCAGGCCTCGGCGAGGCTCTTCAGCCGCGATCTGGTTTCAGCATCCTCCGAACCGAGCTTGTTCGCGTCGGCGGATTGATCGATTGCATCGCGGACGCAGCGACATCGGGCGTCGCAATCCCCTTTCTCGCGGCCGGCGCCGACGCAGGCGCGCGTGCAGGCGGCGATGAAGGCGGTGGGGTCCGGCCGCGCTTCCGGGATCGTCGGCGCGCCCAGCCATACCGCCGCCGCGACAAGACCGGTCAGGATCGGTTGGTGGATGAGATAGATCAGAAGGCTGTGCCGCCCGGCAAGACATAGCGCGCGGGCCGGCGTCGATCTCGCCTTCCAGCGCGAGGGCGAGGTGAGCCACGTCATGACGGGTGACAGCTTCGCGACGCCGAGCCCGATCAGGGTTGCGCCCGCCCAGGGGAGGAGCGGATACCAGTCGACTGTGTTCGGCAAGGACACGCCGAGACCCAGCCAAAGCAACGCCGGCGGGTCGAACAGCGGAGAGCGCGCCAGAAACGGCAGCGCGACTGCGGCGACACCCGCCAGGAGACTGGCGAAAGCCGGCGCTCTGATGAAAGGCAACGCCAAAAGACTTGCGGCGGTGATACACTGCAGGATGCCGAACCAGATCACGAGACCGGGCGCGAAGAAGAAGCTGGCGACCGTCACCAGCGCCGCGGCGCCAGCAACAATGCCTAGCCTGCGCCAATACGCGGGCAGGTTGAGGCCCTTGCGATGGGCGAGCGCAAGCGACACGCCGACCAAAGCAAGAAAAACGCTCGCAACGACATGCGAAACAAGCCGCATCGACGGCGTGAAGGGAAGGATCGGCGAGACAAGGCGAAAGTCAGCGAGGTCCCAACCCAGGTGATAGGCCGCCATGCCGAGGATCGCGATGGCGCGCGCGAGATCGACGACGTCGATGCGGCGGCGCGCCGCGGCGACCTGAGCCGTCGCGCCCTCGGCCGCCAACTCTGCGATCACAATGCGGCTGCGAAAAGGGAATCGTCGAGAATGAATTCGCCTTCGAACTCCACCGGCCCGGTCATCAGCACATGGTCGTCAGACCCGCGCCAGGCGATCCCCAGCTCGCCGCCCGGCAGCCGCACCGTGGCTTCGCGGTCCATCAAACCCGCGCGCGCAGCCGCGACCAGCGTCGCGCAGGCGGCCGATCCGCAGGCAAGCGTCAGTCCCACTCCGCGCTCCCAGACGCGGGCCGTAACGTCATCGCGAGCGCCGATTTGAGCAAAGGTCACGTTGGCCTTCTCGGGAAATATCGGGTGAGTCTCGACGCGAGGGCCAAGCTTCGCGGCGTCGATTCGGGAAAGGTCGGGGACGAAGAACACCGCATGCGGATTGCCCATGCTGACGGTCGCCGCGGGCCCAAGCGTCTCGGCTGGATCGCCCTCGGGCCAGAGCAGCGTGACGCGTCCAGTGTCCGCCACGGCGTGCGCGAGCGGAATGTCGCGCCAGCCCAAAGCGGGCGGCCCCATGTCGGCGCGCCAAGCCTGCTCGCCGATGCGTTCGCAAGCGATGGTTCCAGCCTCGGTCTCAAAGGCGAGGTTATCCGCGCCGGTTTCGCGTGCAAGCCGGTCAGCGACGCAGCGAGAGCCGTTGCCGCAGGCTCCGGCCAATGTGCCATCGTTGTTGTAGATCGTGACGAAGGGAATCTTCGCGCGGCCGCGCGGATCGCCGACGACCATCATCTGGTCGTAAGCGAGTCCCGGAGCGCCATGGACGGCGCGCGCTTCCGCGGGCGAGGGCAGGGCGCCTGCGCCGCGCAGGTCCAGGACGAGGATCTGATTGCCCGCCCCGTTCATGCGGACGATCGAGCGTCCCGCAAGTGTCTGACTTCTCAGCATATCAGGCGCTCTGACCTGCCGCAGGCGCAATCGCGCCAATACGCTCATCCTGGTCGAGTACGCGGGCGCCGAGCCCCGCCAATGCCTCGCGCAACGCCTCATCCTCTATTCGCGCGGCGATGCTGTGGGCTTCTTGTTTGGCCTCTGTGCTCGGAGCGGGGCGCCCTTGCCGCTTCGCCGCGAGCGGCGGCAGCGGGCCTTGCCGGAAAGCGATTTTCTCGACGCAGCGCCAGCCAAGATGAGCATTGACCCGCGTAACGATGATCGCGGCGCTATGCTGTGCTTCCAGCGCGAACGCGCCGTCCACTCTGAGCACCAGAGTTGCGGGGCGCGCGGGGATCTGCGGATCGCGCTTCGGCCCGCGGGCCGGCCATTGCAGTTCGATCGGCCGAGCGAAAGCGGCAATCGCCTCGCCAACGATGGCGGGCCAATGCGAGACGAGACTCGCCTCTCCCATACCCCGGGCCGCCAGCGCCTCACCGATAACCGCGGGCAGGAATGCCGCGATCGGCTTGGCGCGGGAACGCAAAACGCTCATGGTCGGCCCTGATGACGATGACAGGATGACATGGCCGATAATGTAGGCGGGCTCTTGTCGCCCGCAAAGAGAAATACGCTGAGAGAGCGGGTGCTCGCCTGGTGGGACGCCAACCGGAGAAAGCTGGCATGGCGCGCGGAGCCCGGCGAGACGCCCGATCCCTATCGGGTTTGGTTGTCGGAGGTGCTCCTGCAGCAGACAACTGTGCAGGCCGTCACGCCTTATTACGGTCGCTTCGTGGCCGCGTGGCCCACTGTCGCAGATCTCGCGGCCGCGCCGCGGGAAGCGGTTATGAGCGCTTTCGCGGGCCTCGGCTATTATTCACGTGCGGTGAACCTGCATGCCTGCGCCAAGGCTGTCGCCACGCGAGGCGGCGCGTTTCCAAGTGACGAAATGGAGCTTCGCAGCCTGCCGGGCGTCGGGCCCTACACAGCGGCGGCCGTGGCCGCCATCGCATTCGGCCGCCAGACTTTGCCGGTAGACGGAAATATCGCCCGTATTCTGGCGAGACTGATGGCGCTTCAAAAGCCGATTCCAGATGCCAGGGCCCAAATCGGCGCGGCGGCGCGAGCGCTGGCGCCCGGAAGTCGGTCAGGCGATTTCGCACAGGCGCTCATGGACATCGGAGCGACCATTTGCCGGCCGCTCACGCCCGATTGTCGCGCCTGTCCCCTGGAGCCGGATTGCCTCGCCGCTCGGTCCGGCGAGCCGGAAGCCTACCCGCCCCGCGCCGCTAAGAAGGCGAAACCCAATCGACGAGGGTCTGTGTTCTTCGCTCAACGTTACGACGGCGCATTCCTTGCTCGCCGCCGGCCGCCTCACGGCCTGCTGGCCTCGACCGTGGAGCTTCCGGGCAGCGACTGGATACCGGCCGCGGACTTCTGGCCCCCGGAAGGAGCGCCGGTCGCCGCGGCTTGGCGCAGGCTCGACGGCGCAGTCGAGCAGGCTTTCACCCATTTCTCGCTCAGTCTCGCCATCCATGTCGCGGATTATGATGGACCGACGCCCGAACATCACTTCTGGGTTGCGTTAGGGGACCTCGACAGAGCAGGGTTATCGAGCGTGATGCGAAAGGCTGTCCTGCACGCCCTCGCTGCCCTCGATGGGCAGTTGGCGCCATGGGGATCTGGACGCCTCGCGCAGGGTCGCTAAAACTTTAACGCTATCGCCATCGGATTGAGGGAAGATGCAGGTTTCGTCGAGGTATTGGGTCTATCGATGTCATCGCTGAATGCGCCTTCCGCCTTTCGCGCCCCCCGTGATGACGAGCTTCGTGCAAGATTCGGACACGTTACGACCTGGGTCTTCGACCTCGACAATACACTCTATCCGCCCGATTCCGGCATCTGGCGTGAGATCGACCAGCGCATCTCGCTCTTTCTGATCGACCTGTTTGGCATCGACGGCTTCTCCGCGCGGGCTCTCCACCAGCACTACTATCGCCGGCACGGCACAACGCTGCGTGGGCTCGTGGAGGAGAATATTGGGGAGGCGGTGGAGCGCTTCCTCGAATTCGTCCACGACATCGACCGCTCGATGCTCACGCCCGACACGACACTCGTGCGCGAGATCGAACGCCTGCCGGGTCGCAAACTCATCTTCACGAACGGCTCGCGCGACCACGCAATCCAGACGGTTCGTCAACTCGGCCTCGAAGGGCTGTTCGAGGACGCGTTCGACATAGTCGCGGCAAGCCTCGTGCCGAAGCCCGCGGAGGCCGCTTATGACGCCTTCTTCCAGAAATATGACGCAGATCCGCGTTCCGCGGCGATGTTCGAGGACATCGCCAAGAACCTGTTGCCGGCAAAAGCGAGAGGGATGACGACTGTGCTGGTGACGGCCAGGTCCGACCGAACCGACCACCGGGAGGACCATGATCGCGAGCCGGCTGCGGAGGCTGCCGCCGCAGCCGATTTCAGCACCGACAATTTGGGCGGATTTCTTGAGAGCGTAAACGAACAGCTTCGCGATGCGAATTGTTAGAGACTTCGAGCAACGTCAATCGTCTTGCTATGGGGGGACACGCCGCCTATACGTCGTGCCGACAGACGGAGTTCGCCGATGAGCGCCGCTATTCATTCCTACGACGCCAAACCTGAAGATTACTTTTCTGGAAGCCGATCTGGTTTCATTGACAAATTGGATCCAGACACCGATCGGTCGATCCTAGAGATCGGTTGTGGCGAAGGGTCGACGGGCGCTTACGCTAAAGCGACCAAGAAATGCGGCCGCTATGTCGGTGTAGAACTCATGCCGGGGCCTGGTGAGCGCGCGAAGCTCCGGCTCGACGAAGTTTATGTTGCTAACATTGAGACTTTTGACATCCCTGAGCCCAAGGGGAGCTTTGGCGCGCTGATTGCCAGCGAGGTGTTGGAGCATCTGGTCGATCCCTGGGCCGTACTTCGCCGCCTCTATCCGCTCCTCGCGCCCGGCGCATTGGTTTTCGCAGGTTCGCCAAATATCGCGCATATTTCCACAATAAGAATGTTAATGAAGGGCCGTTGGGATCTTGAAGACGCAGGTCGCATGGACCGCACGCATCTGCGCTGGTTTACCCCGGGGACCTACGCTCAGATGTTTCGGGACTGCGGCTTCGAGGTGCTTTCTGTCGAGCCCCACGGCAGCATGGGGCCGCGGCAGAAGGTCGCCAACGCGCTGACCGCAGGTCGGTTGCGGCATCTATTCATTAACCAGATCGTGGTGTGCGCGCGCAAGCCGGCTTGAACGGGTCGGTGGGGCTCCGACGCTATATCTCCTTTCAGCGTGCGAAGGCGCCGATGTCGTAGGGCGCGACCCGCTTTCTGCCCGTGATGTCGACGGGCGGGGCGTCTTCCTCGGAACCGGCCTTATAGGCGCTGCTCGTGGGCGTCGGCCTCAGATCGCCAACCTTCCGGCTCTGAGGATCGTAGCCGATGGTCCGAAAGATCGATTTGTCGGCGAAATCGTGGACCAGGCGCGGGTCGAGGCGCTCAACGCCCGGCGTGGAATCGCAGATGATTCTGGCTTGGGCGATATTGTGATCGCAGGCGGCATTGTGTCCGAAAATGTTGGTGGCGATGTTGTTTCGGATGATGACATTAATCGGCGCCCGCTTATCTTTGGACGAGCCGGTCTGAATCCAGGTCGGAGCCCCCGAATTTGTCGAGAGCACTGTGTTGTTCGCGATGAACAGGTTGTCGGCGCCGATAATCGTCATGCCATGACCAGTGTGAGACACGACGAGATTGTTCGTGACGCGCACGTGATCCCAGTGCCCGTCGAATACGTCGATGCCCTGCATGGGGTGGCCGAAGTTGACGACGCGGTTTGAATCGATGACGACGTTCTTCGAGTTCCCCCAGCCTTGGATCCCATCCGGATGAAGCCATTCCTTGGAGGTATGGTTGCCCTCGAGGATAGAGTTCCCCTTTACGGTTACGTTGCTTGCTGCAATGTCGATCCCATCGTTGCCGAAATGCTCGATGAGATTATTTTCTACCAGAACATCGGAACCAGAGACGCCCATCGCGTCGCGCACGTTGAAAACGTGGTTGTGAGCAATCGTCACGCAGCGTCCGCTGCTGACCAGAGCGACGTTGTAGGGCTTGGAGACCCAATCATCGTCGGTCCAGGAACTCGTTAAATCTTCGGTCGACAACGAATTGTCTACAAACACGATGTTGTCGGATGGACCCAGCCAGCCATGGCTCACCATGCTGACCAACGTTGCGAATTTCTCGGTCGCGGGTCGCGCCTTCTGGAACTTGATCCCTTTGAAGAGCCAGTGGCCGGAGGCGACAACGCTCATCGACCCGACGAGGGGCGATTGTCCCTTTCCTGCAACGACCGATATGAACCGGTCATTGACGTATTGCCGAATATTCACATCGCCATGATTGCCGCTCATGAGCACAAGCGTGTCCCCAGGCTTGATAGGCCCTGCGGGATTGACGGAACTCGGCAACGGGCGGGTTGATGTTTTCGCGCCATTTCCTTGTGGCGACCATATGAGCCTCCGGCGCCAAGACTTCCGAAAGCGTTCGCCAGGGCTTGGCTGCAGAACCGTCGTTCGCCATCGAACCATGCGCCGGATCGATGTAGAAGGTGCGCCCATGGCCGGGTTCGGGCGGCACGTCACATCCTTTGGGAACCTCCAAGGCCGACGCATAGGGGGTGGATCCGGCCACGCTTCCGAATACAATCAGGGCAAAAACCGCCACCCTTGGTACGATCATGGGGGCCAATCGAGGGCGGCGCGAGGCAGCGCCAAACAGTCGCGACGTCAAACTCACTGCGTGCCGCTCCGTCATATACCAGTTCCCTATGTTTTGGACACGAAGGGCCTTTAAACGAATGCGGAGTGGCAAGAACAGGGCGATCCGGAGATCTCCGACCTCCGCCATCTTTGGAGAAGACACGCGTCCGTACCAGTGCTAGAGAAGTGCGAGAGGCGTCGGCTGACGGCCCCGCCCATCCCCCAGCTGATGCAATTTCACGGGAGAAGCGGTCGAGGCGTGTCCTTAGACAGAGGATATCATGAACGGCGCACCATCGCTGAAGCGTAACTTTTTGATCAACCTCGTCAGTCCCGTTTCCCGAATCGCCGTCGCCTTCGCCACCGTTCCTCTTTTTATCCATCATATCGGCAATGCCCGGTATGGCGTGTTATCGATCGTTTGGGTGCTGCTCGGCTACGCCGGGTTCCTTGACCTTGGCATGTCCCGTGCTGCGGTGAATGCACTCTCGAAACTCCGGAACGCGCCGCAGGCGGAGCGCGCGCGCGTTCTCGTGACGACCCTGACGGTGAATTTCGTCTTCGGGCTCACCGCGGCTGTTGTGGGATATCTATTCGCGAACGTTATATTCTCGCACTTCATGAAGGTGCCCGAGGATCTGATGCCCGAAATCCGGCAGGCATTGCCTTGGATCGCGGGCATGATTCCGGTCTCGTTCCTGATGGGCGCTGGGATCGGCGCCCTTGAGTCGAAAGAGCGGTTCGGCCTCGCAAACCTCTTGACGGTCCTTGGCATGTCGCTCACCCAAATTCTGCCCGTGATCGTCGCCATTTGGGTTGGCCCCTCGCTCGCCTACGTCATCCCGGCGGCGGCTTTCGCGTCTTACTTTACGCTTCTAATTGTATTATTTATCATTTTTCGCTCCGAAGGACCGTTCCATTGGGCGTCTTTCAGTATCACTCGGGCCAGGGGACTTTTAAGCTACGGCGGCTGGATCGCAGCGACCAACATGCTTGGCGTTTCGCTCTGGACGCTGGATCAGTTCATGATTGGAGGTATCGTTGGCGTCGCCGCAGTCGCCTATTATGCGGTTGCGAGTCGGCTTGTGCAGCAGAGCACGGTTTTTTCCAATGCATTGGCGCGCACGCTTTTTCCTCGACTCTCCCTCGTTAGCGCTTCCGAGGCCGTCGAATTAGCGGCTCGCGCTTTTATTGCCCTGGCTTATGGCTATGGCGCTATCATCGCTACGGCGATCGTGGCCACGCCTGTCTTCTTCCATTTTTGGCTTGGGGAGTCTTTTGCGGTCGTGTCCTCGCCGCTCGCTCAAATCATGTTTGTGGGCATTTTGTTCAATTCGTTTGTCGTGGTTCCTTTCCACCTTCTGCAGGGCCAGGGTCGACCCGACCTGCCAGGTAAGATGAACATGGTCGAATTCTTGCCCTTCTTTGCCTGCCTCTGGCTGGCGACGACCCATTACGGGCTGACTGGGGCCGCAGCCGTCTGGGTGCTGCGGAATGTATTCGAAGCCTCGGTGCTGTTGTGGCTGTCAAAGATTCCGCGCAGCAGCATTCTGGCGTCGCTTCCGGCGATCGGGCTTTGCCTCGTCGCTCTCGTCGTCGCACGAGAAGTCGGACCGAATCCTGCTTTGGCGATTCCGGCGGCTGCAGCGGTTGGAGCGATATCGGTCGGCATCGCCTTACTTCAGTCGGAAGATCTTAGGAGGATGGCGGTAGGCATGACCGGGCGCGTCGCCTTCTTGCGTGGTCTTCGCGATCCGGCGTGAGGGAGCCCATATGTCATGTCCGGCGTTGGGGTTTCTACTTCGCCAAAAAGCCGCCTAGTTTTCGGGTAAACGGCGTGGCAGTGTAGTTAGCGTAGGGGTCCGGCGCGATGAGCGCCGCATTAGGAGTCAACAGTGTCAATTTACCAGATCCTGATCATTCTCATACGGCGTAGCTGGATCATTTTGCTGACCTTTGCGGCCGCCCTGATCACGGCTGCCGCCGTGCTGCTTTTCGTGCCTGGCCGATACGACGCGGAAGCGACAGCGACGGTTGACTCGGTTACGGACCCAATTACCGGAATGGCGCCTGCCGTCGCGATCATGCAGGGCAATCTTCTTGAGCTTGTGCAAAGCCAGCGCGTTGCGCTGGACGTCGTACACCGTCTTAATCTGACTGCGAACGCAGCGACGCAGGAAGCCTATCGGGAATCGTCGTCTTTCGGACGCGAAGACATAGATAACTGGATGGCGGACAGCATTATCAGCGGCGTCGACCCGAGATTTGTTGGCACCTCGAATGTGCTGTCGATCCGCTACAAATCGGGCAATCCAACACAGGCGGCGTTGCTCGCCAACGCGTTCCTTGCCTCCACCATCGATGCAAGTATCGAGATGAAGGTCGCGTCCGCGGAGCAGACCGCAAGGTGGTTTGCGCCACAGATCGAGGAATTGCGGCGCGAACTCGAAGTTGCCCGGAAGGACCTCGAAGACGAGCAGGCCAAAACCAACGTAACCGGCGTCGACACTTACGCAGCGGCTCTCTCCGCTGTCTCATCGGAACTTTCGTCGACCAAGGCCGCTCTAACGGCCCTTCAAAGCCGGCTTGATAGTGGGGCGATCAACCTTTCCGTCGATCCGACCGATCCGGAGCTTCAGGCGCTGGCCGGTCTCAAGGACAAGCTTACCAGCGCTCAGATCACCTACGATTCAATCAGGACATCTCTCGGTCCGAACAACCCGAAGATGCTCACCGAAGCCTCCAACATCGCTCAGCTGAAAAAGCAGATCGGGGAGGCCACCGTGAAAATGCGGGAACATCTGAAGTCGCGGATAGCGCAAACCCAGGACCAAATCGCCGCGCTGGAAGGTCGTCAGGCTGAGGCTCAAAAGGCCGCAATCTCCGCGCAGGGGCGTCGGGATCGGGTCGGCATGCTGCAACGTGACGTTGCGTTCCGGCTAGAGCAGCTCAACGAGCGCGAGAGAGCCGCCGCTCAGGCCAAGCTGCAAAGCAAGCTGACTTTCGCCAATATCTCCGTACTGGACAAGGCGATTCCGCCACTCTCTCCCGCTTTCCCAAAGCGCTCGCTCGTCCTCGCGGTCGCGTTTGCCGGCGGGCTGGTTCTTGGAATCATCCTTGCCCTCCTCGCTGAGATGCTGGACCGTAGGATTCGAATCCCGCTGGATCTCGAATATTCCACGTCTGGGCCCATGCTCGGCGTGATCCGCGGCTCCAAGAATCTCCGCGGTTTCCGTCGCCCGGCTCCGCGGCTTTCGGCGACCTGAAGCGGAACCGCTCGCGTCCGGAGGGCGGGTTCTTCACCGTTGCCGGTCGCTCGCGGGGACTCTCAGGCCTTGCGGCTGCCGCTCGCCGCAGTGGAATTGCCTTTTGCAGGGCCGCTGGTTTCGAGCGACCTCTTGCTTGTCCTGCTGCGGATTTGAGGCACACCCCTTGGCGGGGCTTGGCGACAAGGCGAGCGAATCGCCTGCGAACAGCGGCAGCACCGCTTCCTTGAGGGAAAGACCGCTGCGACAGGGTGGCGCAGCGGTCCGATCCAGACTTACTTCTTAGGCTGCTCTTTATCCAAATTTTCTTTTTCTGTGGTTGCCGGTTCGCCCGGTTGTGGCTGAGTGGCTTCCGTTCCGGGAGCGACCGGGTTTTCAGCCGACGTCGGCTCAGGCGTTGGGGTTGGAGCCTTCATGACGCGAGCCACGTCGCCTTCATATTTCGCGCTCGCCAGCGCCGCATCGAGTGTGTCCTTCGCGAGCTTGCGAGCAATCTCCTCGCGCACCTCCCGCCGGGCGAACGCCGCCGCCTCCTCGCCCGCGAGAGGCTTGCTTTCCGCCGACGTCACTTTGAAGAAGCTCGCGCTCGTCCGGGAGCGAACGAAGAAGATGTCGTCGGGCTTGCGGGCGACCAGGGGCTTCATCATTTCCGAGGGAAGGGTTGCGCTATCAAGCGCGCCGGGCCCGCGACTGTATTTGATGCCGAGTTGGTCGAGCTTGGCGGTGACCTGGTCGAGAGAATTGTAGGTCTTAACCGCAGTGGCAAGGTCCTTCATCTCCTTTTGCGGCACGAACGAGACCTGTTCAATGTTGAAGATCTGCCGGTTTGCGAACTTGTCCGGATGAGCCTGGATGTAAGCGTCCACTTCGCTATTCGAAATGCCGCTGATTTTGGAGCCGACCTGGCGCTGAATGAAGGCCGAAGCAAGAACCTGTTCGCGAGCCCTATCGAGATCAAGATGGACGGTCGGCTCGCGGTCGAGCTTGGCCGCAACTGCCTGCTGCTCCAGGTATTTACGCTCAATTACGCGGCTGAGCACGGCTTTGATGATAGCATCGTCCTTACGCTTGTCCGGCGGTACGTTGGCCAAACGCATCTCGTTATCGAGCTCCGGCTGGGTGATGTCCTCAGACCCGACATGGGCGATGACTTGCCCCTGGGCCTTGATGACATCGGTCTCCTGCCTTTTGCTTCCGCAGCCTGCGAGCGCCAACGCGCCGCATAGCGCCAGCGCCGTGCCGGCGACGCCCCAGCCGCTGCTTGAGTAGCCCTGTAGTCGCATCAAACTTGCTCTCCTTCGTTGGCTTTGACAGCGATCGTGGCGCCGCCGCCAAGCCTCGATGAACCACTCGACGCGGCCTCGCGCGAATCCATGGTCGGCGCGTCCAATGCGCGCCTGCGCCTCGGCTTCGCAGGATCGCGGAAACCAAGACCCTGCAGGACGCCGCCCGAAATAGGCGGTCACGCTATAGGGCCGTTCTAACAATTTTGCTAATCCTCCAACGATTAAACTGTAGATGGATAGTAAATTGGAAACGCCGCGTCAGCGACGCTCATTGCCGACCTCAGAAGATCGGCAAGCGCCCGGTTGTGATCAAATGTTTGGCGCCGCCGCCTCAGAAAGGGGCGGGTTTCGCCGGGCTCTCGCGAAAGCCCGTGGCACGGCGATTGCGAATCCTGCCAAGGCTCCCCGGGGGGCCGCCCAGGCCTGAGGCTACACGGACGAGGACACGTTCATGTCACTGATAAAAAGATTTCTCTCCCGCGCCGCGGGAGTGCTGGTTGGAGGGGCGCTAGCGTTGGGGCTCACCTCCGCGCAAGCGGACGACGACACCATCAAGATCGGCATCCTTCATTCGCTGTCCGGCACGATGGCGATCAGCGAGACGACGCTGAAGGATGTCATGCTGATGCTCATCGATGAGCAGAACAAGAAAGGAGGCGTACTGGGCAAGAAGCTCGAGGCGGTCGTCGTCGACCCCGCGTCCAATTGGCCGCTTTTCGCCGAGAAGGCGCGCGAACTCATCGAGAAGGATCATGTGAAGGCCGTGTTTGGCTGCTGGACCTCGGTGTCGCGCAAGTCCGTGCTGCCCGTGTTCAAGGAGCTCAACAACATCCTTTTCTATCCGGTGCAGTACGAGGGCGAAGAGTCTGAGAAAAATGTCTTTTACACCGGCGCCGCGCCGAACCAGCAGGCGATCCCGGCAGTCGACTACCTGATGAGCTCCGACGGCGGCGCGGTGAAGCGCTGGGTGCTTGAGGGCACCGACTACGTCTATCCGCGCACGACCAACAAGATCCTCGAGGCCTACTTGAAGCTCAAGGGCGTTCCGGCCGAGGACATCATGATCAACTACACGCCGTTCGGGTTCTCCGACTGGCAGACCGAAGTTTCGAAGATCAAAGCATTCGGCTCGGCGGGCAAGAAGACAGCCGTGGTGTCGACGATTAACGGCGACGCAAACGTCCCCTTCTACAAGGAGCTCGCGAACCAGGGCATTAAAGCCACCGACATTCCTGTCGTCGCATTCTCGGTCGGCGAGGAGGAACTCGCAGGCCTGGACGCCAAGCCGCTTGTCGGACACTTGGCCGCCTGGAATTACTTCGAGTCGATCGACACTCCCGCGAACAAGGCGTTCATCAAGCAGTGGCATGAATTCACGAAGAAGCCGAACCGCACCACCAACGATCCAATGGAGGCGCACTACATCGGCTTCAACATGTGGGTGAAGGCGGTCGAAAAAGCCCAGAGTTTCGATCCAGACAAGGTCATCCCCGCGATGATCGGAGTCGCGGTGCCGAACCTCACAGGCGGCCTTTCGACGATGATGCCGAACCATCATATCACGAAGCCCGTCTACATCGGCGAGATCCAGGGGGACGGCCAGTTCAACGTCGTCTGGCAGACGCCCGGAACGATCGTCGCACAGGAATGGTCGCCTTATCTCGAGGGTTCGAAGGACCTTATCGCTGACTGGCGTTCGCCCATGCTGTGCGGCAACTACAACGTCGTCAAGGGCAAGTGCGGCGGCTGATTGCATCGAACGCCAACGACAAGCCCAAGGGCCCTCTCTCTTCCCGGGAGAGGGCCCTTAGCGGCCGAGGTTCTTGTCGTTCCACTCCCACCTTCTTGGAATGCAGTTGAGGATCATGGGGCGCGCCAATCGAAATCCGCTTCCCGACCGGGTAAGCCTGTTCATGCAGATCATCGTTGACGCGTCGCCTTCCGTCTCCGCCGCTGCTTGGGATCGCGCGCGTGGGATAGCGGGTTCCTTGCTTCAGATTTGTTCGGCTATCGGCCGCTCCATCGCTCTTCTTGCGGTGATCGGAGGTCTCACCTTTTCTTGCGTGGCCCACGCCGATTCCCTCGACGACACGCTCGCGCTCTTCGCTCAGAACAAATATCCATCGACAGATAAGGCCGTTTCGCAGCTTGCTGCCGAGGCGCCTCCGCAGGCTGCGCCGATCCTTGACGCCCTCGACAACAACAGGCTTTTCTTCAATCCTGACTCGCATGCGGTCATCTACAAGACGGCCGACGGCAAACTCCTTGAGGCGAAATCTGGTCAGCCGTTTGCTGGCAGCGAGGATGACCTCTCCAAGGTCCGGATCAACAACGCGATCCGCAGCTCGATCGACGCGGCGCTCGGGGCGCTGACCCTCTCGAATGCTGATCCCGAAAAGCGTCTCGCCGCGGCCTCTGACGTCTTCAAGACACATGATCCGAAGGGTCTGCACGCTATCGAGGCGCAGCTTGCGAAAGAGAAGGATCCGCGCGTCATCGCTGCGCTCAATCTCGCGCGGGCCGCGATCATCGTAACGACCGACAGTCCCTCGACGAGCGACAAAATCGCGGCGATCGACACTCTCAAGGCTCGCGGGGACCAGGACGCGCTCAACCTAATCGACCAGCTTTCCCAGAAGTCGACTGATCCGCAAGTCAAGGCGGAAGCGGACTCCGCCCTATCGTCGCTTCGTTCGACGCTCGCGATGTGGAACGTCGTGCAGAACCTATGGTATGGTCTCTCCGCATCGTCCGTGCTGTTACTTGCCGCCATCGGCCTCGCGATTACGTTCGGCGTGATGGGCGTCATCAATATGGCGCATGGCGAGATGGTTATGCTTGGGGCCTATACGACCTACCTCGTGCAGCTCATGCTTCCGCCCTGGCTGCAGAATTGGTCGCTCGCATTCGCGATTCCTCTGGCGTTCGTGGTCGCCGGCCTGGTCGGCATCGCGATCGAGCAACTCATCATCCGCTTCCTCTATACGAGGCCGCTGGAGACGCTGCTCGCAACCTGGGGCGTCTCGCTAATCTTGCAACAGACTGTGCGTAGTTTGTTCGGGCCAAACAATCGGCAAGTCACCAATCCGCCGTTTATGTCGGGCGCAATGCATATTGGCGGGCTGGAGATCACCGCGAATCGGCTCTGGATCATCGTGCTCGCGATCCTCGTCTTCGTCGGACTCCAGCTTGTGCTGCGGGCGACTTCTTTCGGGCTTCGGATGCGCGCCGTTACACAAAACCGGCGCATGGCGGCGGCCATGGGCATCTCGACGGCGCGCATCGACATGCTCGCCTTCGGACTGGGCTCAGGCGTCGCCGGGATCGCCGGTGTCGCGCTGTCGCAAATCGACAACGTCTCGCCCAACCTTGGCCAAGGCTACATCATCGACAGTTTCATGGTCGTGGTGTTTGGCGGCGTCGGCAATCTCTGGGGCACAGCGCTCGGCGCGCTAATGATCGGTGTGGCCAATAAGATCCTTGAGCCGCTGATAGGCGCCGTGCAGGGCCAGATCGTGCTGCTGGTCATCATCATCCTCTTTATCCAGAAACGGCCGCGTGGCATGTTC
The DNA here is from genome assembly GCA_963824465.1 of uncultured Alphaproteobacteria bacterium. Taxonomy (GTDB): domain Bacteria; phylum Pseudomonadota; class Alphaproteobacteria; order Rhizobiales; family Beijerinckiaceae; genus Roseiarcus. Next base: position 27,171 of record CAWGPL010000007.1, read on the forward strand.
GCGCTGAAGGGCCGCGCGGTGGAAGCATGAGTCCGCAACTCGATCGAACTCGGCCTCGTCTTTGTCGTTCTCCTGGCGGCCGCGGCTGTGTTGGTGCCTGTGCTGTCGTTGGGGACCGCGCCGACCTCGCCCTTCAATATTCCGCCCTATGTCGTGCAGCTGTTCGGCAAATATCTCTGCTATGCGATCCTCGCCGTCGCGCTCGATCTTGTCTGGGGTTATTGCGGCATCCTGTCGCTAGGGCACGGAGCATTTTTTGCGCTCGGCGGCTACGCGATGGGCATGTATCTCATGCGTCAAATCGGCGCCCGCGGCGTCTACGCGAACCCAATTCTACCCGACTTCATGGTCTTCTTGAACTGGAAGGCGCTGCCGGTAGCCTGGTGGGGCTTCAACTGGTTCCCTTACGCGATGCTGATGGTGCTGCTTGTGCCGGGTCTGCTTGCGCTCGCCTTTGGGTGGTTCGCCTTCCGCTCGCGCGTGACCGGAGTCTATTTGTCGATTATCACCCAGGCGATGACCTTCGCGCTCTACAAGGAGTTCTTCCGCAACGATTTCGGTTTCGGCGGCAACAACGGCCTGACCGATTTCAAGGACCTGCTCGGCTTCTCGATACAATCGTCGGCGACCAAGGCGGCGCTTTTCTCTGCAAGCGCGATCGCTCTGATCATCGCCTACTGGATCGCCCGGCTCATCATCGGGTCGAAATACGGCAAGGCGTTGATGGCGGTGCGCGACGCCGAAAGCCGCATGCGGTTCCTTGGCTACCGGGTCGAGAATTACAAGCTTTTCGCTTTCGTGGTCTCCGCTCTGATCGCTGGCGTCGCGGGAGCGCTCTACGTCCCGCAGGTTGGCATCATCAATCCGAGCGAGTTCGCGCCGGCGAATTCGATCGAGGCCGCCATCTGGGTCGCGGTCGGCGGACGTGGGACGCTGGTCGGCGCCGCAATCGGCGCCATCGCGGTCAATTTCGCGAAGACTTATTTCACCGGGGCCTTCCCCGACTATTGGCTCTACGGTCTCGGCGGTCTCTTCGTGCTCGTGACGCTCTTTCTGCCTCGGGGGCTGCTCGGTCTCCTCTTGCGGCCGCCGCGGGAGCGCGCCGCTCCACAACTTGAGGAGACGCCTGCGGTGGTTGTCGAGGAGGGGGTCGATCCATGACTCTGGCCGACACGACGAACCCGAAGCTCACCTCGTCGATTCTGTACCTCGACGGGGTCAGCGTCTCATTCGACGGCTACAAGGCCCTGCGTGGGCTGTCTCTCATTTTGGCCCCGGGCGAGATGCGGGCGATCATCGGCCCGAACGGGGCCGGCAAGACGACGATGATGGACGTCATCACCGGCAAGACCCGCCCAGACGAGGGCGATGCGATGTTCGACGGGAAGTTCGATCTCACCAAACTGGATGAAGCAGAGATTGCGACGCTTGGCATCGGCCGCAAGTTTCAGAAGCCGACCGTGTTCGAGGCGCACACGGTCGAAGACAACCTTCTCCTTGCCACCAAGGCGCCGCGCGATGTCTACACCACGCTCTTTGCCCGTGAGGACAAAGCAATCCGCGAGACGATCGACCGAATTCTGGTCACGACGCGGCTGAAGGATCACCGCAATCGGGTCGCCGGTTCGCTGTCTCATGGGCAGAAGCAGTGGCTCGAGATCGGCATGCTGCTTGCGCAGGACCCCAAGCTTTTGCTGGTCGACGAGCCGGTCGCGGGCATGACGGACGCCGAGACGGCCGCCACTGCCGAACTTTTGCGCGATATCGCACGCGATCATTCCGTCGTCGTGGTTGAGCACGACATGACGTTCGTCCGTGAACTCGACGTCAAGGTTACCTGCCTTCACGAAGGTTCGGTGCTCGCGGAAGGCACGCTCGATCAGGTCAGCGCCGACCCGCGTGTCGTCGAGGTATATCTGGGGCGATGAATATGCAGGACACTTGCGCGCTGCGATTCTCCGAAATGCACTCTTCGCCTGCCCTCGGCGCCAATGGTCGTCGGATGAGAGATCCAGGCCAATGGCGCGCGTCCTTGCACGACCTCTCGCTCCCAGCCGCTCCCGCACAAAGAGCGAGCGGAGAGGATTCGCGATCATGCTGACCGTCGACCGCATCGATCTTTTTTACGGCGCGGCTCAAGCGCTGCGCTCCGTCTCCGTCAAGGCGCAGACAGGACGGATCCTCACCGTCCTCGGTCGCAACGGCGTCGGCAAGTCCTCCCTGCTGCGCGCCATTATCGGCCAGCATATGGTTGCGTCGGGCGCTATCAAGTGGAACGACGACGACATGACGAAGCTGGCGCCGCATCTGCGGGCCAAGGCGGGGTTTGGCTATGTGCCGCAAGGGCGAGAAATCTTTCCGCTCCTCACGGTCCGTGAGAACCTCATGACTGGTTTCGCGACCCGGCCGCGAAGCGACCGCCGGATCGACGACGAGATCTTCTCTCTCTTCCCCGTGCTCAATGACATGCTCGGCCGGCGAGGCGGCGACCTTTCCGGCGGGCAGCAGCAGCAACTTGCCATCGCTCGCGCGCTCGTCACCAAGCCGAAGCTGCTCGTGCTCGACGAGCCGACCGAAGGCATCCAGCCTTCGATCATCAAGGACATCGGCCGGGCGCTCATTCACTTGCGCAGGAAGGGCGAAATGGCGATCCTCGTCGTGGAGCAATATTTCGAATGGGCGCGCGACATCTGTGACGACTACGCGGTCATGGATCGTGGCGCCGTTGTCCTCGCTGGCACACGGGCCGAAATGAATGAGGAAGAGGTGCGAGGCCGGATGACGGTTTGAAGCGGGGGCCGTCGCGAACACCTGCAGTTGTTCTCGACAACTCAGGGCAAACGCCTCTGCTCTCGCCTCGATAATGTCCGTCACCAGGACGACGAGCGGCTTCCGAGAAGAACCCGGCGGCGTAGGGCGGCGCGCGCGGACTCGTAATAGGCGACGGTTGTGGCGAAGCGTCCCATCTGAATGTCACGAGCCTCGAAAGCACGAGGCCCGCGATGTGCGACCGCAAACGGCGGCGAAAGTTTTGTCGCCGCCGCGTCCCGACCTCTTCTCTACCTCTGACCGCCCGACGCCGTGATGCGCTCCCCGGTCAACCAACCGGATTGATCGGAAGCGAGAAACACCGCGACACGGGCGATATCCTCCGGCCGCCCGAAACGCCCCATAGGCAAAGCGAGACCCATGGCTTTTGCGCCTTCGAGCGTGAACCCGAGCGTCGCAAATCCCTCGGTTTCAGTCATCCCCGGCGCAATCGCGTTCACGCGCACATTTTTTGGAGCGAGTTCCGTCGCCAGCGCGCGCGTGGCGGTGTCGATCGCCCCCTTCGAAGCCGCATAGATGAGCGAGTTCGGAACTGGATTGACGCTAGCGATCGTGCTGAGATTGATCACGCTTCCGCCCGCGCCGTCCAAGCCTTTGACGACTTCCTGCGTCATGAGCAAGGCGCCCAGCACATTGATATTGAACTGGCGGTGAAACTCCTCGTCCGTCAGCGCCTCAAGCGGGCCGAATGTATAGACTCCCGCATTGTTGACGAGAATGGTCGGCCGGCCGAAGGTCGCCGTCGTCTCGGAGACGACACGTTGGACGTCGCCACGGCGCGAAACGTCGCCCTGGACCGCGATCGCTTTTCCGCCTTTGCGCTTGATGGACTCCACGACCTTGTCTGCGTCAGCTTTGCTCGAGGCGTAATTCACCGTGACCGCCGCGCCAGCGTCTGCAAGCGCCCCCGCGATCGCCGCGCCAATTCCTTTCGACGCGCCCGTGACGATCGCAACCTTTCCAGCCAGCTCGCCCATTATCTCTGCTCCTCACAATCCGCTCCAGGCCAGCGCCGGACGGTTCTTTTCGGAGACTGAGTTAGTGTCCGCCGAGCGACAGAGTATTCCGCGGCCTCACATAAGATCTATTCACCCATCGCATGAATGGCGGGTCGAAGCGAACCGCGCTTCCTGCGGTTAGCCGGCCGCGTCTCGCAGAATATCCTCAAGCGTGTCTATCGACACGGGCTTCGTGAGATGAAGATCGAAGCCGGCGTTGAGGCTGCCCTCCCGGTCGCTGGCGCCCGAAAGCGCAATCAGCCGTGGCGCGTGCGAACCCAGTCGTTCCCGCATCCGGCGCGCGGTCTCATATCCATCGACCCGAGGCATGCGCAGATCGACGAAAGCGATATGCGGGCGAAACGCGTCGGCCTCTTCCACGCCGGCGGCCCCGTCATAGGCGACGCGGATCTCGCCGCCGATGCTTTCGAGCAGCATGGCCATGCTGTCGGCGACGTCGTGATTGTCGTCGACGACGAGCAGGCGCAGCGTGCGCGGCGCCTCGTTGGTCATTCGGGGCGTTCCCTTTGTCTCAGGTTGGACTGTAGCGTCGAGCGGCAAGGAGACTGCAAACTCGGCGCCTTCGCCGAGTCCCCCGCTTGTAGCCTCGATCGTTCCGCCATGCAGGGCGACGAGCTTGCGCGCGAGCGCGAGCCCGACCCCGAGGCCGCGCTCGTTAAGCGCGGGCCCTTCGATCCGGGCGAAGAGGTCGAAGATGCGCGGCAGCGAGTTGGCGGCGATGCCGATTCCGTTATCGCGGACCCGGACGATCGCTTCTTCGTCGCGCCGCTCGGCGGCGATGGCGATGCGGCCGCCGGAGCCTGTATATTTCGCCGCGTTGGTGAGAAGATTGGCGAAGATCTGCGCAAGGCGCATCGGATCGCCAAAGATGACGAGTGGCTCATCCGGCAATCTGGTTTCGAGGCTGTGGCCCTTCTTCTCGATGAGAGGAGCCGCCACTTCGAGAGCGTCATGCACCGCCGCGGCGATTTCGGTATGCGTGCGTCTGAGTTCTATCGCGCCGCTATTGACGCGCGCGAGATCGAGAAGATCGTCGACGAGCCGAACGAGATAGCCCGTCTGCCGCTGCATCATGTTGATGAGCGCCTGATCGCGCTCGGACGCGCCCTGTCGCAAGTTGCGTTGCAGCCGGAGCACGCCATTCTGGATCGGCGTCAGCGGATTGCGCAGTTCATGCCCGAGCGTGGCAAGGAATTCGTCCTTGCGCCGGTCGGCCTCCTTCAGCGCTTGCTCGGCGGCTTTGAGGGCGGTTATGTCGAAATTGACGCCAGAGGCGCGAACCGGTTTGCCCTGCTCGTCGAAACCCACCCGGCCGCGCGAAGCCATCCAGCGGATCTCGCCGTCGGGTCGGCGTATACGGACCTCGACTTCGAACGAGCCCGTCCGCCGAGATTTATGAAAAGCGGCTTCGAGCGCCGTGCGGTCTTCTTCGACTACGTGCTCGCGAATGTCGTCGAAGGTCCAGCTCTTTTGCAGGGTCTCGTGCCCATAGATCTGGTCGTGGCGGAGGTTGCGCGCGATTGACCCGTTCCCTGTGAGGTCCGCGTCCCACGTCCCCATCTGCGCCGCGGCCACAGCGATAGCGAGCGTCTCCTGCATGCGCCGGAGTTCCGCGTCCGTTTGCTTGCGCTCGGTGACGTCGGTGGCTGTGCAGAGCACGCCGTCGATCTCGCGTCCCCTTGCGGCGAGGCTCTATGCTCATATCGTACCAGCGGGTCTGGCCGCCGATGACCACTTGCACTTCGTGCCGGGCCGGAGTTCCGGTCTCCAGCACCCCTCGCTTGATGGCCATGAGAAGGTCCGCGTCCTGACGGGGGAAAAGGTCGTAGTCCGTCCTGCCGACCATGTCCTCGGCGTTAACGCCCGGCGAGGGATTGAGGATCCAAAGGTAACGAAGCTCGCGACCCTCCTGCTCGAAGACGACGACCGGCGAGGCGCGCAGCGTAGCGGTCAACCGCTCGTGGGCGAGGCGCAACGCCTCCTCGCTGCGGCGGAGCGATTCCTGGGTCTCGCGGCTCGCATGGATGTCGACGAGTGAGGCGGCATAGCCGAGAAAGACGCCGGCATCGTCATAGCGCGGCGCGGCAATGCCCAGCGCCCAACGGTAGACGCCGTCTTTCCGGCGCACGCGGAACTCGTGACGCAAAGGCGCCCGCAGCGCCAGCGTCGAGAGCAGTTGTTCGACAAGGTCCGGCCGATCGTCCGGATGAACTGCGTCGAGCCATCCGTAGCCGAGCGCCTCTTCCGCTGTCTGGCCGGTGAGCGCGAGCCATTGCGGGTCGGCCCGTGTGGAGCGTCCCTCCGGATCGCTCGTCGAGCTTACGACCCAGAGATGATCGGAAACGCCGCTCACTCAGCCCCCAGTTGTCGGCCTGCCCGCCATTGCCCTTCTAGCGCGGGGCGGCGCGCCTCACGATGGCTTTCGCGTCTATGCCAATCAGCGCTCCGTAATGGTGTGCGCCACGACTTTCGAGACGCGACTGGGCGAAAGCGTCCGCGACCGGCGATTCCGCGCGGACAAGAGCCGCCGCCTGCAGCCCGAGGGCGAGCCGGTCGCAAAGGTCGCGGCCGCGCGCCTCGAAATTAGAGAGATCGTGCATATCGCCTTTCAGCCGCGCGATATGGGCGTCGAGCGCAGCGTTTGCGCTCTTCGCGGCGTCCACTTCGGCGAAGTAAGCCTCCAGCGTCTGAGGCGACCGCACAATTGCGCGCGCGATGTCGAGGCATTGCACATTGCCGCTGCCCTCCCAGATCGCGTTGACCGGCGCCTCGCGATAGAGGCGCGGCATCGGCGAATCTTCCATGACTCCCGATCCGCCGATGCATTCCATCGCCTCGTAGGCGACGCCCGGCGTGCGCTTGCAGATCCAATATTTACCGATGGCGGTCGCGAGCCGCACCAGGGCATCCTCGTGCGGGTCATCGCGATGGTCCAGCGCACGGGCGACGCGCATCGTCAGCGTCAGCGCCGCCTCGGATTCCATCGCAAGATCGGCGAGGACGGCGGTCATCAGCGGCTGGTCGATGAGATATGCGCCAAAGGCCTTGCGCTGGCGGCAATGGTCGATCGCTTGCGAGACCGCCATCCGCATGCCGGCCGACGATCCGATCATGCAGTCGAAGCGGGTCATCGCGACCATCTCGATGATCGTCGGTACGCCGCGCCCCTCCGGCCCGACCATCCAGCCGAGCGCGCCGCGCAGCTCGGTCTCGCTTGAGGCGTTCGAGGCGTTGCCCATTTTGCGCTTGAGGCGCACGATCTGAAGGGGGTTCTTTGCGCCATCCGGTCGCCAGCGTGGGACGAGGAAGCAGGAAAGCCCGCCCGGAGCTTGCGCGAGTACGAGGAAGGCGTCGCACATCGGGGCGGAGACGAAGAACTTGTGGCCGACGAGTTCGTAAGCCTGGCCCGGGCCGCCGGGTCCTGTCGGAATGGCCCGCGTTGTATTTGCGCGCACATCCGATCCACCCTGCTTTTCGGTCATCGCCATGCCGATGGTCAGACCCTGTTTCTGATCTGCCGGGATGTTGCGCGGATCGTAGATCCGCGAACTCGATCTTCGGAACCCAGTCCCGCGCGAGGTCGGGCTGGAGCTTCAGCGCCGGAACGGACGCAAAGGTCATGGTGATGGGGCAGCCGTGACCCGCTTCGACCTCGCTCTGCATGTAGAAGCGCGCCGCGCGCGCCACATGCGCACCCTCGCGGGGTTCGGTCCAGGGCGAGGAATGCATCCCCTCCTCGATCGCGGACTTCATGAGCTCGTGATAGGCGGGATGGAAGCGCACGAGATCGACGCGGCGCCCGTAGCGGTCGTGGGTGTCGAGTTCGGGCGGGTTCTTGTTGGCGAGAGCGCCGAGGTCCAGGTAGGGGGCGGACCCAGCCTTGTCGCCGAACGCGCCGAGTGCGTTCGCGGCCCAACCCGCGCCCTCGCGGGCGACCGCCTCCTTTAGCGCCGAATCCGAATCGTAGAGGTTGTAGTCGGCGAGCTCGAAGGGCTGGTTGATGACCTCATGGGTGACGGCGCCATAAGGATCGAGCCCGGCCGGCGGTTTCAGGTCCGTTGCAGCCAAAGTCATTGGCGTTTCTCCTCGGGCGCAAGCACGCGAGCGCCATTTTACCGCAATGGTACGTCGCCGCCTCGGCTCGGCTCAACCTTTTTCGCCGCGTTGCGCTTGTCGAGCCGCCAATGGCCCGTTACGCGCATCGCGTCTTAAGCGCCGAGATTCGCCATGAGCCAAACATTCGATCCCCGCGTCACGCCCATCCGCCCGGATCTTGCCGGCGCCGGACTTCGCGGCCTCGTTGCGGCGCCGCGCTATGCGGAAAGCCACCCGATGCAGGTCGTCGAGGCGAGCGCGCCGCTCCGCCGCGCCCCCCAACCCGACGCGCCGCTCGAAACGGAGGCGCTGTTTGGGGAAGTTGTCGCGGTTTACGAAGAAGAGGAAGGTTGGGCCTGGGCGCAACTCGTTCGGGATGGCTACGTCGGCTATCTGCCGCTTTCCTCGCTCTCGCGCCCCGCGCGCACGCGACCCATCGCGTAGCGGCAGTCAGGACCCATGCCTACCCGGCCGCGTCGATCAAACTGCCGCCCCTGATGGCGCTCTCGCTTGGCGCCTGCGTTGCAATCCAGGCTTTCGAGGGGGATTTCGCGATCGCCGAGGGCGGGGCGCATCTCTGGGCCCGCCACCTCGCCGAAATTCGCAAGCCCGAAGAGGATTTCGTGACCGTCGCCGAACGCTATCTCAACGCCCCCTATCTGTGGGGCGGACGGACCTCGGAGGGAATCGACTGCTCGGGACTCGTCCAGTCGGCGCTGACCGCCAGCGGGGTCTCCGCGCCGCGCGACAGCGACATGATGGAGAGGACGCTCGGAGAGCCTGTTTCAGATCATGGCGCGCTCGTTCGCGGCGACCTGATCTTCTGGAAGGGCCATATCGGCGTCATGCGCGACGCGGAAACCCTGCTTCACGCCAGCGGCTGGCACATGACGGTGGTCAGCGAGCCGCTCGCATTCGCATGCGCCCGAATCCTATCAGTCGGAGGCGGGGCCATAACAAGCGTGAGAAGGTTTGCGCCGTAGGAGCGCGTGCGCCGGCCCATACACCCGGCGCCGTGGAGCCTCGCTTACTTCTTCCCGCCGATGCCAAGATTGGAGAAGCGGCTGTTGAAGCGCGACAGACGACCGCCGCGGTCGAGCAATTGCGTCGCGCCGCCGGTCCAGGCCGGATGGGTGTTCGGGTCGATGTCGAGGTTGAGGGTCGCGCCCTCTTCGCCATAGGTCGAACGCGTCATGAACTCGACGCCATTGGTCATGACGACCTTGATCATGTGATAATTGGGATGGATATCGGACTTCATGGTCGTCGGATCCTGGCGAAAGACAACAAGAGCCGCCCGGCGGGGCCGGCGGCTCTTTGGCTGGCGGCTCCTATAAGGCGCCGGACCTTCTGATGCAATAGGTCGCGGACGGGACGTCTTGATTTTGGCGCCGTCGTGGGCGCCTATCCGCAACGCAAGGAGTCCGCCCCGCTATGTCCCCAAAAAACGATCGCGCCGCAAAGGCGCGTCACGCTCCGCTCAGCGCCCTTAAGCCTCTCCTGCCCTACGCGTTCACATATAAAGGCCGCATCGTCGCCGGTCTCATCGCGCTCACGGCCGCCTCCGCCGCGACGCTCGTGGTTCCCGTCGCCGTGCGCCGCATGGTCGATCACGGCTTTTCCGTGTCCGACGCAGGTCTGATCCGGGTCTATTTCCTCGGCATGCTCGGCGTGGTCGCGGTCCTCGCGCTGTCTTCGGCCGCTCGCTACTATTGCGTCACGACGCTCGGCGAGCGGGTGGTTGCGGACCTACGCGCTAATCTGTTCGCGCATCTGACCCGACTCGATCCGGCCTTTTTCGACGCCGAGAAGACGGGGGAGATCGTCTCGCGCCTTTCTGCCGACACGACCCAGATCAAGGCGACCTTCGGTACGTCGGCCTCGGTCGCCTTGCGCAATCTCTTCATGTTCGTCGGGGCGCTCGTCATGATGTTTTGGACGAGCCCGAAACTGTCGGCGTACGTGCTGGTCGCGATCCCGGTGATTGTCCTGCCGCTTTTTGCCGCGGGGCGGGCGGTGAGGGGCCGCTCCCGCGACGCGCAGGATACGCTCGCCGACGCGACCGCCTTCGCAAACGAAAGCCTGCTCGGGGTTCGCGTCATGCAATCCTTCGTGGCCGAGGCGTTCACGGCCGACCGCTATCGTGCGGCGGCTTACGAAGCCTATGAAGCGGCCCGGCGGATGGCGGAGGCGCGCGCCTTCGTGACCGCCGCCGCGCTTTTCCTCGCATTCGGCAGCGTGGTGGCCGTGCTTTGGCTTGGCGCGCGCGACGTCATGGCGGGGCATATGACCGGCGGCTCGCTGCTGCAATTCGTGCTCTATGCTGTCTTCGCCGCCGCGGCGCTTGGGCAATTGTCCGAGGTGTGGAACGACCTTTCGCAGGCTGCGGGCGCGGCGGCGCGCATCGGCGATCTGCTCAGCGTCAAGCCGCGGATCGCGGCGCCCGCCACGCCGCTCAGTCTGCCCGTTCCGGCGCGGGGCGAACTCGCTTTCCAGTCGGTGGATTTTGTCTATCCGGGGGCCACGGGCGCGCCCGTCCTGACCGAGGTCAGTTTTCGCGTCGCGCCGGGCGAGGCGGTGGCGATCGTCGGCCCGTCGGGCGCAGGCAAGTCGACCCTGTTTCAGCTGGCGCTCCGGTTCTACGACCCGGCGCGTGGGGCGGTCACGCTCGATGGCGTGAATATCGCCCGGCTCGACCCGGCCGCCTTGCGGCGCGAGATCGCGCTCGTGCCGCAGGATCCCTTCATCTTTGGGGCAAGCGTGGCGGACAATATCGCCTACGGGACGCCAGAAGCGAACCGCGACGCAATCGTCGCCGCCGCCCGCCAGGCTGCCGCGGACGGGTTCATCTCGGCCCTGCCGCAGGGCTACGACACGATCCTCGGGGAGCGAGGCGTTACGCTCTCGGGCGGGGAGCGCCAGCGCCTCGCCATCGCCCGCGCGATCCTTAAGGACGCGCCCGTGCTGCTTCTCGACGAGGCGACTTCCGCCCTGGACGCGGAGAACGAAACGCTGGTGCAGAAGGCGCTCGAAACGCTGATGCAGGGGCGTACGACCCTCGTGATTGCGCACCGGCTCGCGACGATCGTGAACGCCGACCGGATTCTCGTGATCGAAGCGGGCGCGATCGTCGAGGAAGGGACGCACGCCTCGCTATTGGCCAGAAACGGGCTTTACGCGCGCCTTGCACGCCTGCAGTTCGAAACCGGCGCCGCGCCTTTCGCTACGATGGCGCAGGCGGCGCAGTAGTCGGGGCAGCCGCCTCTGAGCCGCAAACCCGCCGGATGTGCTACTTCGTCATCACGAAAATCGTCACCTGAAGGCTCGGGTCGTCCGCGTCCTTCACGTCGTTCTCGTATTCCTCGATGAACGCGTCTTCGGCGTCGACGCCCTTCTCGTCCAGATAGGCGGTGATCGCGTCATAGGTCGCGTCGATGTCGGAATAGGCGCCCGCGTGCTCGAAACGCATCGCCTTGCCGGCGGGAGTTTCGCCAAGCTTCACAGCGTCGCTGAGGCTCGTCTTTCCCTCGGGAGCGGCTGCAAGGGGATAGCCGGCCCGATAATGGAAACCAGTCTCGTCGGACTCGAGGAACACGGCCATTGGCCTGCCGTCGATTTTGATTCCACCCTTGTCGAGCTCGCCTTTGACGGTCTTCAGCGCGCCCATGATCGAGGAAAAGATCGCGTCCTTGTCGGCCTTTCCCTCGGCGTAGGCGAAGGGGCGGGCGCTTAGGTTTACGATCTGACCTGTCGAGTCGCCCGGCGGCGGAGCGGGAGCGGTTCCTGTCGCGGGCGCGGCCGGCGTCGGGGCCGGCGCCGCTGGAACCGCCGTCGATGGGTTCGCGGGGTTGACTGCGGGTTGAGCCGGCGTGGCGGACGCCGGTGGAGGCGCGGAGGGCGAGGCCGTGGGTCCCGCAGGCGCGGCCGATTGGGCGGGCTGGCCGGGCGAAGCGTCGTCGGCGAAGGCGGTCGCCCAGGGGCCGAGGGCTATGGCCGCGAGGGCGAAGCCCGCCGCGAGGCGGATCAGCTTGTTCGGCATTCTCGCCTACTCCCGCCTTCAGCGGACACGCGAATCAATGGAAGCGCATTAAAGGCTATTTCCCGGGCGGAGGAAAGGCGTCGGCCTCACTCAGCCGCGGCTGCCTGCGTCCAGCGCAATACCGGTTGCCGCGCCGCACGGGTCTCGTCGAGCCGGCGGCGCGGAGCAAAGACCGGCGCGGAAACGAAGCGCTCCCGGTCTCCGGCCTTTGCGGCCATCGCGAGGTCGCGCAGTGCCATGAGAAAGAGGTCGAGGCTCGCCTTCAACTCCGATTCGGTCGGCTCGATCAGCATGGCGCCATGCACGACCAGCGGGAAATAGACGGTCATCGGGTGAAACCCCTCGTCGATCATCGCCTTCGCGAAATCGAGGGTCGTCAGGTTCGTATCCTTGAGCCAGCGATCGTCAAAGAGGGCCTCGTGCATGCAGGGCCGGTCGCCGAAGGGAGCGCTCATGAGATCGTTGAGCGAGGCGCGCACGTAGTTCGCCGACAGGACCGCATCCTCCGACGCCTGCCTCAATCCGTCCGCTCCGTGCGAAAGGATGAAGGCCAGCGCGCGCACGAACATCCCCATCTGGCCGTGGAAGGCGGTCATCCGCCCGAACGCCTCGGAACCCTCCGCGTGCTCGACGAGCCTAAGCTTTTCGCCGTCCCGAACGAGGAAGGGAACTGGCGCGTAAGGCGCGAGCCGTTCGGACAGAACGACCGGTCCGGCGCCTGGCCCGCCCCCGCCATGCGGCGTCGAAAAAGTCTTGTGCAGGTTGATGTGCATCGCGTCGACGCCAAGGTCGCCCGGACGCGTCTTGCCGACGATGGCGTTGAAGTTCGCGCCGTCGCAGTAGAAATAAGCGCCCGCCGCATGGATGCCCTCCGCGATGGCCGAGATCTCGCGCTCGAAGAGGCCGCAGGTATTCGGGTTGGTCAGCATGATCGCCGCGACGTCGTCGCTCACGGCCGCTTTCACCGCCTCCGCGGAAACGGTCCCGTCCGAGCCGGCGGGGACGGAGCGCACGGAAAGCCCGATCAGCGCCGCCGTTGCGGGATTGGTGCCGTGCGCCGAGTCAGGCACGAGCACGATTCTGCGGCGTTCGCTCTCGCCCTTCGCCTCGATCGCAGCCTTGATCGCCATCATGCCGCAGAGTTCGCCATGCGCGCCGGCCTTGGGCGACATCGCGACGGCCCGCATCCCCGTCATGGCGAGAAGCGCGTCCGCGAGGGCCTCGATCACCGCGAGCGCGCCCTGCGCCGTGGAGACGGGCTGCAGCGGGTGGACGTCGGCGAAGCCCGCCATCCGCGCGGCTTTCTCGTTCAGCCGCGGATTGTGCTTCATCGTGCAGGAGCCCAGCGGATAGATGCCGGCGTCGATCGAGTAGTTCTTTCGCGACAGGCGCACGTAGTGGCGGAGCGTCTCCGGCTCGGTCAGACCCGGCAGGTCCAGCGCGGAGGCGCGGGCGTGCGAGCCGAGCCGCGGTTCGAATGGCGCGGGCTCCTCGAAATCGACGCCGGTCGTGTCGGTCCGGCCGGTTTCGAAAATCAGCGCCTCCTCGGCGTCGAGCGCGCGATTGCCGGTGAACGTCTCGCGGATCGTCGCTTCGGCGAGGTCCGGGCGCGTCGGTCGGCCTTCCTTGTTCATCGGTTTTCAAACCTCTCAGGCGGCAAGACAGGCCGCGAGCGCCCGCGCATAGGCCGCGCGGTCTTCGTCGGTGTTGACCTCGGTGCTGGCGACCACGACGCAATCGTCAAGACCGGCCTTTGGCAGAAGGCGGGAGACGGGAAGGCCGCCGATGACGCCTTTGCTGGCGAGCGCCTCGATGAGGTCGACCGCCGGGCGTGGCGTGCGCAGCGTGAACTCATTGAAGAAGCGCGGCGTCAGGATATCGACGCCCCTCACGCCGGCGAGCGCGTCGGCAAGCTTCACGGCGTTGGCGTGATTGAGGTTCGCGAGCTTTTTCAGCCCTGTTCCGCCGAGCAGCGTCAAATGGATCGTGAAGGCGAGCGCGCAGAGGCCGGAATTGGTGCAGATGTTGCTCGTCGCCTTCTCACGGCGAATGTGCTGCTCGCGCGTCGAGAGGGTCAGCACGAAGCTGCGTCGCCCTTCCGCGTCCACCGTCTCGCCTGCGAGCCTTCCTGGCATTTGGCGTATGTACTTCTGCCGGGTGGCGAAGAGGCCGACATACGGGCCGCCAAAGTTGAGGCTGTTGCCGATACCCTGACCCTCTCCGACCGCAATGTCGGCGTCCATTTCGCCCGGCGAGCGGACGGCGGCCAACGCCACGGGATCGGTAAAGACCGCGATCAGGATCGCGCCGTGGGCATGGGCAGCCTCCGCGATGGGTTTCAGGTCGCGTGGGGCGCCGAAGAAGTCCGGGCTCTGGACGATGACGCAGCTGGTCTCGCCGTCGATCCCGGCCGCAATGTCTTCGGAGGCTGCGATGTCGGGCGCCATGCGCACGATCGTATCGCCCGCCATATGAGCCAGGGTCGCGGCGACGTCAGCATATTGGGGATGGAGGCCGCCAGAGAGAATCGCCTTGCGACGCCGGGTCAGGCGGTGAGCCATCAGCATCGCTTCGCCGCAGGCGGTCGAGCCGTCGTACATTGAGGCGTTAGCCACTTCCATGCCGGTCAGCGCCGCCACCTGGCTTTGAAATTCGAAGAGAACTTGCAGCGTGCCCTGCGAGATTTCCGGTTGATAGGGCGTATAGCTGGTCAAAAATTCGGATCGCTGGATCAGGTGGTCGACCGTCGCCGGGATATGACGCTTGTAGGCGCCGGCGCCGAGAAAAAAGGGAACCGAGCCTGCCGCGACGCTGCGGGCCGAAAAGGCGGCGAGCCGCCGCTCGACCGCCATCTCGCTCATAGCGAGCGGAAGATCGAGAAGTCCTTCGACCCGCTTCTCGGCAGGAATGTCGGCGAACAGGGCTTCGATGTCGTCGACGCCGATGCGCCGCAGCATGGCCTGACGCTCGGCGGCGTCCAGCGGCAGGTAACGCATGGGGACCCTCAGGCTTCGGATTCGAGAAACTTGGCGTAGGCCGCCTCGTCCATCATCTTGGCGAACTCGGAAGGGTCGGAGATTTTGATGCGGAAAAGCCAGCCCTTGCCAAGCGGCTCCTCGTTGATGACGCCAGGTGTGGCCTCCACCGCCGAATTGACGGCCGTGACCTCGCCCGAGAGAGGCGCGAACACGTCGCTCGCCGCCTTCACGCTCTCCACGACCGCGGCGGCGTCGCCTGCCTTGACGATCTTGCCGACAGCCGGGACCTCGGCGAATACGACGTCCCCCAACTGTTGCTGCGCGTGATCGCTGATGCCGATCGTCGCCTCGCCCCCGTCCAGACGCGCGTATTCGTGATCCTTGGTGTAGCGAATTTCCGGCATTGGGCGTCCTTTTGGCTAGCCTCGGTAATAGGCGTGGGGATGGAAGGGCAGGGGAGCGATCGCGGCGGGCAGGGACTTGCCGCGCACGATGAGGCTGACGGGCGTTCCGACCTTTGCGTGGGTCGCGTCGACAAATCCCATGGCGATGGGGCCGCCGACGCTCGGGCCGAAGCCGCCCGAGGTGACAATTCCGATCTTCGCGCCTTCGGCGGAGATTATTTCGGCGCCGTCACGGGCGGGCGCGCGGCCCTCTGGCCTGAGCCCCGCTCTCAACCGCGTCGGCCCTTCAGCCAGGGCTCGCTGGATGCGCGCCGCGCCGGGAAAGCCGCCTTCGACCCGGCGGCGCTTCTGGATCGACCAGACGAGCCCCGCCTCGACCGGATCGACTGTCTCGTCCAGCTCGTGACCATAGAGGCACAAGCCGGCTTCGAGGCGGAGGGAATTGCGGGCGCCGAGCCCGATAGGCGCCACCCCCGGCTGAGACAGCAGGAGTTTCGCGAACGCCTCGGCGTCCGAGGCGGGGAGCGAAATCTCGTATCCGTCCTCACCGGTGTAGCCGGAGCGCGTGACGAAGGTTTGATATCCGCCGATTTTTGCGGGCTTGGCGGCCATGAAGCCCATGCGGTCCAAGGATTCATCCGGCGCCAGCGCGCTGAGCGTCGCCGCGGCCGTCGGCCCTTGTATGGCGATCAGCGCCGCCGCCCGGAGTGGGGTCAGGGTGAGACCGGGCGTCAGCCTGTCCAGGATGAGAGCGTAATCCACCGATTTTCGCGCGGCGTTCACGATCAGGCGCAGTTCGCCGTCGGCGCCGGGCGGCCGCGCGATCATGAAGTCGTCGACGCAGCCACCCTCGTCGTTCAGGATCTGGCTGTAGCGCTGGCGTCCCGGAGCCAGGTTCAGAACGTCGGCGGGGCAAAGCGATTCGAGGAAGCCCGCGACCGCCTCGTGGGAGGGACCAGCCAGCAGCGCCTGGCCCATGTGCGAGACATCGAAGAGCCCCGCCTTGCTCCGCGTATGCAGGTGCTCGCCGAGCACGCCCATCGGGTACTGAATGGGCATGTCGTAGCCGGCGAAGGGCGCCATGCGGGCGCCGAGCGCGACATGCAGCGCGTGGAGCGGGGTTTCGAGGATGGCGGCTTCGGTCATCGGGTCCCCGGTCGAACGAAACGTCTCCGCAGCGCCTCCGCCGCAAGCGGCAGGAGCCTCGCAGAAGCGCCCCCTCTGTCCGAAGGACCTGAGAGATTTCCCGCTCTTGTCGAGCGGTTACCCCCGTCGGTGGACGCCGCCCTTTTCAGGAGGCGCCGCTTTCCAGAGCGTCACTATTTCGCGGTCCATTGGCCTGAGCGTTTCCGGGGCGGTTGCGCCTTCGGCGCCGGCGTAAGGCCGGACTCTTCCGCGAAACATCTTTGTCTGACGCGCCGAGCTAGCCAGAGGCTGGCGCCCTTGTCAACGGCGACAGCCAGCGTGTTTTTGAAGTGGATTGTATTTTTAAGAAATTAGTGATACATTAATTCCGATGGAGAGAAATTGCGAGAAGAGTCGAAGCCGGAGGGAGGCCCGAAAGCGCGGCATGAGACCGATCCGATGCGCGGCAAATTCGAAGGTTATTTCCGTGCAATCGACCGTCCAAACGCGGTGGCGCGGACGGTTCTGGCCACACGAATCTGGGAAAGCGGCAAGGCTACGAAAGTTGCAAAATTTGACACTTAAGCCGTTGAAAAAGCTAACGCCTTCACAGACCTGACACTGGTATTTGCGGGCACAGCGGGGGTTCAAACGGAGCGCGAGCGGAGCAGAGCTTCGACCTTCGAATTCCCGACTAGCTCTTGCGGCGGCCCCGATGGGGCTTCGCGGCCGCTTCGCCGCCCTGACCGAACCCGACCGTGATCGTATATACATCCGCCAATTGTAGAGTTGGCATCGGCACGACGATCGGATCGGTCACGACCTGGAAGATGCCGGGACGAAGTCCGTCCGTAGTCACCGCGACATTGTAAACTTTGGAGAACACGGTTTTCTTGCTTGCGGTGTCGGTGATTTCGACGCGCAAGGGCGCGCTCATCGTTCCCGGCGAACCCGCCGGCCCGACGACGACGTCTCCCTTGACCCCAACCTTGATCGCCACTTGGCCCGGTCCCGCGGGATCGCACTCCCGCGCCCGGTCGCCGATATTGAACTGGTAGCGCACGGATGCGTTGTCGGAACCGCCAACCCTCAGCGCCGCGCCGTTGTCTGCGACATCCACCGGCGGACAGTTGATGTCCTGAGACGCGACGGCCAGCACCTTCGGCTTCTCGCTGGGATTGGCCGCCGGGCTGCCGGCCGTTCTGCGGGGATTGACCCCCAGATTGAGCTGGTCGTCGTTCGAGTCGTGGTGAGGCACAAGGTTCTGCACCGTCTCCATCGCGCCGCAGCCGCTAAGCAGCCCGAGCGCGATGAGGGGAGGGAGGAGGCGGAGGAAGGACAGGCGCGGGTTCATCAGCACAGGTGTTTGAGATATGAGGGCGGCGTGCTTAAGGCGCCAAGCGCCTTATGGCAATTGCTCGTAAGCCTCCTTGAAGCCGGAGAGGGGGGCCGGGACGCCGACGCCCTGCTCTGGCGTTTGGAAGACGCCGAGGGTCATGGTCTTGCCTGTCTTCAGCTTGTCGAGAAGCTTGTCGTCCATGGCGAGTTGGGCGATGCAGCCATTGGCGAGGCATTGGAGGAAGTTGAGCCGTCCAAAATCCGCGTCGTCGATCCTCAGGCTGACGCCCGGCGGCAGCAGCACGCCGAGCGGGGCGACGACCCGCATGAGGCGCGCCTTGCGGTCCGCCGTATTCAAGACAATGACGACGAGCGTCAGATTTGGGCGATCCTTGTCGACCACGCTCAGTACGACTGCGCATTGTTCATAGGCCGCGCCGGGAGGGGTTTCGCAGCGCGTCTCCCAATCGCCGTGCTTATCTTTGACGACACCTTGTTGCGCGAGCGAAGCGCCTGCGATGACGCACACGCTCGCGAGCGCGAGACAGAAAGTAGAGACGAAACGGAGGATCATGCGGCCGCGTGAGATCGATGGGCTTCGAGTTGAGGACTAGGGGAGGTAGCGGATTGGCCCCGGACGCCAAAAGTGTCAAGGCGATTTCCTGGGTCTCCCTGGGTCTCGGCGGCGCTGGCCGATCGCAAAGCCTTGATCTTCAGGGAGCCGTTGCAACACAACGTCCGGGGCGGCGCGGACTTGCCTGGCGCCGGGGTATTCACAAGCCGTCGAGGGCTCCTACGTATGGAAATCGCGCGGGCCGGCGCCTCTTGCTCGAGCGGGGGGCGCGGCGTATGGCTTTGGTTTCACGGTTCATCGAAGCTCGGAGAACGGGGATATCGGAAGCCGGCGGACTCTCACGCCGATAGCAAGGGCGAAAACAAGCCTATGAAGATCATTCTCGCCCAGCCGCGCGGGTTCTGCGCTGGGGTCGTTCGCGCCATCGATATCGTCGAGCGGGCGCTCGCTAAATATGGCGCCCCCGTCTATGTGCGGCACGAGATCGTCCATAATCGTCACGTGGTCGAGTTGTTGAAAGCCAAGGGCGCGCGGTTTGTCGAGGAACTCAGCGAAGTCCCCGAGGGCGCCATCACGATATTCAGCGCCCATGGCGTCTCGCGAAAAGTCGTGGACGAGGCTGAGCGCCGCGCGCTTCCGACGATCGACGCCACCTGCCCGCTGGTCACAAAGGTCCACATCCAGGGCCGGCGCTACATCGCGCAGGGCCGAACGGTCGTATTCATCGGCCACGCCGGGCACCCGGAAGTAGAGGGGACGCTGGGCCAAATCGACGGCGAGCTCCATCTCGTCGGCAGTGAGGAGGATGTGACGAAACTCGACATACCTTCCGATACTCCTATCGCCTATGTGACTCAGACAACGCTTAGCGTTGACGACACGCGCGGCGTGATCGCGGCTCTCCGCAGGCGTTTCGAGGATGTTGCAGGGCCGGAGACACGCGACATATGTTATGCGACGCAGAACCGGCAGACGGCTGCGCGGGAACTGTCTGGCGTTGCCGATGTGCTTATCGTGGTGGGGGCCCGCAACAGTTCGAACTCCAATCGACTGCAGGAGATTGGCGCAGAAGCGGGTCTGCCAAGTTACCTCGTCGCGGACGCCAGCGAGATTGATCCGGAATGGGTCCGGGGCGCGGCTGTCGTCGGAGTTACCGCGGGCGCTTCGGCCCCGGAGATTGTCGTCCAAGAGGTCGTGGAGGCGCTGATGCGCCTCTCGCCGTCCGAAGTGTCGAGCCTGGAGGGTCCGACTGAAACCGTAAGCTTCCGGCTTCCGGCTGAATTGACAACCTGAAGGTCCCGCGTTTCCGGGTCGGAGTTCGTAAGGAATTTCCAGTGGGCATACCGTTAAGGCAAATCGTCCGGGTCGGCGCTTATGTCGTCCGGCAGCATCTTTCCGGCCGCAAGCGCTATCCGCTTGTCCTGATGTTGGAGCCGCTGTTTCGCTGCAATCTCGCCTGCGCAGGCTGCGGAAAGATCGACTACCCTGATGCGATCCTCAACAAGCGCATCTCCGTCGAGGACGCGCTCGCCTCTGTCGACGAGTGCGGAGCGCCAGTCGTTGTCATGGCGGGCGGCGAGCCCCTTCTCCACAAGGACCTTCCGCAGATCGTCGAGGGTGTCATCGCGCGCAAGAAATTCGCGATCGTTTGCACCAACGCGCTCCTCCTCGAGAAAAAAATCGATCAGTATAGGCCGAGCCCCTACTTCACTTGGTCGATCCATCTCGACGGCGATCAGGAAATGCACGACAAGTCGGTGTGCCAGCCGGGGGTATATGATCGCGCCGTCGCCGCCCTGAAGCTCGCTAAGGAAAAGGGCTTTCGGGTCACGATCAATTGCACGTTCTTCAACGATGCGGACCCCGCGCGCGTGGCAGCCTTCTTCGACGACGTGACCGCCCTTAAGGTAGACGGCATCACTGTGTCGCCGGGTTACGCCTATGAGCGGGCCCCGGATCAGAAGCACTTTCTCAACCGCACGACCACGAAGCAGCTGTTTCGCTCAATCTTCGCCCGCGGCAATGGCGGACGGAAATGGGCGTTCAACCAATCAAGTCTCTTCCTCGATTTCCTGGCGGGCAACCAAACCTATCATTGCACGCCATGGGGCAACCCAACCCGCACCGTCTTCGGGTGGCAACGCCCGTGCTATTTGCTTGGGGAGGGATACACGAAGACCTTCAAGGAACTGATGGAAGAAACGGACTGGGACGCCTACGGGACCGGTCAATACGAGAAATGCGCTGACTGCATGGTGCATAGCGGCTTCGAGGCGACCGCTGTCAAGGATACGATCGCGAAGCCGTGGAAGGCGTTGGGCGTCAGCCTGCGTGGCGTCCGAACTGAGGGCCCCATGTCGCCCGATATTCCCCTCGCCGGCCAGCGTCCCGCGCAATATGTGTTCGATAAGACGGTGACGCAGAAGCTCTCAGAGATCCGAAAGTCCGAGGCCGAGGAAAAGGCCCGGAAGCAGGCGGCAACAGCGCTCTAGCGCCCCAAAGGCCGCGCGGCTATCCCGCATGAGAGGGCCAAGCGCGATAAGCTGTGCCGGCGCGCGCATCAGACTTCTGGCGACGGCGCTTGCGTCGAGGCGCCCCGAGGAGTCGATGGCCACATTGACAAGTGGCGGCAGAGTGCGCTCCGCAGGATCTGCGACCGCGCGTAGGATTGCAAAGGGCGTTTTCATTTCGTGAGCGAAGCGTCCGGCGATCACACTCTCCATGTCCACCGCTGCAGCTCCAGTCTTGAGGCGCATTTCAGATTTGTCGCTCGCGGTGAGCACCGGTGCGGAGACGCCCGCGAAGCGGTCGATCCGAACCCGAAGACCCGCCTCCGCGAGGCGGCGCGACAGAATGACGGCGACGCCCTCGTTGGCCGGGACGCGTTGGCGCTCGGACACGGCTTCCGAACCGACGACTAGGTCGCCAGGACGCAGGCCGGGGTCGATCCCACCGCACAAGCCCCAGCTCAAAATCAGCCGCGGCTTGGAATCTGCAAGTCCAGCCAAGCGCCTGCGAAGGGTGGAGGCGTCGCCGCAGATCGCTATCCGGTCGCCCCCGGCAATGAGCGAAGCCTCCCCGCTCCAGCCCGCACACAACGAGGGCCGCCACCGTCAGGCCGCGAACGCGATCAACCGCCAAGCAGTCTCGCGGTCCGCGCTTGCAGGGTCTTGACGAGAGCGTCCGCGCCGCCGCCGCCGGCAAGGATCGACGCGAACTCGTCACGGCGCGTCGCAAGGTCGCTCACGGTTCCGTTGAAATAGACGTCGACGATTTTACCGCCGCGCACAAGATAATTGATCTGGACCGTGCGACCGCCCGGCTGGATTAGCTGTGTCCTGACCACCTCTCCGCCGCCGCGGTTCTCGCGGTTCGTTTGGGGCTCGACCACGAAGCTCTGGCCGGAATAGTCGTTAATCTGGCTCGCGTAGTCAGCGATCAGAAACCGGGCGAAAGCGTCCCGAACCGCAGCCTGCTGAGCGCCTGAGAAGCTGTTCCATGCGGGTCCAACGGCGAGCCGGGTCATAGTCCCCAGGTCGAAGGCGGACCGGATTGCGGGCCCGAAGCGGCGGTCGCGCTCCTGCACACTTAGCTGACCAGCGAGGCGGATCGTGGGCAGCAACTGTTGATAGTAGGCTTCAATATGCCGCGCGGCGGGGCTCGTCGCTGCGGCCCGCGCAGGCAAGGGAGCCCAGAACAGTAGGGCCAGCAAAGCCGCGACGAGGGACGCCGACGGGACCAGTCGGAAATTCAAGCCTCTCATGTGGATGTTCCCTTGGCCAGACAGAAAGCCTTCGGGCCGCCTTCTCTTTCATGCGGTCCAAAGGGCCGGCTTTTGTGGGCGACGCACCGGACATTTTCCAGCCGGTACGTTCCGCAGGCGCGGTGGAATTAGGCGGCGCCTCCCCCGAAAGCAAGACCTTTAGCCCGGAGAAATGGCGACCTTCGGCTTTCTCACTTCACATCCACCGGAGCCTGCCCTCGGCGGCCCTCCAAAGACGGTTAGGCGCGAGAGCCATGGTCAACAAGAGATTGACGCGCTCCGATTTCCGTGTCCTCCACCCCTGGCATGGCGTTAACTCATCGTCCCCTGATCGCCAACTCGGTCTCCCGAGCCGCGCGCCTATCGACGCGTCACGCTTGGGTCGTGATCGCGCTTTTCCTCATGGGCGCTGGGTTTGCGGGAGTCTATGCGTGGCGCCATCTCGCGATCACGACCAACTCGAGCAAGCTATTGTCGAGTTCGCTGCCGTGGCGCCAGCAGGAGATCCGCCTCAATGCGCTCTTTCCGCAGCGCACGGATCGGGTCATCGCGGTTGTCGACGCGACGACAGCCGAAGGGGCGGAGGAAGCCGCTTCCGCGCTGACCAAGGCGCTGCAGGAACATCGCGACATCATCCGCACCGCAACCCGACCTGACGGGGGTGATTTCTTCGCCCGCAATGGCATTCTTTTCCGCTCCGTTGACGACGTGAAGAGAGATACTGCCCAGCTTATCAAGGCCGAGCCTTTTCTAGCGACGCTTGCCGCTGACCCCACGCTACGCGGCGTTCTCGGAGCTATTTCGCAATCCATCGACGGCATTCACCATGGCAAGACGACCCTTGAAAACATCGAGCCGGCGCTCGCTGCACTCTCCGAACTCGATCCAGGGCGTGTTACGCGGACAGCGTCAGCCCTTTTCGTGGCGAAGGCTAATCTCCGGAAAGGCGCCCGAGGCCACCGAACTGCGGCGCTTCGTGAACATCCAGCCGGTTCTCGATTATGACGCCCTCGAACCCGGCGGGAGAGCGACCAAAGTCATTCGCGCGACGATCGCCTCGCTTGGCCTCACTCCCGAGAATGGCGTTCGGGTCCGGCTCACCGGCTCGGTGCCGCTGGAGGACGAGGAATTCGCAACCGTGGCTGACGGCGCGGCGCTCAACGGCTCTATCACCGTGCTCATCGTCCTTTTCATTCTCTGGTTGGCGCTGAGGCAGGCGCGGATCATTGCCGCTGTTCTAATAAATCTCGCGGTCGGGCTCCTTTTTACAGCTGCGATCGGCCTTGCGATGGTGGGCGCCCTAAACCTGATCTCGGTTGCCTTCGCCGTGCTGTTCGTCGGGCTTGGGGTCGATTTCGGCATTCAGTTCAGCGTTCGCTACCGCGCCGAGCGCTTCGTGGACAAGGACCTGGGCGAAGCAATCGAGATGACGGCGCGAGGTCTCGCGGGTCCGCTGCTGCTTGCCGCGGCGTCGATCGCCGCCGCCTTCTATTCTTTTCTGCCAACCGCTTATGTGGGTTTATCCGAACTCGAACTCATTGCCGGCACCGGCATGATCATCGCGTTCATGACGACCGTCACCTTGTTGCCGGCGCTGCTTGCCGTCGTGAAACCGGCGGGGGAGAGAGCGTCGGTCGGATTTGCGGCGCTCGCTCCGCTCGACCGCTTTCTGGAGCGCCGCGGCAATTGGATCGTCGGGCTGACGTTGGCTGTTGTGGCGCTCGGCCTTCCGCTCCTCAAGGATCTTAGTTTCGACTTCAATCCGCTCAACCTTCGCTCGAAGCAGACGGAGTCGGTCTCTACCCTTCTGGATCTGATGAAGAATCCGGATACGAGCCCCAACACGATGGACGTTCTGGAGCCCAATCTCGACGCCGCGACAGCGCTGGCCAAGAAGCTTGAGGCGTTGCCGGAGGTCGATTACGCGCGAACTCTCGCCAGCTTCGTTCCAAAGGACCAGGACGAGAAACTCGCGTTGATTTCCGATGCGAGCTTCTTCTTCGAGAACACGATGACGCCGGACGAGCTCAAGCCGAAGCCGACCGCGACCGAGACGCTTGCTGCGATCGATAGGACGGCCACGGATCTGGCTGGCGTCGCGGTTGGCGTTGACACCCCGGCGGCGGCAGAGGCGCGGCGACTTGCCGGCGATCTGAACCAACTGGCCAAGGCCCCGGCCAAGACGCGAATGGAGGTGGAGCGTATCCTCGTTACGCCGCTCCTGACCACGCTGCGCCAGGTGCAGGATCTCTTGAGCGCCGAGCCCGTGACGCTGGAGTCGCTTCCTTCCGAACTCAAGAGCGCATGGGTGGCGCCGGATGGGGAAGTAAGGATCGAGGTTGCCCCGAAGGGCGACGCGAACAACAATGTGGTTCTGCGTCGCTTCGTGGAGGCGGTGCGGAGGGTTGCGCCGCAGGCGACGGGTACACCGGTCTTTATCGTCGAGGCGGCGGCGACGATCGTCAAAGCCTTTCTTCAGGCGGCGCTATGGTCGCTTTTGTCCATCACGATCATTCTGTTCATCGTTCTGCGGCGCTGGATCGATGTCGCGCTGACACTCGTGCCTCTTCTCGTTGCGATCCTTGTGACGCTGGAAATATGTGTGGCGATCGGCTTGCAACTCAACTTCGCGAATATCATCGCGCTGCCGTTGTTGCTTGGCGTCGGCGTCGCCTTCAAGATTTATTACGTGATGGCTTGGCGCGCAGGAGAGAGGAATTTCTTGCAATCCCCACTGACACGCGCTGTGCTGTTCAGTGCATGTACGACGGCGACCGCCTTCGGCAGTCTATGGTTTTCCCACCATCCCGGGACCTCCAGTATGGGCAAACTCATGGCGCTGGCGCTCGTCGCCACGCTTTCCGCCGCGGTGCTGTTCCAGCCGGCGCTGCTCGCTACTCAAGGCGAGCACGATCCTGAAAAGTGATCTACGAGAGGCGCGCAGTGTGGCAAAACGGTGATAGTCGACGCCCGTCCGCTCTGCTAACCTGATTCTGCGCTGGGTCCTGGTCTTTCTTTAAGCGGCGGAGCTGGTCGCGCCTGTCGGGCGCCGTGGCGGCGTGCGGGGGTTGTGCGGCGCACGAAACCTCATGAGGAATCGACAGCGAATGGGTTGTGGCGAGCGTCCGATAGCATTGCTTGTTGCGTTCGGGGTGGCGGCGCTTTTGAGCGGCTGCGCCGGCGTGCCGCGCGACCCGTCGATGCCCATCAACGATCCCAACGAGGGATTCAACCGCCAGGTCCTGAAGCTGAATCAGGCGACGCTCGATCCGGCGTCCGTCGTCGTGCAGACTGTCGTTCCGGGTCCGGCAATGAACCGGCTGCGCGACTTTTCGTCCAATCTTAAAGAACCCCGCGTCTTTGGGAATGATGTTTTGCAAGGTCGGTTCAACGCTGCAGGCGTCACACTGGGACGCTTTATCGTGAATTCAACTTTTGGCGTCGCTGGTTTTTTCGACGTTGCGAGCGGCGCGGGCCTTCCGCAGCAGAGCGGCGATTTTGGCCAGACGCTGTTCGTCTGGGGAGTTCCGGACGGGTATTATGTCGAGAGCCCCTATTTCGGTCCTTCCACCCAGCGGGACTCGGTCGGCGGCGTCGTAGACGTCGCGCTCGACCCCTTCGGATGGACGATCGGAGGCATCGTCGGCTGGCCGGCGTCGATAGCCACAGGGGTGCTGAGTGCATCCGTGCACCTCGGCGATTGGAAGCGGGCCCAAGATTTTTCGATCGACTTCTACAGTTTCCTGCGGTCGAGCTATTATCAGACCCGGCGCGCCCAATTGCGGGAGGGCCTCGGCCTGCCGGCCGTCACCCAATCGCCGGCGACTGGCCCCGCGCCGGCGAGCGGCGCCGCCACACCCTCTTCATACGAAATTCCCCCGCCGCAATAGCAAAACGGCCTCAAACGCGCGCCGCTTTACCCCGACCGAGCAGACGGCGGCCCTCGACCCATTGCCATAGCATGAGTCCCGGAATCCCCAGCGCCAACTCTCGCACGCGTTTGGCGAGCGAAATCGCAAGCGCCACATCGGGCGGAAGGCCCATAAGATGACCGAAGACAACGAAGGCCCCTTCCTGCGCGCCCAGGGCGCCAGGGGCCATGAAAGCCGCCGCCCGAACGCCCGAAGTCAAACTCTCGAGGATAAAGGCGTCGACGAAGCTGAAAGGCCGATCAAGGCAATATAGCACGAGCCATACTTCGCCCGCGCCGGCCGCCCAGCCGAGGAGCCGAAGCAGGCTCGCACGGATGAGCGCGCCTCCCCGGCGGTAAATCAGCGACCGTCGCTTCATCGACTTTAGCCGCGCCACCCGCGAGGTCCGCAATCGCGTCAGTGGGAGCAAAGCGATGGGCAAGGCTGACAAGCGTGGAGAAGAGACTGCGATGCTGTGCGAGAATAAAGCCTGAAATGAGCACAAGGAAGATCGCAAGCCCGATCAGGACTGCATACACGATCTCCAAAGTATTATTTTCCCGTGTTCGGCCGAGAAGCAGCGTAACGCCCACGAGAACAAAGACGAACTGGGTTGCAACGCCGATGGTCGTGTCGACCACCATCGAAGCCGCTGCCTCCGGGCCTGGTACACCCTGCTGACATATGAGTCGGGCGCTGGCAAAATCGCCTCCCACACCTGCGACCGGAAGAAGGGAGTTGATCGATTCGCGAATCCATCGGATCCACAGGAAGGCCCCCGCGCCGGGCCTGATTCCAGCTGCGAGCAATGCGCGCCAGGAAAAGGCGCTGAACGAAAGCGGGATGATATGAAACAATGCTATTGGGGCGAGGCGCCAGCCAAGCACAAGCATCACCTGGGCGACGTCGGCGGCGCCGCTTTTGAGAAGGAAGAACAGAAAAAGCAGGAGGCCGAGAATACCTGCGACTACAATCGATTTGCGAATGTCGTGGTCCCTTGTCTGCATCCGACGCGTATCGTGCGCGGAAGAGCCAATAAGGGCAGGAGTTCCCGCCCGTCTATCGCGAATAGACGGCGCGGAGTCTGGAAATCTCCCTAAAGGCGCGAGGCCTGTTATCTCCGTCCGGCAAGCGAAATCCGCACCTCTTCACTGTATCGTGTACGGGGCCTGGCCGTGACTGAGGGCCCGATCCTCGTCCTGCTGGCAGAGCATCGCACCGAGGACCGCAAAATTCTGGGGCTCAGTCTCGCCGAACGCGCTGCGCGGGCGGCGGAGCGCGCGGGCTTTGGAAAAGTTCTGCTGATGGCTCGCGAAACTTCCCCGGCCGCGGGCGTGATCAAGGTCGCTGACTGGACCGATGCCGCCACGCTTCTTCCGCCGACGCAAACGTGGCGGCTGATCATAGCGCCTGGCGCCATTCTGGCAGAGACCGATTGGCTTGCGCGCGCCGCCGAACTGAACGAAGCGGCGCTGTGGAGTGTGGCCTCGGAAAGGGTGGTCAGCATCGCCGGCAAGGTTGCGTCGCAGGCTCTCGGCGCTCTTGAGGCAGCGAAGGCAACCGACCTTGTCGCTGTCGAGGCGGCCCTGACTCTGCGCCCTTGGCTCACCCGCCCAGCTTCCGCTCGGCTTTGATCCTATCCTCGTTGCCGGACCGGGCGACGATCGAAAGGCCGAGCGGCGCCTGCTGCGGAAGCTGGTCAAGGACACGGACGGCTTCATGGCGCGGCACGTCGAGCGCCCGATCTCGCTTGCAAATCTCGCGCCTCATCGCTCCGACCGCGATTACTCCCAATCAGATGAGCGTCGTTTCGATCGCGATCGGAGTTCGTCGCGCGCGGCCGTTTTTCCTGTCGGCGCGGCCGCTCCTGCAGACGATCGGCAGCGCTTTTGTTCCTGGCCCATTCGATCCTCGACGGCTGCGACGGCGAACTGGCGCGGCTAAAGTTCCAGCAGTCGCGACTTGGGGGCATGCTCGATTTCTGGGGCGACAACATCGTTCATATCGTCATCTTCGCCTGCATGGCCGTCGGCTGGAGCTTTGCTGCGGGGTCGAACTGGCCGCTTGTCGTGGCGTGCGGCGCCGTTCTCGGCACACTGGGCTCGGCGGGCTTCGTGTACTGGCGCCTTATGCGCGCGAAGGACCCGGCGGCGGACCGCTGTTCACGTCCGTTTCCGCCGATCCGGACACGCCGCTCGCGCGAATGCTCGACGCCGCGTCGCGGCGCGACTTCATCTATCTGGTGATCCTGCCTGGCGCTCGATCGGCAAGTCAAATTGGTTCCTGGCGCTCGCGCGGCATCGGCGCGCCGATCTACTTTTTGCTGGTCTTGCTCGCGCGCGGCGTCCGCGAGAGACGTTCAGGCGCGACAGGCGACACGCCGCCGCCGTGCGCTTGAGCGCTGGGCGGCGTCGATCAGTCCGGCGCAAAGCAGTGGCTTCCCCGAGGTTCCCCGCGCCCCGCCGTCAACGCGCGCGTAGAAATCCTCGACGACGCCATCGAACCAGTCAGGATGATGCGAACCTTCGGACAGGGCGGGCGGGCAACGAAACGCCGCTCTCCGCCCCTGAGGAAGACCACGACGTCGCGATCGCCTTCGAAGGATGCGGCCGCGCGCCCCCTCGATTTCGATCTCATTGCGGCGCTTCGTCCGCGGCCCAGGTCAGAAAGATTTGCTTGCGCCGGACGCAGTCTCCGAGATCGACGGTCGCCGTATCTTCGAGCGGCCACTCGCGAAAGCGGCGTGTCTCGCAGTCGCGCCGAGACGGCGTAGCGGGATGCCCGCCCAATTCACGACGCAATAGAGCGCATGCCAGCCGTGATCGAACAGTATCCCCCCGCCCGCCAGTTTCGGATCGACGCGCCAGTTCCGGGGCCGTCGGTGCCGGCCGCGATCGCGGGTTGGGTCCGCAGCGTGCGCCATTGCACACTCCGGACCGCGCCGACCGCGCCCTCGCGCACTAGCGCCGAGATTTTCTCGGCAGATCGGCGCCTCGAGCCAGTTGTGCACTGTATGGACAATTCGGCCCGGCGCGCGCGGCCGCCGCCGCGACGGCGCTCGCATCCTCGACGCGAGTAACGAGCGGCTTCTCGCTCAGGACATGCAGAGCCCTGCGCCGAGCGCCCGCACGATGAGTTGCGGCATGCGCGCCAGGGCGGCGCGCAGATATCGACGAAATCGAGTGTCTCGCGCGCGAGCAGAAGACCTCCGCCGATGTCGCGCCAGCGGCCCCGGGAAGGCCGCGAGAAAGGCATTCCGGCGAGACGGCGCGGCGTCGGTCGCCGCGACAATCTCCACGTCTCCCCGCGCGCGCCAGCCGGGCGTATGGCCTTTCTCGGCGACATTGCCGAAACCGATGAAGGCGCCTCGCAGCATTCTCGTGTGCGATCAATCAGTCCGAACTGCTGCTCGATCGCGGCGAACGACTGATCCAGGATGTCGACGCCCTGCAAGCGCCTCATCCTCGGTGATGACGAGCGGCGGGTTGATGCGGATGACATTCGAATAGGACATCGTGATCAGGCCCGCGCTCGAGCGCCTCATGGAAGAGCGCGCGGGTGATTTTCTTGTCGAGCGGCTCCTTGGTCTTGCGGTCGGCGACCATCTCGACACCGATCAGGAGGCCTCGCCCGCGCACGTCGCCGATGACGCGGTGCTTCTCCTGCAGTCGCTTCAACGCATCGAGCATCGCCTTGCCGACGCGGGCGGAATTCTCGACGAGCTTGTCGCTCGAGGATGGCTTCGATCGCGCCGAGACCCGCCGCCGCCGCCAGCGGGATTGCCGCCATAGCTCGACGAGCTGCCGCTCGGCTCCCCGAAGGGCGTCGCCGACATGTGTTCGAGCGACGAGGCGACCGCGCTCAACGGGAAAGCCGCCGCCCAATGCCTTTGCCGATGGTCATGACGTCGGGCTTGAGACCGAATTGTTCGGAAGCCCACATCGTTCCCGTGCGGCCGAAGCCAACCAGGATCTCGTCAGCGATGAGCAGCGCGCCGTATTCGTCAGCGATTTCGCGCACCGCATGGATGAAGTCGTCGGGAGGAATGACGTTGCCCGGCCGTTCCCTGCATAGGCTCGATGATGATCGCTGCGATTTCGGCCTGCGTGTCGTTCTTGATGACGTTGCGCAGGTGCTCGGCGCACGCGATGCCGCATGAAGGATGCTGGAGGTTCCAGGGGCAGCGATAGCAGTTCGCATAGGGCGAATGATGTATGCCCGGCGCAAAGGGCCCCTGATGGTAACGAGCCGAGCCGCCGAGCAGGCCGATCACGCCTTGGCTTTTGCCGTGGAAGCCGCCCCAGAAACCAATGAACTCGAATTTCTTCGTGACCGACTTCGCGAGCCGGAAAGCGGCCTCGACCGCCTCGGCGCCGCCAGAGAACAACTGCAGGTGGGTTATGCCTTCGGCAACAGCGAGGCCACCAGATTGAGGAAGGTCGCCCGGTTCTCGGTCGTGAAGCTGCCGAAGGTGGACCGGTCGAGTTGTTCCTTGAGGCGTTTCACGTAATGCGGATGCCCGTGGCCGACGCTGCCGACTGCGATTCCGGCGATGAAGTCGAGATATTCGGCGCCGTCGACGTCGGTGATCGTGCAGCCCTTCGCGCGGTCCACCACGATCTGCGAAAAGAGCGCGATCGACTGAAGTCCGGGCGCCATCGCCTGCGTCTCATCGATCAAAGATGGCCTTGGATTTGGGGCCGGGAACGGCGCGGCGCTCGCCGATCTGTTTGATTGCCGCCGCGCGGCCGAGCGACGGAAGATCATTCACGTTCATCAACTCCTTGCTGCGGCGACGAGCCGGGGACGCCGCTGAAAGCGCTCGGCGAGATGGTCCGCGATCGCAAGCGCCGCCTGATCGCGATAGAGCGCATAGCTCGGCCACGCGTTGAGATCGATGATCGACGGTTCGCCGTCGGCCTTATGATTGCGTCGCCGCCGAAGATCTCAACACCGAGCGCAGACGCCGCACTGAAGGCTGCCTCGCGGAGACGCGCGGCAGTCGAAAGCGTGGCCGAACATACCTTTGTCTCGATGATAAAACCACTGGAACCAGCAGGCGGCGGCCGGCGCCGCTCCGCCTCACGCCATAAAATTTGATGAGATCGCCTGGCGCATGCGCCTGCGCCATGACAAACGGAATGCCGCGGCCGGCGAAACGGCGCAAAGCCTCTCTCCAACCGGTGTCTGACGCGGCGTACATGACGTCGTCGCTCTGGGTTGCGTGAAAATCGTAGCGCTTGATCCACGCGCAATCGGCGGGACGAGGCTGCTTCGAGTCGGCCGCGACGACTTGGCTTATCGGCATAGGCACATGATGCCGCGCGAAGAGCTCGATCATGCGATGTCGGTAGGTGTTACGAATGGCGACGGGTGAATTGACGACGATCGCGCCCGCTTGCTCCATGGCGGCGAGCCGATCAAGAACCGCGCCGCGCTCGCACATCGCGAAGACATTGGCGCGGGGAGTATCGGGAAGTGCATCCGCGGCTATCAATTCGACAGCGAAGCCGTGGGTCGTCGAGCGCCTCGGCGACGGCTTCCATAATGGCGGCGTCGTCACGGATACGGCCGGGTGAATGCGCCTGCTCGCGGTATATGCCCCAACAGGTTCGACTCATTGCCGGATGCTCTTTTGCTCGATGTGCTGCGTCACGCTCGACCGCCGCAATGTCCGCGGCGCGATCAATGTCGTAGACGAGTGGAAGGGAGATGCCAAACGTTGGCATGCAGCCGGCAAGCCATTTCAGATAGTCGCGTAACCGCGCGAACTCCTGTCGCGGCGGCGCGGGACGCATGGCAGGCAGCCAGTATAGCCCGGCGGTAACATGTGTGCCGCTTTCGGCCCCGAGCCCGTGGATGCGGCCCTCGCGTGTCGAGCGTCGTCCACAACGGATTCTCATCATCGACGTGCGGGGTGACGCCGAGCGCGACGGCGTCCTTCGGAAGCGCGCCGGCGGAACGGGCAAAATGCACAAAGCATCGATCGGCAGAATCGAGTCGACAGTGGTGATCAACGCAGGAGCTTACCCGCGAGCTGGCCGGCGACGATGGCGAAGCTCGCGTAGGACGATGCAGTCGTGCGCACAATGAGATCCAGATCGGACCTCGGGCGCGTTATGGGCGAGCCATTCACTGCAATCATCACTCTCTTCGTTGATGATGATGGTGGGGGGGTAGATCCCAGCCGTCCGGAAGCGTTCGAGAGCATGGGCGATCAGCGGACGTCCGCCGACCGGCGTCATGGCCTTGCTCATGGCATAGCCGTCGGCCTTAAGTCGCGTTCCATGGCCGGCGGCGATGACGCCGCCACGCGGAGGATAGGAATGGTCCGGTCATGACAAGAGAGCAAGGAGCTCGGGGAAGTTTGCGTGATCTCGGCCGCGACAGGCGCGCGGCGTCAGCTTCAGGTTCGACCCCTTCAGGCGGCGATCCAGACGAAACTTAGGCCTGCGCGCCGTGCGCCTTCGCCGTCGCGCCGAAGCGAGTCTCCAACGAAAATCGTTGTCTCCGGCGTCGCGTCAAGCGCATCGAAGGGCGAAGCGGAAGAGCTTCGGATCGGGCTTCTTGGCGCCGACTCGATCACTGTCGGCCATCACGCCGAAAAGGGGAGCGAGGCCGACGCTCGCGCAAACCGCTTCGAGGTTGCCATAGAAATTCGATACGATCCCGAGCCGGCAACGCCTTCCGAGGGCTTCGAGCACGGGCAGGTTGCGGGCGAAAATGGCGCGAAGCGTCTGAGAGGAATCGCTGGGCCATACGCGCGGCGAGTTCCGTTCTGTCATTTTCGCGAGCAGGCCCGTATGGGGGCTGCGCTGTCGGCGCTTCCATAAGCATCGTGTCGGTTGATGTCGGACGCCCGCCCTCGTGGCCACCACGCCGGATTTGCCCGAACGCGAGACGCTCCAATTGAGTTTCAAGACCGGCGGCAAGCGTGCTTACGGTTTCCTCAAGACCCGCATTCGGCGACAATCCGCCGACGAGCGGATCGTCTGCAGCATAGAAGGCGGATGCGAAAGCGTCGGCGCTCACGGGGACGCCTTCCGCCTCGCAGATCGTGTAAAAACGCTCCTTCCACGCCACTCCATCGGCGTCGAGCGTGCCTCCGAAGTCAAACAAAACTGTTTCAATCGTCTGCGGCAGGCGCGCGAAATTGCTTCTCCCCGCAGACACCTTACGAGCGGCCAGGGCCGCTGGCGCGCTTTACGCTTTCTGAACGCTCCGCCGGCAGGTCGAACGGCCTGTCGTCGATGAAGGCGTTACAGGCGTCGTGAGCGACGCTGTCGCGGAACTGCCTCGGCGGGCTTTTCATAAAATAGGACGAGGGGCCCTCCAGGGGGCCTCCGATCTCGCGCTCAAGGCCGAGTTTCGCGCAGCGCAAAGCATCGATCACAACGCCCGCGCTGTTGGAGGAATCCTGCACCGACATGCGCAGTTCGATTTCGAGCGGGGCGTCTCCGAAGCCCCGGCCCTCCATGCGGATGAAGCAGATCTTGTTGTCGTGCTGCCACGGAATGTAGTCGGACGGGCCGACGTGAATGTCCGCGTCATCAAGCCGCTCGTCGAGTTGGGACTGCACGGCCTCGGTCTTGGAGATTTTCTTCGACTTTAGTCGCTTCCGCTCGAGCATGTTGAGGAAGTCAGTGTTGCCCGCGGTATTGAGTTGATATGTGCGGTCAAGCGCCACGCCGCGGTCGGCGAAGAGCCTGGCGAGCGAACGGTGGACGATGGTCGCGCCAACCTGGCTCTTGATGTCGTCGCCGATGATCGGCAGGCCTTTTTCCCGGAATTTTTGCGCCCATTCCGGATCCGACGCCAGGAATACTGGGATACAGTTTACCATTGCGACGCCTGCATCGAGGCAGGCCTGCGCATAGTGTTTTGCGGCCTTCTCGGAGCCAACCGGCAGGTAGCAGATGAGCACTTCGGCTTCGCACTTGCGGAGCGCCTCCGCGATATCGGTCGGTTCGAGGTCGGCCGGCCGAAACGCTTCATCATCGCCATAATCGGCCATATGCGATGCGACGCCATCGAGGATCGGCCCCATCTGGACGACGACATTCGAGACGGGAAGGGAACTTTGGAAGACGCGGGTATTGTTCGGCTTGGCGAAGATCGCCTCCTCCAACGGTCGTCCGACCTTCCGCTTATCGACGTCGAACGCTGCGACGAACTCGACGTCGCTTGCGCGATAGCCGCCGATCGTTTGGTGCATGACGCCGTCGACAGCTGCGTTACGACGGTGGCGATAGTATTCCACGCCTTGAACCAGGGCGCTGGCGCAATTGCCCACGCCCACGATGGCGACCTTGATCTTCTTGTCCATTCGGTCGGTTGTCTCCAAAGTTTTGCGAGGAGAATGATTCGCCTGTCGCGGCGATCGATGAACTCATCGCTTTCGCGCCAAACATATATGACCGCACTGCGACGGCAAGTCTTCCCAGTTTGTCCTTCGAAATTCCGCCAAATAGGGGTTGGTCAAGGTCACATTCCGAAAAGCGCGTCGTTGGCGTTCCGGCGCTTAAGGTTGCGGTAGCGGGCAAGGGCCCATAAGGGGAAGAACTTCGAATACCCGTGATATCTCAGATAGAAGACACGTGGAAAGCCGGTCGCTGTGTGGAATGGCTCGCTCCAAAAGCCGTCTTCGCCCTGCGTCGCCGCCAGCCAAGCGACACCCTTTCCGACCGCCGGACTGGTGGGCTTCTCCTGCCGCCATCAGGGCCATCAGCGCCCATGCGGTCTGCGACGCGGTGCTCGGCGCGGGCTGATAGCCGGTGTAATGAAGCCTGTAGCTGTCGACGCCCTCCCCCCAACCGCCGTCGGCGTTCTGAATGCCGATCAGCCAGCGAGCGGCGCGGCGCATAGGCTCGGAGGCAGGGTCCTGGCCGGCGATCGCGAGCGCCGAGAGCGCGGACCATGTGCCGTAGATGTAGTTCATTCCCCATCGGCCGAACCAGCTTCCGTCCTGTTCCTGATCCTTAAGGAGGGCCGCGATCCCGCGGGCCAGCGTCCCACTCGTCTCCCGCTTCTCTCCGAGTTGCGCAAGCAGCGAGACGCAGCGGGCGGTTACGTCGGCAGTCGGCGGATCGAGGAGCGCGCCGTGGTCGGCGAAGGGGATGTGATTCAGGTAATAATACGTATTGTCGGCGTCGAAGGCGGCCCAAGCGCCGTCGCGGCTCTGCAGGCCCTCGATCCATTCCCGGGCTCGGGCGATAGCCTCCCCGTGAATCTTGGGGTCGGTCGCGGGGCGGCCCCGCTCGGCGCGGTCCATCGCCATCGCCACGACAGCTGTGTCGTCGAGATCGGGATAGTGCGGATTGGCGTATTGGAAGGCCCAACCGCCCGGGCGGACATTCGGGCGTCGAGCAGCCCAATCCCCCTTAACGTCCAGCACCTGCAAGGGCGCAAGCCAGTCAAGTCCGCGCTCTCGCAGCGGCCCCGCTCGCGTCGTCGCCGGCTTCCATCAGCGCGTGTGTGGCGAGCGCCGTATCCCAAACCGGCGACAGGCAGGGCTGGCAATACGCCTCGTCTTCTTTGACGACCAACAGCCGTTCGATCGAGCGGCGGGCGGTGACGAGGTTCGGATGATCCTCCCGCAACCCGAGCGCGTCATACATAAGGACGGCATTGGCCATCGCGGGATAGATGGCGCCGAGGCCGTCCTCACCGTTCAGGCGCTCGCTTACGAAGGCCTCGGCCCGGGCGATTGCTTTTCGACGAAGGCCCGCTGGGAAAGCGGGCTCGGCGCGCTTCAGGAGCCAATCGATCGCCCCGAAGATCTTTATCCCGAGCCACGCCTGATGCGCGCCTGCCGGCCACTCGCGGACGGTCCCGGGCGGCGCGACGAAAAGTTCCTGCACCCGGACGCCACGCCGGTTCACCGGTTTTGGCTTCAACGCCTGCAGCACCAGCAGCGGAACGAGCACCGTGCGCGCCCAATAGGATATCTTGTCCAGGTGGAAGGGGAACCATTTCGGCAGCAGCATGATCTCGACCGGCATGGTCGGTGCGCCGCTCCATGGAATCTCCCCATAAAGGGCCAGCAAGAAGCGGGTGAACACGTTGCTGCGCGCCGCGCCTCCCCGCGCCAGAATCGCCTCGCGGGCGCGCTGCATGTGCGCAGCGTCGGTCTCGTCGCCGATCATCTTGAGCGCGAAATAAGCCTTGACGCTGGCGCTCATGTCGAAGGGGCCGTCGTGGACGAGGGGCCAGCCGCCGTGGTCGCCCTGGATGCGACGGAGATAGGCGCCGATCAGCCGCTCAAGCTCGCGGTCCTCTGGCTCTCCGCGGAAATGCCGAAGCAGGATGTACTCGGCGGGAATGGTGGCGTCGGCCTCCAATTCGAAGCACCAGTGGCCATCGTCATGCTGCTCAGCGAGCAGGGCCTTCGCGGCGCGGGAAATGTGCCGCTCGATGGCGTCGGGGGTGGGCAGGTCTGTCGACGGATTCAAGGCAACGTTCATGAAAGGGCGTAACTCTCGATGCGTTTTGGCCAGCGCCGTTATCGCGCTGCGCCCAACAACTTTATGATCCGGGCGCGATAAGCGCAGCTGCCTTATACCCGGAACGCACCGCGCCTTCGATGGTCGCGGGAAGGCCGGTGTCAGTCCAGTCGCCAGCAAGAGCGACGTTGGCGTAGCGGGTTCTCGCGGGCGGGCGCTTGGCGTCCTGCGCCGGCGTTGCGGCAAAGGTGGCGCGTTTTTCCTTGACGATCTGCCACGCCGGCAACGGCCCGGAGAGTCCAGTTAGCTCCGCGGTCTCCCGCCAGATCTTTGTCGCAAGCGCCTCCCGGGGGCTGTCCATCAGGCGATCCGCGTTGCTGATCGTGACGGAGAGCCGGTCCGGGAAGGCGAACAGCCACTCGATCTCCCCGTTCACCACCCCGAGGATCGCTGGCTGGCCGGCGGGCGGGACGACGCGGTAATGCACATTGAGGATACCCCGAAAGGCGTCCGGCGTTTTGAGGTCCGGCATCAAATCCTTTGCGATCCACGGGGGCGCTGCGAGAACTACGGCCTCGTCCGTCCCGAGACTTTGCGGCGCGCCGTCGAAATCAAGCCCGACGGCGCGCCCCTCCTCGAATCGGATCGCTCGAAGCCGGTCGCCGAAGCGGACGGCGCCGCCGCGCTTATTGAGAAAGGCGAGCGCCGGATCGATAAAGCTTTTCGCGAGTCCGTGCGCGGCGAACAACGGATGGCATGCGCGTCCCCCAGCCGCCAGCGTCTCGCGCAAAAGAGCTGCGGTCAGCGCAGCGGAGCTTTCCGGCGGGTCCGTGTTCAGGGCGGAGGTTAGCAGGGGGACGCCACAGCCGCTCGTAGAGCGGACCTTCGCAGCGCATCGCCGCGCCCAATGTCGCCTGCTTGCCCTTCAGGAAGACGCCGAGCGGCGCCAGATATTCGCGGAAGCGGGTTCGCGGCACGCGCTTTTTGGCGTCGAAAAGCCACCACGGAATGCGGCCCTCGCTCAAGGTTAGCCGCCAGCGCTCGCCGTTCGCGAGATCGGCGAAGTCGAAAATCGCGGCTCCGGGATCGTGGAGCGTCCCTCGCGCGCCGATTCGGTCGAGATAATCCAGCGCGGTGTGATTTCCTGACAGCAAGAGGTGGTTACCGTTGTCGATCGTGGCTCCGAACGTCGGATCATCGTAGGAGCGGCAACGCCCGCCGGCGAACTGCGCCGCCTCGTGGACAGTGACGTTCACGCCCGCCTCGACCAGGCGAACGGCGGCGCTAAGGCCGGCAATGCCCGCCCCAATGACATGAACTGCGCGAAAGGTCATAGAAGGCCGTAACGGAGAAGCGCGGCGAGCACGCGGGGACGGCTCGCTTTTGCCCGCTTGCGGGGCGGCGCAAAGCCTTCGGCGAGCATCCTGTCCAGGATTGAGCCGTAAGCCGCCGCCATGAGCCGAGGCGCTCGGACTGCGGCGCGCGGCGCGCGGTCCATGACGATCGTCGCCTTCTCGAAATGGGCGCGCGCGCGGGCGGCGACCTCGACACAGGCCGCGGCAAGTCTCGGATCGGCTGCGGCCTCAAGCGGATCATCCGTCTTTACCCCTGCGGCGTTGAGCGCCTCGCGCGGCATGTAGAGCCGGCCAATACGCAGCATCCTCATCGATGTCGCGGAGTATATTGGTCAACTGCAGCGCGCGCCCGAGGTGATAGGCGAGCAATTCTCCCTCTGGACCTGGCAGACCGAAGATATGGACCGAGAGCCGGCCGACCGCGCTCGCAACGCGGTCACAGTAAAGGTCCAGCGTCGCCCAGTCTGGGGCGCGGATATCGCGCTCCGCATCCATCGCCATGCCGTCGATCACAGCCTCGAAATCCTGCCGCCTGAGCGCGAAGTCGTGGACGGGCTCGACAAGGTCGGAGAGACGGCGCGTCGGTCGCCTGTCATAAAGCGCGACGATGTCCTCGCGCCACCTGTCCAGAGCGGCCAGACGTTCGGCGGGCGTTGCCGGTCCGCGTTCATCGGCGATATCGTCCACCGCGCGGCAAAACGCGTAGAGCGCGAACATTGCCTCCCGCTGCCGCTTCGGCAGGATGCGCAGGGCCGCATAGAACGAACTTCCCGCGACCGGGGCCGTATCGGCTGTCACGCCGGAACCTTCGTTTGCGGACGGACGGAACGAACCGCCGCAATGGCGAGGTATTTGAGGGCTCCGAAGCCGCCAACCGCCGCGAGCCCCGCCTTGCTGAGATGGACGCGCTCGCTCAGAGGGTCGCGGCTTTCGAGGCCATGCGCGAGCCTACGCGCCAGTTCATGGATTGCCGCAATCTCGGTGGCGAGCCGAACATCCTTGATCTCGCGAACCAGCGGCGCCGCGCGCGCGACAAGCGCGCTCGTCTGCCGGGCGAATTCGCCCAGCGCCGAGCGGAGCGGCGCCGGAGCCTTCGGCAGAGACAGCATCGCAACAGAGGCGCCGTGGCGGCGCAGCGCGTCCTCCGGCAAATAGACGCGGTCGAGCTGGGCGAAATCCTTCGCGCAGTCCTGCAGGTGGTTGATGATCTGCAGCCCCGAACACAGCGCGTCCGACGCGGGCCAGAGGTCCGG
Organism: uncultured Alphaproteobacteria bacterium; assembly: GCA_963824465.1. Taxonomy (GTDB): domain Bacteria; phylum Pseudomonadota; class Alphaproteobacteria; order Rhizobiales; family Beijerinckiaceae; genus Roseiarcus. Next base: position 66,296 of record CAWGPL010000007.1, read on the forward strand.
GCTTTCGTCATGCACATCGAGGACGAAGCGGCCGACGGGCGCCGCCGAGAGGCGACAATAGTCCATCAGTTCGCCCCAATCCGCGTAGCGGGTTTTGCGGACGTCCTGGCGGAACGCATCGAGCAGTTCGAGGGCATGGCGCGGGCTGAGGCCCCGCTCGCGAAGCTGAATGCGAAGCGGTTCGGCCTCTGTGTCCGCGGGTCCTCGGCCGCACAGCGCGTCGTCCAGGCGATCGAGGAGCCTGAGCTTTTCGTCAGCGGGCAGATCCGGATGGTCCGCGACATCGTCGGCGGCGCGGGCGAAACGATAGTAGGCGAGGATCGGGGCTCGTCGTTCAGGACTTAGGAGCCACGAGGCGACCGGAAAATTCTCGTCGCGGTGTGTTTTTCCGGAGAGCGTTTCGGTCGCCGTCGTCATGCCCGTCCCGCCTCCCGCGCCGGCGCCTGGAAACGTCCCTTCCAGTAGCCTCCTCGCCCGCGCCAATATTGTATCGCGGATTCCAGGGTAAAGGCGACATAGACGGCGGCGACGCCAGGCAACGCGAACCCAGTCGCGAACGGTCGGCGATAGAGCCGCAATGTCGGCATCAGCGCAATCGCCATCAAGACCCATGCGAGGGCGCCTGCGATCTGTGGCAGGCCGCGCGCAAAGAGCGCAAGCAGGGGCGGCGCGAGATAAACCAGCGCCATGCCGGCGAGGGCGCCCGCAAGGCGCAGCGGCGAAAATCGAAGCTCCGCATAGGCCGAGCGCACGACCATCCGGCGGAAGTCGGCGAACACCGGATAGGGGCGAAGGCTATCGACGTCTTCGGTCAGCCCCAGCCAGATCGGTCCCTGGCGTTTCATGTTCCGGCCCAGCGCGCAATCGTCGATCAGCGCCGAGCGCAGCGCCTCCAGGCCGCCGGCTTTGCGTAGCGCCTCTGGCTTGACCAGCATGCAGCCCCCGGCCGCCGCGGCCAACGCGCGACGGGGATCGTTCACCCATGGAAACGGATAGAGCATCTGGAAGAAGAAGATGAAAGCGGGGGTCAGCCAACGCTCGGCAGCGCTTTCACAATTGAGCTTGACCATCAGAGAGGTCAGCACGGTTTGCTTCGCTTGCGCGATGGCTGTCAGGCGAGAGAGGACCCGCGGGGCGTAGCGGATGTCAGCGTCGCTGAACAACAGGAAGTCCGCGCGTCTGCCCGCCGGCCTCGACGGCCGCGAGTCCCTGCTGCATCGCCCACAGCTTGCCGGTCCAGCCGGGCGGCGGCGCGAGGCCCGCGACGATGCGGAGCCGCTCGCTCGCGCCGGCCGCGCTCGCAGCAGCGAGAGCCGCGGCTGCGGTTCCATCCGCGCTCTGGTCGTCGACGAGAACCACCGAGAAGGAGCCGCGATAGTCCTGCCGAAGCAGCGAGCCGACGCTGTGCGCAATCATGTCGGCTTCGTCGCGGGCCGGGATGATGGCAGCCACGGAGGGAGAGGGGCCCGTGGGCTCGGGCGGCGCGGCTTTGTCGTCGCGCTCGCTGCAGAGCCAGAAGGCGCCCCGGCCGGCAAGAAGATAGACCCAAACCGCGAGCGCCAGGAGCGCCAGAGCCGTGACGATCATGTCAGCCGGCCGTTTGCGCGAAACCACGCGATCGCGTCGGCGAGGCCCTCGCGATAGGGCCGGGAGACGTAGCCGAGCTCCCGGCGCGCCCTTGGAATCGTCGAAGAACATGCGGCGCTTCGCCATCCGCAGGCCATCGACTGTTGCGAAGGGCTCGCCGCCTGCGATCCTCGCCCAAAACTCCGCCGCATAGGCGACGGGATAGAGCATTCCGCGAGGAAGTTTCAAGGTCGGCGGGCTTCGGCTCATCAGGCGGGCGATGTCGCCCAGCATGTCGCCGAGCAGGACGTTTTCGCCGCCGAGAATATAGCGTTCGCCGATGCGGCCGCGCTCCAGCGCCGCAAGATGCCCTGCGGCGACGTCATCGACGTGAGCCAGGTTCAGCCCCGTATCGACGAAGGCGGGCATCCGCCCGGAGGCCGCCTCGACGATGATGCGGCCGGTCGGCGTGGGTTTGACGTCGCGCGGGCCGATCGGCGTCGAAGGATTGACGATGACGGCGGGCAGCCCGTCGTTTGCGATCATGGCCTCGACGAGCCGCTCTGCCGCGACCTTGCTGCGCTTGTAGACTCCAATCGCCTCGTCTTCCGCGAGCGGATGAGCCTCGGTCGCCGGGACGTCTCCGGAAATCTTCAGGGTCGCGACGCTGCTCGTATAGACGATGCGCTCGACGCCGGCGCGGAGCGCCTCCTCCATGACGAGGCGGGTTCCCTCGACATTGTTGCGCGCGATCTCGTCCGGGTCCCGTGCCCAGAGCCGGTAATCGGCGGCGACGTGGAAAAGAAAGCGAACCCCTTTCATCGCCCGGGCAAGCGAGGCCCGGTCCTTGAGGTCGCCTTCCGCGACCGCGTCGCCTGGATCGAGATTTGCGCGTGAACTGGACGGGGCGCACGAAGGCGACGACGGAATGTCCGCTCTGGCGTAGAGCCGACGCCACCGCCGAGCCGACGAAGCCGCTCGCCCCGGTGACCAGCACGCTGGCGGTCGCCGTGGGATGGTCGGCCCCTCGCGTCGCTGTTTGTGTGTGCGGGTTGTCGCCCATGGCGTGGTTCCGGTCGCCTCGCGCCGCCGTCAGCCGGTCTCGCGGGGCGCTTCGGGCTTCCCTAACCGATTGGCGTTCCACGGGATTCGTTGCTTCGGAGATGGTGGGCGGTACAGGGATTGAACCTGTGACCCCTGCGATGTCAACACAGTGCTCTACCGCTGAGCTAACCGCCCGTCTCCTAACCCGGGCGTCAGCCGGCGCCCCGAGAAGCGCGCGGTATAAACGCTGGCGGCGAGCCGCGCAATGGGGAGTCGCCGTCTTGACGGTCTTCGCGATATCGGCGCCTGAGGCGACCCGCTTGGAGCTTTATTTAGCTTGTCCTAGCTTGGAGGAACTTCCTTAGTTTGGAAATAGCTTCCGTAATTTGGGGATAGCTTGGTTTAAGTCGTTCGATTTAAAATATTTCAATTGGTTAAGGGAGGTTTGACGGCCAAAAACGCGCCGCCGGTCTTGCCTCCGCGTTTGAGGCTCCGGGCCGTCCAAATGGTCTGGGCGGCGTCCAAGATCAAGGTCTCGCGTGCCACTACGGATGTCGCCGCGGAGCCCGCCCGAGACGGCGGACGGGCGCTCTCCCGCGATCGACGCCCCATTCCCAATGAGCGCGAGCCGTTCCCGATCTGTGGTGTAACCTATCCTTTCGCCCCTCCTCGGACGATCAAGCGCGTTTCAGCATCCACTCATGCGACGGGTCATTATGAAAGCGCCAGATGCGCTTCGGTCCCGCCATGACGTTTAGGTAATAAAGATCGTAGCCGTGAGAGGCGCCGACGGGGTGATAACCGCGCGGCACGAGTACGACGTCGCCGTCGCAGATGGTCATGGTCTCGTCGAGCGAGCGGTCGTCGGTATAGACCCGCTGGAAGCCAAATCCCTGCGGCGGCGAGAAGCGATGGTAGTAGACCTCCTCAAGATAGCTCTCATCGGGCAGCGCGTCCCGGTCGTGCTTGTGCGGCGGATAGCTCGACCAATTGCCGCCCGGCGTGATGACTTCGACGACAAGCAGGCTTTCTGCGCCCTTGTCGGCGTCGGAAAGGATGTTGCGGACATAGCGCGTGTTCGTTCCTGTTCCGCGCGTCATCGTCCCCACATCGGACGGGGAAATGATGCGGGGCGCAAGCTTGCCCGCCGCCGGCGCGGAGCATAGCGCGACTTCGCAATCTGTCGTCGCTTCGATCGTCCCTTTCGTATGGGGCGGGAGGTAGACGGACCACGCCAGCCCTTCGAAGACTGTCTTGCGCTCGCCGATCGCGCCGGAGTCGAAGCCGCCCTCAGTCGTCACCCGCGCCTTGCCCGAGAGGATCACGACGCACGCCTCCTCCTCAGCCGTATCGAAGGCCGAGCGCGCGCCTTGCTTAAGCTTGCGAAGCTCGAAACCGACATAGGTCCAGCCGGCGCTCTTCGGCGTGACCTTGTGGGCGACGCCGTCCACGCCCTGATTGGGATGGACGAGTAGTTTCGATTGGGTCATGGAAATCCTCTTCCTCAACACTTCGCCATGCGCGCATGAGGCGGACGCAATGCACGCAAGCCGGCCGGCAGACGCGCATTAAGCCACGCGCTGATCGCTGTCTTCCTCGTCTCCAGGGCCAGAGCTGCGAACACCACCGCAATGCCGATCACCGACAGGGCGAGGGCGAAGACGAAGGTGTTGCGGATCACCGCGAAGGCCAGGACGCCGAGATAGATCCCGATCCCGATCCCGCCGAACACGGCGTAGACGCGACGAAACAGAAACACGCCGAGCCCAACGAGGGCGATATTGAAGACGCAATAGAGCGTGCTCTCGGGGTTGCCGGTGAGGGTCGTCGCGCCCCATAGCGCGGCTGAACCCAGCGCATGCGGCCAGAAAGCGAAATCGGCCGGTCCGGGCGTCTTGAGGTCGATCGTCCAGCCCGTGAGAACGAAAAGGAGACCGATGGCTTGCGTCACGACGCGGCGCAGATCCCAGGCTTCCTGCCAAGGCGCATATCGCCCGTGAACGATGAGGACGGCGAGATCCATCGCGAACATCCATACGGCGACGCCAACGATCAGCAGGAGGAACGGAAAGGCGAAGCGTTGGAGCGCCAAGACCCCGGCGAGGATGGCTGCGACTTCCATCGCGATTCGACTGAGGCCCGCATGGCCGCCCGCGAAGTGAACCGCCACGAGCGCTCCGTAAACGACCGCGGGAGCCGTCGCGACTGCCACCGCAATGCAGAGGCCGCCAGGAATGCGGGTCTCGTCCGCCGGCCACAGCCGTCGGCCGAGCCAGAGGAAACCCGCGCCATAGAAAGCGGCGATCACGGTCAGCGCCCACCCTCCGAACTGCTCGAAGGCGGCGTCGGCCAGAAGGCCGAGCGCGCCGATGACGAGAAGCGCCCCGGCGTAATAGAGCACGTGGACAAGGTCGAAGCGCGGCGAAGCGGCCTTGCCGCCCGGCGTTGCGGCGGCTGACGCTTGACGGCTCGTCCGCTTTCGCGTCCTGGCGAAGGCTTTAAGCCGCGCGCGAGTCTCAGAATCGATGAGGCCCGCCTCGACGGCCGCGTCGAGGTCCTCGTCGTCGAGCATCAGGCGCCTCCGCGCGACGCCTCGGTCCAGAGGGCGCACAGACGCCCAAAAGAAGCCGCCATACGCTCGACCGCCTCCTTGTCCGCGATGCGGCCGGCGAACCAATCCGTTGCCGGCTCGGCGAAGATCGTCCGGCCGACCGCAAAGCCTTTGACGAGATCGCAATGTCGCGCGATCGCAAAGGCCTGCGCAAGGTCTTCTTCCGGCGCATCGAGTCCAAGCAGGACGATCCCGCGGCAGAACGGGTCGCCCGCCGTCACAACGCTCGCGATTTCCTCCCAGGCGTTGCGGCTCGGCTGGCCTTCGAGCTTCCACCAGTCCGGCTTGATGTTCAGCTCATAGAGCCGCGCGATCACCCGGGCCGTCGTGTCGTCGCGAACCGGGCCGTTCTTGCTGGCGATGATCTCGATGAGGAGCTCCCGCCCAAGGGTGCGAGCCGCATCGTGGAGGCGCAGGAGCTCCCGTTCCTGCCGCGCCTTGATCTCGGCGGGTCAGTCGGGATGATAGAAGCACAGGCACTTGATCGTGTGGGCGACAGGCCATTCCTCGAGCTTGGCCGCCAGCGAACCGCCGAATTCGAAATCGAGCGGCCGCGAACCGGGCTCCTCGACGGGCCGGGCGATCCAGAAATGATCGACTGCGCGGAACAGCGCCTCCCGCCCTACTTGCCGTCGAGCAGCATGCCGAAGCCCGGCCGGCCGGCCGCGACCTTTTCGGCCGCCTCGACCGCGAGCAGCTTGAAGGCGCTGATCCGCTCGCGCGGGCGCCGGCGTCGTCGGCGATTTTTTCGAGCTGAGCGCGATGGTCGATGGCGAAGGCCATGATCGATCGCGGGCGCCGGCCGGCGCGTCGTCGCCCAATGGATATGGTTGAGGTTCTCGTCGAGGCGAAGGGCGCGGTAAGGCGAACCGTGCTTCGAGAAAGCCGCTGAGTTCCGTCCCAGGTCGGATATTCCGCCGAGCAGAGCAGCCGCGACACGGCAAAGGCGCCGTTGGCGTTGGCGTAGGCGCAGCAGGTTTCGAGCGGCTCGTCCCGGAGCCAGCCGCGCAGGAAGCCGGACATGAAGGCGTCGCCCGCGCCCAGCACGTTATAAACCTCGACCGGAAAGCCGGGGCCGCGCACCCCCTCCTCGAGCGTCGCGGGAATGGCGCCGGGAAGACGACGCATCCCATCGGCCCGCGCTTCAAGCACGAGCGTCGCGGCGCTGACCGCCCGCACCGCTTTGAGCGCGCGCGAGCGGATCGTCGGCGCCGCCGGCGATCATCATCTCCTCTTCCGTTCCGACGATGAGGTCGCATTGCGGCAGGACACCGCTCAGTTTCCGCGAAACGTCGGCGGATTTGATGTAGCGCTCCTCGCCCGCCCCATGGCCGGCCAAGGCCCCACAGGTTGGGTCGGAAGTCGATGTCGAACACCACTTTCCTTCCCGCGTCGCGCGCGATCTTCATCGCCTTGAGCTGAGCCGCCGCGTTGTGGGCGCGCGCGAAATGCGTGCCGCTGACGAGCACGGCTTTCGCGCTCTCGATATAGGCCGGGTCGATGTCGCTCTCGTCGAGCGCCCCGTCGGCGCAATTGTCGCGATAGAAGATCAGCGGAAAGGTCTTCTCGTCGCGAATGCCGAGCAGGACAAGCGAAGTCAGGCGTTCGGGGTCGGTATGGACGCCGGTGACGTCAACGCCTTCCCGAGCGCATTGTTCGCGGATGAAGCGCCCCATATGCTCGTCGCCGACCCGCGTGATGAGCCCGCTCTTCAGGCCGAGGCGCGCCGTGCCGATGGCGATGTTCGTCGGACAGCCGCCGACCGCCTTGGAAAAGCTCGCCATATCCTCGAGCCGGCCGCCAACCTGAACGCCGTACAGGTCGACGGACGAACGGCCGATCGTGATGACGTCCAGACGCGGCTCGGACATCGGCGTATTCCCTAGGGCTCGATCGGCGCGTCGCTGGTCCCGACGACCATCTGGTCGAAGTCGATGTTCGCGCCGGTCATCAGCCCGAACTCGTCCGAACAGAGATAGGCGCAGGCCCGCGCGACTTCCTTTGGGTCGATCAGACGGCCGAATGGTCGCGACTTCACGGCCTCGTCGAGCCAGCCGTCCTTCGCGCCGTGATAGGTCTTCATGATGCGATCTTCGCCGGGCGTCGCCATCCAGCCGATGTTCAGGCCGTTGACCCGGATGCGGTACTTGAGGAGCGAGTGGGCGACGTTACGGGTCAGCGTCGCGAGCGCGCCCTTCGAGGCGCAATAAGCGGTGATGAAGGCCTGGCCGCCGTGAGCGGACATCGACTGGACATTGACGATGGCGCCCGCGATCTTTTCGCGGCGCATGATCGTCACGGTTTCCTGGATGAGGAAGAACGGCGCGCGGACATTGACGTCGAAGATCTCGTTGAAACGCGCCTCGGTGGTGTCGAAAATGGTGCCGCGATCCGTAAGCCCCGCCGCATTGACGAGCGCATCGACCCGACCGAAGCGCTTGTCCGCCTCGGCGACGATTTTCCGGCAGTCCGCCACTTTTGCGAGGTCGGCTGGAACGAAGACAGTCGGGCAACCGGCTTCGAGATTTCCTTCGCCACCCGCTTGCCGTTCGTGGCGTTGCGACCGCATATCACCAGCCCGGCCGCGCCTCGCGCGGCAAAAAGCCGTGCGATCGCCTCCCCGAGACCTTGCGTTCCGCCCGTGACAATGGCGATTTTACCGTCGAGGCTGGCGGCGCCACGGTCGGACTCCCGCGATCCGGGGTCGGAACTTATCGGCATGGGGGCGCTTTCTCCCGTGTTGCTTATCTTGGAAATGAAACAAAAATTCTATTCCAAAGTCAATATGGAACGGTTATTCTTTTCTAGAGCCAGCGGCCGAGACAGGCGGGAGCCTTTTACGAGGGAGGATCGCAATGAGATTCGGGATCATCGGCGCTGGGCGGATCGGCAAGATCCACGCGGCCAATGTCGCGGCGCGTCGCGACTGTGAAGTGGCCTTCGTCGCCGACGCCGATCCGAACGCCGCGGCAACTCTCGCCGAAGCGACCGGGGCCAAAACCGGTTCGGTCGATGAAATTCTGGACTCTTCGTCGGTTGACGCCATCGCCATTTGTTCGCCGACCGACACGCACGCCGATCTCATCGAGCGCGGGGCGCGGGCCAAGAAAGCGATATTCTGCGAAAAGCCGATCGCCCTCGACGTTCCATCGCGTCCGGGCCTGCCTCGAGGTCGTGAAGGAGACAGGCGCGACACTGATGATCGGCTTCAATCGCCGGTTCGACCCGAATTTCGCCTCGCTGCAAAAAAGCGGTGGCGGAGGGCGTGATCGGAACTCTGGAAATTCTGTCGATCACCTCCCGCGACCCGGGGCCCCGCCGGTCTCCTATATCGCCAGGTCCGGGGGGCTCTTCCGCGACATGATGATCCACGACTTCGATCTTGCGCGCTTCATCCTCGGCGAAGAACCCGTGTCCGTGTCCGCGATGGGGGCGGCGCTGGTCGACAAGGCGATCGGGGAGGCGGGCGACATCGACACCGCCGTCGTCATCATGCAGACGAAATCGGGGAAGGTCGCGCAGATCAACAATTCCCGCCGCGCCATTTACGGCTATGACCAGCGCGTGGAGGCGCATGGCGACAAGGGCATGGTCAGCGCCGCCAACGTCGCCGAGACGACTGTGGAATTTGCCGGGTCGCATGGCTTTGCTCGGGACAAGGCGCTGAACTTCTTTTTGGAGCGCTACGAACTGGCCTACCGCCGCGAGATCGACGCCTTCGTCACCGCGGTCAAAGCCGGAGTTTCGCCCCATCCTGACGGCGAAGACGGCCTGAAGGCCAATATTCTGGCCGACGCCGCCTATCAGTCCTATGTAAGCGGGCAGCGCGTCGCCATCGGCTGAGCGGCCATAGCGGATCGTCCGCGGCTTGCGCCCGGATGACCGAGGCCCTATAGGCGGCGCCGGGCTCTTTTGGACGAGGCATGGCACAGGCCGAGGAGCGACGCCCGGAGTTCGAGCTGGGCGCGCAAGAGCGTCGCGCGTCTTCCGGACGTGCAGTTATTATTTGCGAGAATTGTCGAGGCTCTCTCCCAGCGGCGCCGGCTGCTGCGGCGGCTCGGCGCGCTTGCGAGCGTTGCGATCATCGCCGTTTCGGCGACGATTTTCGTGCGCACGCTTGCGCATATCGACTTGGCGCATTTCAAGGCGGCCGTGGCGGCGACGAATCTCAGCCAGATCGCCCTCGCCTTTGTTTTCATGACGTTAAGCTACCTTGCGCTCACCGGCTACGACGGGCTGGCGCTCCGTCACCTGAGGCTGAAAATCCCCTACCGGCTAACCGCGACAGCCTCCTTCACGAGCTATGCCGCCTCCTTCACCCTTGGCTTCCCGCTCATCACCGCGGCGGCGATCCGCTATTGGGTCTACGCGCCGGCCGGCCTGACCGCCGGCAACATCGCGAGCCTGACGGTCGTCGCCGGCATCACCTTCTGGCTGGGCCTCGGCCTGATCGTCGGGACGGGCTTGCTGATCTCGCCCGAAGCGGTGTCCGACATCAATCACTTCCATCCGCTCGCCAACGTGCTGATCGGGCTGGCGATTCTTGGCGCGCTCGGCACGTATATCGGGTGGATCGCCTACATGGGCCGGCGCGGCGGCGCGATGATCGCCAATTTTCGGCTGCCCGGGGTGCTGACGACGCTCGGCCAGACCGCGCTCGGGGTGATCGACGTCTGCGCCGCCTCGGCAACCCTCTATGTCCTCCTGCCGAAGGCGGCGGCGATCGGGTTTCCTACGTTCGCAACGGTCTATTCGTTCGGCGCGATGCTGGGCATCGCCAGCAACTCGCCGGGCGGGCTCGGCGTGTTCGAGGCGACGATCCTCCAGGCGGTCGGGGGCGACTACGACGCGCTGCTCGTCTCGCTTCTCCTCTTTCGGGCTATCTATTATCTCGTGCCGTTCCTGTGCGCGATGGCGCTGCTCGGAGGCGTCGAGATAGTCCGGCGATGGCGCTCGATCCGGGAGGCGATGACCGCGTCCTCGCAGGATTAGGGGGATCCAGGTTGAGTCCAGCACGCACGGAGCTCGCGGCGCTCATCACCTCGCCCTTCGCCGCCCAGCTTGTCGAAGCCATGCCCGAGCCCGCCGTCCTGGTTGGAGCCGAAGGCCGCGCCGAGGCGGCGAACCGCCGCGCTTTCGACCTTCTGCCCGGACTGAAGGTTGGCGAGCCCCTGGTGCTTGCTTTGCGCGCCCCCGACGTCGTCGACGCCCAGCGCCGCGTGATGGCGAGCGGCGAGGTCGAAACGGTCTCCTGGAGCGAGCGGGTGCCGGTTGAGCGTCTGTTCGATGTGACGGTCGCGCCGCTCTTGAGCGAGGAAGGCGGCGCCGTCGCGACGCTGCTCACGCTGCGCGACCGGACGGAACTGCGCCGGGTCGAGCGGCTTCGTGTCGACTTCATCGCCAACGCCAGCCACGAGCTCAGGACGCCGCTCGCCTCCCTTCTTGGCTTCATCGAAACGCTGCAGGGCTCGGCGCGCGACGATCCAAAGGCCAGGGAGCGGTTCCTGGCGATCATGCGCGAACAGGGACGGCGCATGTCGCGCCTGATCGACGACCTCCTGTCGCTCTCGCGCATCGAACAGAAGCAACATGTCCAACCAGACGCTTTGGTGGACTTGGCGCAGACAACCCGGAGCGTCGTCGACGGGCTCTCCGCCATGGCGGAGGAGTTGCAGGTCGAGATCCGCTTCTCGGCTCCAGGCCCGGTGCTCGTGGCGGGAGATCGCGACGAATTGCTTCGAGTCGCCGAGAACCTGATCGAGAACGCGATCAAGTATGGGGCGCCCACTCAGGGGGAGGGCTTGAGCCTCGTCGAGGTGGCCGTCGCCACGACCCGCAAGGACGCCGCTCTGACTGTGCGCGACTATGGGCCCGGGATTCCGCCCGAGCACCTCCCCCGGTTGACCGAGCGATTCTATCGCGTCGACGTCGGCCAAAGCCGGGCAAGAAACGGGACAGGGCTCGGACTTGCGATTGTTAAGCACATTCTGACCCGCCACCGGGCGGGCTCGCCATTACCAGCCGCATCGGCCAGGGCTCGTCATTTACCGCCAGCATTCCGTTGCATAACGACAAAAATCGTGTTTGAGTTCAGATTCTTAGGCTGTCACGCAACTGTTGCCGAACTGTCATACAACTCGCTCCTTCGCCCGTTAAGGAAATCTCGCGCGGCGCTGAAGCCGCCGGCCGCCCGCTAGGTCGCGGTCGAAAGAGACCCTGTCCGCTGGAGTTGCCCATGTTTATGAAGTCCGTCATCACCGCGGCGGCGCTTGCCGTCAGCGTCATTACGGCTTCCGCCGCCGATATTTCAGGGGCAGGAGCGACCTTTCCGTTCCCGATCTATGCCAAATGGGCCGACGCCTATAAAAAGGACACGGGAAACGGGCTGAACTATCAGTCGATCGGCTCGGGCGCTGGTATCAAGCAGATCAAGGCGAGGACCGTGACGTTCGGCGCGACGGACGCGCCGCTGAAGCCCGAGGACCTCGAAAAAGCAGGCCTCGCCCAGTGGCCGATGGTCATGGGCGGCATCGTGGCAGTCGTCAATCTCGAGGGCGTGAAGCCGGGCGGCATCATCATCGATGGTCCGACGCTCGCCGACATCTACCTGGGCAAGATCACCAAGTGGAACGATCCGGCGCTCAAGAAGCTCAACCCGAAGCTCGACCTGCCCGATCTGGCGATTGTGCCCATCCATCGCGCCGACGGCTCGGGCACGACGTTCAACTTCACCTACTATCTCGGCGAAGTCTCGCCGGACTGGAAGTCGAAGGTCGGCGTGTCGACGACGGTTGACTGGCCGGGCGGCATCGGCGCCAAGGGCAATGACGGCGTCTCCAACAACGTCGCCACAACCAAGGGCGCGATCGGCTATGTCGAATACGCCTACGCCAAGCAGAACAAGCTGACTTACGCGTCCATGGCCAACAAGGCGGGCAAGGTGGTCGATCCGACGATGGAAGCCTTCCAGGCCGCGGCCGCGAACGCCGACTGGGAACACGCGCCCGGCTTCTATCTGATCCTGGCCAATCAGCCGGGAGACAAGTCATGGCCGATGACCGCCGCGACCTTCATTCTTCTTCCCAAGGATCCGCCGAGCAAGCCGGCCGCCAAGGATGCGCTCGACTTCTTCAAGTGGGCTTACGAGAAGGGCGACAAGATGGCCGAGGATCTCGACTACATCCCGATGCCCGAAAACGTCTCCGCCATGGTCGAGAAGATGTGGGCGAAGGATATCAAGCTGCAGTAGTCACGGGGGTCCGGAGGCGAGCGGTTTTGCCGCGCGCCTCCGACGCCGCTTTGCGCAATTGAGTTCATGTTGAAAGACCCCATGACGGCGACAGCGATTCCAGCGCCCAGCGCACAGGGCGCGACGGTGGACAGGGCCCGTGCTCTTGGTCGGCTGAAGGTCTCCGACACCGCGTTCCGATGGCTGACCTTCGCCGCGGCGATGATCGTCCTCATCCTGCTCGCCGGGGTCGCGTTGGCGCTACTCGTGGGCGCATGGCCCGCCTTTCGCGAATTCGGGCTCGGATTTCTGATTTCCGACGCCTGGAGCCCTCCGAAGGAGCAGTTCGGAGCGGCGACGGCGATTTACGGCACGCTTGTCACATCGCTGATCGCGATGCTGATCGCGGTTCCGGTGGGACTCGGCATCGCAGTGTTTCTGACCGAACTTTGCCCCATCCCGCTCCGGCGGCCGATCGGCGTCGCGATCGAGCTTCTCGCCGGCATTCCCTCGATCATCTACGGCATCTGGGGCGTCTATTACTTCCGCCCGGTGATGCAGGAGTACATTCAACCGTTCCTGATCGGCACGCTCGGCAACCTGCCGGGAATCGGCTTCCTGTTCGCGGGGCCGCCGTTCGGGTACGGCGTGCTCACCGCAGGGCTCGTGCTTGCCCTGATGGTCCTGCCCTTCATAACCGCGGTGTCGCGGGACGTGTTCGACACCGTCCCTCCGGTTTTGAAGGAGGCGGCTTACGGAATTGGCGCCACGACATTCGAGGTCGTCGGCAAGATCGTCATTCCCTACACCCGGGTCGGCGTCATCGGCGGAGTCATGCTCGCTCTGGGCCGCGCGCTCGGCGAAACGATGGCCGTCACCTTCGTCATTGGCAATGCGACGAAGATCCAAACCTCGATCCTCGCGCAGGGCACCACCATCTCCGCGATGATCGCCAACCAGTTCGCAGACGCCGATCCGGGCCTCTTCACAGCGTCGCTGCTCGCGCTTGGCTTCATCCTTTTCGTCATCACCTTCGTGGTCCTCGCGGCTGCGCGCTGGATGCTGGCCCGACTTGAGATGAAGGCTTAAATCCCGTGGCGATCATGAGCCTCTATGCCAGTCGCAAGCGACGAAATGTCGTCTGGACCGGCCTTGCCTACGCTGCGACCCTTTTGGGATTGAGCATGCTGGTCATTATCCTGGCCACGCTGGTCTGGAATGGATTCGGCGGCCTGTCGCTGGACGTCTTCACCAAGAACACGGCGCCTCCTGGAGTGGTGGGCGGCCTCCTCAACTCGATCGTCGGCAGCCTGATCACGACCGGGCTCGGCCTCCTGATCGGCGCGCCGCTTGGAATTTTGGCTGGCACTTATCTGGCTGAATACGGCCGCAATTCCCGAACTCGCGGTCGTGGTGAGGTTCATCAACGACATTTTGCTTAGCGCTCCCTCGATCGTCGTCGGCCTCTTTATCTATCAGCTGCTGGTGGTCCCGGTCGGGCATTTCTCGGCTCTCGCGGGCGGCGTCGCCCTTGCGGTGCTCGGCGCGCCGATCATGGTGCGCACTACCGAGGACATGCTCAATCTCGTACCGAATACGCTGCGCGAGGCGGCGTCGGCGCTCGGGATGCCGAGATCTCTCGTCATCCGCCACGTGGCCTATCGAGCGGTGCAGTCGGGCATCGTCACGGGAGTTCTGCTCGCGATCGCCCGTATGACGGGTGAGACCGCGCCGCTTATCTTCACCGCGCTCGGCAACTCGCTGTTCTCGCTCGATCCAAGAGGGCCGATGTCGAGCCTTCCGCTCATCATTTACGAATTCGCGCGCAGTCCCTACGCCGAACAGCAGAAACTCGCTTGGACGGGCGCGCTGATCCTGACTTTCGCCGTGCTCGTTCTGAGCATTGCGGCTCGCGTGTTGTCGGCGCAGACGCGGCAAAAGTGAGAGGGCACCGCTGATGAGCAATGCATTCACGAGCGCGGCGGCAAGGCCCAGTGAGGCGGCGAGCGCGACAAGGGACAAGATTGTCGTTCGCGATCTGAATTTCTTCTACGGTTCGACCCACGCGCTGAAGAAGATCAACCTCGCGCTGCACGAGGGTCAGGTGACGGCTTTCATCGGCCCTTCGGGCTGCGGCAAGTCGACGCTGCTCCGGGTTCTCAACCGCATGTACGATCTCTATCCCGGGCAGCGCGCGGAAGGCGAGGTTCTGCTCGACAACGAGAATATTCTGTCCAAGGACATCGACCTCAACCTGTTGCGCTCCCGGGTCGGCATGGTGTTCCAGAAGCCGACGCCCTTTCCGATGACGATCTACGAGAACATCGCCTTCGGCGTCCGTCTCTACGAGAAACTGCCGAAGTCCGAGATGGACGACCGCGTCGAGTCGGCGCTTAAACGCTCGGCGCTTTGGACCGAAGTGAAGGACAAGCTGAACGCTAGCGGTCTCAGCCTGTCGGGCGGACAGCAGCAGCGCCTGTGCATCGCCCGCACCGTCGCGATCAAGCCGGAAGTGATCTTGTTCGACGAGCCCGCCTCGGCGCTCGACCCGATCTCAACGGCCAAGATCGAGGAGCTGATCGACGAGCTTTCCGGCGACTATACGATCGCGATCGTCACCCACAACATGCAGCAGGCTGCGCGCGTCTCGCACTTCACGGCCTTCATGTATCTCGGCGAGATGGTCGAGTTCAACGAAACAAACGCCGTCTTCACTGCGCCGCGCGACAAGCGCACCCAGGACTATGTGACCGGCCGCTTCGGCTGAGGGAGTGAACGCCAGTGGTCAATCACACCGTCAAATCCTACGACAGGGAGCTCGACACGATCGAGCGCCATATCGCCGAGATGGGCGGCATCGCCGAAAAAATGGTGATCGAAGCCATGGACGCCCTGTCGTCGGCGGACAATCAGCTCGCCCACCAGGTGGTCGCGACCGATCAGCGGCTGGACCTGCTGCAGCGCGAGATCGAAGACCTCGCGGTCATGACGATCGCCCGACGCCAGCCGGTCGCCATCGATCTGCGTGAGCTCATCGGCGCAATCCGCATCGCGGGCGATCTCGAACGCATCGGGGACCTGGCGAAGAACATCGCGAAGCGATCCGTGAAGATCGGCCCGGAGGGTCGCCTTCCCCGCGCCCTCGTCGGCATCAAGCACATGAACGAGGTCGCCACCGAACTGCTCAAGGACGTGCTCGACGCCTATGCGCAGCGTGACGTCGAGCGCGCTCGCGAAGTGTGGGAGCGCGATGTCGAACTCGATGCGCTCGAAGATTCCGTGTTCCGGGATCTGCTCACCCATATGATGGAAGATCCGCGCAATATATCGTTCTGCGCCCACCTCCTCTTCTGCTCGAAAAACATAGAACGGATCGGCGATCACGCCACGAACATCGCCGAGACCGTCGTGTATCTGACGACTGGCCAGGAGCTGCCGACGGACCGGCCGCGCGGACCGCAAGAGACGGATCTCGGCGTGGGCGGAGGCTCGGCATGAATCAGGCGCGCAGGGAAAGTCCGCGCACCGGATTGGCCTCGGCGCCTCGCGTTTTGATCGTCGAGGACGAGTCGGACCTTGCGCTGCTGCTTGCCTACAACCTCGAGGCCGAGGGCTATGTCGCCGAAACCGTCGAACGCGGCGACGAGGCGGAGCTTCGTCTTGCGGAAGATCCTCCTGACCTCGTGATCCTCGATTGGATGCTGCCGGGCGTATCGGGACTTGAAATCTGCAGGCGGCTCCGGGCTCGTGAAACGAGCCGCGCGCTTCCCGTTATCATGGTGACGGCGCGGGGCGAGGAGGCGGAGCGTATTCGCGGCCTCCATGTCGGCGCTGACGACTATGTCGTGAAGCCCTTTTCTGTGCCGGAACTGATGGCGCGGGTGCGTGCGCTGCTCCGGCGCAGCCGGCCCGAGCGCATCGCCGAGCGCCTGGCCGCCGGCGACATCGACCTCGATCGCGAGACGCGCCGGGTGAAACGCGGCGTCCGCGACATCCACCTCGGCCCGACCGAATTTCGGCTGCTGGAGTATCTTCTCGAGAAGCCGGGCCGCGTCTTCTCGCGGGCGCAGTTGCTGGACGGCGTATGGGGACAGGCGGCGGAAATCGACGAGCGCACCGTCGACGTCCATGTCGGACGCCTGCGCAAGGCGCTGTCGCGCGGGCGGGAGCGCGATCCGATCCGCACCGTTCGCGGAACCGGCTATTCCTTCGACGAAACCTTCGGAAGGAATTCGGCTTAGCGCGCGGGCAGGCGGACGCGTTCTCTTTCGCGCCGCCGATCATGCGCGGGCTGATAGGCCATGCGGCTGTGATGGGCGCAATAGGGACCGTTCGCGCAGGTCGAGCCGCAATAGCGGAACTCGGGGCTTGTCGGATCGCCGAGCGGCCACTTGCACATCGTCTCGCGCAAATCGACGATCGTCACTCTGAGCGACATAGGCAGGACGACGCTTTCGAGCGCTTCGGCTTCGTCTTCGACCTGAGCCGGCGCCATAGCCAGCGCCGTCGCGCCATGCACGCGGGGCTGAGGGGCTGGCCGGACGGCCTGGGGACGCGGCGCTTGGGCGGGGCGCGGCCGCGGCGCCGAACTGCCGGGCGCCTTGGCCCGGCCGGCGAGGCCAAGTCTGTGCACCTTGCCGATGATGGCGTTCCGGGTCAGCCCGTGCCCGAGCAGACCGGCAATCTGGCTCGCGCTCTTGCCCTCGGTCCAATGTTGCCGGAGCAGCTCCACCCGTTCATCGGTCCACGACATCGCCGCCTCGTTCGGTTCGCGCCTCGCCCTTGGCGCCGCCTGCACGGAATCCGCACGTCCCGCCCGTGGGAGAAACCCCGGGCGCTCAACGCACAGACGCTCGCCATGAAAGCCGTCGCCACGACATCTCGTGGCCGACGGAGGGAAAAATACACTACTCGTTGAATCGCGCGCAAGAGTCGGAGCCCGCGTCAGGCAAGGCTTTTCAACAGGTCCGCGCGGCCGGCCGGCGCTTCGCGGCCGGGGCGGCGCGGAATGCGCGAGTCGCATCAAGACGTTAAGCGGGGAATGCCGCGAAAGGGCCGGCGCGACATTTTTTGCGCTGCGATTGACCAAATCCCAGCGCCTCCGCTATATTTGCAGCGTTCGGCGGCCGTCCCAGCGGGGCGGCGTTTTTATTTTGCGCTTCCCCGCCGCACAAGGTCCCCTGGCCTGCGACGTGGGACCTGCGCAACCGCCCGACCCGCGGAGACTTTTGGAGTGCAACCGGTGACCCTCGCTCAGTCTGCTTCGGCGATCGTACCGACTTATGCGCGCGCTCACGTCGCTTTCGACCGTGGCGAGGGCTCCTGGCTCGTCTCGACGACGGGCGAGCGCTATCTCGATTTCGGCGCCGGAATCGCCGTCACCTCGGTCGGCCATGCGCATCCCCATCTCGTCGAGACGCTGGCGCGGCAGGGGGCGAAACTCTGGCACATCTCCAACCTCTACGAGAATCCCGAGGGCGAGCGATTTGCCCGGCGCCTCGTCGACGCCACTTTCGCCGACCTTGTCTTCTTCACGAATTCCGGGGCCGAGGCGAATGAGGCGGCGATCAAGATGGCGCGGCGACGCCAATGGATTGACGGTCACCCCGAGCGCTATCGCATCCTGACCTTCGAGGGCGCCTTCCACGGGCGCACCCTCGCCACCATCGCCGCGGGCGGTCAAAAGAAATATCTTGAGGGCTTCGGCCCCAAGGTCGAAGGCTTCGATCAAATTCCTGTAACGGACCTTGCCGCCGTCGAGGCCGCGATCACGCCGGAGACGGCCGCAATCCTGATCGAGCCGATTCAGGGCGAGGGCGGCGTTCGGATGATTCCGAACGCCTTTCTCAAGGGTCTGCGCGAAATCTGTGACGAGCGCGATCTCCTTCTCATCTTCGACGAAGTGCAGACGGGAGTTGGTCGCACCGGGCGCCTGTACGCTTACGAGTGGACCGGCGTCCAACCCGATATCCTCACGACCGCCAAAGGCCTCGGCGCGGGCTTTCCGATGTCGGCATGCCTCGCCACGGCCGATGCCGCGCGCGGACTGACTGTCGGGGTGCATGGCACGACCTTCGGCGGCAACCCCATGGCCATGGCCATCGGCAACGCCGTGCTCGATGTCGTTCTCGCGCCCGGTTTCCTCGAGGATGTGGCGCGCAAGGGGCTGCTGCTTCGCCAGCGTCTCGCCGAGCTCAAGGACAGGCATCCGCGGGTGATCGAGGAAATCCGGGGCGAAGGGTTGATGGTGGGCGTGAAGCTCAAGATCCCGCCGGCGGAATTCGCCGAGGCGACGCTCGCCGAAAAGCTGCTCGTCATTCCGGCCGGCGACAACGTCGTCCGCATCCTCCCGCCGCTCGTCGTCACCGACGAAGAAATCGCCGAAGGAGTTCGCAGGCTCGACGCCGCGTGCGCCGCCGTCGAGACCCGGCTCCTCGCGATGAGCCCAACGACCGTTTGACAATGAACGCTGTCCAGACAACGCCGCGCCATTTTTTGGGCCTTCTTGATCATTCGACGGCGGAGTTGCGCCGCATCCTCGCCGTTGCGGAGACGATGAAGAGCGCGCGCGTACGAGGCGAGCCAGCGAAGACGCGTCCCCTTGCCGGCAAGACGCTCGCGATGATCTTCGACCGACCCTCGACCCGCACACGGGTTTCCTTCGACGTCGCGATGCGGGAGCTTGGCGGCGAGACGATCATGCTCACCGGCGCTGAAATGCAGCTCGGCCGCGGAGAGACGATTGCCGATACGGCGCGCGTGCTGTCGCGTTTCGTCGAGGCGATCATCATCCGAATCCTCAACGAGGCCGATGTGATCGAGATGGCCGCGCATGCGACGATCCCGGTCATCAACGGTCTCACGAAGCAGTCGCATCCCTGTCAGGTGCTGGCCGACCTCATGACCTTCGAGGAGAAGCGCGGGTCGATCAAAGGCAAGAAGATCGCCTGGTCCGGCGACTACAACAACGTGCTCTCGTCCTGGATCGACGCTTCGGCGCGCTTCGACTTCACTCTCGACATCGCCTGCCCGCGCGAATTGCAGCCGAGCGAGCGCCGGCTCAGCGCCGCGCGCGCGGCCGGCGCGAAGCTGGTGCTTCGTGAGGATCCTGAGGAGTCAGCGAAGGACGCCGCGGCCGTCATCTCGGACTGCTGGGTCTCGATGGGCGACGAAGACGAAGGGCGGCGGCACAATCTCCTGCGTCCCTATCAGGTGAACCGCAAGCTCATGAGCCTCGCGCAGCAGGACGCGATTTTCATGCACTGCCTGCCTGCGCATCGCGGCGAGGAGGTCACGGACGAAGTGATCGACGGGCCCCAGTCCGCGGTGTTCGATGAGGCGGAGAATCGGCTGCATGCCCAGAAGGGCGTGCTTGCTTGGTGTTTCGGATTGCCGTCGTGACCGTCGTCGAACGTGCGGCCTCCGCCGAAGCGGTGGATGACATCGTCCTGCCCTTCGCTGTGGACTCGCTCTCCTCGCGCGGACGTCTCGTGCGGCTAGGGGATGCGATCGACGGGCTGCTTAAGCGCCACGATTATCCCGACGCCGTCTCGCGGCTGCTTGGCGAGGCGACCACGCTTGCCGCGCTCCTCGGCTCGACCCTCAAGCTTGAGGGCCGTTTCCAGTTGCAGACTCAAAGCGACGGACCTGTCCATATGCTCCTCGTCGACTTCGACGCGCCTTCGAATCTGCGGGCGCTGGCGCGGTTCGACGCAGAGCGTGTCGCCGAGACTCAACCGAACGTAAGTCTGCTCGGCAAGGGACACATGGCCTTCACGATCGACCCAGGCGGCGACATGACGCGCTATCAGGGCGTGATTCCGCTTGAAGGCCAGAGCCTCGAAGCTGCGGCGCACGACTATTTCGAGCGCTCGGAGCAGATCCCGACGCTCGTGCGCCTCGCCGTCGGCGAGACATTGGCCCATGAAGGTCGTACCTGGCGGGCTGGCGGGCTCATCGTCCAGCACCTGCCGCCGGCGGCCAGGCGCCGCGCGGATTTTCCACCGGGAGACGCGCCCGAAGGCACGGAACTCCATCGCGTCGAGGAAGACGACACGTGGACGGAAGCGCGCTCACGCGCTGCGACGACAGAAGATCATGAGCTCATCGATCCGATGCTGTCAGGCGAGCGGTTGCTCTTCCGCCTGTTCAACGATCGCGGCGTGAAAGTGTTCGAGCCAACGGCGCTTTCGGCAACCTGCCGCTGCTCGGCGGAAGGCATCGACTCGATGCTGCGCAGCTTCAGCGTGGACGACGTCCGCGAGATGATTGGCGACGACGGGATGATCGGCGTCACCTGCGAGTTCTGCGCAACGAAACGGGTGTTCGACCCCAAGGACTATGGCGCATAGCGCCCGCCTTCGCGGGGAAGCCCCCGCAAAGCCCGGAACTTCGAAAGGCGCAAGAGGAAATGAACAAAGGCGCTTTCCGGACGCGACTGGCCCACGCCGCCGCCGCCGTCGAAAAGACGCTCGGCGCCGAGCTTGCGCTCGAACCGCGTGCGGGAGAATTGGCGCGGCCGAGACGGCTCCTCGAGGCGATGCGCTATGCGACGCTTGGCGGCGGCAAGCGTCTTCGCCCGTTTCTCGTGATTGAAACGGCGCGCGCACTAGGCCGGACGGATCATGGTCCTGTGCGGGCGGGCGCGGCGATCGAATGCCTGCACGCCTATTCGCTCATCCACGACGATCTGCCCTCGATGGACGACGACGACCTGAGGCGGGGCCGCCCCACGGTCCACCGCGCCTATGACGAAGCGACCGCCATCCTGGCTGGCGACGCCTTGCAGACCCTCGCTTTCGAGATCCTCGCCGATCCGGCGACGGACCCGAACGGCGAAACGCGCGCCAAACTTTGCGCCGGCCTCGCCCGCGCGGCGGGCCTCGCGGGCATGGTTGGCGGGCAGATGCTTGATCTTCTGGCGGAAACTTCAGCGCCGCTGCCAGTCTCCGAGATCGTTCAACTTCAGGCGATGAAGACGGGCGCCTTGCTCAGCTTTAGCGTCGCGGCGGGCGCGCTGCTCGCGGGCGCGGACCGGGGCGCGACGACGGCGCTCGACGCCTACGGACGCTCGCTCGGCGCCGCCTTCCAGATCGCCGACGACATTCTCGACGCCGAAGGCGACGAAGTCGCGCTCGGCAAACGCGCAGGCAAGGACGCGGGACGAGGCAAGGCGACGCTCGTCGCAGCGCTCGGACTCGAAAGCGCGAGGACGGAGCTTCAGAAGCTCGTCACCAAGGCGAAGGCGGCCGTCGACGCCGCCGGCCTTGGCGACGAAGGCGACGTGCTGCGGGAGGCAGCCGAATTCGTGGCGGCGCGAAAAAATTGACGCGCGCCTTGAGTTTGCGCAGCGGGCGGAGGGGATAAGATCACCCGCCGGCCGTCGCCTCGTCGTCCATCGTAAGGATATAGCCGAGGCCACGGGCGGTTTTGATGATGTCGACGCCGAGCTTCTTGCGCAGCCGCCCGATGAAGACTTCGATCGTGTTTGAATCGCGGTCGAAATCCTGCTCATAGAGATGCTCGACGATCTCCGATCGAGACACCACACGCCCCGCGTGGTGCATGAGATACGATAGCAGCCGGTATTCGTGACTCGTGAGCCGCACGAGCGCGCCGTTGACCGTAACGCGGCCGGTGCGCGCGTCGAGCCTGACCGGGCCGATAGCAATATCGCTTGTCGCGCGTCCCGCGGCGCGGCGGAGCAGAGCGCGCAGGCGCGCGAGCACCTCCTCCATGTGGAAGGGCTTGGCGACATAGTCGTCCGCGCCCGCGTCGATGCCTTTCACCTTGTCGGTCCAGGAGTCCCGCGCCGTCAGGATCAGCACAGGCATCGTGCGCCCGGACTTTCGCCAGGCCTCGAGGACGGTCAGGCCGTCCTTCTTCGGCAGGCCGATGTCGAGGACGGCCGCGTCGTATGGCTCGGTGTCGCCAAGAAACCAGCCTTCCTCGCCGTCGAAGGCGCGATCCACCGCATATCCCGCGGCTTCGAGGGCGGACGAGATCTGGCGGTTCAGGTCACGGTCGTCTTCTACAACGAGGAGCCGCATGGGCCTCCTATTCCTTTTTGAGCGGATGGTCGTCGCCAGGCAGGCGGTCCTTCCCCTCTGCCTTTTCGGGCGGCCGATCTTTCGTGGGCACGCGGTCCTTTGCGCCGGCTTCGTGGCTCTCGCGCGGAGTGCGAAACGCCGGCTTCGTCCCGTTCGCTTGCACTTGAACCCGCATCAGCCTTCCGTCGTGATGAAGCAGCGTGATCTCGTAGAAGAATTCGTCGCCGATGTGGCAGAGCTTGGCCGACAGGGCCTCCGCCTTCTTCTGTGAGGAGGCGAATTTGATCGCGCCGAAGGGCTCCAGAAGCTTGCGGGCCTTCACAGCTTCGCGCGTGTCGGCGGCGCTGAGGCAGGTGAAGCGGGCCGGAGCGCGCGCCTCCTCCGCGAGGGTGGCCGGCGGGGGGACACGCCATTGCAAGGAAGATCGCGACACGTCGAAGAGCGGCGCGCGCGCCCATGGTTTGAACAGCCCTTCTCAACGGAGACCCTTTATGTCGGCCGGAGCGGCTGAACGCAATCTGAACGGCTTTCCAGCCTTTCAGGCGGCCAAGCCTTCGCCGCGATTGAAGCGGGGTCCATTTGAGCGCATGAAGCGCGGCCGTGAACCGATCCAAATTCCTCCTGAAGCTCATCGCCGTCGCGGCCTTTGTGTCGCCGCTCCCGGCGCTTGCTCTGGTGGGAGCCCAGCCTGACAGCCGCTTCGCCGACCGCGTCGCGATGGTCTTGATGCGAGGCGGGGGCGAGGCCGGCTTCTGTTCCGCGCTCGTCCTCGATACGCGCACCCTTTTGACCGCCGCGCATTGCCTCAAACCCACGCGCGACATGGCTGTCTTTTACCGCGACCCTTCGGGCGCGCCGGTCATCCTGCCGGTCGCCGCCGCGATCGCCCACCCGCTTTACCGACCCGACGCGATCCGCGCCCGGGTCGAATTCGATCGACGCCGCCGTGATCCGCACCGCTCGCCCGTTGGGCGGAGGGTTCGTCGGCGCCGCCATCGCGCCGGATGCGAACCTCGCGGTCGGAGAGCCAATCATCCTGTCAGGCTATGGCGTGACCCGTCCCGGGGACTGGAAATCCGGCGGGGCGTTGCGAAGCGTCGAACTGGCGGTGCGCGAGCCCCTTTCGACGGTGCTGATCTGGGCCGCCGAGCCGCACGGGGAGGCTGCCGGCGCCTGCGCGGGAGATTCGGGCGCGCCGATCTGGTCGGCGGACGGCGCGTCGGCGCTCGCAATCACCGCCTGGGCGCAGGCGCAGCACGGACGCGGCTGCGGGGGCCTGACGCAAGGGCCGCTCCTCGCGCCGCTTCGCGCATGGATCGCCGAGGCGCGGGCGAAGCTGGCCCGAGAGGCGCCGTAAGGACTCAGCCGCCGCGGGGAACTCCGCGATTCCTATCGGCGCCAAAGCGCGATAGGCTTTGGTCCTTATGTCCAAGACCACGCCCGCCACGCTGGCGCTGACCAAAGCCGGGGTCCCGTTCCGGACGGTCACCTATGAGTACGATCCCAACGCGGACCGGATCGGGCTTCAGGCGGCGGAAGCGATCGGAGCCGAGCCGCGGCAGGTGCTGAAAACGCTGATGGCTGCCGTCGACGGCAAGCCGGTCTGCGTCGTCGTCCCCTCCGACCAGGAAGTCAGCATGAAGAAGCTGGCCGCCGCTTTCGGGGGCAAGTCGGCCGCGATGATGAAGCCCGCCGACGCCGAGCGGCTCACCGGCTACAAGGTCGGCGGCATCAGCCCGTTCGGACAAAAGAAGGCCGTGCCGACCGCGATCGAGCAGGCGGCGCTTTCGGAGACCGAGGTTTTCATCAACGGTGGCCAGCGCGGCCTGCAGGTGGCGCTCAAACCGGCCGACGCGCTGGCGGCCTTGAAGGCCAAGGCGGCGACGGTCGTCGCATGACGCAAACGCGCGAAACTTGGCGCTGGGACGCGGGGCGATGAATTCAGCGCCGATCTATGACGTCGATTTTTACTCGGACGCGTTCATTCGCGACCCCTGGCCACATTACGCCGCCATGCGGGCGCTCGGCGGCGTTGTCTGGTTGCCCCGGCACGATAATTACGCCGTCGTCCGCTACGAGGACTTGGCCGCCGCGCTGAGGGATCATGAGGCGTTCATAAGCGGCAGGGGCGTCGCGGCGAGCGCGCTCGGCAACGAATTGGCGCGCGGAAATTCCGCGGCGTCGGATGGCGAACGCCACCGCGCCATCCGGCAGGCCACCTCCGGACCCTTGCTCCCCGAAGCGCTCGAGCAGGTGCGGGACGGCCTTCAGGCCGCCGCCGAACGCCTCATTCGCGACCTTGTCGAACGCGGCTCTTTCGACGCGATGCGGGACCTCGCGTCTTTTCTGCCGCTCACGATCGTCCGCGAACGGGTCGGACTGCCGGACTTCGGCAAGGACAACATGCTGCGGTGGGCGAGCGCGACCTTCGATCTGCTCGGCGGGGAGAACGCGCGCAGCGATGCGGCGGCCGACATCTTTCTTGAGCAGCGGCGATTTGCCCAGACCATCGCGCCCGATACGCTGAAGCCGGGGAGCTGGTCGAAGCGTCTGTTCGATCTGGTGGCTGAGGGACGCCTCGCTCCCGATCTCGCGCCCGTCGCCATGCGGGACTATCTCAACCCGAGCCTGGACACCACCATTTCCGCAACCGGTCAGCTTATCTATCAGCTTGGCCGGAACCCTGATCAGTGGGAAAAGCTGCGCGAGCGGCCCGACCTGGCGCGAGGCGCCGCGAATGAAGCCGTACGGATGGGGTCGCCTGTGCGCTCGTTCTGTCGTCACACGAGCCGCGCGGTGAACATCGGCGGCGTGACGATCCCCGAGGGCGCCAGGGTGATGATGGTCTTTGCTTCCGCCAATCGCGACGAGCGGCAATTCGAGCGCCCCGACGATTTCGACATCACGCGTCGCGCCGGAATGCATCTCGGTTTCGGCGCGGGAATCCACCGATGCGTCGGAATGCACCTCGCACAGCTTGAAATGGTGTCGCTTATCGAAGCGATGATCCCGCATGTGAAGACGATCGAAGTCGGCGCTCCAACCGTCGCCCTTAACAATACGATCTATGCGTTTTCAGCTTTGCCCTGCGTGTTCAGGACCTGACTTCCCGGGCTCGATGGCCACGCCGCGGAAAGCTTGTTTGCCGGCGCGTGAAATGAAGGTCCCGCTTCGTAATCGGTCATCCACACTTCGAATTCGGTCAAGCAGGCGGTCCGGCGCGAACTACACTTTTCCGCGCGGCGAAGACCGCGGCCAAGCGATTTATGAGGAAACGGCAATGATGTCACGCAATCTCGTTGCATGCCTCACCCTGTCGGCGACCCTGATGTCGTCCGCCGCTTTCGCAGGCGATCCTGCGTCCTGCGCCAAGCCGCGCTTTTCCGACGTCGGCTGGACCGACATCACGGCGACGACCCAGGTCGCCAATCAGCTCCTGAAGGGCCTCGGCTACAAGCCCGAGATTTCGGTGCTGTCGGTCGCAATCACATTCCAGTCGCTCGAAAACGGCGATATCGACGTCTTTCTCGGCAACTGGATGCCGTTGCAGGCGCCCAGCCAGGAGCCGCTCGTCAAGGCCGGCAAGATCGACATTGCGGCGGACAATCTGACGGATGCGCGCATCGGCTTTGCAACGTCCAAGGCGGCCGCTGACGCGGGCCTCAAGACCTATGGCGATATCGCGAAATTCAAAGACAAGCTCGACGGCAAGCTCTACGGCATCGAGCCGGGCAGCGGCGCGAACGCAACGATCACGAAGATGATTTCGGACAACACGTTCGGCCTTTCCGGCTTCAAGCTGGTGGAATTGAGCGAGCAGGCCATGCTGGCCGAGACCGAGCATCGCATCAAGGAAGGCAAGCCCGTCGTCTTCTTCGGATGGCAACCGCATCCGATGAACGTCAACCTGCCGATGGTCTATCTCACCAACGGCAATAACGTTTTCGGGCCGAACGACGGCGGCGCCACGGTGGTCACGCTGACCCGCGCGGGCTACGCCAAGGCCTGCCCGAATGTTGGCCGGCTGCTCGATAACCTCAAGTTCAACTCGGCGATGGAAAATCGCTGGATGAGCGACATTCTCGACAAGGGCATGCAGCCCGACGCGGCCGTTCGCGCCTGGATGAAGCAGAATCCCGCCGTTGTCGAAAGCTGGCTCGACGGCGTCACGACGCTCGACGGCAAGCCCGGTCTGCCTGCGGTGAAAAGCGGGCTGGGGATGTAGCCCCGATCCACCGGCGCGCGAAAGATTCGATCAATTTCTCGCCCGGCGAGCCGCCGAGGGCGGCGCCCCGAACTGTCGCCGGAACGCGCGCGACAGCGAAGCGATGGCGGAAAAGCCCGTCCTTTCGGCGACGTCGGCGATCGGCAGATTCGTGTCGAGCACGAGACGGCGCGCCGCATTCAGGCGCAAGGCCACGTAATAGGCGCCGGGCGAGACATCGACCACGCGCAAAAACAGGGTTTCGAGCGCCCGGGTCGAGACGCCGACCCGTCGCGCGATCGCCGCGATCGTCACCGGGCGGTCGATGTGCGTCTCCATGATGCGGATCGCGTTCGCGACGCGCGGTTCGTGGTTACGGATGCGTCCGAGCGAAACGATCGGCTGGGCCTCCGATCCGGTTCTCACTTCCTCGTATATGTAAAGACTCGCGACATCGAGCGCCGCCGAATAGCCGTTGCGCGCCCGGATCAGCGACAACATGCAATCGAGCGCCGGCGTCGCGCCGCCGGTCGTAAAAACGGGCTCGTCCACGACGAAGCGATCGGGCTGCACGTCCACATTCGGAAAGCGGGCCGCAAAATCCTCGAGGTCCTCCCAGTGCGTCGTCGCGCGGCGCCCATCCAAGAGACCCGCAAGGCCCATGAGCCAGGAGCCCGATTCGACGCCGCCGATGATGGCGGAGCGCTTGGCGCCGGCCCGCACCGCCCTCAGCACCGCGGGCGTGCCTTGCCGGGTCGCCTCAAAAGCCGCGATCAGGATCAGGGCGTCCTGGCTCGCGGCCGGGTCGAAAGCGCCCTCAACCGAGATCGGAAGCCCGCAACTGGCGGTCGGCGTTTTCCCGTCGATGGAGACCAGTCTCCAGCGATAGACCGGCCGGCCCAATACGCGATTGGCGCCGCGCATCGGATCGAGCGTCGCCGCGAGCGACATGAGCGAAAGGCCCGGGAAAAGCAGCAGCGTGACGTTCAGCGGCGCGTCCGAATGGGCAAAGATCATGGCTTCGCATATGAGAAAACAGCCTGCGCAATAAGTTGCGTCACGGTTTTCTTTTCCCGTCAAGCTCCGCCTTCGCAAATCCGGAGATCGCAATGCCCCTGTCGATGAATCGCGATGTTTTCATCACCTGCGCTGTCACCGGCGCGGGCGACACCGTCGGGGCGTCTCCGCATGTGCCGGTGACGCCGAAGGAGATCGCCGAATCCGCCATCGACGCGGCAAAAGCCGGCGCCGCGGTCGTCCATTGTCACGTCCGCGACCCGGAGACCGGAGCCGCCTCGCGGCGCCGCGACCTCTATCGGGAAGTGACGGACCGCATCCGCTCGGCGGATGTCGATGTCGTCTTGAACCTTACCGCGGGCATGGGCGGCGACCTCGTCTTCGGCGGCGTCGAGTTGCCCTTTCCGGTCAATGCGGCCGGCACCGACATGGCCGGGGCGACCGAGCGCGTCGCCCATGTCGCCGACTGCCTGCCCGAGATCTGCACGCTCGACTGCGGCACGATGAACTTCAACCTCGGCGACTATGTCATGACCAACACGCCCGCGATGCTGCGCGAGATGGCGCGGCAGATGACGGCGCTCGGCGTACGGCCCGAAATCGAGGCGTTTGACACCGGCCACCTCTGGTTCGCTGAGCAGCTTGTCGCGGAGGGGCTGATCGAGGAGCCCGTCCTCATTCAGCTCTGCATGGGCGTGCGCTGGGGCGCGCCGGACGATCTCAACACGTTCATGGCGATGGTGAACAATCTGCCGGCGGGATGGACGTTCTCCGCCTTTTCCGTCGGCCGCAACGCGCTCGCCTATCCGGCGGCGGCGGTTCTCGCCGGCGGCAACGTGCGTGTGGGCCTCGAGGACAATCTCTATGTCGGCAAGGGCCAGCTCGCGACGAACGCCGCGCTGGTTGAGAAAGCCGTTTCGGTCGTGACGGGAATGGGCGCGCGGCTCATCGGGCCTCAGGAGGTCCGCGAGAAGCTCAAGCTCACGAAACGATGCGGGAGATCGCGATGACGCGGGAGAACGGGGCGCCCGTTTCGAAGGCCGCCTGCATCGGCGGCGGCGTGATCGGCGGCGGCTGGATCGCGCGATTTCTTCTCGCCGGGATCGACGTGGACGTCTTCGATCCGCATCCCGAGGCGGAGCGCATCGTTGGCGAAGTCATCGGCAACGCCAAGCGCGCCTACGCTCTCATGACCGACGCGCCGCTGCCGCCTCCGGGACGGCTCGCCTTTCGCTCGCGTCTCGCCGACGCGGTCGCCGACGCCGACTGGGTGCAGGAGAGCGTGCCGGAGCAGCTCGACCTCAAGACAAGCGTGCTTGCCGAAATCGACGCCGCGTGCCGAGCGGATGCGCTGATCGGCTCCTCGACCTCAGGTCTCCTTCCTTCGGATCTGCAGGCGGCGCTTCGTCATCCCGAACGGCTTTTTGTCGCGCACCCCTACAATCCCGTCTATCTCCTGCCGCTGGTCGAGATCGTCGGGGGCAAAGCCACCGCGCCGGAAACGATCGCGCGGGCGCGAAAAATTCTGGACGCGATCGGGATGAAGGGCGTCGTCATCGCCAAGGAGATCGAGGCGTTCGTCGGCGACCGGCTTCTGGAGGCGATGTGGCGCGAGGCGCTGTGGCTGATCAAGGACGACATCTGCGACGTCGAGACGCTGGACGACGTGATCCGCTATTCTTTCGGCCTGCGCTGGGCGCAGATGGGCCTGTTCCAGACCTATCGCATCGCCGGAGGCGAAGCGGGCATGCGCCATTTTCTCGCGCAATTCGGGCCGTGCTTGCAATGGCCGTGGACGAAGCTCACCGACGTCGTCGATCTCGACGATGCGCTGGTCGAAAAGATCGCCGCCCAGTCCGACGCCCAGGCCGAGGGACGTTCGATACGGGAACTCGAACGCATTCGCGACGAGAACCTTGTCGGCATCGTGCGGGCGCTGAAGGCGAGCCGCGACGGCCAGGGCTGGGGCGCGGGCCAGTTGCTCGCGGATTTCGAACGCCGGCTTCTCGCCCGCGACAGGGCGGCGGCTCCCGCCCCTACGCCCGCCCCTCCAGCGCCTGCTTGATCTCCTCGAGCGCCTTCGGGTCCTCGATGGTGGCGGGGGTCGCCCAGCTGTCGTGGTCGGCGATCTTCTTCATCGTGCCGCGCAAAATCTTGCCGGATCGCGTCTTCGGCAGCCGGCCGACGACCAGCGCCGACTTGAAGGCCGCGACGGGGCCGATTTTGTCGCGCACCAGCTTGACGACCTCCTTCTCGATGTCCCCCGCCGGACGATCGACGCCGGACTTCAGCACGACGAAGCCATAAGGCGCCTCGCCCTTGATCTCGTCCTTGACGCCGACGACCGCGCATTCGGCGACGTCCGGATGCGAGGCGATGACCTCCTCCATCCCGCCGGTCGAAAGGCGGTGGCCCGCGACGTTGATGATGTCGTCGGTGCGGCCCATGATGTAGAGATAGCCGTCCTCGTCGACATAGCCGGCGTCCGAAGTCTTGTAGTAGCCGGGGAACTCGCGCAGGTAGCTTTCGCGCATCCGCTCGTCTTG
Source organism: uncultured Alphaproteobacteria bacterium (assembly GCA_963824465.1). Lineage (GTDB taxonomy): Bacteria > Pseudomonadota > Alphaproteobacteria > Rhizobiales > Beijerinckiaceae > Roseiarcus. The sequence continues at coordinate 96,561 of CAWGPL010000007.1, forward strand.
CCGGTAAAGAGTCGGCAGGCAGCCGGGCGGGAGCGGCAGCTTGATGACGATCGAACCCATCTTGCCGGTCGGGACCGGATGGCAGCCCTCGTCCACGATCTCGACCGAATAACCGGGCATCGGCACGGTCGGGGAGCCGAGTTTTGTCGGCAGGATGCCCAAGCCGACCGGATTGGCGGCGATCGGCCAGCCGGTCTCCGTCTGCCACCAGTGATCGACGACCGGCACGCGGAGAACCTTCTGCGCCCAGGATACGGTGTCGGGATCGGCGCGCTCGCCGGCCAGAAACAGAATGCGCAGCGAGGATGTGTCGTATTTCTGCAGGAGTTTCGCCTCCGGATCCTCCTTGCGCACCGCCCTCAGGGCGGTCGGCGCGGTGAAGAAGGATTTTACCCGATAGTCTTGAATGACCCGCCAAAAAGCCCCCGCGTCGGGCGTACCGACCGGCTTGCCCTCATAGAGGACGCTCGAGCAGCCATGGATCAGCGGCCCGTAAACGATGTAGGAATGACCGACAACCCAGCCGATGTCGGAAGCGGTCCAGAACGTATCGCCGGGCCTGAGGTCGTAGATCGCGTCCATCGACCAGTCCAGGGTGACGAGATGGCCGCCGATATCGCGAACGACGCCCTTCGGCACGCCGGTCGTTCCCGAAGTGTAGAGAATGTAGAGCGGGTCGGTGGCGGCGAGATCGGCGCAGGCCGCGCGCTTGCCCGCCGCCTTCGCCGCGTCCACGAGAGCCTTCCAATCGTGGTCGCGGCCCTCTTGCATCCGAGCTTCGATCTGCGGCCGTTGGAAGACGATTGCGGCTTCCGGCTTGTGCTTTGACAGGCCAATCGCAAGGTCGAGCAGGGGCTTGTACTCGACGATGCGGCCGGGCTCGATGCCGCAGCTCGTGGTCAGGATGAGCTTGGGCTCCGCATCCTCGATGCGGGTCGCGAGCTCCTTGGCCGCGAAGCCGCCAAAGACAACGGAATGGACGGCGCCGATGCGAGCGCAGGCGAGCATCGCCTCGATCGCTTGCGGAATCATCGGCATGTAAATCAGCACGCGGTCGCCAGGCTGCACGCCAAAATCCGCAAGCACGGCCGCAAGCGTTGCGGTCTCGTCGAGAAGCTCGCGATAGGTCAGCGTGCGCTTCGCATTTGTGACGGGACTGTCGTAGAAAAGCGCGGCCTGATCGCCGCGTCCCGTTTCCACATGGCGGTCGAGCGCGTTGTAGCAGGCGTTCAGCCGCCCGTCCGCAAACCAGCGGCCATAGACCCCCGCGTCGGGGTCGAAGATCGTCTTCGGCGCCTTGATCCATGAAATCCGGCCGGCCGCTTCCGCCCAAAAGGCTTGCGGATCGGCGCGCCACTGGTCATAGGTCTGCCGGTAGCCGGTCGCCATCGTTTCGCTCCCCATAAGCCTCCTCCGACGCAGACGCGACTTTTCGCGCCGCAGACGCCTGAAGGCAACGGCCCGGGCGCTTGAACTATCGGCCTATGGCTCGCACGAACCGCCAGGGGGACAATGTCGGAGGGCGTGGCGTTCTATCTCGCGGCCATTCCCGCGGTGATCCTGCTCGGCTTCTCGAAGGGCGGATTTTCAGGCCTCGGCACGCTGGTGGTGCCGTTGATGGCGCTCACCATATCGCCGGTGAGAGCCGCCGCGATCGTGCTGCCCTTGCTGCTTGTCGGCGACTGGGTCAGCGTCTGGGCCTTCCGCCGCGACTATTCGCCGCGCAATCTAGCGATCCTGATCCCGTCCTCGATTATCGGCGTGGGATGCGGGTGGCTGCTCGCGGCCCGCGTCAGCGAGGATATGGTGCGGCTCGCGGTCGGGCTGATCTCAATTCTGTTCGTGGCCTACATGGTTCTCCGGGACCGGCTCGGCTCCGCGACGATCGAGAAGCCCGGGGTGCCGTCCGGCGTGCTGTGGGGCGCGGTCTCGGGCTTCACGAGCTTCATCAGCCATTCCGGCTCGCCGCCGTTTCAGGTCTATGTGATGCCGCAGAAGCTCGAGCCCCGCGTCTATGCGGGCACTTCCGCCATCGTTTTCGCGGCGATCAACCTTTTGAAGGCGCCGCCCTATTTCTTTCTCGGGCAGTTCAGCCGCGCCAACCTCATCGCCGCGGCGTGGCTGATGCCAGTCGCCATCGTTTCCGCGCTCGGGGGCGTTTGGCTTGTGCGGCGCGTTTCGGCGGACCGCTTCTACGCCATCATTCTCGTCCTGACCTTCGTCGTGGGCGTGAAGCTTGTGTGGGACGCGGTGAGACTCTGAACTCTGACGGGGCGACCGCCGCCCGCGCGGCCTCCAAGCGGGCCGGGTCAGGGATGCGCCGAATCGTTCCCGGCGGCGGAGAATTTCGGTCTTTGAATCTCGTAGCCGCCGTTGGCCGCAACGGTCGTGAAGTTCTCGCGCAGATATTCGAGCAAAATCGGCTTTCTGGCGATTTGTCCGCGATCAAAGAAAGCCAGCAGCGAGGGGTTCACGACGACGCAAAGATCCGGCGCCTTTTTCAGACGGTCAACCAACGCCTGCTGCTGTGCGGGCGTCAGAAACCCTAAAAGGTTATTGTTGTTGATTGCGCTCAGCGTCCGCTTGCCGCTCCAGAAATAGAGACTGAACTGCCCCGGCATCGTGAAGAGATTCTCGCAACCCGCGATATGATCGACGACCCAATGCAGGTTCGCCCGATCGTTCGGCTCGACATGGAGCAACCGCGATCCCGGCAAGTCCAACGACACTTCCGACGCATACGTCCTGAAGGAGCCCAGCGTTTGGGCTCCAAGGAGCCCTACGAACGCCAATCCCGCCAGCGCCGGGCCAAGCCCCGCGGAAAGCCATCGCGGAATAAGGGCGACGATCCGGCCGGCGCCGAGATCGAGCAAAGCGTCGCGCAGAAGCAATGGCAGCATGAGGGTCGGCAACGCCACCGCTATGGCGGTCTGAGACCCGTTGACCGGAAATGGATAGAGAACGAAGAATGCACAGATCAGGCCGACGGCCCCTCGCGTCAGCGCGTTCTCGCCAGGTCGACTCCTCGGCTGGACAATGAAGAGCCAGCAGAATGGCATCAGAACCTGAAACAGCATATGCGGTTCCGCCGCCCAGGGAGTCCTGCGCAGAGCGACGTAGGCGACATACAACATCCCAAGCCCCGACAGCGCAAGTTTCACCCAGGCCAACGCCAGGTCCATTGCGCGCTCGCTGGCGCGATTTCGCGATGCAAGGTATCCGGCCATCAGGACGGCGCTGAGCGCGGCAGCGGCGAGGGCGCGGCGCTCGAAATCCATCGGCGTGTACCAATTCTGAATATGTCCGGGGTTTTGCAGCACGGTCGTATAGAGAATGGCGTAGGCCGAGGCGCCGCGAAGCATCGTCGCTGCAATCACCGCGGCCGCCGTCACGCACATCGCCACGAGCGCGACGGTCCACTGGCGCACCGTTACAGCAGCGCCGATCTCGGCGCGCCACCAGGCCAGGATCGCGGCGGCGACAGTGACCGTGGAAAACAGCATATAATTTACGACCCAGTCGAACCGCATGAGCGGGTCCATCAAGGCGAAGGGCATCAAAGCCCCCGCCCCGGCGACAAGCGCGAAGAGCGCGCTGCTCCAGCGACGCGGCGCGAGGGACTTCAGGGCAATCAGCAAGACGGGCAGCGCGACAAATGCCCCAGCATTGATCTTGGTCAGTACGAGGCCGGCAATGATGGAGCCGAGCGCGGCAAATGTCGTCGCATCGGGTCGGCGGTCGATCCGGCAAAACAGATGCAAAGCCCACCCGATGAGCAGAATACAGATTTCCTCGGGATGAAGGGCGCTGTGCGAAAAGATGGCGAGCAGAAATAGCCCGGCAAGAAAGGCAAAAGCCAAAGCCTCGATCGAGCGCGTCAACCGGAACACGACAGCGGCCAGTACGGCGGCGTCGATCAGCCAAAACGCCATGGTGACCCCGCGGGCCACGTCATTCGTCAGCGGCAGGCGCAATATCAGGAAGAGAGGTCCAATAACAAAATAGTAGAAAGGTCCGTACAAAGCGTAGGCGTCATTGTAGAGCCGCGCGCCTTCCAGGAGATTCTGGAACGTGATCATCAACGTCCCTTCGTCATCGAAGGGCCAGAAGATGGTGAATGTACTCAGGAACAAGTAAGGAAGAGCAAGGAAAACGGCGACCATCGCCGCGGCAACGCACATTTTTCGGGTCATGCCGTCACCCGCATGAGAGAGGGCCCGACGGATATCGGGCGTAGGGTCATCAAATTTTTTGGTTAGGGGATGCGCATTCAGGCGCAACGCTGCAGTATCGGGAGCTTGCCCACCTCAAGGAGATAAGCCAAATCTCGAGAGGTGGCAAGCCGACGCGGGGTGGGGTTTCGCCGGTCTGATGGGAAATGAGTAAGCTTGGGACCGGCCTCGCGGACTGCGTCTGGACCACGGTCCTCTCTAAGCCTAAGGCATCTCATGAGATCGAGCCCAGCCAGTCCCGAAGGACGCCTCGCCGCCCAGCTTCCGGCGTTCGCGTTCGTCGGCGTGATCGGCTATTTCGTCGACTCCGGGATCACCTATCTCGGAGCCAAATACTTCGCCCTATCGCCGGAGGCCGCGCGGCCGCCGGGCTTCGTCGCCGCCACGATTGTCAATTTCCTACTCAACCGGGCGATTACGTTTCGTGGGTCCGAAGCGCCGCTCCTTCGCGCCTTCGTCAGATATTGCGGCGTGGCCTCGCTGGGTCTCGCGGTCAATTATGTCGTCTATTCGCTCTGCGTCCTGTTCGCGCCGCGCTTCGGCGTGCCGGTCACGCCTGCAATGCTTCCCGTGTTCATCGCGGCAGGCGTCGGCGCGGCGATGGTTGTCACTTTTATCGGTTTCCGCTCATTCGCCTTCCGGCCATAAGGCCCCCGTCGACCGTTGAGTCGAGCGCTCGTCCCCTCTATGCGGAGTAGGCGATGGCAGACGTCGACCTATCCTCATGAGCTGGCTCCTCATGACCCTCGCGATCGTTGCGGAAGTGATCGGAACGCTCGCCCTGAAGGCGAGCGACGGCTTCTCGAAGCTTGGCTATGCGCCGCTGATTATCGTGGCCTATGCGATCTCGTTCTATCTCTTGTCGATCTCGCTAAAGACCATCCCGATCGGCATCGCCTACGCCATCTGGTCGGGACTTGGGATCGTGCTGATCGCGCTTTTCGGCTGGGTCGCCTTCCGGCAGACGCTCGACCTCGCCGCCTTTGTCGGCATGGCGCTCATTCTTGCGGGCGTTCTTGTGCTGAACCTCTTGTCGAAGTCGACAGCCCACTAGAGTAAGCGGTCAGGAGATCCGCCGGCCGGTCTCATCGAACACATGCACATCCTGAAGCGGAGCGGAGAAAGTCGCGGTGTGGCCAGGCGTCGGCGTGTCGCGGCCGCGGATTTCGGCGACGATCATCTTGTCGTCCGCGCTGCGGATATGCGCATAGGACGATTCGCCGAGCCGCTCGACAAGCTCGACAACGCCCGAAGTCGAGAACTCCCCCGCACCGCTAAGGTGCTCTGGCCGCAGGCCGAGCGTCAGCTTCGAGCCGGGTGAGAGCGCGCCGGACGGAAACGCCGGCAGAATAAGGGGCTCGATGGATGGTCCGCTCACGCGCGTCTCTCCGCCCTCGATCCGATCGACGGTTGCGGGAAAGAAATTCATCGCGGGCGAGCCGATGAAGCCCGCGACGAAGAGATTGGCGGGGTGATAGTAAAGGTCCAGCGGTTTGCCGATCTGCTCGATGCGCCCGAGGTTCATCACGACGATGCGGTCGGCGAGCGTCATCGCCTCTATCTGGTCGTGCGTGACATAGACCATCGTGGCGCCGATCAGCCGATGCAGCCGCGCGATCTCGACTCGCGTCGAGACGCGCAGCGCGGCGTCGAGGTTGGAGAGCGGCTCGTCGAACAGAAACACGTCCGGCTCGCGCACGATCGCCCGGCCAATGGCGACGCGCTGGCGCTGGCCGCCGGAGAGATCGCGCGGATAGCGGTCGAGCAACGGTTCGAGGCGCAACATGCGCGCAGCGTCGGCGACTCGCTTCTCGCGTTCTTTCAACTCGACGCCCGCGAACTTGAGGCCGAAGGTCATATTCTTGCGCACATCCATATGCGGGTAGAGCGCGTAGGACTGAAAGACCATTGCGATTCTGCGCTCGGCCGGCGGGAGCGCGTTGACGAGTCTGTCTCCGATGTACATGTCGCCCGAAGTCGGCGCGTCGAGCCCGGCGATCATCCGAAGGAGCGTGGACTTGCCGCAGCCGGACGGCCCGACCAGCACGACGAACTCGCCGTTCTCGATGACCAGATTGATGTCCGAGAGGACCGGCGTCTGCCCGTAGCTCTTCGAAAGCCGGTCGATGCGAAGCCCCACCATCGGCAAAAAACCTATTTGACCGCGCCAGCGGTCAGCCCGCTGATGAGCTGACGCGAGAAGACGATATAGATGACGACGACCGGCAGGATCGCCATCGACAATGCCGCAAGCACGGCGTTCCAGTCCGTGATGTACTGGCCGAGAAACTGCTGGACGCCGAGCGTGATCGTATGCGTCGAATCCGACGACGTCAGGATCAGCGGGAACCAGAGGTCGTTCCAGATCGGCACGATGGTGAAGACCGCGACCGTCGCGATCGCCGGCCTCAGCAGTGGAGCGACGACCTCGAAAAAGATGCGCGTTTCAGGAACGCCGTCGCAACGCGCGGCGTCGCGCAGGTCCTTTGGAATCTGCTGGATGAATTCGCTCAGGATGAAGACCGCCATCGGCAAGCCTTGCGCGACATAGACGAGGATGAGCGCTGTCAGCGTGTCGTTGAGCCCCGCCTCGCGCATCATTTTCAGGATTGCGACCGACCCCAGCCGGATCGGCACCATGATGCCGATCGAGAGAAAGATCGCGAGCGCGGTCATGCCGCGAAAACGGTACTCGGTGAGCGCCCACGCCGCCATGGCGCCGAACAGAAGGACGAGCGCCATGCTGATCAGCGTCACGATCATCGAATTCAGGAAATAGACGCCGATGAGCGAGGCGTGGAAGACCTTTATATAGCCGATGAGTGAAAACGTATCGGCGGTCGGGGGGCGAAGCGGCGCGCCGAAGATGGCGTTGCGACTCTTGAACGAATTCATCACCACAAGCAGGATCGGGCCGATCGCCAGCAAGCTATAGGCGATGAGCACCGCATGGACGCCGAACATTTGCGCACGCTGCTTCAGCATGAGCAGGCCTCTCCGAGCGGTAGGCGTGCTCCGTCATTGCGAGGAGCGAAGCGACGAAGCAATCCATACGCGAAGGCCCGAAACTGGATGGCTTCGCTTCGCTCGCAATGACGGGAGGGACGTCTAGAAAGCATAGCGCCTGAGCCTTCTCTGGACAGCGAAGAGGTAGACGCACACGCCGGCCAGAATGAAAAAGAACATGACCGTCGCCACCGCGGCGCCCATCGTCGGGATCGCCGAGCTGGAGCTGGTTGCCGAAGAAGGTGCGGTAGAAGAACGTGCCCAGAATGTCGGAGGCGAAATTCGGCCCAGCCAGCGCGCCCTTCACCGAATAGATGAGGTCGAAGGCGTTGAAATTCGCGACGAAAGTCAGAATCGAGATGAGCCCGATCGTCGGCAGGATCAGCGGCAGCTTGATGTGCCAGAAGATGCGAAACTGGCCGAGCCCGTCGACGCGGGCGGCGTCGACAAGCTCCTCGGGAATGTTGAGCAGCGCCGCATAGATCAGCATCATCGGAATGCCGACGAACTGCCAGACCGAAATCAGCGCCAGCGTGACAAGCGCGGTCGAGGGCAGGCCGAGCCACGGGCGGAAGAAGGCGCCGAGTCCGACCGCTTTCATCATGCCTTCCGCGACGCCCCATAGCGGCGAGAGGATGAGGCTCCAGGCGAAGCCGACGATGACCACCGACAGCATCGTCGGCAGAAAAATCACGGTGCGATAAAAACCCTTCCCCTTGAGCGCGGGCAGGCTGAGCAGCCCCGCGAGCGCGACGCCAATCGGATTTTGCACCAGCATGTGCACGCAAAAGAAAATCAGATTGTTCTTCGCCGCGTTCCAGAACGGCTTCGACCACACCGAATCGCTGAGCAGCGTCACGAAATTCTGAAGCCCGACAAAACTGTAGGCGCCCGTCTTGTCGGTCGTGTAGGTGGCCAGGCCCATCGTCGCGATGAGCGGATAGATGGAAAAGATCGTGTAGATCGCGATTGCGGGCCCGAGAAAAAGCGCGATCAGCCCGGCGAGCTTGGCTCGCGGCATCGAAGCCACGACCTGAGAGACCGGCTCGGCCATTCATGCCCCCCGGATGAGCTGCGTCCCCTCACCCCGACCCCTCTCCCGCGAGCGGGAGAGGGAACCCTCTCCGTGCGGGAGAGGCGGCGGCGAAGCCGCCGGATGAGGGCCCGCCGCGCCTTACTTGGCCGCTGGCTTGTACCACTTGTCGAGGCCGTCCTGCAGCTGCTTGCCCGCGGCTTCGGGCGTCATCGCCCCGTTGATGACCTGCGCCGAGACGTTCCAGAGTTCGTTCTCGAGGTTCGGCGTGCCGCGCGACAGGATCTGGTAGGAATTGCGGATCGTCGACTTGCAGTCCTTGCGCCAGCCGACCATCTCCGCCGCCAGCGGATCGTCGATCTTCACCGGAGTCTTGGAGAGCGGGAAGAAGCCCGGCAGCGCGTTGGCGTAGAGTTCCGCGAATTCCGGCGTCGTCAGCCATTCGAGAAACTTATTCGCGTCCTCCTTGTTCTTCGACGCGGCGTTGAGGCCCATGCCGATGTCGGTGTGATCCGAGATGTAGCATTCGGTCGCCCCGGCCGGCAGCGGCGGCTTGAACGCGCCCATCGGGAATTTCGCCTGCGAACGGAAGGTCGAGATGTCCCACGAGCCGGCCGGATAGATCGCGCCCTTGCCGAGCGAGAAGAGGTTCTGGCTGTCGGGATAGGTCTGCGCCTGGAAGCCCGAGCCCATATAGGGCGCCCACGAGGCGAGTTCCTTGAACACCGCGATATATTGCGGGTCGGTGAACTTCTCCTTGCCTTCGATCAGCGCTTCGCGGCCCTGCTCGCCATGCCAGTAATTCGGGCCGATGTTCTGGAAGCCCATGGTCGCGGCCTCCCACTGGTCGGCCGTGCCCATGACGATCGGAGTATAGGTCCCGTCCGCCTTGAGCTTGTCGAGGATGGCGTGAAACTCCGCCATCGTCTTCGGCGGCTCGGCGCCGATCTTCTTGAAGGCGTCTTCGTTGTAGATGAAGCCGTGGATCACGGAGGCCATCGGCACGCAGAAGGTGTGCTTGCCGTCATCGGTGGACCAGGCCGCTTTCGCGACCTCGGGGAAATTGTCCATCCCCTTCAAATCCGTCAGGTCGTCGAGCTGGTGTTTCTGGAAGAGCTGGAGCGAGGCGTCGAACGGCCGGCAGGCGATGAGGTCGCCGGCGGCGCCGCCGTCGAGGCGGGCATTGAGCGCGGCGTTGTATTCCTTGGGCGCGGAAGGCGAGAACTCGACCTTGATGTCGGGGTAATGCTTGTTGAAGGCCGGGATGATCTTCGAGTTCCAGATGTCGGCGTCGTCGTTGCGCCAGCTCTCGATCTTCAGCGATCCGGCATGAACGGCGCCGAGGCCCGCCGTCAGCGCGAGGACGGCGACGCCGCCTCGAATCCACGAATTCCAAATCTTCATCTGTCCATCCTCCTCACCCAGCGAGCTTCATGCCCGCATTGAACTGATGTTTGGCCGGGCGGCGATATGCGAGAATCCGCCGCATCCGGCGCCAAACGTCAATCGGCCTCCAGATACCAGTTTAGGCCCTCTTGTGCGTCAATATGAAGCACATGTATACCTCTTGTCTAGACGTCTTTTTGCGTCAGCCGGAGATCGAAATGGAGGGGGGCGGAGCCAGCCGGACGATGCGCAGACCCCTCTTCGCCGACGTCAGCGCCGCGCTCCGAAAGGAGATTGCGAGCGGTCGCTTTGCCGAAGCGGACGTGCTGCCGGGGGAGCGGGAACTGTCGGAGATCATGGACGTGTCGCGAACGACGCTGCGCCGCGCGATCGCCGACCTCGTCGATCGTGGGGTTCTCGTGCACCGGCACGGCGCCGGCACTTTCGTTCGCCGCCAGCCGCCCCATGTCGAGCAGCCGCTCTCAAGATTGACGAGCTTCACGGAAGACATGAAGGCGCGCGGCTTTGTCGCCTCCTCGCGCGTGCTCGAAAGCGGCATTTTTCTGCCGACGCCGGAGGAATCGATGATGCTCGGCATCGGGCCGGCCGAATCGGTTTACCGGCTCGCGCGCGTGCGGCTTGCCGATGGCGCGCCGATGGCGGTCGAGCGCGTCGCCACGCCGCTCGCCTTCCTGGGCGGCGCGGAACCGGCGGAAGACTCGCTTTACGCGGCCTTCGAGGCGGCCGGATTCCGTCCGGTGCGGGCGCTGGAGCGGCTGCGCGCCGCGCTTCTCGGGCCGCAAGACGCATCGCTCCTCGCGGTGGACGAGGGGTCGCCCGCGCTCGACATCCACCGCGTCGGCTATATCGCGGACGGCCGTCGCGTCGAGTTCACGCGCTCGCTGTATCGAGCCGACACCTATGACTTTGTGGCGGAGCTGACGCTTCCGCCAGAGGGAGGCCCGGAGGCGGGAGGCGCGGCGCGATGAGCGAGACTTTTATGGCGGCCGAGATCGCCGAGGCGGGCGTCGCGGCGCGCCGCCAGCTTGACGCCAACGCCAGCGCGACCGCCGCGCTCGCCGAACGGCTGCGCGGCGAAAGCCCGGCCTTCGCCGTCACCATCGCGCGCGGCAGTTCCGATCACGCGGCGCTCTTTCTGAAACATGTCATCGAATTGAAGCTCGGCCTCGCCTGCGCTTCGCTTGCGCCATCGGTCGCCTCGCTCTATCGCGCGCCGCTTCGGCTCAAGGGCGCTGCAGCAATTGCGATTTCGCAGTCCGGCCGCAGCCCGGACATCGTGGCCATGCAACGCGCCGCAAAGGCGGCGGGCGCGACGACCATCGCCCTCGTCAACGACGAAACGTCTCCGCTGGCCTTGGACGCCGACGCGGCCCTGCCGCTCCGCGCGGGCGCGGAGCATTCGGTCGCCGCGACGAAGACGATGATCGCTTCGCTCGTCGCCGGAGTTTCGCTGGTCGCCAACTGGGCGGAAGACGAGGGACTGGCCACGGCGTTGGACAGGCTCCCCGCACTCATGGAAGCCGCGCGCGGCGCGCCGGATCCGCACGCTGTCGCGACCCTCGCGAAGGCGACGTCGCTTTTCGTGATCGGGCGCGGGCCGACCTTCGCCATCGCCGAGGAAGCCGCTTTGAAACTGAAGGAAACCTGCGCCCTCCATGCCGAGGCCTATTCCTCGGCCGAGGTGCTGCATGGGCCTGCGGGCATTATCGGGCCAAATTTCCCGGTGCTCGGTTTCGCGCCGGTGGATGAGGCGCGCGATGGCTTCTTCGAAACCGTCGAGCGCCTCGCTTCGTTCGGCGCGGCGCCGCTCGTGGTCGACGTCACTCCGCATGAGCGATGGCCGACCCTGGCGACGCCGGACGCGGGCCATCCGATGCTGACCCCGATCGCCGCCCTGCACGCTTTCTACCGCGTCGCCGAGGCGACCGCGCGGGCGCGGGGGCGCAACCCCGACCAGCCGCCGCATCTCAACAAGGTGACGCGGACGGTGTGAGGGAGGGGGATCGGGCGTCATGGCGAAGCTCATCTACGGATTGAACCAGTCGCTCGACGGCTACGTCGATCATCAGGCCATGCAGCCGGAGCCCGCGCTCTTTCGTCACTTCATCGAGCACACGCGCGGTCTCGCCGGCATCGTGTATGGGCGCCGCATGTACGAAGTGATGCGCTATTGGGACGACGACCTTGCCGATTGGGGCGCCGAGGAACGCGCCTATGCGGCCGCCTGGCGCGGCCAGCCGAAGTGGGTCGTCTCGCGCACGCTGAAATCAGTCGGACCCAATGCAAGGCTTGTCGAGGGGGACCTTGAGACGGCGGTGCGCGGGCTGAAGACGCGGCTCGACGGAGAGATCGAAGTCGCCGGGCCGGAACTCGCAGGAAATCTCAGCGAGCTTGGCCTCATCGACGCGTATCGACTCTACCTTCGCCCTTACGTGCTCGGTCGCGGCAAGCCGTTCTTCACCGGCCCCCGCCCACCGCTCCGCCTCGCAGGCAGCGAACGGATCGGCGACAACACAATCCTCCTAACCTACGTCCCCTGATGAGGCGCGCGAACGAGAGGCGGTAACCCCGATCATCCGCTCGACCTCAAGAAGGTGACGCGGACGGCGTGACGGCGGGGGGAGTGTCATCGCGAGGAGCCATAGGGCGGCGACAGACGCCCGTCTTTCGACGGGCTATGGCGACGCGGCGATCCAGGGCCGCAGCGCCTGCGCGATGCCTGGATCGCCGCGCCCCTCCGGGGCTCGCGATGACGCCGGCTCAGGACACAGGATCAGCGGCCTCGCGCGCGAAGAAACGCCTCGAAAGCGTTGAGCGTCGCCTCGGAGACGTAATGCTCGACGCCCTCCGCATCGGCCTCCGCGGCTTCGGGCGGCGCGCCGACGGCGACCAGAAGATCGACCACGAGGCGGTGGCGGCGGCGCGAGCGTTCCGCCATTGCTTGACCGGCGGGAGTCAGGGACACGCCGCGATACGGCTTCGATTCCGCGAGCCCCTCGCGCTTCAGCCGGGCGATCGTCTTGCTGGCGGTCGGATGGGCGACGCCGAGGTGGCTTGCGATGTCGGTCATCCGCGCTTCGCCATGGGCGGCGACGAGGTCGGCGATGAGTTCGGTGCAGTCTTCCAGCATTGAGGCGGCGCGCGCCTCCCGCGCCCGGCCGAAGCGATCCGCGTGGCTCGGCGCCGGCGCGCAGGCCGTGGCGTCTTCCTTCTGAGTCTCCTGCTGTGCCCCAGCCCTGAGTTCGGCCATGTCGGCTCCCGCGCCAGACGCTTTTAAGAGCCCGCTTAGGGGATAAGAGAGGCGGAAGAAAGGGCGACAAAGGCCGGCGGGCTGAGCCGGCGCCCAGAGGAGAGCCAGCAGCCTTCCCGATAATCGGTCCAAGATCAAAGACTTGGGCGGGAGAACCCGCTGCGTCCAACTGTCGGGAGAACGCTTCCGATTCGCTATTATATACTGTGTCATTATGTATTGAAGCGGCCTTTTGACGCTAAACTAAACCCTAACACATTGATATTGCGAAAATCGGCCCGCTAAGGCGCTGGCAAGGAAAGCGGTTCTGACCCCTTGCCTGAGCCCTCCGCGTCTCCCGATAATGGATCATGCCCAGAGACGCGCCTCCCCCGAGAATAGCGCTCTTCCGCGCCACGGAGGACGCCGAAGCGAGCGCGGACGCGCTGCGCGACATGGGTTACGAGGCCGTGTCGCTGCCGGTGATCGAGACCCGGCCGCTGGCGGTCTCCGTTTCGAAGCACCGTTACGACGCCATACTGGCCACAAGCGCCAAGGCTTTTCTAGCCGGGACGCTCCTCGACCGCCGCACGCCTCTTTATGCGGTGGGAGAACGCACGGTCCGAGCCGGAGAAGCCTCCGGCTGGCGGGCCGCGGCGCTTCCCGCCCCGGACGCAGCGAGCCTCGCCGTCCTGATCCGGGAGCGCCTTCCGCACGGCGCGAGCCTCATCTATCTCGCGGGCCGCGACCGCAAGCCGCTTCTGGAGGAGGCGCTCGGCGCGGACTACGCTCTGGAAACCGTCGAGACCTACGCGGCCGAGGCGCGCCCGGCCTTCCGCCCGGATGAGGCGGCAGCCCTCGCGGCGTGCCGCGGCGCCCTTCATTATTCCCGTCGTTCAGCTGGATTGGCGGCGGAGCTTGCCGAGCGCGCGGGCGGCGGCGCGGCCTTCCGGACGCTCATCCATATCTGCATCTCGGCTGATGCGTCGGCGCCTATCGAAGCCCTGGGGGCGGCCGTGCGAATTGCCGGGGCGGCCACGGAAATGTCGCTATTTGCCGCGCTTCGTGAGGCGCTGCCGTGAGTTTGCTTTGGGTGGGCCCTCCCGTATAGTCGCGGCCCAGTGGGTTAAGGCGCGGTGAGGATGGTTGACGAGGAAAGCAAAAGACTCGCCCCGGAGCCGGTCGGCGCCCCGCCGAACCGCGATGGGCGACTGGATCCGGGCGTGATCGAGGGCGACGCCGTTCACGAGGCGGAGGCCGAAGAGGCTGCCTCGGGGGTCGCGGAAGCTCCCTTAGGGCCTTCGGAGCCTGTCGAGGAAGCGCCCGCCTACGCGCCCCCTCCGCCGCGCCCAAGCGAGCCGCTCTCCCAGCGTCGTGGGCCGAGCCGCTTCGGCGCTTTTGTGGCTGGCGCGGTCGGCGGCGCCGTCGTGGCCGCGCTGGCCTTTGGCGCAGCCTATTCTCTCCTTTGGCCGAAAGCCGAACTCGCAGAAGCGAACGCGAATCGGATCGCCACCCTCGAATCCGGCGCCGGGAGCGAGTCCGGGAAGCTCAATGGGCTTGAGAAGCGCCTCGCGGCGGTCGAAACCGCCGAGAAAGCCGCGCCGCAGCTCGACGTCTCGGGCGACGTCAAGGACCTCGGCGACAAGCTCGGCGCGCTCGTGAGCCGGGTCGACAAACTGGAATCCGCGCCCGCATCCTCATCGCCGGGCCCCGACGCGTCGGCGCTCGAAGCCCGGGTGGAGAAGCTGGAACAGGCTCTCGCCGCGCCCAAGACCGAAAACCGCGTCGCGCCTCTCAAGCCGCCCGCGGGGGCGGCCGGAAACCCCGCCGCCGTCGCGATCGTCGCTGAAGCCGTCCACGACAGGCTGGATGCAGGCGCCCCCTTCCCTCACGAATTGGACGCGTTGGCGAGCCTTGGCGTCGATCAGGCCAAGCTCGCTCCGCTTAAGGCGATGTCGCAAGGGGGGCCGTCGGGGCCGACGCTTGCCGCTTCCTTTGCCGCGCTTGCGCCGAACGTGCTTGCCGCGGCCAACAAGCCACAGCCCGGCGCCAGCGTCGCCGATCGCTTCCTGGCCCATCTGCGCGGTCTGGTCATCGTGCACGATCTCAACGAGACGGCCGGAGACGATCCGGACGCGCTTGTGACGAAAGTCGAAGCCCTGAGCCGCCGGGGAGACGTTGCCGGAGCGCTCGCCGCTTTCGCCAAACTGCCCGAGCCGGCTCGCACGGTCGCGGCGGCCTGGGCCGAGGAGGCGAACAAGGCCGAAGCCGCTTCCGCCGCGCTCCAGTCCATTCGTCAGGAGGCGATTGCTCATTTGGGCGCAAGCGAAGGCCAATGAGCAAGAGAACCGCGCCCTCCATTCCGCGTTGTCGTGCGAGCAACGAACGCGAGAGAGCAGAAGTCTGATGGTCCGGGTGCTTATTTTTCTCGGCGTGCTGGCCGCCGCCGCCTGGGGACTGATGTGGTTCTCCGATAATCCGGGGATCGTCGATATCACGTGGCGCGGCGTCGAATATCGCCTTTCGCTGATGTTGGCGCTGGAGGCCGTGATCCTTCTCGCCGTCATCCTGTCTGCGGTCTGGGCTATTCTCCGCTTCGTTTTCCATCTTCCGTCGCTCGCCCGGATCGGCTCGCGCTCTCGCCGTCGCGACAAGGGGATGCGGGCAATTTCGCGTGGCATGGTCGCAGTGGGAATCGGGGATGCGCGCGGCGCCGCCCGCTATGCGGCCGAGGCGAATCGTTATGCCGCAAACGATCCGATGACGCGGCTTCTGGCCGCCCAGTCCGCCCAGCTCTCTGGCGACCGAAAGGGCGCTATCGCGGCCTATAACGCGATGCTCAACCATCCCGAGACGCACGGGCTCGGCCTGCGCGGCCTGCATGTCGAGGCCCGCCGCTCCGGCGACCACAGTTCGGCTCTCGAGTTTGCCAAGCGCGCCAACGCCAATGCGCCGGCCGCTTGGGCCGGGCAAGCGGTGCTCGACGACCACGCCCGGCGCGGCGACTGGGCCGGAGCGCTGGCGACCGTCGATTCCAATGCCGGCGCGCGGCTCATCGACAAGGCGACCGCCACGCGCTGGCGGGCGGTCATCAAAACCGCAATGGCTGAAGACCTGATTGAGCGCGATCCGAGGCGGGCCGCGGCCCTGGCGCAGGAGGCGCTGAAACTGGCGCCTGGCTTCGTTCCCGCAGCCGTGATCGCCGGCCGCCTCCTCGGCGCCAACGGGGATCTTCGCCGCGCCAGCCGCGTTTTGGAACAAGCTTACGCGCAGACGCCCCACCCGGATCTGGCGGCGACCTATGTGCGTTTGCGCCATGGCGATTCTGTCGCCGACCGGCTTGCCCGCGCCCGCTATCTCGCCCGCTCGGCCCCGAGCGATCCGGAAACGATGCTGATGCTGGGCCGCGCTTCGCTGGAAGCCCATGATCTTGCCGCCGCGCGGGCCGCAATCGCCCCGCTCATCGGTTCCAACGCGTCCTATGGACGGCCGAGCCGGCGGGTGTGCCTTCTGATGGCCGACATCGAGGAAGCGGACGGCCATGAGGGGGCAGTGCGGGAATGGTTGGCGCGGGCCGCGCGCGCCCCCCACGACAAGGCATGGGTCGCCGATGGCATCATCAGCGACCGCTGGGCGCCCGCGGCGCCTTCGGGACAGCTTGACGCGTTCGTCTGGCGCACTCCGGAGGAGCGCATCGCGGCTCCGTTCGAGCCGCCGGCGATCGAGCCGGAACTCGTGCCGGTTCCCCCGTCGATTCCCCCACCGCCGCCTGCCATCGAGGCGCCGCCCGCGGCCTCTGCTTCCCCGGAGCCGGAACCGGAGCCGCTTCCTGCGCCCCGTCCTGCCGCCCCCGCCTCGTCACCGAGGCCAAAGAATGGCGTCATCCTCGACCCTGCCACGATGGCGCCGGACGATCCTGGGCCGCAAACGGGGAGCGAGGCGCCGCCAGACCGCCGTGACCTCCGCCTCTACGCGAGCGAATGAAGTCGTATGTCTGCGGTTCGAGTGGTCATTGTCGGAGCGGGTCACGCTGGCGTTCAGGCGGCCGCAAGTCTGCGCGAAGACGGCTTCGACGGCGAGATTGTGCTCCTTTCGGATGAAAAGGAGCTTCCCTATCAGCGCCCGCCGCTATCCAAGGCCTTTCTGAAAGGAGAGATGGACGTCAACGGGCTGCCGCTCCGGGCGGAAGCCTATTTCCGCGACCATCGGATCGCGCTCAAGCGTGGCGTACGGGCGACGCGCATCGATCGGGCGACCAAGATGGTCGAAACGAACCACGGCGAACGGATCCCCTACGATCATCTCATTCTGGCGACAGGGTCCCGGCATCGGCCGCTCGAGGCGCCCGGTGTTGGGCTTAGCGGGGTTTTCGTGCTGCGCACCATCGCCGACGCCGTCGCGATCCGCGAGGCGCTTGATCGGGCGCAAAAGGTGGTCGTCGTTGGGGCGGGCTTCATTGGTCTCGAGATCGCGGCCACTGCCGTCGCGCTCGGCCGTGAGGTATCCATCATCGAGATTGCGCGACCGATGGGGCGAGCTGTCTCAGAAGTCCTGTCGGATTTCTTCGCCAAGGCGCACCGGACTTTCGGCGCCGACCTTCGGCTCGGGGTGGGCGTGGCCGCGATTACCGGAACGGAAAAAGCGGAGGGCGTAGCCCTCGCCGACGGGCAGATCATTCCGGCCGACCTCGTCGTGATCGGTGTCGGCGCGCTGGCCGAGGATTCGCTCGCGCAGAGTTGCGGCCTCGCATGCGCAAATGGCGTCGTGGTCGAACTCTTATCTCCAGACTTCCGATCCCGACATCTCAGCGATTGGCGATTGCGCGAGCTTCCCCAGTCCTGCGTTGGGCGTTCGCATCCGGCTTGAATCCGTCCAGAACGCCGTCGACCAGGCGCGCGCTGTCTCCGCGCGGCTCGCCGGAAAACCGACCGCGCCCTACGACGCTCTCCCCTGGTTCTGGAGCGACCAGGGCGATCTCAAGCTGCAGATGGTCGGCCTGGCTCACGGCGTGGATCAGTGGGTGGTCCGCGGCGACCCGCAAAGCCGCGCCTTTGCGACTTTTGGCTTCCGGAGCGGCAAGCTAGCGGTGGTCGAGACGGTCAACCGCGCCGGAGATCACGCTGCGGCCAGACGCATCATAGGCGCCCAGAAGGCATTGTCCCCGAAAGAAGCCGCAGATCCGGCTTTTGATCTCAGAGCCCTTGCAAAAAAATAACGGGGCGGCTCAGCCGCCCCGTTTCGATGACTTTGGACGTACAAAACAA
This sequence comes from uncultured Alphaproteobacteria bacterium, assembly GCA_963824465.1. Lineage (GTDB taxonomy): Bacteria > Pseudomonadota > Alphaproteobacteria > Rhizobiales > Beijerinckiaceae > Roseiarcus. The sequence goes on from CAWGPL010000007.1 coordinate 114,732, forward strand.
GCAAGAGGAATTAGGCGGCTTGCTCGATTTCAGCATCCCCCTCGCCGCCTTCAGTGACGGGAGCGGGCGAAGATTTGGAACGACCGTGTCCCTTCTGCAGATGAGCCTCAACCGCTTTCAACGCATCGATCTCGTTAAGCTTCTGTACGGCGGAGATTTCCCTCACCAGTCGATCCAGCGCCGCCTCGTAGAGCTGACGCTCCGAATACGACTGTTCCGGCTGCGCGTCTGAGCGGTAAAGGTCGCGAATCACCTCAGCGATCGCGCCAATGTCGCCGGAATTGATCTTGCTCTCATATTCCTGAGCCCGGCGGGACCACATGGTTCGCTTGACGCGCGCGCGCCCGGCAAGGATATCGAGCGAGCGCTTGGCGGTATCTGTGTCCGAAATTTTGCGCAGACCGACGCCAGCCACCTTCGAGGTGGGAACGCGCAGCGTCATCTTGTCCTTCGAGAAGGAGATAACATAGAGTTCGAGTCGGAATCCGGCGACTTCCTGCTCCTCGACGGCGATGATCTGCCCGACGCCATGCGCCGGATACACGACGAACTCGTTGAGCTTGAAGCTTGGTCGTCCGGCCGCGGGTTTCGCCGCGGACGTTGGCTTAACGGCAGCAGTCGGAACGGAGCCGGCTTTCACTGCGGGCGGAACCGAGGCCGACGCAGGATGCGCGCTTTGTTCGGTCTTTACTGGACCGGTCTCCGAGGTCGCGCGTGCATTGTCAGGCGCCGTCATTTTCGTCTTCGAATCTAGCGCTGACGTTACGGCGGATGCGTTCAGCGCAGGCGTAGCAGCGGCCGAGCCTTTACTATTCGCGACCTTATTCGAACGAACCGCCTCTTCGGCCTTTGCAACCGTCTTGGCGCGAGTTTGCTGCTTAGCGGGGGAAACCGTCTTCTCTTTTGCCTTCGTCACTCTGTCTCTCGATTTGGAAGCGGGTTTACTGGACTTAGAAGCGGTCTTCTGCTTACTCGCCGCTCCAGAACTTTTCGCGGCGGAGATCCTGGATCGCGAGCTTCTCGCAGCTGTCTTTGACGCCGAGCGCGGTTTACTCGCTTTGATTACTGTTTTCTTTGTTTTGGCGGCTTTCTTTGCGGGCTTCTTACGCGCTGCCATGGGTACTCTCCATGTACGACAGACAGCATGCAGCCGCCTTCGTAACATATGCTAACAAACGGTATGCGGAATTTCCGAGCTGGAATTCGCGAAAGCTTAATCAATCGTTTATCACAAAACGACCGAAAAATCAAAGGCAACCTGCGGGGTCGCCGCCCGCCTCGATCGTCTTGGTTACCGTGGCTTAGTCTCCCTGACCGGGCTCGGCGGAAAAATACTCACTGAATTTATTGGGTTTTCCGTCAAAATCCTTAGCGTCCGCTGGCGGTTCCCGCTTTGACGTAATATTTGGCCAAACCGTCGAATAATCCGCGTTCAGTTTGAGCCATTCCGCCAGGCCCGGCTCCGTGTCGGGCTTGATGGCTTCCGCGGGGCATTCCGGTTCGCAAACGCCGCAGTCGATACATTCATCGGGATGAATGACGAGCATATTGTCGCCTTCGTAAAAGCAATCGACCGGACAGACTTCCACACAATCCATGTACTTGCACTTGATACAATTTTCCACCACGACATAGGTCATTGGAAGTCCCTCTTCACCCCCGCCGATGCATCGCGGGTAAGGTCGGTCGCTTCTCTCGGAAGCGCGCGTTTTCGGTCCCCGAAATTCCACGCCGCGCCCCGATGGACGACGTCTCAGTCCTCATCTCGGAAGGAGTCGAGATAACGCTTTTAGAGCTCCGCCCGGGCGGCCTGTCTTTGCCTTATCGCAAAGCCGCCAGTCAACCATGACAAGCGTCCGGGCAAATCTGGCGCTTAGTTCTGCCTTTGTGCAAAAGCCCGGAAGCGCATGAGCAACTTCGCCCTCAAGGGCTCCGGCAGGACAGCCTGCAGTCTCGCCCCCCAATAAAGTCGGTTCGGGAAGGCGACAATCGCGTTCCCCCGGTCAATCCCGCGGCGGATGCGCCGCGCCGCACTCTCGGGCGACGTCATCAGCGGCTTCCAACTCGTGTAGGATCCGGTCATCGGCGTGTCGACAAATCCCGGACAGATCACGCTTACCTTGACGCCGTCAGGCTTGTAGAGCGCTCGCGTCGCCAGCCCGAAGGCGAGAATAGCAGCCTTGCTCGCCGCATACGACGCGGAATCGGGGGGCGGCGCAAGGGCGGCAAGCGAACTGAAAAGAGCTATGCGACCCGCTCGGCGAGCCCGCATGCGAGGCGCGATCGGCGCGAGCATATTCATCGTGCCGATCAGATTAACTTCGAATAGGGACGCGGCCGCCTCGAGATCCTCCACTTCGCCGCTCGCGGGAGTGACAAGGGTTATCCCCGCGCTCGCAAACAGAGCGTCAACCGGAGCGCTGGCGTCAAAATCGAGCAGAAACTCCCGCATGGCGATCCGGTCGCGCACATCAATACGCGCGATTCGCGCTGTAGCGCCTCTGGCCTCAACCTCTTTTGCCGTCTGGCGGAGCCGGCATTCGTTCCGGCCGAAAAGTCCTAAAGTAATGCCCGGCTCGGCGTACTCCAATGCGAGGGCGCGCCCGATTCCGCTGCTAGCTCCAGAGATAACAATGTTGATTAAAGCGCCACTCATGGTTGTATGCCAGCGCGTATGCACGCGCAATTTTTGCATGAGGCATATGCGCACGATCCCTTCCTCGTTTTTCTTATGTTGCAGTTGCTTAAGGAAAGCCAGTTCCGTAGAGTAAGTGTAGGTGCCTTAATCTTATCTCGTCGCCGCGGCCGTGGGGGCTCTGCATGACCATCGCGAATCCGGACAGGAGCTTCGCAAGCCCGCGGCGGGCGAGCGCATTCATTTTCCACCCTGCGGCGCGGATCCAGTTGAGCATACTCGCTACGAGCGAGCGAGGCTTTCTCAATTTCCTTTGCTCGCGCATGCCGCGCTGGATCACGCCCGATGTGCTGACGGCCACTGGCGTCATTGGCGCGATCATCACCGCGATCGGCTACTTGGGGACGAATATGAGTCCTCGTTTTCTTGCGCTTGCCAGCTTTGGGATAATCGTGAACTGGTTCGGCAACTCGTTGGACGGTTCGATCGCGCGCTATCGCGGTGTGGAGCGCCATAAGTACGGATTTTTCCTCGATCATTCTATGGACGCCGCGAGCAATCTCATCATTGCCGTTGGACTCGGTTTGTCGCCCTACGTCGATATGGGCGCCGCGCTGTTCACCCTCGTCGGCTATTTGATGCTCGGCCTTTCCGTATTCCTCTCCACTCATGTCTCCGGAAAGCTGCGCCTCTCGTTCCTCGGCTTCGGGCCGACGGAATTGAGGCTAACGATGATTCTCTTCAACATCGCGATCTATGCGATCGGCCCAGTGAGCGTGAATCTCGCCGGGCAGGCCGTGTCCCTGCACTCGGTCTCCGTCGTTATTCTCGGAACTATCCTCGTCGGTTTGTTCGTGTTCAACGTGTGCCGAACTGCAGTGGACCTTACCGGCGAAACTTCTTAATCGCAGCTCTGTCAGAGCTGATCTAGAAACGCCTCGACGCCGCGAAAAGTCCAGTCGTTTTCGTCGGCGACGCAACGCGACCTCTGAGACGATTCGGGCGAAGAATTCTCCATCCACGCATGGCGGATCGCCAAGCTCCACCCTGGCCCGTCGATAGGATCAACAAAGGTCGCGGCGTCCCCGGCGATTTCGCGAAAGACGGCAATGTCCGACGCGATCACCCGAGCGCTCGCTGCGAGCCCCTCTGCAACAGGAAGCCCGTAGCCTTCCTCGAAGGAAGGGGCCAAGATTGCGCGCGCTCCCGCGATGAGTCGGCGCAGGCCGGGCGTTGCAAGGCCCGACACAAGGATGACATGGCGCTTTAGCGCCGAACATCGCTCGATCAGGTCCATGATCTGCTCGTTCTCCCATCCGCGCTCACCTGCGAGCACGAGTGTCGGCGCTTTTTCCCCGTAAGTGTCAACGATCTCCCGCCATACATGCAGGATCATCAGGTGATTCTTGCGAGGTTCGACTGTTCCGATCATCACGAAGTAGGGATGGGCGCCGACTTCCAGAGGGCCGCCCGACGCGTTGCGGAACGCCGGGTCCACCGGCAGAGGGGTGACCAAGATCGGCATGTCCGGGCGCCCTCTAGCTGAGAGTTCCGCGAACAACGTCCGGCGAGTTAGCCCGGTCGAAACAATGGCGGCATGGGCATACCGAGCGACGGTCCGGAGGCGGCGTTCGTGTCTTGCGCGTTCGGCGGCGCGGAAGAACTCCGGCGCCTGGAGCGGCAGCAGGTCATGGATGAAGAAAACGCTGCGAACGCCGCGCTCCCTGTCGAGCCAGCGAAAGGCCATGTCGATGCCGAGCGGGAACTGCGACGCATTGAAATAGATGCCGCTTTCGCCAAAAAAGCGCGCCGGAGTTTCACGCAGCGGAATTCCGTGTCTTCGCACCCATCCGAGAAGGTCTGCATATTGGCCGCGCCGCGATGCAGAGACACGAGACGTTCGCCCGATACGGCGACTTCAAGGCGCTCACGACCTCACGATAAGAGAGGTTGGCTTCTGGATCTTCATCCTCGGCCCAGTGCTTTCGAATGTTCTTCAGCGCATCTCGAGCCGCCGCCCCTTGGATGACGCGGGGACCCCAAGGCGTGATCATCAGCGCGGCGCGGTTCAACTCGCCCCGCAATATGTGCGCCGCGAGGGCATAGTCCACGCGATCGATGCCATTCGGTGTGCGAGCAAAGATCCGCGTCGCGAGCCGCGTGATGTCGTAGAGAAGCGGCCGAGTCATTCCGCAGCGTCAGAGGTCGGAGCTTCTCCGAGCGTCTTCATCGCCGCCGCTACGTTGCGGCGCTCGTCCGGGTCGAGATGGCGCGCCGCCAGGCCCTCGGAGGCGAGGGCGTCGCGGGCTGGGCCGATCTCGCTGGAGAGAATGCGATCGGTTAGAGTCATCACGTTGAAAGCGCCCGCGGACTCTCCAAGGGGAGCTGGAAGCCCGAGCCGCGCCTCCAGCGCAAGCGCAAGTTCGACAGCCATAAGGGAATCAAGGCCAATGTCGGACAGAGGCTTAGATCGAACTCACCTCGTCGCGCGGCAGCCTCAATATGCGGGCGAGTTCCTCAGTCACCAATTCGGCGATGGCTCGCCGCGTTTCTTCAGGCGACAGCGTCGCTACAAGATCTCTCGAATTCAAACCGAGAGCGCCTTCGCTCTCATCGGGTTGCAGCCCGTCGAAGAGACGGCGATAGGCGGGTTGCTCCAGGACCTTGAGGTTGGCCCTCGCGGCCGCCCAGTTCACGTCAGCGATGGCAAGCACGCCGTCCGGAGACGAATCGTTCTGAAGGGCCTCGGCCATCAGATCGAGCGCCAATCGTGCGTCAATGCCTCGGACACCGGCGCGCGCCGCGAGGGAATCACGTGTGGCCACAGAGCGAGCGACAGCGCCGGTGTCAGCGACCGCCCCCCAGGCGACAGCGAGCGCTGGCAATCCTTCCGCCCGGCGCCGCCGGGCCATGCCTTCGAGATAGCCGTTGGCGGCGACATAGGCGCCTTGGCCTGGATTGCCTATTAGCGTCGTTGCGGACGAGAAAAGCACGAAGTAATCGAGAGTTGCGCGGCGCGTCAGCTCATCGAGGTTCTCCGCGCCGGCGATCTTCGGCCGCAGAACGGCGAGAAGCCTCGAATCTTCAAGATTGGCGACGATGGAGTCGTCAAGCACCATGGCTGCGTGCATCACGCCTGCTAGCGGCCAACTCTCATCGGCGAGGCGAGCAAACAGACCAGCGGCCGCGCGCCTATCAGCTATGTCGAGTGACTTCGACACGGACATCAACGCCCAGCGCGTGAAGCTCCGCGACCGCGGTCCGAGCCTCTTGGCTCTCAGCGCCCGAGCGGCCGACAAGCACAAGTCTCCGGGCTCCACGCGTGACGATCCAGCGCGCGGCTTCCAGGCCAAAGCCGCCGAGGCCTCCAGTAATAAGGTGCGCCCGGACGGGGTCCACCACGAAAGGCTTGCAAGCAGGCGTCACTCGCGGGAGGTCACGCGGCGGACGCAAGACAATCTTCCCTATGTGAGCGGACTGCTGCATCAAACGCATAGCCTCGACCGTGTCGGAAGCCTCGAAGACTGTGTAAGGCAGCGGCCTCAGGTGGCCGTCGCGGAAGCTTTCCAGGACGTCGCTAAGCAAGCGGCGGGACCACTCCGGGCGAGCGAGCAGCATTTGATCGAGGTCGACACCGAAGTAACTGAGGTTCTGACGGAAAGGGCGCAAGCCCACCGGAGTATCAGCGAGATAGTCGCGTTTTCCGAGTTCGACAAAGCGCCCGAACGGTTCGAGCAAAGCGATGCTGCGCTCCATCAACTCGCCTGAGAGCGAGTTAAGGACGACCGAGACGCCGCGACCATCCGTCGTGTCCATCACCCCGTCGCAGAAGGCGCCCGAGCGAGAATTGAACGCCCTCTCCGCACCAAGCGCCCGCGCAAGCGCTCGTTTCTCATCGGAGCCCGCCGTCACGATCGCACGAGCGCCGCGGGAGCGGGCGATTTGCAGCGCGGCGAGGCCGACGCCGCCGGCTCCGCCATGGATCAGAACCCATTCGCCTTTCTGGAGATTCGCGCAGCCGATGAGGCTATGCCAGGCGGTCAAAAAGGCGACCGGAATCGTAGCGGCGGCCTCGGAGGATAGACCCTCGGGAACACGGGCGAGATGCCGCCGGTCAACAGTAAGATGCGTTGCAAGGGCGCCGCCGGCGAGCCCAAGAACGAGATCCCCCTCGCAAAAGTCGTCCACGCCCTCGCCAATCGCGACCACCCGACCGGAGAACTCGAGGCCGAGGGTCGGCCCCGCAAATCCGCCTTCCAGCATCTCATCCGGGAGAACGGAAAGCGCCCACATCACATCGCGGAAGTTCAGTCCGGAGGCGACAACCTCAACTTCCACCTCGCCGCGACGGGGTGACCTGCGAGGAACCGTCTCCCAGTGCAACCGGTCGAACCCGCCCTCCGCCGCCTTCGCAAGCCTTCGCGCGGCGGGCGCCAGGCTTTCAGGAACCATCGGCTTCAGCCGATGAAGTCGAAGCACCTCGGTCGCGCCTGGGACCAAGGCGATGTCCGCCTCGTCGCTTGGGGAAACGACGACCGTCGCCAGCCTATCCGCCGTTGCTTCGTCGCGCGCGAATATTTCGACACGCCGGATATCTAATGCAGGAGCCTCGTTCGCGAAGGTCCTTAAGAAACTGGCGATAGCCGCCGCGAACGCTCGATCGGCTCCATCAATCGCCGCGACGACGCGGATCTTTCGTCCACCAAGCGCGAGCAACAGCCCTCTCAACGCCAAGCATTCCGCAGCCACGCGTGCAACCGGATCTCCGCCGCTCGAATGCGGCAGCCAGACGAGCACGCCAAGGCCGATCTGGGCGATCGCCTCGGTGTCTTCTCTCGGCAGGAGAGTGCAGGAAGCGCCGTGACGCGCCAAACCTTTAGCCAGCGTCTTGGCGAAGCGATCACCCGAAGCGTGGGCGATGAGAACATCGGCCCGAAACAGCTGGCGGACTATGGCGCTTTCCATCGGGAATTGCGCCGCGATTGCGATGGTCCGATCCGGGCCGTTCGCCCGGTCCCTGGCGTCCGGCGCGTTAAACTTTGCCTGCGTCAGACGCGCGATCCACGTCTTGGCCGAAACGCCGCAACAATCGCTCTCCTCTCCGGCGTCGTCCGCGAGGCCGAGCGCAAAACCCGCGAATCGAGAGGGCGCCGGTTCTTCGGCCAACACCATGGCGCCGGGAGCGCACTTGTCGGCGACCGCATCCAAAGCTTTCCACCGGCTGCAGAGCCGGGAGAGGCCGCCCGAGCTTGCGATAATATCGAAGGCACGGTCAGGCAGGCTATCGAGGGCGTCAACGAAGACGGTGTCGCTGTCTTGTGCGAATCTATGGCGAGCGCGCTCCAGACGTCGCTCGTCTTCGTCGAAAATGGCGAGGCGCGCGTTGCGGCTCGTTGCAAACTCTGAGAGTTCGGCGGCGGCGGCCGTTGCGCCAACAAGCAGGATGCGTGTCGATGGACCCTCCGTTCCGGCAGGCAAAACGGCTTCCAGTCGCCGGCGAAGCGTTTTCGCAGCCTGTGTCGCGCCAATGGAGCGGAGGGCATAAGCGTCGCATGCCGGACGCGACGGATGGGTGAGCGGACCTCCTCCGGCGCCGAATGCGCGCAGGATGGATCCCACATGCGCCGCGAGAAGCAGCTCCGCCGATCGCTCCGGAAATTGCGTCGCTAGGCTCTCCAGGACCGCTTCCGCTGGGGGCAAGGCGTCTCCGGTAAGACAATAGGCGCTCCCTTGCCGCGTGAGAAAGCCGCTGCCGCACAGCACGTCGAAGGCATCGGCAATCCAGCGCCGTTTCTCGCTCGGCAGGCGCCCGGAAAGAACGAGTTCGCCTAGGTCCACGACCCCGTCGACAGCGAGATCGCGGGCAAGCTCCAATGCTGCGGCGTTGGCCCAGCCTTCGATAAGCACGGTGTCCGGCGAGAGTTCCGCCTCCGCCTCCGCCGCCGGCGATGGATCTGGCAGGCGCACGTGCGACGCGTGGCCCGCCACATCGGCGGTCCCGGGAATCCACTGCTGCACCAGCCCGAGGTCCGCCAGCTTCGCGCGCGGCTTGGCGCGTGCGGGCTGGTAGCGACCGCCCTTTAGATCTGCGACCGTTCGGCCCTCGGCATCGATCAGGTTGAAATCCGCGACGATGGCGCGCGCGTCGGCGCGCCTCAGTTTTATCCGCGCACCCGCAAGGGACGTATTGCGTCCGAAATACCGCACAGAATCGAACCGCACCGGAAGATAGGCGGTGGCTTCGCCGAGGCGCTCGAACAGAAGGATGAGCCCGTGGAAGCAGGAATCGAGCCGCGCCGGATCGAGACCGTAGCGCGGGTCAGCAGCCTCTTCATTCAGCAGGACTTCAATGGCGTCGCCATCGAGACTTGCCCGTTCAAGTTTGCGGTACGCCCCGCCGAACTCCAGTCCGAGCGTGAGCGCCGCAGCGTATATATGTTCAGCCGCGGCGCCTGCGCTCGCTCCGAACGGCTCCGCGGCGCCTTGGCTTGCTTGTGGATGCTCAAGAATCTTGCCTCGCGCGTGAGGAACAAAAGCCAAATCGCTGAGCCTCGGACGGCTCATGATCTCAAAAGTCGAGGTCGGAGCGGAGACTCGACAAAGGATTTCGCGCGAAGCGTTTGGAGCAAAAATGAGCGGGTGCAATATTTCAAGGTTTGCGAGTTCGATCGTGTCGCACTTTTTCCAGCTGCGCGCGATCGCGACCGCCATCTCGACGAACGCGGCGCCGGGCAGGAGCGTTTGCCCCTGGAAGCGATGATCCGCTAGCGCTGGCTCCAACTCCGGGTCGAGGTCGGTGCGCCACTCGAGCGTATCGCTGTCTCTCTGCGCGCCGATGAGAGGGTGCTTGGGTTGCGGGTCGAACGCTCCGCTCGCTTCCGGCGTTCGGCTAAAACGATAAGGGATGCGCCGCCATGGATAGGCGGGGAGCGGGACGCCCGGACCGGGGTCCGGCCCAAAGGCCTGTTCCGCGTCGAGGTCGGCGCCCACCGCGAGCAGACGCATCGCGACCTGCTCAAAGGGGTCCGCAGCGGCGTCGCGCGCCCGATCGTCAACCACGCAATCGACCCAGGCCGGGATGTCCGCCTGTTCGATCATGTCGCGGATGTGACCACGCAGCACTGGCCGCGGTCCGATCTCAAGGAAAATGCGCTTGCCGAGTTCAAGCGCGCGAGATAGCCCCGCGTCAAAGAGCACGGGCTCCCGGATATTGCGCCACCAATACCGAGCGTCGAGTTGCTCGCCTGGAACGAGTCCATCGTCGATCGTGGAGAGGAAGGGGGCCGTCCCAGGTATCGGCTTCAGTCCGGCGAGACTTCTCCAGCACCGGGCGCTTTGCCGGATCCATGAGCTGGGTGTGGAAAGGATAGTCCAGGTCGAGGCGATGCACACGCAGTATGCGGAGTTCCCGCGCTCGCTCCGTCAACTTCTCCAATGCGGCGTTGGGCCCGGCTGCGACCACACAGCGCCAGGAATTCTGCGTTGCGACCGTGAGCCCGGCAATCTCGTGGACCACTCCCAGCGCCGCGTCGCGCGGACCGACGATCGCCGCCATGCCCCCGGCGCCAGCAGCCATTTCCTGATGGCGACTACGGTGGAAGACAACTTCAAGCGCCTCGTCGAGGCTGAGAGCGCCCGCGGCCTCCGCCGCGGCGATTTCGCCGATGCTATGGCCCATTGTCAGCCCCGGGCGGACGCCCAGTTTCGCCAGAGCCCGCACGCTCGCGGCCTGGATCGCGAAAATCAGCGGTTGCGCAACGCTTGTGCGCGCAAGTTCGCGGGGTAGCGATGGCGATGCAAGCAAGTCGATCAAAGACCACCCTGCAAGCGGGATAAAGCGCGCGTCGATCTCCCGCATCGCTTGCCGGAAATCCGGGCTCATGGCCGATGCGGCGCGCCCCATCCCTTCCCACTGGGAACCATTGCCGGAAAAGACGAAGGCGACCGACCGATCGCCTTCGATCTCCGTTCCATGCACAGCGTTGTGCCCCTTGCCATCGGCGAAGCACGCAAGGGTCTTCGACAATGCGTCGGGAGATCCGACGTCGAGCACCAGTCGGTCGCGCAAGCGTTCCCTGCGATGTCCGGTCGCCGCGACGATCCGGCGGGCGTCTCCGTCCTGCGCCCCGTTCAGCCTTTCCGCATAAGCCCCGGCCAAGGCTCTCAACGCCTCTTCGCCGAGCGCGGAAAGCATGAGCCACCGTGGATTGGCGTCGCGGCTTGCGACCTCGTTCGACGGCGGGTCCGCGAGGACGACATGCGCATTCGTGCCGCCGAACCCGAATGAACTTACGCCCGCATAGCGCCGCTCGCCGGTTCGCGGCAGAGGCGTCGCTTCGCGCGTCAGGCGAAGCCCCAATTCGTGGAAGTCGATTCCGGGATTGAGGCGCTCGCAATGAAGCGAAGAAGGCGCCTTGTCGTGCTCCAGCGCGAGCATCGCTTTTATGACGCCAGCCAGACCGGAAGCCGGCTCGAGATGGCCGATGTTGGTCTTGATCGAACCAATCGGCAACGGCTGGATCCGCGAACGACCCAACACCGCGCCGAGCGCTCTGGCTTCGATGGGATCGCCCGCCGGCGTGCCCGTTCCATGCGCTTCGACATAGACAACCAAATCCGGCGCTATCCCGGCGCGCTCGTAGACCGTGCGCAAGAGCGCCGACTGGCTCGCCTCCGAGGGAAGGGCGATTCCGCTCGTCCGCCCGTCGGTATTGACCCCCGCGCCAGCAATGACCGCATGAATTCGATCGCCGTCCGCGAGCGCCCGGCTCACTGTCTTCAGGATCAGGACCGCGCCGCCCTCGGAGCGAACATAGCCATCCGCCTCGGCCGAAAAGGCGTGGCAGCGTCCGGTTGGCGACAACATCGTCGCTTGCGAAAAGCTGATGAAACCAAACGGACCGGCAAGTATATTCACTCCGCCAACCACGCAGGTTTCGATTTCGCCACGCGCAAGCGCGCGGCAGGCCTGATGGAGCGCTACGAGCGACGAGGAACACGCTGTGTCGATGGTCAGGCTCGGGCCGTGCAGATCGAAAATGTAGGAAATGCGGTTCGAGATGATCGAAAGCGTGTTCCCGGTCGCGAAATAGGCGTCAGCGAGGGCGGGGTCATGGAGGGCGATTGTCGAATAGTCGAGCGCCGACGCCCCGACGTAGACGCCGGCGTCGCTCCCGGCTAGCCGGGACGGCGGAAACCCTGCATCTTCACAGGCCTCATAAACGAGTTCGAGAAGTAACCGTTGCTGCGGATCCATCTGCACCGCTTCGCGTGGCGAAATCCGAAAAACAGCAGGATCAAATCCCCAGATATCGTCCAGGACGCCGGCGGCCCAAGTATAGCTTTTGCCCGGCTCTCGCGTGCGGGGATGCCCGAAATAACGCTTTGCCCAGCGATCTTCCGGGATATGAGACACAGCGCATCGGCCCGCGTCGAGCAGGTTCCAAAGCCCCGATACGCTTGCAGCCCCGGGAAGACGGCAGGAGCGCCCGATAATCGCTATGTCTTGTGTCACGTCGTCCGACGAGTGAAGCAATTCCCGTTCAAACTCCTGGTCTGCGAATCCGCGGAGAAATCCCGCCGCCCGGATTCTCCAAGAAACGCCAAAGGATTATTGCATGCGCGCCCCCTCTTGGCGCGCTTACCTTACATTTGCCGCAGCGTTCACAATGCTGGCCGCCGCTCCAGCGTTGCCCAACCCACCGCCTATAATGTTAAAGACCTTTTGCACCTCAATGGAAGGCGCGTTTGAAACATATACGACATCGCGGTTCGCGATGGGAAAGCCCTGCTCCAAAAACAGACTGTTGGGGTCCGACAGATTGAGCCGGTAGACGACCGGAGCAAGTCGACCCCTTTCGAGAAGCGGGCTGTTGGGCCTCAGGGCGCGAAGGATGGCCTCGTTCTCGTATCGAAATACGAAGACGCCAGCAGGATCCGACCGATTGTCTTCCAGCCCCCCCGCCTTTGCGAGCGCTTGGGCGAGGCTAACGCCGTCGGCGTTGAAGGGGATTTCGTCGTTTCTTCCCGTGGCGCCGTGCGCGATGAAGGTCTGCGGATCACGAACGAGCGTAACAACATCGTTCGGGCGCAGGTAGATATTTTCCGAAGGGTCGGCGATCACCCTCACGAGGGGGACCCGGGTCGTCTTCGAGCCTCGGGACAACTCGACAAAGGTTTCATTGACAGGCGCTTTGACGCCGCCCGCCGATGCGATCACGTCAAGAAGCCTGTCGCCTCCAATCGAGAGGGGAACGCGCGCGCCGTTCGCGACTTCGCCGCCCACGCTAACGGCGTTGCTGGCCGCCCGGGTCACGCTGACCAAAACTTGGGGCTGTATCGCTTTGCCCTGCAAAGCTTGCTCGATGGTCTGTTGGACGGCGCGGGTTGTTTTGCCTGCGACCCGGATCCTTCCCGCATACGGAACCGTAATTCCGCCGTCGCGTCCCACCACTTGTTCGGGGATCTGGGTGCTGTTCGAGCCTCCCGAGACCTGACTTGTCCCCGTCGGGGGAGAGGAGAACAGGCCTCCTGACGTCGCTTCCCAGATCGTGACTACGACCGAATCCCCGACGCCTATGACGGGCTCAGCGGACATGCGACGGTCGCCGAAGCGGGCAAAACTGCTCGCTGCGCGGTGATGCATCGCGTCGATTACGTTGCTGTCTATGTCGATGACTTCATAGCGGGGAGGCGCCGATTCTGTGGCTGCGGCATCCTGCACGACCGCAGATGCCGAAGGTCCGGAGTTCGGAAGAGCCGAACACGCGGTCAGCCCCAAAAGGACGAACGCACCAGCCACAATAAAAAACGCCAATCTCTTCAGGCGCCACATGTCCTGCCCCACTTGCGGGAAAGTTGTAACAGGTCGCCGCGCCTCAGGCTACCGGCGCCTTCCCTTCGGGCGCCGGGTGTGACTTTCGGGCATCACGAACGGCCGGAGAGACCGGCGGCTGTTCGTCGGCCGACAGCTTTCTTTATAGATCCCGCGAAGATGACTCTGACCTCGACGCCAGACAATCCGGCGCCAGAGGGCGCTGTCGAGGGCGAAATCATTGCCGCCGACGGCGTTCGCCTGCGCGCGGCGCGTTGGGGCGCCCAAAGCTCGGCGCGCGGAACCGTCGCAGTCTTGGGAGGACGGGGCGAGTTCCTCGAAAAGTATTTTGAGATCGTGGCGGAACTCCTCGACCGCGAATTCTGCGTGGTCGTTATGGACTGGCGCGGGCAGGGTGAATCCGAACGACCTCTGAGAAACCGGCGCAAAGGTCACGTTGACGACTTTTCGTTTTTCGAGCGCGATCTTGAGGCTCTCCGGCGGCAGATCCTCGAACCTCACTGTCCGCGTCCGTGGTTCGGCCTCGGCCATTCCATGGGGGCGGCGGTCCTTTTGGCCGCCGATGCGGCGGGCCGCTCGCCCTTTGACCGGCTCATTCTGACCTCGCCTATGATCGCTCTCCGCGGAATCAATCACCGCGGCCCGGCCCGGTTCCTCATCGAGGCGCTCGACGCGCTCGGTTTGGGCGGCGCCTTTGCGCCCGGCTACGGGCCAAAAAACCTCTGGTCCGCGCCGTTCCAAGGAAACGTCGTGACAGGCGACCCGGTGCGGTTCGCCCGCATCGCCCGCCTTGCCGAGGCGGCGCCCGAGAAAGGGCTTGGAGGACCGACCATTGGCTGGGCGCATGCGGCGTTTCGGGCGCTCAGCCGGTTCGACGATCCCGATTTCGGTCGCAAAGGGAGGACGCCCACACTCATCGTCGCGTCGGGCTCCGACCACGTCACGGACACACGGGCAGCCGAAAGGTTTGCTTTGCGTATGCGCCTCGGGCACATCGTCGTGATCGACGGGGCGGAGCACGAAATCATGATCGAACGCGACCCGCTGCGCGAGCAATTTTGGGCGGCCTTCGACGCGTTCATTCCAGGCGCCCCCGAACCCCCCGGCAAAACGACGCCCTAACCGATGAGTTGCAATCCGGAGGGAACTGCGGCGCAGACTGCCGCAAACAGGCGCGCCGCGGCGATCATCGCGGCCTTTCTCGCGGCGCGGCTGATCTTTGCGTTCGCGCTAGGGCTGGGCGTGGACGAGTCGTACACGCTTGCGATCTCCCGCGATCTCAGCCTGTCCTATTTTGACCACCCCCCGCTCCACCAATGGATCGCGCACTTCACCGCAGCCGCGCTCGGCGAGGGAGTCGTGGCGCGACTCCCTTTCGTCGCGCTGTTTGCCGCAACTGGCTGGCTACTGTTCCGCCTGACCTCGGAACTGTTTGGACCGCGGGCAGGGCTCGTCTCGCTGTTTGGGTTGAACGCCGCGCCCTTCTTTTTTGCCTCGGCCGGAACCTGGATCGTGCCGGACGGGCCTCTTCTCTTCGGCCTCGCGGTGGCCGCTTTGTCGCTCTCCCGAGCGTTCTTTGATTCGGAGCCGGATGGGGGACGGGCCTGGAAACCCTGGCTACTGGCGGCGTTTGGATTTGGGATAGCCGGGCTATCGAAGTACACGGCCGTCCTGGCCGCGCTCGGGCTTCTGGGCTTCGTGATGATCTCACACAAACAGCGCCGCTGGCTGCGCTGCCCACAGCCTTATGTCGCGGCCGTCCTGGCTCTCGCGATGGTCGTTCCGGTCTTCGTCTGGAACGCGGAACACGGCTGGGTGTCTTTCCTGTTTCAAAGCGCGCGCGCGGACGTTTCGGGAGCCCCGAAGGCGCTCGGGCCGCTGCGGATGGCGCTTGAGCAGATCGCCTACCTGTCGCCTTGGCTGTTTCTCCCGCTCGCAGCCGGCCTCGCCTCCGGCTTACGTCTCTGGCGAGACGACCGAAGGCTCCTTATGCTGTGCCTGTCGCTTCCTCCAATCGTGCTGTTCACGCTGACGCCGCTCTGGGGGGACAACGGCCTGCCGCACTGGGCCATGCCAGGCTGGTTTTTCGTGTTTCCCCTCATGGGGGCATGGGCAGACGAGGTGGCCATCCCATATCAAAAGCTCCGCGGTTACGCCCTCGCGTCCGCGGGGCTGCTCGCAGCATTGACTGTCGCCGTAGTTGTCGAGGCCCGCACGGGATGGATGGTTCGGTTTCTATCGCCGGGTGTCGCCGACCCGACCCTCGAGGCTTTCGATTGGGATCAACTCCGCGCCGCCCCCATTTTTCGCACGCGCCCCGCCTTTGTTGTCGCGACGAAATGGTCCGATGCCGGGAAGATCGCGATGGCCCTAGGGCCGCAGACGCCCATCTTCGTCGCCTCCATCGATCCAAGGGGATGGGCTTTCGTCGCATCCAGACCTGATTTGGTCGGGCGCGACGGCGTGCTCATCGTGCCCAAGAAGGATATGGTCTTGGCCCGCGCCATGACAAAGTCCCTTTTTGGCTCGCTCGGACAGGCTCAGGCTTATGCGATTACCCGCAACGGAGCGCCTGTGATCGAACTTGCCTTGATTCCCGCCGCGAGCTTAAGGGTTCCGTTGCCTCTGCCTGCCCAGGGTAACAAAAACCAGCGTCGCCCGCCGTCCAAGAGTGTGACGCCTTGACTGAAGCCGCGGGTCAGCCCTCCCACGCGCCGACGCTTTCGATCGTCGTTCCCACCTATCGAGAAGCGGCCAACGTCGCGGTGCTGTTCGAGCGCCTCAAGACAGCGCTCGAGGGCCTGCCCTGGGAGATGATCGTCGTCGACGACGATTCGCCGGACGAAACCTACAACGTCGCTTTCGGGATCGCCGCCATGGATTCCCGCATGCGTTGCCTTCGCCGCGTCAATCGCTCAGGTCTTGCTGGCGCCGTGATTGAGGGATGGTTGTCGTCCAGCGCCGATTTCGTGGCCGTCATCGACGGAGATCTGCAGCACGACGAGACCATCCTGTCGCAAATGTACGCTGCGCTCGCGAAAGGCGCGGGCAATCTCGCCATCGGAACGCGGTCCAACAACGCCGGAGGACTTTCGGCGGCGCGCCAAAAGCTAAGTGGCCTTGGCGCATGGTTCTTCCATCGTGTCTCCGGAGCGCAGGTCAACGATCCGATGAGCGGCTTCTTCATGATCCGGCGAGATATTGTGGGGGAGCTTGCGCCTCGTCTTGTGACGGATGGATTCAAAATTCTTGTCGACGTCATCCTTTCATCGAGGGGACGACTAAGAGTTGTCGAGGTGCCTTATGAGTTCCGTAACCGCGTCGCCGGCGAATCCAAGTTGAGCACCCTCGTGGGGCTGGATTTTCTGGGTCTCGTCGTCCACCACGCGACGGGCGGGGTCTTGCCGATCCGCTTCGTGCTCTTCGCGCTCGTCGGCGGAATCGGCCTGATCGTGCACCTGCTTGTGCTAAGCATTTTCCGGTTCTGGGGACCGGAAGGTTTCGGCGAAGGGCAGCTGGTCGCGACGGTTGTCGCAATGGCGAGCAATTTCGTTCTCAACAACGAGATTACCTATCGGCGTTACCGCTTCCGGGGCGCTCCCCTGATTTTCGGATTCATCGCATTCGCGATCGCGTGCAGCGCGGGGGTTCTCGCCAATATCGACATTGCCTCGGCGCTCTACCGCTCACATCAGAGGTGGTGGCTCGCCGGTCTGGCGGGCGCGCTGCTCAGCGTAGTGTGGAACTATGCGATCAGCACCAATTTCATCTGGCGTCCGCGCCGCCGTGGCTGACCGGATTTCGCGCACCGGAGGGCCAGGATGATCAACGACGCTCTCGAGGCTTTCGCTCAGATATTCTCTCCGCCGTTTCGCAGCGTAATGGTGAAGACGTTTGCCCTAACCGCGGCCATTCTCGCGCTCGCCGGGGTCGCCCTCGATCGTTTCGCCCTTGCTTTTATCCATGTCGGACCCCACTGGCTGAGCGCGCTCATCTCGGTCGTGCTCGCCCTCGGCGTGATCGTCGGCATGGTCCTGCTTGCGGCGCCTGTCACTTCCCTGATCGCCGGTTTTTTTCTCGACGATATCGCGGCGATCGTTGAGCGGGAGATTGATCCCCAAGGGCCGCTCGGAAGGCCAATTCCGCTCTGGCCTTCGATCGTCATGGGGCTTCGTTTCGGAGCCCTTTCTTTCCTGGTCAGCGTCGTTGTGCTGGCGCTCACGCTCTTCACCGGGATCGGCTTTCTTTCCTTCTTCATCCTCAACGGCTACCTGCTCGGTCGGGAATATTTTGAGCTCGCGGCGATGCGTCACATTTCGCTTGGCGATGCGAAACTTCTCCGGGACGAAAATGCAGGCCACGTCTTTTTGGCGGGTATGATCACCGCCGCCTTCGTCGCGGTGCCAGTGCTCAACCTGCTGACGCCTCTCTTCGCGACCGCGCTAATGACAAGGGTTTTCAGGAGTTTGCGGCCGACCTGACTCTCCTGCGATCGGGCGACGGAACTTCGCCGGGCCGTCTGCGGTTGAAGGGCAACGCGTCTCTGCCGGTCGTCGGCGAGCCTGCCTGAGAAAGCCGCCGATGAAAATCGCCCAGATTGCGCCGCTTATCGAGAGCTGCCCGCCACGCCTTTATGGCGGGACCGAGCGCATCGTCTCCTACCTCACCGAGGAATTGGTCCGGCTCGGCCATGACGTGACCTTGTTTGCGAGCGGCAACTCTTGCACCTCGGCTCGTCTTGAGCCCTTCTGCGACAGAGCGCTGCGTCTCGATCCCCGAATCAAGGACCCGATTCCCCATCACATCGTTATGCTCGAAAAGGTCCGCGCCATGGCGGACCGGTTTGACGTCCTGCATTTTCATGTCGATGTGCTGCACTACCCCTTCCTGCACGGGCTGTTCGATAAGTCGGTAACGACGTTGCATGGCCGACTCGACCTTGAGGAACTGAAACCTCTCTATGCGATGTATAATCAGGCGCCGCTGGTTTCGATCTCAATAGATCAGCGCCGCCCCATGCCGCCGGTCAATTGGCTCGGCAATGTTCATCACGGACTCCCGACCGACCTGCTTTCGTTTAACCGCGCGCCGAAGGGGGGTTACCTTGCCTTCCTCGGTCGCATCTCTGAGGAAAAACGCCCAGATCGCGCCATTGAAATCGCGACCCGCGCCGGTTGGCCGCTCAAGATCGCCGCAAAGATCGATCGCGCTGACGAGGATTACTGGGCTGAGGTCATCAAGCCGCTCGTCGACTCTCATCCGAATGTGGAGTTCATCGGCGAAATCAACGAACGGGAGAAGGCGCAATTCCTGGGCGACGCCGCCGCGCTTCTTTTTCCGATCGACTGGCCCGAGCCTTTCGGTCTGGTCATGATCGAATCCATGGCGTGCGGGACGCCGGTGATCGCATTCCGACGGGGCTCCGTTCCCGAAGTTGTCGACGAGGGAAGGACAGGTTTTCTGGTTGAAGACGTGACGCAGGCGGTCGCCGCGGTCGAACGCATTGGGCAACTCGACCGCGCCCAGATTCGCGCACGATTCGAACAACGGTTCGGGATCGAGCGCGTCGCGAAGGACTATATCGAACTCTATCGCTCGCTGCCGGGCGTTCGAAGAATCCAACGTCCTCTCGCGGCTCGCCCACCCCAGGCCCTGTGGCCGCTGGCGGTCGCAGGCGAGCCGATCCTTCGGAAGGGCGCCCCGCTTCTCAGCATCCGGCAGCCAGCGCCCCATCGGCCACCGGCAGCCGAGTGACCAAGTCAGCTGATCGTAACGACCTCGACCGACTCCGGCCGGTCGAGCACGTCGACCACGAAGCTGCGATTGGCTCTCCGCACCGAGACGTCGACTTTACCCGCCGGTAAGCTGAGGCCTTTGAGCAGGATCTCATCCAAAAACGCCGGCAATGTCGGTTCTCGAAAAACTATTCGATTGGCCTCCGCCTCGAAGCTAAGCCCCAGGCACGACTGAACGAGATAGAGCGGGGCCGCGGCCGCCCAGGCCTGCGGAATACAGGCGACCGGATAGAAAGTCGGGCCTCGGCTTTGCTGCCGCGCGAAGCCGCAGAGGAGTTCGGGCAGCCGTCGCAGATCGACGTAGGTTGAAGCGCTGAACAGGCTCTCAAACACCTTCGCGGCCTCCGCCCGACGCCCGTACCGCGCGAAGCCTGCTGCGATCATTGCGTTGTCGTGCGGCCAGACCGAGCCGTTATGGTAACTCATCGGATTATAGCGGGCCTCTGCCGGACCCGACCGTCCTTATTCCCCAGCCACAGAAGCTGGTGCTTCCCATGAGCGCTTTCGTGACGCCGTCGGCCCGCTCCGGGAGCGCGACGCCTGCGAAGAGCGCGTGGCCGGCGTTCGAGGCGTGCACCCGACATGGCTTCTTGTCGCCGTCGAGGGCGAGCACATAGGTTCCGAGTTCCTCGTCGAAGAAATGCGCGTCGAACCGCTCGCGCATTCTGTCTGCCTTGGCCTGGAAGTCGGCCGATTTGTGCCGCCAGCCAAACCTGTGCGTAATGCGCTCCGCCGCCCGCCAGGCGGCGTAGACGTAGGCCTGCACCTCGACGAGGGCGATCGGCCCCTTCGCGAGCGACCCGTCCGCGTGAAAAATCGCGTCGTGGCTGTCCTTCCAGCCCTGATTGGCGAGACCTTGCGTCGTGCGACGGCTGTACTCGACGAAGCCGTCGCCATCCCTGTCGCCGCTCGTCTCGATCCATTCGAGCGCCGCTTCGATGTGAGGCCACAATTGCCGACAGGACTCGACGTCGTCCGTGCGGTCGAGGTACGCGCCCGCGAGCATGACGAAGAGGGGCGTCGCGTCGATGCTGCCGTAGTAGCAGCGGAACGGAACCTCGCCGAGATCCGCCATCTCGCCGTGGCGGAACTCATGCAGGATCTTTCCGGGCTCGGCGTCAGCCGCCGCGTCCGTTTGCGTCGCCTGGCACGCCGCAAGGTGCCCCAGCACGCCGCGCGCGATGCTGGGATCGAGCCAGAGCATCATTAGGGCGGTGATAATCGCATCGCGCCCGAAGACGGTGTTGTACCAGGGGATTCCCGCGTACGGATAGAGCCCCTCCGGAAGCTGGGTCATCAGCATATAGAGATCGGCGATGGAGCGGTTCGCCGCCTCGTTGAAGACGTCGTTCGAACTGTCGATCGAAGCCGCCCGCGAGCAGCGGGCCCGCAATTCCCGGCGCGCGTCACGCAACGCGGTGAAGTAGGCCCTTATCGGCCGAATCGATGATTCGCCCTGCTGGCAGTCGATTTCGAGGAAGATCGAGCGCGTTTCCTTCGGCGCGAGCTGAAGGTCGAACGTCGCCTGATTGGCCGAGACGCTGTCGGGCGCAGGGTCGAAGCGAAGCGTCGTCAGCCGCTCCTTGTTGTCAAGCCCGGAATACCGCAGCCGCACCTCGTCGCTGGCGACGACCGGCGGATGAATCTCGCCGCGTCTCGGGCGCGGCACGCCGCGAACCTCAAAGAGATCTGCGAAGTCTGCCGAGAAGACGATTCCCAACTGCAGCCTTTGCGGCGCCTCATCGAAATTGCGGATACAGATTTGCTCGAAACAGCCGGCCTTCCACAAGAACCGGGTGCGGCGGACGTGAATGAGATCGTGTTCGACGACAAGACGCCCGGCCTCATCGAACATATCCGGGTTCGCAAGGTCGCAGGTGAGAGTGGCGTTGTCGTCGCGAAGCGTCGAACTCAGGACCAACGGCCTCCGGCCGTTCAGCGTCACCGAAAAATGCGAGAGATGTCGGGTGTCGCGGTAGTAGAGCCCTTGCGTGCCGCCCTGGGACGCGAGCGCATCGCCCTTGGTGTCGAAGACGCCAAAGGAGTCGCCGTACTTCAGGATAAGAGGGCGCAACTCGGATAGCGACGAAGAGGCGGAAACGACGAAGCTCTCATGGTCGTTGGCCTTCTGCTTCTCCTCATCGTCGCTCGAGGGTGCGGCAGGGTTCTCAGGCTTATGCAGAACGTTCATCCGGTCGATCCGAGCTTGAAGAGGACGGACGTCACTGCCCACGCCCCCAGATAGAGACGCCCAGGCCCCGCTGGACGTTCCGGGTATGAAACCGCGGCAAGGCGGCGCGAGTTGGGCGAAAGGGAATCGAAAGGAGGGCTTCGTGAGATCGCCTCTCAAAATCGGCTGTGTCCGCCGCCTCCGCCTCGTTGATCTCCGCCGATTCCCCGCGGTTGAGAAGGTTCAAAAACATCGCCATGCGCACCCTGAACGGCTTCCGTCCAGCGCATCCCAAACCCCCCTCCAAAAGGGATCGGATTACCGGACAACTCGTACGCTACCTAAATCGGACATATCGTCCGCTACCGACAAGCCGCGTGGCGCCCCTACCGCGGACCGCCGGTGCGGAGTAGACTCCGCGGCGTCCGGTTTTCTCTTAAGAAGCGGTCGCCAAATGCCCACTTCGACAGCTGTTGCGCCTCGGCTTTTCGTTCCTCCGTTTCCGCCTCGCGCCGAAAAGCCGCGCGGGGCCCTTTCCACGATTTTGACGCTCCGCCGAAATCCGCTGGAGATTTGGGGCAAGGCGGCCTTTGAGCAGCCATTCTGGGTGGGACGCTCCTTTTTCGGGATGCGGGCCATGGCCCACGATCCGGCCGCTGTGCGCCACGTCTTCCTCGACAACGCCGCCAATTACCGCAAGGACGAGTTGCAACTCCGAATCCTCAGTCCAGGTCTTGGCGAGGGCCTGCTGACTGCCGAGGGCGAGCCATGGCGCTTGCAGCGGCGCGCGCTTGCGCCGTTATTCTCGCCCCGAGAGGTCATCGGCTTCGCAGCAGCGATGCAGACGGTGGCGACGAGAGCTGTCGAGCGCCTTCTGCGGCGGCGCGACGGAGCGATCGTCGACGTCGGCGATTTCATGTCGCGCATCACGCTTGAGATTCTTGAACAGACTTTGTTTTCGCAGGGGCTCGGCAAAGAGCCCGGCGCGTTCCAGCATGCGATGACGCGGTATCTCGACACGTTTGGCCGCGTCGATCCGCTGGACCTCCTCGGTGCGCCGGCCTTCGTGCCGCGGATCGGCAGATGGCGTGGCCGGGAGGCGCTAAGATTCTTCGATCAGGCGGTCGACGACATCGTCGGGCGGCGCCGCGCGCTCATCGAAAAGGGCGGCGAGCCGCCACGCGATCTGCTGACCCTGCTGCTGGCCGCACGGGACCCTGAAACGGGACAAGGGCTGCCAGAAAGCGCGATACGAGCCAATATTGTCACCTTTATCAACGCCGGACACGAGACGACGGCGAACGCGCTGACCTGGACGCTCTACCTCCTTTCGCAAGCCCCGGAATGGCGAGAAAGGGCGGAAACGGAGGCGGACGCGACCTTCGATTGCGAACATCCGGCGGCGCTCGAGCGCTGCCCCACGATTTGCGCGGTGATCGAGGAGGCCATGCGACTCTATCCACCCGTCGCGACGCTCAGCCGGGAGGCGATCGCGGACGATCAAATTCTTGGGGTCGACGTCCCGGCGGGAACCGTGGTCCTGGTTTCCCCCTACGTCCTGCATCGCCGGCGGGGCCTTTGGGAGGATCCCGACGCCTTCGATCCGTCGCGGTTTCTTGGCGCGCGGCGGGAGCGCATCGATCGCTTCGCCTACATCCCATTTGGAGCGGGACCGCGGGTCTGTATCGGGATGGCTTTCGCCCTGCAGGAAGCCATGATCGTCCTCGCCAATGCGCTGCGCGCTTTCCGCTTTGACCTTGTCGAAGGTTCGCGAGTGTCGCCGCGCCAGCGGGTCACCCTGCGTCCGCGCGAGAGCCTGAAAATGCACGCGAAAAGGCGCTTGGTCGCTTGACATATCCACAAACGGGTCGAGCCCTCAAAAAAGATTATGAAGGTGCGTTGACAGAAAAAACGCGCCCCTCTA
>CAWGPL010000008.1:0-96551 GCA_963824465.1 uncultured Alphaproteobacteria bacterium
GGCGCCGAAATGCATACCGCGATTTCTGGGCTCGGCGACTATCTCGCTGACGATGACCGGCACGCGATCCGCCTCGCGCGTGACGTTCTGGCGGGCATCGATTGGGAACGCTCTGGCAACCGCCCGCGCGACTTCGCGCCGCCTGCGCTCGACCCCGAGGAATTGCTCGGCGTCATGCCGCCCGACTATCGCACGCCCGTCGATATGCGAGAGGTAATCGGCCAACTCGTCGACGGATCGGACTTCACCGAGTTTGGCGCGCGCTATGGCGGCGCGACGCTCTGCGGCGTCGCCCGGATTTACGGGTGGCCGATTGGGATCATCACGAATAATGGCCCAATCGATCCGGCTGGCGCCGCCAAGGCGACCCATTTCATTCAATCGTGCTGCCAGGCCGGCACGCCTATTCTTTATCTCAACAACACGACCGGCTTCATGGTCGGGCGACGCTACGAGGAGGACGGGATCATCAAGCATGGCTCAAAGATGATCCAGGCCGTGACGAACGCCACAGTGCCGCAGTTCACCATCTATTGTGGCGCGTCGTTCGGGGCCGGAAACTATGGTATGTGCGGACGCGGATTCCATCCACGTTTCTGCTTTTCCTGGCCGAACGCAAAGACGGCCGTCATGGGCGGCGAGCAGGCGGCGGGCACCATGCGGGCAGTGCAAGAACAACGCGCCTCCCGGAACGGCGAGCCGGCCGACGAAGCCGCGCTCGATCGTCTAACGACTGCGATCACCGAGAACTTCAATAGCCAGATGGACGCATTCTACACGTCCGCCCGTCTCCTTGACGACGGGATCATCGATCCTCGCGACACGCGTGAGGTTTTGGCGATCGTCATGGCCATCTGCCGCGAGGCGGATAGGCGTCGACCCAATCCCGTCCAGTTCGCGGTGGCGCGGCCATGACGGATCAAAGGCCCCTGCGCCTGACGCCTTTTTCAAAGCTGCTCGTCGCCAATCGTGGGGAAATCGCGGTTCGCGTTTTCCGCAGCGCCCGTGCGGCGGGGCTATCAACCGTCGCCGTCTATTCCGAAGCGGATCAGGATGCAGTTCACGTAGAAATGGCCGACGAGGCCGTTTGCATTGGCGGGGCCTTGCCACGCGATAGCTACCTTTGCATCGATCGCATTCTGGAAGCCGTACGCCTAACGGGCGCGGACGCTATCCATCCGGGCTATGGTTTTCTCGCCGAGAACGAGGAGTTCGCCGAGGCCTGCAGGGACGCGGGCGTCGTCTTCGTCGGTCCGTCATCGGAATCGATCCGCGCCATGGGCAACAAAGCCGCGGCGAAGGCTCTGATGATCGCGGCTGGCGTGCCTTGCGTGCCCGGATATCATGGAGACGAGCAGGAACCCGAGGCGCTCGGGGAACACGCCGACGCAATCGGCTATCCGTTGATGATCAAGGCGGTCGCGGGCGGCGGCGGGCGTGGCCTGCGCCTTGTCGCGCAGCCGGAGGATTTCCCGGCAGCGTTGAGGTCGGCGAAGTCGGAAACGAAAAGCGCGTTCGGCGACGACACGGTGCTGCTGGAGCGGGTAATCGTCAATGCGCGGCATGTCGAGATCCAGATTCTTGCGGACCGCTACGGCCACGCAATTCATCTCGGCGAACGCGACTGTTCGGTACAGCGACGTCACCAGAAGCTGATCGAGGAGGCGCCCTCGCCAGCGGTGTCGCCGGAGTTGCGGGCCGAGATGGGCGCGACTGCGGTGCGCGCGGCCAGGGCGATCGGCTACGAGGGCGCCGGCACGATGGAGTTCTTGCTGGGGCACGACGGCGCCTTCTACTTCATGGAGATGAACACGCGCCTGCAGGTCGAACATCCGGTGACGGAGATGATCGCGGGCGTCGATCTCGTCGCGTTGCAACTCGACATCGCTTCGGGACAGCCCTTGGCGCTAAAGCAAGAGGACGTAAAGCTTTCCGGCCATGCGATCGAGGTGCGTCTGTGCGCGGAAGACCCGGAACTCGACTTCATGCCCCAGAGCGGCGCACTCTCCCTATGGGCGCCGTCGCGGGCGCTGCGCGTCGAGCACGGACTTCGCTCGGGGAGTCAGAATTCCGCCTTTCTACGATTCGATGATCGCCAAGCTCATCGCACATGGCGCGGATCGCGATGCTGCTCGGCGGAAAATCCTTCGCGGGCTGGACGAGACGCTGGCCTTCGGCATCCGAACCAATCAGGACTTTCTCGTGGACTGCCTTGAGCACCCTGTCTTTGCGGCCGGCGGCGCGCACGACCGCGTTCATCGTCGAGAATGAAGCCGCGCTTTTTCCAGACCGCACGGCGGAAGAAAAAGCCGCGGCGGCGCAGGTCGCCGCAATGCTCCACGCGGCCCCCGATATCCGCGTCACGCACGGCTTTCCGACGCCCGTCCGGCTGAGGCGCGGAGAGAAGATCTTCGCGATGCGGGTGTTCGCGGGCGCGTATGGCGCGTGTAGGATTGAAAGCGACGGGGTCATATCAGAAGTGCGCGTTGTCAGCGTCCAGGGCGAAATTTTCGAGTTGCTCGAGGGCGGACGCCGGCGTCGCGCGGTCCTGTCGCGCTTGAGCGGGAAAGTTTGGGCGCGCATCGACGGCCGCAACTGGGATTTCGAAGATATCAGCTTCGAGCCAACGCTCCGCGCAGAGGCGGAAGGCGATGGAAGGGTGCGCGCCACGATGAATGGCCGCGTGGTGTCCGTGGACGTTGCAGTCGGCGAGCGCGTTTCTCGCGGACAGAAGCTTCTGGTGCTGGAGGCGATGAAAATGGAGCACGTCCACGTTGCCTACATCGATGGAACCGTCGAGGCGATCCACGTCGCCGAAGGCGAACAGGTCGAGGCTCGTCGTGTCGTCGTCGAGGTGAAGGCGTGAGCGAGGTCCTGACCGAGAAGCGCGGCTCGCAATATCGCATCACGCTCAACCGTCCCGAGAAGCGCAACGCGATCAACGAAGAACTCATCAGGGGTGTCTCTGATGGCCTAAGGACCGCTGTCGCTGATCGGGACATCCGGGTCGTTGTGCTGACCGGGGCGGGAGACAAAGCGTTCTGCGCTGGTGGCGATATTGCGCCCGGCGGCGGCTTCAACTTCGACTTTTCGCATCCGCGCACCGCTTACGGCGACCTGCTCAGGCTGTCGCAGGAATGCCCGCTTCCGATCATTGCCGCGATCAACGGTCACTGTGTCGCGGGCGGGATGGGATTACTGGCGCTCGCCGACATCGCCGTCGCGGTTGCGAGCGCCAAATTTGGTCTGCCCGAGGTCAAGATCGGGCTCTTTCCGATGCAGGTCCTGAGTCTGCTCGCCCGCCTGGTTCCGCCTCGCATCGTCCGCGAATGGGCCCTGACCGGCGAGATGTTCGGCGCGGACGCCGCGCTCGCTGCCGGTCTCCTCAATTACGTCGTGCGACCCGGGGAGCTTGAAGCTAAGGTGGATCTGCTTTCGGCCACGCTCTCGGCCCGGTCGCCGACCGCGATTCGTCGCGGCAAATATGCCCTCAGGGCCCTCGACGGCATGAGTTTCGAGCAGGCGATCGCCTTTGCCGAGGGGCAGCTCGGACTTCTCACGCTCACAGAAGACGCCAAGGAGGGCTTCGCTTCCTTCAATGAGAAACGGGAGCCGCGCTTCTCCGGGAAGTGAGCGCAGGCTTCGCGGGCGGATCTTGTGGACCACGTAAGGTCGGAGCCCGACGTGGGGCGTCGTCGACGACCGTCGCCGAAGCTGCGCGCAGTCGATCGGCGTACGACCCGGCGGCTTTCCCTCGGGCCTCGTGACCTGTGCCGAGTCCTCGCTTACGCGCGATCACGGTCCTTACCGCCTGCAGAGCGTTGTCGCACCAAGGCCGCCGTTTTCGCGATATGTCTGCGCGCCGCGGCGTCTGCCGCCGCGCCATCTCCAGCGAGGATCGCCTCGGCCATGCGCGCGTAATCCTCGAAACGCGCGCGGGTGGTCAGCGAATACTCGCGACGGATGAGATGAATATGGATCGAGGGAATGATCCTGCGCAGTTCCTGGTTGGCCGAAACTTCGGTGATGGCTCGGTAGAAGCGGTTGCGGGCCGCAACGAAATCATACCCGTCGGGCATGTCACGGAACTTCTGCAGTTCGCGCCACGTCTGCTCGAAGCGCGCCCGACCTCCGCCGACATTGATGCGCTCAGCTGCCTGGCGCGCCGCAAGCCCGACGCAGATCTCCATGACCAACAGGGCGTCCAGCGCCTCATCGACCGACATTCGACGTATGACCGCACCGCGATTGGGAACCACGGTTACGATGCCCTCGGATTCCATCCGCCGGATACTTTCGCGAGCCGTGCTCCGACCGACACCGAATTGCGTCATGATCTCGGGTTCGGCAAGTCGCTGGCCGGGTGCATAGACGCCTTCGTAGAGACCGCGAACGATCGCGCGCACGATCCGCGCTGACGCACTCTGCGCGAGCGCGGCAAGCGGCCGCTGGTCGGACCCGGTCTGCAACGTCATGACTCCTCATTGATGAGTCGCGCCGCGCGCTCCCGCGAGCGGGCGGCGCTTATCCCTCTGGCTGGACGAGGCCGCATCGCTTCCAAGGATGCCTGGACGGCCGTCCATGCCGACACCCTCCCGTTTCGGCGCCGTGTCCTGACAACGCGCTGAAATCTTATCGACCCAGCCTTCATTGTCAAACATAATCGTCAGACGATCTTGCCGACCGAAATCCGTTGTCTTAAGATGCCAAAAGTCTCGAAGGGAGGAAGCGATGATTCCGGAAAAGTCGGCGCGGGTTCGCGCGTTGGAAGAAAAACTGCTGGCCTTCATGGAGGACCATATCTACCCCAACGAGGTCCGCTACTATCGCGAATCCGAGGATCTCGGGCCATGGGCGGTACAGCCGGTGGTCGAGGAACTGAAGCCGAAGGCGCGTGCGGCCGGTCTCTGGAACCTCTTCCTGCCACATTCCGAGCATGGCGCGGGCCTCAGCAATTTGGAGTATGCTCCGCTATGCGAGATTATGGGCCGTTCGCATCTCGCGCCGGAGGTCTTTAACTGTTCCGCGCCAGATACCGGCAACATGGAGGTCCTTGCGCGCTACGGCACGGAAACGCAGCAGAGGACGTGGCTAAAACCGCTGCTTGCCGGCGAAATCCGCTCGGCCTTCGCGATGACGGAGCCGGATGTCGCATCCTCGGACGCACGCAACATTGAGAGCGCCATCGTGCGCGACGGCGACGAATATGTGATCAAGGGCCACAAGTGGTACACGACGGGCGCCACCGACCCGCGATGCAAGATCATCATATTCATGGGCAAGACCGATCCGTCGGCGGAAACCTATCGGCAGCAGTCGATGATCCTCGTACCGAAGGATACGCCTGGAGTCACCGTCAAGCGTTCGCTGCCCGTCTTTGGCTTCTATGGCGTGCCCGATCGCGCGTCCGAAGTCCTGTTCGAGAGCGTGCGCGTTCCGGCGGCGAACATCCTGCTCGGCGAGGGCCGCGGTTTCGAGATCGCGCAAGGACGGCTTGGGCCAGGGCGCATTCATCACTGCATGCGCTTGATCGGCCTTGCCGAGCGCACGCTCGCCAAGATGTGCCGGCGTGCAGAGCAGCGCGTCGCCTTCGGGAAGCCGATTGCGGAACAATCCGTCACCCGCGAACGCGTGGCCGAAGCGCGCATCCTGATCGAACAGTCGCGGCTACTTACGCTTCGCGCCGCGCATATGATGGACACAGTCGGGAATAAGGAAGCCAAGGCTGAGATTGCGATGATCAAGATCGCCGTGCCCAACATGGCCTGCAAGGTGATCGATTGGGCCATCCAGGCATTCGGCGGTGGGGGAACGAGCAACGACTTCGGGCTTGCCTCGGCTTATGCCACGGCGCGGCTTCTCCGCCTCGCCGACGGGCCGGATGAGGTGCATCGCGACCAGCTCGCCCGGCTGGAGTTCAAGAGGCAGCGCGGAGCGAATGCCCGCGGCGGCGTTGACAACTGGCGCCCGGCCCTTTCGAACCAAGCGCTCGGCGCGCTTGCCTGAAACAAAAAGAAACGGCGCTAAGGTCGCCCCTCCCTCGGCGCAGGTGATCTCGACTCCGTTCTTCGGCTGGGCGATCCGCGGCCATGAGCAGCGCGAGCGCATCCATCCCGGCGATTCGACGCGCAAGTGTACGGCCGCAGGACTTGCGTTAAATGATATAGCTCGTCGCCGGCGCATTGGCGCAAGTGAGCGACGCCAGCGGCTTTAAGCTCGCCGCGGAGCAGGATCGGTGATGAACGGTGGCAATAAAATTGTCCGCATAGGCGGCGGATCCGGATTTTGGGGCGACACCTCGCTCGGACCGGCGCAACTCTTTGCGACCGAGGGCATTCAATACGTGGTCCTCGACTATCTCGCCGAGGTGACGATGTCGGTTCTTGCCAAGGCGAAAGCGAAGGATCCGGATGCGGGTTACGCGATCGATTTCATAACGCAGGTGATGCGTCCCTTTCTTGCCACGATTGTTTCAAAGAAGGTCAGAGTCGTCACCAACGCCGGCGGGCTCAATCTTTTTGCCTGCCGCCGCGCGCTGGAGAAGTCTCGCCACCGAAGCCAACGTCCCGTTGCGGGTCGGCGTCGTGCTGGGGGACGATATCGCGAATTGTTTCGACTCGTATCGAAGCAGCATCCACGGAATGGATAGCGCGGAGCAACCGCCAGAGAAGATACTCAGCGCCAACGCCTATCTCGGCGCATTCCCCATCGCGCGGGCTTTGGACGCCGGGGCGGACGTCGTCGTCACCGGCCGTTGCGTCGATAGCGCGCTTGCGCTCGGACCGCTTATTCACGAGTTCGGTTGGAGCCCCACCGACTATGATCGGCTTGCCGCAGGCAGCCTCGCGGGGCATCTGATCGAGTGCGGCGCGCAAGCGACCGGCGGTAATTTCACCGACTGGGAGAGCGTCGCCGCCAACTGGGAGAATATAGGCTTTCCTGTTTGCGAGGTCGAAGCGGACGGCGCCTTCGTCCTTACGAAGCCGGGTGGGACTGGAGGTATTGTATCCCCGCTCACTGC
Organism: uncultured Alphaproteobacteria bacterium; assembly: GCA_963824465.1. Classification (GTDB taxonomy): domain Bacteria; phylum Pseudomonadota; class Alphaproteobacteria; order Rhizobiales; family Beijerinckiaceae; genus Roseiarcus. The sequence continues at coordinate 7,022 of CAWGPL010000008.1, forward strand.
AGCCGAGCAGATGGTCTATGAAATTGGCGATCCGAAGCGATACATCCTGCCCGACGTGATCTGCGATCTCAGCCAAGTCACGACGGAGGCCGTGGGGCCGGATCGGGTAAGGGTCAGTGGCGCGCGCGGCTCGGCGCCGACGCCGTTCCTTAAGGTCTCCGCGACCTATCTCGACGGATACGCCTGTGTCGGGGCTCTTGTCGTCGCCGGCCAAGGCGCCGTCGCCAAGGGGCGCCGCCAAGGTGAAGCAATTCTCGCGCGAGCGAGCCGCATGCTCGCCGAACGTCAGTTACCGCCTTTCGCGGCCACGAACCTTGCGATCGTCGGCGAAGAGGCGCTGTTCGGGGCTGCCGGCTCCGCGCGTACCGCCGAATGCCGCGAGGTCGTCCTGAGGCTCGCCGTTCAGCATGCTTCCCCCAGAGGCGCTGAGCTGTTCTCGCGCGAATTTATCGGTTCGGCCCTCACAATGGCGCCTGGAATTACGCTTCTTTCTCCTGGCCGTCCCAAGGCCTCGCCTGTCGTGCGTCTCTTCTCGTTTCTGATCGACAAAAGCGAGGTTCCGGTCACTGTCGGGGTTGAGGGCAAGACGGAGCTGATGGAATGGGCGCAAGGACCTTCAAGCCGAGGCGATGAATCGCCCCACCGCGCGGGGGACGAGCTTCTGCCGCCGGGTGAGCGCATCCACGTGCCCCTCCGGCGGCTTGCCGTCGCGCGCGGCGGCGACAAGGGCGACAAGGCCAACATCGGCGTCGTGGCGCGCGAGGAGACCTATCTGCCTTGGATCCGAGCCTTCCTGACTCCGGAGCAGGTCGCGCAATATTTTCGACAGGTCAATTGCGGAGCGGTCGAACGTTTCGACTTGCCCGGCATCCATGGGCTGAATTTCCTCCTGCACAATGCGCTCGGCGGGGGCGGCGCCGCGTCGGTCCATCTCGATCCGCAGGCCAAGACCTATGCGCAAGCGCTACTTGACGTGCCTGTTCCCGTGAGCCGCGAGATCGCGTCTCGCCTTGAGGCGGCTTCTCCCTAGCCCTGTCCACAAGGACGGGGGAAAAGGAATAGACGGCGACGCGCTGGGACAGGCGCCGCTCGCAGTCCTAGCAAGAAAGAGATTCACGCTAATTTCCGCGTAAATGCGCGGACGTCCGCGAGACGGCGGCCCTTTACCTCTGTGTGCGCCCCGGAGTAGGTTTGCCTCCAAAGTTCTGTCGGCGACGCGCCGCGTTCAATAACCCGGAGGAAGCCCATGCTCGATGCGACGGCGGAGGGCCGCATCAATCACGTATTAGGCGAACTGGACGAGGCGCTTCAGGCCAGCGATCTCGATCGCGCGCTGAAATTGTTTCAGGACGATTGCTATTGGCGCGATCTCGTCGCCTTCACGTGGAACCTCAAGACCCTCGAAGGCAAAGACGCCATTCGCGGCATGCTGCAGGCGCAGCTTCCCTCCGTGAAGCCGATTGGATGGGCGGTCGATTCTGGACGCAGGCGCCTCAGAAGCGGAGGGCGTCACCGAGGGGTGGTTCACCTTCGAGACGGAGGTATTTCGCGGTTACGGACAGGTGCGGCTCAAGGACGGAAAGATCTGGACGCTGCTCACTACCGCCGCCGAACTGAAGGGTCACGAGGAGCCAACCGGTTCCCATCGCCCATTTGGCGCGAAGCACGGCGCGGGCAAACATCGCAAGAGCTGGAAGGAAGAGCGCGAGGAAGAGGCGAAGACGCTCGGCTACACCAAGCAGCCGTACGCGGTGATCATTGGCGGAGGCCAGGGAGGCATCGCGCTCGGCGCACGTCTCCGGATGCTCGGCGTGCCCACGATCATCGTCGAGAAGAACGCCCGGCCCGGCGACAGCTGGCGCAATCGCTACAAGTCGCTCTGCCTGCACGATCCGGTCTGGTACGACCACTTGCCCTATTTGCCGTTCCCGCCGAACTGGCCGGTCTTTTCGCCAAAGGACAAGATCGGCGACTGGCTCGAGATGTATGTCAAGGTGATGGAGCTCAATTACTGGGCGTCGACCACCTGCAAGTCCGCCAAATACGACGAGAAGAAGAAGGAATGGGCGGTCGTCGTCGAGCGCGACGGCAAGGAGATCACGCTCAAGCCCAAGCAGCTCGTGCTCGCAACCGGCATGTCGGCGAAGCCGAATTTGCCGAAGTTCCCCGGCATGGAAAAGTTCAAGGGCGAGCAGCATCATTCTTCCAAGCATCCCGGGCCCGACGCCTACGCGGGCAAAAAGGTCGTCATCGTCGGCTCGAACAACTCGGCGCACGACATCTGCCGCCGCCCTCTGGGAGAACGGCGCCGACGTGACGATGGTGCAGCGTTCGTCGACCCATATCGTGCGCTCGGACACGCTGATGAAAATCGGCCTCGGCGACGCTCTATTCCGAGGAGGCGGTGGCGAGCGGCATCGACGACCACCGAAGGCCGATCTCATCTTCGCTTCGATCCCCTATAAGATCATGCACGAGTTCCAGATCCCGCTGTACGAGCAGATGCGCGAGAAGCGACGCGGACTTCTACGAGGGGCTGGACAAGGCCGGCTTCTGGCACGACTGGGGCGCGGACGGACTCGGGTCTGTTCATGAAATATCTGCGCCGCGGCTCGGGCTATTACATCGACGTCGGCGCGAGCCAGCTCATCATCGACGGCAAGATCAAGCTCAAGCGCGGTCAGGTGAAAGAGATCACCGAAAAAGGCGTGAAGCTCGAAGACGGCACGGAACTGCCCGCCGACGTGATCGTCTATGCGACCGGCTACAGTTCGATGAACGGCTGGGCGGCGGATCTCATCAGCCAGGAGGTCGCCGACAAGGTCGGCAAGGTCTGGGGCCTAGGCTCGAACACGCCGAAGGACCCCGGTCCGTGGGAAGGCGAGCAGCGCAATATGTGGAAGCCGACGCAGCAGGAAGCGTTATGGTTCCACGGCGGCAACCTGCATCAGTCGCGACACTATTCGCAGTTCCTCGCATTGCAACTGAAGGCGCGGCAAGAGGGCATTCCCACGCCCGTCTACGGACTGCAGGAGACACATCACCGCGGCTGACCCGCCTTGGTCGGCGGTTATTGCGCCAGCACCGACAGCATCTGGTCGAAAGCGCCGGACGGCACCCGGAAGAGGCCGCTGAACGGCTGGCTCATTTCGAGAATGAGGAACAGCGCGCTGCCGACCGCGAACGCGCCGAGCGCCAGCGCGCCTATGCTCGTCGGCGTGATGCGCGACAGGAAGCCGAAGCCGCAGAAAAGGATCAGTCCCCAGGAAATCACGACCACGACCAACGGCCACGAGACCGGGCTCGCAAGCTGAAGCGAGATGAGGATCCGTGTCTGCTCAATGATCGCCGCGTCCGTGGCGGCGGCCGCTGCGAATTGCCTTTGCGCCGGAGTTTTGGGATCGAGGGACGCCAGATACTCGTCCATCAGCCTGAGATGGGACAACGGCGCTCCAACCGAGAGATCCGCCGTGTTCGGCCCGGCCTCGCCCCAGACCGCATCGCGCACGCCCTGAAACGTCGCCTTCATGGCCTGACGGGCGACCTTTGTCTCAGGTCCGTATTCGCTCAGCGCCATGTCGAGTTGGACGACGCGCGCCGAAAGCGTTTCGATTTCCGATTTCTGAGTGGAGTAGAAGCTGTAGGACGAACCGACCAGCGTTCCGAGCACAAGGGCCATCAGAAGCGAGACGAGGCCGACGATCGCGCCGATCATGTCGCGCGAATTGGAGGCGTGCTCTTCGGGCAGGATCTTGTGCAGATTGAGCCCGACCACGCCGGCGCAAAAGGCCAGAACCGCGACGCCTATGCAAAGCCAGAAAGACGCCATCCCGCTTGATCCCCCTCCGCCCCAATTTACCAGCGAGCGAACTTGCCGGATTGCGACGCACTATCCAAGGGTCTTTTCTGGCCTTTCAGGGGGTCGGCGGCGGCATGGCGAAGGCCAGCCCCGTTATCGAGGCTGCCCTCGCCCTTTTTTGCAGCCTTAGTTGCCCATCATCGACTTGGCGTTATCCGGCGTGATCGCGGTCGTCGGCACCGTGACGTTGTCGGAAACGCTGTCGGCGCAGTCGAGCAGGACTTTCTTGGCCATGTCGATCGCCTGATCGGCGCCGGTCGGATAGGTGAAGGTCGCCGCCCATTCGCCTTCGGCAACCGCACGGATGCCGCCCGAAGGTCCGGGCAGGCCGTCGGTGCCGATGATCTTGATGTCGCCGTCCTTCTTGCCCGCACCTTTCGCCGCGAGGCGCGCGCCCGCCGCCATCATGTCGTTGCTGGCGTAGACGGCCTTGATGTCCGGATGAGCCTGAAGCATCGCCGCGAAAGCGGTTTGCGCTTTGTCGGGCAGCCAGTCGGCGGCCTGCTCGGCGACAACCTTGATCTTCGGGTTGGCCTTCACGCCGGCCTTGAATTCGTCGAGGCGCTCCACGGCGGGCGTCGAACTCGGAAGACCTTCAAGCACTGCGACGTCGCCGCCGTCCGGCAGCAGTTTGTCCGCCATATATTTTCCGGCCTCTTCGGCGATCTTGAAATTATCGCCGCCGATAAACGCAGTGTAGTCCTTGCCCGGCGTGCCGAGCGTCTTGCGATCGAGTTCGATCACCGGAATGCCTGCCTTCATGGCGCGGGCGACGACGGGCGTCAGCGGCGCCGCCTCGAAAGGCGAGATGAGGATCAGGTCGACCTTCTGGGTGATGAAATTGTCCATCTGCGAAGTCTGGGTGTTCACGTTGCCGGCGCCGTCGGCGATCTGCAGCGTAAACTGCGGAACCTTGGCGGCTGCGGCCGTCAGTTGCTCGTTGACGTGCGCCCGGTAAGGCTCGGCGTTGTTGGCCTGCGAGAAGCCGATGACGTATTTGTCGTCTTTGCCGCAGGCCTTGGCGAGATGCGCCGAAGCGCCGCCCGCAATCAGCGCGCATGCGGCGACTCCAAGCGTCGCGGCGCGCATATGGGTTCGTCTTGTCCAATTCATCATGTCACTCCCTTGCGTCGAACGGGTTCGTTCGCGCCGCACTGTTATCGACCCAATCCCTCGCGGCGGCGGACGAGAGACTGAAGGACCGCGGCAAGCACGATGATCGCGCCGGTGGCGAGCAGTTGCAGCGCCGCGTTGATGTTATTGAGCTGAAGGATGTTGGCGAGCGCGCCGAGCATCACGGCGCCGGCGACGGTTCCGACCATCGAGCCCGACCCACCAAAAAGGCTCGTCCCGCCGATGACCACAGCTGCGATGGCGGTCAATTCGTAGCCTGTGCCGTCATTGGCGCTGCCGAAGTTGAACTGTCCGGCGTGCACGATGCCCGCAATCGCGGAGACCAAGCCGGTGATCGCGTAGACCGACACCTTGACGAGCGAGACCGGCACGCCCGAAAGTCGCGCCGCACGTTCGTTGCCGCCGACGGCGTAAACATAGCGCCCGAAGCGGGTGAAGTTGAGCACGAAGGTTGCGATCACCGCCACCACGACGAACACCAGCGTCGCCACCGGCACGGTGTTGTCGAAAAGCCGATCGCCGAGAATGGCGAAGACGGGCGGCGCGAGGCCTGGGCCTACGCCATATGAAATGTTGATGTACTGGTTGTTGGAAATCACGAGCGCAAGTCCGCGCGCCACCTGAAGCCCGGCCAGGGTCACGATGAACGGCTCGAGCCGGAAGCGATTGGAGATGAGCCCCTGCGTCGCGCCGAACGCCGAGCCGCAGAGGAGGACGACAAGGATCGTGGGAATAAGCCCCCAGCCTCCGGTCGTCATGATCGTCGCGGTGAGCACGCTGCATAGGCTCAGGAGCGCGCCAACCGAAAGGTCGATGCCCGCGGTGATAATGACGAAAGTCATGCCGACCGCGATGATGCCGGTCTCGGACACGGCGCGGACGATATTGGCCATGTTGTCGGGCTGAAGAAAGAGAACCGCCCCGTGCCGGCGCGGCGAGAAAATAACGCCCCCGATCGCGACCAACACCAGGCCGATCACGCTCTGGAAGCGCACCGCGATGGCGAAAAAGTCGAGGCGCCGGCGGCCTGAAGCCGATGTGCCGGAAGCGAGAGTTCGCAGGCTGGCTCACGCGTGTTCCTCCTCGTTGGCTTCGGCGGTCGCAAGCACTTCATGTTCGTCGGCGCCGCCGGGAAATTCGGCGACCGTGCGGCCGCCGCGCAGCACAACGATCCGGTCGCACAAGCCCAGCAGCTCCGGCATTTCGCTCGATGCGACGAGGACGCCCATGCCCTTGGCCGCGAGTTCGCGGATGCGCGCGTAGATCTCCCCCTTGGCGCCGACGTCGACCCCGCGCGTCGGCTCGTCGAGCAACAGGAGGCGTGGACCGCCCAGCACCTCCTTGGCGATGACGACCTTCTGCTGGTTGCCGCCGGAAAGCGCGCCGACGACAATCTCGGGCAGGGGCGGGCGCACGTCGAAGGCGCGGATCGCCTCCTTCGCGAGCGATGTCTCGCGCGATCTTGACATGAGAAAGAAGGGCGAAACGCGTTCGAGCACCGTCAGCACGACGTTGCGCCCGACCGTGTCGCGCAGGAGAAGGCCACTGCCGCGCCGGTCGTCCGTCACGAGGCCAAGCCCTTCTCCGCGCGCGTTGCGGATCGAGCCGAGACGCGCGGGCGCGCCGTCGATCTCGACGACGCCCGACCACGTTCCCGCGCCCGCGGCGCCGTAGAGCGCCGTAAGCAGCTCGGTGCGTCCTGCCCCCATGATGCCAGCGAGACCGACGATTTCGCCCGCGCGCACTTCGAGCGTCACATCCTCGGCCGCCTGCCAGCCGGGCCGCTCGGTCCGGGGAGAAAAGCGCGCGCGCTCCAAACGCAGAACGGGCGCGCCGAACTGGGTCGCGCGGGGCGGATAGAGTTCGTCGAGCGGCCGCCCGACAAGAAGGCGCACAAGCTCCGATTGCGGCGCGCTCGCTGGGGCGACGCCCGCAACCTGTCCGTCGCGCATGACCGTCACCCGGTTCGCGACGCGCGCGACTTCTTCGAGACGGTGGGAGATGTAGACGATGCCGACGCCGCGCGCCGCGATCTCGCGCATGACGACAAAGAGCCGTTCGACCTCGGATGCGGTCAACGCCGCCGTTGGCTCGTCCATGATGAGGATGTTCGAGGCGTAGGTCAGCGCCTTGGCGATGGCGACGATCTGGCGCCGCCCGACCGACAATTCGCCAACCGGCTGATCGACGTCGATGTCGGTTCCAACCGCGCTCAGCCGCTTCACGGCCTCCGCTCGCATCGAAGCGCGGTCGAGCACGCCGGCTCGCGTCAGTTCGCGCCCGAGGAACAGATTGGCCGTCACATCGAGGCCCGGCACGAGGTCGAGCTCTTGGAAGATCGTGGCCACTCCATGCGCCTGCGCGGCGCGCGGATCGGCGAAGCGGACGGGCTCGCCTTCCAGCAGCACCTCGCCCGCGTCCGGCGCGAAGACGCCGGAGAGGATATTCATCAGCGTCGACTTGCCCGCGCCGTTCTCGCCGAGCAGCGCATGGATTTCACCGCGCTTGAGGTCGAAATCGACTCCGCGCAGGGCCTGCGCGCCGCCGAAGCGTTTGACGACGCCACGCATCGCAAGAAGAGGCGTCGCATTTTCCGCGGTCGCATTCATTGCGGCCTCGCGCAGGAATTCGCGAACGATGAGCCGGGTCGTCAGCCGGATCGTCCGCGGCGGGTCGTCCGGCGCCGCGATTCGTTCGATGAGTTGCGAGGCGGCGAGACGGCCGATGTCTTCGCAGGGTTGCGCCACGAGCGTGAGGCGCGGCTCGAAACAATCGGCCCACTCGAAATCGTCGAAGCCGACGATCGAGATGTCCCTCGGCACCCGCAACCCCCGCATGCGGAACGCCCGCATGGCGCCAATCGTCGCGAGATTGTTGCCCGTGACGATCGCGGTGGGCGGATCGGGGACTCCAAGCAGAGCCTCGACGGCGGCGATCGCGGAGGCGGTCGTGCAGGTTCCCGTCACGACGAGGCGAGGATCGACAGGAAGACCCAACCGCGCGAGGCTGTGGCGATAGCCGGCGACGCGTTCCCGCGTGGTCTCAAAGCCCGCCGCCCCTCCAACATAGCCGATGCGGCGATGCCCGAAGCTCAGAACATAATCGACCAGTTCCGTCATGGCCTCGCGGTTGTTGACGCCGACCTGATCGAAGCTCGGATCGAGCATGCGGTCGACGAGCACGCTGGGGACGCCGGCCTCACGGAGAAAGTCCAGGCCCGGCCGGGAGGCCTCGCTGCTCGGGGCGAGGATCACGCCGTCCACACGGCGCTGATGAAAGGCCGTCAGCACCGCAAGTTCGCGGTCCGGGTCGTCCTGCGTGTCCGAGAGGAAGACCATCATGCCGAGCTTGGCGCATTCGGCCTCGATCGCGCAGATGATGTCGCTGAAATAGGCATTGGCGACGGTCGAGACCGCAATGCCGACCGTCCGGCTCGAGGCGGTCTTCAAGGAGCGCGCGAGAACATTGGGGCGGTATCCAAACGCGTCGATGACCGTCTGCACGGCGAGCGCCGTTTGCGGCGCGACCCGGCGCGTCCTGTTCACGACGTGGGATACGGTCGAAACCGATACGCCCGCCGCGCGCGCCACATCCGCGATCGTGGCCAAGTCTCCTCCCCAGAGAGCGTCGATGACAAGGTTCCCCCTTGCTCGCGCAGCGTAACGCTATCACATCGAAACGTTTGCGCAATCGTTTCGATGACCGTTTTCGTTCGTTCGACCGGGGAGGTTGATCCGGGCGCGGTTCGCTGAGAAGTTGCCGCCAGGGGCTGCAACGGAATTCAGAATGAGCGAACTTGCGAGGGGCAATCGTCTCGACCGACCGGTGGACAGTTCCATCGACCACATCCTCGGGCCGAATCAATGCCCAGATTACGCTTGTTGAATATGGCAGCTACGCCTGCCCCTATTGCCGGGCGGCCAATGAGCGGATTGTCGAAATCCGCAGCCAGTTTGGCGAGGGTCTTCGCTACGTGTTTCGCCACCGGCCTCTCGTCGATGTCGAACTCGCCCGGCGCGCGGCCGAACTGGTTGAACTGGCGGACACGCCCAAAAGCTTCTGGGCGGCGCATATCAAGCTTATGACCCGTTCGGAGACGCTGACCGAGGAAGACCTCGTCGTCGTTGCGCGAGATCTCGGCGTCGCCGAACCGGAGCAGGCGACCGACGGTCCGGCGATCGAGCGGGCAAGAGCGCGCGTCGACGCGGACGAGGCGAGCGCCTGGGCCAGCGGGGCGCTGATCACGCCAACCTTCTTCATCAACAGCCGGCGCTACGACGGCCCCTGGGACGAGAGCGCCTTCTCCGATGCGATCATCGGCACGCTCGGCAATCGGGTTCGCGCCGCCGCGCTCGATTTCGCCAATTGGGGTCCTTCGGCCGGCGTGCTGCTGCTCATCGCGACGCTCGCCGCCATCGGGCTCGAGAATTCGCCGCTCGGGCCCGGCGTTTCCGCCTTCTGGGAGCAGAAGCTCGGCGTGTCATTCGGCGGTCTCGATTTCGGGATGTCGCTTCTCCACTGGATCAACGACGGGCTCCTGACCCTGTTCTTCCTGGTCGTCGGACTCGAGATCAAGCGGGAATTCACGGTCGGCCACCTGACCGGCTGGCGTTCCGCCGCGTTGCCGATCGCGGGCGCGCTCGGAGGCATGATCGTCCCCGCGCTGGTCTATCTCGCGATCCTGCCCCATGGACCCTGGACGAACGGCTGGGGCACGGTCATGTCGACCGACACGGCGTTCGCCGTCGCCCTCATCGTGATGCTCGGCGACCGGGTTCCGGTGTCCTTGCGGATCTTTCTGACCGCCGCGGCGATCGTCGACGATCTCGGCGCCATCGTCGCGGTTGCGGCCTTCTATTCGAGCGCCATTCGGCTCGAGATGATCGCGCTCATCGTCCCGCTTGTCGGCCTGCTGGCGCTCCTGCGGCGATGGCATGTCTACACGCTGTTTCCCTATGTGCTCGTCGGGATCGCGCTTTGGGTCTGCGTGCTGGCGAGCGGGCTGCATGCGACGCTGGCGGGGGTGATCCTGGCGCTGTTCATCCCGACCCGCCCGCCCGCCGACCTGAAGGCGCTGATGGCCCAGGCGAACGCGATCCTTGGCGCGGAGGCCTTGCGGCAGGGCGAGGTGTTGCGCGACGGTCCGTCCACGCCCTCGTTGCGCGCGCTCGACGCAATTCACGACCGCATCGAATCGCCCGCCGACAGGCTTCTGCGCAACGCCGGCGCCCGGTCGAGCTATTTGGTGCTGCCGCTGTTTGCGCTCGCCAACGCCGGGGTCGCGCTGAACGCGAGCGCTTTCGAGGGCCGGTGGCGGCTCGTCGCGGCGATCGTCGCGGGCCTTACGCTCGGCAAGCCGCTCGGCCTTGTCGGCGCCTCGGCGCTCGCGGTGGCCGCGAAGGCGGCGATCAAGCCCGACGACTACACGTGGACCCAACTGATCGGCGCGGGCGCGCTCGCCGGCATCGGCTTCACCATGTCGCTCTTCATCGCGGGGCAGGCCTTTCCGGCGGGCGGCGACATGGAAGCGGCGAAGATCGCGATTTTCGCCGCTTCCGCACTGTCCGCTCTCATCGGTGTAGCGGTGCTGATGATCGACGGCCGCAGCGAATAGGCCCGACGCGCAATCGCAATGCGCGAAGATCTTCCATCGGCGCAAGACGATAGCGGTTCCGGCGCCCCGGAATCGGCCAAGGGATTTGGAATTGTTCTAATTATAGGTTGAGGCTGCTTCGTCGCCTGAAGATTGACAGGGTATTTGGATTCCTACACGCAAGTCACGGATGTCGACAAGGGGCCGGGGTTCTTTCCCGCGAGCGCCGCGAAAGCTTCGCGCGTTCCTTCCCGAGCCCGACATGCGTGTGGTGGTTACGGTCTTTCGTTAGGTTCGATGCTGGCTCCTTTTCTCATCATGTTGCGCGAGGGCATAGAAGCCGCCCTGATCACCGGCATTGTCGCGAGCTACCTGCATCGCACCGGGCGGGCGCAGTGGATGCCGGCGGTCTGGCTCGGCGTGTTCCTCGCGGTTGCGCTCGCGCTTTTCGTCGGCGCCGGACTGGAGCTCGCCAGCGCGGAATTCCCGCAGAAGGCGCAAGAATTGTTCGAGGCCGTCGTCGGACTGCTCGCCGTCGGCGTCCTGGTCTCGATGGTGTTCTGGATGCGCAAGGCCGCGCGCTCGATCAAGGGCGAGCTCGAACATTCGATCGAGGAGGCTCTCGCTTCGCCCGGAGCGAGCGGCTGGGCGCTGATCGGCATGGTGTTCTTCGCGGTGGCGCGCGAAGCGCTCGAATCCGTATTCTTCCTGCTGGCGGTCTTTCAGCAGAGCACGGGTCCGGCCGCTCCGATCGGCGCGCTTCTCGGCGTCGTCGCCGCGACCGCGGTCGGTTACGCGATTTTCGTCGGCGGCGTGCGGATCAACTTGCGGCTTTTCTTTCGCTGGACCGGGGTGTTCATTCTCGTCGTGGCGGCGGGCATTCTCTCGGCCTCGATCCGCAGCCTGCACGAGGCGGGTCTCTGGAATGCCCTTCAGGAGACGCCCTTCGACTTCAGTGGCGTCGTCTCCCCGTCGAGCCTCACCGGGACGATCCTGACCGGCATGCTCAACTATCAGGCGACGCCAACGGTCGGGGAGATGATCGCCTGGTTCGGCTTCCTCGCCGTAACGCTCTATCTCTTCCTCAGACCCGTGTCGGCGCCGCGTGCGACCGCTCGCTCGACGCCGACGCCTCGCAATGTCCGCGCCTGAGGCGGCGGCCAAAGCCGGGCGACCGCCGCGCCTAATTGGCCTCTATGTCGCGGGCGCGGCCGTGCTCGCGCTTGCCGGCGCCGCCGCCTTCTATCTCGCTTCGCAGAAAGCGCGCGCGCCTATGCCGGCGGCCGTTCAGATTACGATCGCCGCGCACGCGTGCAAGCCCGATAGCCTAACCGTGCCAGCCGGTCTGCGGACGTTCGAGATTCTCAACCAGTCCGACCGGGCGGTCGAATGGGAGATCCTGAACGGTGTCTACGTCGTGGCCGAGCGCGAGAACATTGCCCCCGGCATTCGCCAGACCGTGACGGCGGACCTCCAGCCCGGCGCATATCAGATGACCTGCGGTCTTCTGAACAATCCGCGCGGCGCGCTTCATGTCACGCCCTCGCAGGAGTCGGCGATTGCGTCTGCGTCGGCGCCAACGATGCGCGCCTTCCTCGGTCCGCTCGCCGAATACCAGTTCTACGTCGGGCGCGAGAGCAACAGGTTCGTTGGGCGGGCGCAGGCGCTGGCCGAGGCGGTTCGGCTCGGCGAAGCGGGGTCCGCCCGCGCCGCGTGGCTTGCGGCTCGCGAGCCTTACGAAAAGCTTGCGACCGTCGCCTATCGCTTCTCGGATCTGGTCAACCGCATCAATCCATCCGCGGCTTATCTCGCCAAGCGCGAAAACGATCCCGCTTTCACCGGCTTTCAGCGGCTGGCTTATGGGCTCTTCAAAGAGAACAGCGTCGCGGGCCTCGCGCCGATCGCCGATCAACTCGCTGCCGACGCCGCCGACCTCAAGGCGCGGCTGAGAACTCTGAAGCTTGCGCCCGCCGATCTCGCGAACGGCGCGCAGCAACTCGCCGGGCAACTCGCTTCGAGTCGCATCGCCACGGGCGAGGACGCCTATTCCAATACTGACCTCGACGACATCGCCGCCAATCTCGAAAGCATCGGTAAGATCGTCGCGCTGCTAACCCCCGTCATTCAGAAGGCCGCCCCGGACGCCGCCGCCGCAGCCGACAAGGCCCTCGCTGAGGCGCGCTCGACGCTCGAACGCCTGAAGAAAGGCGACGTCTATCCCGCTTACGAGACCGTCGACGCCTCGACGCGAACAACCCTCGCGAAGGCCTTCGCCGCGCTCGCGCAAGCCATCGAGAAGCTCGAGCCGGCGATGGATGTTCGTAGCTGAAGACCATGAGTAAAGAGATGCGCATTCCGACCTGTCCGTTCGCAACCAGCCGGCGCGGCTTCCTCGTAGGCGCCGGCGTGATGGCGACGGCCACGGGCGCTCTGGCGCAGGCCGCGCCCGCCCGTGCGGACGAGCCGCTCGTTGCGGACGCGCCGCTCTCGCACGAGAATGCCAAGGGCCGCGTTCCCTTCTATGGGATGCATCAGGCCGGGATCGTCACGCCCCGCCCCGCATCCGGAATGGTCGCCGCCTTCGATGTCGTGGTGAGCAGGCCGGAAGACCTCAAGCAACTCTTCCGGAAGCTTACCGAGCGCATCGCTTTTCTTACCCAGGGGGGGCCTGTCCCCGCCCGCGACCCGAAACTGCCGCCGCTCAATTCCGGTATCCTCGGGCCAGTCATCGCGCCTGATGACCTGACGATCACGGCATCGGTCGGTCCCTCTCTGTTCGAGGACCGCCCGTGGTTGAAGCCGCTGAAGCCGCGGCGCCTGCAGCGAATGGTCGAGTTCCCCAACGACGCGCTGGTCGTTCAGAACTGCCACGGCGACATCGCGCTGCAGATCTGCGCCAATTCGCAAGCGACCAACATTCACGCGCTCCGCGACATCATCAAGAACACTTCCGACCTCATGGTCCTGCGCTGGCGGCAGGAAGGCAGCGTGCCGATGACGGCGCCGTTGCCGGACGGGCGGACCGCGAGCGCGCGCAACTTCATGGGCTTCCACGACGGGTCCGCCAATCCCGATTCCAACAACGCCGCGCTGATGGACCGCATGTTGTGGGTGGGCGAAGCGAGCGACGAGCCGACCTGGGCGCGTCATGGAGCCTATCAGGCGGTCCGCGTCATCCGGATGTTCGTCGAGCAATGGGATCGAACGCCGCTTCACGAGCAGCAGACGATCATCGGCCGCGAGAAGACGAGCGGCGCGCCGCTCGGCCTGACGAGCGGCATGGAGCATGACACGCCCGACTATGCGTCCGATCCCAAGGGACTTGCGACGCCGCTCAATGCGCACATCCGGCTCGCCAATCCCCGCACGCCCGAGACGGAAGCCAATCTCATCCTGCGCCGCCCGTTCAACTTTTCGAACGGGGTGAGCAAGTCCGGTCAACTCGAGGACGGCCTTCTCTTCATCGCCTATCAGGCTGATCTCGAAAAGGGCTTCATCACCGTTCAGAACCGGCTGAACGGCGAGCCGCTCGAAGAATACATCAAGCCTTTCGGCGGCGGCTATTTCTTCGTTCTTCCAGGTGTGCGCGACGAGCGAGACTACCTAGGCCGCGCGCTGGTCGAAGCGCTTGCGTGAGGTCCATCGGGGCCCGCATTTTCCCAAGAAGAGGACGAATCAGATGACGATCGGAAACAGGCTCAGGGCCTCGCTCCTTGCCGCCGTGCTGACGCTGCCGGCAGCTGCCTGGGCCGCGAAGGAGGAAGCGCTCGATCTCGTCCAACCGATCGCCGACTATAAACTCTACGTCGCGGAAAAAACCGACAAGCTTGTCGCGGACACGACCCAATTCGTGGCCGCGATCAAGGCCGGCGACATCGCCAAGGCCAAGGCGCTCTATGCGCCAACCCGCATGAACTACGAGGCGGTTGAGCCGGTGGCCGAGCTTTTCAACGATATCGATGGCGCGGTCGATTCGCGCGCCGACGATCATGAGAAAAAGAGCAGGACCCTGGCTTCACTGGCTTCCACCGGATCGAATACGGACTGTGGGCGAAGAACTCGACCGACGGCCTCGCGCCGATCGCCGACAAGCTGCTCGCCGACGTGAAGGATCTGGATGGCCGCGTCGCCAAGCTGACTTTCCCGCCGGACAAGGTCGTCGGCGGCGCGGCGGGCCTGATGGAAGAGGTCGCGGCGACGAAGATCTCCGGCGAGGAGGATCGTTACAGCCACACCGATCTCTGGGATTTCAAGGCGAATTTCGACGGTTCGCAGGAAATCTTCGATCTCGTGAAGCCGCTCCTCGACAAGAAAGACCCTGAGTTCGTAAAATCGGTTTCCGAGAACTTCAAGGTCGTCGACGACACGCTCGCCAAGTACAAGACCGCAGACGGCTATGAGCTCTACGACAAGTTGTCCCAACCCGACCGGACGGTCCTCGCGGCCAAAGTGAACACGCTGGCCGAGCAGCTTTCGACGCTGCGGGGCAAACTTGGCCTGAACTGAAGCGCCTTCCAGGCAGCCGCCGGATATGGTCCGGCGGCTTTGCGCTTGCTCAGGGCGCGACGCCGCGGCAAGCCCAGGCGACGTTCGCGAAGGATCTCGGTCCATCCGGTTGACCGGCCTCGTAGGCGTCACGGACGGCTGCCTCAACGCGGGCCGCGCTCGCCTGCCTCGAGCGTGGAGACGTATTTGCCAAGCGGCCCTTCGCCGGCGGCGATCGGCGCCCAGTAGTCGTCGAAGTTCTGGTAGTTCATTCGGATTAACAATTCGACTTCCGTGACGTCCAGAAGCCCCTGTTCGATAAAAGCCTGTTTCATTTCTCCCGGTTGCATCATCGGCTGAAAGCAATAGCGGGCGCGGAACTGTCGCCCGCTTTCGCTGAGGGCCGCCACCGTATCGACCGTCATGCGCATTCCCGGCATGCCCCCGAGATGGTCCCAGACAGCTGCCGCGACCACCCCTCCCTTGCGCACGACGCGACGCATTTCAGCGACAGCTTTGCCCGGCTCGGGCACGAAATGGAGGACCAGCATCGCAAATGAACGATCAAACGCGCCATCTTCGAACGGCAGGTCGCAGGCATCCCCCTGCCGGATGGTGACGCGTGGGTCGCTGTTGCGGCGGATCGCCTCCTCCACAAACACGGGTGCGTAATCGATCGCCACGATCTTCTTGAGCTCAGCCGCTTCGGCAAGGGCGAAAGTCAGGCTGCCGTTGCCACAGCCGACGTCAAGAATGGTTTCGTCTTCGGCAAGCCCCGCGAAGCCGATGAGCAACGGCGCCAACCTTTTGCTCCAGCGCCCCATCAGTTGCTCATATGCAGAGGCGTCATTGACGTTGAAGCTTGAACTCATCGCGGCCTTCCCCTTGTTGGCCTCAGGGTTCCCCGCTTACCACCGAGGCGTCGCCCCGGGAAACCGTTCGACTTGAGACCGCTCAACCCGGGGCGGCCCTGTCAGGACCACACGGCCCCCTCGCCGGAAAATCCGGCTTCCGAGGCGCTTGCATCCGAAGATCGACACCCTCAAGGCCCGCCCTAGCCCACCCCAGCAATGGCTGACCCGCTTCAACGACGCGACGACAAAGGCTTGCCGAGTTTCTACCCCGGTCGGCATCGCGCCTCAGAGCGTGCGTCGACCGGCTCACCCCGCCAATCTGGTCAAGGGCGTTATCGGAAAACCCAACCTTTCGGTGAGGCCGCTTGCGAAGACGAACGACATCTTCACCGACTTGCCCTTTGGCAAACGAGGATCCAACCAGCTTCCGCAAAACGTTTAAGAAAAATATTTCCGATAAACCGAAAATGTGGTAGCGTCGGGAAATTGACGTCCGTGAAGCCCGGGGTCCGTCAACTCGGTTTTAATGAGCTCCTTCACTTCGTGCGGGCCATCTGGGCGCGCAGGCGACCGCCGGCGAAGGCGCGAGCGATGAAAGTTCAAAGTTGCATAACTGCCAAGGTCCCCAACTTCGCTCGCTTTCCGACTTGCCCCCCTTCTGGCGGGCTGCCCAAAGGAACATAGCGGAGCCGACCTGGGAACGGACCAGAATCGAAATGGGGCGCATCGCTGATCAGGCCCCGCGAACAGCCCGAAACGAAGCGGCGCCTGGGGAGTTGCAAACGGACAGTTTTTGGCGCCTAACCATCTGAAAAGACGCGATGGGCGCCAAACGTGACAGGGCTCTGGCCAAGCCAAGAACCTGGACCCGCGAGGACCTAAAGCCCACCTCTCGCGTCCCGAGGGACGGAGAGATGGGCTTCGGCAGGTTCAGAAGTCGAACTTGTCGATGTTCTCCTTGGTGAAGAGGAAGGGCGCGCCGAGCAGAACCTCGCTGCCGTTGATGACATTGAGCTTGCCGAGCTTACCGGCCTCGACCGAGGTGTCGCCGGGCTTCAACTTGCCGTCTACGGCCGCGCGCATGACGTAGGTCGCCGCATAGCCGAGGTCGATCGGGTTCCACAGCACGACCGACTTGACGCAGTCGGAATGGACGTAAGGCTTCATGGCGTTCGGCGTCGCCAGACCGACAACGGCGATTTTGCCGCACTGGCCCGCCTTGGTCACGGCCTCCGCCGAGGCCGGGGTCGCGACGGACGTCATCCCGAAGATGCCCTTCAGCTTGTCGCCGTATTTGTTGATGAGCGTGGTGGCCTGATTGAAGGAGAGGTTGTTGTCCTCCTGCGCCTCGACCGTTTCGAGCCACTGCATCTTCGGATGGCACTTGTCCATATAGGCCTGCATCTCGGCGATCCAGCGCGCCTGGTTCGGCGTCGTAAAGGTCGAGGTGACGATGGCGAAGGCTCCGTCCTCGCCGGCTTCCTTGGCCATGGCGTCCATCATCGCCTTGGCGATGCCGTTGAACTGCGCCTGGTTGACGAACCACTCGCGAGCGTCAGGACTTCGCGTCCGCGTCGTAACCGACAACGTGGATTCCCTTCGACAGAGCCTTCTTCAGAACGGGTGCGATGGCGACGGGGTCGTTGGCCGCAAACAGGATGCCGTTGACGCCGCTCGTGATGTAATTGTCGATGAACTTGATCTGCTCGTCGATCTTGGCTTCCGTCGGACCGTCGGTCTTGACCTTGACGTTGCCAAGCTCCTTGGCGGCTTCCTGTATGCCCTTCGAGGTGGCGTTGAAGTAGCCGATGCCGATGAGCTTGGGAATGTCGACGAGCGTGATCTCCTTGCCCGCCAGGTTCGGCGGATTGGTTGGTTGGCCGCCATTGTAGGGCTTCGAAGCAGGAGCTTCCGCCGCGCCCGTCCCGCAGGCAAGCGGGCTTGTCGGCTGGTCGTCGGCGCCGTCCCACTTGCTGGCGGCGTTGGCGGCGCCGCCCCAAGCGGCAAGCGCAAGCGCCGCGGTCGCCCCCATAAACAGATGTCTCAATGTCATTGTCGCTTCCTTCCCTGTTTCGCCGCCAGATGCACGGCCCACTCTTCGTTATTGAAATCCGCTCACTCGCGCCGGCGCTGCAACGAACTCGCGATGAGAACCGACAGGATGAGCGCCACGCCGATCACGACGATCGTCGCATCGCCCTTGACGCCCGTCAACGCCAGACCATTCTTGAGAAGCTGGATCATGACAAGACCGATGACCGTGCCCCAGATCGTGCCGGAACCGCCGAAGATGCTCGTGCCACCGAGCACAACAGCGGCGATGACATCGAGTTCGTAGCCCGTGCCCATATCCATACGCGTCGTGGTGACCCGCGAAACGAGGACGATCGCCGCAAGACCCGATGCAAGGCCGGAGAGCGTGTAGACGATGAGCTTCGCACGATCGACATTTAGAGCGGAAAAGCGTGCGGCCGTTTCATTGGCCCCGATCGCATAGAGCGTCCGACCGAAGGTCGTGCGATCCAGCGCAACGCCAGCGATAACGATAAAGACGATAAGGATGAGGAGTTGTGTCGGCACCCCGAGCACGCTGCCTTGTCCCAGACCATAGAACCAGTCGGGATAGCCGCGCACCGATCGCGCCTTGCTAATTCCCTCGGCAAGTCCCCGATAGAGTGCGAGCGTCGCGATAGTCATAATCAGCGGCGGCACTTTCACCCGGGTTATGACGAGACCATTGACGAAACCCGCGACCCCGCCAACCGCGAGAGCGAACACGATTGCAAGCGGCAATGGGAAGCCGAAATTCTTCCAGGAATAGCCGAGCATAATTGCGCTCAAGCCCACGATGGCGCCAACCGAGAGATCGATGCC
Organism: uncultured Alphaproteobacteria bacterium; assembly: GCA_963824465.1. Classification (GTDB taxonomy): domain Bacteria; phylum Pseudomonadota; class Alphaproteobacteria; order Rhizobiales; family Beijerinckiaceae; genus Roseiarcus. The sequence continues at coordinate 25,821 of CAWGPL010000008.1, forward strand.
GCCGGTGACGATGACGAAGGTCATTGGCAGCGCGATAAGGCCAATCTCGGTCATCAGGCGGCCCTGATTCAGCAGATTGTCCAGAGTGAGAAACCTATCGTTGAAAGCGCCCAGCCCGGCGAGCGCGATCAGGAGGATGACACCTAGAATCGTTTCGTGCCGCAGGAGCCAGCGCGGAAGCGCGCGCGGCGAGGCGGCGGACGCGAAGACTCATGGGTCTACCTCCGCTCGGCGCGCCGCCGCCGGCGCAAGATGTCGACGATGACCGTCGCGAGGATCAAGGCCCCGCGGACCGCATCAGTCCAGTAGGGCGAGACGTTGACGAAGACGAGGGCGCTTGTGATCTCGGCGATGAGGATTGCCGCGAGAGTCGCTCCAACAACGGACCCTACACCCCCAAGGATACTGACGCCTCCCACGACTGAGGCAGTGATAATGGTAAGTTCGAGCCCCGCAGGCGTCGTTGACTGGATCACACGAAGCTGAGTTGCATAGACGAGCGTTGCGATTCCCGCGAAAAAGCCATGAAGCGCGAAGACCATCATCACGGTGCGCTGCGGATTGACGCCGCAGAGCCGCGCAGCCTCGGCATTGCCCCCGGTGGCGTAGATTGCGCGGCCATGTCCGCTATACTTCATCCACAGCGCGGCGAGCGCAGTCGCCACGACCATGATGACGACAGGCATCGGAACGCTGAACAGATTCATATCTGCGAGGTGGAAGTTTGCAGGCAGATCCGTGATCCACCTTCCGCCAGTCACGCTGATGAGTCCGCCCTTCAGGATCGACAGCATGCCGAGCGTGACGACGATGGAAGGGATACGAAGGTAGGCGACGACGGCGCCCTGTGCCGCCATCACCGCCGCGCCGATCACCACGGGCGTAAGCCATGTGACGACGACTGGAGCGCCAGCGACCGCGAGCGAGCCGCTCAGCGTGGCGAGAACGCCGATCAGCGCACCAACCGAAATGTCGATATTGCCAGAGATAATCACCATTGACATGCCAATCGCCGCGACCGCGATATAGGCGTTGCCGAGCAGAATGTCGGAAAGGTTGCGAGTAGCGAGAAACCGCGGATTGACGAAGCCGACCGCAACCGCAAGCGCAACGATCGCGACCGCTAGCAGGGCCTCCTGCGTTGCAAAGCGACGCAAGAGGCTTGCACGCGCGGGCGCACGCGGGACGGCCGCAACTGCGCTCACGCGGCCTGCTCCGCGGCCGGCTCGCCGCCCATCATCGCGGCTCCGACCGCCTCGGAAGTGGCATGCTCACGATCGAACTCGGCGACGATTTTGCCCTCACGCATGACCAGCACGCGGTCGCTCATTCCGAGCACCTCCGGAAGTTCCGACGAGATCATAAGGATCGCAACGCCAGAACTGGCGAGTTCTCCCATCAAGCGATGAATCTCCGCCTTTGCGCCGACGTCAATGCCACGCGTGGGCTCATCAAGAATTAGGAGCCGAGGATTGTTGGCGAGCCACTTGCCGAGAACGATTTTCTGTTGGTTGCCGCCCGAAAGCCGCCCGGCGATCTCGTCGACAGAGCTCGTTTTGACACTGAAGCGCCGTACGCCGTCTTCCGCCATCCGGCGCTCCGCCCCACGGTCAATAAAGCCGCCACGCGAGAGCGAATTGAGCGCGGCAAGCGAGAAGTTGTGAAGGACGCTCATCGCGCGAACGAGCCCTTGAGTGCCTCGGTCCTCCGGGACATAAGCCACGCCAAGGGCGCGCGCGGTCCCGGGCGAGTCGAATCGCGACCCGCTTGCCGGCGACGACAATCTCGCCGGATTCCGCGGGCGTCACCCCGAAGAGTGTCTGCGCCAGCTCGCTGCGGCCGGAGCCGACGAGGCCGGCGAGACCAACAATCTCTCCCGCTCGAACGGTGAGGCTAACGCCTCGGGTCGCCGGACGTCGCACAATCGCCCGCGCCTGCAGCACCGGACCGCCAATCGACACCGACTTCTTCGGAAAAAGGTTGTCGATCTTACGGCCGACCATCATCTGAATGAGTTCGGTGGAGTTCGTCTCCGCCACGTTTCGCGAGCCAACGTAAGCTCCGTCTCGCAACACAGTCACGCGATCGGCGATCGTGAAGATCTCGTCCATGCGATGACTGATGTATATGATGCCGACGCCGCGCTCTTTGAGACGGCGCACGATGTCGAACAGGCGCGTGACATCGGCTTCAGTCAGCGCAGCGGTGGGCTCATCCATTATGAGAATGCGCGCGTCATACGAAAGGGCGCGGAGGATTTCAACGCGCTGACGATGACCAACCGACAGCGATCCTACGATCTGGTCCGCCGCGAGATCGTGAATATCGAGCGAGGCGAGCAATACGTTGGCGCGAGTTCGCATCGCGCGCCAGTCGATTCTACCACCTGCGCCGCGTGGCGCATGCCCAAGAAAGATATTTTCGGCGACTGTCAGTTCGGGGAAGAGCAGCAATTCCTGATAGATCGTGGCGATCCCGGCGTGACGGGCGTCGTCGGGCGAGGAAAGGATAGTTTTCCGCCCGTCAACAAGGATCTCGCCGAGTCCGGTTGATAGACTCCCGAAACGATCTTGATGAGCGTCGATTTGCCCGCGCCATTCTCGCCGAGCAGCGCGTGCACCTCCCCGGCCCGCACCTCGAAGGACACTCCCGAGAGGGCGCGCACGCCCGGAAACGCCTTTTGGATGTCCTTGACCGCTAGCAAGACCGCAGCCTTATCTCCAGCGGCGCTTACTCCATCACTCATGCCGCCCTCGGGGACAACGCGCTGATGTCGACGACGATGGTTTGCACACCCGCCTCAGCAAGCATAGCGAGCGTGTCGGACGAAACCTGGGAGTCTGTGATTAACGTATCGACCTCGGTCAGCGGGCAAACGACAAGGCTGCCGCGGGGAGCAAATTTCGACGCATCCGCGAGCACAACCAGTCGATCGGCGCGCTTGAGCAGCTTCGCCTCAGCGCGCGCGATCAGCGGATCGCCCTCGATGACGCCAAGAGGGCCGATCGAGATCGCGCTCATGAACATCAGGCGCGCCGAATAACGTTGTATCGCATCGTCGTCGAAGGGAGCGACAATCAGGGCTTGATCGCGATAGACTTCGCCGCCTGGCAGAGCGACCCAATTCTCCGTGTCCCTGATCAAGAAGTCAGCGAGCGGGTATGAATTCGTTAAGATCTTAAGACGCCTATCCCGGAGGAACTCTGACATCTGGTAGGTCGTCGTGCCGCCGTTGATTATTATTGCATCTCCATCCGCGCACATCTCGACCGCCCTCCGAGCGATCGCGCGTTTGGCCTCGATGTTGGTTGTTCGAGCGACATCGAAGGAGCCCGTAGCTAACCTTGCTTGGCCCACATCTTTTGCGAAAGGATTGGCGACGGCCTGAATGCCACCGTGAACGCGCTCTGCAAATCCCGCCTCCGCCAGCCGCCCCGCGTCTCTCCTCGCCGATGCAGCCGAAACGCCGGTTGCGGCCATGATGTCCGCAATCGAGACAAACCGACGCTCGGTCAGTAAATTACGCAGAATTTCGGCGCGCTGTCGCTCGCGCATGACCTTGGAGGTTTCCTCAATTTAGTGTTTGTTGTGGTCGAAGTTGCCATCCGAACTGCAGAGTGTCAATCGCATTCGCTCAAACGCGCTCATTCAAGCGCATCGATATGATCGTCTCTTGACCGAAACTGGCTGCTTTCATAGAGGACAGTAAAAATTAGTCGGGATTAGGAGAGGAATTGCCCGTGAGCGGATTCGCTTCCCGAAGCAATGGATTGCTGCCCAACCTGTGGGATGACGACTATGCCGCAAAGCTGGATGAGCCGGGGCGTCTGCTTTACCGATCAAACTTGCTTGGCGGCGACCTGCGCATCACCAATTTCGGCGGCGGCAACACGTCCGCGAAGATCCCCAGTTCGGACCCGATGACCGGAGACGAAACGAGCGTCCTCTGGGTTAAGGGATCAGGGGGCGACCTCGGATCGATGAAGCTCGACGGCTTTGCAACCCTCTATCTGGACAAGCTAAATGCTTTGAAGACTCGATATCGCGGCCCCGCCCACGAAGACGAGATGGTCGCGATGTTCAACCACTGCACCTTCGATCTCAATCCGCGCGCGGCCTCTATCGACACGCCGTTGCACGGGTTCGTGCCATATCCGCACGTCGATCACGTCCATGCTGACGCCGTCATAGCGATCGCGGCGAGCGAAAACGCGGAAGAACTGACGCGCAAGGCCTTCGGCGAAGAGATCGGATTTTTACCCTGGCAGCGGCCGGGATTTGATTTGGGACTGAAACTCGGCGCGATGGCGAATACCAATCCAAAGCTCACGGGCGTGGTTCTCGGCGGCCACGGCCTCTTCACTTGGGGAGAAAGCGCCAAGGCCTGCTACGAGACGACGATCAATATTATCAATAGGGCGGCCGCTTGGCTCGCCGCTAACGGCAAGGGTGAGACCTTTGGCGGCGAAGTCGTGGACGCGCTGCCGCCAGAGCGGCGCCGGGAGATCGCGATCAGCCTCATGCCCGAGATTCGAAAGCGAATCTGCAAGGGCGAGCGCAAGGTCGGGCATTTCTTCGACACTGCTGAAGTCCTGGAGTTTGTGAACTCCCGCGATCTGAGGTCACTTGCTGCGCTCGGCACATCCTGCCCGGATCATTTCCTGCGCACCAAGATCCGGCCCCTTGTGCTGCCATTCGACCCAGCCTCGGGCAACCTCGATTCGGTCATCTCTTCCCTCGACCAGATTTTTGCCGACTATCGCACGGACTATTCGGCCTATTACGAACGCTGCAAGCGCGCGGACTCTCCGAAAATGCGCGATCCCAACGCGGTGATTTATTTGATCCCGGGCGTCGGCATGCTCTCCTTCGCGAAGGACAAGGCTACGGCTCGAAATCGCCTCGGAATTCTATGTGAATGCGATCAACGTGATGCGGGGCGCTTCCAGCGTCAGCAAGTATGTTGGCCTCTCCGAGCAGGAGGCGTTCAATATAGAATACTGGCTGCTCGAGGAGGCGAAGCTTCAACGGATGCCTAAGCCGAAGTCGCTTGCGGGCCGTATCGCCCTCGTAACCGGCGGCGCCGGCGGCATCGGACGCGCCATTGCGGAGAGGCTCATGGGCGAAGGCGCCTGTGTGGTGCTCTCCGACAATGACGAGGCGAGCCTCAATGCGACGGTCGCCGAATACGGCAAGCGTTTCGGCAGGGATGCTGTCCTGGGTACATTAACCGATGTGACTTCCGAGGAGGCGGTCGCGGCCGCATTCCGCGACACGGTCTTGGCCTACGGCGGAATTGACATTGTCGTCGCCAACGCCGGATTCGCCTCAGCCGCCGCGTTCGAAGAAACGTCGCTGGAGCTATGGAACCGCAATATCGCCATCCTCGCGACCGGTTACTTTTTGGCGGCGCGCGAGGGTTACAAGATCATGAAGGAGCAGGGGCTCGGCGGCAGCATCGTGTTCATCGCTTCGAAGAACGCGCTCGCAGCCTCTCCCGGCGCCTCGGCCTATTGCACCGCGAAGGCCGCAGAGATCCATCTCGCGCGCTGCATCGCGCTCGAGGGCGCTCCCCACGGGATTCGGGCCAATGTTGTCAATCCCGACGCAGTGTTAAGAGGCTCAAAAATTTGGCAGGGTGAATGGCGGACCCAACGCGCCGCCTCCAACAAGGTCTCCGAGGCCGAGCTGGAGGAGGTTTATCGCCAGCGGTCGCTCTTGAAGCGCTCGGTGTTCCCCGAGGACATCGCGGAGGCTGTATATTATTTCGCCTCCGACCTGTCGGCGAAGAGCACAGGCAATATCCTTAATGTCGATGCCGGCAATGCCGTGAGTTTCGCGCGCTAGAGGTGAGCTAACAGGGGAGGAGCGGATGTCCTATCAGGATCATATCGCCTATCGAATTCCCGACAGCCTGATCGCCGAGGAGAACGCCGGGCTCGCCAACGCGCAGGCTGAGGATTACGCCGCGCTTGCCCGACGGCTCGGCCGCGCCGGCGTCGATATTGAAAAGGTCACCGCCAAGGTCGCAGGCTTCGCAGTCGCCGTGCCAACCTGGGGCGTCGGCACGGGTGGCACGCGCTTCGCCCGCTTTCCAGGTCCGGGCGAGCCGCGCGGGATCCTCGAGAAGCTCGAAGACTGCGCGACCATTCATCAGCTCACGCGCGCGACGCCAACCTGCTCTCCGCACTTCCCTTGGGACAAAGTGAGTGACTATGGCGAGTTGGCGGAGCGGGCCAAGACCCTGGGCGTCGGCTTCGATGCGGTCAACTCGAACACCTTCCAGGACCAGCCTGGTCAGGCGCTCTCTTACAAATTCGGCTCGCTCACCCACAGCGACAAGGCGGTTCGCGAGCAGGCTATCGCTCACAATGTCGAATGCATCGCAATCGGCCAAAAACTCGGGTCGAAGGCCTTGACCGTCTGGATTGGGGACGGCTCCAACTTCCCCGGACAATCGAACCTAGACCGCGCGTTCGACTGGTATCTCGAGTTGATGGGCGCGGTTTACGCTGCGCTCCCGGGCGACTGGCGGGTCTTCCTGGAACACAAATTCTATGAGCCGGCCTTCTATTCCACCGTCATCTCGGACTGGGGTTCGAGCCTGATGGCCGCTCAGGCCTTGGGGCCGAAGGCGTTCTGCCTCGTCGATCTTGGCCACCACGCCCCGAACGTCAATATCGAACAAATTGTCTCCCGGCTCATCCGTGCAGGCAAGCTCGCGGGTTTCCACTTCAATGATTTAAAATATGGCGACGACGATCTGGACGCCGGCGCGATCGATCCGTTCCGGCTCTATCGCGTGTTCTTCGAGCTTGTCGACGCGGCCGAGCGAAGCACGCCGGGTTTCGACCCGGCCTACATGATCGACGAATCCCACAACGTGACCGACCCGATCGAGAGCCTGATCGCCTCCGCGACCGAGATCCAGCGCGCCTACGCACAGGCCCTGGTCATTGACCGACAGACGCTCGAAGCCGCGCAGGAAGCCAACGACGTCATGAGCGCGGCCCGCCTCTTCAGGGCGGGGTTCCAGACGGATGTTTCCCCCATCCTTGCAGAGGCGCGCAAGCGCTCGGGGGGCGCGATTGACCCGATCGCCGTCTATCGAACCTCAAAATACCGCGATCACAAGGCCAAGGAGCGCCCTGCCGCGGGCGGCTCTTCCTCGGGCATTGTCTGACCTCAGCGCCCCGGCGGAGCCGCCGCCCGACTACTCCGCAGGCGTCGCGGGCGTGGAAAAGCGCTCGCCGCGCAGTGCGACCCGCGCTTCGCGGCGACGGAAACGACGGAACGCCATGCGGATGTCCCGGAAGAGCCGTACGAGCGCATTAGGCTCCCGGAAGTGCTCCCCAAACTCCCGATTGGTCACGAACGGCGTCCAGTAGTCGCGCCTCCATACATCGAACGTTGCGGCGAGCTCGTCGGTCTGCTCGGGCCGGATTTGCATTGCCGCGCAGCGACAATGCGCCTCGATCCGTACGCCGCCGCGGCGGTCGAAATAGAAACGGTGACGGCTCGGCACATGCTCCAGCGAACCCGTTGTGAACTCGAAGTCCTCAGGCTGCTCGCGCAACGCCGCGATCATCGGCGAGGCGTCGAGATAACGAAGCGTGCGGCCCGGGGCGTAACTGAAGTCGACATTTGCCATTGGGGTCTTCCTTCGCCTAAGAGCCCCAGCCCAAAGCGTCCAGCGATCTATTGCCGCAAGGGCGACTTCGACGCCCATAACGCGCGAGATCGGCTTTTGTGCGATGCTGCGCACTCAAATCGCCCCCTTTCAACATCATTACATCGGGTATCATTTCTTAGCGCTCTGTCGGATGACCGGCGACAGGGCGAGAAGCGATCGAGGCGAACCCATTCGGCCATCGGTCCTCCGTCCGGAACTCCACTTCCCGCGCGTCTCTCAGACAAGCGCAGAAATGTTTTCGAGCGAAACTTTTCAGAGGGTTAGGTGTCATTTTTTGCAACTTTCGAAACTTTCGCCGCCACGCGCCGTATCTCCGGCGCGATTTACCCTTGACCCATCGGACAACACCCTCGTTCCAAACGCCACATCTATTCTGCAGTAACGAAAGATCATATCAACAATTTCATAAAAACACAATAAATTGCTGCAAGGCGTTCATTTCCCTCAGTTGAGGATAGCCCTCGACGCTGTTGTCCGCTTTCGCCTCTATCGCTCAGTGGAAAGGTTTGAAAAAGGGGAGCGCCGCAATCGCCAAAGATTTGGCGATTCGCGCCAAATCCTCTAATTCGGCGTCGCTTTCACGAAATTCTCCAACCTGGCTTTTTCGACACCATGAACGACGCGCCCGGCGGCGGCCCCGACTATTCGCAGACCCTGTATCTTCCGAAGACCGATTTCCCAATGCGCGCCGGCCTCCCGCAGAAGGAGCCGGAGATTCTGGCGCGCTGGGCGCAGGAGGATCTCTACGGAGCGTTGCGGACCAGTGGCAAGGGCCGACCGAAATTCGTCCTGCACGACGGGCCTCCCTACGCGAATGGCGAGATTCATATCGGTACGGCGCTGAACAAGATTCTCAAGGATCTGGTCGTTCGCTCGCAGCAGATGGCCGGCAAGGAATCCAATTATGTGCCCGGCTGGGACTGTCACGGCTTGCCTATCGAATGGAAGGTGGAGGAGGAGTTCTATCGGAAGAAGGGTAAGACCAAGCCGGATTTCTCAGACTCCCAGGCTATCATCGCCTTTCGCCGCGAGTGCCGCGCCTACGCCGAGCATTGGATCGACGTCCAGCGCGAGCAGTTCAAGCGGCTCGGCGTCGTCGGCGACTGGGATCATCCCTATCTGACGATGAGCTATCCGGCCGAAGCCCAGATTGCTCGAGAGATCTTCAAATTCGTCGCCAACGGCCTGCTCTATCGCGGCTCGAAGCCGGTGATGTGGAGCGTCGTCGAAAAGACAGCGCTCGCGGAGGCCGAAGTCGAATACGAAGATTATACGAGCGACACCGTTCATGTCGCCTTCCCGGTCGAGGGGGACGCCGCTTCCGTCGTAATCTGGACGACGACGCCATGGACGATGCCTGGAAACCGGGCGATCGCCTTCTCGCGCCGCATTGCCTACGGACGCTACCGGGTAACGGATGCGGATGCAGACAATTGGGCGAAGCCTGGCGCGGAATACATCGTCGCGAAGAGCCTGGCCGAGGCGACGTTCGCCGCTGCGCGTGTGAAAGCCTTCGAATTTTTGGGCGATGTCGCCACGGAGACGCTGGAGTCGATGCTCTGCGCCCATCCGCTTCGCGCCCACGGCTACGGCTTTGTCGTGCCTCTGCTGGCGGGCGAATATGTGACCGAAGACGCCGGCACCGGATTTGTCCACACCGCCCCGGGCCATGGACGCGAGGATTTCGAACTCTGGACGTCCAATACGCGCTTCCTGCAGGAGCGCGGGATCGACACGCGCATCCCTTCCACGGTGGACGAGAACGGCGCCTTCACTGAGGAAGCGCCGGGCTTCGAGGGCCGGCGGGTCCTCACCGACAAGGGCGAAAAAGGCGACGCCAACGAAGCGGTCATGCGGGCGTTAGTCGAAGCAGGTTCGCTCGTCGCGCGCGGCAAACTCAAGCATCAATACCCACACAGCTGGCGCTCCAAGAAGCCCGTTATCTATCGCAACACGCCGCAATGGTTTCTGGCTATGGATCGGCCCTACGCCAGCGCCCCCGGCGGCAAGACCCTGCGCGAAGTCGCCATCGCCGCCATCGAGTCGACGCGCTGGGAACCGGCGACGGGCGAGAACCGCATCAAGGGAATGGTGCAGAGCCGGCCGGACTGGGTGCTCTCGCGCCAGCGCGCCTGGGGCGTCCCGCTCGCCATCTTCGTAAACAGAGCGGACCGCCAGGTCCTCTACGACGAAGAAGTCAACGCCCGGATTGCGGACACTTTCGACAGGGAGGGCGCCGACGCCTGGTTCGAGGAGGGCGCCAAGGCGCGCTTCCTCGGCGATAAGCACAACCCCGACGATTACGACAAGGTCGACAACCTCGTGGAGGTCTGGTTCGACTCGGGGTCGACGCACGCGTTTGTGCTGGACGACCCGATTCACTTCCCGGGTCTTGCCGGGATCAAACGGATGGTCGACGGCGGGCGCGATCAGGTGATGTATCTCGAAGGCTCCGACCAGCATCGCGGGTGGTTCCAGTCTTCGCTGCTTGAGAGTTGCGGCACGCGCGGACGCGCGCCTTTCGACATCGTGCTCACCCACGGCTTCACGCTCGACGAAAAGGGGCGCAAGCAATCGAAGTCGCTGGGCAACCAGACCTTTCCGCAGGATGTCATCCGCACGTCGGGCGCCGATATCCTCCGCCTGTGGGTGGCCAGCGTCGATTATTCCGACGACCAGCGAATCGGGCCGGAAATCCTGAAGGCCGTCAGCGACCATTATCGCAAGCTGCGCAACACGATCCGCTGGATGCTGGGCACGCTCGCGCACCATCAGCCCGCAGACGATTCTTTCGACTTCGCGGCGCTTCAAAGCCTCGAACGCCTGATGCTGCACAAACTCGCGGAGCTCGACGGCAAGGTCCGGGACGCTTACGCGAATTTCGATTACGCGCGGGTCGTCTCGACGCTGTCGGCCTTCCTGAATTCAGACTTGTCGGCGTTTTACTTCGACGTGCGCAAGGACGTCCTCTACTGCGATCCGCCGTCCAGCCAACGGCGGATGGGCTCCCTCGAAGTCATCGAGCGGATTTTCCGTGCGGTCACCGTTTGGCTAGCGCCCATTCTGGTCTTCACCTCCGAGGAGGCCTGGGCCTCGCGCGACCCAAGCCATCGCTCTGTTCATCTCGAGCAGTTCCCGGCGATTCCCGCCGAATGGCGCGACGAGGACCTGGCTCGAAAGTGGGAAACCATCCGCCAACTGCGCTCGGTTGTGACCGGGGCGATCGAAGTCGCCCGCGCGGCCAAGAGCATCGGCTCTTCGCTCGAGGCGGCGCCACGCGTCTACTTGTCGACGCCCGAGCAAGCGGACGCGCTCGTGGGCGTTGACTTCGCGGAGGTCTGTATCACCTCCGAGATCGCGATCGAGACGTCCATTCCAGCGCCCGCCGACGCTTTCAAGCTGCCCGACGCGCCCGGCGTAGCGGTCGTGGTCGAGCGTGCACAGGGAGTCAAATGCGCCCGCTCGTGGCGCTATTTCGACCCGACGACGGCCCTGCCGGATTATCCCGACGTGACGCCGCGGGATGGGATCGCGCTGCGCGAACTCAAGGCGCTCGGCAGGTTGGCGTGACTCCGCGCCGGCTCGGCGCTCTCGTCGCGATCGCGGTCGCGCTCGCAGATCAACTGGCGAAGTTGCTCGTTCTGCGTTTCGCCAGCGACGGTTCGGCGCCGCTCGGACCGTTTCTCGACCTTACCCTGCGCTGGAATACCGGAATTTCATTCAGCTTCTTTGCGGGGAACTCCTCGGCCGGCCGCGCGCTCCTTCTCGCCTTTACCTTGGCGGCGACGGTGCTGTTGGGCTGGTGGCTGGCCCGCTGCCAGTCCTTCCTGGTGGGCGCGGGCCTCGGCGCCATCATCGGCGGCGCTGTCGGAAACGCGGCGGATCGCGCGTTGCATGGCGCAGTCGTCGACTATCTCGATCTGCACGCTTTTGGCGCACATTTTTTCGTCTTCAATCTCGCGGATGCGGCGATCAATGTCGGGGTCGCGTTGCTGATCCTTGACGCCGTGTTCGGAACACGGTCAAAGACGGCTGGAAACCGGACGGTAACCCCTCCGGGCGCATAAATTGCCATGACTTTGGTGGCGATAGCGTGGGTTTGCCGCCGGACCGGCCTTGCATTCGCCGGATTTGGCGGCGACTAGGGGCGGGGCGCATTGCGCTTAGGGCGCGCGTGGAAAAAACAATGCGTACGAGCTTTTACACAGCCGCTGCATCTCTTCTGTGTGTTTCGCTGTGCTGGGGAACCGCAGCACAGGCCGGAGACGACGGGTCAGCCCCGCTTTGGGTCGGCATAGGCTCAATCTTCAGCCCGCTTCTCGGGGCGACGGACGTCACGGGCCTGCTCGGGTTCGGCGGCAAGGAGGAGAAGCCGCCCATCGACTATCACGAACACGGAAAGATCGTGGTTCCGAAGAACTACGATCTTCCCCCGCCGGGCGGAGCGCCTGTCGCCGTCGAGGGCGGGGCATGGCCCGTGAACCAGGAAATAACCCGCCGAAAGCTTCGCAAGGAGGCGGAGAAGAAAGTGATCGCCGGCCAAGGCGATGCGCGCCTCCGCTACACGCATCCGTTCCCGAACGCGCCGGTGACGGTGCGCGCCGCCGACCAACCGGACGCGACCGACAAGTGCGCGAACGGAAAATGCGACGCGCCAACCTCTACGCTCGGCCTGCTTAATCCACTCGGTTGGGTTGGCATCGGGAAAAGCAAGCCGCTTGGGCCGGAGCCGGACCGGGAATGGCTGACCGATCCGCCAAAGGGATACCGCGATCCTGCCGGTCAGGCGGCCAATTGAGAAGGCCATTCCGCGATTTTCCCGCGCTTTTGCTGTTTGTGTGGAATCGTGCTTGCCATGGGAGCAAAAGCCGCTATTTTAGTGTTGGGAATCGCCGATAGCCGCTGGTGCGGGGCTGCAGGAGGCGAGGTTGTCGGGATTGGATCCGAAGGATCGACCCGTCTATCCGAAAGCACGAACACCCTGTGATTCGACGATAAGGATGCTGACGCGCCTGTGACAAGTCACAGCCTGGCGGTATCTTGCCTTAGCATTCGTTGGATCTCGGGAACCTCGGCGGCGCGGTTGCGCCGAGAACGGATGCGGGCTTCCGCCGTTTCGAGACGTCCGCAGGCCATGCAATTGTCCGCTATTGAGACGGCAATCGGCAACAAACAATCGAACGCCCCATTTGGCGTCGTTAGTCGAGACGCGGGACACTCCGGGTAAAGCAATGAGACCAGGTCAAAACAAGCGTATGCGCGGTAGGCCGTCTAACAATCGCCGCGGCCCGAATCCTTTGACGCGATCCTACGAGTTGAATGGCCCCGACGTTAAGATCCGCGGAAACGCGCATCATGTCGCGGAGAAATACCTTCAGCTCGCCCGGGACGCCCATACGGGTGGCGACCCGGTTGCGGCGGAGAACTATCTGCAGCACGCCGAACACTACTTCCGCCTGATCGCGGCGGCTCAAGCGGCTCAGGCTCTCGCTCAGAGCGGCCAACCTCGACCGGCCGAGGGAGAATCGGAGGAATTCGACGACGAGGACGATTTTGGCGGGATGTCGGACCGTTTCGCTTCGCCGTCGGAGCGTACGGTCTATCCCCAGCAGGGGGGTGGTTTTCAGCAGGGCGGATTGCCGTCGCCGAACGCGCCGCAACCCTATGTCGATCGGCCGCCATTCGATCCGGATCGCCAGCCGCAAGGAGATAGGGGCGGGTTTCAACCAAGGCAGGATCGCCAGGGACCCAGATTTCAGGATCGCCCGCCGCGTCCGCAGAACGGCGACCGGAACGAAAATTTTCGGGATCGCCAGAATCGCGACCGCCCTCGGGAGTTCCGTCCCTACCGCGAGCAGCCTCAGCCAAATCCGGCCATCGAGGGTGGCGGTGGAGCCAATGCCCTGCCCGCCTTCATCACCACCGCGCCCAGGGCCGCTCCGGCCGAGAATGAGGAAGCGTCTCTTCCGCTGACCGAGGCCCCGGCGCCAACGCCGGCTGCGGAGCCATCCGACGCCCCCGCGTCCTCCGGTTTCCCGGACAATCCGACCGACTCCCGGTTTCCGGGTCGCGGACGACGTCGCCGGCTACGGTCGCCTTACGGCTTCAATGCGGCTCAAGGGGACACGGAGCCGAACGACTCCGCGGCGCCGATCAGCGACGAAACGCCAATCGGCGAATAGGGCGGTCTAGCCCGCAAGGTCAGCGAACTTTGCGCTGAGGTGCTCGCGGTCGAATGGCTTGAGCATGAAGTCGTTGGCTCCGGCGTGGATTGCTCGCGCCAAGTGAGCGACATTGTTTTCGCTGGCGCAGAAGATGACTCTCGCGGCTTTGCCCCCGCTCATTTTGCGCAGGCGTTGTATGAACTCGCAGCCATCGATGTTCGGCATGCTCGCGTCGACGAATACGGCGTCCGGCATCGCGAAAGCGCACGCCGCCAGCGCTTCGCTCCCGTTGCGGGCTTCCTCGACCATAAAGTCAGCGCTCTCCAAAATTCGGCGTGCGATTTTCCGCACAACCGGAGAGTCATCGACGATCAGAACGGTTGGCATGTTCAATCTTCCGCCGGGCGCCAAGGCGCACCTTCGGAAGAACTGTCGCCAATTTCGCTTAACAAGCCCGAAACGTCGGCTTTGCTGTCGATTTTTTCAGACCGCCTGAGACGCGCCCGCCGCCAGCGCCGCCTCCCCGCCTTGTTCTGCGACCGTAGCCGCCAAGGTGACTTCGCTCCACCGACGCCGTGCCGGTGATCGTCATTCCGCACTGCTCCGCGAGCAGGGACGCGTAGTAGGGCTGGATCGAATGAGCGTCGATCGACTCGATAGGCTCGCCGGAGAAAAGCTTCGCCACAATGTTCGGAAGCCGTGCGTTCGTGCCCGCAGCTTCAATGCGAACGGCGGAAACGGCGTCGTCGCCGTCGAGGTGAACCGAAAGGACGCCGCCGCGCGGGATTGCCGCCGAGCCGATCAGGCACAAATTCAGGCAAAGCTTCACGATGTTCTTAGGCGCCAGCCGACGCGGAATGCTCCACTGCAGCGTCGTGCGGTCGTTGGCCAAAAGGCCGCGCGCCACATTCTCCGCGTCTCCCGTGTCGATCGAAGCTGTCAAAGACCCTGCCGCACCGAAAGCCAGGCGGCAGAACTGGATGCGCGCCGATGCTGAGGCAGCGCTTTTCTTGATGAGATCCATCGCGATCTCGCGCATTTCCGGATCTTCCTCGTCATCGAGCACCTCAAGTCCGTTGACGATCGCGCCAACCGGGCTGATGACATCGTGGCAGACCCGGGAGCACAAGAGCGCGGCGAGGTCGAGCGAGGCCAGCGAAACAGTCGTCAAAGGGAGAATCCTGTGGTCGAGATCGACAGACGCGAAGAACGGCGGAAGCGAACAGGAATCGTATCCATTGTGAGTCTTCTATCCGATTCGTCGCCGAACGGCGACCCTGCTTCGCCGGGTAAGCGGCAGCCAGGGATTGAGCGTCGGGAGCGCCGCTGACGTGGAGGCGTTCAATTTCGACAAAGCCGGGCCAGACGAGACTGCCGTTTTTCTCGCTCGCGCAGCGCTTGCGGCGGGGCCCGCGGTCATGGATGTTTATGCTCATGGCTGCGATGTCGAGGTCAAATCCGACGGCAGCCCTGTCACCATCGCGGATCGGCGGGCAGAGGACGTCATCTGTGCATTCCTCCGCTCCGCCGAGGCCTTGCCGCCCGTCGTAGCAGAGGAATTGGCGGCCGAGCAGTGGCCCCTCGCAGCCAATCGGCGGTTTCTGCTGATCGATCCACTTGACGGCACGCGGGAGTTTCTGGCCCGTAACGGCGAGTTTACGATCAATATCGCCCTGATCGAGAATGGCGCGCCGCTCGCCGGAGCGGTTTACGCGCCCGCGCTCGGCCGCCTGTGGTTCGGCGGGAGCCACGCCTATGTTTGCCAGGCGGGCCCGGGCGCCGACCTGCCCGACTCAGCCGGCTGGGTACCCATCCAAATCCGCCCCGCGCCTGCGACGCTGACCGCAGTCGCCAGCCGCTCCCACAGCGACGCCCGCACGGAGGCGTTCCTCGGACGCCTGCCCGTCGCCGACCGCCGGTCTCGGGGCTCCTCGCTTAAATTTTGCCTCCTGGCGGAGGGCGAGGCGGATGTCTATCCACGCTTCGGCCCGACGATGGAGTGGGACACCGCGGCAGGCGACGCTGTGTTGCGCGCCGCCGGGGGCGTCGTGCTCGACCCCTCGGATGCGCCGCTCCGCTACGGCAAGGTCGAACAAGTCCTGAAGAACGGCCCTTTTGTCGCCTGGGGCGACGTCACGGCTCCCGCGCGCTTCGGTAACATTAACCCTTCGTCAACGCCGCACGGTCAATGATAGCGACAGCTCTGGGGCGCGCGTGTGCGAGCGAAGCTCGCCCAATGTACGAGATGAGGGCGATATAATCATGATGACGCGCCGACAGATGCTGGCCGGCTCAGTCGCGGCCCCCTTTTCCTCCGTCTTCACCGCCTCCACGCGGGCGGACACGCCTCCCGACAGCTTCTCACCGGAGGAGGTGGTCGACAGCGGCCACCGGTTCTTCGGCGACATCTCTCGCGGTCTGGCCGAGGTCGTCCAGGAAGCCTGCCGGCGCTGGGGACTACCGAACGCCTACATCCTTGGACAGGAGGCCTCGGGCGCGTTCATTGGCGGCCTCCGATACGGCGAAGGGAAAATGTACACCCGCAATGCCGGCGACCAACGGATCTATTGGCAAGGGCCGTCGGTAGGGTTCGACTGGGGCGGAGACGGCGATCGCACAATGATGCTTGTCTATAACCTACCGTCGGTGCGAGCGATCTTCAGCCGTTATGGAGGGGTAAACGGTTCAGCCTATTTTGTCGGCGGCTTCGGCTTCACCGCGCTCGCCACGACCGACTCGGTGGTTGTTCCCATCCGCACCGGGGTCGGAGCGCGACTTGGCGTCAATGTCGGCTATCTGAAGTTCACCCAGAATCCGACCTGGAATCCCTTCTGAGCCCGACGTTCGCATAAAATCCGAGCACGCTCTACCGGGTGCGCCCGCCGGATTACCCTTCCGCGCGAAGAGGCGAGGCGCGTCCCTGCTCCCCGGCAAAGCCATCCGCGGCCGCTTCCGCGGCGGCGGCCGCGGAAGAGCGGCGCCCGATCCAGGATTTCGCTTTGTCGAATCCACGCCCGAAGATGCGCGCCGTGGTGTTCGCGCAGGCGTCCTTCATGCGCATCGCTCGCTTCTCAACCAGATTCCACGAACAGAAAGCAAGCGCCCAGGAGATCGCGCCGGCGCTCAGCGCCATGGCCAAGAACGGCAACTTTGGAAAAACCATCGCAAGCGTCTGTTGCACCGGGAAGGCGTAGATATAGATGCCGTAGGAATAATCGCCCCAATTGTTCACTGCGCGGATTCGACCGCCGGGAATATAGGCGAGGCAGAGCAGGAAAGGCGCGATGCACAGCAGATAGACCGCGAAGGCGAACGTGCGATCGACCGTCGCGGCCGCCGCGACGAGCAAGGGGAGCGCGATAAAAATTCCCCGGTTGAGAAAAAGCCTCTCCCGCCAGAAGTAGAGAGACGCGCCATAGAAGAACATGAACATGGCCACGTCGGCATTGCTGAGCGCGGCGCGGTCGTTTTCCCTCAGCACCAGGACATAAAAAATCGCCGCCGCGACCGGAGCGGCGAAGCTCAAGACCCGCACCCGAAAATGCGGCGCCCAGACGAAAGCGATCCAGCCTACGGCGAGATAGATATACATCCGGGCTTCGACGGGCAGCGTCCATAGCGAGCCATTGAATTCGCCCCTGAGGGGGGCGTTCTCAAAAACGCCGGGCAACGAATAGCGCATCCCCCAGAGGACAGTGGTGGCGCGGCCGAGATATTCCCAGGTCGTCTTCGACTCATAATAGTCGTGGAGGGAAAGCGAGGTTAGCGCCGGCGCGAGCAGAAGCACCGTGACCGGCGCCATAAGCCAGAGAGCGGGATAAAGCCGAAGCGCCCGCGCCCAAAGGAAATGATTGAGGTCGCCACGGTTGAACAGACTCGACGTCACGAGAAATCCGCTCGTCACGAAGAGCATGTCGAGCGCCATTTCCCCGAGCGACCGGCCGACATGACCGAAAATGAAGTCGCGCGACGGATCGAGCCCTAGAATTGGGCCGCTATGCGCGAGCACGACCGTGAAGGCGGCCAGGAGCCTGAGAAGCGTGAAGTTGTTGTCGCGGCTGCGCGCATATTCGGAGAGGCGCATTACCCCTCCCCGCTTTGGCGCACCGGCGCGATCATTCTGCCGCCTGCATTGGGCGCTCTGGCTGGGCGAGGCGCTGGCCCTTGAGGAGATCCGCGATCATGAACGCCATTTCGATGGCCTGGTCGGCGTTCAATCGAGGATCGCAATAGGTATGATAGCGATCGTGCAGGTCATGTTCCGAAATGGCGCGAGCGCCGCCGGTGCATTCGGTGACGTTCTTGCCGGTCATTTCGAGATGCACGCCGCCGGCGTGGACGCCTTCGGCGCTGCTGACCGCGAAGAAGTTGCGCACCTCATGGGCGATCCGCTCAGTCGGGCGGGTCTTGAAGCCAGTCGACGTCTTGATCGTATTGCCATGCATCGGGTCCGTCACCCAAAGGACGGAGCGCCCGTCGCGCTTGGCGGCCCGCATCAGCGCCGGCAGCGCAGCCTCGACCTTGTCGGCCCCAAAACGGCAGATCAGGGTGAGGCGTCCCGGCTCGGCCTCGGGATCAAGAATGTCAATGAGACGCAGAAGTTCGTCGGGGTGAAGCGACGGCCCGCACTTGAGACCGATCGGATTTTTCACACCCCGGCAATATTCGACGTGCGCTCCACCCGGCTGACGGGTGCGGTCGCCGATCCAGATCATATGGCCGGAGGTAGCGTAGTAGTCGCCAGAGGTCGAATTGAGCCGGGTCATCGCCTGCTCGTAGCCGAGCAAGAGCGCCTCATGTGAAGTGTAGAAATCCGTGGCGCGCAACTCCGGATTGGCCTCCGGGTCAAGCCCCACAGCTCGCATGAAACCAAGCGTCTCAGTAATCCGGTCGGCAAGCTCCTTGTAGCGCTCCGACTGCGGGCTGTCCTTGACGAAGCCCAGCATCCAACGATGCACATTCTCGAGATTGGCATAGCCGCCGGTCGCGAAAGCGCGCAAAAGATTCAGCGTGGCCGCCGACTGGCGATAGGCTTCAAGCTGGCGGCGGGGATCAGGTTCGCGCGCGTCTGCAGTGAAGCCAATGTCGTTGACGATGTCGCCGCGATAAGCAGGCAACGACACGCCGTCGATCGTCTCGACGTCGGAGGACCGGGGCTTGGCGAACTGCCCGGCCACTCGGCCGACCTTCACGATCGGCGAAGCGGCGGCGAACGTCATCACCACCGCCATCTGGAGAAAGACGCGAAAGAAATCGCGAATGTTGTCTGCGGAATGTTCGCCGAAGCTTTCGGCGCAATCGCCTCCCTGAAGGAGGAAAGCCTCGCCCGCCGAGGCCCGGCCCAACGCCCGTTTGAGCTTGCGCGCCTCACCTGCAAAAACCAGCGGCGGATAGCCCGCAAGTTGCCGCTCGGCCTCGGCCAACGCGGGCAGATCCTTATACGCGGGCGACTGTTCGATGGGCCTCGCCCGCCAACTGTCTGGCGTCCAACGCTCTTTCAACATTTTCAATAACGCCTTAAGCGTCCCCTTAAAGGAGCCGCGTTTTGACCGGAATCGGTCAATTATACAAGGAATAACCTCGGGCCGCATACCGTTTTCACGGCGCGCTTGCTTGTGCTTTGGAGGCGCGAGCGTTCTCCGCCGGCAAGATCGGGCGTCGAGAACGGGACGACCCCTCCCCGCCAGGATAGGACGAACCTTACGGCGCATCGGGACTTCAGAAGTGCGGCAGCTTTCGCGAAGCTTGCGAGGTCGTCCCGGCCCCCACACAACCAAGGATTGCCGGAATACCTCATTAACCATATCTCGGTTGAATCGACTTCGATCGGCAACCCCTAAGCCGGGAGCATCGAAGGACCCAAGATATGGCGGCATGGGAGGCCGGCGGAAAACTCCGCGCGCGGGTCGCCGCCGGGGCGACCCTGTTCGCGCTGGCCGCAGGACAAAAAGCAGAGGCTTCTCAGGCTCTGACGCTGCGCGGCGCCTTGCAGGACGGCATCACCGTCGGAGTCGCGGTCGATCAGGAGGGCGCCTATGCGCCGGTTGGCTCAGTCATTCAGGCCGTCCAGACTCCCGACGGCGGCATGACGCTGGCCTATACGCCTCCAGCGGGAAGCGACCCTATCCTCTATACTTTGACGGAGCCGAGCGGAGGCTCGATCTTCGGCTACGCCGTAAGCCAAAATCTCACCGTCGTCGGGTCCGCGGAAACTGTGGACGGAACCTCCTACGCCTTCCGGTGGACGCCGAGCCTCGGCGTCGTGTCCATCCAAGACCCAGCCGCGGATTGGGCGGAGGCCTTTGCGGTCAACAAGGACGGGACGGTGGCGGTCGGCGGCGAAACACCGTCAGGTCAATGGTATCAACAGGCGTTCCGATGGGTGCTGACGGATCCGGCGACGGGAGCGGGCGTAACGACGAACATCGGCGCCGTGTTCAATCCGGGCGGCTACAGCCAGGCGACGGGCGTGAGCGATGACGGGACAGTCGTCGTCGGCCTGAACACGGCCGATGGCGTCATCCATGCATTCCGTTGGGTGCTGACCGATCCAGCGACCGGCGCCGGCGCCTTCACCGATATCGGCTCTGGCACGCTCAATTCCAACGCCACCGCCGTCAGCGGCGACGGCGCCGTCGTGGTCGGAGCCCTCCAGCCCAGCGATGGGTCACCCTACGTTCACGCATTCCGGTGGACGCAGGCCGATAGCATGGTCGACCTCGGCGTCTTGAGCGGTCAGCTGAACTCGACCGCGCTCGCAGTCAATCACGACGGCTCGGTCGTGGTGGGCGCCTCGTGGATCGGCGACATTGGCGAAGACTACTACGGCGGCACGGCGCTCTACGGAACCGTTCCGAGCAGTTCGCGGGCGTTCCGATGGACCCAGGCGACCGGCATGCAGGACCTCAACACGCTTATGTCCAGCGCCGGCGTCGACATGCAGGGATATACGCTTCTCACCGCCAACGCTGTCTCGGCCGACGGCCAATTTATCGGCGGGTCGCTGATCGAATCTGGCGCGGCGGCCGGCGCGAATGTCGGGCCCTATGTCGTACGCTATTGCGACGCGACCGTAAGCGGCGCCTGTGTCGCCTACAATCAGTTGATCCAAGGGAACGGCGGCTCTGGAAATGGCGGGTCGGGGAATGGCGGTTCTGGCGGCAGCGGCTCCGGGAACGGCGGCTCTGGAAGTGGGGGGTCGGGGAACGGCGGCTCGGGGAACGGCGGGTCAGGAAATGGCGGCTCCGGAGGCAGCGGCTCCGGAAATGGCGGGTCGGGCAACGGCGGCTCTGGAAGCGGCGGGTCCGGGAACAGCGGTTCGGGAAAGAACAACTCGGGGAATAGCGGCTCGACGAACAGCGGCTCTGGCGCCATTTCCAGCGACGGAGGCTCGAGCAACGCAGATCCGCCTCCCAAGGGCGCGTTGATCGCCGGCCTCACGACGCTGACCTCGGTTCAGTCCTCGGTCAATCAATTGGGGCTCGCCGCAAATTCCGTGATGCTCAACAATCATGGCTTCGCCGCGCCGCTCCTTGGCGACAATGGGCCGCTCGGCGCAGGCAATGAGGCCGGAGCGTTTGGCGCCGTTGGCTCAGTGGCGGGCGGCGGCGGCATGCGCTGGAACCTCGGCAATCTCACTTTGCTGGCCGGAGTTGGCGGCGCGTCCGAAAGCTACACCGGCTCCCAGATGGAGAACGCGCTTCTGCTAGCCGGCGCAGTGCGCTGGATCCAGCCGATCAATGCGGTTTGGTCCGGTCTCGTCGAGGCAGGCGGCTGGTGGTCGCCGTCCGGCTCCTACCAATTCTCCCGCACCTATCTGAATGGCGCGGGCTCGGCCGAAGGCTCAGGCTCCGCGCCCGGGTCCCAGACTTACGCGTTCGGCCGCCTAGGTCCGGTTCTGCGCCTGTCCGCGCCGACGAGATTGCCGCAACCGGCGAA
The DNA here is from genome assembly GCA_963824465.1 of uncultured Alphaproteobacteria bacterium. Classification (GTDB taxonomy): domain Bacteria; phylum Pseudomonadota; class Alphaproteobacteria; order Rhizobiales; family Beijerinckiaceae; genus Roseiarcus. Next base: position 47,616 of record CAWGPL010000008.1, read on the forward strand.
ATCGGCGAACAGGCCCTCTACATCGGTTCCTGGCTCGAGCCTTTGAGTGCGGGCAATCCCTTCAACGCCTCGGTTTCGGCTTCGACCCAGACGATGGGGGTCGTGAAAGAACGCCTCCAGTGGACACACACTTTCCCCCTCGCCATAGACGCGACGCTCTGGGGAGCGCTTGCCCAGACTTTTGACGAGCGCACGAATCTCAGGGCCACGGTCGCCGGCTTTGGGACCCTTGGGCCAACGGCGTCCGCGCCCCAGTGGGGCGAATACGGAATTCGGCTCGGCTATCGTTGGACGAGCCACGCAACCGTGGAAGCCTTCGCCGATGGGGTGAGCGCAACCGGTTACCAGACGCGCGTCCATGTCGGCGGGGCGCTGAAATGGACTTTCTGAAGTCGCGGATCGTCCCCCGCGTTCGTCGCGCCTTATGGCCCGGCAATCCGGATTCGCAGATTTCGCTTGGCTTCTGCCGGCGTTTTCCTATATGACCGACCGGTGGCGCGGCGCCGAGAGGCCCCGCGCCGCGAATTTTTCTGGACGGCGGCGCGAGGCCGGCCGTCCGACGTGGACCCCATCCGGATGACGAATCCCTTCGAGTTCCTTCAGCAGGTGCGCGCCGAGGCCAACAAGGTTGTGTGGCCGACTCGCCGCGAGACCATGATTACGACCGGCCTGGTGCTTCTGCTGGTCATATTCGCAAGCGTGTTCTTTGTCGTCGTCGATGAGGTTCTGCGTGTCCTGGTCGCCTTCGTCCTCGGCTTCGGCCGCAGCGGCTGACCGTTTCGTTTCGGAATCCCAATCCCATGGCCATGCGCTGGTACATCGTTCACGCCTACTCGAACTTCGAGAAAAAGGTCTCCGAAGCCATCCGCGAAGGCGCGCATCAGCGCGGCCTGCAGGACAAATTCGAGGACATCCTGGTGCCGACCGAGCAGGTCGTCGAGGTCCGGCGCGGGCGCAAGATCAATTCCGAGCGGAAATTCTTCCCCGGCTACGTGCTGGTGAAGTGCGACCTCACTGATGAAGTCTACCATCTGATCAAGAACACCCCGAAGGTGACTGGTTTTCTCGGCGCCGACAACAGGCCCATGCCGATTACCGACGCGGAGGCCGACCGGATTAAGGGCCAAGTCGCCGACGGCGTCGAGCGCCCCAAGGCGGCGATCCGGTTCGAGATCGGAGAAAGCGTCCGCGTTGCGGATGGTCCGTTCGCCTCCTTCAATGGCGTCGTCGAGGAAGTCGACGACGCGCGCTCGCGGGTGAAGGTCGCCGTTTCGATTTTCGGCCGCGCCACGCCCGTCGATCTCGAATTCGGCCAGGTCGAGAAGGTTTGACCGCGCTTCGGGCTCACGCGCATGCGAGCGGAAGATCACGCGCTCGATGAGGCGACCCGGCTCGCGATTTTGGACGAAGGCCGCTACGCGGGGGCGACGCATCCCGGCTACGCCAACATGGCCGGACCGTTTGGCGGCGTAACGGCGGCGGCGCTTCTCAACGCGATCCTCGTCGATCCGCGGCGGCTGGCGGACCCGATCGCGCTCACCGTCAATTTCTGCGGTCCGATCACGAACGGTCGTTACGAAATCCAGACGAAGCTCCAGCGCGGCGGGAAGACCACCCAGCACTGGTCCGTCGAGCTCACTCAGGATGGCGGCGTCTGCGCGACAGCAAGTGTGGTCTGCGGGGCGCGAAAGCCCGTGTGGTCGCACTATCCGGTGAAGGGCCCCTCCGCGCCGCCCCCCGAAAGCGTGCCGGAAATGCCGAGCGGATTCCGCCCCGAATGGGTGCGCCGCTATGCTTTCCGCTTCTTCGAAGGGGGACTCGACGATTATCCCCGCAACGACGGCGCGATCCGGAGCGCGCGGACCCTCGCCCTCATTCAGGACAAGCCCGCGCGGCCGCTTGACTTCGTGGGCCTCGCCGCATTGTCCGACGCCTTCTTCGTGCGCATCATGCATGCCCGCGGCACGTTTCAGCCCATGGCGACGGTCTCGCTCACGACTTACTTCCACGCCGGCTCCGACGAGCTTGAGGCGCTCGGGGCGACGCCGCTCATCGGGGAGGCGGACGCCGCGATCTTTCACAACGGCTTCGCCGACCAGAGTTGCGCGCTCTGGACCCCTGACGGGCGGCTCATTGCGAACGGCGTGCAGATCACATGGTATAAGGAATAGGGTGTTATCCGAGGCTTTCGCGTAACAATCGCCATCCTCGAGCCGAAATAGGCGGTCATGGGGCGCTCGCCGTCCACGCCGTGCAGCTATTCGTCAGGAGTTCAGCGCAATGCGCGTCATTCGCCGAAGGGGATGGGAAATCCCTCAGTCGCTCGCGACGCCCGAGGCGGCGTTTCTCGACCGTCGGACGTTTCTAGCCGGGCTCGGCGTGGCCGGAACTCTTGCCACGGGCGCAACGCTCGCCTTGCCAGGGACCGCGCGAGCGGAAGGAAATCCTTCCGATTCGCTCTATCCCGCGAAGCGGAACCCCGCATACACGCTCGACCGCGACGTAACGCCCGAGAAATACAATCTCAGCTACAACAATTTTTACGAGTTCTCGACCAGCAAGAAGGTCAACGCCACTCCGCTGAAGACCCGGCCTTGGACGGTCATCATCGATGGACTGGTCGAGAAAGAACAGACGGTCGACATCGACACGCTAATCAAGACAATGGGCCTCGAGGAGCGCCTTTATCGGCACCGCTGCGTCGAAGCTTGGTCGATGGCGATCCCGTGGACCGGATTCCCGCTGAAGAAGCTCGTGGACTTCGCCAAGCCTTTGTCCAAGGCTGCCTATGTCCGGTTCGAAACGTTCCTGGACAAGAGTATGGCGCCCGGTCAGCGCGGCTTCCTGCCGTGGCCCTATATCGAGGGGCTGACGATTGCGGAGGCGACGAACGACCTCGCCTTCATGGCAACCGGCGCGTACGGCAAGCCGCTCGCCAACGTGCAAGGCTCGCCGATCCGGCTCGCCGCTCCCTGGAAATACGGATTCAAATCGATCAAGTCGATCGTGCGCGTGTCTTTCGTCGACAAGCGACCCCAGACGTTTTGGGAGACGTTAGGCCCGGAGGAGTATGGGTTCTGGGCGAACGTCAACCCCGCGGTTCCGCATCCGCGCTGGAGCCAGGCTGAAGAGACCTTCCTCAACGACGGGCGGAAACGCCCGACTTTGATCTACAACGGCTACGGCGAGCAGGTGGCGTCGCTGTATAAGGGGCTCGAAAAGGAGCCGCTCTTCATGTGATCGTGAAGGCGCTCGCGTTGTCATCGTTACCGGACATGGTAGGAGTGGCGGCGTGCGGAACAGACCGGGCTCATCAGAGCGCCGTCCGCCATAACGGAGGAGGACGCCCATGGCTCTGCTGCTCGTCGTCTACAAGACGCCCAAGAACACCGCCTCTTTCGACGCCTATTACGCATCAACTCATGCGCCGCTCGCCAAGAAGATCCCAGGCCTGCGAAGCTACAAGATCAGCAACGGTCCGGTCGGTTTGCCGATGGAACCCGGAGGCGTCCATCTGGTGGCTCTCCTGGAGTTCGACAGCGTGGAGGCGATCCAAAAGGGCCTCGCGAGTTCCGAAGGACAGGCTGCGGCCGGCGACTTGCCGAAATTCGCCGACGGTGGCGCGGATCTGATGATCTTCGACACCAAGACGCTTTAGCGGGGCGCGAACGCCCCGGTCGCGGCGCTCCAGCTGTCGCCTGGATTGCCACGCGCCGCCGTTGGCGTTAGCCTTGAATCGACCGAGGGCGACAGTGGGCGCCTTCGGCGATCTCAGGCAAAACAGCGAAATGAATCGAGACGATACCGCCGGGACGGGCCTCGACGGCAAAATGCGTTTGCCACGCTGTGAGAGCGCCGATTGCGGCGCTACGGCGCGTCGCGCCTTTTCGCCGGCGGGGAGGGGAAACCCATGACCTCTCAGGGCACTGCGACTCCTCCTTCCATTGACCGCCTGCTGGCGAACATCGACGTTCCGGTCGTCATCGTCGGCTTCGGCAACGCGGACGATCTCGTCAACTGTCTCACGGCGCTGGACATGCAGATCAATTGTCCCCCCTTCGGGGTCTTCGTCTGCGAGAATGGCGGCGCCGGCTGCTACGATGCGCTCAGGTCGGCTTTGACTTCTCCTGACGGTCCTTGCGCGGCCGAAACTCAATCATTCGCCGGATCGCCGAACTTTCTGCGGATCGCTCGCCTCAAGCTCAAACTCTCTGGGAATCCGGTGTACATCTCGGAAGCCACCAAAAATCTTGGCTTCGCAGGCGGTAATAACGCGTGGCTTCGGCTCTTCCTCCAGGAAACCGGCTGGACGGGCGCTTGGCTTTTGAACCCGGACACCTGGCCGGAGCCGGCCGCGCTCGGCGAGCTTGTTGCTTTCGCGAAAGCTTCCGGAAAGGGCATGGTCGCCAGCCGCGTCATGCCGGCCGATCGCACCGACGTCAACGCCTTGCGCGGACTGAAATGGGAGAAGTTCAAGGCGACGACAGTGGCGGTGGATAGAATGGCCCCGGTCGTTCCCGCTCCGGACCCTGAAGATGTCGCGAGCCAGATGGACGCCCCGAGTGGAACATCGTTTTTCGTAAGTCGCGACTGTCTGGATCGCGTCGGTCTGATGGATGAGGATTATTTTCTCTATTTCGAGGAGCTCGATTGGGGAATTCTGGCCAAAAACGCCTGCGGCCTCGGATATGCCCACAATTCGGTCGTTCCCCACGCCCCAGGAAGCTCCACCGGCGCCGTGCTTTCCAAGGCGGGCCGCTCCCGACTCTCCGTCTATCTCACCTATCGAAACAGAATCCGTTTCGTACGACGCCGATTTCCCGCCTGGACGCTTTGGACGCTGCTTGTTTCGATGATGCGGTCTTCCGAGTATCTGCTCGTCCGCTCAACCCCGAACTTTTTTGCGGCTTGGCAGGGAATATTCGCGGCGCTTCGGGGCGAAAGCGGACCGCCGGACGCAAAGTGGCTCGTCAAGGCGAAGGTGGCCTCTGCTCCGACCGCTCCCCAGACAACCGCCTCGACCGGGGAACGCGCGACCGCCGGCTGAGCTGCTGCCGCCACGCGTCGGCGTCAGGATTAGCGCGAGACTTTCGGCGTGGGATTGGCGTCGCCGGAGGTTTTGGCCGGTTCTCCGGGGCGCACTCGGAAGCCAATAGCCTTGGCGGGATTGCCGAACATGATGGCGTAGGGGGGCACCTCACCATGCACCACAGCCCCGGCGCGCAATGATAGCTCCGTCGCCAATGCGAACGCCCGGTAGGATGATCGCCGCCGCACCGATCAGGACATCGTTGCCGACTATTATTTCGGCCTCCTGCATGGCGTTGGAGCGGACCGGGGCCCCGTCGTTGAATCGATAGTTGGCCGCCGTCATGAAAACGCGCGGGGCCGATTCCGACGTCGTCGCCGAGCACGATTCGCCCACGCTCCGTTGGACCGGCCCACACCGCCGAATTCGCTCCCAGATGCAGGCGCGCGCCCGCCGTGATGTTCTGGGCGTTCGACAGAATGGCGTTCGGGGAAATCTCGGCGCCCGGGCCACGCTTGAGCTGGCGCAACGGCGCCACGTGGCTGTAGTTGTATTGATTGACAACCTTCAGCATATGCGCCCAGGCGCGCGGATCGGCGACGCCGGACAAAAAGCGAAATAGGCGCTGAAACTTCGAGAGCCGTTGCTTGTGCGCCGGAGCAAGGGGCAAAGCGGGCGAGATTGGAGTGTCGGTCATCTCAGGCTCTGACGATGTGGGAGTTTCGCGGACCGTAATCGCGCAGCTCAGTCGGCGCAAGAAGTCCGAAGCCTGTGGGATACGGCCCTGCTCAATAGGCCAAGAACAGCGGATTCACAAGCTAGTCGCCGGCCGCATCTCAAGGCGATCAGGTGAAGTCGCGGCCTGATCCAGGCAGCGTGATGAACCGGGCCCATCGGGTACTGGGATTCGAAAAGACTTATTGTGTTATTCAGAATTTATAGATATAATGGTTCGTCACGTCAGGAATTTGCTCCCATGCCGCAACTGCGTTCCATCTTCCCGAAGCAAGCCGACGGCAGGGATCAAATTCGGGGACTATCGCGACGCGAAATAAAGCGGTCTTCAAGTCTCTGATAATGTTGAATCCGGCGCAATATGAATTCGGGTTTGCGCTTTCCCCCGTTGCCCTGGGCCCGCATCCCTGGGACCCGGCAGCGCGTGCAAACCTTCGACTATAGGCGGTATCGGCAGATTGCTAGGCCTTTGCCGAACTCCCATCTTGATTAGACGCCCTCCGCCGGCGATGTTCGTCACGCGTCGCGAACCACGTTCACGGCCGAAGCTGGGACAAAGTGATGGAAGGCGCGTTCTTTTCCGATCTTCTCGCCTCGATTGCCGAGCGGGGGCGCTCGGTGCTCAAGCTGTCGCCTTGGCCGCGCGACGTCGAGGACCGGGCCGCCTCGCTCATCGACATGTGCCGGGCGCTTCTCACCGGCCGCGGCGAAGCCTCGGGCGTTGCGATGGCAAGCGAGATTCTCGCGCGCTACCGGAGCCTTCTGCCCTCTGACAAGGCGGCCGTCTTCCGAGCCTGGGCGGACGATTTCGGCCCGGACCCGAAGCGGGTCGAGGACGCCGTCGCCCGCTGGAACGCCACGCACGGCGAAGCGGCCGCAAGCGCCCTGCACTACGCCACCGAACCGAGGCGCCAGGAGCTTTTTCGACGGCTCAATCGCGTTCCCGGCGGCACGCGGGCGCTGGTCTTGATGCGGGCAGACCTTATCGAGGCGATGCGCGACGACCGTTCGCTCTCCGAGGTCGACCACGACTTCCAGCATCTTTTCGCTTCGTGGTTCAACCGGGGCTTTCTTGTGCTCAGACGCATCGACTGGTCGTCGCCCGCTGCAATCCTTGAAAAGATCATCCGCTATGAGGCGGTGCACGAGATTCGCGGCTGGGACGATCTGCGGCGCCGCATCGATCCGCCCGACCGGCGCTGCTACGCCTTCTTTCATCCTGCCCTCGCGGACGAGCCGCTGATCTTCGTCGAGGTGGCGCTGACGCTGACCCCGCCCGACGCGATCGCGCCGCTGCTCGCCGAGCGACGCGCCGAGCTCACCGAGGACAAGGCCAAGGTCGCGACCTTCTATTCGATCTCGAACTGCCAGCAGGGTCTCGGCGGCGTGACTTTCGGGAATTTCCTGATCAAGCAGGTTGTCGAGGAATTGCGGCGCGACCTGCCCCGAATCGAGTCCTTCGTGACGCTGTCGCCCGTTCCCGGCTTCCGACGCTGGCTGGAGACAAGCGAGGACACACTTGTCGCGCCCATGCTTACGCTGGCGCGCGAACTTGTCGCGGATGACGACTGGCCAAACTCTCCGGAAAGCGCGCAGCAGGTGAAAAGGGCGCTAGAGCCGCTGGCGGCCTATTACTTCCTGAAGGGCCGCAGACCGGACGGGCGGGTGACCAACTCCGTGGCGCGCTTCCATCTCGGCAATGGGGCGCGGCTCGAACGCATTAACTGGATGGGGGACATGTCCCCAAAAGGCCTGAGCAAATCCTGCGGACTGATGGTGAACTATCTCTACGATCTCAACGAGATCGAAAAAAACCATGAGGCCTTCGCCAACGCCGGGACGATCGCCGCATCCAGTGCGGTGAAGAAGCTCCTGCCCAAAACGAAGACGGGCACCCCCGCTTTGCCCGCTCCTCAAGCGTGATCGAGGAAGCGCCGGCTATAGGCAACCCCTGGGAATGAGAGTAGGTCTTGCGGCAATCGCCGCGAAAAGCGGCTTGCGGTGGGAGGATCGGCGCTCATGTATGCTGCAGTCCGCCAGTATAGATCCAGGCCCGGCATGGCCGACCAATTGGCCGAGAAGGTGAAGGAGTTGGTGCCCGTCATCAGCGGCGTCTCAGGCTTCATGGGCTATTACGTGATCTACGCGCCCGACGACACGGTGACCGCAATCAGCATCTTCAACAGGGTCGAGGAAGCGCAGGAGTCGAACAAGCTCGCGCTCGACTGGGTTCAGAAAAATCTCGGCGGCTATTTGGCTGGCGAGGCTAGCGCGACGGCGGGGCCCGTCATTGTGCATTCGATGGGCTAGACTTATGCAGCGCCTCCGTTCTGAACTGCGAGGAGTTGATAGCGCGCGAGACCTTGCCTCGCCTCGAGCGTAGCAAGTTTGGATCAAGTCACGGACGAACGCCGTATCTTGTTGCCGCCGCACGCGGGGGAGAGGCTCGGGTGTCGGGGGTGAGGCGACGAAGGCGACAGCGGGGATTTGATCGGTCAACGACCGCGTCTCCAAATCGTCGCGGGTTCGCGCTATCCATGAGGCCAATTTGGCGCTCACACCATTAAGATCGGCCTCAAGCATTGAAGACACGAAAGCAGAAGCCCCAGATGCGGCGACGCTTGGTTTGGCTCACTGCTGTGATTTTCACCTTCGCGTTCGCGCCTGCGCCCGCTCAGGCCGACCCCAACGCCCTTTGGCAGATTGTTCACGGTCAGTGCGTGCCCCATGTCGAAGCGGGCCTGGGGCCGAAGCCGTGCCAACAGGTCGATCTTGCCGGGGGCGTGGCCGAGGGCGTCGCCATCCTCAAGGACATCGTCGGCGCGACGCAGATGCTGGCGATTCCGACCCGGCGGATCACCGGCATCGAGGACTCGCAGATGCTTGCGCCCGACGCGCCAGATGTTTTCGGCGACGGATGGAAGGCGCGGACCTTGATCGAGGCCATCTTGAAGCGGCCGGCGCCGCGCGAGACGATCTCGCTCGCGATCAACTCGAAATGGGCTCGTAGCCAACAGCAATTGCATGTCCATCTGGACTGCGTCGCGGTCTCGGTCGCCGCGGCGCTCAAGGACTACGCTCCCTCCCTCGACGAGATCTGGCGGCCCATGACCGTCCCGCTCAATGGCCAGATCTATTTCGCCCGGCGGTTGATCGCGGAGGACCTCACCGGTGTTAACCCGATCCTGATGCTGGCCGACGGAATGGAAGGCGCGAGGGCCAACATGGGCGGCTGGTCCCTGGCGGCCGTCGGGGCGAACTTCGAGGGCAAGGCCGGATTCGTCCTGCTCGCGGACCGGTTCTCGCTCGAAGGCGGCGGCCATGCGGAGGACCTCCAGGATCACAATTGCGCGATCTTGCGTTCGGCGCCATGAATAGAGCCGGCTCGTCCTGGCGGGCGGCCGGAATGCGGGTTCGGGGGCCGCATCGGAATTTTGCGGCGCTGCGCCCGGGGTTGGGGAGCGTGGCCATGCGTTTCATCCTGAAGGTGTTGCTGGGTCTCGGACTGGTTTTTGCCGTCCAGAGCCAGGCGCTTGCGTACGTAAGCATAGACGTCGATCTGACGTCGCAAACCATGCATGTCCGGTCGGGCTCGGGCGCCAATTACGTGTGGCCGATTTCTTCCGGCCGGGAAGGCCATGCGACGCCGCGCGGCGTGTTCCATCCGCGGGCGCTCTACACGATGGTCCATTCGGCCAAATACAACAACGCGCCGATGCCGCATTCGATCTTCTTCTACGGCCAATATGCGATCCACGGCACGAACGCGGTCGGAGCGCTGGGTCGGCCCGCCTCGCACGGATGCGTCCGGCTCTCGCCGGCCGCCGCGGCGACACTGTTCGCGATGGTGCAGCGGGAGGGCGCCCAGATTCGGATCATCGGATCGCCGGAGCCTATGGTGGCGCATCGCCATATGCACGGCCATCGCGCCTATGCGCATCACCATGCCCATTCGCCGGAGACGGCGCTTGGCTATGCTTCTGTCCATCACGCCCGGACGGCCCGGACGCTCAGCCAATGGGCGAAGAACCCGGTTTTGCGATAGCGCCCCCCGCCACAAGTCCGCCACAGCGCTTGGCTACGGGCCCCGCAGGTTCCGTCATGGACGAATCGGCATGCGGCGAACGCGCCCTTGGCCGATTGGAATATTGACGCGAGGGAAGCTCGCCGCCCGCGATTTGGCGCTGGAAAGCCTCCTTTGGCAGTCGCGTTTTGTGGCGACCTGCGGTAGTAGCCGCCGAGCGGCGGTGCATTGAGGAGGGTCTTGGGTGCGGAGACGGGATTTCTTGGCCGGCGCGGCCGGATTGGTCGGCGCGCCTCTCGCATCGCGTCTCGCCTTGGCGAATGTGCCGACGCCCTTTCACCTTCGACATGGCGCCGCCGATGAACGACAAGGCGAAGTTCATCGCCTGGGGCGTCGCGCAGCGCGGCGAGGAGCCGAAGTTCCTCGGCGAGCGGTTCGACCGCTTCAGCGCATGGTCCGCAACGAGGACCTCGTGCGACGACCGCAACAAGCGCGCCTTCCTGCTGACGCCGCGCGAGAGATTCGTGCTGCAGCAGAATCTCGGCCGCGCCTATGACCACGCCTTCCTCGACATCGGCTACGGCGTGACCATCTCCGGCCCGCATATCGTCGGGCGCATGACCTCGAACATCGATCCGAAGCAGGGCGAGAAGGTGCTCGAGGTCGGCACCGGCTCCGGCTACCAGTCGGCCTATCTCTCGCACCTGACCGACAAGGTGTTCACGATCGAGATCATCAAGCCGCTCGCCGAGCGCACGCGCGGCATCTACGACGCGCTGATCACGGATGGCTACACCGAGTTCGGCGAACATCACCTCCAAGAACGCCGACGGCTATTACGGCTGGGAGGAGAACGCGCCCTTCGACAAGATCATCGTCACCTGCGGCATCGACCACGTTCCGCCGCCGCTGCTGCAGCAGCTCAAGCCCGGCGGGATCATGGTGATCCCGGTCGGCCCGCCCGGCGCGCAGCACGTGCTGAAGGTCGTGAAGAACGAGGCGTCCGACGGCACAGTCACCGTCGCCCGCTCCGACATCTATGGCGGCCGCATCGTGCCCTTCGTGCCCTTCACCAAGCTCGAAGGCGATCAGATCGTCGGCACGCACAACAACTGACGCGAGGCCGCGTTTTCGGACGCTAGCCGAAGGCGGCGCGCTCTGCGGAAGCGTGCGTCATGCACGGCCTGCGAGAGCGACATGAACGAGGCGAGCCCCATTTCCCCGGTCGCCGGAGCGGTCGTCGAGCGACCACCACGACGACGCGGTTCTGACGGATCGCGAGCGGCTCGGGCTTTATTTCGCGGTCGGCCTTGGCGGCCGGCGCGGTCATCGCCCTGCAGATCGACATCATGCGCGTGTTCTCGGTCGGCAGCTGGGCGCATTTCGGCTCGCTGGTCGTGAGCCTCGCGCATGCTCGGCTTCGGCCTGACCAGCGCCGTGATGACGCTCGCCAAGGACTGGTTCGCACCGCCACTGGCGCGGCGGTCGCGACCGTCGCGCTCGGCCTGTTCGGGCCGCTCGCCGTCGCCGCCAACCTCTATGTCCAGCACCTTGGCTTCAACGCCATCTTCCTGGTTTCCGATCCGGCGCAGAAGTGGAAGCTTCTGCAGATCTTTCTGGCTCTAGCTGACGCCGTTCCTCGCCGGCGCGGTCTTCCTCGGCTGCGTCTTCCTCAAGAGCAACCGGACCTTCGGCCGCGTCTATTTCGCCGACCTCGCCGGCTCTGGGCTTTGCGGGCTTGCTGTTCCTGCTGGCGATGTATGTCTTCGTTCCGGCCAATCTGATCGCCGCGCCGCTTGGGCTGTGGCTCGCGGCGCTGCGTCGCCTGGGCGCTCGGCCCGGGCGGAAAGCGCGCGCTCGCTGCCCTATCTCGCCGTCGGCGCTGCTCGCGTTCGCCGGCCACTTCTGGATCGCGCCGGCCTCTCGGCCTCCAAGACGCTCGCGGTCAACGACTACAAGGGCGTCGCCTACGCCCGGAAATTCCCGGATGCGAAGCGCGTCTACGAGAGCGCCTCGCCCTTCGGCTATCTCGAGGTCTATTCGAGCTCCTACCTGCATTTCGCGCCCGGCCTGTCCGACAACGCGGCCTTCAGCCTGCCGACCATGCCGGCCAACGCCTATCTCGGCCTCTATATCGACAGCGAAGGCCCGATCGGCGTCATGCGCGACCTCGCCGACAAGGAGACGGCCTATTTCCGCTTCCTGCCGATGTACTACCCCTATCGTGATCAAGAAGGACCCCAAGACCTTCGTCGTTCAGTTCGGCGGCGGCATCTCGACCGAGGTGGCGCTGCATTCCGGCGCGAAGGACGTCACCGTCGCCGAGGGCAACCCGGCGGTCCTCGCGCGTTCCACGAGCGACGTCTTCAGGAAGTTCACCGGCGACATCCTCGTCGAAAGTCAGGGTCATCGACTACGAGGGCCGCCACTATCCTCGCCCACACGCACGGAGCGCTACGACGTCATCGACCTGAGCCTCGCGGATTCCGTCGGCCTTTCCAACCCCGGCGGCTTCGCCATCGTCGAGAAGTACCCCTACACGAACGAGGCGATGGAGACCTACATGCGCGCGCTCGCGCCGGGCGGCGTCCTGTCGGTCACGCTGTGGAACAAGGAAGAGCCGCCGAAGTCGGTCCTGAAGCTCTACGCGACGATGGCCGCCGCCGGCGCAGGCGGTCGACCGCCAAGACGGCCGCCAATTCGTTCTTCGTCGCCTCGTGCTATCTCTCGACCGCGACGGTGCTCTACAAGCGCGGCGGCTTCACGCCGGACGAGATCGACGAAGCTGCGCAAGCACACGCGCGACATGTCGTTCGACGAGATCTATTCCCCGGCTTTCCGTTCGACGGCACGCAGACGAACGCCACGCTCGACGGCTACGTCGCAGCAGATTTTCGGCGGCAGCCGGCGGACCGCCGGCGCCCGAGCGCCGACGCGTCCGCCGACGGCCGATCCGACAGCGCCGCCGCGACAGGACGCGGGCGACGACGGCGCGCCGCCGTCCGGCAAGGCGGACGACGGCGTCGCTGCCCGCCACCGTCATGGGCCGGCTCGCCTGGCATGCCTGATCGACGGCGGCTGGCCGAGATCGCGAAGCGCTATGTCTTCAACACCCGGGCGCTGACCAACGACGGCCTTATTTCGCCGCCTATGTGAAGACTCGCGACCTGCCGCGCGTCACTCGACCGGCTGGAGCTGCTCCAGGACGAGTGGGGCTATCTGCTGATCTGGGCGACGCTCGGCGTCGCCTGCCTGACCGCGCGTCCTGCTCGCTGCTTCCGGTGGTCTTCGGCTGGCGCGCCGATCTTCTCCCATACGCCCGGCAAGATGCGCGCACGATCGCTCTATTTCGCCTGCCTCGGCGCCGGCTACATCATGGTCGAGGTCGGGCTCATCGCCCATTTCGTGATGGCGCTCGGCAACCCCACCGTCTCCGCCTCGGTCCTGATCACCGGCATGCTCGTCTTCTCCGGCCTGGGCGCGCTGGTTTCCGAGCGGGTTCTGCCGCGCATGCGCGTGATCATGCCGGCGATTTTCCTGCTGATCGGCGGGCTGCTGCTGGCTTTACGCCTTCCGATCGACACCGTGCTCGAGGCCATCGGCGCGCTCCCCTATGCGGTGCGGCTCGTCTGCTGCTTCGCTGCTGATCGCGCCGCCCGCCTTCCTGATGGGCTTCCCGATGCCGACGGCGATGACCACGCTCGGCCGGCTCGGCAAGGAGCACATGTTCATCTGGGCCTGGGGCGTCAACGGCTGCTTCTCGGTCATCGGCGCGGCGGCTGCGCCCGTCATCGCCACCAATTTCGGGCTCGCCGCCGTGATCGAGATCGCAGCTGTCGCCTACCTGCTCGCGCTCCCCGCCTTCTTCGGGGTAATCGCCGAGCCGAGGGCGCCTGCCCGAGCCCAAAAATGAGTGCGAGGGCGAACCAACAACACTTTACGGTCGCCCATCCGTGGCCTGATGTAATGCGACACTTGCATGGCAAAAAATTGACGGGGCCGCGTCAACGAGTGGACACGAAATTTTCATAATTGCCAAAGCGTTACTCGATAAGCGCAAGAAAGGCCGGGAACGGCAGGTCGGAAAGGGAGCGCGAACGTCTCGTCACCCGCAATTTGTAAGCGTGTGACCAAAGCGCTTCGTCTGGCGGGATTGCTCTAATCTTGGACTTGGAATCAAGCGGTTGTGCAAATACGATGATAGTGTGTATTAAATAGCGTCAGCTTTGACGCTCTCGATCTACGGCGGCGGCAGAGTTCTTCAGTTGCTTGATGAGGCGCCCCGTGTCATAGTCTTATTGTTCCCAAGCAATCGAAGAGACCATTCCGTGTATTCCCTGTATTGCCTCGCAAAGATAGAGTAGGTTTTTCGAATAGTTTGATTGTCTCTAATCGACGTCTGGGGCGTCCGAAATAGAGTACTTGGTTTATACCGGCAAGATTGTATGGCCGGATCAGACCGAACAGAAATGGGTCCGAGTAGGGCTATTGAACGTCCGCGCGAGACGGCGGAAGGGGAGTCCATGTCTTCACACACCGGGTCCGGATATGCAGGAGACTTGCTCCCAAGTGAAGCGTTTCGGCTACTTTCCGAAAAGGCGTCCGTTCTTGTCGATGTGAGGACCAAGGCGGAGTGGGCCTATGTGGGGGCGCCTGATTTGAAGAGCCTGGGCAAGGAACTCTTCTTCCTTGAGTGGCAGACCTATCCATCAATGCAGCGCGACCCGCGTTTCACCGAGCGATTGGCCGCCCTGCTGAAAGATGCCGGCGTTGAGCAGGGCGCCTCACTGGTGTTTTTATGCAGGTCAGGCGCGCGTTCGCGTGACGCTGCTGCAGCCATGACTGCGGCGGGTTGGGGACCTTGTTTCAATGTTTCCGAGGGATTCGAGGGACCCCTCGATCCGAACGGGCGCCGGAATTCGGTCGGGGGATGGAGGGCGAGCGGATTGCCGTGGAAGCAGACGTAGCTGTCGCTTCCAAAAGCGTCTTTCTTTTCCGAGATCCTTCGCGCGAGTTCAACTCCCATGCCCTCTCAAACCGCTTCTGCTTCCCGTAAGCTAGCCCAAGGCGAGTCCGAAATGTCCTCTGTCTCGGACTCTTGGCGGCGCTGTTGCGAGCGCCTGCGCGCCGAACTTGGCGAGGACGTCTTCAACAGTTGGTTCGGGCGCATCGAACTGGAACAGGTTTCGGGCGGACAGGCCCGCCTCTCCGTGCCAACGCGTTTCCTCAAAAGTTGGATTGACACGCACTACCTGCCCCGAATTGCGACAGCGTTGTCCGCAGAATTTGGGCCCGTATTGCGAGTCATGATTACCGTGCGCTCCTGCGCCCGGTCGGAACCTCAGGCAAGCGTGCCTTTGGCCTTTCCCGCCGCAACCAAACCAGTGTCAGAGACGTCCCCTCGATCTGCAGAATTGGGACATTCGCCTCGTGTTCGCTCCGCAACCTCCTCCTCTTCCGCGAGTCGACTCCTTGGTGGGCTCACCGCTTGATCGCCGGCTCACTTTCCTGACCTTTCAGATTGGTCGGTCGAACCAGCTGGCCTATACGGTTGCGCGCAAGGTCGCCGAGAACGCGGCCGGTTCGCCGCCAGCTTTTCGGCCACTCTATGTCCATTCGGCGGTCGGCCTGGGAAAGACTCACCTCCTGCAGGCGGTCGCCCATATGGCGACCCAGCAGGGCCGTTCCGTGATCTATCTGACTGCAGAAAAGTTCATGTACGGCTTCGTGGCCGCGCTGCAGGCGCAGACCTCCATCGCCTTCAAAGAGCGGCTGCGCGCGATCGACCTTCTGATCTTCGATGACGCCCAATTCCTGCAGGGAAAGTCGATCCAGGCGGAGTTTGGCCATGCCCTGAACGCGCTCCTCGACGCAGGCCGCGAGGTGATCGTCGCAGCCGACCGCCCACCAAACGACCTTGAGGCGCTTGACGAACGCGTGCGGTCGCGTCTGAGCATGGGGGTCTGTGTCGAGATTGGAGCGCTCGACGAGGCGCTTCGCATCAAGATCCTGGAGGCCCGCGTGACCGCGGCGCGGGCGCTGCATCCGAATTTCGAGCTTTCGGGAGCGGTCCTCGCCTTTGTCGCGCGCTCCATCCGATCGAACGGGCGCGATCTCGAAGGCGCAGTGAACCGACTGCTTGCCCATGTGACTCTAACAGGCGCGCCGTTGACGGTGGAAGCCTCAGAAGTGGCGATCCGTGACCTCATCCGTACTCATGAGCCGAAACGGGTCAAGATCGAGGACATCCAGAAACTGGTCGCTAACCACTACAGTGTAACCCGCGCGGACATTCTGTCGTCTCGTCGCACTGCCGTAGTGGTGAAACCCAGGCAGGTAGCGATGTTCCTCGCCAAGACCCTGACCATGCGGTCACTGCCTGAGATCGGACGCCGTTTCGGCGGGCGAGACCACACGACGGTCCTACATGCGGTGCGTAAGATCGAGGCGCTCTCGGCAATTGACAGCGCCCTACGCGATGAACTGGAATTGCTCAAGCGCATGCTTCAGAACGAATGAACCTTATCTTCAAGATCGTCGCCGCCGAGGAATGGCGGGCCGCTGAGGCGGTGGGCGTGTTTTACGGCGCCGCCGTCGATCTCAGGGATGGCTATATGCATTTCTCGACCGCCGAGCAGGCGCCCGAGACCGCCGCAAAGTGGTTCGCCGGACGCGACGACCTCGTGCTGCTTGCCGTCGAGACGGAGCCGCTCCGCGAGTCGCTGCGGTGGGAGCCTTCACGCGGCGGCGCTCTCTTCCCACATCTCTACCAAGCTCTGCCGATGAGCGCTGTCCGCTGGTCCCGGCCCCTGCCGCTCAAGGCCGACGGGGCCCACGACTTCGGGACCCTTGAGGCGTGAGCCTCGTAAGTCTGGCGCAGCCTCTCCTGAGAACTCTTGCCAGCCGAGACGGCCCATCGCGCGGCGATCGTCGGGCTCAAGCTTGTCCCGCCCAACCCCGTCCCACCTGGTGACCCAAAACTTCGGACGACTGTCGCCGGCTTGAGCTTTCCCAACCCGCTCGGGCTCGCCGCCGGCTTCGACAAGAACGCCGAGGTTGCGGGGGCCGCCCTCGCCCTCGGCTTCGGCTTCGTCGAGGTCGGCACCCTGACGCCAAAACCCCAACCCGGCAATCTGAGGCCGCGCGTTTTTCGGCTTCCCGAGGATGGAGCGGTCATCAACCGCTACGGTTTCAATAATGAAGGCTTCGCCGCGGCGCTGAAGCGCCTCGAAGGCCGGCCCTCCGAACTCATTGGTGTCAATGTCGGAGCCAACAAGGATTCGCTGGATCGCGTCGCTGACTATGCGCTCGGGGTCAGAACTTTCGCTGCAGTCGCGGACTATTTCGCCATCAACATCTCGTCCCCAAACACTCCGGGCCTAAGGGAATTGCAGGGCCGGGCGGCGCTTGACGGGCTGCTCGCCGCCGCCCTCGCCGCCCGCGACGAGGCGGCGCCGGGCAAGCCCGTCTTCCTCAAGATCGCCCCGGACCTGGACGAGGGCGCCCTCGACGACATTTTGGAGGTGGCCACGGCTCGCAGGATCGACGCCCTTGTCATCTCCAACACGACGATTGCGCGGCGGGCCTCGCTGAAGTCTGCTGATCGAGCGGAAATGGGCGGCCTTTCAGGCCGACCCCTGTTCGAGCCTTCGACCCGGCTCCTCGCCCGCGCGTACCGTGCGACGGGCGGCGCATTGCCCCTCATCGGATGCGGCGGGATCGAGGACGCCGGAACCGCGCTCGCCAAGTTCGAGGCGGGCGCCAGCCTCATCCAGCTCTACACGAGCCTCGCTCTTAAGGGGCCGGACGTGGTGGGGGAGGTTCTTGCCGGCCTGGGCCGGGCGGTCAACGCGGCCGGCGGATCGGGCATCAGGGCGCTCGTGGGGACGCGGGCGGATGTCTGGGCTGAAGCCTGAAAACGGCGCACAGCGCCTCGTGCGTCTGTGCGCTGACAAATAAGCGCTCACGACCATTGCTCACTCCGCCTCACGCCTCCCCGCGTCCACAATGGCTCGCAGCGATGGGTCGCGAGCGATGGCTTCCTCGTTGAGACGATTGCATGCGGCCTCGATCCCATTCTGCAGCTTGCGGGCAAATTCGGCTCGCCTGAGCCCCGGTGGGATCGCCGGTAGATATTCGACGACCGCAACGCCGGGCCGGCGCAGGAAGTCACGGCGTCGCCAGAAGAGCCCGGTGTTGACTGCGACCGGGAGGCAGGACACATTCGACTCGGCGTATAGGAAGGCGACCCCTTGCTTGTAGCGGGGCGGGGCCCCGGGCGGGCGCCGCGTGCCTTCCGGATAAACCATGATTTGCCGGCCGGCGGCTAGCACCGGCTTCGCCTTGCCGACAAGGTCCTGCAACGCCCTGACGCCCTTGCCCCGGTCGATGGCGATCTGTCTCGATATGATCAAGTAGAGCCCGAATAGTGGCACATAGGTCAGCTGGCGCTTCAGGATGATCGCAAAGTTCGGCGAATGTTTCAGGAGCGCAAAAGTCTCGAGAAACGACTGGTGCTTGGAGGCGATGATATAACCTCCGGAGGGGATGTTCTCGAGGCCGCGGTATTCTAGCTTAAGGCCGCAGATCTTATCGAGCAGCCAAACGGAGATCGTGCCCCAGAGCCGAGCTAGCGCCTCGATGGCCGCCGGTCCGAACAGCATGGTCGGGAGCCCGAAGATCATCAGCGCGATCGTCGCGAGATAGAAGAGCACGTTGTAGATCAGCGACCGCGCGGCGATCATAGGATGTCACTCAGATAGCGAAGGACGATGGTTCGAGACACGTAGCCCGTCAGGAGGGTCACGCCCACGCCAACCAGCAGCAGCGCGAGATAGCCGCTGGGCGACAGCGAAAAGGAGCCGAACATTGCGGCGATCTCATTGCCTCCGGGCGAGTGCGACCAGGCCCCCGACAGGAACGAGACGGCGGCGAACGCGGCAATGGCCGAAAGACCGCCGATCAGCGCACCCCTCAAACCCAACCGGCGAAAGTGTCTCTGGAACTCCTTCGCGATGAACGCGTCCGAGGCGCCTACGAAATGGAGCACATCGATGATCTCCCTGACGCCTGCCATCGCGCCGCGTGTTGCAAACCCGATTGCCGTCGCCATGGCCGCGATCATCAGGGCGAAAACGACCGCCGCGAGGCCCACGATCGCATTAGCCATTGCGCCGATGCGCTGCGCCCACATTCGATGATCATCCAGACTCGCTTCCGGCACAGCCTGCGCAAGCGCCTCGCGCAAGCGCGCAAGCGCGTGAGGCGATTGATCGCGGAGGCCGATGACGATGAGCCGGGGCACGGGCAAGAGGCTCAGGTCTAGGCCCGAGCCAAGCCACGGCGCGAGCAGCTTCTCCAACTCCAGCTCCGAATAGGCGTGAACTTTTTCAACGCCAGGCGCCTTTGAAGCCACCCCAGTCGCCTTGTCGACAAGGGTTTGAACGTCGACGCCGGTCTTGGGTTTGATCTGGATCGTGACCTCGCTCAGCACTTCGGACCGCCAGCTGTGCGCCGCATTAGAGGTCAGCAGCGCCGCGCCCGCCGTGAGGCAAGCGAGAAAGGTAAAAATCGCGATCACCGCGACGAGCGCGTTCCCAGCAAGAGAATCTCGCGGGATCAGAGCGGCATGGCGGGCCGGAACGACGATATCACTCGACGGCACGGCCCTTCCATTCCGATCCAGTTGCAACGTTCAAGGCGTGGCGCCGTCGAACATCGTGACGAGGCCGTCGCCGACCACGAGCCGGCGCGCGAAGCTCAGCTGATCGAGAAGCTGGAGGTCGTGCGTCGCGATGACGACCGCGGTTCCAAGGCGATGCAATTCCACAAAGAGGCGCAGAAGTCTACGCGCGAGTCCCGGATCGACGTTTCCGGTTGGCTCGTCTGCGAGCAGCAACTCGGGCCTTACGATGAGCGCGCGCGCGATTGCGGCGCGCTGCTTTTCGCCCCCTGAGAGGACAGGCGGGAGCGCGTGCATCCGGTCGCCGAGTCCGACCCACCGAAGGAGCTCGATCACCTCGGCGCGATAGCTCTTTTCCGCGCGGCCTACAACGCGAAAGGGAAGTGCGACATTTTCGTACGTGGTGAGATGGTCCAGCAGCCGAAAGTCCTGAAAGACGACGCCAATCCGGCGCCGAAGTGCTGTCAACTCGCGCTTATCGAGTTGGGATGCATCATGGTTGAAGATATGGATTTTTCCCCGTGTAGGTCGCAGAGACAACAGCATAAGACGTAGGAGCGTGGTCTTGCCAGCTCCCGACGGTCCAGTGATGAAAGTGAAGCTCTGAGGATCAATCGAGAAGCTGACGCCGCGAACAATTTCCGGCCCCATGCCATACCGCAAGCCGACATTCTCAAACTGCAGCAACTCGGTCCTCCGCCAATTCAACCCGCGCCTTTATGGCGCTCTGTTCCATGACGGATTTTCGCGTGGACGTGTGGCGCATTGAGCCGCGGCCGCTATGATAACCAGAGGGTCGACCCCCAGACCGGTTAGAGGGAGGCGCGGCGGCCGCAGGCGAGAGGAAAATCACTGGTGTTTCAAGCTTTGATGATGGTTCACGAGAGGAAAGCTTCATGAGCGGGGAAACGCAAGTCCAAGTTCTCATTGACGAGCGCCGCATCGCTGAACGGACCGACGAGCTCGCGCGAGAGATCCTCGCCACGGAACCGAAAGAACTACTGGTGGTCGCCATCCTCAAGGGCTCCTTTATGTTCGCAGCTGACCTCTTGCGGGCCCTCCATCGCGTCGGGCTCGAGCCGCAGGTCGAGTTCTTCCATTTGTCGAGCTATCTTGATGGCACAGTGTCAAGCGGAACCGTGACAATTCTGCGGGATATCGAATCCTCTGTGCGGGGACGCGACGTTTTGCTCGTCGACGACATTCTGGAGTCGGGTCGCACGCTGGCTTTCGCAAAGGACCTCCTAGCGGCGCGGGGCGCACGCCGCGTCCTCGTTTGCACCATGCTCGAAAAGCCGGGCAAGCGAGCGGTCGCGATCAACGCCGACTTCGTCGGATTTGTTTGCCCTGACGTTTTCGTTGTCGGATACGGAATGGATGTCGCACATTCCTATCGGCAATTGCCCTTTATCGGGCGCGTCGTTGCCGCCGAGTCTCAGACCTAGCGCAACTGGTCAGAGGGGATTTCTTCGTGTTTGAGAGTCGTTTCCAGTCGTTCGAAATACGCGGCGGGCCCTCGCATGTCGCGACGCGCGTCGCGGAACTGCGTCAGCAACTCCGCCGCCTCGGCGTCGCCGGATTTCTAGTTCCGCGCGCGGACGAGCATCAGAACGAATACGTGCCTGCGAATGCGGAGCGGCTCTTGTGGTTGACGGGTTTCTCCGGCTCCGCGGGCCTCGCCATCGTTCTCGCAGACAGCGCCGCGCTGTTCATCGACGGCAGATACACCGAGCAAGTTAAACTCGAAACCGATCGTTCCGTCTTCGAGACGCGGCATATCGTCGATGATCCGCCGACTGAATGGATTCGCGGACACTTGAAGCCTCGGGAAAGGCTCGGCTACGATCCGCGCCTTCACACGCCCGACGCTGTGGCGCGGTTCTCGAAGGCCGCGAAGGACGCCGGCGCCGAACTCGTGCCCTTGGCCGTCAATCCGATCGACGAAATCTGGCCCGAGCGGCCCGCCGCGCCCCATGGAGCGATTACCTTGCATCGTTCCCGGTACGCGGGCGAAGGCGCGACCGCGAAGCTCGAGCCAAGTCCGCGGCGCGCTAAGGGGCGCGGACGGGCTCATGATCAGCGATCCTCATAACCTCGCATGGCTTTTCAACATCCGCGGAGCGGACGTTGCTCATACGCCGATCCCCCTTGGGTTCGCTTATGTGCCAGCATCGGGGGACGCTGTCCTTTTTCTCAAGCTCTCCAAGCTGTCCGCCGCGGCGAGCGATTCGCTTGCCGCTCTGGCGACGTTGATGGAGCCGGACATGCTGGTTTCCTTTGTCGAGAGCCTCGGCCGGCGCCACTTACGGATCGCATTCGATGCGGCGACCGCGCCATCTCTCTTGACGCAGGCGCTTGAGCGCGCAGGCGGCGTTGCTGAAGTTGGCCCCGATCCTATCACGCTGATGAAGGCGGCCAAGAACAAGGCCGAACTGGCGGGGTCCCGCGCTGCTCATGAGCGGGATGGGGCGGCCTTTGTTCGCTTTCTCGCGTGGTTTGACGCCGAGGCGCCACGCGGACGACTGACGGAGATCGACGCGGTGCAGGCGCTCGAAACCTTCCGCCGCGCAGGGGGCATGTTGAAGGATGTCGCTTTCCCGACCATCGCCGGAGCCGGCCCGAATTCCGCGGTGCCGCATTATCGGGTCACAGCATCCTCGAACCGAAAGGTCGAGCGAGGAATTTTCCTCATCGACAGCGGCGGCCAATACGAAGATGGCACTACGGACATCACGCGCACGATTGCGGTGGGCCGGCCGAACGCGTTGATGCGGGACCGTTACACGCGAGTCCTGAAGGGCCACATAGCGGTAGGAAGCGCGGTGTTCCCGAAGGGCACAAATGGCGCGCAGTTGGACCCGTTTGCGAGAATGCCGCTCTGGCGCGCCGGCCTGGATTTCGATCATGGCACCGGACATGGCGTGGGTTCTTACCTTTCCGTTCACGAAGGCCCACAGCGGATTGCGAAAACGGGATCGACCCCTTTGGTTCCCGGCATGATCATCTCAAATGAACCGGGCTACTACGCGGCCGGCGCATTCGGCATTCGGATCGAGAATCTCGTCGTCGTCGAGCCGAGAAGCATCGAGGGCGCGGAACGCGAGATGCTGGGTTTTGAGACGCTGACCTTAGCACCGATTGATACGCGGCTGATCGAGCCGAAGCTCCTGAACGCTGAAGAGATCAAATGGCTCGACGCCTATCATGCGCGGGTGCGCAGAACCCTCTCGCCGCTCGTGGATCCGACGACGCGACGCTGGCTATCAGCCGCGACGCGGCGGCTCGAAACTGTCGGTCGCGCTCGCTGACGGGAAAAGCGCGTGGCCTGACAGCGGAACTCTCCTCCCGCGAAGACTCACGACATGTATTGCCCGCCGTTGGCGGTTAGCGTCGAGCCCGTTATGAACCCGGCGTCGTCCGAAGCGAGAAACACCACACAGCGCGCGATCTCCTCGGGAAGGCCTAGCCGCTTGACCGGGATCTGTGGGATGATCGTCTTTTCGAGAACTTCCTTTGGCACTGCCATGACCATTTCGGTCGCGATATAGCCAGGGCAGATCACGTTCGCAGTAACGCCCTTGTTGGCGTTTTCCTGCGCCAGCGCCTTAGTGAACCCGATGTCACCCGCTTTCGCGGCGGAGTAGTTCGTCTGACCCATTTGCCCCTTTTGGCCGTTGATGGACGAGATGCTGATGATGCGGCCAAAGCCGCGCTCGCGCATGCCCTCGATAAGAGGCCGCGTCATATTGAACAGCGAATTAAGATTGGTATTTATGACGGCGTACCACTGATCCGGCGTCATTTTGTGAAACATGCCGTCCTTGGTGATGCCAGCGTTGTTGACAAGAATATCGATGGGTCCGAGATCGCTCTCAACCCTTTTCAGACCTTCCACGCACTCCTCGTACTTCGAGACGTCCCACTTGAAGACGTGCACCCCGGTTTCGGCCTTGAACTTTTCTGCGGCCGCGTCATTCGCGTGATAGGTGCCCGCGACTGTGTATCCGGCAACCTTCAGCCCCTTCGAGATCGCCGCGCCAATTCCGCGCGTGCCTCCGGTGACGACAGCAACTCTGCCCATCGCTTTCCTCCCTATGGAAGTCACCCCGCCTGCCTCCCGGAGAGGAGCGGAGTTGATTGATTTCGAATGAAATAAAGCTGTAAGAACCCGTTAGCGCTCAACAGTCATTGCGATGCCCATGCCGCCGCCGATGCAGAGCGTGGCGAGGCCTTTTTTCGCATTCCGGCGTTTCATCTCGTGAAGAAGCGTCGTAAGGACCCGGCCGCCCGAGGCGCCGATCGGATGACCGATCGCAATGGCGCCGCCGTTGACGTTGACGATCGCGGGATCCCAGCCGAGGTCCTTGTTCACCGCGAGCGCCTGCGCCGCGAAGGCCTCGTTAGCCTCGACGAGTTCCAGGTCCCTTACGGACCATCCGGCCTTCTCGAGGGCCTTGCGAGAGGCGGGAATGGGCCCGGTGCCCATAATCGCGGGATCAACGCCCGCCGTCGCCCAAGAGACAATGCGAGCCATCGGCTCGATTCCCCCGCGGGAGGCCTCAGCTGCGGTCATCACGACAATCGCCGCCGCGCCGTCATTGATGCCCGAGGCGTTGCCGGCGGTCACCGTTCCCTCCTTGGAGAAGGCCGGCTTGAGCTTCGCCATTGCCTCGTAGGTGGCGCCGAGCGCGGATATATTCGTCGTCGGAGACGACGACGTCGCCCTTCCGCGTCGATATGGTCACCGGCACGATCTCGTCCTTGAACTTGCCGGCCTTCTGAGCGGCCTCGGCTTTGTTTTGCGAACCGACCGCGAAGCGATCCTGATCCTCACGGCTCAGTTGCCACTTCGTAGCGACGTTCTCGGCAGTATTGCCCATGTGATAGCCGTGGAAGGCGTCGATGAGGCCGTCCTTCAGCATTGTGTCCTGAAGCTTGAACTCGCCCATCTTGACGCCTGAACGCAGGTAGGCGGCATGCGGAGCCATGGACATTGATTCCTGCCCGCCGGCCACGACAATCTTGGCGTCGCCATTCGCGATCTGCTGGAGCGCCAGAGCCACCGTCCTTAGTCCGCTGCCGCAAAGTTGATTCACGCCGAAAGCCGTCTTTTCCTGCGGGACACCGGCCTTCATCGCGGCCTGACGCGCCGGATTTTGGCCTTCCGCCGCCGACAAAATCTGCCCCATAATCACCTCGTCGACGTCCGACGGATCGATTTTCGCTTCCTTAATCGCCGCAGCGATGACGGCCGCTCCGAGTTCATGGGCCGGAGTGGACCCGAAAGCGCCGTTGAAGGAACCCACAGCCGTTCGTTTGGCGCTCGCGATGACAATGTCTTCTGCTGGCATGGGGCGACTCCTGTGCCACCTCTAGACTCTATGGAATGGGTGGTTGGCACGCGTTCTACACGATTTCAGGCGCCCCGCCACCCGCAATTAGGTCAATGCGTCCTTGGGCAAGCCAATATGCCGCACTCTGCAACCCAACGCTCCGCGAGGTTGCGGCATTTTCTTTCGCGGCGCAAAAAAGAGTTCCCTCCCGGCCCGAAAAAAGCTTATCCTTAACCACCGAGTGGCCCGACCCAATGGGAACCCGCTTCGAAATGGCCGATTCTACCCCTACGACGATCAAGAAATACGCCAATCGCCGACTCTACAATACAGCTTCAAGCGCATATGTGACGCTGGCGGACCTCGCGAAGATGGTGAAGAGCGGCGAGGATTTCGTTGTCTATGACGCAAAGAGTAATGATGACATCACCCGATCCGTCCTGACCCAGATCATTTTCGAGCAGGAGGGGATCGAAGGACAATCGCTGCTGCCGACGACGTTTCTCAGGCAATTGATCCGCTTCTATGGGGATAGCGTGCAGGCCTTGTTGCCAAGCTATCTCGAATTTTCGATCGACCGATTCTCCGGCAGAGCGGCAGGCGATGGCCGAAGCCGCCGGCCGGATGTTCGGCGCGGACGCCTTCTCGACGAGTTCTTTCGCGACCTTGCAGGAACTGACCCAGAAGAACCTCAAGGCATTCCATCAGGCCCTCGGAATGTTCTCGCCTTTCGGCGCCGCAGCACAGAAGCAGGAAGCGCGCCCAGCCGATATCGAAGATTTGCGCAGCCAACTGACCGAGATGCAAAAGCAACTGGACGCTCTGGCCAAGAAGGAGTGACGGGAGGCCCGAGGACGCCGTAACGGGGAGCCGAAGGTCGGTTCGACAGCCTCCGGAATTGCCGCAGTCGGGCCCGCACACCCCGACTAAACTTCCAGACCGAAAAAGCTCATATGTTCCCCCTCCTTGATGTCGCCGGTCCAGGCCTGGCTCGCTTGCAGAGACGCGTAAGCCGGTGAGGTTGCTTGGTCTGCGCCGCAAACTTCGCCTCGGAAAGTCCGAGCTATTGCCGTTCCCCCCGCGTCAGAGACTCCGTTCGGCGGTCGGCCGGGCGACCTCATGCGCGGTCGCCGCGCTTGTTTTGGCTCTCATGGCCGGTGGGGCGCGGGCTGACGAGCGTGTGAGCTTTCCCGCCGCGGACGGCGGACCGACTCTTGCCGCCTATTTTGCGAAGCCGAAGGGGGCCGGGCCATTTCCTGCCGTCGTCCTCCTGCACACCTGCCTCGGTCTGCCCTCGAACCGGAAAGCGATGGAGGCTTCGCTGGTCTCGTCCGGCTATGCGGCTCTCTCGGTGGACGATTTCTCGACCCGGGGTATCAAGGAGACATGTTCGGTCGATTTCCCGCAAGGGGTTGCCGACGCTTACGGAGCGTTGGCTTGGCTCTCTGCGCGGTCCGACATCGAGGCGTCTCGCGTCGCCGTCTTCGGCGCGTCGCAAGGCGGCGACACCGCGCTCTCTATCGCGGCGGGACGCAACGCTCCCCCACCGGGGCTCGCCTTCCGTGCGACGGCTGTCTTCTATGCCCCCTGCGCCAATCAGAATGGCGCGCCGCTTAGGATGCCGACCCTCATCGTCGTCGGCCGGGCCGATGAAGTGACCCCGGCAACCGACTGCGAGGCGCTCGCCGCCGCGCAACCGCCAGGAAAAGTCACGCTGGTCATCCTGCCGAACGGACCGCATGGCTTCGACGATCCGGGCTTTGGTCCGGGCAGGCGGATCATGGGAATGGCGCTTGCCTATGACGCAAAGGCCGCTGTGGCGGCGCGCGCAAAGTTGCTCGCTTTTCTCGCGAAAACACTTCGGCCATAGCCTCGCCACGAAGCCGCCCTTATAAGGCGGCCGCGTCGGGCGCGGCGCATCCGCCAAAAAGCGATCGAAGGATCTTTGATGCGTAGACGCGAATTTCTGATGGGCGCCGCGGCGAGCCTTGCAGCCGTGAAATCGGCGCTGGCCTCGCCGCCAAAACGGTTTAACCCAGATCTGTGGCCCCCGCTGGCCGACAAGGCTGCCTTCGTCTCCTGGGGCGTGGCCAATCGCGGCGAAGACCCGAAATATCTCGAACGGCGATTTGACCGGTACAAGGAGGTCCTCGCTTTCAATGACCTCTATACCAAGTTCGAGAAGCGCGCTTTTCTTCTCACGCCGCGCGAAGAATTCGTCCTGCCTCAGGACAAGGACAACGCCTATGTCGGGCACTACCTCGACATTGGTTTCGGCGTGACCATTACACCTCCCGGAACAATGGGGCGCATGACGAGTTCGCTGGGCATCCGGCCGACCGATAAGGTGCTCGAAATCGGCACCGGCTCCGGCTACCAGTCGGCTCTGCTGACCTACCTCACGCCCCAAGTCCACACGATCGAAATTATTCCGGAGCTCGCCCAGCGCACACGCGGCGTCTACGATCGGCTGATCGCCGACGGGTATACGGAATATTCCAACATCGCGACCCGCAGCGCCGATGGCTACTACGGCTGGCAGGAAGCCGCTCCCTTCGACAAGATCATCGTCACCTGCGGCATCGACCACATTCCGCCCCCGCTCCTGCAGCAGTTGAAGCCAAGCGGGATCATGGTCATTCCGGTCGGGCCGCCCGGCGCTCAGCACATCCTCAAAGTCGTGAAGAGAGAACGCGCCGACGGCGAGGCTTCGGTCACGCGCTCCGATATATTTGGCGGCAAGATCATTCCGTTCGTGCCGCTGACGGGCGGCCATCAGCCGCCGAGCTAAGCGCCGCCGGGGCCGGCCTCAGGCCGCGAAAGCCTTGCGGCGCCCGCGAGCGCCGACAAGGCCGAGACCGCCGAAACCAATCATGATCAGGGCCCAGGATGCGGGCTCGGGAGTAGCCAGCGCCTCCAAGGCATCCTCTGCGACAACCTCATGGCCAGCTGCTGTGGGGTGGAACCCGTCCCACGACAGATAAGTATCCGGGGTCGCGCAGATTGACGGAATTCCGGCTGTGATCGTGAGGCAGGCGTCAGTGACATTGTCGAAGCCATAAGCCGAGGGGTCGGCGACCACCTCCTGCAAAAGGTCGTAAGTGTCGAGGTCGTAGATCGTCAGCCCATCCGCGACATTCGTGGCGAGGTCGGTCTGCAAAGTTCCATTGAACAGGGCCGCAAGCTCTCCGGGAATCGGATTGCCCCCTGCAACTGGCGTCAAGCTCAGGTCTGGCACGTCGAAAAGGACGAGATGCGTCGCGCCGGCGTTCTGGAGGCGGGTGATCTGATCGGCCGCGTCCTGCGCCGCGGCCACCACGAATGACACCGGGTCCAAAGTCCCAAGCGCAGCGGTGATGTCGTTAGCGCCAATCGACAAAGCAAAAAGAGCGCCTGCCGAAGCGCCGCCCGGATTGTCGGAAAGGAAAGCCGTCACCTGAGCCGCGAGATCGCCAGGTCCGCCGCCCGAAGCTGTGGCGCCGCCGACCGCGTAGTCCGTCCCGCCCGCGAGGCTCGGAGTGAGTGTCCCTAGACCCAGCATCTGCGATAAGTCCTGCACCCAGACGGGTCCGTTGCTGAAGACGCCGAAGCCGTTCACCAGCGCGTAAGGCGGCGCTAGCGGATCAGCGTGGGAGGACGCGATCCAAGCGTTGCCGGCGTCCGTCAGGCTGTCGCCAAAGGCGTCGATCAGGCTGTAAGTGGCCGCCGACGCGGGCGCAGCGAGAATTGAGGCGGCCAAGACGGTGGCGGCGAGTGTGCGTGCGGACATGAGATTCCCCCCGGTTTAATCGACTTTGCGACTGACGAAGCCACATGCCTCAAGCGGCGGAAATATACAAATCACACTTAGGGACCGCGTGGCCAACTGTGCGAGATTGTGATCTTCCGAGAAAGCCGCTTCCGGGCGCCAAGGTCGTGAATCCACTTGGCTAGCATGCCTGAAGCTGCCCGCGCCCTGCCCAACTTGCGCAAACCCCCACAGCGAGCCATGTCAAAAGATGTCGTCTCGACGCGGAGGACCGCATGAGCAGGGTTCTGGTTACCGGGGGCTCGGGGTTTATCGCCGGGCATTGCATCCTGCAGTTGCTCGCCGCCGGCCATACGGTGCGAACGACGGTTCGCAACATGTCTCGTGAACCCGAGGTGCGCGGGCGTGCTTGCCGGCGCGGGGGCGGAGGCGCTCGACAAGTTGAGCTTCGCCGCCGCCGACCTGGAGCGGGAGCCGGGCTGGCCTGAGGCCTTGGCGGGCAGCGACTATGTGCTCCACGTCGCCTCGCCCTTTCCGGCCACTGTGCCGAAGAACGAGGATGAGTTGATCGTGCCCGCGCGTGACGGCGCTCTACGCGTCCTGAAGGCCGCCCGCGCGGCGGGCGTGCGCCGGGTCGTAATGACTTCCTCCTTCGCCGCGATCGGCTACGGCCATCCGCCACAGACAACGCCTTTCGACGAAACGAGCTGGACCGACGTGAAATCTCCTGACGTCATGCCCTACGCCAAATCCAAGACCATCGCCGAGCGCGCTGCCTGGGACTATGTGGCGAAAGAGGGCGGGGGACTCGAACTTTCGGTGGTCAATCCGGTCGGCGTGTTCGGGCCAGTCCTCGGCCCGGACATTTCCACCTCGATCCTAGTCGTCCAGCGCCTTATGGACGGCTCGATCCCCGGATGTCCGAAAATGAATTTCGGCGTCGTGGACGTCCGTGACGTCGCCGACTTGCACCTGCGGGCGATGACCGATCCGAAGGCCAAAGGCGAGCGCTTCCTTGCGACCGTCGGCGACTTTATGGCCTTCCGCGAGATCGCTCAAACCCTCAAGACCCGCCTTGGCCCGGCTGCGCGGCGGGTACCGACCCGCGAATTGCCGAACTGGCTGCTTTGGGCGGCTTCGTTCGTCGACCCCGCGATCAAGCAGATCCTGCCGGAACTCGGCAAACCAAGAAACGCGACGGGCGAGAAAGCGCAGCGCGTGCTCGGATGGAAGCCGCGTTCCCGTGAGGACGCCCTCGCCGCCACGGCGGAGAGCCTGCTCAAGCTGGGTCTGCTGAAGGAAAAACGGGCGGCATAGAGCATCTACCCCGCCCCGCCCGTGTCGGGGACGCCGGTCCTGGGTTCCTTGTCGAGCGCCTGCGCCTGCGCGATCGCGAGATCAACAAGCCGTTCCGCGGCGGCGGCCTCGGCTGGTGTCTCTGGCGCTGCCTTCGGCGTCGGGGGTTTCTCCGAGAGGAGATTGGCGGCGAGCAGCAGCGTCGATCCAAGGGTCATCGCGACAAGAAGCTGCAACCTGCGTTTTGAGGCGAGTGCTTCGAGGTCACCCTTTGCACGTTGTGCCTGAAGCAGCGCCTGCTGGAGCTTCGCCATCCAGGCGTCCGCCTTGCGCATCGTGTCCGTCTCGAAGTCGTCCACCGCCTGAAAGGCCGGCAAGGAAAAATCCTTGCGCGCGGCGCCGATCAGGGCGCCATATCGGTCGGACGTCTCGCGATAGGTGAGTTCCCTCGCGCGCGCCAACTCCCCAATCATCTGCCGCACTGCCGACGAGCGGTCCAGCAGTGAGAGCTGATAAAGGCGGTTAAGCGTCGTCTCCTGTGACGTGCCCTGAGCCGCAGTCCCGGTCGCGTTCAGGGCGTATACGAGGACGCCCATCTGCTGAAACAGGAGATATTGAGCCTGAGCGGCGCGCAAATTTTCGATCCGAGCGGTCAGCGTCTTGATTGTCTCCTCGATGTCGGCGGCATGATCTTCGACCGGGCCGACATAGAACTGCGGTCCCAGCGCCCCGAGCACGGTCAGTGCGAAGCCGATCAGGATCGCGAGCCGTTTCGTTGTCCACCAGGATCCCGAGAAGACGCTCATGCCGATCGCTCACCTCGTTCCGCAACCCTGCGTCGGGCGCGCCTGAGCCGGCTAACCACTGGCGACTCCAAGGACATCATCCCAGAGGTCCCTGCCATCGCGGCCAGAAAGACGATGGTCGAGCCCGACAGCGAAAGGCAAAGCAGGGCAAGCTTCCGCTCGACGACGACGGCTTTCGCGGTCGCCCGGTCGCCATGCAGAGTGATCGCCTTCATCGCCGCTTCGCCCTGCGCCTTGACCATCGCCATAGCGAGATCACCCTCGTAGGCGTTGGCGGCGCGATAGGTTTCGAGCGTAAGGTTTGCGTTTTCCGCGGCGACGAGCTTTTCGTATCGGGCGAACTCTCTGGGATAGTCGATCGCGCCGGCAACGCCCAGTTCCGCCAGATAGCCGCGCACGCCATCGTGCCGGCGAGCGAGCGCTCGCACGCGAATCGCCTGGATCGCCGCCTTGACGTCGTCGGGCGCATCCGCATTGACGCTGACGCCGAAGACGAGGCCACCCATGTGCATGGCCAATTCATCTCCGGCATTGGCGTCGAGAATCATCCGGGAGCGGGAGGCCTCGGCATTGGCGCGCATCGTGGCCGCGCTTTCCGCCTGCTGCGCCGGATCGAGCCAAAGCGTCGCTCCGACGACGCTGACCAGACTGAGCAAGAATCCGGCCAGCCCCGCGACAGCGCTGCGGTTCCCCAGCCAATTCGGCGGATTTAGCCGGCGCATTGCAGAAACGCGCCCGAACAATCCGCAACTCGGCCCGCTCGCCTTCGGGATCTTGTCTCCTGCGGCCTCATCCCGTCCTGCGCGCCCCGCTCGCCCATGCGGGCTCCGGCATATGGGCCGGCCTCATTGCCCGCAAGAGGCGAATATGGTCGGGGAGACCCTGGCACAGCGCTTTCCCACAACGGACCGGGGCGGTATGATTTCCCGCGCGAGGAGGTGCGAGGCCGCGCGTGCGAGGCCGGTTTGGGGGCAGGTGTGGGGCGCGCAATCGCGGCGATCGTCTTGGTTCTGGTTGCGCTGTTCGGGATCGTGCCGATCACCGCGTGGTCGACGCTCGCCCTGTGGTTCCGCTTTCCCGGCCCGGACTGGGCGCGCGCGCTGGTGGCGGGCGTCTTCGCGCTGGTCGGCCTTATAACGGTTGTGGCGCTCTTCTCGCGACGGCGCTGGCCGGTCCTCGCCATCTTCGCGGTCGCCTTCGCGAGTCTGCTGCTATGGTGGAGCACCATCACACCGCCCGACGGCGGCGACTGGCAGCCGGACGTGGCGTATCAGACCACGGGCGCACTCAGCGGCGACATATTTGACCCTGTCCCACGTCCGCAATTTCGACTGGCGGAGCGAGACGGACGCCACCGAGCACTGGGAAAAACGCTCCTACGACCTCTCGAAGTTGAAGACGCTCGACCTCTTCCTCGCTTATTGGGCCGGGCCGGAGATGGCGCACGTCATCATGAGCTTCGGCTTTGAGAACGGCGACTATCTCGCCTGGTCGGTCGAGGTCCGGCGCGAGAAGGGCGGCGAATTCTCCCCCGTCGCGGACGCTTTTCGCACCCACACGATCATCTATCTCGCGACAACCGAGCGCGACACTGTGCGGCTCAGGACTAACGTCCGCGGCGAGGACGTGCGGCTCTACCGGCTCAACACGCCCCCGGACGCCGCAAGGCTGCTGCTGCTTCAGTATGTCGCCGAATCCAACGAGCTCGCGGAGCGGCCGAAGTGGTACAATTCGATCACCGCAAATTGCGCCACGGCTGTGTTCAAGCTCGTGCGAGCTGCCGGCGGGACTTACCCCTGGGACTGGCGGCTGGTCGTCAACGGCTTCCTGCCCGGCTACCTCTATGATCAGGGCGCGGTCGACACATCGATCCCACTGGAGGAGCTGATCGAGCGGGCGAAGATCAGCGCCAAGGCGAAAGCCGCTGGCAATTCCCCCGACTTCTCGAAGCTGATCCGGGTCGGCGTGCCTGCCCCGCCGCCTCGGCCGGCCGAGGCTTCGGATTGACCGCGACCAGCGCGGGTCGAGGCGCTATCGCATATTCCCAGTGTGCCCCAGCGAGTACCTGCCCGGCTGCGGCCAGACGGTGAGCCCATGGGGCATGCCGCCGACGGCAATTGACCTCACGGAGCCGTCGGCGGTGTTGAACGCATAGATCACGCCGTCGTAGCGGCCCGACAACCAAAGCCATTTGCCGTCGGGACTCAGGTTTCCCATGTCGGGGCTGCCGCCCCCTGGGATGGTCCAGTTCTCGACCACCTTGCGGGTTGCGAAGTCGAGCACGGATACGGAGCCGTTGCCTTTCTTCACGCCGGCGAGATTGTGCGTGCCGCGATTGGACACATAGAGCTTCGTCCCGTCGCGGCTCGGATAGAGGCCATGCGCGCCGACGCCGGTCGGGATGAATCCGACCTCCTTGAAGGCGTCGCCATCGATCAGGACCACGCCGTCCCTCAGCATATCCGCCACAAAGAAGACCGAGCCGTCGGGAGCGATGCGGATGTCCTGCGGCATGCCCCCCTTCGAGAGCGGCAGCACGCCCTCTAGCCGATGATGGACAAGGTCGATCTTGGCGAGCGAATTGTCGTATTCGCAGGTGAAGATCGCGTACGATCCGTCGGGCGAGAAGTCGGCGTGGTTGATTCCCGGGCAGCGCGGCGTCGCGATATAGCCCTGCAAGGCCATCGTATGGGGATCGCGGAATTCCAGCCGCCGCATGGCCTCCGCGACCAGGATCGCAGAGCGCCCGTCGGGCGTGAAATACATGTTGTAGGAATCCGGCACGACGATCGCCTTGCCGAGCTTGCCGGTCTTCGGGTCGATCGGCATGACGTCGGCGTGGCCGCCGCGATAGCGATACGTCGCCCGATACCCAGAGCGTCTGCAAATCCCACGACGGCACGATGTGCTGCGGGCTCGGAATGGCCGCAAGGCTCTCGATCAGCTTGAAGGTTTCGGGGTCGATGACGTCCACCTTCCCGGTGATCGAGATTCGGCGAATAGACGCGGTAAAGCTGGCCCGCGACCGCCGGGCTGAACATCCCCGCCCCGTCCGCCGCATAGACATTCTTTGGATCGACCGGCGCCGGCATCGTCAGATTTGCCGGCGGCAGGTCAATCGGCCGTTCGGGACCGAGCTGATAGGCGGCGAGTTCGAGGAAATCCCGATCCGTACGACCCTCCTCGACCGTGCTGCGGCAGATCGAGACGCAAAGCGCCGGGTCGAGACAGGTCGTGGGGAGCGTGAAGGACTGGACCGAATCCGAGCCAATGGCGGCGGCCAGCGCCAGAGCTGACGCGCCGAGAAGTCCCCGAAAAGCCAATGGGCCGCCTCATCACGCAAAACCCGACCGCGTCCGGCCGAATCAACGTCTTGGCTTTATGACGGCAATCCTGACCGTGCGATGAACGCCTGTTTCAAGGTCTCCCAGGCGTCGCCAGCGGCTTTATGGCGCGGCGCCGCGTCATCGCCTATCTTGGCGCTCATGACCCAGCCCCACCGTCCGGTCGGCCCCGGCGATCATGTCTTCCTGATCGACGGCTCGTCCTTCATTTTTCGCGCGTATTATCAGTCGATCCGCCAGGATCAGAAATATAACTATCGCACCGACCGGCTGCCGATCGGCGCGGTGCGTCTCTTCGCGACCAAGGTGCTGCAATTCATTCGCGAGGGCGCGGCGGGCATCAAGCCGACGCATCTGGCGATGATCTTCGACAAGAGCGAGGATTCGTTCCGGCGGAAGATCTATCCGGCCTACAAGGGCAACCGCTCGGAGCCGCCGGACGATCTGGTGCCGCAGTTCCCGCTCATGCGCGCGACCGTGCGCGCTTTCGGCATGGTCCCGGTCGAGCAGGACGTTTTCGAGGCCGACGACCTGATCGCCACCTACGCGAAACAGGCGCGGCAAGCGGGCGCGGACGTGCTGATCGTCTCCGCCGACAAAGACCTCATGCAACTCATCGAGCCGGGCGTCGCCATGTACGACCCCGCCTCGGGCGACCGCGACGAACGCCGCATCGGCCCCGATGAGGTCGTCGCCTATTTCGGGCTGCCCGCCGACAAGGTTGTGGACATCCAGGCCCTCGCGGGCAACTCGACTGATAACGTGCCGGGCGCGCCGGGCATCGGGATCAAGACCGCCGCCCAACTCATCGGCGAATATGGCGACCTCGAAACCCTGCTCGCCCGCGCCAGCGAGATCAAGCAGCCGAAGCGTCGCGAAGCGCTGACCCTTCCCGAGAACGTCGAGCGGATCCGCGTCTCGAAATCGCTCGTGTCGCTCGTCCGCGACGCGCCGCTCGAAACGCCGCTCGAAGCCCTGCCCACTCCGACCCTCGACGGAAAAGACCTCGTGGCCTTCTTCAAGGCGATGGAGCTGACGACCCTGACCCGCCGCGTCGCCGAGATTTGCGGCGTGGACGCTTCCAGCATCGAGCCCGACCCCCGCTTCGTTGGACCGGCCGGATGGCAGGGAAAGGCCGGCGAGGAAGCGCTTGCGCGGGAGCAGGCGGCCGAAGCCGCCGCGGAAGCCGCGCCGACGCCTGCGAATACGGAACCAGTCGCGCCGTCCCCCGCCGACCTCGCGGAACGGCGGCTCGCCGAGGCGCGCGCGCCGATCGACCGCGCCGCCTACAAAATCCTCCGCGACGCCGACGACCTCGCGCCCTGGCTCGCCCGCGCCGAGGAGCAGGGATTCGTCGCCTTCAACGTCGAAACGTCGGAGGCCGATCCGCACCGGGCGGACCTGGTCGGAATTTCGCTCGCGCTCGCGCCCGGCGAAGCCGCCTACCTGCCGATCGGGCACCGCAACGCTTCCGACGATCTTTTCGACGGCTCGGGCCTCGCGCCAGACCAGCTTCCCGAGGACCAGGCGCTGAGGCTCCTGAAGCCCCTGATGGAATCGGTCGGAATCCTCAAGATCGGGCAGAACATCAAGTTCGACCTTCAGGTGCTGGCGCACCGAGGCATAAGTGTCGCGCCGATCGACGACACGATGCTCATCTCCTACGCGCTGGACGCGGGCGCCACAGGCGAGAGCCATGACATGGCGCGGCTTGGCGAGCGCATCCTCGGCCAGAAGCTTACCGCCTTCGCCGACGTCGCCGGCTCGGGCCGCAACTTCGTCGGCTTCGCGCGCGCGCTCCCTCGACCGCGCCGCCGAATACGCAAGCGAGAAGGCCGACGTCGCCTTGCGCCTCTGGCGGGCGCTGAAACCCCGGCTTGTCGCCGAGCGCGTGACGACCGTCTACGAGACGCTGGAGCGGCCGCTCGTGCCGGTGCTCGCGCGGATGGAGCGGCGCGGCATCGCCATCGACCGCGACATGCTGTCCCGCCTCGCGGGCGATTTCGCACAAGGGATGGCGCGGCTCGAGGACGAAATCTTCAAGATGGTTGGCGCGCCGTTCAACCTCGGCTCGCCAAAGCAGCTTGGCGACATTCTGTTCGGACAGATGGACCTGCCCGGCGGCAAGAAGACCGCGACCGGCGCCTGGTCCACGTCCGCGAGCGTGCTCGAAGACCTCGCCGAGCAGGGCCATGATTTTCCGGCGCGCATTCTCGAATGGCGGCAGATCTCAAAGCTCAAGTCCACCTACGCCGACGCGCTGCCGACTTACGTCAATCCGGCGACGGGCCGCGTGCACACCGCCTTCGCCCTCGCCGCGACGACGACGGGGCGGCTCTCCTCGCTGGAGCCGAACCTGCAGAACATCCCGATCCGCACCGAGGCCGGTCGGAAGATCCGCCGCGCCTTCGTGGCGCCGAAGGGGCATAAGCTCGTCTCGGCCGACTACAGCCAGATCGAGTTGCGCATCCTCGCTCATATCGCCGACATTCCCGCGCTGCGCCGGGCTTTCTCGGAGGGGCTCGACATCCACGCGATGACCGCGTCCGAAATGTTCGGCGTGCCGATCGAGGGCATGCCGAGCGAGGTGCGCCGCCGCGCCAAGGCGATCAACTTCGGCATCATCTACGGCATCTCCGCCTTCGGCCTCGCCAACCAGCTCGGCATCCCGCGAGAGGAGGCGGGGGCCTATATCCGCAAGTATTTCGAGCGCTTCCCCGGCATCCGCGACTATATGGAGGCGACCAAGAAGACCGCCCGCGCCAATGGCTACGTGACGACGATTTTCGGCCGCAAGTGCCACTATCCGAAGATCAACGCGCTCGAACGTGTCGGAACGCGCCTTCAACGAGCGCGCCGCCATCAACGCCCCGATCCAGGGGTCGGCCGCCGACATCATCCGCCGCGCCATGGTGCGCATGGACGATACGCTGGCGCGCGCGAACCTGTCGGCGCGCATGCTCCTGCAGGTCCACGACGAACTCGTCTTCGAGGTCCCCGACGATCAGGTCGAGGCGACGCTGCCCATCGTGCGCCAAGTCATGGTCGACGCGCCCGAGCCCGCGCTCAAGCTCGCCGTGCCGCTGCAGGTGGACGCCCGCGCCGCGCAGAACTGGGACGAGGCGCATTAGCGCGCGCTCGCCCGGTTTGGGAAGGTTTGGGAACGGCCCGATTCAGGCCGCGGCGCGCCATCTCAAGGGTTGGATTTCCTTGGATTCTCTTGGATTCCTTCGGCGGATTCGTTTCTTTTCAAAGGGTTATGAGCGAATCCCGAGATTTGTTTTTTCTCGGCGCCTTTCCTCGCGAAGACAGCCTCCGCGCAGGACCGCGGCAGCCCAGTCTCTTTCTCTTGGCAGAAACTTGCATCCGGAAACTGTAGCGTAACTTCTGATTTTCGGCAATCCTAATCCGCCGGCTTGGCGCCCGGAAACCATTCGACATATTCGTCGCCTGTGCGCCCGTAGTAGACGGCCCGCTTGCCGGACAGGCTGACGAAATAGCCGACGCAACCGGCGGCGGCGCAGCGCTCGCAGAATTCCAGATACTTGATCTCGCCGCGCTGGATGGCGCGCACCGCAGCCTCGACGCCTTCGGCGCCGAACGCCTCGGCGGCCAACGCCGTCCGGTGAGTCGGGACCGTCTCGAAACTGCCGTCCGGCAGGAAATAGGTGTTTGCGCCGACGACGAGATCGGCGTGGTAGCGCTCCACCCCGGCCTCCATCAGCGCCTTCACGACTTCGGGAAAGGTGATCCGCTCCTCGTTCGAGGCCCTGGTCATTTCGCGCACGACATCCTTCACATGATTGTCCATGTGTTCTTCTCCTTTGATAATTCAGGGGTTTCGCTTGCCGCTGGTCGCCCTCGGCTTGCCGGGGGCGTCACGCCATCGGAACTTCTTTCATGCCTCGGCGGCGGACAATTTGCTTCATCGCGTCCTCGATGGCCGCGCGCGCCGAGGGATCGAGATCGCCAAAGAATTCCTCGTCGTTTGCGTCCGCCTGAGCCGCGAGTTTCGGGACCAACGCGCTTCCCTCGGCCGTCAGCGCGAGGGTTTGCCCACGGGCGTCGCGCGCATGGGCTTCCCTGGCAAGCAAACCCTTTGCGGCAAGCCGGTCGGCGAGCTTAGAAATGGCCCCGCGCGTCATGCCGAGCCGGTCCGCGAGCGCGCTCGGCATGCACTCCCCGTCAAAAAGCTCGCGCAGGACGACCCATTCGGCGACGGTCACGCCCAACGCCTGCACTTTCAGCGCGAAGGCGTGCGACACCTGGTTGGAAACGTAACGCAGCCAGTAGCCAAGGTGGCTTTCCAGCCTGCTGAGGGTTTGCGAATTTTCGGTCACGAGTGCGACGCCCGGCATTTGTTGCCAAGGAAACTATCTCGTCATAGTTTCCTAGTCAACAATTATTTGCGTGGCGCCCCGACCCTTTGCCTTTCTCTCAAAATGCGCGGCGGCAGCGGCGCCTCGTCAGGCGCCAGGAAAAGCCGGGCCAAGACAGCGATAGGTTGCAGCCAGGCCCAACGCTCTGCGGCGACTTCGCGCGACCGGGGGGTTTTCCGCCTCGCGCAACCCATTCCCCGCCCTCGCCATTCGCCAATCTTTGCGCCTTATGGGCCTCGCGCCCGCCCCCTCTTGCGCTGGACAACCAAAGCGGGTATTTCGGGTTGCAATCGTGTAACTATGAACCAATTTCTCCAAAGGGGGCTTAAGACCATGTATGGCCGTTTATTCGCGGCGGCGGGAATGCTTGCCGGATTTTCGCTGTCGGCTCTTCCTGCCAGCGCCTCGGTTTACACCGTAACCGGGTCTGTCTATGGCGAGTTTTTCACAGCGATGTTCTCGCTCACCGAATCCGGCGGCCAAGCGGCGGCCGGGACGGGAACGATCTCCGGCGGCGGTCTGACCGGGACCCAGAGCCTCACGCTCGTCACTCTGTCGAGCCCCGGCGTCGAAGATGACGGCGGCGGGCTATTGGGCTATCGCTCGAACGACGGCACGGACTGGTTTGACGCGGACACCTCCGTTCCGATCGACAGCAACGGCCTCATCTTCGCGATGGGTCCCGGTTCCGTCGGGTTCGGGACGTCGCAGCAATTCGACATCTACAGCGTCGGCGGCGGCGCTTATAACGTCGGCTTTTTTGGCGCCGCGGAGCCGGGAATCGCGCCGGCCTACTGGAATTACGACATTCCGGTGAACGTCACGGTCAACGGCGTGCCCGAGGCGTCGACCTGGACCATGATGCTCGCCGCCTTCGCTGGCGTCGGCGCCCTCGCCGGGCTCCGCGCCCGCCGCCAGAGCAGCGCTCGCGCATAAAGCGCCAGCGTTCAAACGGGAAAGGCGCGCCCGGTGAATGGCGCGCCTTCTTCGTTCACAAGGTCCGGGCGGGAGCGCGGACCGTTCACCACGGCGTCGGCAGTCGCTCGTTGTGCTGACGCATCCAGCGCGCGCCCGCGCGAGCCTGCCGCTTGCTCTCATTGTTTGCGTTCCAGGATCGCTCGAACGGCGTCAGGCTCCGGGTCGGAACGTGCGGGCCGTAGCCGTAGCTCTGCGTCCCGTAACCCGAGGTCGTTCCGCTCTGAGCGAGCGCCGCGGCCGGCGGAAGCGCGAGAACCGCGCCAAGCCCGATCAGCGCAAAAGTCTTCATCATGACCAGTCTCCTTGTGGGTTAGGCTCACCCATAAACACGCCAGCAGGGCAAATTGCGTCGCCTTCGCCTCAAAATACCGTGATGGCGGAAAAAAAGCCCGTTGTGGGCGGCCCGCCTTGAACGAACGACACATTCCGGGCCGGGCAAAACCATGCTATTGCGCCGCACCATTTCACGGCCCCGACGACAGGGCCAAAGGAGCCACGCGGGAAGATGGCCACGGACATCGTCAAGGTCGGGCGGGCGCTCG
This sequence comes from uncultured Alphaproteobacteria bacterium, assembly GCA_963824465.1. Classification (GTDB taxonomy): domain Bacteria; phylum Pseudomonadota; class Alphaproteobacteria; order Rhizobiales; family Beijerinckiaceae; genus Roseiarcus. The sequence continues at coordinate 87,512 of CAWGPL010000008.1, forward strand.
TCTCGGTTTCAGACAAGACCGGGCTCGCCGACCTCGGCAAGGCGCTCGCGGAACGGGGAATTGAGATCCTGTCCACGGGCGGCACCGCGGCGGCGCTCTACGGCGGCTGGAATTGCGGTGATGGACGTTTCGCAAGTCACCGGCTTCCCCGAAATGATGGACGGGCGGATCAAGACGCTCCACCCCCGCGTGCACGGCGGCCTGCTCGCCATCCGCTCGGACCCTGCCCATCAGGCGGCGATGCTCGCCAACGACATCGCTCCCATCGATCTGCTCATCGTCAACCTCTACCCTTTCGAGGCGACCCTGAAGCGCGGCGCTCCTTTCGACGAAAAGATCGAAAACATCGACATCGGCGGCCCGGCGATGATCCGGGGGGCCGCGAAGAACCACGACGACGTGGCCGTCATCGTCGATGTCGCCGACTATTCCGCGCTGCTCGACGAATTGGCCCGCAACGACGGCGCGACCAGCCTCGCCTTCCGCCGCGCGCATGGCGCAAAAAGCCTATGCCCGAACCGCGGCTTACGACGCCGCGATTTCCAACTGGCTCGCCGGCGAGATCGGCGAGGAGACGCCGAAATGGCGGGCTTTCGGCGGCGTCCTGCACGAAAGCTTCGGCGCTTTGCGCTACGGCGAAAACCCGCACCAGTCGGCTGCGCTTTACCTGACCGCCGAGGCGCGCCCCGGCGTCGCGACCGCCAGGCAGGTCCAGGGCAAGGAGCTTTCCTACAACAATATCAGTGACACGGACGCGGCCTATGAGCTGGTCGCGGAGTTCGACGCCAGGGACGGCGCTGCGGTCGCCATTATCAAGCACGCCAACCCCTGCGGCGTCGCGACCGGCGCGACGCTTCTGGAGGCTTACGAGAAGGCGCTGGCGACCGACCCGGTCTCCGCCTTCGGCGGCATCGTTGCGGTCAATCAAAAACTCGACGCGGCGGCGGCGAAGAAGATCGTGGAAATTTTCACCGAGGTCATCATCGCTCCGGACGCCGATGAAGAGGCGCTCGCCATCATCGGCGCGAAGAAAAATCTCCGCCTGCATGATCGCCGGCGCGCTCCCCGACCCGCGCGCAAAAACCCTCACGGTGCGGTCGGTCGCCGGCGGTCTTCTCGTGCAGGACCGCGACAGCGGCGTCCTCAACGAGGCCGACCTCAAAATCGTGACGAAACGAGCCCCGACGCCCGCCGAAATGGCGGACCTTCGCATGGCCTGGCGTGTCGCCAAGCACGTGAAATCGAACGCCATTGTTTACGTGAAGAACGGCGCCACTGCGGGCATCGGGGCGGGACAGATGTCGCGGGTCGATTCCGCCCGGGTCGCAGCGCGAAAAGCCGAGGATGCGGCGAAGGCGGCCGGCTGGCCCGAGCCAATGACCAAAGGCTCGGCGGTCGCCTCCGACGCGTTCTTTCCCTTCGCCGACGGGCTTCTATCGGCGGTGGAAGCGGGCGCGACGTCCGTGATCCAGCCGGGCGGCTCCGTGCGCGACGCCGAAGTCATCGCCGCCGCGGATGCGGCGGGGATTGCGATGGTGTTTACGGGAATGCGCCATTTTCGGCATTGACCCGACGCGTCCGACTTTTGAGAGACTGCGGTGCGCGCCGATCGCTCGTGAAAGAAGTCGAGCTAACTGCGTATCATAGGTTGATCAAAGACCGCTCCCGCGAGTTTCGGATCAGGGCCCGATTCCGCAAGTCTTTGCCGGGCGCTTGATCGTAGACGCCGAACAGTCGGAACCCCATAGGCGCCGGAGACTTGACGAACTTATCGATGGGAATCAAGCCCGGATTGCCGAAGCCGACCTCGACGGAGACAAACTTGACAGCGCCCGAGGACAACGTGCGGGCGGCCCCTTTGATGACCTCGAGGTCATGGCCCTCGGCGTCGATTTAATAGCCCGATCTCGATAGGGTCGCCCCCTCACCCCGCCTTGACGAGCCTTGCCGCGAAAAAACCGTCGAGGCCCGAGCGGCGCGGGTCGTCGCCCCAGAGGTGGCAGGGCAAGGTGCGGAGGTCGCCTTCCGGCGTCACGCATTCGCTCAGGTTCCCGATCTCCTCAGCGGCGATGCGGCTCCCGCCGCACGTCGGGATTGCGCCGGAGCAATGCCGAGACTTGCCCCTCGCCCTCCTCGGGTTCGAGCGAGCAGGTGCAATAGACGATTTTGCCGCCTGGCTTGGTCAGCGTCACGGCCTTGTCGAGCAACTGGCCCTGCAATTTCGCGAGGGCGGGAAGGTCGCTCGCCCGCTTCGTCCAGGCGACGTCGGGATGCCGGCGGATCGTCCCGGTCGCCATACAGGGCGCGTCGACAAGCACGGCGTCGAAGGGCGCGGTGGTGAAATTCAGCGCGTCGGCGACCACGATCTCGCATTCAAGCTTCAGGCGCTCGAAATTGGCCGCGAGCATTTTCAGCCGCTCCGCCGACCGGTCGACGGTGACGACGCTCGCGCCGGCCGCCGCAAGCTCGGCGCTCTTTCCGCCCGGCGCCGCGCAAAGGTCGGCCATTCGCATGCCGGGGCGCGGAGCCAGAAGCCGGGCGGGGAGCGCCGCCGCCGCATCCTGCACCCACCATTCCCCGTCGGAGTAGCCGGCAAGATCCGTGATTTTCTCGTGCGTGTCGAGCCGCACCGAGCCGGTCGGCAGCACGATTCCGCCGAGCCGGGCCGCCCAAGCCTCGGGACGCTGCTTGACGCTGAGGTCGAGCGTCGGCTCCCAGCGATTGGCGGCGGCGATGGCGCGGGCCGTGGCCTCGCCGTAAATCGTGCGCCAGCGCGCCGCGAGCCACGGCGGCGTGTCGTCGTCGAGCGGATCGGAAGCCGCGAGGATCGCCTCCCGGTCGCGGGCGATCCCTCGCAAAACCGCATTGACGAGCCCGGCGAACGGCGCGCTCGCGGCTTCAACCCGCGCGGCGCGCACCGCGAGGTCGACCGCCGCGTGGTCCGGCAGGTCGAGGAAGAGAAGTTGCGCGGCGCCGGCGGTCGAGCGTCCATTCGAGCGCGCCGCTGCGCTTGGGCATGCCTTTTTCCAGCCGTTCGGCGAGCGCCTTGCGGATCGTGCCGAGGCGTCGAAGCGAAGCCGTCGCGATGGAGCGGGCAAGACCCGGGTCGCGAGGATCGACCCCGGGCCCGCGCAAAGCGATGTCGGCGGCAAGGCGCTCTTCCAGCGGGCGGCCGTGCACGATGGCCTCGGCCACGGCGCGCGCCGCGGCGACCCGCGCATTCAGGCCCGGGGGCGGCGGCTCGGGCGCCGCGGGCCGGCCCATGTTGAAACCGCTCCGTTGCTGTCGCGCCAAACGAGCCTCTGTTCGAATCATGCCTTCTCGCCCGCATGCCAATCTGATGAAGAATTCAGCGGCGGGCTTGCGTCGGGCTGTCGCGCGCCGAGGGCGACAATCGCTTCGAACGGCGGGCGGCTTCGTGATATGGCCTTCATAAGGCGGAATTGAAGCGCACGAAACGCCGCAAACACCGATTTCATCCCATGAGCGATCCAAAGCCAACCGAAACCAAGCCGCGAACGCTTTCCGAGGCGGCCCGGCGCGCCCTCGCCGAAGCGGAAGCCCGTCGTGCAAAGCCGAAGCCTGACCGGCCTCGCGAAATCGGCGGCCGCGAGGGTCCGGAACCCGTCCGTTACGGCGACTGGGAAGTGAAGGGCATCGCCAGCGACTTTTGAGCCGCGCGCCTTCCGGTCGCTACGCCGCCGCCTCCGTGCGCTTCCGCAAACCGGCCGATTTCCTTGACGTAGATCGGCATCAGGGCCTCGCCGAATTCGTGACCCATGCCGGGGACGACGACGAGTTTCGCGCCGGGAATGGTTTTTGCCGTGTCCTCGCCGTGCGCGACCGGCACGACCGGATCGTCCTTGCCGTGAAGGACGAGCGCGGGGAGCTTCAACTTGGCGAGCAGCGCGTCGCGCGGCTCGGCCGCGACGATCGCCGCCAGCTGGCGCGCGGCGGCGGGCGGATCGAAGGGCGTCCGGTCGATGCTGCGGCCGACATAGGCGGCGAGCTCGGCGTCGCTTCGGACGAAGCCGGGACCGGAGATGGCGCGGACGGCCGCCATCGCGGTCTTGAGCCTGTCTTCCCGGCTCGGGCTTGCGGGCAGGGCCATCAGCGCCCTCATCGCCTCCGGGTTCGGCCCCGGCAGCCCGCGCCGCGCGGTGCTCGACATGATCGAAACGAGGCTTTTGGCCTTGTCGGGGATGGCGGATCGCGACAAGCTGGGCAATCATCCCGCCCATCGAAGCGCCGACGATATGCGCCTTGTCGATCCCAAGCGCATCGAGGAGGCCGGCGGCGTCGGCAGCCATGGCGTCGAGCGTATAGGGCGGGTCGAGTTTCTCGCCCTTGGCGACCTTCGCCATCATCGCGCCGATGTCGGGCGTTCCGAGGTCCGACAGATGCGAGGAGAGGCCGATGTCGCGGTTGTCGAACCGCACGACCCGAAAGCCCTTCGCGATCAGACCGTCCGCCAGCGAGTTCGGCCACCCCGTCAGCGGCGTCGCGAGCCCGTGGATCAGCAGGATGACGGGGTCGCCCTCCCGTCCAAGGCTTTCGTAAGCGATTTCAATTCCGTTGGCGCGGACATTTGGCATGGGGGCTCTGCTGCTGGCGGAGGGGCGACCATATCCGGGACGAGCGCGGGCGCAAATGACGCGGGCTATTTGAGCGCCGGCGCTGTCAGCGTCGCCTCGACCGGCCCGGCGCCGCCGGTCATCGTCAGGCGCAGCGAAACGGGCGGCGCGGCGCCGTCCGGCTTCTGCCGCAATGTCAGCGTGAAGCAGGAGCGGCCCTTGTCGTCCGCGGCGGGAGCCGCTGTGACCCACCACCCTTCGGGAGGCTCGACGAAAAGGTCGCGCGCCGCGCCGGGTTCGGGCAGCGCAGAGGCGCCAGGCGTCCTTTCCAGTCGTCGCAATCTCCCCAAACGCCTTCGGCGCCACGACCCGCGGGGCGGCCGCGAGCGCCTTCTCGACGAGCGCGGCCTCGGGAGAGGCGCCGGAGGGCAGGGTCAGCGACAGCTTCGCCTGCGCCGGCAGGCAGAGCTTCTCGCAGACGGCATAATTCGCATGCAGATTGAGCGTGACAGGTTTTGCCGGGTCCGCGGGTTTCACGCGCAGCGGAATGACGACGCCGTCGTTCCAGCCGAATGCGACGCTGCCATCTGCCTCGAGGATTTGCGTGGGCGCCGGGAAGACCGGTTCGACGCTCGCCACATTGACCGAGCCGGCAAAGTCGAGCGTCGGCGGAACTCCTGTGTCGCCCGGGTCTCGCCAGTAGGTGATGGCGTTGGGAGCGAGCCGGATCTCAAAGCCGGCGAGGTCCGCGCCGGCGGCGACGAGCCGGGCCTCGGATTTCGCGGATTTCGCCCAATCCGTCGCGAAGCTCTCCGCTTTCGCGCCCCAAGCGGCGACGCTCGCGGCCACAAATAGGCCTGTGGCCAGCCCGAATCGCTATCCTCATGGTCACCTATACCCTCGCGCGGAATTCGACTAACCTTGTCGTTGCAACCTGATCGGCCATTTTCGGAGGCGCGATTGAAACGGGCCGACCCCCCGCCGCCAACGAGTCTCGAAGGGCAGTGCCTGATCGCGATGCCCTCGCTCCGGGAAGGCCCGTTTGCAAGCTCGGTCGTCTATATGTGCGCCCATCGCGACGACGGGGCCATGGGGCTCGTCATCAACCAGCGCGCCGAAGAGATCGATTTCGGCCAATTGCTCGTCCAGCTCGAGATCGTCACCGAGGGCGAAGCCATTCGCCTTCCCCCGCGCGCTGAGCGCGTAAAGGTCTTGCGCGGCGGGCCGGTGGAGACCGGGCGAGGTTTCGTTCTGCATTCCGCCGATTATGGGGCGAACGATTCGACCGTGAAGATCGCCGACGACGTCTGCCTGACCGCCACGATCGACATTCTGACGCGCCATCGCGCAAGGGTCGGGCCCGTCGCAGGCGATCCTGGCGCTGGGCTACGCCGGCTGGGCGTCGGGCCAGCTCGAGACCGAGATTCTCGCCAACGGCTGGCTGACCTGCCCGGCCGACCCGACCTCATCTTCAGCGCCGACCTCGACGGCAAATATGAGCGCGCGCTGGCAAAGCTCGGCGTCAACGCCGGAATGCTGTCATCCGACGCCGGCCACGCCTGAAGGCGCGGCGCGCACGCCCTGCTCGGCCGAAACCTCGAACATCTGCGCCCGCCGCCGCAGTTCCGCGAAAGCCGCCGGGTCGGCGCCGGTCAGGAAAACCTGCCCGCCGAGCCGCTCCAGCGCCCCAAACAAGCGCCGACCGGCGCCGGGGATCGAAATGGGCGGCGATCTCGTCGAGAAGGGTCAGCGGCGTGATGCCGGACATTTCCGCCACGAGCCGGGCGTGGGCGAGCGCCAGCCCGACCAGCAGCGCCTTCTGCTCGCCGGTGGAGGCGCTGGCGGCCGGGCGCATCCTTGGGTCCGTGCCAGACGGCGAGGTCGCCAAGATGCGGGCCGATCAGCGTGCGCCCCGCCGCGGCATCGCGGCGGCGGTTGTCGCGCAGCATCCCGCGATAGGCGTCCTCGGCGGCGAGCGCCGGGCCGCTCGCCGCAAGCCGCTCGATCTCGCCTTCGAGCGCGAGCCGCGCGCAGGGAAAGGGCGAGGAATCGTCGCGCTCCGCCTCGATGAGCGCCGAAAGCCGGCTCACGCATTCCTGCCGGGCCGCCGCGACCGCGACGCCGAGTTCGGCCGCCTTGCGCTCCACGGCGTCGAGCCACGAGGCGTTGAACGCCCGCTCTTCGAGCATCTTGTTGCGGCTTTTGAGCGCCCGCTCGAATTGCGCCACCCGCGAGCCATGGCCGGGTCGATCGCCAGCACGAAGCGGTCGAGAAACCGCCGCCGTTCGCTCGGCCGGTCCGGCGAAAAGCTGGTCCATCGCGGGCGTGAGCCAGACGACGCTGCACGATGGTCTGCGAAGCCGCGGGAGGAGGGAACGCGGGCGCGCGGTCGATCGCGGGTGATCCGTTCGGCCGCGCCTCTGCGGTCCGGCGCCCAGGCCGGAGCCGAGCGCCCGCGTCGCGTCCTCGTCCTCGATTTCGATCGAGAGCGCAAAGCCGCCCGATCCGCCGGCGCGCGCGCATTCGGCAGAGCTCGGCGCGCCGCAGGCCCCGGCCCGGCGTAGAACAGCGACAGCGCCTCGAGGAGATTGGTCTTGCCGGCTCCGTTCTCGCCGCTTAGGACGACGAGCCGCCCGCTCGATGGCGAGATCGAGCGCCGCGTAAGAACGGAAATCCTGAGCATCAGGCGGCGCACCTGCGGGCGCCGCAGCGCGGAGGTCATGCGTTCGGCGCTCGCCATCGGCGATGCCATGCGCCTTCGCCGACGGCTCTGTAAAGAGGAAAGCGGAGCACCAGTCTTGGCCGAAGCCCCTGCGACGTGCTGATGCCCTCGGAAGGAATGGGGATGGTCACCGACCTCGTCGCCGCGAAATTGCCCCTCCACCGCCTGTGGCTGGAAAAGGATCCGAAGGCCTGGCTCGCCGATCACGGGCCGGGCATCCGCGCCATCGCCTCGAACGGCGGCCACGCGCCCATCGGCCCAGTGCTCATGGACGCCATGCCGAGCCTCGAAATTATCGCTAGCTTTGGCGTCGGCTATGATCACATCGACGCCCGCGCCGCGGCCGAGAGGGGTATGATCGTCACCAATACGCCCGGCGTGCTGAACGATGAGGTCGCCGACACCGCGATGGGCCTGACCCTCATGACGGTGCGGCGGCTGCCTCAGGCCGAGCGGTATTCTGCGCGCCGGTCACTGGCTCGAAGGGCGCTTTCCCCTCACCGCCTCGCTGCGCGGGCGAACGATGGGCATTCTCGGTCTTGGCCGGATCGGAAAGGCGATCGCCAAGCGGGCCGAGAGCTTTGGCCTCGCGATCGTCTATCACGGCCGCCACGCGCAGCCGGGCGTCCCCTATCGATATTACGGATCGCTCGCTGGAGATGGCGAAGCCTGCGACATCCTGATGGTCGTCGCGCCGGGCGGCGCGGACACCCGCCACATCGTCAACGCCGAGATTCTCGAGGCGCTCGGGCCCGACGGCGTGCTCATCAATATCGCGCGCGGGACGCTCGTCGACGAGAGGGCGCTCGTCGCGGCGCTCAAGGAGCGCGTCATCCTCGGCGCCGGCCTCGACGTGTTCGAGGACGAGCCGAGGGTTCCGGCGGAACTGATCGCGCTCGACAACGCCGTCCTGCTGCCGCATGTCGGCTCCGCATCGCTCAAGACGCGGCGCGCCATGGCGGACTGCATGGTCGATAATCTCGTCGCCTGGTCCGAAGGCCGGCCGCCGGCTGACGCCCGTCCCCGAAACGCCGTGGCGGGGAAGTGGGGGCGGTAGGCGGCCGCTTTCCCCCGCACTCCATCCGGATCGGGCGAGCGCCTTGCGGCGTTATCGCTCGCGGCTCGGGGGCATGCGCATGAGCACGCCGTCGCGCGAACGAAATGGTGATGCGGGCGAGGCCAGCGCGTGCAATCCGGCGAGCGCGAACAGGGCGTAAGCCAGCCACTGGTGTGGATCTCAGCGGGCTTGAACACCGCGCGATCCGTCGCCACGCCGAAATTCAGCTGGAAAAGACCGTAGTTGAAGGCGCGGCCATGCCAGACAAAGGCGACGACGCCCAAGATCGGGATCGCCACCATCAGGGCGTAAAGCAGATGGTGCGTCGCAACCGACGTCCGGCGGTCCAGTTCGCCGATGTCTGGCGGGTAATCAGGCGGCCGGTGAGTCGAGCGCCAGGCCAGCCTTGCGAGGACGAGCGCGAAGTCGATCAGGCCAACGCGTCGTTCACGTTGATCCAGAATGGCCGGACGTCTCGCGGGATGTCGTCAAACAGCAGACCCAGGGAGCCCAGAAAGACGATGAGCGCCGCGACAATTAAGTGGAATGCGACCGCCGCCCCGCCCGAGTCAGGCGTTCACCGACGGGCCGGGCCGGCGTTCTGCGTACAGCATGGTCATGAAACCTCGTAGATCGATAATGATAGGCAAGCCCTTAGGCAAAGGCCGTCGTGCCGTCTGCCGAAAA